>NZ_CP061947.1:1442500-2885000 GCF_014838715.1 Algoriphagus sp. Y33 | reverse complement strand
ACAGTCACTGCCGTGAATAAAGAGTCAGGGGGATTTAGATCCCGGCAGGCATTGAGTACTCCCATGGGGATGGGATACGAATACATGGATGGTCTGCCCAAAGACAAAATCATGAATGCTGCCGGATTCAACAGTTACAACAATTCTTATGATATCGTGGAGGATGCCATCGTGGCTGCTAAGCAGGCTAAGGAAAAAATCCAGGCTAAATCCGTCGTTCCGGGTAAATATGATTTGGTCTTAGATCCTGATCACCTGGGATTGACTATTCACGAATCAGTGGGACACCCGCTGGAATTGGATCGTGTATTAGGCTACGAGGCTAATTATGCGGGAACTAGTTTTGCAACACTGGACAAATGGAAAGCAGGCGACTTCAAATACGGTTCTGACAAAGTCAATATCGTAGCGGATAAAACGCAGCCTTTTTCACTGGGTAATACGGGATATGACGATGAAGGGGTGAAATGCAAGGAGTGGGATTTGATCAAGGATGGGGTTTTGGTGAATTATCAAGCCATCAGGGATCAAGTCGGTATTTTAGGTGGCAAAGAGTCCAATGGATGTGCATTTGCAGACAGCTGGAGTTCTGTACAGTTCCAGCGGATGGCAAATGTGTCATTGAGACCGGGAACGGAAAAAATGGGTCCTGCGGACATGATCAAAGATGTAGAAAAAGGGATTTACATCTTGGGAAGAGGATCTTTCTCCATTGATCAGCAGCGGTACAATTTTCAGTTTGGAGGAACGGTATTCTACGAAATCAAAAATGGCGAGATTGCCGGCATGCTTGAAGACGTGGCTTACCAATCCAATACACAGGAATTTTGGAATTCCTGTTCCCAAATTTGCGACAAAGACGACTACCGTTTTATGGGTACCTTCTTTGACGGCAAAGGACAACCATCACAGTCTTCCGCTGTTTCTCACGGCAGCTCGACTACCCGTTTCGACGGAGTGAATGTGATCAACACGGGACGAAATATTTAACCTCAACGCGAGAATTATGGCCATTTTAACACAAGAAGAAGCTAAGAAAATAATAGATAAAGTATTGTCATATGCCAAAGCGGATGAGACTGAAGTCTCTATCTTCGGAGGGAGGACGGGAAATATCCGATATGCCAGAAATACGGTAAATACCAGTGGAGAAACCAATGAAATCACACTAAACGTTACTTCCGTTTTTGGGAAAAAATCCGGCTCATCCACAATCAACGAATTGGATGACGAATCGCTTAAAAAAGCAGTTGTTCGGGCTGAGGAAATCGCACAACTGGCACCGGAAAATCCGGAATACATGCCTATGCTTGGAGCACAGACCTATCCGGATGCGGCTACGTTCAGTTCTGCCACGGATAAGATCGATCCTGATTTCCGTGCACAATTGGCAGGAGACAGTATTGGGCCGTGTAATGCCCAAAATTTGGTTGCTGCCGGATACCTGGAAGATTTCTCAGGTTTCGTAGCTACCGGCAACAGCAAAGGGCTTTTCGGTTTCAACACCAGTACTTCTGTAGACTTCTCTATCACGGTGAGAACCGAAGACGGAACCGGTTCCGGCTATGCTATTCGCGATTTCAATGATGTGAGTTTGTTGAATTCTAAAGATGTCACCACCATAGCGATGCAAAAAGCCCAGGCATCCAAAAATGCCCAGGCCATCGAGCCCGGTAAATACACCGTTATCCTTGAGCCTACAGCTGCCGGGGATTTGATGCGTCTGCTTACAGGCGGCTTCGACGCCAGAAGTGCAGATGAGGGCAGAAGCTTCATGAGCAAGAAGGGTGGAGGAACTCGCTTGGGAGAAAAATTATTTGACGAGCGGGTGACGATCACCTCCGATCCTTTCAATACTGAAATTCCGATGTCTCCTTGGGATGGGGACGGATTGCCAAGACAGAAAACCACTTGGGTAGAAAATGGAGTGGTGAAAAATTTGGCTTATTCCCGCTATTGGGCAGAAAAGCAGGGTGTGGCACCGCTATCCCGTCCGGGAGGAAGAGGCTTTGGTGGAGGGGGATATATATTCTCAGGCGGAGATGAATCCATTGCCGAGATGATCAAAAGCACAGAAAGAGGTATTCTGGTGACCAGATTCTGGTATATCAGACCGGTAGATCCCCAGACTTTGCTCTACACAGGCTTGACCAGAGACGGTACGTTCTACATTGAGAATGGCCAGATCAAGTTCCCTGTGAAAAACTTCCGATTCAATGAAAGTCCGATTATTATGCTCAATAACATAGAATCACTGGGCCAAACCCAGCGGGTAGGAGGAAGCTTGATTCCTGCTATGAAGATCAGGGACTTTACCTTTACCAGTTTATCAGACGCTGTTTAATTCAGTTGACAGTGGTCAGTATTCAGTTTGCAGTCTTTAAGGTTGACTGCAAACTGTTTATTGTTCCCTCGCTGCAAACTGATCACTGAGACTGAACACTAATCCCTACAATGCAAGCTTTCTTCTTCACCAGAATAAAATACAACTCAGGCAATTGGGACACAGATCAGCGCATGCCTGTCAACTTGCTCAATTCTCTGGTGGAATACACTACCATTCCTGTGGACGAGAAGGAAAGAGTAATTGAGCTGAGTAGCAAGGAGATTTTCAAAAGTCCCTTTTGCTATATCAGTGGACATAAGCTGGTGGAATTCTCGGCTGAAGAGCGGAATAATTTCAAAACTTATGTAGCGAATGGAGGCTTTGTCTTTGCCGATGATTGCAATCATGACATAGACGGGCTTTTCGCCAAATCCTTTGAGGCTGAAATGGCCAAGACCTTTGGAGAAGATGCACTCCAAAAAATACCCAATAACCACCCAATTTATTCGTCCTTCTTCGAGTTCGAAGATGGCCCACCCGCAACTTCCTTTGAGCTCAACGGCTGGGGAGATGACCTGATCCATGATTACTTGAAAGCTATTATCGTAAACGGTAGAATAGGAGTTCTTTATAGTAACAAGGATTATGGCTGTGAATGGGATTATGACTTTAGAAACAAACGCTTCTTAAAGGTTGACAATACCAGGTTTGGTGTCAACATAGTGGTTTATGCATTAACACAATGATATTGGAAAACACAGAATTAACAGCATTAAAAGAGTTGGTGGGAAAAATCCCCCAACTCAAAAAAGAGATTGCAAAAGTCATCGTCGGTCAGGAGTCTGTGATCGAAGAGATTATCATTACACTGCTGGCCGGAGGACATTGCCTGCTCGAAGGGGTGCCTGGCTTGGCAAAAACGCTGATGGTGAATTCGCTTTCCCAGGGAATGGAGATGGGTTTCAAACGAATTCAATTCACACCGGATTTGATGCCGGGAGATATCCTGGGGACGGAGATTCTGGAAGAAGACCATGAGACAGGCAAGAAGTTTTTCCAGTTCAACAGGGGGCCTATTTTCGCCAATATGGTTTTGGCAGATGAGATCAACCGGACTCCGCCCAAAACCCAGGCCGCATTGCTGGAAGCCATGCAGGAAAAAGTAGTGACTTACGGTGGACAACACCATCCGCTTCCAGCTCCTTTTTTGATTATCGCTACACAAAACCCTATAGAGCAATCAGGAACCTATCCGCTGCCGGAAGCACAGCTTGACCGCTTTCTTTTATACATCAAATTAGGCTATCCATCCGAACAGGAGGAACTGGATATCCTGGAAAAAACAACCGGGACATATAAAGGCAAGCCTGACCCGGTTTTTTCCGCCACGGATATTCTGAATTTACAGAAACTGACCAGAGAGGTCCACATTGACTCTCAGCTGCTTGCTTACATCAATAAGTTAATTCGAGCTACCCGTCCTGATAAGTCAGAAATTCAAACCGTTATAGACTATGTGGAGTGGGGGGCAGGTACCCGTGCAGGTCAGGCTTTGATTCTTTGTGCCAAAGCCCGGGCACTGGTGAAAGGGCGCTATGCGGTCACTCCCGAAGATATCAAGACACTGGCTTTCCCGGTATTAAGACATAGACTCTCGTTACACTTTCGGGCGGAGGCTGAGAATATTCAGGCTGATGCGGTCATCGCCAAAATCTTAGAAGCATTGCCTATCCATGCAAGCAAGTAACCTCGAAATCATCAAACTCAATAACTTGAAGTTGGCCGCTAAACTTATCAGCGAGCAGCTCAAGAACGGCGTGCACCTGGGCAAACGCGTGGGAGTGGGATCTGAGTTTGAGCAGTACAGGTACTATGAGCCCGGGGATGATCCCAAGCGGATTGACTGGAAGTACTTCTCCCGCTCCGGTAAGTACATGATCAAAGAATCGCAGACAGAAAGCCATTTGCATATCCGTATGATGCTTGATCTATCGGGATCGATGAATTATGAGGAAAACGGAATTGGACGTCTGGCATACGCTAAAAACCTCATTGCGTCGCTTTCCTACTTGGCACACCAGCAAGGAGACTCATTGAGCTATTTTACGTGTCAGGATGGAAAAGTCGTCCAGAAGGTCTCTGCCTCACCCAAGGCATTTCAGCGCATGCTATACTATTTGGAAGAAGAAACAGCGGCCGGATCCTGGCCGATAGGGAAGCAGGACTTTCCTGTTTTGAAAAGCAGGCAGAAAGAACTGGTAATTCTGGTTTCCGATTTTCTGCAAAAAGATGATGAGTGGCTGGACATCGTGGAGCAAATGCGGCATCCGAAAAAGGAGATTGTGCTCTTTCAGATTTTGGGAAAGCAGGAAGAGGAATTTGATTTGAAGGGCAATTTCAACTTTAAGGATTTGGAGTCAGACCATACCGTAATTTTGGATCATAAGGCGATAGAGAAAAACTATAATGAATCCATAAAGAACTATTTATCAGATTTTAAGAAGTCATTACTTCTACCACAAGTTCATTTTTTTCAGGTGCGATTGACAGATTCTATTTCCGGAGTAATCAGCAAATTTCTCTCCCAACGATCCCTCTCCTGATGCAGTTTCTTCAACCCATATTGCTTTGGGGTTTGCTGGGAATCAGCATTCCAATCCTGATTCACCTGTGGCAGGGAAGAAAAGGTCAGGTGCTCCATTGGGCAGCGATGCATTGGCTTTCCAAGGAAGAAAGCTCCGTTGCCAAAGGTTTCCGTCTGGAGAATATCTTGGTGCTTCTGCTGAGGATTCTTATGCTTGTGCTACTGGTGTTACTGCTTAGTCAGGTGTTTATCCCAATCCTGAAAAACATGCCCGAAGAACGGGTCATTCATTTGGTACAGCCAACTGCGCAAGTGGTGGAAGAGTTTAAATTTGAACTTCAGCAAGCCTTGGAAAAGGGTGATGAAGTCTATTGGGCGGACGAAAACCTCACACCAATTGAAGATTTAAATTACTTTAAATCAAAAGATAAAATAAGCAATATTCAAGCTTCACTTGATCTTATTCCAAGCGATGCATCAGCTCTTCATCTATACTTGGCTAATTCCCAAAATGGGTTGAACTCAGATTTTTACCTTAGCCCTCTCAAACCATTTCTTTATTTGGGAAGTGCTGATTTGACAACCTCCCAAAAAAAGCTTATTGCAGTAGAGGGAGGAAAAATGCTTAAAGTTGATCCAAGTGGAGTGGTGATCCCCAGTTCGGAGGAAAATGAAACAGCAGTTTCAATTGGCTTGGAAAAGGAAGATTTCGGGTATTATCTGGGGGATGTTTCTTCCACCGAACGTGAATTTATTAATGCATCTCTGGAAGCAATTTGGGATGTGTATGGATTTGGCTTCGTAGAAAAGGAAAAAATCGATGAGGCAAGCCTTATTTTTGATCGTATTCCCCCATCAGAAAAAGATAGGGTTAAGCTCTATTTTATCTCGGATAGGTTCTCTTTTTCGGAGCAGTCCAATCTGGTAGCTTTTTCGGAGCAATTGGATTTTGAGCATGCTGAAGTGGTGCAGACTGGGAAATTGCCTGAGGTGATTTTAGAGGCATTTTTAGAGTTTTCGGGTGTGGAAAAGAAAGATGCTCCCTTAAGCCATGCCCAGGTTGCGGGCAGGTTTTTGGTAGGGCAACACAAAGATGAAGGCAAGAAGGCAAATCTTAATTTGCTTTTATTGGGGCTTTTTATGCTGTGTTTTGGAGCCGAACGATACTTCGCCAATAAGAAAGGGTTATGAGCAGCATAGTACGTTATATCGCCAAAAGTGAGACGCAATTGCATGTGCAGTCCGGGCTGAAATCCTCGCTCGCCGGTCTGGCGGTTGCAGTGTTTGGGATGATTTTCACCTCATCTGTTTGGGTTATAGGTTTGATTGCTTTACTGGGTTTTATCGCTTGCGGATACGTATTGGGATTGTTCCGGAGCAAGCGGCTTCAGGCTGTTCAGCTGATGCATCTACAGTTTCCTGACCTGGAATTCAGTCTCCAACTTCTCGACAAGACCAACAAAAATATAGCTGAGCAGCTTCAGTGGGAGCGGGTAAATGCTAATTTCCGCGGTGGGGAAATCAAGGTGTGGTACAAGAGTACTTGGCCTTTCCTGATCGCCTTGTTTCTAGTCTCGGGTATCTATGGGCTTTCACGTATAAGTTTTCCCGAAGAAGCATCCCCGCCCGTTAAAGCCAAACCGGACAGTAAAGCGGAAGAAGTTTTCGTGGCTGATCTGCCGGTGGAGATGACTTCTGCAGTAGTTACCATCATTCCACCCGCATATACCGGTCTGCCAAAAGTAAATCAATCCACACTTGAAGTGAATGCTGTAATAGGATCTGGTATAGAATGGGTTATTTCGCTTTCCAATGCCAGTGATCTCTCATTGGAATTAATCAATTCCAACGGGGATGGGTTGCAGTTTACAAAGCAGCAGGAGCAGTTTGTCCTCCGGGACCGGGTGAGGAATTCGGGAATTTATGCGCTTCGTGCGAGTAAGGATAATGAGCTTATCTTTGAGTCTGATTATTTCACGTTGGAGGCTGTCCGGGATTTGGCTCCCGTGATTCAGCCTTCGGATAAGGAACTGTATACCTATCATTTCACCAATGATCCTAAGATCATGCATGTGACTGCAAAAGTCTCAGATGATTTTCAGGTTAAGGAAGTGTTTTTGGTGGCTACTTTGGCACGTGGATCCGGTGAAAATGTGAAGTTTCGGGAGAATAGAATCCCGATACCTATGCGGGATTTCAAGTCCAGAGAGCTGTCGGTAAAACTGGATCTGAATGCACTGGATTTTAAGCACGGTGATGAGCTCTACTACTATTGGGCGGCACTGGATAATAAGATGCCCGAACCTAATTTTTCGAGAAGCGATACCTATTTTATCAACTATGTGGATTCGGCAGGAATGACTGAGGAGGAACTGGTCGGAATGGCCATACATGTCATGCCGGATTATTTCCGAAGTCAGCGGCAGATCATCATCGATACCCAAAAGCTCTTGGCAGACAAAAAGAATCTCACCGGGCGTGAATTCAACGTCATCTCCAATGAAATAGGTTATGATCAGAAGATGCTCAGATTGCGCTATGGTCAGTACTTGGGTGAGGAGTTTGAAGACAATGCGGGTGGAGGAACGGTCGAAGCCTCAGATGTGGAGAATCTATTGGAGGGTTATGAGCATAGACATGACGAAGAAAGTGAAGCAGGAATCACTGATCATATGATTATGCCTACCGCTACTCATGATCACAGCCATGGAGAGGAAGTAGCCACAAATCCCCATAGTGATGACGGAGACGGCCTTGCGGGAATTATGGAATCTTACATACACGATCACCAAAACGCCGAGACAAATACCTATTTCGAAGAGTCTACCAAAGCCACGCTTAAAACAGCGCTGCAACAGATGTGGCAATCTGAATTATACCTCAGACTCTTTGAACCCGAGAAAGCAATCCCTTATCAAGAAAAAGCGCTTGAGTTACTTAAGTCTGTCCAACAGAAATCAAGGGTATATGTGAAGCGGACAGGCTTTGATCCGCCTCCAATCAAGGTGGAGGAGAAGCGGTTAACCGGTGATCTGGATGAACTGAAAAACAAAATTAAAGTTGATCAGCTGGCTCTTACCGGCCGCTTGGCACCACTCGCCGCAGAAGTGTTGGGAATGCTGCCCAAGACAGAGCTCTCGGTGCTTGACAAAGCCGCTGTGCAAAAGCTTGGTGAACTCTGGACGGCGAGGATGAACTATTCAGGCATGCAGGACTGGGTTGTTTTGGTAAGATTGCAGGAGTTGAATGCCGGAAAAATAGATGAAGAGGGAAAAAGGGAATTGTTTCAAAAACTATATCCTCTCCTAACCCAAAGAGAAGGTGTGAATGCATCTTTTCTCAAACAAAAAGAACTCGAAAAAGCCTTTTGGAGCAAGTTGCAATGATTCAATTCGAACCTTTGATATCCTGGACATGGGCTTGGGTGTTTGCCGGCGCAATTATGGTCATATTCGGCTTTCAGCTTTTTTGGACGTTAAAGTCCAAGCATAAAGGGTGGAGAAAAGCAGTCAAGGTCTCTCTTAACGCACTCTTTGCCTTTGTGCTGATCGCTTACCTGGTTCAGCCGGTATGGAAGTCTGATCAGCCTGCCGAAGCAGTAGTGGTTCATTCGGTGTCCATCTCAAAAGATAAGATACGCTATTGGAAAGATAGTCTGGGAATCAAAAAAACTGTGGCCATTGCCGATTACGGGGGACAGGGAAACCCCGTCTATCTCCTCGGCCCAGATTTCACTCAGACAGATTTATTGAAATTCACTGCAAAAGATGTCAGATGGATCCAAGATGTTGAATATGGTTCAATCCGATTTTTGGAATGGAAAGGGATGCTGCGTGACGGGGAAATGCAAGCAGTAAATGGCAAAATCGAAACAGGGGATTCGGTAAGAATCACGTTGGCCCAGCAAGGAGAAACGCTGGCTGAAACGGTGACAGACCCCGATACCGGTGCCTTCCGCTTAAGATTTCCCGCAAAAATAGTAGGAAGAAATGAGTTGAGTTTGATGGTGAATGATAGTTTGCTTGGTTCTATCAATTTCTTTACGCAGGCTGCTTTGCCGGTCCAATACCATTTGCAATTTGCTTTTCCTGATGCCGAAATCAGGACATTAAGGCAGCATCTGATCAACTCAGGCGAGCAGGTGAATGAACGGATTGATATCTCAAAAAGCTCAATTATAAGCTCAGGAAATTCTGAATCGGATTCGCTTCAGTTCTTGATCATCGATCCGGCTCAACTAGCCAAAAAATCTACCCGGGATGCTTTCGATAATGGAGCTTCTGTTTTGGTGATTAATTTGGGAGAGGCAGGGAATGATATCGCTGCAATTAATAAGGCATTTGGAACCAACTTTAAGACTAAGCGAACCACAACCGAAGAAAGCAGAGAACTTGGGGAAGGGCTGACAGCATTGCCTTATGCTATGGAGAATGCAATTGCACAGAAATCGTCTTTTGACCAGGCGTTTGCCATGCAGCAGACCGGCAATGCCAAAGTGGGCGTAAGTTTGCTTGGCAAGACTTTTCCACTCAAATTGGCCGGGGATAGTTTGAGGTATCAGGAGATTTGGGAGGAAATTCTCGGAGTGATGCTTCCCCGGAAATCAGGATCCGTTGAGATTCCGCAACCTACTTTTGCGGGAATGCAAGTTGAGATTCGTATAAATCATGAAGATTTTCAAGATGACTTTATTTATATTGACTCTGATTCAGTTTTTCTTCAGCCATCTCTGGTGAACCCATTCTCCAAAACCGGAAAGTTTGTAAACTTGGATTCCGGATGGGTTTCAGTTGCTGATAGTTTAGAGTTTTACAGTTATGCTACGGATGCATGGCCAAGTTTGAGGACTGAGAAATTACGGGCTGATTTTTTGCGATCCCATACAAAGCAAGAAACCTCCGCCAATAGTTTTACTTCGACAAGGAAAGTATCCGATTGGCTTTGGCTGGGAATGTTTTTGATGCTTTTGACCATGATTTGGCTGGAGCCGAAGGTTTTGATATAGGGGTATATGAGTATCCCCTTAACTGCAAGTACATGTTTTGAATTAATGCTAGAGGTTCAAATTTGGCAATTCCCCCTCCTCAGCTATCGGGACTAAAAGGGGAAAAGAGACTTCTTGTCTTGGCAAAAGTTCAACCCCATTCGGGGTTGTCGTCCGCATCCTTCCATTCCCCCGGTTGCACCGGGGTTATTGAAAGGTTCGACCACTACGTGGTCATTCCGAATCGATCATATGGGTCAACAAAAAACGACCCCGGCTAGCCATTCCCGGATGAGTGTAGCGATTTCGGGAGAATGTTTCTCCAAACAAAAATTATAGCCAATCATATTGGAACTTCAATCCCTTTCAATCCGCCAAACTTCCGATCTTGAAAGGTGTCGAACTAATCTTAGAACTTAAAACCAATAGTCAAAACCATCCAAAATCCGGAAATTCAATCATCCGTTTTTTTACCAAGACCTGATTTGTGGGAACTTACACTGGGTTGATTTACCACATCGTCTACTCCACAAAAAGTATGGATCAACAATCGACCAAAGGAAAATAAAATCGGAATTATTTAGCAGGTGGGTCAGAAATCGGAAATAGTCACTCTTTATCGGGATTTTAATCCTACTACCCTTAAATTCGTAGCTGAAACTGTCCCAATCCTATTATGCCAATTATCAATACCCATACTCTGGCGAAGCTAGTTCTTGCCTGCGGATTAAGCATTGTGACTCAAATCTCTCTTGCACAGACGAACGACACCATTCCTGAGAGTCAGCTCGGTGAAGTCATCGTGACTGCCCAAAAAGAAAGTGAAAATCTGCAAAAAGTGCCTTTTAGTGTGTCTGCGCTTGATACCCGAAAGGTGGAGGAAATGAATCTGTGGCAGACAAAAGATCTTCGGGGATACATTCCCAATCTATACTCATCCAATCCGGGCGACAATAGAAATGTGATGTCTATTCGAGGTATTACGACCACTTCTTACGAGCCTGCAGTAGCGACCTATGTGGATGGCGTAAATCAATTTGGCTTGGATACATACTTCTTCCTACTCAATGACGTGGAGAGAATCGAAGTACTGCGTGGTCCGCAGGGAACGCTTTATGGAAGAAATGCGATGGGAGGTGTCATGAACATCATCACCAAACCGAAATCGGATAAACTTTCAGGCTTTGTCCGTACCGATATAGGGAACTATGGCTTTTCCAGAATAGCGGCGGGGGTGAAGACTATGGTGGTTCCGCACAAGGTGTATGTGGGAGTCTCAATTTTGTCGGACAAGCTGGACGGATATTACACCAATCTTTTCAACGACAGCGATTTTGACAAGCAAAGGAACACGTTGATAGCCGGAAATGTGAATTACCTTTTTGCCAAAAACTGGGAAGCAATTCTAAACTTCAAAAGCAATTCAGGACGAAATAATGGACCGTTCTCTTTGGCACCTAATGCAGATTCTGCGTTGGAGAATCCTTTTGAGGTCAACCAAAATGCTATTACGGAAATGGTAGACGACAGTCAAAATATTTCCCTGGTAATCAAAAATGAGGGTCCGAGTCTTAATTTCTCTTCTCAGACAGCTTATCAAAACAATTATCGCTACTACAAAACTCCAATCGATGGAGATTTCTCTCCGATTGACGGGGTTTCCATAGTAAATAATTATGGCAGGGACTGGAACACTGTTTCTGTCTGGACTCAGGAGTTTAGATTGGCCTCTTCAAATACCGGTCAGAAGCTGAATTGGCAAGTCGGGTTCTTTGGTTTCAACTCTGAGGCTCCGACCAGGCAGGGGATTTACTTTGGAGATGATGCTGCATTGGTTGGCTCTCCGATTTCCAACTTCACCACCATCAATACGAATGTGTCCACCGGATACGGATTCGCTTTTTTTGGACAGGCTAGCTATAGCTTGACTGATAGATTGAAACTTACCGGTGGTTTGCGTTCGGATTATGAGAAAAAGAAGCTGACTGTTTCTCAGGAGATGGATTTTGGACAGGGTGATCCTATGGTCACTCAGCCGGACACTACAGGTAATGTAAGTTATAATGCGATTTCTCCTAAAGTTGCCCTAGCTTATCAGCTGGCAACTACCAATGAGGTTTATGGTAGTTACAGCCGTGGTTTCAGGCCGGGAGGGTTGACGCAGATCGGTTCGGATCCAAGTAATCCACCTTTGTTTGCCTACGATCCTGAGTTTTCGAACAATTTTGAAATTGGAAGTAAGAACTACTTTTTCAACAGGAAAATAAGAGTAAACTTATCGGCATTTATAACAACTGTTTCAGATGTTCAGATACCGGGCTTGATCTTGCCGGATGCGATTGTGGTGACTACCAATGCCGGTGACCTGACAAGCACGGGAGTAGAATGGGAGGTAAGCACAATTCCTGCGAGGAATTTAAGCATTGACTGGAATTTCGGATATACACATGCGACTTTTGACAAGTTGATGCTTCCCGGAGAATCCGGTGAGGTAGATTACTCCGGCAACAGACAGATTTTTACTCCCGACGTGACTTCCATGGTAGCAGTGCAATGGACACCCCAGTTCTTTTACTCAAGTCAGCTGAAGTGGGTAGTGAGAGCGGAGTGGTTGTATTTTGGGGAGCAGTTTTTCAACTTGGAAAATACCATCAGACAAGATGCTTATGAGATTGCAAATACCAAGTTTGGAGTGATGACCGATACCATGGAGCTTTCTTTCTGGGCTAAGAATATATTTGATACCACTTACATCGATTATGCATACAATTTTGGCCCTGCGCATTTAGGCAATCCGGCGACTTTCGGCGTGACGGCGATGTATAAGTTTTGAGTGGTTCGGGAATACTGTTGTCCTGCTTCTCCGGAAGCTGGACTTGATGTAAAAAATGGGTTACTACATAGCCACATAGAAAAACATAGCAGCGCGATCTGATAATCGACGGTTCCCGTGCAATTTTCGCTTGATCTCTTTGTGACTTTATGGTAAGAAAAGCTGCATTAGTCCAAGTCTTCGGACTTGGACCAAATATTTCCATGATAAAATGTGAGTGAGACACTCACATTGGCTTCGACTACCTGAAGTTCATCGTGAAAATAGTTCGTTCATTTGGTATGGAAGTCACCTGAAGACTGCCGTTGTGGAGATTCATAATCTGCCTTGAGATCGCCAGTCCAATACCACTTCCGGTCTTCTTGGTAGAATAAAAAGGAACAAATATCCGCTCCAGAGCTTCGGGGATAATTCCCGGGCCGGCATCTTCCACCTGTATCATTAGCCCTAAATCTCCCTGACCTATAGCTGAAAGCCATATCGTACGGTCAGCTTGATTATGAAGGGATTCAGCGGCATTTTTCACCAAATTGATCAAGATCATCGTGATCTGGTCGGGATCACAGTGTATTTCCAAGTCACTGGGACGAACCTTCGTTTCTACTTTTACCTCAGCCACTTTTAAGTCCTCCTTCATCAGATGGAGTACATTCTCAAAGAGCTGCCTTACAGGCATGGTTACCTTTTTCGGTACAGGGATATTGGTGTAGTCACGGTAGGCATTCACAAAATTCACTAAGCCTTTACTGCGGTTGGCAATGGTATCCAACCCCTCCTGCATATCCATGAAGCCGTCTCTTTTGATCAGAAAACCTTCCTGCTGCACATAGCTGTCCTCATCCAAAATTGTCCGAAGTGATTCTACCAAACTGGAAATCGGGGTGATGGAATTCATGATTTCGTGGCGAAGTACCTTGGTCAGGTTCTGCCAGGCTTCGAGTTCATTGGACTGAAGCTCCGCATTGATGTTTTGCAGTGAAAGCAATGTCCAGCTATGCCCCCCCATTTTCAGTGAAGTGGATTGTATGATCAGGTGCAGGGAAGGATTGACCTTTTTCGAAATCCGCTGTCCAGGCTTCATTTCCATCACATCCGTCAGGAGCTTGGGAGACAGCTTTCCCAGATCAGTAATATCCCGAAATTGGGGAATCTGAAGTAAATGCTTAGCGGCATTATTGATCACCCCGATTTTCCCGGCATCATTGAAAGAAATGATTCCGGTATTGATGTGCTGAATAATCACCTGAAGGAAAAGCATCTGTTCTTCCTTTTCCGCACGGGTTTGCTTGAACACCTCCATCACTTCATTGAAAGATGAGTTAACCTCCCTGAAGGATTTGCCCATTTTACTGTCTGAAGTGAAGGAACTTGAGAAATCAGCATATCGGATGGAGTCCAGAAACCGTGCGAGTTTATGATTGATGGAATTGACATAGTAGATCATTTCACCGATCTGTATGAGTGCGATCAAACCCAAAATAGCGGGAGCCAACCAAAGTCCCTGACTATAATATAGCCAAAGTCCAAGGTAAATACATGCGATAATTCCGAATATCCGTAAACCAACTCCAAGTGAAAACCGCTTATAAACCATATTTTTCCAGTCTGCGGTAGAGTGAGGACCGTGTGAGGCCGAGTTCTTCAGCTGCCCGGGTGATATGGCCATTGTGTTTTTGCAGTGCCTTGCGGATTAGGATGCGTTCCACATCTTCTATATTCAGGTGCTCCAGGCTTACGGATTCATCCTGACGTTCCGGCTGGTTCATTTTCTGCAAAAAAAGATCTTCCGGCTGCAATACGTTATGGTTGGACATGATTACCGCCCGCTCTATACTGTGCTGTAGCTCACGGATATTGCCGGGCCAGTGATATTTAGTCATACGTTTCACGAGCGGGTCGGAGGCTTTGCGTATGTCTTTGTTGTATTTTTTGGTGTAAAAAGCAATGAAATAATCTGCCAAAAGAGGAATGTCCTCCACGCGCTCCCTTAACGGAGGAAGCTGAATCTCAATGGTGTTGATACGGTAAAGTAAATCCTGACGAAACCCACTTTCATAGACCATACTATGAATAGGCATATTGGTTGCAGAAATAAGGCGGATATTTACATCCACTGGCCGGTTTGCACCAACCCGTGTCACTTGGCGGTTTTGAAGAACGGCCAAAAGCTTGGATTGAAGTGCCATAGGAAGATTTCCTATTTCATCCAAGAAAAGTGTTCCTTTATGCGCCTGCTCAAATCTGCCTGCACGATCTTCCTTGGCATCGGTAAATGATCCTTTTTTATGGCCGAATAGCTCTGATTCAAAAAGCGTCTGTGTGATAGAACCCAAATCAACTCCTACAAATGCCTCTTTATTTCTGCGGGAATGTCTGTGAATTGCCCGTGCTATTAATTCTTTTCCCGTACCGTTTTCTCCTAAAATCAGGACATTGGCATCCGTGACGGCCACTCGTTCTATAGTCTCAAAAACCTTCTGCATTGACTCACTTTGGCCGATGATGTCTTTGAACTTATTGTCAATATCCTGCTGCATGGTTTGCTTTTGATCTTTCAGCAGATCCACTTCCATCTTCTTTTTGCGAAGCTGCAAGGCAGAATTCAATGTTGCTAGCAGACGCTCATTTTCCCAAGGCTTTAAGACAAAATCAGTAGCTCCTTCCTTAATGGCTTTTACTGCAAGATTCACATCCCCATAAGCAGTGATCAAGACCACCACTGCGGAAGGGTCAAGTTCAAGGATACGGTCAAGCCAATAGAATCCTTCCTGTCCTGAACTCACATCTTTGGTGAAGTTCATGTCCAGCAGGATCACATCGTACGACTCATTATGTGTGAGAATGGGAAGTAGGTCTGGATTGGTCTCAGTGTCCACTTGGGAAAAGTGCCGCTTCAGGAAAATTTTTGCTGCCTTTAAGAGGTCTTCATTGTCATCTACAATCAGGATTTTGCCTGTTCGTTGCTCGCTCATAGTAAAAAGGAATTAAAAAAGCACGGAAACCTTTCCTGCTTGCACTGTGCTCCTGTTCCAAAAGCATACCGAAAAGCAAGACGATATAAATTTACCGTAAAACGTTTGATTTCGGACACTATGGGCATGTTTTGAGAGGATAGAGCGGAAATATAAGTTAGGTAAAAAATAGTCGACTTTGAAATATTTTGTTCGCTTGCGGACGAAAATGTTCGAGAGTCTTAAGTGCACTTTTTCCTAAATCGATGAAACAAGCCTGTGAAGGCGATTTTTTGCATGGCATACCATTTGGCATAGTGGGGGCAGCCCGAAAATGGCATTTACACACAATGGATAGAAAAATAGCTAAGAAAACCTGGACCCCAAAAAGAATCGCCTGGATAGTAGGCGGAGTGGCTATAGTCGCAGGAATTGTTTACCAAATCGCCTATGCGGATCACAGGTCTACAATGAATGTGGAGAAAGATCGCTTGAGCATCGCGACAGTTTCGAAAGGTGAGTTTACCGATTATATATTGGTTTCGGGACAGATCGAACCTGCGCAAACTTTTTTCCTCGATGCGGTGGAAGGGGGAATGGTCTCGCAGATAGTACGTGAATCCGGAGCACTGGTAGAGGTAGGAGATACGATTTTGATTATGGCCAATTCCAACTTGCAGCTGGATGTGATGCAGCGGGAGACCATGCTGTATGAGCAGATCAACAATCTGCGTCAGACCCGTCTTTTTCTGGACCAAAATGACCTGAGCCAGCAAGGACAACTGGCGGAAATAGATTATCAAATCAGTCTGCTTGAGCCACAGTACAAGAGATTCAAAGAGTTGCACGAAAAGAAGCTAGTCTCAGACAGAGAATATGAGGAAGTGGCTGAGCAGTATGATTACAATCTGAAGAGAAAGGAATTGACTTATAAGTCTTATAAGAGTGATTCCATCGCCAGATCTTATCAGCTTGCGCAGCTTCGACAATCTGAAAACAGAATGAATGCTTCATTGGAAGGAGTAGGACAGATACTGGATGGTCTCGTCATTAAAGCTCCCATTGCAGGCCAGTTGGCTATGGAGCAAATCGAAGTGGGGCAGGCGATTAATTCAGGTGCACGCTATGGACAGATTGATGTGCTGGATGAATTCAAAGTGCGTGTGCCAATAGATGAGCTGTACCTGCCTAGAATAGGTCAAGGTCTGCAGGGTAAGTTTACGCTAAGTGGTGTGGATCATGAGCTGGAAATAACCAAGATATATCCTACGATTGCCAACGGTCGATTTGAAGTGGATATGAGATTTACCGGTGAAAGCCCACAGGGAATCAGAAGAGGACAGAGTGTGAGAATCAGATTGCAACTTAGTGATAGTGAGCAGAGCTTGCTTTTGCCGACGGGCGGGTTCTTTAAGGATACAGGAGGAAACTGGGTGTTTGTGATCAACTCTTCCGGAAATGCTGAAAAGAGAAATATCAGGCTTGGAAACAAAAACCCTGAATTCTATGAAGTACTGGAAGGCTTGGTGGAAGGTGAGAAAGTAATCATCAGCGGCTACGAGAATTTCGGGAAGAATGAGGTGCTGGAACTTAGATAGATGGGAGACCTAAGAGAAATGACTTGTTTATAGGCGGAAAATAGTGGGAGTTCGTCATTGCGAGTGAGGAACGAGCGAAGCAATCTCTTTATTTTACTTAACAGATTGCTTCGGGGCAGAAATGTACTATTGATTTGGTAATAGAATAAACCCCTCGCAATGACGTGTTAAGCTTTCATCGCATCAGTGGCTACGAGGATTTCGGGAAGAATGAGGTGCTGGAGCTTAGATAGACGGGAGACCTAAGAGAAATGACTTGTTTATAGGCGGAAAATAGTGGGAGTTCGTCATTGCGAGTGAGGAACGAGCGAAGCAATCTCTTTATTTTACTTAACAGATTGCTTCGGGGCAGAAATGTACTATTGATTTGGTAATAGAATAAACCCCTCGCAATGACGTGTTAAGCTTTCATCGCATCAGTGGCTACGAGAATTTCGGGAAGAATGAGGTGCTGGAACTTAGATAGACGGGAGACCGAAGAAGCAGCGTAGTATTTGAGAGCCCTAGTATTAGTGATTTAACATGATAAAATATGAGCTTTAAGTTTGAAAAGTTGATCATTTGGCAAAAGGCGATGGATTTAGCAGAGGAAATTCATGATTTATCAAAGAAGTTTCCAAAAGAAGAAATCTATAATTTGACAAGTCAAATTCAAAGAGCTGCGGACTCTATTGCTTTGAATATTGCCGAAGGTTCGATTGGTCAGACTAATCCGGAGCAAGCTAGGTTTATTGGCTATTCCTTAAGGTCTTTAGCTGAGGTCGTAACTTGCTTACACAAAGCAAAAAGTACATTGAAGATTCAGAGTTTGAGAAACTCTATTCTGAATGTTTCAATCTGATGAATATGATAATAGGATTTAAAAAAGCTATTAAATAAGCTGGAAGACCGAAGATAGGAGACCGAAGTGGAGGTTCCAATCACTTCTGTCTCCCGTCTCCAGTCTTAAAAACATAAAATCTATCAATAAAAGGTGGAGGTACCAATTACTTCGGTCTTCGGTCTCCCGTCTTCAAACTTAACTCACATGAACGTAATCAAAACAGTCAATCTCCGAAAAATGTACGCTACCGAGGAGGTAGAAACAACAGCTTTGGACAGTATCCAAATTGAAATCAAAAAAGGCGAATTCGTGGCCATCATGGGGCCTTCAGGCTGTGGTAAATCCACTTTACTGAATATCATTGGTCTTCTGGATAATCCGGACGGAGGAGAATATTACTTTCTGGACAACGAAGTAGCTAAGTTCTCCGAGAGACAGCGTTCCTCACTCAGAAAGGGAAATATTGGCTTTGTATTCCAAAGCTTTAACCTGATTGATGAGCTGACCGTGTTTGAAAATGTGGAGCTTCCGCTTCTTTACCTGAAAGTCCCTTCTGACGAGCGAAAGAAAAAAGTGGAAGAAGTGCTTACCCGCATGAATATCATGCACCGGAGAAACCACTTTCCCCAGCAGCTATCCGGTGGTCAGCAGCAGCGTGTGGCCATCGCCAGAGCAATCGTGGCCAAGCCTTCCGTGATCCTTGCAGATGAGCCTACAGGTAACTTGGATTCTACCAATGGGGAAGAGGTAATGCGCCTTCTGGAAGAACTCAATAACGAAGGAACCACCATCGTAATGGTAACCCACTCTCCCCATGATGCGAACTATGCACACCGGATCATCAATCTGTTTGATGGTAAAGTGGTGACAGAGAATATCAGGGAGCAGTTTCATGTGTAGCTATTGAAAAATTGGAAGATTCTAAAATTGGAAAATTGGTCTACATAACCTTCGCCTTGCGGATCATATCCAGAACGATTTCTTCCCCTCGGTCTGTGTCCTCACAGACCGAAATAAAAGTGGTCTGTGCAGACACAGACCACGGCGAAGGACCGAAAACCGAAGTGAGCTCCGTCACTGCGAGGTACGAAGCAGTCTATCTTGATTTACAGATTGCTTCGCTCGTTCCTCACTCGCAATGACGAATAAATCGAATCTTCCAATTTTCTAATCTTAAAATCAAAAATCCGTGCTCCGTCATCAGCTTACCCTCGCCTTTCGCAGCTTTATGAAGTTCAAAAAGATCTTCGTGATCAACCTGTTTGGATTGGCCATAGGTCTTACCACAGTGATTCTAATTCTACTGTGGGTGAAGGATGAGTTGAATATAGGCCGGTATCATAAGAAGATAGATCGAATCTATACTGTGATGACCAATCACGATAATAGCGGGGGGATCGTAACTTGGTCAATAACGCCTGGAGAGATGGCTGAGGCAATGAAAGCAGAATTCCCCCAGATAGAATTATCTGCGGGTACCTCTCCGTTTATTGAAGGAGTTGCTTTTGAAAATGGTGATACCAAGATGTCAGGTGCGGGTTTGTTTGTGGACCAAAGTTATTTTGATGTTTTTTCGGTCGATTTTGTAGAGGGAAATCCTAGCCGGATTATGGCAGGGATCAATAATCTGGCGATTTCGGAGACTATGGCTACCAAGCTCTTTGGTTCACCAAAAGAGGCAATTGGTAAATCGGTGAAATGGCAGGTTTATGATTTTCAGAATGAGGTGGAAGTGACGGGGGTTTTCAAGGATCTAGGGTCTATGGATTTGGATAAGCATGATTACTTCTTGTCCTTTTCCTATTTCAAGCAGATGCTGGGAGATGGAGTACACTGGGGCAATTTCAATGCTTCGACTTATTTGCTGCTTCGCCGGGACACAGATGTGGAAGCTTTCAATGAGCAGATTGACGGCTTTATCAAAGCCAAGGATAAGGGGAGCAATGTGTCTGCTTTTGTTCAACCCTATGGAGATACCTATTTGTATGGGACATATGAAGATGGGAAAGTGGCAGGTGGAAGGATCAGTTATGTCAAGCTGTTTTCAGCCATTGCAATCTTTATTCTGATCATCGCCTGCATCAATTTCATGAACCTGACCACAGCCAGATCGATGAGTCGGGTAAAGGAAATTGGGGTCAAAAAATCCATGGGAGCAAGCCGTGGAGGTCTATTCAGCCAGTTTATGGTCGAATCACTGGTGCTCACTTTTTTGGCACTGCTATTGGCAATTGTATTTGTTTATATTTTACAACCTTTTTTCAATCAGGTCACCTCCAAGACACTAAGTTTGGCCTTCCAGCCTGAACTGATCTTGATTTTACTGTCAATAGGTATTGTGACAGGCATCTTGGCGGGTATTTACCCTGCTGCTTACTTATCTAAGTTTAAGCCCGTGGACGTGATGAAATCATCCGTGAAGGGAAGTTTTGGTGAGATGCTCGCAAGAAAAGGACTGGTTGTTTTCCAATTTTCAATTTCTCTTTTGTTGATCATTGGGATCTTAGTGATCGGCAAGCAGATGTCCTTTATCCAAAACCAAAACCTCGGCTACGACCAGAGTCATCTCCTTCAGATCAACGCCTCTGGGGTTCTTCCCAACGTGCTGGATTCATTTTTGGCGGAGCTGAAAAATAGTCCAGGGGTAGAAGATGCATCCAGTTTGAGTCATCCATTAGTAGGATTGCGAAGCTCTACCATCGGGCTTACCTGGGAAGGGAAAAATCCCGATGAACAGGTGAAATTCGAAAACATAACAGTCAATATGGGCTTGGTGGAGACGATGGGACTGGAATTGGTCGATGGAAGAGCTTTTTCACCTGACTTTGGAGAAGAAAATTCTAAGATAATTTTAAATGAGGCAGCAGTTCGTACAATCGGATTTGATGATCCGGTCGGTAAAATCGTCAACCTATGGGGAGAGGACAAAGAGGTGATCGGTGTGCTAAAGGATTTCAATTTTGAGTCGCTGAAAGAGAATGTCAAACCTGCATTCCTGAAGTATGATCCGGGTTTTGCCGAAAAGATTATGGTAAGAATTAACTCTGAAAATCAGCAGGAAACCATTGCAGGAATTGATGGGCTTTTCGTGAAGCAAACTGCTCAGCCGATGGATTTCTCATTTATGGATGCTGACTATCAATCACTCTATGTTTCTGAGCAGCGGGTTTCCAAGCTCGCAAAATACTTCGGGGTGATGGCGATTTTCTTAAGCTGCCTTGGACTAGTTGGGTTGGCTGCATTCACTGCTGAAAAGCGTAAGAAGGAAATCGGTGTCCGAAAAGTCATGGGTGCTTCTACCTTGGGAATATTGAGATTGGTATCCAAGGATTTCGTGCAGCTTGTTTTACTTTCGATTGTGATAGCTGTGCCGTTGGCCTGGTATTTAGCAGACAATTGGCTAAAAACCTATGCGTATCAGACCAATCTCAGCTGGTGGATTTTTGCAGGATCGGGAATCTTGCTGGTATTCATTGCTGTAGTTACGGTGGGAGTGCAGGCCTATAAAGCCGCTTCGGATAATCCTGTAAATTCACTGAAAAGCGAGTAGGGATTCGTCGTTGCGAACGACGAAGGAGTGTGGCAATCTCAATGAGATTGAGCATGGTGTACGTTGCACATACCGAAATATTATTGGTCTATGGAGTCACACACCACGTCGGGATCCCGTCATTGCCAGATCTTATACTAAAGCTATCCTCGTTGAAATAGATACAAGATCGAAGCAATCTTATCCTTTGATAAACCAGAGATTGCTTCGGACTTGAAGGATAGTAGTAGAAGAGTGCTTAGTAAAAGTACTTGCAATTACGACTTCAAACTGACTTTGGCAATGGGGCGACTGTAAATCAAAATAGGGTTGAGTTTCCATTCAATCTCGTAAATCGTAAATGAAACCATGCTTAAAAACTACATTAAAATCGCACTTAGGAATCTTGCTAAGCATAAATTTTACTCGTTTATCAACATCCTCGGATTATCGGTGGGTGTAGCGGTTTGCTTGGTAATTTCACTTTTTGTCATCAATGAGCTGAGCTATGATACCCATTTCAAAGATGCAGATAGAATCTATAGGGTCAAGGGCGATATAATTTTCGGTGGAAACCATTGGAAGATGATTGAGGCTCCGGCTCCAATGGCAGCTGCTTTGGTAGATGATTTCCCAGAGGTAGAAGCTTCGGTTCATTTTAGAGCAAGAGGTTCTTATCTAGTGAAGCGGGAGGAGGAAAATATCAAGGAGCATACGGTCATCTGGGCAAGTAGGGACTTTTTTAAGGTGTTTGATATACCAATGCTGGCAGGAAATTCTGAACGTGCGTTGACCGAGCCGAATACCATGGCGATCAGTGAAAGTGCTGCCAAGAAATACTTTCCCAATGATGATGCGTTGGGTAAATCGCTGATTTTGGACAACAAGATGAATTTTACGATCACGGGTGTATATCAGGATATACCTGAAAATTCTCACTTCCATTTTGATTTTTTGCTGTCTACGGAAGGCTTAGATGAGGCAAAGCGAGGTGTTTGGCTAAGCAATAATTTTCCTACTTATTTTAAGCTGAGAGAAAATGCTAAACCGGAAGCGCTGGTAGCTAAATTTCCATCTCTGGTCAAAACCCACATAGAGCCGGAAATAAGCAGGATTTTTGGGGAAGGATCTAGCCTTGAAACTTTTTTAAATGATGGAGGTAAAATTGAGTATGATGTACAATCCTTAACTGATATTCATTTAAAAAGTGATTTGCAGGGGGAATTTGAGCCTAATTTCAATATCACCTATATCTATCTTTTTGCCGCCGTGGCACTGTTTATTTTGGTGATTGCCTGCATTAATTTTATGAATTTGTCCACAGCCAGATCTGCAAATCGGGCGAAAGAAGTGGGGATCAGAAAAGTGATGGGCTCGTTCAGATCGCATTTGATCCGCCAGTTTTTGATGGAGTCCATTTTGTTAAGCTTCATATCCTTTTTAATTGCTTTGCCTTTGGTTTCTATATTGTTGCCGTTTTTCAACGATTTGGCAGGAAGAGAACTTACCGTTCCATTTTCTCAGACTGCATTTTACGGAATATTGCTGGCAGGAGCTATCGGGACCGGTTTGTTGGCAGGTGTCTACCCCGCATTTTTTCTTTCAGGTTTCAAGCCTATCAGCATCCTAAAGGGAAAAGTATCCATGGGTATGAAAAGCGGAATGATCCGTAGTTCTCTGGTCGTGTTCCAGTTTGCCGTTTCCATTATTTTGATTATTGCTACGATTACCGTTTCCAATCAATTGAATTATATTCAAAATAAAAAAATAGGATTCAATAAGGATCAGATCATCACCATTGATGACATCTATGCGCTGGGTGATCAGGCTGGGACATTTAAAAGAGAAGTGCTGGCAAACAGTATCATGGAAAGCGGGACTATTAGCGGTTTCTTGCCTGTTTCAGGTACTTGGCGCAGTGATAATCCCTGGTGGGCAGAAGGAAAAGATCCTAAGCAAACGGAGAATTTGGTTTCCATACAAAATTGGGAAGTAGACTACGATTACATCAGTACGCTCGGAATGAAAGTAGTGGAAGGAAGGGATTTTTCTATGCAGTATCCTTCGGATTCCAATGCGGTAATTTTGAACGAAACAGCTGTCAGGAATTTCAATTTTGAGGGAGATCCAGTCGGTCAAAAGATATTCGAAATGTCAGATGCTGAAGAACTGGAATTGGAGGAAAAGACAGTGGTAGGTGTGGTGGAAAATTTCCATTTCGAATCCCTAAAAGAGAATATAGGTCCGGTTATGATCTTTCTGAGTGATAGGCCGAGAGGAATCGCTTCTTTTAGGTTTCATTCAAGTGATACTGAGCAGGTGATCACTTTCATCGAATCCAAGTGGAACGAACTTGCTCCCGGTCAGCCCTTCACGTATTCATTTCTCGATGACCGCTTCGGAACTATGTATGCAGCTGAGACGAGGTTGGGTAAAATCTTCGCTATTTTCGCTGCTTTCGCCATAGTCATTGCATGCTTGGGGTTGTTCGCTTTGACAGCCTTCACGGCAGAGCAGCGTACCAAAGAAATAGGTATCAGAAAGGTGCTTGGTTCCAGCGTACGAAGTATTGTATTTATGCTTTCCAAAGAATTTACCAAGTTAGTGATCATCGCTTTCCTGATCGCCTCGCCGATTGCTTGGTGGGCCATGAATTTGTGGCTGGAAGACTATCGGTTCAAAATCCAGTTGGATTGGCAGATCTTTCTGTCTGCAGGTGTGTTTGCAACAGTAATCGCCTTGCTTACGATAAGTTATCAATCCATCAAAGCGGCTACTTCCAATCCGGTTAATTCACTGAAAAGTGAGTAAAGTATCAAGATAATAGAATCAAGAGATAAGAGACAAAAACCAAGAAGTTTGCGTGGTTTCGCAAAAAGAAAATGCTTAAAACCTATCTAAAAATTGCATTGAGAGGCTTTGCAAAGCATAGACTCACCTTTTTTATCAATCTATCTGGATTGTCTCTGGGTCTATGGGCGGCGAATTTGATCGGTCTTTGGGTAGATTCTGAACTCAATGTCAGTAGGGAATTTGCGGACGTAGACCGGATTTATAGAATAAAGGAGCAACAGCGGCATGGAGCTGGTATATTCACTACCGGCTCTACACAGGGGGTATGGGCGGAGAATATAAATGAGAATCCTTCTGAGATAGAATATGCCTCAACATATATCTGGATTCAGAAACAGCTTTTCATCCAGGAGGACCGGCGAATTAAACTGTCTGGAATTTATGCCATGCCGGATTTACTGCAGATTCTTCAGTATGACGTGGTAGAAGGTGATCGCAACCGCATGCTGACAGAAAACAACCATTTGGTTTTGATTGAGAAAGCAGCAACTTCACTTTTTGGAAGAACTGATGTACTCGGTGAAGGAGTAGAGATTCCAAAGGGGACTGATTTGGAGAATTATATCATTCAGGGCGTACAACGCGATTTGCCTGCTTCCTCATCTTTACAGTTCGATTATATTCTGCCTTATGGAGTTTTTAAGTATCAGGTCTAAATAATGAGGTCTATGGAGACACAGACCACGGCGGAGGTTTTTCTTGAAGAAAATGACAATGAGGTAGTGTTTAGTTACATTTTAAAGTTCCCTTCAGTATGTATAGAAATTATCTGAAAATCGCATTAAGGAATCTCCGGAAAAATAAGGTTTACTCAGTTATAAATGTACTTGGGCTTACACTTGGTTTTATGTGTTGCATATTGATCATGCTTCACGTGAAAGATGAACTTTCTTATGATAAGTTTATTCCGGGTCATGAAAACATATATCGTGTAGCATTAGAGCGGATTTATCCCGATCATACCAACTTCTATGCGGTCATCCCTGATAGCTTCTCGGAGGTTTTTGCGGAAGAAATCAAAGGAGTGGAAGAATCTACCCGTGTATTTGGATTGGGAAATTCCATAGTGATTGAGGTAGGGGATCAAAAGTTTGATGAGAAATTTGGGGCAGCTGCTGATTCTAACTTTTTTCGGATATTTGATTTTGAAATTCTTCTTGGGGCACCACAGGATGAAGCTTTGGCCAAGCCAAACACAGTTGTACTGACCCAGACCGCTGCCCAACGACTATACAAATCAGAAAACCCGATAGGTAAATCTTTTGAAATTTTTGGGTTGGATTTTGAAGTTTCGGCAGTGATGGTGAATGTGCCGGACAATTCCCACTTAAAGTTTGATTTCCTTTTTTCGTCCATTTCTTTTCCGGGATTGGATCAGGAAAATTTTACCGGGTTTTCTTCCTATACTTATTTGAAACTTACCCCGGAAGTCAATTCTTCGGAGGTGGAAAGCCAGATTCCAGACTTGGTTTCCAAGTATGCAGCAGGTCAAATAGAACGGGAATTGGGTGTCTCTTTTGCGGATTACACCGCTGCAGGAAATGGCTATCGATATTTCCTACAACCTATAACTACTGTTCATCTGCATTCAGATTTTGAATCGGAGATGCGGGTAAACGGCAATTACCTATACGTCTATATTTTTATTTCCATCGCGGTTTTTATTCTCATTTTGGCCTGTATTAATTTCATAAACCTGGCAACGGCTCGATCAGCAGATCGGGCTCGGGAAGTAGGGGTTAGAAAAGCAATGGGATCAGATCGAAGCCAAATCATTACACAATTTTTGCTTGAAGCTCTTGTTTTGACTTTTATTTCTCTGGCTTTTGGCATTGTACTTGTAAATTTGGCTTTGCCGCTTTTCAATGATCTTGCGGAAAAATCCCTGAAAATTGATTTTGAATCCATTCTGATTTTTCTTCCAATTCTTTTGGGATTTGGAGCTATCGTTGGACTGTTGGCTGGATATTATCCCGCCTTTCATATTTCGAAACTCAGTACGATCAGTATTCTGAAAGGAAAGTTGGAAATGTCAGGAAAGGGGAATTGGCTTCGAAATGGACTGGTTGTTTTTCAATTTTCAATTGCCATCATGCTGATTTCCGGTACTTTAGTCATTAATAGTCAGCTCAACTTTATCCAATCCACCAGCTTGGGTTTTCAAAAAGAAAATGTACTTGTGTTGGATCGATTTGGAATCCAGAAAACAAGCGAAGTTCTCAAAAAAGAGATAGAAAAACTGCCCGGAGTGCAATCTGTGAGTGTATCCAGTAGCGTACCTGGAAGAGGCAGTGTGGGAGTTCAATTTGTCAAACCCGGAGGGGGAGACGTGTTAACAGCAAAAAGTTTTGCCGGGGATGATTATTTTTTCCAAACCTTTGGAATTCAACCTTTGGAGGGGAGGGTTTTTGATGAGAATTTCAATGATTCACTTTCCCTGATTCTAAACACTGAAGCAGTAAAGATATTTTTTGGTGGAAAAAGTCCCATAGGGCAAAGACTTAGGACCAGTACAGATATCAATGGTCAAAGACAAGAGGTCGAGTTCTCTGTTGTTGGAGTGGTGGCTGATTTCAATTTTGAATCACTCCATTCCCGGGTTACTCCGTTGGCCATGTTTCACGTTGATAATCCCCGGAGTAATCCAAATTTTCTTTCTGTCAAATTCAATTCAGACCAACAGGTAGAGGTGGTTAACGGTTTGGAATCCAAATGGACCCAACTTTCGGACGGAAGTCCGATCACCTATTTTTTTCTGGACAGTGATTTGGCTCACCTTTATCAAAGAGAACGCGTTTCGGGTCAGATTTTAGTTGTATTTTCCATTTTGGCAATCCTAATAGCCTGCATTGGCCTCTTTGGTTTGGCTGCCTATACTGCTTTTCTCCGAACCAAAGAGATCGGCGTACGCAAAGTCTTGGGAGCCTCAGTGGGAAGTATTGTGCTTTTACTTTCTGTCAATTTCGCCAAGTTAGTTGCTGTCGCTTTTGCCATAGCTGTGCCCATCGCTTGGTTTGCGATGGATAGTTGGCTTGCAAGCTTTGCTTTCAGAATTGAGCTGGGGATCTTTGTATTCTTGATTGCTGGAATTTTGACTTTGGCAATCGCTCTACTGACTGTTAGTTATCAAGCAATAGCTGCTGCAATCGTAAATCCGGTAAAGAGTTTGAAAAGCGAGTAAGATAAAAAAGCATTACAAGAGAAGAAGGAATTTGGTAGCACTGCTTGACCAGAAATTTTAAAATGGAATAGAAGAAACAGAATTGACATTAGTGTGGCAGGTCGTCTTTTTCACTGGAGTTATTTTTTGAAGAGTTGGAATAGGTATCGTCCGTCCCTACGGGACTTTGCCGGATCATATTTCCATTAACTAATCCAGCGATTGAAATGGCTGGTAAGAATATGAATCGTCCTGATGGGACTGGTAAGAAAATAATCCTCTTACCCATTTTAGATCACAATCATCTTCCTTGGCTAAAGGATTATTATTTGGAGGAAGGGACTATTTGACGGTTTTTTAAGTTTTAGACTTTGATTTTTTCTTCTTTACCTTCTTGAAATGAATTACGGAACCGTCAGGTAGGATGATCATTTTGGTTCCCCGTTTTTTAATGATAATGGGTTGGTATGCTGAATTAGGCTTTGCAACCACTTGCTGGGAATTATCCGGTGAGAATAGAATGGAATGGGTTCCGTTTGGATTTACAATGATTTTAGAGTTTCCCTCACCCATAATCGGAGAGTGAGTGCCGTCGGGATTTACTATGATTTTGTTGGTTCCCGAACCCATGATGACAGAGTGGGTTCCATTGGGATTAACTATAATTTTGCTGTCACCATGACCAAGAACCACCGAATGAGTACCATCCGGATTCACTATCACTGCCTGAGCATACAGTCCAGAACTCAACATCGCGAAAAAAAGTAACACTAAAACCTTCATAGTAGTTTTACTGGACAGCTGAAGAAAGGTTCAGGAAATTTTCCCTATCCACGGTCTGTTTCTCACAGACCGGAATAAACCGGTAAGTGTTTTTACAGACCGAAATAATGCTAGTCAGGTAGAAATACTGAATGATATTAGGTACGCAGAATATAGTTGGGGCGTGGTTTGGACAGTGGTCTGTGGGTCATAGACCACGGAGGGGGACGATGGTTGGGGGAATGGTTTGTGCGAAACAAACAAAGGTTGTGATTTCGTTTTGTTCACTCTGAGCGTCCACGGAAATAATCGGGTTTCGTCCGAAATCGTGCAAAATCCATCAAATGCGGACAAGCAGCATTCTCGATAAAACCCCTTGGTTATGGATAGGTGGCTTTTTTGATGGATTGGCATTAGCTATGCAACTGTTCAGGGTCAATAAGCATCTCTATAGATAAAACACGTACTAGTTTTTCACCCTATTTCGCTCAGATATGATAAAGAACTACTTTAAAATTGCCTTTAGAGGTTTTGCCAAGCACAAACTCACTTTTTTTATCAATCTATTTGGCCTGTCATTGGGGCTTTGGGCAGCTATATTGATCGGACTTTGGGTTAATTCAGAATTGAAGGTAAACCGTGATTTTAAGGAGTTGGATCAAATCTATCGGGTGATGGAGCATCAGAGCTATGGGATGGATATTTTCACCACCACTTCCACGCCTGGGGTTTTGGCAGAAAGTATGAAAGAGACACTTTCCGAAGTGGAATTGGCCTCGACCTATACTTGGTCGCAGACGCAACTTTTCATTCAAAAAGATAAAAGGATCAAGTTGGACGGTCTATATGCCATGCCTGACTTACTTCAGATTTATCAGTATGAGGTGGTGCAAGGTAACCTAGATCGAATGCTTACTGAAAACAACCATGTGGTGTTGACTGAAAAGGGGGCGATTTCCTTATTTGGAATAACCGATGTAGTAGGTGAGGGAGTGGAAATCAGGCAAGGAACGGATTCAAAAAACTTTATAGTTCAGGGAGTTTTGAAGGATCTGCCGGAAAGCTCTTCCTTACAGTTTGATTATTTATTACCCTATGCCCTGTTTTTTCAAGAAAACGATTGGCTGGCAGATTGGGGGAATAATGGTCCAAACACCATCATAAAACTGAGAAAGGGTACTGATCCTGAGGTGTTTTCAGCAAGTATAGAAAATTACATCGCGGAGAGAAATGAGGAATCCAATGTTCGGCTCTTTACATATCCTTTGGCGGACCTCTATCTCCATGGTCAATGGAAAGATGGTCTCTTGGTAGAAGGGCGCATCAAAAACGTAAAGCTTTTTGCGATGATTGGGCTGTTCGTATTGATTATCGCCTGCATCAATTTTATGAACCTCAGCACGGCCAAATCCCAAAAAAGAGCCAAGGAAGTTGGGGTGCGAAAAGTAGCAGGAGCTGATAAGAGTTCGCTGGTGATGCAGTTTATGTCTGAGTCCTTATTGATCACACTTTTTTCTGGAATTATAGCACTACTGTTGGTTCAGGTGACCTTGCCTTTATTCAATAATTTGACTGGGAAGATCATGTCTGTTCCTTATGGTTCGTTGTTTTTCTGGGTGCAATTATTCGGTATTATTTTGTTTACAGGCATCGTAGCGGGCAGCTATCCGGCTTTTTACCTTTCTGCTACCAAAGTTGTGACTGTTTTCCGATCCTTCACCAAATCCGGAAAAGGGGTTGTACTAGCCAGAAAAGGCTTGGTGTTATTTCAGTTTATCTTGGCAACCATCCTGATCGTTTCTACTTTGGTTGTCTATCAGCAAATCAATTTTGTGATGGACCAGGACCTGGGCTATTCCAAGGATCAGTTGATTCAGATTCCTTTGGAAGGAAAGCTTTTGGAGAATTTTGATGTATTTAAAACGGAGCTTGAGAAAAACGAAAACATAGAAGCTGTGAGTCGTTCCTCCTTTGGTTTTCTGGGCAGAAACTCAAATACGGGCGGGGTACAATGGGAGGGGAAAGACCCGGAAAACTCGGCGCTTTTTGAGATTATCCGGGTGGATTATGACTTTTTAAAAACAGCCGGTTTGCAACTGGTCAAGGGTAGGGATTTTGATTTGGCCCACGGGGCGGATTCAGTTTCAGGTGCGATTCTAAATCAGACTGCCATGGATTTGATGAATCAGGATCATGAAGGGAGCGAATTTTTTAGAATGTGGGGAGATGAACGATCCATAACCGGCGTGGTGAAGGATTTTCATTTTGAAAGTTTTCGTCAGAATGTTGCTCCTGCAATTTTTCTCTTAGACCCTGCAAATACCTGGCAGGGGTATGTAAAAGTCAATACAGCAAATATTCAGGAAACGATTACCTACTTGGAAAATGTTGCCACCAACCTTAATCCAGAATTCCCATTTGAGTACAGTTTTATGGATGAGAATTATGCCCGACTGTATCAGGAAGATGTGCGATTGAGGGATTTGGCTCAATACTTCAGTATCCTGACCATCTTGATTTCCTGTTTGGGATTGTTGGGACTTTCGGCACATATCGCAGAACAAAAGACCAAGGAAATCGGAATTCGCAAGGTGCTAGGAGCTTCCACCTTTGCCATCCTGCAAGTGATCAACAAGGAATTTATACTGATTGTGTCCATCTCAATTTTGGTAGGATCGGGTATAGCTTTTTGGCTGATGCAGGATTGGCTTTCGGGGTATCAATTCAAGATTAATTTTGAGTGGTGGTTTATTCCCCTTGCTGCGGTGACTATTCTTGGCGTTGCATTCTTGACAGTAACCCTCCAATCTCTCAAAGCCGCCAACTCCAATCCCGTGAAGGCGATCAAGAGCGAGTAGGGGATTGCGGATTTGAGACATTTGATTTCGGATTTTATGACCGCGGCATTGCGGGGAGCCCTCTCTGTGGAGTCACAGACCACGGTGATATTTTGGAAACCGTCATCGGTATCCGAGGAACGGGGAGTGGCAATCCCGTCGCTAGTGTTTTGGATTGCTTCGTCCCTCTCAATGACGTATTTTTGCAAGACTTAAGTTTTAATTTCCAGACCCATGAAATACATTTCACTTTTTGCGCTGAGCATACTCCTTTGCTTTTGTACCACACAACTTCCGGCAAATCAAACTGAAGAACCCCAGCAAGAAATCAAAACGGGTGCTGAGCAAACTGAATTGTACCTGCCATTATTGGAAGGTAAAAGGGTAGCGGTGCTAGCCAATCAGACTTCCATCATCGGCAAAACCCATCTGGTGGATAGTTTGCAGAATCTGGGAATCAACATTGTGAAAGTTTTTGGTCCGGAGCATGGTTTCCGTGGAGATGCCAGTGCAGGTGCCAAGGTAAGTGATGCTATGGATGAGCAAACAGGCATTCCAATCATATCGCTTTATGGCAGAAAGAATAAGCCGAGTACCGAAGATTTGGCGGATGTGGATATTCTGATCTATGATCTGCAGGATGTGGGCGTTCGATTTTATACGAATATAAATGCGTTGGTTCGATTGATGGAAGCCTGTGAGGAGAACAGCAAGCAACTGTTGATTTTGGATCGACCAAATCCCAATGGGTACCTGATCGATGGGCCTGTACTGGATATGAAGTATAAATCCGGTATTGGAATGTTTCCGATTCCCATGGCTCATGGGCTTACCGTAGGTGAATTTGCAATGATGGCAAACGGGGAAGGTTGGTTAGCCAATAAAGTAAAGGCTGACATCCAAGTGATTCCAGTGGCAAATTATGCGCATGATATGCCCTACGAGTTGCCGGTAAGTCCATCCCCAAATTTGAATACCCCACAGTCTGTATTGCTCTACCCAAGTCTGTGTATGTTTGAAGGTACTTACATCAACCTTGGACGGGGTACTTATTTTCCATTTACAGTTTTGGGAAGTCCTGCTTACAAAGACATTTATGACTTCAGCTTTATTCCAGTGGGCATCAAAGGCATGGCTGAGACACCCTTATTTATGGATCAGGTTTGCTATGGAATTGACTTGCGGGAGTACGATACAGAGCTACTAAGAAAAAGCGGACAGATCAATTTTGACTGGATACGCGAACTCTATAAAGCCAGTCCTGAGAAGGAGAAGTTTTTTGACTCCAAGCTGAGTAATCAGATGAATACGATTGAAATGCAGATCGGTAGAGGGGATTTCAGGCAGCAGATTATTGACGATGTTCCTATGGAAACCATTAGGGCGGGTTGGGAGCCTGAGCTTACCGCATATAAGGAAATGAGGCTGAAGTATTTGCTTTATCCATAAGATGGTTTGACCGCAAGCGGACAAAAACGTTCGGTAGATAACTTGAGATTTTTGATTTTTTAGCCCTAACGTGCTGTTATAGTTATTTTTGACTGGCACAGAAGTGGAATTGAATAGGTCGTCATTGCGAACGACGGAGGAGTGCGGCAATCTGTTTTTCTTAAGAAGAGATTGCTTCAGGGAAAGATGACTGGAGTGAAATTATGTATAATGATGCCCTTCGCAATGACGGGTTAGTTACGTCATTGCGAGTGAGGCACGAACGAAGCAATCTGTTTTGTGGAATCACGATCAGATTACTTCAGGGCAAGATTTCTAAGGTGGAATTAAGTAGTATGATGCCCTCACAATGACGATTAAACCAAATCTTCCAATTTTTCAATTTATAAAATCTTTCAATAGCTAAGAAATGTGGAAAAACTACCTGAAAATCGCCTGGAGAAATATCACTAGAAGTAAGGGATATGCATTTATCAATATTGCCGGACTGGGAATCGGTATGGCTGCCTCGATATTGATCCTTATTTGGGTACAATTCGAGCTATCTGTAGACCGCTTTCACGAGAATTCTGACCGAGTCTATGCAAACTGGAGAAATGCTGAAATGCAGGGTGAGTTATTCACTTGGGATTATACGCCTGCGCCCTATGCACCTGCTATTATGGAGCAATTTCCCGAAGTGGAAGAGGTAGCGAGAATAACGGAATGGGATGAGCAGCTTTTTACGGTTGGAGATAATAGCTTTTATGAGGAATCCACCTTTACCGATCCCGGTTTTTTTAAGATGTTCAGTTTTGAAGCATTGGAGGGGGATCCGGTAGCTGCATTGACAGAACCCGGAAATATTGTTTTGACAGCCTCTGTGGCCAGAAAGCTATTTGGGGATTCTCCCGCAATGGGTAAATCTGTCACTGTGGAAAAGCAAATGGATTTTGAAGTAAAAGCTGTTATCAAAGATTTGCCTAAGAATACCGATTTTCCATTTGCTGCATTTTTGCCTTTCAAGAAACTGGAAACATTGGGTTGGGCGGATGACTACTGGGGTAACAATTCTTACCGCACATTCACGATGCTAAATGAAGGGACTGACCTCGGGGGATTTAATAAGAAGTTTTCTGATTTTACAGCTAAAAATTCAGAAATGGATGAGGTTTCCGATTTCCTCTTTCCGATTCGGGATCTTCATCTGTATTCTAAGTTTGAAAATGGTAAGTCTGTTGGTGGTAAGATAGAGATGATCCGGATGTTTGGAATTATTTCCATTATCGTTTTGCTTATCGCTGCCATCAATTTCGTTAATCTGAGCACTGCTCAAAGCGACAGGAGATCTAAAGAGGTTGGAATTAGAAAGATATCAGGGGCAGGCAAAGGAATGTTGGTTGGGCAGTTTTTGGCTGAATCTATTTTGATTGCACTTACAGCGTATTTGATTGCCATTGTTATTGTTTCCCTCTCTTTCCCTTGGTTTAAAGATTTGGTTGGCCAGGAATTGGAGAATCCATTTACCCAGCCCTTTTTCTGGGGAATTTCTGTGGTTTATGTCTTTGTGACAGGAATACTGGCTGGAAGCTATCCTGCATTTTTACTGAGTGCCTATAAGCCTACAGTGGTTTTCAAGTCTAAAATGAATTCGACAAGAAGTTTTGGATTGAAGCCCCGGGAAGTTTTGGTTGTGTTTCAATTTGCCGTGGTGGTGACCTTGATTTCAAGTGTGTGGATTGTGCAGGATCAGATGACATTTGTCCAAAATAGAGACTTGGGGATAGTTAAGGAAAACCTGATTTTTCATGCGGTAACTAAAAACATGAGGGAGAATAAGATTGCGCTCCGCAATGAATTGTTGTCATTGCCTGAAGTGGCAGAAGTAAGTTATACATTTTCTCCATTGACCAATATCCACTCGGATACAGATGGTATGGAATGGCAGGGAAAAGATCCGGAATACAGACCAATGATTAGCAGAATGGGAACTGATGCAAACTTGGTGAAAACAGCCGGGATGGAGTTGATCGCAGGTAGGGATATCGATGTTTATACCTATGCGGCTGATAGTTTATCGGCAATAGTCAATGAAAAGGCCGTTCAAGTCATGGGGCTTGAAAACCCAATCGGTCAGGTGATTAAAGACGACTCTTATGAGTTTACTATAGTGGGAGTGGTAAAAGATTTTATCATGGAATCGCCCTTTGATGACGTGATCCCGATTATGGTGATGGGGCCAAAGCGAAACTTGAACTTCATCCATATTCGATTTGCAGCGGGAGGAAGCTATAGGAATTCTTTGGCTAGTGTAGAGGCTGTTTTTGATAAATTCAATCCCGATTCACCTTTTGAGTATAAGTTTGTGGATCAGGAACATGCCCGGAAATTCAGTTCTCAGGAGCGCACGGCCAAGCTCACTTCGCTCTTCACCGGTTTGGCAGTGATGATATCCTGTATGGGGCTTTTTGGCTTGGCTACTTTCATTGCAGAGCGAAGGAAAAAAGAGGTTTCGGTACGCAAAGTAATGGGAGCTTCTGTGAGCAGCGTGGTGGGTTTGATCTCTTCAGAATTCACCAAGTTGGTCTTTGCCTCTGTGATTATTGGCATCCCGGCAACTTGGTATTTTATGAGTGACTGGCTGGAGACATTTGCCTATAGAACCAGCATAGACTGGACTGTATTCTTATGGACCGGTGGGTTAACGCTCTTGATAGCGCTGTTGACCGTGAGTTCTCAGGCGATCAAAGCGGCATTGGTGAATCCAGCGGAGACATTGAAGAGTGAGTGAGAGGATTGTGGATTTAGGTCATTGGTAACAACAGAGGAGTAAAGCAATCTGCTAGTGATTCTTAAATAGATTGCTTTTCTCGTTCCTCGCTACCAATGACGAATTAAACGAATGATGAATGTCGAATAATGAACGCTGAATGTTGAAGTACTAGAATTAAAAACAACCTAGAATTATCTACCATGTGGAAAAACTACCTTAAAATCGGCTTGAGAGTCCTAAAGAAAAACAGGCTGTATACTATTTTAAATGTAGTAGGGTTGACGATGGGGATTTCAGGTTTTTTGATGATTATGCTCTTTATTCAGGATGAAGTGAATTACGACCGTTTTTATCCTGAATCAGAATCAGTCTTTCGGATTACATCCCATTGGGGGGATTATGCTACAGCAAGTTATGCTACGGCTCCACCTTCCCTTGGCCCGAGAATCCAGGCTGATATTCCTGAAGTGGAAGCTGTCACCCGTTTGTTGAAATGGAATGACTTCACGATTCAGCCCGGTTCTGGAACTAATAAAGATCAAATCTTCCGGGAGGAAAAAGTCTATTACGCCGAATCCAACTTTTTTGAAGTTTTTGACCTTAATCTTCTGGCAGGAAATAAGCAACGGGCACTGGCCGATTCCAAAAATGTAGTTATCACAGAGAGTCTCGGACAGAAGTATTTTGGCGATGTTTCTTCTTCAGAAATGGTAGGAAAATCTATTCTGATGGGTAGCAATAATCCTGATCTAAAGCAGATCTCTGCCGTGGTGGAGGATATTCCTGCGCAGTCACATTTTCATTTTGATATGCTCGTGTTTGATCCGGGCATGAACGCCGAGATATTTGACATGGAAAGCTGGTCTTGGTCGATTCTTTATACGTACGCCAAATTCCCGCCCGATAAACAGCAAGTTGTGGCTGAAAAACTAGACCAGCTGGTAGCAACGTATGTGATTCCTTCCCTGGAGTCTGGGGCAGAGAACTCTGATTATAACTTGCAATTAATGCCGGTGCAGGACATTCATTTGAACTCACACTTACTACGGGAGCATGAGGCAAACGGCTACCAGAGTTACATTTACATTTTCTCCTTTGTGGCGGCATTTGTGCTGCTGTTGGCTTGTATTAATTTCATGAATTTGGCTACGGCCAAAGCCGGGCTTCGCTCAATGGAAGTAGGTGTGCGCAAGGTCATGGGTTCGCAGAAATCCCAGCTGATCTATCAGTTTCTCACTGAGGCGCTTTTGTTGGTTCTGATCAGTGTGGCGATTTCTTTGGTGATTGTGACACTTTCAAATGAGCCCTTTAATCAGATTTCCGGGAAAAATCTGAAGTTTGATCTCATGACAAACAGCATGATCATTTGGATGATACCGGTCTGGGTAGTCATCTTGACTATGCTTTCAGGTTTTTACCCTGCATTTTACCTTTCTTCCTTTAAGCCACTTCAGATAATCAAACGGCAGTTGTCAGTTGGGAAAAACTCCCACAATTTCCGAAATGGACTCGTGGTTTTTCAGTTTGCAACTTCACTCACCCTGATCATTTGTACGCTTCTGGTGCAGCGCCAGATGAGTTTTATCCAGAATTCTGATCCGGGTTTTGATCGGGATCAATTGGTGATCATTCATAATGATGGGGAAATTCAAAATTCCCAGCGGGATGATTTCAAAGGACATTTTGTCTCCAGTTCAAATGTGCAATCGCTGAGCTTTTCTACGGGAATTCCCATGTCCGGGCAATTTCAGATGCGCTCTTTTAAAATCCCGACCAGCGATTTGGAGCAAGGCATGAATTGGTATGAGGCGGATGCATCCTATTTGGATACGTATCAATTTAGCTTATTGAAAGGTAGAAACTTTGGTGAAACGCCCGGAGCCGATCAAAGTAAGATAGTCATCAATGAAATGGCTGCAAAACAACTGGGGATTTCAGCTGATCCAATAGGTCAGTTGGTCATCAAAAATGAAGGTGAAAACGATGAGGCTACACTCGAAGTTATAGGCTTGGTGGAAGACTTTAACTTTGAAACTTTTCGGAATGAAATCAAGCCGCTGGTGATCGAATACATGCACGATTATTTTCTCAGGGATTATATATCTGTGAAAGTACAAGGCGGGAATATCGTGGCAGGAGTGGATGAGCTGAACGTGGCTTGGAAGCAATTTGAGCCAAGAGTACCGATGAATTACAGTTTCTTGGATGAGGATTTTGGGAGACTGTATGCCTCCGAAATGAAAATGGCAAACCTGCTTCAGGTCTTGACAGGCATTTCCATTTTGATTGCATGCTTGGGGTTATTTGGATTGACGGCTTATACCACTGAATTGAGAAACAAGGAAATCGGAATCCGAAAGGTATTTGGAGCAACGCTTCCTGAGATATTCATGATGCTTTCGGCTTCCTATTTCAAGTTGATTCTGATCTCCATGCTAATCGCGGTACCGCTGGCTTTGGTATTTATGAATCGCTGGCTGGAGGAGTTTGCCTATAAAACCGGTATAGAGATTTGGGTGATTTTGGCTGCGGCGCTGGCTTGTTTTGGATTGGCTTTGGCGACGATATTCTTCCAAACCTATAAAAGCATCCGCGCAAATCCTGTGAAGACGCTGAAGAGTGAGTGATTAGCTTTTCGAACTAGAACGTCTATTGAAATGGGACGTAATCGCCGGTAATAATATCCAAGTTTGGGAAATGATGTAAAAAACTAATTCTTATCTTGATGTCACAATACTATAAGGCCATGAATAAAGAACAAGAGTTGAAAAATGTGGTAAAAGAGCGATACGCTCAAATAGCAGGGCAAGGCAAAGCTGAAAATGCTGCATCTTGCTGTGGTGCTACCACTCCATCAAATAAGGTTTACAACATCATGATGGATGATTATATAGGAACGGAAGGATATCTGAAAGAGGCAGATTTGGGATTGGGTTGTGGATTGCCCATACAGTTTGCAAAAATACAAAAAGGAGACACTGTAGTTGACTTGGGGTCAGGAGCGGGTAATGATTGTTTTATTGCACGTCATGAGACTGGGTCGGAAGGAAAAGTAATCGGAATAGATTTCACTCCTGCCATGATTCAAAAGGCCCGTGCCAATGCTGAAAAATTGGGTTACGTCAATGTGGAATTTCGAGAAGGGGACATAGACAATATGCCTGTAAATGACAATGCAGTGGATGTCATTGTAAGCAACTGTGTACTTAATCTTGTGCCTGACAAACAAAAAGTAATAGGAGAGATTTATAGGGTGTTGAAACCCGGCGGGCATTTTAGTATTTCTGATATTGTTTTGGTAGGTGACTTGCCGGATGCCTTGCGTGAAGATGCGGAAATGTATGCAGGGTGTGTTGCAGGAGCTATTCAAAAAAGTGACTACCTAGACTATATCAAGCACATGGGATTTCAGCACATCACTTTGCAGAAAGAGAAGCCCATAACTATTCCTGAAGATATTTTGAGCAAATACCTCACTGCGGAGGAAGTTTCCGATTTCAACAAGGGGAAGACAGGTATTTTCAGCATTACTGTATATGCAGAAAAGAAGGGCGTTAAACCTCTAAAGCCCAAGGTCAACCTAACAGAGCTTGGGGCAACTGATTGCACGCCTTCCTCACGGTGCTGCTAGTTAGTTTTGACGGGTTCTGAGTAGCGGATGAGCGTCTTGCACACGTTCCATAACTATTGGAATTGGATGAGGCACGGAGCAATTCCCTTGTCTGACCAGATTTTGAATAAGTTAAAAAAAACCGAGCCGCTGATGAACTTTATATTTTTTAAATATATCCTCCAAGGTGGTTAAGCATGGATATTTTTATAGGGCATAGCATGCCTATACGTTCTGTATCGGTACGGAATAAAAAAGGACTATCAGTACCCTTCATCGGTACATCATTCTATTCCTGTCTTTTCCTTTGCTTTAGGCCATATACAATAAAGATCCTATTCCGTTATTTATTGATCCAATTTCAATAAGCTTTTGCCTTCAAAGTTTATAATTTTCCTCTTTATAATAAGCATTAGGGGCTTATTAATGTAGGCTTTTAAGGAAATTGGAATAAATGGATAGCGTATTTGTTGTGTTTTCCGGTGAATACCTCACAGTGGAGATAAACACTAAGCAATTGGAGGGAAATTTACCTGTATTTAGAATCGAAGCGGTTTTTAGTTCTAAGAAGAAATGCGAGGAGTGGATAGAACATCATTCTTCGGGTAAAGCAACTATGCTGCTCAACTACCTGGAAATCCCCTTTGACTCTGAATACGGGCAGAAAGAAGAGGGTTTACAACTTTTTAAGATCCGCATGAATAGCAATTTGCAGATTTTGGAGATCCATGTTGTAGAAAATGAGCCTTTTTCCAAGAGCCAATCCTTCACTTATGAAGTCCTTGGTAATGGAGATATACTGGGAAGTTTTTGGGCGAGGGATTTTATAGACGCATGTAAGCTGGCCTACATCCGCTTGCAGGAGACAAATGGGATAAAGTAGACCTTTCGCTTAATGCCCGGTTTTAGCTAAGTGACGAAAATCTAGGTGGAGTGGTTTTTTTCTCTATGCTGCTTTCGGTAGTGGGAAGGGGTAGCGTGATAATGTTTTTTGAAGATCTCAGTAAAGTAGCTTTGACTGCTGAACCCTACCTTATCCTTGATTTCTTGCAAACTATCTTCCGTATTTATTAGCAGATCTTTTGCTAGGCTTAGTCTCAAGTACTGTAAGTACTCATTTGCACTTTTCCCATAGAAATGTCTAAACCCATTTTGGAATTTTCTTGAGCTCAGCCCCACTCTCTGTATAATGGAATTAAGTGAGGTGATGGTATTCAATTCCAACTTCATTATCTCCACGGCCTCCTTTATGGCATGGGCTTCCGATTTCCGAAGTATTTTTTTATCCATATTGCCTTCATAATCATCATCATATTGAATAAGTTGTTGCACAAGCATTCGATAAGATTGACTTTCAAGGAATAGTTTTTTGATGAAGTGACTATAATTCTGGGATTTCATTTCATCAAATAGTTCTCCCAAGACTAGACTATATAGTGAGTTGTGATAAAAGGAGTGCATGGCTTTCTCGTCCTCAAAAACCTTCCTTAGTCTCGGTTTCGCCTTTTCCAATTCGCAGGACATTTTTGCCCTAAACATTTTACGGTCTATTTCCAGACTATAGATTTCTGTAGAAATATTTTTTTCGAAATGCAGGACGTGCCCATTATAGCCTTGACTGGCCACTATTATGTTTTGATGTCGCTGAAGGGAGTGTTTTTCCGCATCTTGTTCGAAATGATGCGACAGTTTTCCATTCAGGCAGAATAGAAATTTCAGGGGATGCGTTAGGTTGACGGTAAAGTTCATTTCAACATCCTCGTAAAACATGCATTCGTAAATCAAGAGCCCCAATCCCCCCTCAAAATTAATTCCTTTGATTCTTCCATTTCCCCAATGTTCAGGAATATCAACCGTGTACTCTCCACAATCATGACTATAGTTTGTTCCTAAGCCATTGGCTATGTCAGTAATTACCTCTTTAAGTGGCAATGAATGGATATGTAGTTTTCTCATAATCTTGACAAGATATAGACTTTTTTAGGACCAAGTTTATCTCCTCTATATGTGGGGCAATCGCATGGCATTTGATTAGGGCTTTATCTGGGCACAGCATGCTACGTCGGGATTGGAGTGCTGACATTTGCTTCTGAAAAGGGCGAACATTTCATCGGTGTCGGTTTCATTTCAGGGAACATGAGGAATAGTGCCATCAATCAAGATGGATCCACATCTACTACAAATCGTACAGAGCGAAACTCGGGTCTGGATTTCAATTCCTCCGTGATTTTCCAGAGATGTTCTTTAAACACCACAGGGGTATTTCCGGACCGGTCAAGTTTGATCAAACTCTCAAATTGGTATTGATTCTTGATTCTGGCAATAATCCCTTTCTCCGGACCGAGTACGATTTTCTTAATAGGAATCTCTGCCATGCCATGATGAAGATTTAGGGCTGCTTTTTCGGCGACTCTATAATCTGCATGCCGGGTTGTGATCTTTACCAATTTTACAAAAGGCGGATAGTAGAACTTCTTCCTTTCATGTATTTCATGGTTGAAAAACTCAAAATAGTCACCTTTGATGACTTGGGAATAAATCTGCGTTTCCGGATCTCTGGTTTGTACGATTACCTGACCCTGTACTTCCCGTCTTCCGGCACGTCCGGCCACTTGCGTGATTTGCTGATAAGCCCGTTCTCCTGCACGGAAGTCCGGGAAATTCAGGATCCGGTCTCCATCCCAAATTCCGACTACTGTCACTCTTCCGAAGTCTAATCCTTTGGTGATCATCTGTGTGCCAACGAGAATATCCAGATTTCCGGAGCCAAATTCATCCAGTAGGCGCTGGTAGCCATGCTTATTTCTGGTTGTATCCAGGTCCATTCTGCCGATTCTAGCCTCAGGAAAAAGCAAACTCAGGGATTCTTCGATGCGCTCCGTTCCCATACCCATGGTGGTCAGTTGGGTACTTCCGCAAGCGGGGCAGGAGCTGGGGACTTTCTCCTTATACCCACAATAATGGCATCTAAGTTCCTCGGAGAACTGATGGTAGGTCAGGCTGACGTCGCACTGTACACACTGGCCTGTCCAACCGCAATCCTCGCATTGGATATAAGGGGAATAACCTCTGCGGTTTTGAAAAATCAATACCTGTTCCTGCTTGGCCAGTGCATCCTGAATCTTCTCTCTTAAAATTCGGGTGGTGTCAAGTTTGAGTAGGTTTTTTCGCTTATCCGCAGCCAAATCTGCCAAGAAAAAATTGGGCATGCTGGCATCACCAAAGCGATGAGTCAATTCCACATAGCCATATTTGCCTTGACTGGCATTGAAATAGGATTCGAAGGATGGCGTAGCTGAGCCCAGAAGCGTTCTCGCCTGATGAAAATAGGCAAGCATAATCGCAGAATCCCTGGCATGAAATCTTGGTGCAGGATCAAACTGCTTGTAACTGGATTCGTGTTCTTCATCTACGATAATCAGCCCCAAGCTATCAAAAGGCAGGAAAATAGAGGACCGAACGCCAACCACAAAGGAAAATCTACCACTTAAGACTCCATTCCAAACTTCCACACGTTCATTATCCGAATACTTCGAATGGTAAACGCCCATTTGGCTTCCGAAGACCTTCTTTAGCCGTGTGACGATCTGGGTGGTAAGAGCGATCTCAGGCAGCAGCAGTAAGACCTGTGAGCCGCTGTCAAGCACTTCCCGAATCATCTGAATGTAAATTTCAGTCTTTCCGCTGCCTGTCACCCCATGTAGTAAGACAGATTGCTTACTTTCGAATTGGTGCTTTATTTCTTCGAAGGCTGATTGTTGACTGGTGGAAAGAATGGCTGGCTCAGATTCCGGTTCTTCTTCGGCAAGTCTGTTTACCACGACTTTGAAGGTTTCGAAAATCCCGTTTTTGATAAGCGTATTCAACGAACTCTCGGAATCTCCCTCTTCCAGCAGAGTTGCTTTGTCCACACCTTTTTCGTTGGATTGAGGCTTTTGAAGGAAAGGGACATCTCTCAAATATTTCAGTAAAATAGATTCTTGCTTTGCTCTCTTGGACAAGCTATCGAAAACTTCCTGCAATGCACCTTTGCTTCCGGAAATCCCGGGAGTCAAACGAATTCTGGTTTCTACTTTAGGGGCGTATTTCTCCTGTACTTTTTCAAAAATCAGGATCGCTTCTTTTTTGACCAAACTTTTGAGGATTGGATGGATGCTTTTGATAGAAAGAACCTTTTCACAGTCATCATACGAAAGCTCAGGTTTATCTTCCAATGCATCTAAGATCATGATCTCGCGATTATCCAGAGGATAGCTGCTTGTTTCCCGGTCAAAATTGGGATTGAGCTGCACCTTGCTTTCGCTGCTCAATCTCAATCCTGAAGGAAGTGCAGCATGCATGACTTCCCCGATGTGGCAGAAATAATACTCAGCCATCCATACCCAAAACCGGATTTGAAGAGGATTGACACTGGGCTGTTCATCCAAAACTTCCAAAATGGGTTTGGCCTGATAGGCTTGGGGAGGCTTATTATGTACTTTTCCAATGATCCCCGTGAGCACCTTTTTTTTGCCAAACTGCACGATCACACGAGCCCCTAGGTTAATCTCCCCCAGCATGGAATGGGGGATGCTGTAGGTGAACATCCTTGGAATCGGAACAGGCAGAATGATATCTGCGAAATTATTTCCGCTATCGATAGGATATAAATCTTGATCTCCAAACAGGCTTTCCAATAGTCTTAGGCTAAATATGGGAGTTGAGAAACGGCTTCTTCGCGTGTCCTTACAGGCTTGCGGCAGGCGTGGTCGAAACAGACATAAATTAAGGCATTTCCGGTCGGATCGGGTGTCTTATCTGCAAGAATTGCGGCATTATCTGTCGGACTTTCTGAATAGGCCAAGATCATATTGGGCGTGTAATTCTGCTGAAATGCTCTGGCTTTCATTGTTGCCCCTGCTCCGATTATTGCTATTTCTGCGGTTGGGACAAGTTTTTCGAGAAACAAGGAAGCCCAATTGCTTAGGAATCCGGGATCTCTTAGGATTAATTCTTTCATTCCACCAAGCATTTTGGAGGCTATTTCAGTGTATTTTTCCTCGTAGGTGAAAAGCGAAAGCCGATGAAGGTTTCGCGCCATCATAGAATTGGAAGCAGGAATCACATTGTCAAAAAGCTCCTTTTTATCTGCAATTAATTTTTCTGCATTTGGATTGTTAAAATAGAAAAACCCATCCGTATCATCATAAAACTCTGTAATGCAAAAATCAGTCAGGGGTCTTGCAAAATCCAGCCATTGTGCATCTCCTGTGGCTTCAAAGGCCATTAACGAAGCTTTGATCACGGCTGCGTAATCTTCCAGAAAGCCTGGCGTATAAGCCTGTCCATTTTTGTAAGCACGGTGGAGTACACCATTTACCAGTAATTTCTCCTGAAGGAATTTCAGGTTTTTGACAGCAAGATCTAGCATGTTTTTGTCGCCGGTAGCATAATAAGCCTGAATCAATCCCGCACTCATGAGACCATTCCAACCGCTCAGTATTTTATCGTCTTTTCCTGGGAAAATCCGTTGGTTTCTTACTTCCAGAAGCTGACTCTTTACCCCTTTTAACTTGTTTTTCAACTCATCCTCACTCATCCCAAATTCTTCAGAGATTTCTTTTTCACTTGAAGTTTGAAATAAAATATTGACCCCATCTTCCCAATTTCCATCAGATTTGAGATTATAAAGTTTACTGAGCCATGGCAGTTCATCTGGAATCAAGTTCTTCAGTTCTTCATATTCCCATACATAGAACTTACCTTCTATGCCTTCCGAATCGGCATCCTGCGCAGCATGAAATCCACCTTCTCCATTCCCCATTTCAGCTTCGAGCCAAGCGACTGTTTCAGTTACTTTCTCTTTGAAAAACAGATCTCCACTCACTTGAAAAGCTTTGGCATAAAGTTCTAACAATTGGCCATTGTCATAGAGCATTTTTTCGAAATGAGGCGCAAACCATTCCCCATCTACGGAATATCGTGCAAAACCGCCTCGCAATTGATCGTAGATTCCCCCCATTCCGATTTTCCGAAGAGTGAAAAGAACTTCATCTAGGAGTTTTGGGTCCCGGCGAAGCAATCCATAATCCAACAGAAAGCTCCAAATAGCCGGCATAGGGAACTTCGGTACCCGGTTCATCCCGCCCCATTCCCGGTCAAGCTGAGCCGTGATTTTGGCTGCGATTTCTGCAAGCTCGTCAGGATCAACCTCCTGATCACCTGCTGAAATCCCGTATTTCTCCGTTTCCTTTCTGTTCAGACTGATTCCAAATCCCTCTGCACTCTCCGCCAATTGGTCTTCATGTTTTTCAAATGCTTCTGCGATGTTTGCCAACAGTCCTTTCCATTGGGGATTTGGGAAATAAGTGCCGCCGTAAAAAGGTTTTTGATTGGGCATCAAGAACACATTTAGCGGCCATCCTCCCTGCAGACCCATTGCTTGAACTGCATCCATGTAAATATTGTCAATATCAGGACGTTCCTCCCGGTCGATTTTGACACAGATAAAATACGCATTCATAAGCTTGGCCGTAGCTTCATCTTCGAAACTTTCCCGTTCCATCACATGACACCAGTGGCATGCTGAGTAACCAATCGAAACCAAAATCGGCTTGTTTTCACGTGTTGCCTTTTCCAGTGCTTCAGACCCCCAAGGAAACCAGTCCACTGGATTATGGGCGTGTTGGAGAAGGTAGGGAGATTGGGAATGAACGAGTTTATTAGAGTATTTTGGCATAGCAGAGTTTGGGCTAGTCACGCTGGGCGAAGTCGACGTGTTGTAAGGCTAAAAGTTGGAAAGTTGAATCGATGTGGATTCGATTTCTTTAGAAAAATCAAATTCGGTATTCAATCGTTCCAACTTGGACAGAAGACTCTGCAGAAATTTTCTGTGGCCCTCACTTTTGGGGTTGAGTGGGCGATGGTCCAGCTCTTGATTGATCTTATGAATCTGATCTGCTTTATGTTTTGTTTCTTCAGTGAAATTTGAGTTTTTCCATTTCTCCCAGATGTAGTTTTCAGCTTCGACGCTTGGATGAATCAGGTCTTCTCTGTAAAAGCGATAGTCACGCAATTCGTCTATAAGAATTTCATAAGCAGGAAAGTATATTGTATTACTTAGTTTGTTTTCTAATTCATGGCAGAGCACACGCAGAATACTTTTACTAAGTTGGTTTTCCGGAATCCCATCTTTGATATGACGAACCGGACTGACTGTCAAAATAATTTTCAAGTTGGGATAGGCTCTGGAGATATTCCCAAAAACGTGGCTTAGATAGGAGACCATTTCTTCCAGTGGAACAAGTTTTTTCTTAAACAGCTTTTTGGGGAGTTTGTGGCAATTTGCTACTCTGCCAAATTCCTCTTTTTCGTAGACCCAGGAAGTTCCCAATGTCAAAATAAGATGCGTGCCATTTTCCAGGTATTTCCGGGTTTCAGCAAGGTGAAAAGCATAGTTTTTTTTCAATTCCTCAGGAGAATTCCCATTAAGGTCAGAATGTGTCCCCAGATAGAAATAGATACCATCCCGCTCAATCAAGCCATTTTCTTCCAAGTTATCCTGAAACATCGTATGATCCAGCAGATCGCCCAAAATCATAGGGTGAAAAATGGTCCCAAAAGGATTGACAAGGCAGTCGAATTTGTGAGTGAGCATCTTTTGCCCTATAGTCTGGGCAAAGCATGAACCCAAGCTCAAGATTTTACTTTGATGGGAAATAGGAAAGGGGGATTCTGAAATTGTAAAAGGAGTGAACCACTGCATAACACGAAAATAAGAAATTGTGACGGATTTCGGATTTTACCAGAGAGTGCGCAGAGTGTCGCGCAGAGAGCTCAGGGTTTATTTTAGATTTTCGCAATAGCAGTTGTCCTGCTTCTCCAGAAGCTGGACTTTATTACTATTTCCGCCACTGTTCGTGTCACGAACAGTTTTTCATCTACTGTTTTATTTTTGCTAAATATTTTCCAACAATTCTGTGATTTTTTCTGGAGATCAGAGACTAATAGATAAAAGAAACCAAATGAACAAAGAGGACGAGTTTGTCAACCTTATCCATCAAAACCAAGGGCTAATCTATAAGATAGCGTCGATTTATTCCCGGGAGAAGGATGAACAGGATGATCTTTATCAGGAGATTGTCTATCAGACATGGAAGTCATTTGATAATTTCAAAAGAGCAGCCAAACCGTCCACATGGCTATATCGAGTAGGAATGAACACAGCCATCACTCATTTGAATCGATCAAAGAAACAACTACAGGTAGTACCACTTCAGGATGTTAAGATTCAGTTTTCTGACTCAGGTGATACTGAAAAGGAAGAGAAAATCCAGCAGCTCTATGCACACATCAGAAAGCTTAATCTACTGGACAGGGGGATTGTGTTTCTTTTTTTGGAAGGAAAAAGCTATGAGGAAATTGCTGAAATATCGGGAATCTCGGTAAGTAACGTAGGCACACGAATGTCCAGAATCAAAGCAAAGTTAAAATCAGGCGTCACCGCTCAAACCCACTAGAAACATGGAACTTGAAGAAATGAAATCACTTTGGGCTGATTTAAGTCTGCAGGTGGAAAAACAGGATAAAATTCAAAAAGAATTACTTATTCAAATCACGAAACAGAAATTCAGAAAGAAACTAAACTATGTAAGAGTTCCCGAGATCATTGGATCACTCTTCTGTGTGGGTTACGCAATGTATATTTTATCTCATTTTGCGGATTTTGAACTCTGGTATAATCAGCTGTTTGCATTGATTAGTATTTTTATCTTAATAGTGCTTCCGGTAGCAAGCTTATCCGTCATAAAAGGTATGAGAAGCCTGCGGATTGATTCAGAATCTCCCGCTGTTATTTTGGATAAGTTTACCAGGAGTAAAATTAGATTTAAAAAAGTGCAACAGTATGCTATGATCTCCGGAGCGATATTGTTGCTTACGATTTTGCCGCCATTGGCAGAATTGGATGGTTCTTTTGAAAAGATTTCAAACCCTTTGTTTTGGATAATCTATATTCCTGTCTGCTTAGGGTTAATGTTTCTTCTAAGTCGCTGGTTAATAAAAAAATACATGGGAGTAATTGATTCATCAGAGAAAATGCTAAAGGAATTGGAGTGAGAAGGGGCTGTCTCAAATGTCAATTTCGGGATTACCTCACCAACTGTTATTTTCTGGGCAAATCTAGATGATAAGGAGAAAGGGACAAGGAAAAGGGTGAAAGAGGCTAACCTTTCATCTTTTTCCTTTGACCTTCACCCAAAAGGGATTGATTGACAGAATATTAATTTTTTGAAACAAAATGATTACTAATTCATGGGAAAGCCTTTTACTTAGTGCTTCAATTCTTCCCAGAGCCGTTTTGCCTGCAAATCTCCGTAACCATAAATCGCATGCTTAATATGAAAAGCCCGGAAGATTTTTCCGAAATCATCTGTTCCCAATTCAGTAGCGATTTCTTTTAAAGCAGCTTTTGGCTTTCCCTGATAATCTCCATGGGGAATTGATTCTCTCCAAGCTGCTACTACAGGATAAAGAAACGGAAGTTCCGGACCGACTTGCCTTGAAAGGGTTAATGCTTCCGAAATGTTTTGCCTTTGGTATAGTTCCCACATATCTGAAAGAATATGTCTTTCGTTTGCAGTCAGTAATCTTGCATCTCTAAAGGCTTGCTCCAATTTTAGCTGATTCATTCCTCCAAAACCTTCTATTAGATCAGTGGTGGGCGTTACTAGGTACACAGAGCCTTTGTGCTTTTTGAGCAGATTCACGACAAACCACAGGTTTACCTGACAAAATAAATCATGCTCAAACCAAAGGTAGACTTTTGTCTCCACGGAAGCTGTCAGGATTTTTTCAAATTCCGGGACGACTTTGGTGAAATAGTCCTCTTGAGCTGCCTCAGGGTATTTTTTTGAGAGATACTTGTCTCGAATCACCCAAAGTTCTTCTAGAGATTCGGCATGCACAGGGCCGTCAACCAACGCTTCCCGAACAATTGCAACTTCGCCTGGAATGCTGGCCGGAAATGAGGATGCCAGCGAATCGCCATTCAAAACATGTAGCATATTACTGGTTTTTTGTTCTTACTAAATTTATTGAAGAACGGATCATTTCCCTAAAGGTTTTCTCATCAATATCTGCCAATTTACTGATGTAAAGGCAGCCTTTGGCCTTTTTATACTTTCCAAGCTTCATCAGAAAAGGCTTCAGGTCATTGTCTTCCAGCATGATATAGATTGATAAAGACTGCTTTCTAGGTGAAAAACCTACGGGAAACCATTCCATTTCTTTTCCGGAAGGATACTTATAAGTGTATTTCCCGAAACCCACGATGCTGGGGCCCCACATCACCGGCTCTTCACTTGTTTCATCCTTGAACAATTGCAACAGCTTGAATCCATCCTCCCTTCGGACGGGGTGAGCTATTGTGTTGAGAAAGTCTTCCACTGAATCCTCGGTTGCTTTGGTTTTGAGTTCTGCCATAGTTGAGATTGTGTATTTTATGCGAAGGTGGAAAATATGGGGGTGATAAAAGATTCCCTTTTTATACTATTTCTATTGACTTGAAAGCATGTATTCCTAAACTTAAGGTTCAAACTGACTTTTTGCCACTTATGTCATTCTACAAATTCTGACGGGTAGAATTTGTTAAATTGGCCTAACCAAAATATAAACTTATGAAATTAAAGGCTACAAAAATTTTTGCGTTAGCTATTTCCCTCAGCATCTTTTGGACAGACTTGCTGGCGCAAAGCACCTATCAAACACCACCACAATCCATAGCTGATCTGGTAAATGCACCGAGCACACCTTCTGTAAGGTTTTCTAAGGATGGTGACTGGATGCTGCTGATGGAAAGATCGGACAATCCAAGTATAGCCGTACTTTCTCAGCCTGAATTGAAAATAGCAGGTATGCGGATCAATCCGGCGACCTCTGGCCCTAGTAGACAAATAGGGGTAGAAAACATCAAAATCAAGAATACGCAATCAGGTGAAGAAAGCCAGATAACAGGCTTGCCTACTCAGCCCAACATGGGTGGATTTAGGTTTTCCCATGATGAGAAATACATGGCATTTACGCAGACAGATGCCGATGGTATCAGCCTTTGGCTGGTGGATCTGAGTACTAATTCAGCTAAAAAGCTTACGGCAAATATTATTAATGAAATTTATGGAAATGCAGTCACGTGGACACCGGACAATAAACTCTTGGTAAAAGCCGTGAATCCTGACCGTGGCACTATTCCGCAAAAACCTTCCGCACCTGCCGGACCTATTATCCAGGAAACTACCGGAGATGCAGCACCCAGCAGAACCTATCAGGACCTGCTAGAGAACCCATATGATGAGACGCTTTTTGCCTACTTCATGGATTCGCAGCTTATGGAGGTGGATTTGGAAGGAAACAAAAAAACTATAGGAGCAACAGGCATGATTAAATCCGTTGATCTTTCTCCTGATGGAAGCTATATTTTGGTGGACTTGATCAGAAAGCCCTTCTCGTATTTAGTACCGGCAAATAGATTCCCTTATGATGTGGAAATTTGGTCGAAAGACGGGAAAAAAGTAAAGACTTTAGCAGAAATACCCTTGGATGAAAATAGACCAACAGGCTTTGATGCTACGGTGACCGGTCCAAGGTATATCAGTTGGAGAGCGGATAAGCCGGCAGTGCTTTACTGGGTAGAGGCTCAGGACGGGGGAGATGCCCGTGTCGAGATGGAAGAGCGGGAAATTGTGTACACTTTGGAGGCTCCTTTCTCTGGGGCAAAACAAAAGTTAGCTACCTCGTCTTATCGATTTGCAGGCATTGATTGGTCAGATGATTCATTTGCCATTATGAATGAACGTTGGTCAAAAAGCAGAAAAGACCTTCGGTCAGTGATTAATCCATCCGATCCATCGCAAGCCAAGCGAATGATAATAGAACGGTCTTTTGACGATTTGTATAATGATCCCGGAGATCCGGTCATGATCGAAAATGAGTTTGGGAAAAAGGTATTGCTGCGAAAGGGAGATTTGGTGTATATGACAAGCCCTGGAGGTTCGCCTGAAGGGGATATGCCTTATTTATCTACATTCAACACAAAGACCAAGGATGAGAATATCCTGTGGAGATCCCAGGCACCCTATTACGAGCGTGTGGCTAAGGTTCTGAGTGAAGATGCCACTGAGTTTGTGACGATTAAAGAGAGCACTGATATCCAGCCTAACTATTGGCTGGTAAATACTAAAAAGAGAATTGCTCCACGGCAGCTCACGGACTTTGATAACCCCTATGAATCCATTAAAGGTATCCAAAAACAGTTGGTGACCTATGAAAGAAATGATGGCTTGAACCTATCGGCTGTGATTTATACTCCCGAAGGATTTGAAGCCGGAAAAGACGCACCACTTCCCGTGTTGATGTGGGCGTATCCAAGAGAATACAAATCCAAGGAGGTTGCTGCGCAGGTAAGAGGTTCCCAATACGCATTTACCCGCGTGAATTATGGTTCACCGCTTTTCTGGGTGACAAGGGGATATGCCGTAATGGATAGAACGGAAATGCCGATAGTAGGAGAGGGGGACAAGGAACCAAACGACTACTTTATTGATCAGCTTGTGGCCAATGCGGAAGCTGCCATTGATGAAATCGTGGATTTGGGAATAGGCGACAGAGATAGAATCGCTGTGGGAGGCCACTCATACGGAGCCTTTATGACAGCTAATTTACTTTCCCACACTAATCTATTTGCTGCCGGGATTGCCAGAAGTGGTGCATATAATAGGACTTTGACCCCTTTTGGTTTCCAATATGAGCAAAGAACGTATTGGGAAGCTCCGGAGGTCTATTTCAATATGTCCCCATTCTCATTTGCCCATAAAGTGGAAACTCCCATTTTGTTGATACATGGACAGGCAGACAATAATTCGGGTACGTTTCCTATTCAGTCTGAGCGGTATTATAATGCATTGAAAGGCCACGGTGCAACTGCAAGATTGGTTTTCTTACCCAATGAAAGCCATGGGTATGCTGCAAAAGAATCCATTAATCATATGCTATGGGAAATGGATAGTTGGCTTGAGAAGTATGTGAAAGACAGGAATAAGCTTGATGAAGGCAAGTAATTGCTTGAAAAAAGTTTAGAAAGGGAAGCTTCCTTATACCGATGATCGGATAGGGGAGCTTTTTTACTCTTCAAATAATACAAAATATCGCCAATTAAAGGTTTTGAACAGATTTTACGTTTATTTTCCAGATTTGGGGTGATTTTTTGGCCGTTATGGCTAGGAAAATCATAATTGATGTTAAATTTACGATATTAAGACCCAGATATAAATAATAAAAGTGTCCGATTTCGAGTAAGCGGTGTTTTTAACTTTTTGCCGACTTGCGATTTGATACTGCAAATAGAAGGATTATGAGAATTGAACTTGACAATAGATACCTGATTAAGAGCACGCAAAAATTGCTGTTTTCTCAGATTTCAATTCTGAAAGTCTAACACCTATAAATTTCCTATTAAGAAAAAGCAACCTCAAGGTGAGGCTGTGTTTATTACCAATTAATTTAACTTATGAAAAAAGCATTACTCAGTATGCTCTTTGGATTACTGATTACCGGTAGCGTTTTTGCTCAGCAGCGCGTTATCACCGGTAGAGTAATTTCCGATGAAGAGCCCGAAGGACTCATTGGAGTCAGTATTTTGGTGAAAGGTACTACCATTGGAGTAGTCTCAGACTTGGATGGTACCTATTCGCTTGAAGTTCCCGAAGGTTCTCAGACTTTGGTGTTCAGTTACATCGGTTACAGTTCGAAGGAGGAGGCCATCGGCAATAGATCGGTGATAAATGTGAGCTTAGAGCCTGATGCCCAGAATCTGGATGAAGTAGTGATCACTGCTTATGGTGGTACTGTAGATAAAGGTAACTTTACAGGTTCAGCAGTTTCTCTTAAGGGAGATAAGATTGCTGACCGACCTATAAATAATGTGATAAATGCGATAGAAGGACAGGCTCCAGGTGTAATCACCACCTCTTCTTCTGGACAGCCCGGTGCTACACCTGCAATAAGAATTCGTGGAGTTGGTTCAGTGAATTCATCTTCTTCTCCATTGTATGTAGTAGATGGAGTGCCTTATGATGGAGATCTGTCCAATCTTAACCCTTCGGATATTGAAGATATGACCATCTTAAAGGATGCGTCTTCCGCTGCGTTGTATGGATCTAGAGCTGCCAATGGTGTGATCATGATCACCACTAAAACAGGTAAAAAGAATAAACCTACCTTTAATTTAAAAGTTCAGCAGGGTTATTCGGGCAGAGCTCTACCTGAGTATAATCGCGTAAATGCAGGACAGTATTATCCGTTGGTTTGGGAGTCTCTAAAAAACAGTAGGCTTGGATCTGGGCAAACTGCAGAGTCAGCTGCTCAATACGCTTCGTCTAGTTTAATAGATAACGTGTTAAAGTATAATATTTATAATGTACCAAACGATCAGGTTGTAGGTTTGGACGGAACATTAAATCCAAATGCTGTAAATAACTTTGAAGGATTGGATTGGTATGATTTCCTTCAAAGGACAGGCGATCGTAAAGAATATAATATGACTTATTCTGGCGGTTCGGAAAAGACAGATTTCTACACGTCGTTTAACTATTTAAACGAGCAGGGATTTGTGATTAAATCTGATATAGAAAGATTCACAGGTCGTGTCAATGTGAATACTCAGGCGACTGACTGGCTAAAAACTGGTTTAAATGTATCTGCTACCATGAGTGAAGGAAACAACGCCAGAACTACGGGGAGTACTAGTTATGTCAACCCATTTTTCTTCGCTAGAAATATAGGCCCTATATATCCTGTTTATGCTCAAAATATGCAAACAGGTGGGTATATTCTTGATGAGAACAATGAAAGAATCTATGATACGGGAAATTTGTCAGAACTAGGTCTTCCAAGCAGAGGATCAGATGCATCTGCTGGAAGGCATGCGGTTCAAGAAACACTCTTAAATATTGATTCATTTGATAGAGATGTTCTCTCTGGGAGAGGATATGTAGAAGCTACTTTTCTGAAGGATTTCACATTCAGAACCAATATATCTACGGATATGACTTCTTTATTGGAAATAGGGTATGATAACCAAATTGTTGGAGATGGAGCTCCTGCAGGAAGAACAAATAGAGAAAATATCAGAACAAACTCCTTGACGTTTAATCAGCTGCTATCTTATTCAAAAGTGTTTAAAAATAAACATTTTGTAGAGGCGTTGGTAGGGCATGAAAACTATAACCTTCGGATTGACAGGCAGTATTTAGGCAAGCAAGATCAGATTGTAGCGGGAAATATTGAGCCTGATAACTTTGTGACTACTACCTCTGCCACTGGTCGTGTGGATGTGGATAGAATCGAATCGTATTTCAGTAGATTAAATTATGTCTATGATGACAAGTATTCCTTTTCTGCTTCTTTTAGAAGAGACGGTTCATCTAGATTCTCCAGCGATGTAAGGTGGGGTAATTTCTTCTCAGTTGGTGCTGCATGGACCATCGATCAGGAGAGCTTCTTTAATTCAAGCTCCATTCAGTTGATGAAATTAAGAGCATCCTATGGACAAGTAGGAAACAACAAGCTTGAATTTTCAAACGGGGATGCGAATTACTACCCTTGGCAGGCACTCTATGATTTAGGCTATAATAATGCTTCCGAGCCGGGCATTTTACAGGCTTCCCTTGCTGCAAATGGATTATTATGGGAATCTAACAATACATTTGACGTAGGTTTGGATTTTGCATTTGCCAATAGATTTCAAGGTACCCTTGAATATTATTACAGAGAGTCAGAAAACTTGCTTTTCGAAGTACCCTTGTCTTTGACGACAGGTCTAGAAAGTAGATTCCAGAATATAGGGACTATGAGCAACCAAGGTATCGAGTTCAGTATTGCAGGTGATGTGGTAAGATCAGGTGATTTTACATGGAATGTGGGTCTGAACGTTTCAACTTTTGCAAATGAATTCAAGAAATTACCTTTCGAGGAACAAATTGAAGCAACCAAAAAGTATGAAGTGGGAAGTTCTATTTATGACTTCTGGCTAAGAGACTGGTATGGAGTTGACCCTGAAACTGGAGATGGTCTATTTAGAGCGGAGGAATTTAGTGAGGATGATGAAGATATAAGAATCATAGGAACTGATACCCTTACTATTGATCAAGGAAATGCAAGATTTCACTATGCAGGAAGCGCAATACCTGACTTCTTCGGGGGTGTTACCAATACCTTCAACTACAAAGGGTTTAGTCTTAGCGTGTTGATGAGTTTCTCAGTAGGTGGAGATATTTACGATGGGATCTACGCGGGATTGATGGATGCTGGTACAGAAGGCGGTGCCTTGCACACAGACATCTTGAACAGATGGCAAAAACCGGGTGATGTTACCGATGTCCCTAAAATGGATGTATCGGGTGCAGCTAATACCAATGTTCAGTCTGATAGATGGTTGACTTCTGCATCCTATCTAAATTTGCGTTCGATAAACCTTGCATATACTCTTCCTAAACCGTTTTTGGACAGGATTAAAGTGAAAGGTGCCACGGTTTATTTAGCTGGTGAAAACTTGGGTTGGGCTTCTTCAAGGAAAGGCATGTATGTATCCGGTACGTTCAGTGGAACTACTTCAAACACCTATACTCCAGCGAGATCTTTCACTTTGGGAGTTAATTTAACACTCTAATTAGAAGACAATGAAAAAAAATATTAGTAAAATAGTTATAGTAGGGTCACTTTTGTTTACAACTAGTTGCGCGGAGGATTATCTGGATACAACTCCAACGGATGCAGTAGGTGTAGAAGAAGCTTTTGAATCTACTCAGAATGCAATGGCTGCATTAAACGGTATTCATAGAATGCTCCATATTCGTTTTGACAGTCAGGGTCAGGCGGCTGAAAGTGGTGTAATGATTATGCGTGAAGTAATGGGTGAAGATGTGGTCTTCACTACTACTGGTAATGGCTGGTATGTTTCTACAGCAAGATGGTTGAACCACCTTAATGAAAACTCAGGTGATGTTCGATTTGTATGGAGATATTATTACAAAGTAATTGGTAATGCCAATATGATTATAGCCAATATTGACGATGCGGAAGGAACTCAGGAAGAAAGGGATGAGATTAAAGGTCAGGCATTGGCTTATAGAGCGTGGGCACATTTCAACTTGGTTCAGATGTTTGCTGGGCGCTACGATGCTGCCGGAGCGAATTCACAAATGGGCGTTCCTATTGTAATAGAACCAATCACTGAGGGAGGATCCAGAAATACAGTGGAAGAAGTTTATACTCAGATTAACACTGATATAAATGCTGCTATTGAACTATTGGATGAAGCTAGAAATGCGACTTCTCACATAAACATCAATGTGGCAAAAGGCATCAAAGCTAGAATTGCATTGACTCAAGGTAATTATTCATTGGCTGCTGAAATGGCAAGTGAAGCTCGTGAAGGATTTCAGTTGATGTCGGAAAGTCAACTCTATCAGGGATTTAATTCTGTGGAAAATCCAGAATGGATATGGGGTAGCCGTCAGGTAGATGACCAAGGAACTTTCTTTGCTTCATTCTTTGCTTACATGTCTTTAAACTTTAGTTCGACCAACATTCGAGGGAACCCTAAAGCCATTAATAGCAAGCTTTATGATATGATTTCTGATTCAGATTATAGAAAAGGTCTATGGGATCCAAATGCCTCAGACCCGGAATTGAGAGATCCTTTTATTGATGAGATGACACTATCTAGTTTCAGTAAGTATGATTATATGAATCGTAAGTTTCTTGCCCAGGCGAATGCATCATCTGTAGGGGATGTGCCTTATATGAGGGCCGCGGAAATGTACCTTATTGAAGCTGAGGCTTTAGCTCGTCGTGGGGATGATTCGGAAGCCGCTGACATTCTTTTTGACTTAGTATCCAAAAGAGATCCGGAATACGTTAAATCCACAAATACTGGAGAAGCTTTGATTGAAGAAATAATGATCCAGAGAAGAATTGAATTGTGGGGAGAAGGATTCAGATTCTATGATTTAAAGCGCCTTAACCTTCCTTTGGATAGAACGGGAACTAATCAGGTAGAATCAGTCATCAACGGTAAATTCACAGAGCCGGCAGGTACTAACAACTGGCAATGGAGAATTCCAATAGATGAGTTGAATGCAAATGACAATATGATCCAAAACCCATCTTAATTGTTAGGATTGGATATTAATAGAAAAGCCCGAGAAAGTTCTCGGGCTTTTTTTAGTCACTATACTTCATAAAACTCTATCGGTAAGCCATCAGGATCTGCTATGAAAGTGAATCGCTTTCCGGTAAATTCATCTATTCTTATAGACTCAGAGCGTATTTGGTGGTTATCCAAATGATGTATGCATTGATCTAAATCTGTTACGGCAAAGGCTAAATGTCTCAATCCGACAGCTTCCGGTCGGGATGGACGGTCAGGAGGAGAAGGAAAAGAAAATAACTCAAGGATATAGATTCCGTTCAGCGTCAAATCTAATTTATACGAACTCCTTTCGGCACGGAAGATTTCCTGTTTGATCTCTAAACCAAGTATTTCAGTATAGAATTTTTTCGAACGCTCATAATCTTTACAGATAATGGCTATATGGTGTATACCGAGTAATTGCATTAGATTAGTTTCTTAATTTAGTAAGTGTTTTTTGAGGAAATCAGCTGTAGCCTGATCCACTTTGATCATATTTGACCATTTCATCCAGTGGTGTGTGTCGCCGGGGATTAGAATAGATTCGTAAGGTTTTCCAAGCTCTTCAAATCTTCTGATCAAATCAGCCGTCTGGCTTACAGCAACATTGCGGTCATCATCGGCATGGATGAAAAGCACAGGAGAAGTCCAGGTGGCTAAATCTGCCATCGGTGAGGATTCCCAGGCAATCTCCTTGGCTTTGTCTAGGTCAGCAGCAACTTCATACGTTTCGGGCAAATCATATCGACCGTCCAGATCATGGACTCCGTGAATATCAACCCCGACTTTGAACAAATCAGAATCTCTGGCCAATGCCAAAGCTGTCAAATAGCCACCATAGCTGCCGCCATAAATCCCGATTTTACCTCCATCTACCTGTGGCAAAGAAGCGAGGAATTCACCACCGGCTTTGATGTCTTGATACTCTATTGCTCCTTGGTAATAGCCATTGGCAGGACGGTGAAACTCATAGCCATAGCCGATTCCCAATCGGTAATTCACGGAAAGAACCACAAAACCCAACTCAGCCAGGTATTGGTTTAGGGCATAGGTATTGGAATAATAATCCATATAACTCCAGCCCAACAGCATTTGTCGCTGCGGACCACCATGGACGAAAACAACTCCGGGTTTGCTGGATGCTCCCCCTTCTTTTTCAAATACCTGTCCATATAGAGTGGTGCCATCAGGAGCAATGAATTTCACCTGTTTTGGAATGACAAGGGAAGATTGTGGGAAATCTTCCGGGATAATTGACTCTTGCAAAAGTTCGGTGCTGGCTCCATCATTCACAGCCACTAGATGCGAGCGTTGTGCAGTAGCAGTGAAATAGGCTGTTTTCTCTTCATTTCCAATCCACACAGGATATGCTTCTATTCCCGAACCTGTAGTTTTCCAAGTTAATTCTTTGCTAGTAATGTCAATGGTTCCGATATGTCTTCGATCTGTATCCTCTGGTTCAGCCCCTGTATTTCCTGAGAAAATAAGTTTTGATTTAGTGGAATTCATTTTGATCTGTTCCACCATATAGTCACCGGGAGTGAGTAAAGTAGTTTTGCCGGAGGCTACTTCCAGAGCATATAAATGTTGCCAGCCGTCTTCGTAGGACTGGAAAACCAAATTACCATCTGCACTGAAAGATATAAAAGGAGAGGAATAAGAGCCTCTCAGTGTCTCCGGAGCTTTCCACAATTTGTATCCTTCCCCCGTTTCTACATCTGCCAGCCATATTTCCCAGGATACATGCCTAGGTTCCAGTAGTGGAAAAGCAGCACCTCTACCTCCCTGAGTACGGATAAAGGCAAGTTGCTTACCGTCCGGAGACCATTGTGGTAAAACGTCCCGGCGGAAAGAAGGCGAAATCCAATGAATAGGAGTGGTGTCATTTTCATAGATTCCTACCAAAGAATGTGATCCCCTGTTGGTCACAAAGGCCAACTTAGTCCCATCGGGGGAATATTGGGCATAATTAATGTTTCCTTTTACTTCAAAAAGTTGGGATGGCTTAGACATACTTTTTAAATCAACTGTCCAGATTTGCCCTCCTTTGAGGTAACCTAGGGAGTGAGGTGCTCCGACAAAAGGATCATCTGCTTCGGTAATGGGTTCCGCTTTGCCATCCGCAAGGTGGATTTTCCAGATTTCCACTTTTGGGAGTTTTGGAAAATTTTGAGCATTGACAGTGGAGGAAGCATTGCCACCTCCATGATCTCCTCCACGGACAAATACCAACCAATTTCCGTCAGGAGTAAATTGTAGACTACTAATTTCCTGCCCTTCGTCTTCGTCGAATCCAGTAAGCTTTTTAGGCTCAAAATTGGGAGCCTGCGCAAAATATACATTTCTCTTCCCCTGTTCATTCATAGCCCAAGCTATTTTCTCTCCGGTAGGTGAGGAGGTTAATTCTGAGGGGAAGCTGAATTTCCCTACCTGATCCATGGTGAAGGATTGGGATTGGAGATCTTTAGGTAGAAAATTGACAGTGAAAAGTAAGAGGTAAACCGAAAGTTTGGCAAAAAACCTCATAGTTGTTTTGATCATAGTTTGATAGTTAAGTTACTTATGGCTTATGTTTTTTAGCCCACAGATATCCCATAAAGCTTCTAATGTGGCATGTATTCTCTTAGAAATTCATTAAATACAAGTATTAATTCTTAGCCTCAATTTCCAATTTTTCAATTCAGCTAATACTTGTCGTGGATGTAATAGAGTATCTTGTTAAGTTCGGTTTTCAAATCATTTGCAGAGATGGCATAGTTGTTCATCAGGCATGAGAAATGAAGAATTTTCCCACTTTTTGTCAATAAATACCCGCTGAGCGCATTGCTCATGGAGAGTGTTCCGGTTTTGGCATAAATATAAGCTGGTTGCCCTTCGTCAGCAGGATACCAATTTCGGATAGTTCCTGATTCTCCTCCCGCCGGGAAATAGGCTTTGATTTTTTCCAAAGGGACTTCCGCTCTTATTTTGCCGAGTAAAGCAATGATGGTTCTGGGTGTAAACATGTTTTTGGATGAAAGCCCGGAGCCGTCAACCCATATGGGTTCGTCAGGTAAGTCTGAAAACAAGTTTTCTTTGGCATAAGCAATGGCATCTTCGGAGTTGAGTTTATTGTCCAATTGATCGGAAACCAATAACAAAAGCTGCTCAGCAAGGAAATTATCCGAGATTTTCATCATCTGTGCATAGATGCTGTCAGTTGGGGCTGTTTGCAGTTTTGTCGGTTCCTCAGAAAGGTATTTTTGATTTGTTATAATTTCTATTTCTTTTCCTATTTCTTCTGACAGCAATTGGGCTGTGAACTCTGCGGAGGTAATAAAGGGAATATCCGTTTCAAAACTTTTGTCTAATGCTTCGCCTGTTAAAAAATAAGTAAACTTGTTTTCTTTATAATCCCTTCGAAAGCTTGAGGAGACATTGCCTATGGGTTCGGCGAGTTTCATGGATGCACCAAAGCGAGTAGGATAGATGGAGAAAGTAGAATCTCCTTCTTTTTTTGCGAAGCGAACGATGTCTCCATATATGGGCATTGAAGATCTTTCTGCCGCATAGTAGGCATTGTACCAGTCCCATGACCAGCCCGAACCGAAAGCACTTACCTGATCAAAATTGTCCAGCAGATACAGTTTTTTATCCTGTTTTTTCAGGAACTCTATTACTTTCGTGTTTTTCAAATCAGGGTGAAGCAAACTCGGGTCACCTGTACCCCAGAAAATAAGGGAATCTTCTTTTTCCAGATAGTTTAGCCCGTTTACCAGACTATCTCCGAGTACTGTATAGGAAGTATAAAAAGTGAATAGTTTGGTGTTGGAGGCAGGTATAAAGTACTTGTCAGAATTGATGTCTACCAAAACCTTGTCCTTGTCTGGATCGAGCAGCATAAACCCCAGATGACCTTTGTCAAAGACATCGGATTTTGTAAGAGATTTATTGATACGCTGGACAGTGCAGGAACTAAAGGCAATCAAACAGGCAAAGAGAATTTTTTTCATGGTGGATGTTTTACTCAATTTAAACAAAAAAGTCTCCTGCTGTTAAACAGGAGACTTTTGTAGTATAAACTTTTAATCAATCCACATCCCACCAAACTTTGCCATACAGGCTTTCTGCTCCTCCGAATTGTCTTTGGATGGCTTCATTGTAGTTTTCTGTATTGTTAAACTGTTCAGTTTCAATGTACATCTGCCTATTTGGAACTTCAGCTCCATCGGGTGCCGACATGTTGTTTGGGTATCCAGTTCTACGATATTCGGCCCATCCTTCATAACCATGCATAAATAAGTGAACCCAACGCTGCGTAGCGATCTGTTCTAGTGCGGTGTCGGAATTGTAGGCAATCTCAGGTTGGCTCATAAATTCATCCAACGTACTTATGTCAGCTCCCCATTGATCCATTGAAGCTTCTATGGCCATGGTGTAGTTTTCTTCAGCAGTAGCATCTCCACCTGCTATCCAGCCTAGTTTGGCAGCTTCAGCTTCAGCGAATAACACCTGAGCATAGGTCACTAGGTAAACTGGCGCATCCTGCGCCGTAATGGCATCGCCTAGAAGTGAATATTTCTCTGTATCAATATTCACAGTCTCTCCAAAAACAAGGCCAGTGTAATCCCCATCAGTTCGATTGGGATTGCCATAAACCATCAGTCTAGGATCTCCTACAGGTTTAATTTTGTCCATGAGGGTAGTGCTGATCGCCCACCATTCTCTACCCTGATTCAGTTGACCGAACCAGTAATTCTGGTTGTTGGCATCCGCTAAATGTTTGAAAACAAGGTTGTCGTCATTTGATTCTAAAACTCCTGCTTGCATGGCAGCGGCAAATTTTTCCTTGCCTAAGGTTGGGTTAACTTCAGAAAGTCTTAGTGCCATAAGCATTTTAAGCGTGTTGGCTAGCTTAAACCATTTGTTCATATCTCCACCGTAGATGATATCGTTGGTAATGTTCCCGGTGACAATCTGACTGCTTGCCTCATCCAAAACATTAAATAGATCAGTGTAGATAAATTCCTGAGTGTCATAAGCTGGAGTAAAGTTGTCTGAACCCATCAAGGCTTCAGTATAAGGAATGTCTCCCCATCTATCAGTCAGACTCCAGATATAATATGATTTTAGGATTTTTGCAACAGCCAGCTGGTTTGGTACAGGTCCTTCATTTCCGCTAAGTTCATCAGCCGAATTGAGGACAGTTTGCAGGTTCATTAGAGGTCCCTGATACCAGCCATAGAAACTAGTAGAGGATTGCGGATAAAGTGATGCATTTACGTATTGCGTCTCACTCAGATATTGGGACATAAATTCTCCTTGTGGCGAAGAGCTGAGTCCTGGTAGTGATAGCATCGCATTTGCAATCAATTGGGTGCCCGAGGCCACACTAGGCCTGTTGGGATTTATGTTGATATCGTCCTCAAAATTGTTACAGCCAACCAAAAGAAGCGCTGAAACGATCATTATATTAAGCTTTTTCATGATGTCTGTAATTAGAATGTAACGTTAAGATTGAAACCAAACGAACGTACACTTGGCAATTGACCTGATTCGTACCAGCCAATAGCTTGTGAACCAGTAGAGAGCTCAGCGGGATTGATGCCTTTAGGAGCATTTTGGAATAGCATGGCTAGATTTCTTCCTACCAACGCAACCCTTACATTTTCAACAGGAAGTTTAGCATACTGACCTTTGTTGAAGTTATAGCTCAAGCTTACTTCTCTTAATCTGATGAAGGAAGCGTCGTATAGCCAGTCTTCATAGATCCTTCTTGCCACTACGCCATAGTATGCTTTGGCATCTACGAAAGCAGTGATTTCTTCCCCCGTCTCTGCAGAGATACCTTCTACTTTTACTCCTCCACCATCTTCTAATGGATCTCTGACATTCATCCCATTTTCATTGGTAGTAGCTGAAAGTGGATCAAGACCGGTTCTTACTGCCAGCATTTTAGATCTTGAGAAAAATTGACCTCCTGCTTGGAAGTCAATCATTGCAGCGAGTTGGAAGTTTTTGTAATTCAATACGTTTTGGAAACCGCCATTAAAATCTGGCAAAACTGTGCCAAAGTCGTGGGTAGCATCTGTATAAAGCGGCAAATTATTGCTTCCAAGAAGTATTTTTCCAGTAGCCTCGTCTCTCTGATATGCTTGACCTACTAAGCTACCGAAGGGCTTACCTACATAAGAATTCAAATAGCTTGAAGTAGAAGAATAAGTAGTGCTTCCGTACTGATACACATCTATGCCTGGATATAACTCTACTACTTCATTTCTATTTCTACTTACATTGAATGATATATCCCAATTAAATCTATCTGACTGAAATGGTGTGGCAGTTATTGCCAGTTCAAGACCTTTGTTTACAATTTCGCCGGCATTGATTGTCGCAGAACCGTAACCACTTGCTCCTGATACATCCAAATTCAGAATTTGATTTTCATTTCTTTGATTGTAGTAGGTAAAGGATAGTCCAACCCGTCCTTCATAAAACTTAAAATCAACCCCAGCTTCATAAGAGTGAGCGAATGAAGGTTTGATATTGGGATTATTCAAATTGGCAGGTACTGAAAGTGTGTTTACAGTGGATGATCCAGCATAGGTGCTACCTACATTAAAGAAAGAAGTGGTACTGTAAGGGCTTAAGTCCGAACCTGCCTGTGCGTAACTCAGTCTTAGTTTACCAAGTGTCATGACATCAGATTTGATCCACTCACTGAACACCAATGAGGTAGAAATAGAAGGATACCAGTAGGAGTTATTGTCCACAGGTAGTGTACTTGAGTTGTCATTTCTTAGAGAAGCATCTACAAAGTAAGTATTGTTGTATCCCAGTGAAACCATAGCATACGCACTTTTGATTTGTTTTCTTAGTAGATAAGAATTAGTGATAGGTCTGTCTATTGAGGCATCGATATTATAGAAACCGGGTGAGGAAAGTCCTCCAACTGTTGCCATTGATAAGTAAGTATAGTTTCTATCATATATGTTTCCACCTACGTTAGCATCTAGGGATAATTTATTCCAAGTTTTGGTGTATTGAGCTAAGATCTCATAGTTCATTTCAGTGTTCTGATATTTACCAACAGAATACCCTGGAACTCCAGTCCCTCCAAATGAAGCTCTTGAATTGATGTTCTGAGTGTACATATCTGATCTTACAAAACCGCTTACTTTAAGCTCGGGGGAAATTTGGTAGGATAATCCTACATCCCCGAAGAACCTGTCCCTGTTGTCATCGCTATAGTTTTCATAGGCAAGAAAATAGGGGTTTGCCCAGTAGAGCGGATTAAAATTTGTCACTTCACCGGTAGTGGCACTCGGTCTTCTTAAATTCCAGTTAAGAAAGGTTCCGTCTTCATACTTGTAATCCTTTAGTCTATTCATATCCATAGATCGTTGGAACCACTGTCCCAAATATCTTGAACCATCCTCTGAGCCTTGGCCCGGTCTACGCCCTTCGTTTGCCGCATAGTTGACATTAGTGGTTACCTTCAGTTTTTTAGTCAAATCAATGCCCAGACTTACCCCGAGGTTGTTTCGTTTAAGTGAAGTATTGGGCTCTATACCCTGAATTCTCGTATCGTTTGCACTTATCCTAAAATTGGAGTTAGCTCCTCCTCCCGTGATGGTAACGCCATTGTTTACATTTGTTCCGGTTTGATAATAGTCTTTGATGTTATCCGGATGTGCTACGAAGGGAGTCAATTGTCCATAGGTAGGATCTTGCGGATAGAAACTCATGACATGACGAGCTAAAGTGCCATCCATTTTTGGTCCCCAGCTTTCATCTACTGACATATCTACATATTTATCACCGTTAGGGAGGGTTCTCCACGTCTGGCTGGCACCACCACCGTAGAGGTTCTGGTATGGCATTAGGTTAAATACCTTGTCCACAAAAATGGCTGAATTCAATTCCACTTTTACATCGGATCCTTTCTTGCCTTTTTTGGTAGTGATCATAATCACCCCGTATTGACCTCTGATTCCATAAAGGGCAGAAGCTGCTGGACCTTTCAATACGTTAATTGTCTCTATGTCTTCCGGGTTGACATCCTGGCCTAAATTACCGTAATCCTGCCCTGAAGCACCTGAGAAATTTGAGTTGGAAATAGGAGTACCATCTATAACCATTAAAGGCTCTCCGCCTCCTGAAATGGAGTTTACCCCTCTGATTTTTATTTTCTGGGTTCCGCCCATACTTGCTCCAGATGAGCCGGTCACTTGCACACCGGCTATTTTTCCTGAAAGCGAACCTAGTACGTTTTGTTCTTTAGTATAAGTAAGATTTTCACCTGTTACTTCCTGAGTTGAATAACCGATTGATCGCTCGTCTCTGGTGATTCCAAGGGCAGTGACTACTACCTCCCCAAGTTGGGATATGTCTTCTGATAAGGATATGTTGATTTCGGAAGAATTGCCTACAATCTTTTGTTGGGTGGTATATCCAATAAAAGAGAATACCAAAACAGATTCGGAATTGGGAACAGAGATCGAGTAGTTGCCCTCCAAGTCGGTCACGGCACCTGTATTGGTGCCTTGAACCACGATGCTCACCCCAGGAAGTGGCATGCCATCTTCTTGGGCTGTTACTTTTCCTTTGACCGTCTGCTGTGCGTAGAGTGGTATACTAGCCAGAAACCCCAAAAGAAAAAGCAAGGTCATTGCGTAGCTTTTCTTCATGTGTTTTTTTGTTTTAAAGTGTATAAATTGGTTTATCAGTTTTTTAAATGATATCTGGCAAATCCCTGCATCTTTATCCTGTTTCTAAAATTATAAAACGGGTAAAAACAGGTAGCCTCCCAGATACTTTAGAAAAGGCCATCCTTTTCTATAAGCATCTATTCAGTATAAACTGCTTCTCAATCGGCCATAAATCTTTCAAAAAACAGAAATTAGATGAAAACTGATGCCTATTTCTATCATTATCCCATAAATTAAGAATAATGTGGTGGTTATTTCAATTTTTTCACATTGATTTTTAACGAAATGTTACTATTTAATTTCAAGTCAAATAATATTTGTAATTGCTGCTTTTTGCCGTATTATATTTTGAATAGGAGTAATATTAAGCTAACTGATTGTAGGCAAGGACAAAAAAAAGACTGCCTTGAGCCAGGCAGTCTGTTTGGTAAGGCACAAGAGTGTTCCTAATTAATTCACTTTCTTGATTTCTGATATCACTTTAGGTAGGGTTTCTTTCCCGTTATCATAATTGATCTCCTTTTTGATTCTGTATTTTTCTGCCACAGCGTCGGGATGTGGACTTTGACTGATATGAGGTGCGATGATCAAAGCAACGATAGACATCAATTTGATAAGGATATTCATTGATGGTCCTGAAGTGTCTTTAAAGGGATCACCTACGGTATCGCCTGTCACAGAAGCTTTGTGCGGCTCGGATTTTTTGTAATACATCTCACCATCAATCTCTACACCTTTTTCAAAGGATTTCTTTGCATTGTCCCAGGCTCCACCTGCATTGGATTGGAACATTCCCATTAAAACTCCGGAGACTGTCACTCCGGCGAGTAACCCCCCCAGCATTTCGGCAGAAGAGACTTGCTCAAATACATCCTGAAAGCCAAAACCAATCAGCAGAGGAGTAATGAGGGCAATAGCTCCCGGCAGTAGCATTTCACGAAGAGAAGCTTTGGTAGAGATTTCTACACATTTTTCGTATTCCGGTTTGGCTTTATATTCCATAATTCCCGGGATTTCCCTGAACTGCCGTCTTACTTCATTCACCATATCCATTGCAGCCCTGCCTACTGCAGCGATTGCAAGAGAAGAGAATATAAAAGGAATCATTCCTCCAACAAACAGTGCCGCTAATACAGGTGCTTTGAAAATATCTATAGCATCTATTCCGGCTACTCCCACAAAAGCAGCAAACAAGGCAAGAGAAGTCAAAGCGGCGGAGGCTATTGCAAATCCTTTGCCCGAAGCGGCTGTAGTGTTTCCAACAGCGTCAAGAATGTCGGTTCGGTGCCTTACTTCTTCAGGTAATTGGCTCATTTCGGCGATTCCTCCCGCATTATCGGCTATAGGCCCAAAAGCATCAATTGCAAGCTGCATGGCAGTAGTAGCCATCATTCCTGCAGCCGCTATGGCTACTCCATAAAGCCCCGCAAAAGCATAGGATCCCATGATACCGCCTGCGAGCACAAGTATAGGAAGGACTGTGGATTCCATTCCTACTGCAAGACCTGCAATGATATTGGTGGCGTGCCCGGTCGCTGATTGCTGTATGATTGATTTTACGGGGCGTTTGCCCATTGCTGTGTAATATTCTGTGATGATACTCATTAGAGTTCCTACTATCAACCCAAGGATAATAGCATAGAACACATCCATATTGGTAAAGTCATAGCCTCGGATAGAAAGCGTCTCCGGGAGCATATACTTCACCACAAAAAATGAAGCAATTCCTGTAAAGACAATGGATGACCAGTTTCCCATATTCAGGGCATGCTGCACATCTCCTTTATCATTTTTGATGGTAACAAAGAACATCCCCATGATGGAGAATACGATGCCTAATCCCGCCAAGATCATAGGGAGTAGGATAGGGGCAATTCCTCCGAAATTATCCATTGATACTATCTCGCGTCCCAAAACCATCGTAGCGAGGATGGTGGCTACATAGGAGCCAAATAAATCAGCCCCCATCCCTGCCACATCTCCTACATTATCACCTACGTTATCAGCAATTGTTGCAGGATTTCTTACGTCATCCTCAGGTATTCCAGCTTCCACTTTTCCTACCAAGTCAGCGCCTACATCGGCTGCTTTGGTATAAATACCTCCTCCCACACGCGCAAAAAGTGCAATAGATTCAGCACCTAGGGAGAAGCCCGCAAGAACTTCAAGTGCCTTTTCCATCTCTACACCATTTACACCTGCACCTACGCTTTGCACGTACATATGGTAAAACAGGATAAATAATGAGCCAAGACCTAAAACGGCCAATCCTGCTACCCCAAGCCCCATGACGGAGCCTCCCGTAAAGGAGACTTTAAGGGCATGTTTCAAGCTTGTCCTTGCTGCCTGAGTGGTTCGGACATTGGCTTTGGTAGCGATATTCATACCTATATATCCAGCGAAAGCTGAAAATACGGCTCCTATTAGAAAGGAAATGGCAATTACAGGGCTGGAAGTCTCCACCGACATTCCTGACCATGCCAGAAGTATCACGGCGATGACTGCAAAATAGGAAAGCACTTTCCACTCAGCCTTTAAAAAAGCCATGGCCCCATCGGCTATATAGCCGGCGAGTTCCATCATGTTTTTATCGCCGGTTTGCTGCCGGGTTACCCAGGCAGATTTAATGGCCATTACAATCAGGCCAACCAGCCCCAATGCAGGGACGACATAAATCAAAGCTTGTTCCATAAGGTGTATCTTACTGTTAATTTTGGGTTTGTTAATTGAGCAAATATATAACTTCTCATTTACCGACCAATTGCAGATTATAATAGCTTAAATTCCTGTTTTTGAAGAATTTATTGACGATTGTGCAACAAAATCATCGTTTAGTTTAAGCCTATTGTTAGAATGCTTAAGATTTATTGAAATTTGGCAAAAAGAAAAAATGAAAGGATTGTCCAAACCGATTATATTTTTTAAAAATCCCATCTGTTTAAAGCTGCAGTGCTCTGAGAATCAAATGAGTATTATTGAACTTAGACTTACGATTCTAGTTATTTGTAAATAGTTAAATGTCAGAACTTTATATCGATTGTAGGAAGATACCTGCGGTCAAATAGTTATAAATAGTCTCAAAATCAAATTACTCTAAATTACGTTGAATTAAGCTGTCAGGAATTTTATAAGAAGGTCTAGACGAGGAATATGCGCCCAGTGTAGCCAATCAAAGCCATGTGAGGTCAGCTTTTTTAGTTAGCGTCATCCTAAATGTACAGTCACTAAACAAACATACCTAAACATATAATTTTAATAAAAAAAGGCTTTAAGGATTAATCTTTTTGACGGTAAGCACGCTTATTTTGTTGGTTTATGACCTCTTCTTGGCGAGCTCTTGAAGAGCTTTAGAGCAAGGGCGATTTTCCTGGCTTTAATATGCGAGTCCTTCAAGGTATTTTTCTATCCCTTCTGGTTGCGTATAGGGGTGATTTGGGTTGAAATGATTCCAAATCAGATTGGAGATCTTTCTAGTCAGTACCCAGGATTCATTGTCAAAATCCCAGCTTTGATCTACATTGTTCTTGGTGAAAATGGCGCAGACATAACTCCCCTCAGGGGAATTCACCAAAAACACCTCAGAACGGGATGCATTTACCATTCCCTGTTTACTTGCTACATTAATTCCCGGCGGGATACCCGAAACAGCATAATCGGTATAAAAAGTATTGGACAGTAATCTATACATCTGTTCGGAGGCAGCCTGACTGATTAAGTCCCCGTTGTTTAGGTGTACCAGAATATCAGCCATCTCCTTTGGAGTAGTCTGACCCCAGCCATATTTTTCCCAGATGAGTTCTCTCCCGGGTGTGCGGCTGTTTACCCGCGTTTCAGTGTATCCCAGTTGATCCATTACATTATTAATTTGAGTGCCGCCGCCGGCAAGTGCCTGATTCCAAAGAGAGGTGGTATTGTCTGAGTAGCTGAGCATCAGGGCAATCAAAGTACTTAAATCAGTCAACGTAGAGTCTTTGAAAAATTGCATGATGCCTGAGCCGCCATATTTGATAGAATCACGATAAACCAAAGGCTCTCTATAGTGCAGTTCTCCTTTTTCTATTTTGTCAAAGATGCCTAAGAGAATGGGGATTTTGACAATGCTCGCAGTGGGAAATAGTGTGTCGGCATTGATTTCCACAGTAGCGTCGGTCTTTAGATTTTTAATGTAAATCCCGATATTTCCTTGAAAGGACTCCGTCAACTCTTGGATAGAGGTTTCCAAATGGTAATCAGTTCCTGACTGGGCCAAAAGCCCAATCGACAAGGTAAAAGTCAAAAATAAAGTAATCAAAGATCTATATATGGTCATACGGGGGTAAGTTGAAGCATTAAAGCGATTATGCTTAATCCAACATGGCTCGTGGAATGTAGCAAAAAAGTCACGGAAGAGTAAAGGATTTATACAGGAGCTTCTTTTCTTTGGGAAGATAAAAAGATAAAAAATGGCGATAGACGATAAAACCATTGAAGAATTTCTGAAATCAGAAGTTAAGATCAACGATTACAACCCTATGCTGAAGGCACTTTGGTATGATGGGAACGGAAATTGGGTAAAAGCGCATGATCAGGTGGACAGCTTGGAAGGAAAGGAAGCTGCCAGAATCCACGCTTATTTGCATAGAAAGGAAGGAGATCTTTGGAATGCCGATTATTGGTATAGGAGATCAGGTGAGAGCAGGCCGGAGTTGAGCCTGGAGGAGGAATGGAGGGAGTTGCTGCTTAGGTACATGCAGTAGTGTCATTTTATCACAGGCTGATACAGGACCTAATGCGTGATTCCATCTGACTTTTGCTGCTGCTAGCTACCCTACGTTACATTTGTCAATGTCTGGGATTTAGGTTAAAATGCTGTTTTTCAGTAGTGCCGGGGATGAACTGAAATTTGTGTTGATAAAACCTGTTTCATAAGTCAAACAGCTATTTATCAATCAGAAAAGGGGGGTAAAATCATAGGAAGTAGATAGGAATTTGGATTTAGGGCTTAAAAATACCCTATATAGGGTATGTTTTCATCAGACATAGATGGGTACTTTTGAGCTATTAACTCATTAGCCTAATTTTATGAAATTCTTTTACCTGTCTTCCAACCCAAATGAGAAGGGATTGTATGAAATACACGACCGTGATTGCGAACATATCCCCAATTCTTATGAACGGGATTACCTAGGGCCATATAATACAGGAAAAGAAGCAATAAGGAAAGCCTTGACTATTAGAAAGGAAGTGACGCTGTGCAAGAATTGCTGCAAGATCACAGTCCATTCTATTTATTTCTGATTAGAATGGTGAACGGGTAAGAAATTGTCAGCCTTAGATAATGGAGGATTTCTGAACTTTTAAGTTTTATATTAATATGCCTGCAGTCCAGCAGTAGCTACAATTCCGTCCTGAGCTGAAGTGGCCCCGGAGATGCCGATCGCACCTACGATTATACCATCCTTGAAAATAGGCAGGCCGCCTTCAATTGCGACGACGTTTGGTAGGGTGGCAATTCGCGATCCACCTTCACCTTTCATCATATCTTCAAAGGCTTTAGTAGGACGTTTGAAATAAACGGAAGTTTTCGCTTTGCCCAAGGCAACCTCTATGCTCCCAATTTGTACTCCGTCCATTTTGCGAAGTGATATTATATGCCCACCTGCATCCAGTACCACTATTACCATGTTCCATCCTTCTGCCGTGGATTTAGCTTGTGCAGCATCAGAGATCCTGATCGCATCATCCAGTGTCAGGTAGGGTTGAAGCTGATTTTGAGCCTGGGTGAAAAATGGGATAAGCAGTAAAATAATAATTGCTAGTTTTTTCATGTTGACGTTATCTTGATAAGAGTGTATTTGCACAGTTGAATTTAATATTTTTTTGGAGGTATAAATGAAAACTGTATCTTGATAGATGTATAAATTATCAAACCCTTAACCTAAAACCTATGAATGTTATCACAAGAAGAACCACTTTGAAATCTATCGCTCTTGGAGCGGGTGCAAGCCTGATATCTCCCTTTAGTGTGCTGGCCTCGTCTAAGCTACGCAAAGATAAGCTTGGGGTGGCACTGGTTGGATTAGGATATTACAGTACTGACTTATTGGCTCCCGCACTGGAGAAAACAGAAAATTGTTACTTGGCAGGAATAGTGACGGGAACTCCTTCCAAGGCAGCGGTATGGAAAACTAAGTATAAAATCCCTCAGGAGAATATTTACAATTATGACACATTCGATTCTATAGCCGAGAATCCGAACATAGATGTGATATATATAGTTTTGCCTCCTTCTATGCATAAGGAATATGTGATTCGGGCCGCTAAAGCCGGAAAGCATGTCTGGTGTGAGAAGCCTATGGCAATGACGGTCGGGGAGTGCCAAGCTATGATTGATGCCTGCAAGGCAGCAAATGTTTCTCTATCTATTGGTTACAGGTGCCAGCATGAGCCAAACACGCAGGCGTTTCAGAAAATTGTAGCCGAGCAAAGCCTAGGGAAAGTATCAGGACTTGATTGTGCAGCAGGGTACAGAGAAAACCGTACTGATCACTGGAAACAAAAGCGAGAAATGGGTGGAGGAGTTATCTATGATATGGGGGTTTATTCAATTCAAGGGGCTAGGCTGGGATCAGGTATGGAACCTCTAGCGGTGAATTCGGCTAAAATATGGACTGAACGCCCTGATATTTACAAAGATGGACTAGGAGAGATTGTAGAAGCTGAGTTGGAATTTCCGGGAGGAGTGATCGGCACTATCAAGACTTCCTTTGCAGAAAATATAAACTTCCTGAATATCACATGTGAACAAGGAACTATTGAGATGGCACCGTTTTCAGCATATGCAGGCAACAAGGGGAGTAGTCCTTTAGGCGAAATTAACTTCCCGTTTCAGCAGCCGATGGAACAGGTATGGCAGATGGATAACGATGCCCAAACTATACTCCAAGGAAAACCACAAGCAGTACCTGGGGAGGAAGGACTTCGCGACATTCGTATAGTTCAAGCAATACTTGAATCTGCAGACAAAGGCGAAAAAGTTATGATTTAAATGAAGAGGAATCTTTTCTGGGCAATCAATAAGCCAATTTGGGGAGAGTAGAAGCGTTTTGGCAGAATTTTAAAATCAATTTTTGGAGGGAAATGTTGCTAAAAATTTAATAAAACGAGCATTTTGATGAAAACATCATTTTTCTGCACTAAAAATTAAAAATAAACGCCAAAAGACTTCTAATGGCACTATAAATGATGTTTATTGTACTCAAGTATAATTTATAACCAACCAATAAAACGATTATGAGCAGACACCAAGAAGTTAAAGATTTGGTCGATTCTTTAGAAGCAGACTTTGCAAAATTCTACGAAAACGGTAACAAAGCAGCTGGTACTAGAGTGAGAACAGGTATGCAAGCCATCAAAAATCTTGCACAGGAAATCAGAGCTGAAGTTACAGCAAAGAAAAATGAGGCTAAATAATTTTCCTTAGCCAATTTTAATCAATAAAAAAGCCTTCCGTATTTATTACGGAAGGCTTTTTTTTTATTGATTAAATGACTGTCTTAATGGATATCGGCTTCTCTACGGTATAAAACCATATCAGCAGAAATCTCGGTAAAACGCTAGCGCAGGCACTATTAAAGTCTGCCGTCATCCCCGCCTGTCAATATTCTATTCAGTAAAACAAAGAAAATATGACTACTAGCATTAGCATCATTGCAATCATATTTTCTTAGCTTAATCTAATCTTTGTGAAGCTCTTTTGTGATTTCTTCATATTTCTTTTTGGATTCATCTCCCAGCTTATCGAAGTTTTTTTCCAGCCAAGTAAGACTTTCTTGGGTAGCCTCTTCGATGTCTTCAGAGGTGTTTTTTGCACCCTTTTCTACGTTAGCTGTAGTTTTGTCCCACCAGGATTCTACATTATCCATGTGCATTTTTGCTGTCCGTTCAAAATTCTCGGATTCTGCCTTGGCGTTCTTAACGACAGTCTCATAGCGCTCTTCAATCATCTCAAGATTTTCATCCTCCACTTTCAAGTCATTGTAAACTTTCTCAGCTCTGGAATCCAAACTATCGTATCGTTCCTCAATTACACTCCAGTTGTGAACAGGAACGATTTTAACAGCACTTTCTACGCTGTCCACATAATTCTTCAGATTTTCAGTTACCTGTATTCTATCTTCTTCTGTGTAGTTTTTGGTATCACAAGAATACATTGCGACTACTGCTGCTCCGATAATTAAAGTTACTTTAGTTTTCATTTTTTAGATTGGTTTAGTTTCAAAAAGGTTTTGATGGTTATTTCTTACTTATCCCATGCAATACTCTTTCCAAGCTGTCGTTTTCACACAGCAGGTGGCTTCAATATGCTTTTATTGCCTGTAGCCACTATTTCTGATGAGTTTCTCCACTATTTTCGGGTATAGTATATTCCCCGGGTTGGTATAATTGTTACCCAATATTTCCACAAGCTGTTCATTAGGGCACAAGGCAGTAGAGGTTTGGGCCGTGTAAGTTGAGATGATTTGGCTAAAAGGGAACGTGTTTAGTCTTCAATATCTGTGTGTGAGTAAATGATCTTTGGTAACTTGTGACATGATTAAATTGATAGAATGTCCGAGGGATGCAATGCAGGGAATTCCGGAGTTTATTGATACCGCAATCAAAGCCGCATACATCAATCAACTGCTGGAAGTTGGCTTTGATACAATTGATTTTGGAAGTTTTGTGAGCCCGAAGACTATTCCCCAAATGCGTGATACCGCTGAAGTTCTCAGTTTATTGGATTTGCATCATTCCAAAAGTAAGCTGTTGGCGATAGTAGCCAATGTGCGTGGAGCTAATGATGCGATGGATTTCCCCGAGATTGATTACTTGGGTTTTCCGCTTTCTGTGTCCGAGACTTTTCAGAAGAGAAACACTAATGCGGGTATTGCCCATGCATTGCTGATGGTGGAAGAGATTCAGAATCTTTGTGAAGTAAATGGAAAAACATTGGTCACTTATCTGAGCATGGGCTTCGGTAATCCCTATGGAGATCCCTATTCACCGGAATTAGTAGCTGGATTTGTTGAGAAACTTGACCGGTTGGGTGTTAAAATAATCTCGTTATCAGATACTATTGGAGCGGCAGACGCCGAGCTGATTGGGAGTTTGCTGAGCTTACAGATCTCTGCCTTTCCACATATAGAGTTTGGCGCACATCTTCATAGTAGACCTTCCGAAGTCGCTGAAAAGGTGAGGGCAGGGGTAAAAGTAGGTTGCAGAAGATTTGACGGAGCACTTAAAGGATTTGGCGGTTGCCCAATGGCAGATGATGAACTGGTAGGCAATATAGCCACTGAGGTGATGATTGAAACCCTGGAGTCTTCTGGATTTAATTTGAAACTAAATAAAGCTGAGTTTGCTGAGGCTATGAAGCTTGCGGATTTTGTGTTTAATCCCGTAGAATAATAAAGTTGCTAGACAAGAAGTTTATATTTTTTTCCCGGAAGTGATTTTATTATTCCTTCAAACTCCAATGCCAGCAGTTTAGAGGAAAGCAGTCCGAGGGGGATCTCTGTGGCGATACTTAACGAATCAACCTCTACTTCATCTTTTTCCATCAGAATCCGAAGTATAGCCTGATCTTCGTTGTCTCGATTGTTTAGATCAACTCCTGGTCTTATCACTTTTGTTTCTCCGGGTTTACTCCAAAAAAGTGCTTCAGCTACGTCGTTTGGGCCGGTGTAAATATTTGCCTTCATTTTCTTGATGAGCAAATTGCACCCTTCACTGTATTGGGATTGTAGATTGCCAGGTACGGCAAATACATCTTTATCGTAACTGTAGGCTATTTCAGCGGTAATCAATGCACCTCCTTTTTCAGCAGCTTCCACCACGATTAAAGCATCCGACAGACTGGCTATGATTCTATTTCGTGCAGGGAAATTCCCGGGTACCATCGTACTTTCAGGTGGATATTCACTTATCAGGGCTCCCGTTTCCATGATTGATTCGGCTGTTTTCTTATGTACAGCCGGATAAATACGGCCAATAGGCGATCCCATCACCGCAATAGTGGGCAGCCCGCAGGCTAAGGCTGCCCTGTGTGCTTCTATGTCTATGCCATAGGCTAACCCGGAAATAATTGCAGGTTGATAGATGGCTAGGTCTTCTATTATCTTTCGGGTTACGGATTTTCCATAAGTAGTGGCACTTCGGGTTCCTACAATCCCTACTGTACGGTCAAGGTTCAATTTGTTTTTTCCCTGAGTGAAAATTACCACAGGGCTGTCTTCCTGCATGTTGAATCGCAGGGGGAAATCCGGGTGGAGTGAAGTCAGTATTTGAAAATGTTCTTTTTCGCAGACATTGATTAGCTCGTCTGCTTTTCGAAGCAATTCTGATTCTTGATTCCGAAGTGCAAGTAATTTCTCTCCGACTTTTGGTGTCTTGGCTACTTTACCTTTAGGAAGCTTAAAAAAATTATACGCAGATCCTGAATAGGCAATAATGGCTTTGAATATTCCAGATCCAATTTTCGGAGCCAGATGTAGTGCTAAATGATACCGTAAATCTTCATGAGCTTGATTTTGCATTGAATTCATCGCGGATATTGATTAAAAAATCTTTGATTTCCTGAAGCTTTTGCACCGCCTGCACCTTGTCAAAACCCTGTTCCTTTCCGGATTTGATCACTTCCTGAGCTCCTTGTAGTGTATATCCCTTTTCCTTTACCAGATGGTAGATGTATCTGATTTTCTGGATATCCAACTTGGTATAGCGTCGATTGCCTTTTCTGTCTTTCTTTGGGCGGATAATGTCAAATTCACCCTCCCAATACCGAATCAATGATGGTGCTACTTTGAATATCTGCGCTACTTCCCCAATGGAATAATACTTCTTTTCTATTTCTCGCTCTTTGTATGGCACGGTAAAAATTGTCTTTGACTCTAAATTAATGAAAATGCAATAGTTTTTTCAACAAGAACTTTAACTCATTACGAAAAAAACGATTATTTTATCGGTTTAGTGTTTGTAGTATCTGGACTGTGGCTAGTCCCGCTGTTTCTGTTCTTAGTCTTGCTTTTCCCAATGACACGGGTTTGAAACCCGCCTGCAATGCTTTTTTGATTTCAACGGGATCAAAATCACCCTCCGGACCAATTAGAACTAGGTATTTTCCTCTAGGGTCAGCACTATCAAACAAATGGTGATCATGATGCTCATCCACATAAGCAATGAACTTCTGATAATCTTCAAATTCACCAGAATCCAGAATTTCATCCAATTTTGAAATCGGATGAAGAATAGGAATTCGGTATTTGAGACTTTGCTTACAGGCAGAAATTATTTTTTTCTCCAGGCGATCAGTTTTAAGGTAACTTCTCTCCGAATTCATGGTTTGTAGAAGTGTAAGTTCATGAAAGCCGATTTCAGTGATTTTCTCCACCATCCACTCCATTCGATCGGGGCTTTTGGTAGGGGCGATGACAAGGTGAATGTGAAAGGATTCTTCTTCCACCTCGGTGGTGTGCACGACCTTCAGACTTGTTTTTCGGGGATTGGCTTCTAGGATCACGCATTCAAAGAGAAGTCCTGCTCCATTTGTTACAAAAACATGATCGCCTTGTTTTTTGCGAAGCACTTTATAGAGATGCCTGGATTCATCCTGATCTAACGAAATAAGAGGAGGGGTGATGTTTTCTTGAAAAAAGAGCTGCATAGGTAAATACTAAGACACAAAAAAAGCACATTTCAATGAAGAAATGTGCTTTAAACCATATAAACCTTAAAATCTATTAACCTTTAGAAACCTCCATGCTGACACTCTTGCCTTTGATGGTGTTGTTTTTCATTCCTTGGATCACCTGATCAGCGTCTTTGGAAGGAACATCCACAAAAGAGAAGTTGTCATAGATATCGATGCCGCCGATGCTGCGTCCCGGTACGCCGGTTTCGCCTGCAATCGCACCTACAATATCATTTGGACGGATTCTGTCTTTTGCACCAAGATTCAAAAATAGACGTGTCATGTTTGCTTCACGAGCTCTTTCAGGTCTTTTACCACCATCTCTTGATCCACCTTCACGGTTTCCGAATTCTCTTCTTCTCTCACCGCCTCTTTCGTTTCTTCCGCCTCTGTCGCCACGTTCTCCGCGTCCACCTCTTTCGAATCTTCCGCCGTCACGTCCACCTTCTCTTCTTCTGTCTCCACCGGATGCGTCTATACTAAAGTTCTGCTCGCTCATTTCTTTCACTGAGTCGCCCATCACAAGTTTCATCAAACCTACAGCAACCTGATCGATCGTAAGACCTTCTGCTAGCATTTGTCCGATAGTAGCTTCGAATAGCTGGTTGTCTTCTGATTTTTCAATTTGTTCTGTTACACTTTTTACGAACTGAGCTTTTTTCAATTCGATCAAATCTGCAGCAGAAGGAGGGGACATCTTCGTAATAGTAGCTTTGGTATATCTTTCCAAATCTCTCATCTTAAAGTTGTCTCTTCTTCCGGTCACAAAATTAATTGCTTTACCGTTTTTGCCTGCACGGCCGGTACGTCCGATTCTATGTACGTAATATTCTTCGTCCAAAGGAAGGTCAAAGTTGAATACAGCTTCCACATTGTCCACGTCAATACCTCTTGCAGCCACATCTGTAGCTACCAGTACCTTGCAATGTCCTTTACGGAATTTGCCCATTACTTTGTCACGTTGAGCTTGGGATAAGTCTCCGTGAAGCGCATCTGCGGCGATTCCTCTTGCTACTAATCCTTCAGTAACTTCATCTACCATTCTCTTGGTATTACAGAATACCACGCTTAGGTTGATGTTGTGAACATTCATTAAACGGGCCATCAATTCCAGTTTCAATGGATTTTTGACTTCGTAATAGGTTTGCTCAATATTGGAGACCGTCAGTTCCTTTTTGTCTATTTTGACAATTTCAGGATTCGTCTGATATTTTCTGGTCAAATCCATGATAGGCTTCGCCATGGTAGCAGAGAAGAAGACAGTCTGTCTTTCATCCGGCATTTCCTGAAGGATCGCTTCGATGTCATCCCTGAAGCCCATGTCCAGCATCTCATCAGCCTCATCCAAAACAAGGATGCCAACTGAATCCAGCTTCAATGTACCACGGTTGATGTGATCTTGCACACGTCCCGGAGTACCTACAACGATCTGAACTCCTCTACGGAGAACTCTGATTTGACGATCGATGGATTCACCACCGTAGATAGCTACAGAATTAATCGCTCTGTGGTATTTAGCAAGTTTTTGGATTTCGCCTTCTACTTGAACTGCAAGTTCACGGGTAGGGCAAAGAATAATTGCTTGCGGCTTGTTGAGATCTGCATCGACCAAATCGATGATCGGAATAGCAAAAGCTGCTGTTTTACCCGTACCTGTTTGAGCTTGTCCGATGACATCTCTTCCTTGCAGGATAAATGGGATAGATTGAGTTTGAATTGGGGAAGGTTGGGTATAGCCCATCTCTTCCACTGACTTAAGAATTTCTGAAGAAATTCCCAAGTCTGAGAACTTGAGTGTTTGATCCATGATGTTTCCTTAATTTCCCTGCCATTCGGTCCTAATAAATATCCCGACAAGCGACAGTAAGGAATTCACGGCACGAAAAATTGTTTTTTGTCTTATTGACGGTGCAAAAGTATGATTAATATTTTGGAATGCCAAACCATCTTCAAAAATATTTAGAATAATTGTAAAAAAATGACGGGTTAAGGAGTGAAATATTTGGTTGGAGTGATGAGAGGTTGTGCTTACAGAGGATTGTATTGAATATTAAGATAGCAGATCAATTATTTTTCCTACAATTTTCAAATGCATAGCGGAGCTAATTACAGCCTGTTTTATAAAGTAGTACTCGTTGATCTGCTGTGAATATCCGGATTGGTCTTACGTTACTTGATTTAGAAAGAAATCTTTTAATAATTTGATTTTCGGCTACTTGTACTGTGTACTTGTCTCTGATAGATTTTGAGGTGATTTGACAACGTAAGTAATCTCTATTTTCAACATTAACCAACACTAGAGAGCGGGCCGTCTTTTTGAAGCGCTCAAATCTAGAATCACAAAAAGGCCTTATTCTCACTAGCTTCTTCGATCATTTCGGCAGCCAGCTCTTTGCCCAGGTATCGGTCAATGATTCCATGACCTAGGTAAAGTAAAGGAGTAAGTACAATGGCAACGACCATTTTGTAGAGGTAATTCATTATTCCTACTGCGATGATCTGGTCTAAACTCCAGTTTCCAAACACATAAAAAGCAATTCCCAAGACGACAAATGAATCGATAAACTGGCTTACCAACGTAGAACCTGTGGCTCTCAGCCAGATTTTGCTTTCACCAGTGATAGATCTCAGCTTTTGAAAAACATACACATCGATCAATTGACCGAGTAGGAATGCAGTAAGTGAACCTATGATGATTCCGAGGCCTTGTCGGAAAATTGTGTTGAATGCATAACTTATATTAAAACTATCACCTTCAGGAGTAGTAGCATTTACCTCGAGCCAGAAATCTGCCGGTGTCAAAGCTGTAACAACACTGATGACCACAAATGCATAAGCAATCAATCCGGCAGTCAAGAATGAGATTTTCTTCACCCCTTTTTTTCCAAAATATTCATTGATAATATCGGTAGTAATAAAGACTACCGGCCATATTATGGCACCTGCGGTAAGATTGAAATCCAATAAATATTCTCCGAAAAAAGTCCAGTTTACGGGATCAAATCCCAGCGTCTTCTCTGCGGAAAAAATCTTAACACCGATGATCTCTGCCAGAATTGCATTGGTCAGAAAGATGCTTCCCAGAATGATAAAAAGATTGGTTTTGCGGGAGTTTTGTACCTTGTTCATATGGCATAAGTCTGACCTTCCTCACTTAAAACACTAGGGACAAATACACTTTTTGCTTCATCCAACATAAGTTCCAGCTCTATATATCGTGAAGAGAAATGACCCAGAAGCAATTTTTTTACACAGCTCATTTTTGCGATTTCTGCGGCTTGCTTTGCGGTACTGTGAAATGTTGCCGCAGCCCGTTCTAAATTGTCTTCCATAAAGGTGGATTCATGGTAAAGCAGATCTGCATTCTCAATGTATTGTTTCAATTCCGGATTAAAAATTGTGTCTGAGCAATACGCATAGGAGCGAAGTGGAGGCAAAGGATGCGTATAGACGTTGACTTTGTACACTTTGCCATTTTCATCTTTGTAATCTATTCCCTTGCGAAGGGATTGGATAGCAGCAAAAGAAAGGTGGCTTTGTTGCAATTTTTCCTTGACCATACTCCTGAGCCCATGTTTTTCCTTGATCAGAAAACCAGTCGTCGGTAACCTGTGTTTTAAAGGGAAACTATACACTTGATAGTTAGGGGAATCCAGAAGCAAGTTTAGCCCATCATCATGGGTTTGTACAAAAGTGAGGGGATAACTCAGTTTGGTATTGCTCCAACGGAAATGCGTAGTGATGATCTCGTCTAGGCCTTGTGGACCGTAGATGGTTAGCGGACTTGTTCTTTTGGCTAAGTGATAGCTCGAAAGAAGTCCAACCAGACCCAAATAGTGATCTCCATGAAGATGAGAAATGAAAATAGTATTGATTTTGGAGACTTTGACCTTGAAGGCACGAGCTTGCAGCTGCATGGCCTCTCCACAGTCAAGCAGTAAAAAATCCTGCCCAAATCTCACGACTTGGGCAGTATGATGCCTTCCATGAACCGGAATGGAAGACGTGTTTCCTAATATGGTGACTTCAAACTCCGGTATCAACCTTCCTCCTCCTCTTCTCCGTTTTCGATTGCATGCATAAAGATTGCTTCACTTGCTTCTTCAAGAGAGCTCACCAGATTTAATTTCTTGTCCAGCATGGAAATCTTCAACAATTTCATCACATGATCCTGAACTCCGGAAATGATGAAAACACCACCGTTTTTACCAAATTCTCTATCTCCAACCAGCAAAGCACTTAGTCCTGAAGAATCCACATATTTAACTTCGCTCATGTCCAAAACCAGATTTTCGAAGCCTTCAGCATGAATCGTCAATAATTCGGATTTCAAAACAGGAGCAAGCAATGAATCCAATTTCTCTTCCTGTGGGGTGAAGATGACGTACTGTTCTTTTTTATCTATTGAATATTTCATATGATTATAATTGTTTTTCAGTGGCCATATGGAATCTCACATGCTGATAATCATCCCAGTGTGTGACTTTTGAGTCATGCTCGATTTCATAATATAAGTTAGTTGGTCTTTTAGCCTAGGTGTGAAAGAATTGCTTTTTCGATTCTAGACTCGATTTCTGTTGTGTTAGCTTTTTGGAATTTTTCCCCTGTTATTTTTTCGAAGAGCTCAATATAGCGATCAGAGATGCTTTCTACAATTTCGTCAGTCATTTCAGGCACAGATTGTCCATCCTTGCCCTGAAAACCATTCGAAATTAACCATTGTCTCACAAATTCTTTGGAAAGTTGCTTTTGAGCGATTCCCTTGGCCTGATTTTCTTCATATCCATCTGCATAGAAATAGCGGGAAGAATCAGGCGTATGGATTTCGTCAATCAGGAGGATTTTATCGCCTACCTTTCCGAATTCATATTTGGTATCGACCAAGATTAGTCCCATTTCATTGGCCATTTCCTGACCGCGCCGGAACAATGCTCTGGTGTACTTTTCCAGTTGCCCGTAATCTGCAGCACTAACAATTCCCTGCTTCAGAATTTCTTCTCTGGAAATATCTTCATCGTGTCCTTCGTCAGCCTTAGTAGTAGGTGTAATGATTGGCTCAGGGAAAGGGTCATTTTCACGCATATGTTCAGGCATCGCTACTCCACAGATAGTACGTTTTCCTGCTTTATACTCTCTGGCTGCATGGCCTGACATATATCCCCGGATCACCATTTCTACTTTGAAAGGTTCGCACCGAATGCCTATCGTTACATTGGGATCGGGGGTGGAAGTGACCCAGTTGGGTACGATATCGGATGTGGCAGCCAAGAATTTGGCGGCGATCTGATTCAGTACCTGCCCCTTGTAAGGAATCGGCTTGGGCAAAACCACGTCAAAAGCGGAAATTCTGTCGGATGCTACCACAACCAATTCTTTGTCAAACATATAGACATCACGGACTTTACCTTTGTAAAATCCCTGTTGTCCCGGGAATTGAAAATGGGTTTCTTTGATAGCGTTACTCATCCTTCTTATAGTTTGGGCAAAAATAGAAAAGCTTTTTCTTTCCTCTCTAGCCGGATCTATTATTTATTGATTTTATTACCCATTTCATAGATCTCTGTAGCGATAAGTGTTTCTTTTTCATCAAAAAAATCCTGATTTCCATCGAGTTTACCGCCCTTATATCTTTTGATTTCATCAAGCGAACCGTCTTTTCTGTATATTCTTACTTCTCCCTCTGGCTGACGGTTTAGATAGTTGACAGCAAAATTTACTTGACCGTTTTCAAAGTAATTGATTTCCAAGACAGGGTTGCCCAGCTTGTCAAAGCTCTTTCTTTGCTCAATTGCGCCGGAAGGGTAATATTTTTCGGCAGGCTGGATCGGTATTCCCTTTTTGAAATTTGCTTTTTCTTTTATTTCTCCATTTTGGTAATAGGAGACCAATTCTCCTTCCTCATATCCTTTCTTATAGCTCCCTCTGCGTTTCGGTGATCCATCGGGATAATTGAGCTCATAGCTTCCATCCAAAAGTCCTTTTGAGAAGTCAATCACGGAAAGTACCTGCCCATCTTCATAGAATTGAGTTTCTCTGCCATCTAGTTCTCCGTCTGAATAGATTGCAGAAATCAGAATTTGTCCGCTTTCTGTAAATTCTTCGAAAAGTCCGTTGTATCGACCCTCTGAAAAGTTCACTCTGGAAGCTTGTTTTCCCGATTCATAGAATGTTTCGCTGAGACCATCCGGCTTGTTGTTTTTGAAGTTGGTTTTATCGTGAATCTGACCGGATTCATAATAGGTGATCACTTCGCCCTCGATCCCGTTAGCTACATAAATGGAGGTCTGCTTTAGTTTTCCGCCGGGAAAATAGCTTTTGGATTCTCCCGAACGGATATTGTTTACAAAGGGAATTGATCTCAGGGTATCGCCTGTTTCGGGATTCAAATCTATAAACAACCCGTTTCTTTGGTCATCTTTCAGTTGACCGATCAGGACGAGGTTTCCGGCCCCATCAAACCGCCTGATTTCACCGTTCGCTTTTCCGTCCACCATAAAATACAACTCCTTGAGCATAGTCTCCTCCTCATCATAATAGGTTCGGATAGTGTCCTGAGCGTAGGAATACTGAGCTAGAATTGTCAAAAGGATAAAGGCAATTGTTTTTCTCACAGTTTTTGGGTTTTGGGACGAAGAGCTTGACAAGTTGTCAAATCTCTGGTAAATATTCCATTCATTGGTAAGCGTGCAATAAAATCTTATTCGTGATTGTTAATTTTTTAAAATTGGTGGATTCTATTTAAGGATTAATAGAAATGTCCGGTTTACTTTTTTTCGTGTATCCCATTTTCCATTGGTAAAAGAAAAATAAGGAATCATCAATGAGTCTGAGGTATACCAAGGATCCTGTATTATCATGCAGGCAAATCAGATGTATATACACTAAATTATAAGTGGCACCTAAGTCACCCGTCTGGTTAGCGTAATACATTTGCTGGTATGAATAGCTTTTTTAAGCCTTGCAAGCGCAATAAACCCACTATGTTTTGAAATCTAAAGATTTTAAAATTCATGTAATTAACTTATTTCTAGAGGTTTGATTTAGAAAGAGTGCTTGATCAGAATGTGTCCAATCGAATCACTTTTGAAAAATAAGACATGGAGTTTGTGAAGAATGCTTGACTGGCTATGGCCATTAGATGAATAAAATTGGGTTTATGAATAAATTTAAAAGTGGGTTTTTGTGCGTTTTACTGCTGCTCATATCCGTAGGCGGTGTCTGTGCTCAGGAGATGCTCACAATCAAAGAGGCCGTAGATATAGCGGTAACCAATTATGGAGCCATTCAGGCGAAGGGGTATTATGCAGCATCTTCCGTCGCTCTGGCAGACAAGGCGAAACGGGAATATCTTCCTGATTTTACACTTTCGGCCCAGCAGGATTATGGAACTGTGAATGGGATAATCAGTCCATTATGGGGATTTGGGGGCTATGGAGTAGCTTCTTCCGGTCTTCCCCGAAGTGAGCAAAACTGGGATGCGGCATTTGGCGCTTCCTATGTGGCCAACATCAACTGGGAGGTTTTTTCGTTTGGAAGGGCTTCCAGAAGAATACTAACTGCTGAGGCGGTTGCTGATCAGGATCAAAAAGACCTGACACAAGAAATATTCCAGCATCAAGTAAAAGTAGCTAGTGCCTATCTAGATGGAGTAGCTGCACATAAACTCACGGTTACTTTTGAGAAAAACATGGAAAGAGCAGCTACTTTCCAGCAGATAGTAAAGGCTAAAGCCAGAAACGGTTTGATCGCGGGAGTGGATTCTTCTCAGGCCGATGCGGAGTTTTCCAATGCTAAAATCGCTTACCTGAAGTCCCTGGATAGGGAATTGGAAGCTCAAAATACCCTGATGAACCTGATCGGTGTCGAGAGCCGGGAATACACACTGGACACCCTGTTTCTCTCTCGGGTACCTCAAGAATTTGTAGCCGACACGGTCATTTCGGATCACCCGCTATTGGAATGGTACCGGGCTAGAGTCAATGTGAATGAGCAGCAGACTGCCTATTTCCGCACCTTCAATTATCCTTCAATTGCCCTGATAGGAATTATGCAAACGCGTGCATCAGGCTTCGGGCCTACCTATAATTTGGATAATACGGACTTTTCGCATTCCTACTGGGATGGTATCAATCCTACCAGATCAAACTATCTAGTAGGAGTAGGGCTCACGTGGAATCTTTCCCGGATTCTAAGGACTTCCAAGCAGGTTCAGTCACAGAAATTCGTCAATGCCGCGCTGTTGGAAGAATACCGTCAAGCAGAGCTTCAGATTCGTTTACAGGGAGATTTGTCAGATAAAAAGCTACAAAATGCTTTGGAAAGTGTAAATGAGGCACCCATTCAGGTAGCTGCTGCTTCACAGGCCTACCAGAGGCAGCTTGCCTTGTATGAAAACGGGCTGACTGATTTGGTTAATGTCACCCAAACCCTTTATCTCTTGATCAGGGCTGAAACTGATATGGCCATTGCCAATAACAATGTGTGGCAAGCCTTGCTCTTTAAGGCAGCCGCAGCCGGAGATTACAGCTTATTCGAAGACCAACTTTAAACCACAGCGATTGAAATGGAATTGATACGTTTTGCATTAAGAAAACCAATTACAATTTTAGTGTTGGTAGTTGGTCTTTTGTTCTTTGGGATAAAGGCTGTGGATACCATCAAAATTGACATTTTTCCCCAATTAGACCTTCCTGTACTTTACTTGTCTCATCCACACGGAGGTTACATGCCTGAGCAGATGGAAGCATTCTATGGGAAAACTTATGTCAATATTTTTCTCTTTGTCAATGGAATAAAGCAAATTTCCACGAAAAATATTCAAGGCTTGACCTTGATGAAAATTGAGTTTTATCCAGGTACAGACATGGCTCAGGCAGCTGCGGAGATCAGTGCCTTTTCCAATAGGATTCAGGCTGCATTTCCACCGGGCTCAAATCCACCCTTTATAATCCGCTTTGATGCATCTACATTGCCGGTAGGACAATTGGTTTTAAGCTCGGATACCAGAGCGAATAACGAGCTGCTCGACATTGCAAATATAAATGTACGCTCGACCTTTACTTCAATTCCCGGATTGGTTTCCTCGCCTCCTTTTGGCGGGAGTTCCAGAACGGTAGTGATCAAAGTGGATCCGAAAAAACTCCGTGACCACAATCTTACCCCGGATCAGCTCGTAGAGGCCATGCGGGTCAATAACATCACCACGCCTTCTGGCAATGTGAGGATCGGAGATGTAAACTATTTAACTCCCGCAAATACGATTTTAAATACAGTTCAGGAGTTTGAAGATATTCCGCTTTTCAAAGAGGATGTCCATAATCTCTATATGAAGGATGTGGCCACTGTGGTAGACGGGTCGGACATTGCATCAGGTTATGCCTTGGTGAATGGTAGGAGATCAGTTTATTTAAGTATTGCCAAAAGTGCGGATGCATCCACATGGGAAGTAGTTCAAAACCTGAAGAAATCCATTCCCGATATTCAAAACCAATTGCCGGAGGATGTCAAACTCACCTTTGAGTTTGACCAGTCCCAGTACGTGATTAATTCAGTGGACAGCTTGATGCATGAGGGGATTATTGGTGCCGTTCTTACCGGTCTCATGGTTTTACTCTTTTTGGGAGATGCCCGCGGAGCTTTGATTGTCATTTTGACTATTCCTGCTTCAATTATTACGTCTGTTCTATTCTTGAATTTGTTTGGTCAGACAATAAACATTATGACACTGAGCGGTTTGGCTTTAGCAATCGGTATTCTGGTGGATGAGAGCACGGTGACCATAGAAAATATCCACCAGCATTTTGATATGGGCAAGCCCAAAGCATTGGCGATCTGGCATGCCTGTTCTGAAATCGCCTATCCCAAGTTACTTATCTTGCTCTGTATTTTGGCAGTGTTTGCTCCGGCATTTACTATGGGAGGGATTCCAGGGTCGCTTTTTCTTCCTTTGGCACTTGCGATCGGTTTCAGTATGGTTGCTTCCTATTTTCTTTCCCAAACCTTTGTCCCGGTTCTGGCAAACTGGTTGATGAAAGTAAAGCATCACGTGAAGACCGACGGTCGCCAGATGAATGAGCAGGAAGAGCGGAGGTTGGCGGGTATAGATAGTTCTTTAGAAAGTAGCCACGGACAAAAAGTAGTATTGGCACAGCGGGTCGATATCAACAGGGATGGTGAAATCAGTCTGTTTGAACGATTCCGTAGACGCTATCTAAACTTGATAGAATCGCTGCTTCCCTACAGTAAACCGGTGCTGATCATCTACTTGATCGTCACTGTAGGGCTGGTGGCGTTGATGGTGAACGGGATCGGCAGAGATGTCTTACCCCGGGTAGATGGTAGACAGTTTCAGTTGAGGATGAAATTACCGGACGGTACCAGGATGGAAACGACCGAGTCGGAAACTATTAAACTGTTGGCCGGAATTGATGAGATCGTAGGAAAGGAGAATATCTCCGTGACCTCTGCTTATGTAGGGTTGCATCCCCAGCTTTATTCCATCAATCCGGTTTTTCTTTGGATGTCCGGTCCGCATGAGGCAGTGCTTCAGGTTGCTTTGAACAGGGATTACGAGGTGAATTTGGATGAACTCAAAGATGCCATCCGTGAGAAAGCCGTCCTAATCAATCCTAAGATGAGTTTGTCCTTCGAACCTATAGAACTGACCGATAAAATTCTCAGTCAAGGTTCTCCTACACCGATTGAAGTTCGTTTTGTGGGCCGTAATAAAGCGTTGAATAGAGAATACGCAAGGAAACTGATCGATAAACTGAAAACGATTGATTACCTCAGAGATATACAGATAGGACAATCTGTGAATTATCCGACCATAAATATTTCCATCGACCGACTCAGAGCTGCGCAGCTTGGGGTGGATATCAGTGACGTGTCCCGTTCTCTTATAGCATCCACCTCTTCCTCCAGATTTACCGAGAAAAATGTCTGGGTAGACAGAACTAGCAGTAACAGCTATAATGTGCAGATCCAAGTACCGGAAGGGCAGATGAACAGTATCGAGGAGATTGGACAGATTCCTATTAAAAGGAATTCTGCAAGGCCGGTGCTTAGCGATATAGCAACGTTTGAAGAGGGCAGGACTGAAGGCGAGATTGATAACTTGGGTGCAAATCCGATGCAAACCGTCACAGCGAATCTAAATGATATGGACTTGGCGACTGCTGCAGCTGATGTAAATGCTGCTATAGCTTCACTTGGAGAACTGCCCAGGGGATTGAAAGTAGAGCTCATAGGCATGAGTGCCACACTTATCGAAACGCTGGATAGCCTAGAGGGTGGCCTATTGGTCGCGATAGTGGTGATTTTTCTGATGCTTGCGGCAAACTTCCAATCGTTCAAAGTATCGGGTGTGGTATTGGTGACCGTACCTGCCGTCTTGATGGGATCATTGTTGTTACTGATTGTGAGTGGATCTACACTTAATCTTCAATCTTACATGGGAATCATCATGTCAGTAGGTGTTTCAATTTCCAATGCGGTTCTACTCATTACCAATGCCGAAGAACTCCGCTTGAAAAATGGAGATTCAACCAAATCTGCGATAGAAGCTGCTTCTCTACGGGTAAGGCCGATTGTGATGACTGCGATGGCCATGGTGGTGGGGATGATTCCCATTGCAATCGGAATGGGAGAAGGCTCCGGGCAAACATCCCCACTGGGAAGAGCCGTTATAGGAGGGTTGATTGCCTCGACTATTGCCGCGCTTATCATTCTTCCCATAGCATTCTCTTGGGCTCAGGCCAAAACTACCACGCAAAGCGTCTCTCTTGATCCGGAAGATGAACATAGCATCCACTATATCCCCCAATCCAATTAAGCTGTTTCCCCCATTGATTATGAGTGATTACCTAACTAGGCAAAAAATGAAAATCAGAGAATATTCAAAGTTTACAATACCTCTTTGTATTGTGGTTGGAATGGCTTTTCAAAGTTGTAAATCTGAAGGAAAGAAGTTCCCGGATGCCACAGCGGAACCTGTGGTGTTGACCCACGAAGGCTTTCGATTGACGAAAGGAGCCGTGTCATCCTCTTTCAGGATTCCGGGAGAACTTATTGCAAATCAGCAGGTGGATATCTATGCCAAGGTGAGCAGTTTTGTGCAGAAACTGCTCGTAGATGTGGGATCGGAAGTGAAGCAGGGGCAATTACTGGTCAGGCTGGAAGCTCCGGAAATCAGTTCCCAACTGGCAGGAGCTGAATCTAGACTCAAGTCTTTTGAAGCGGTATATTTGGCAAGTAAATCACGCTATGATCGGATTTTGAAAACCAGTGAAACGCCGGGTACCATCTCTCAAAATGATTTGGATATGGCTTTTGCAGCTCAGCAGTCAGATCTTGCCAAATGGGAATCTGCCAAAGCAGCCTATCGGGAAGTAATGGACGCTAAGAATTACCTGGAAATAAGTGCTCCTTTTTCGGGAGTAATCACTTCGCGAAATGTGAGTACGGGAGCCTATGTAGGGCCCTCCGGAAGAGGATCAGAGCAACCGCTCTTCACATTGCAGGAGCAGAAGAATCTCAGACTTGTGGTTAACGTGCCTGAATTGTATGCGTATACGATGAAGAAAGGTAATGTAGTGGAATTTACCGTCCGTTCATTTCCCGGGAAAATATTCAAGGCAGAGGTTTCCCGGCTGGCAGGAGCGCTCGATGATCGCTTGCGGGCGGAGCGGGTGGAGATGGATGTGACTAATCCTACCGGTGAATTACTCCCCAAAATGATAGCGGAAGTGACGATTCCGATCAATACTGATGGCAACAGTTATGCAATACCCCAATCAGCAATCCTGACTTCGACCTTGGGCACATTTGTCATCAAGATGGAAAACGACAGTACGCTTTGGGTTCCTGTCAATGTGGGAAGGAGTGGTGGAGACATTATTGAAGTTTTCGGAGATCTGAATGATAGCGATATTTTGCTGAAAAGTGTGTCTGAAGAAATAAGAGACAAGTCTCCTGTAAAAGTAGAAATCACCGGATAGCTAGCCAGTGATTTCTGCTTATTTTAAAATTTGATTCTAATCACATCTTCTCAATAACTATCGCCGAGGCGCCACCACCTCCATTGCAAATGCCTGCAACGCCAATTTTACCGTTCTTCTGATGAAGTACAGAGTTCAAGGTGCTGATGATTCTGGCACCCGAAGCTCCAAGAGGATGTCCCAAAGAAACAGCTCCTCCAAAGACATTGATTTTGTCATTGTCCAGATTCAATTCTTTTTGATTGGCTAATGCTACAGCTGAAAATGCTTCATTGATTTCGTAGAAATCAATGTCTTCTGCAGTTAATCCCGCATGTTTTATTGCTTTGGGAATGGCTAGGGCAGGGGCAGTGGTAAACCATAGCGGATCGGTAGCGGCATCGGCAAATCCCCTGATTTTTGCCAGAGGTTTTAATCCCAATTCCTCCGCTTTTTCTTTACTGACCAACACCAACGCAGAAGCTCCATCATTCATGGTGGAGGCATTGGCTGCAGTGACAGTTCCTTCTTTGTCAAAAACCGGTCGAAGTGAAGGGATTTTGTCAAACATCACATTCTTATATTCCTCATCCTCGTCGATGAGGATAGTTTCGCCTTTTCTGCCTTTGATTTCCACGGGAACGACTTCATCTTTGAAGTATCCCTTTGCCCAAGAATCGGCTGAGCGCCGGTAGGATTGGATGGCATAGGCATCCTGAGCTTCCCTGGAAATATTCATTTCTTTGGCCGTATTATCCGCACAGTTCCCCATCGGGAATTTGTAATACACTTCGAAAAGCCCATCTTTTGCCAAGCCATCAATGAATTCGGCATTGCCATACTTGTAGCCAAATCTTGCTTTAGGCACATAGAAAGGAACGTTTGACATACTTTCCATACCGCCGGCGACTACCACGTCATTGATGCCAAGCATGATAGACTGGGCACCAAACATCACTGCTTTCATCCCTGAAGCGCAGACTTTGTTGACGGTGGTACAAGGAACATTGTAGCCGATTCCTGCACCTATGGCTGCCTGACGGGCAGGGGCTTGTCCAAGGTTGGCGGAAATCACATTTCCCATAAAAACTTCCTGAACTGATTCTGATTGGACACCTGCCTTGGCTAAGGCTCCCTTAATGGCTGTACTGCCAAGTTCTATTGCTGTAAGTCCGGCTAATTTTCCTCCAAAACTCCCCAAAGGAGTCCTTACGGCAGAGACGATATATACTTCTTTGATCATGGTTAGTTGGGTTTAATTAAGATGTTAGATTCTAGACGTTAGACACTAGATGTTAGAATTAAGAAATTAAAGTGAAGAATCTAGAGCTATGAATCATTAACAATTCAAAGAAATTTTTTTAGGACTCCTGCATATTAATCGTTCCAGATCCCCAAGTCTTGAATCTAATATCTTGAATCTAAAATCTATCTTTTACCAATCAGGAATCCCTCTCTTAGGTCGTTCAGTAGCTTTTTTCTTGTTTTGCTGAATGTGACGTAACTCTGCCGCATTCATGCTTTCGAGTATTTGTGCAGCTTGCTCGGGGGTTAGGTTCATTGCTTTTAGCTTTTCCTTAAACTCCTCCATAGTTTTTTGTTTGTCAGCTAGATTGGCATCCATCTGATCATTGGCATTTTCGCCCGGTTTGTCGTCGCTTTGTTCTGATGGATCGCCTGCTTGGGATTCTTTGGCTTTATCTTCGTCGGTTTTATCACCATCTTCTTTTTGTTCTTGCTGGTTGCCATCTTCACCTTGGCTGGAGTTGTCTTGCTGCTGCTCTTTTTGCTCCTGATTTTGCTGGTCTTGATTTTGTTGGTTTTGCTGATCCTGCTTGTCCTGTTCTTCCTGTTCTTTCTCCAGTTTTTCTTTCAAAGCTTGAAGTTTTGCATCGGTGGGATACTTGGACAAACCGTCGTTTACCGTAGCCAAAGCCTGTTCTTTTTCTGTTTTGACATAAGAGCGGGCGGCGCGGTTAAAGTATTCTCCCGAAGTTTGCGCATTACCCGTAGCTATGCTAAGTGTGAAAGTTAATCCCAGAAGTATTAGAATTTTATTTTTCATCGATCTCTGTGATTTCTTGAAGACTGCTGATAAACTGCTGATAAGCCGCAACGGTTTCATCTTGTTGCAAAGCTTCATTCATAAGGTTAAACGCATCCTTGAAGCGGAATTGTTCCACCATTCTATCTGCCTCGGCTTTTTTACGCTTGGCAAACTCTGACGGATCGGGTTTGTTTTGATCTTCATTTTTGCGTTCCTCATCCCGTTGCAACCACCGAGCCAACAATTCATAATTGTGTCTAGCTACCTCATTGTTGGGATCTTGGATCAAAGCAGATTTAAATTTGCTCAAAGCCGCCTCATATTCTTTTTTATTTCCAAGAAGTATTCCCCCCTGATTGAAGGCAAAGGAGGCGAGTACCTTATTTGGAGTGACTGAAGTTTTATCATAAAATGCACTGGCCTCTTCTAGTTTCTCTGCATATTGATTACTTAGTCCCAGATTATAATCTAGTTCAGGGGAAGAATATGCGAACTCATCGATTAGGATCTGATGGTTTGTGATAGACTGCTCGTATTCAGCTTTAGCATAGCTTTCTCCTGCCAAATCAATTGCGGAATTTAATCTGGAAACCCGAGTCCAAGAGGCGGGAATCAGTAGAAAAACAGCCAATATTAGCTTACTCCAATTCATTTATAATTTGATAGTTTTGATTGGTAACATCATATCCAGCAAAGAAAGTACTAAACCGGCCAAGAGGAAATAAAAGTACTTATTTGCGGAAGCTTCCACAATTCTAGATCCGGTCACTCCACCTTCCAGCCGTTCCAGGGCGGCAGTCAAGTCTCCAATTTCCTGAACTTCATCAGAAATTTCAAAGTATTGCCCGTTAGTCTCTGCTGCAATTTGTTGGAGAGGTGAGCGGTCAAGAGCAGTTTGTGCCGGTTTGCCCGTTTTGGGATCTATCACCAGGCCGTTTCCTCTGGGTATGCTACTTCCACCTGTAGTTCCAATCCCCAGAGAGAATACTTTTATTCCTTCATTGTTCAACCGGGAACCAATTTCCTCCAGATCATCCCCGAAATTTTCTCCGTCAGATATGAGGATAATTGATTTGGATTTCACTTCCTGACTTTCGTCACTGAGAAATCTGTCTTCAGCCATTCTCAGTGGTCCGTTGAGGTCTGTACCGAAATTGGGAACCAGTCCCGTATTCAGACCGTCGATATACAATTGCAGCACACTTTGATCAAAGGTAAGGGGGCATTGGAGAAACGCCTCTGAACTGAAAATAATCAGCCCGATTCTATCTGAGGGAAAACTTTTTGTCAAGTTTTTCAACTCAAACTTAATGCGCTGAAGACGGCTTGGACCTATGTCGGTGGCATTCATGGACTGGGATAGATCTACCGCAATAAAGATGTCCTTTCCCTCTTCCTGTATTTCTTTTAGCGAAGTCCCTATGGAAGGTCCTGCAAATGCAATGAGAAACAGCACAAAATAGATTGTTCTGATGACTACTTTGGTGAACAGTCTGCGCTTCTGTACTACGAGCTTACGGTTGATCTTCCAGTAGCGAAATAGATAAACAAAATACAGCAAGCCGAAAATGCCGGCTAGCAAGAGGGTGAGTTTTACGTCCGGATATGCCCAAATCATGACCTGAAATTATAAAATAAAGATTACTTTAAAAGGAGGAATGCTGCAAGTGGTGGACATAAATTCAAATGTTCTTAATAATTAACAAACATTAATTTTTTTGAATCGTGTAGCTTTGAATAGAGTTTCTAATTAAAGCAGCATGAAGGCAACTGCCAAACGGAGTAAATTAATTTTCTTTTTCATTTTCATTTTATCTTTTTTCGAGAGTATCGCTCAGGAAACAGTGTTTTTTACCGCTGAGGTGATTGATGCAAGTAATTCATCCCCGCTTCCCGGTGCAAGCGTTTACTGGGAAGGAGATGTGTCCTCCGGAGTAGTTGCTGATTTGGATGGGGCTTTTCGCATACAAGTCAAATCCCTTCCTGCCCGCTTGGTGGTTTCCTTTGTTGGGTTTGAAAGTTCTACCCGGGTAATTACCGCAAAAGACCTTGATAAAGCACAACGTTTTTTCTTAAAAGCGGAAGAAATGTCCCTCGATGAGATTATTATCCAGGAGAGAAGACCGGATGAGCAAGTCAGAAATATGGAAACGGGGAAAGCTACCATCCCCATTGCCACCATTAAAAATATTCCTGCACTGTTTGGCGAGGTAGATCTGCTCAGAAGTTTGCAGCTGCTTCCGGGAGTTCAGACAGCGGGAGAGGGAACCACCGGACTTTTTGTCCGTGGGGGTTCCGCTGATCAGAATTTGGTGCAGCTGGACGGTGCGCCCGTTTACAATCCTTCGCATTTCTTTGGGTTTTTCTCTGTTTTCAATCCAGATGCACTCGATCAGGTAGAGCTCTATAAGGGAAATATGCCGGCGTCTTATGGAGGAAGACTATCGTCTTTGATTGATGTTTCACTTCGGGAAGGCAATAATCAACAGGTTCATGGAGAAGGGGGTATAGGGACCATTTCTTCCAGATTGACTTTAGACGGACCACTGTTTTCTGAGAAATCAACTTTTGTGATTTCAGGTAGAAGAACTTATGCAGACCTTTTTTTGAAGCTTTCCAACGATACTGATATCAATAATAACAAGCTGAATTTTCATGATCTTAGCGGGAAACTGTCCTTTATTCTGAGCGAAAAAGATAAGCTCACTGTTTCGAGTTATCAAGGAAGTGATTTTCTTGGTCTTGATGACCAATTTGGATTAGGCTGGACCAATTGGGTGTCTTCTGTTCAGTGGAATAGAAATATTTCCGATAACCTGTTCTTTGATCTGCAAGGATATCATTCCAGGTATAATTACAGCGTGGAGCTGGACGATCCGAGTACCGGTTTTGAGTGGAAAAACAATCTTTCAGAGTCGGGTATAAAGGGCATTTGGACTTTCCTGAAAGGAGAGTCTCTTCAGACTTATTGGGGCTTTCACAGCCAGTTTTACCATTTTGCACCTATAGCTCTAAATCCTACAGGTGATAGTAGTATTGAACCATTCGATACCAATGCAAAAAATGGCTTGCTTAATAATTTATTTGCAGGCCTGACGTATGAAATCACTTCAAAATTAAGCGCGGAGGCAGGGCTTAGATGGGGTTTTTATAATCAAGTAGGCAAAGGAGTGGATTATTTCTATGAAGGAGACATTCCAACTCCGAATGCTCCGATTATGGATACATTGAATTACAGGACGTTAGAAAAGATCAAATTTTATCAGGGATTAGAACCCAGAGTTGCATTTAGATATTTGATTAATGATGAGTTTTCTCTTAAAACAGCCTATAACCGAAATTTTCAATATGTTCAGATCGCTTCCAATAGCTCTGCAGGATTGCCTATAGATAGGTGGATTTTGGCAGGAACTTATGTCCCTCCAATAAGGTCAGATCAGGTTTCGCTCGGCTTATTCCGGAATTTTGATAATAACAGATGGGAATTTTCTGTAGAAGGATATTATAAGGATTTCAAGAACATCATTGATTTGAGAAATGGTGCTCAAATACTTTTTACCGATCAAGTGGAGACGGAAATACTTACCGGAAATGGCTGGGCGTATGGAGCTGAGTTCCTGCTGAGAAAGAATGTGGGGAAAACCACCGGCTGGTTGGCATATACTTGGTCCCGGTCTTGGCGTAAGACTCCAGGAGTCTCCGAAGGATTGAAATATAATCCCCGCTATGATCGACCCCATGATATCACGCTGGTTTTGAATCATGAGTTTTCACCATCATGGTCAGCGGGATTGACATTTATCTACACCACAGGGCAGGCTGTCTCATTTCCAGTGGGGCTTTATTCTGTGGATTTGCAGCCTGTTCCTCTTTATTCTAAGTATAGAAATCAGGACAGGTTTCCTGATTACCATAGAATGGATGCGTCAGTCACTTGGAGAAATGCCGATAAGGGAAGGAAATGGAGAGGAAGCTGGAATTTTAGCATTTACAACCTGTATGGACGGAAAAATCCTTTCTCTTATGAGTTCAGGGAGATCTATAACGATGATATCAGATATAGCAAAGAAGATGATGGTCCTATAGAATCAGTGAGGCAAGGAATTGTGATGACTTACCTATTTACATTTTTGCCCTCAGTTACCTATAATTTTGAATTTTAACATGAAAAGAATAAGTATCATATTTCTGGCAATGCTGGCATTTTCTTGTCAAGAGGAAGTGGAACTTCCTCTGCGTTCAGCCGATTCTCAGTTTCCTGTGATTGAAGCAATATGGTCTGACAGGCCTTTTTATAATGAAGTGAAGGTGACCTTGGCACAAAGCTATTTTGACAGCACAGAGATGGATGTGGTAGGGAGTGCCCAGGTTTATATCCTCAACTCAGGCAATAAAGAGGTTATCCCCTTTTCTTACGACCATCAAACATCCAGTTATAGGCCTAATTCGCCCGGAAAAATAGCCCAAATCGGTGAAACCTATCAGTTGTTTGTGAAATGGGAGGGCAACGAATACACTGCAGAAGGAGTGATGCTGGAACCTCCTATTGTCGACAGTGTCACTTATAACTTTGAAAAAGAAAGGCTATTCCGGGATGAAGGCTACTATATCAAAGTATTTGGTAGAATCCCTTTTGAAGAAGATAATTATTATCGAATCCGTGTAATTGAGAATGATACGCTAAAGAATGACCGTGATGATTACTTGCTTTTTGATGACACTTTTGGTTTAACTGTTTTTGAAAAGGGGCTTGAACTGGACTATGACTTTGAAGTGGGCGATAAAGTAAGGTTGGAGCTCTATAGATTAAATAAACAGCCTTACGATTACTTAGTCCAGCTGGTCAATCTTCTTTACAATGATGGTGGATTATTCAGTCCTCCTCCCCAAAATCCCGACACCAATATCAAAGTGATAGAAGGAAGCCAGGATGTCTTGGGCTATTTCAGTGTAACCCCGATCTTAACGGCTTCAGTAGACATCGAACCGGAGGACGAATGAAAGCGGTTGGCCAATTAGCTTTATTCTAAGCCAGTCCAGGCATTGATTAAATTTAAATGTACTTAATCAGAAGAGTTGAACTTTCTTTCCGCTAATTCTTATGGTATCCAGATTTTTTTTGAAAGACTGATAATTAGTTATATAGAAGCATCTATGTGTATGCTTTAATATTCTCTGGTGCATTCTTTTCGTTGTTTTACGAAAAAATCGTAGGATTATTAAAAATTCGTTTTTAGCTTAGGGCTATGAACGAATTGAATAGCAACGAAGAAAGGATAATGCGGATTTTTTGGAGACTCGAAAAAGCGCTTGTCCGGGATGTACTTGAAGAGCTTCCAGAACCAAAGCCGCCCTATACCACCTTGGCATCTTCTATCAAGCTACTTGAGAAGAAAGGTTATCTGGATCACAAAGCTTACGGCACCACGCACCTTTATTTCCCTCTGATCACACAGGCTGACTACAGCAAAAAAAGTGTGAATCAATTGGTGAAGCATTATTTTGAAGGTTCGGTGGGTAATTTCCTCTCCTTTATGGTGAAGGAAAATAAGATTTCGGACAAGGAAATCGAAGATCTACAGAAGATGATCGATGATATGGACAAACCTACTGAGCCATGAATGCAATCCTAATCTATCTAGCCGAAGCGAGTATCTGTGTTGGCATCACCGTGCTTTTCTATCGATTTGTCTTGAGTGAGTTGACATTTTTCACGCTGAACCGTGTGATTTTGATCAGTATGTTGATGCTGTCGTTTGTGATTCCCATGCTGTCTTTTAATCTGGGGATGGCATCAATCGGGACTGCTGAAATTTTACTTCCTGAATTTTTGGTAGGTAAGGAAGTGGCATCAGGGACAGTAAACTTCTCTTGGCAGGAAATTGTTTTTTACACTTACTTAGTCGGTGTGGTTGTGATGACAGTTCACTTGATCTTGGGTTTTTTCACCTCACAGCGTTTGCTTGGAAAATCGAGGTTAATGTATTACCGGAATTACTGGATAGCGGTGCATCCCGAGTTTATTCCGGCTTCTTTTTTCAGCTATATACTGCTTCCGGATTTTGATCCTAACAGATCCGAGCAGAAGCAGATCGTATTGCATGAATCAGTTCATGTGCGTCTGAAGCATAGTTGGGATTTGCTGCTGGTACAGTTCGCCAAAATCATCTTCTGGTTTAATCCGTTGATCTACCAGTTTGAAAAATCACTGCGTGAAGTGCATGAATATCAGGCTGATCAGGGAGTGACTTTAACTTATTCCAAGAAAGAGTATTCAGGGCTTCTGCTACAGATGATCACCGGGGGACAAGGCTGGCACTTTATGAACAACTTCAATCAATTTCAAACCAAAAAAAGAATTATTATGATGAGTAAACCACAATCCCAAAAGAAGGAAATGCGCAGATTTCTGCTTGCAATTCCCGTATTAGCAGCTTTGTTTTTCGTGTTTTCTTGCGAAATGACGCCTGAAGAGGATATAGAAGGTCCGACTATGGCAGGTGAAATAAAAGAAGTGAAGATAGGGCCTTCTGATTTGGAAGCGAGGAAGCTTGCAAAGGATGGAGAAGAAATTTTTGATGTAGTGGAAAATCAACCCAATCCTCAAGGAGGTATGGCGGGTTGGAATAACTATCTGAGTAATAATTTGACCTACCCTGCTCAAGCCAGAAGAATGGGGATCGAAGGCACTGTGATTGTGGTTTTTGTGGTCAATGCTGATGGAAGTCTTTCAGATGTGAATGTTCTCAGAGGTGTTGGGGGCGGTGCTGATGAAGAAGCAATCCGCGTTGTAAAAAACTCTCCTGACTGGACACCGGGATCACAAAGTGGTGTGGCGGTTAATACCAGAATGAGACTCCCGATACGATTTAAGCTTGGTTGAAATCAAGAAGAAGTATAAAAGCCAATGTTTCGGTAGCGGGTGATTTTCCCGAAACCATTGAAATTCGGGTTTACAACCAAACCAAGTATCTAAAAATACCCATTGAAGATAATCATTACGAATTAACCAATACCAAAACCATGAAACTAACAATCCAAAATTCTCCCATAAAAGCAGCTTCACTTCTTCTGATGGCTATGTTTTTAGTTTTTATTCTTCCTGAGCAATCGGCTTTTGCCCAAATAGAATCTGAGAAAGTTTATAAAGAAGTAGATGAAATGCCGTCACCTTCAGGAGGAATTGATGGGTGGAATGACTACTTGGCCAAGAACATGACGTACCCAAAGGCTGCAAGAAAAGCAAATGTAGAGGGAATGGTAATGGTCTCGTTTGTAGTACAGGAAACCGGTGATGTTTCCGCTGTGGAAATTGTCAGAGGTATAGGAGGAGGCTGTGATGAGGAAGTCCTGCGGTTGGTGAAAGAGTCTCCCAAGTGGAATCCGGGAAAAAAGGACGGGAAAATTGTCAAAACGCAGATGATGCTCCCTGTGAATTTTAAGCTTTAGTTAAGTTTTAATTACCTGAAAACACCCGGAGATTCTTCAGGTGTTTTTTTTGTTAAAATTTACGAACAAAACGTAATATTACGAGTTGTTCGTAGGTTTTTCTAGATTCATTTTCTACATTAATATCATGGAAGAGTTGACCACGTACGAAGAACAGATTATGAAGATATTTTGGAAGCTTAATCGGGCAATTGTCCGGGATGTATTGCATGAGCTTCCTGATCCCAAGCCACCTTATACTACGCTAGCTTCCACTGTCAAAGTTTTAGAGAAAAAGGGCTATCTCGGACATAAATCTTATGGCAAAACCAATGAATACCATACTATAATTGCAGAAAGTGATTACCGAAAGAAAAGTTTTAATCACTTGGTGAAGACTTTTTTTGGAGGATCTATGGAGAATGTGTTGTCGTTTATGGTGAAGGAAAATAGAGTGTCTGAAAAAGAAATTCAGGAAATGCAGAAATTGATAGACAGCTACGAAAAAAAGAACAAATCATGAATAGTTTGATCAATTACTTATTTGAAGGGAGTTTGGTGTTAGGACTTGGATTGGTCTTTTACATAGTACTATTTGAACGCTTGACGTTTTTTCAAGGCAATCGTGCTGTTTTACTGGGTATAATGATCCTTGCTATGCTTTTGCCTTTGATTTCATTTGATTTTAGTTTTTTAAACGCTACTTCAGTGGATACTTTAAATAGTTCATTGCAGTGGGCAGAGGCCAAATTCGCTACAACTAATCAGGCATCCGAAGGAATTACATTTTCTTGGCTGGCAGTCCTGATGTTTGCGTATTTTTTTGGAGTAGTATTTATTTCCGTCAGACTTGTATGGGGAGTAGTAAAGACGATGATATTAATTCGTAGTTCCTCTAAGATCCAATATGCAGAAAGAACTGTTGTAGTAAATCCAAAGTTTGTTCCATCTTCTTTTTTCAAACATATTTTGCTACCATCTTTTGATCCTGAAAATAGCGAGTATCAGCAAATTGTCCTGCATGAATCAGTTCATGTGGATCAGTGCCATTCTATAGACATTATGTTGATTCAGGTGGTAAAAGTGGTTTATTGGTTCAACCCGTTAGTTTATGTGTTGGAAAAGTACTTGCGTGAAATCCACGAGTTTCAAGCTGATCAGTTTGTCACCCGGTTCTATTCTCCCATTGCCTATTCGAGACTACTATTGAAGCAACTCAGTGCTGACTGTGGGCTTCAATTCATGAATAATTTCAATCAATTTCAAACCAAAAAAAGAATAATTATGATGAACAAACCAAAATCAAACCGTATGCTCAAAAGTAGATTTCTACTAACAGTACCACTGGTGGCGCTTATGATTGGGCTCTTCTCTTGTGATATGGCTGGGAAAGACAAAAAGATTATTGGTACGTGGATGGGCAAAGATTTCTCCTTTGTGCAAACACAGGGGCCAGAGATAACGACAATGATCGAAGGGGGTAAACAACTTCACTTGGAAGGCAGATTGATTGTCAGAGAAAATGGGACTTATCAAATAGTTGTTGACCAAGACGATATGAATGGAAGCGGTGTGTGGAAAGTAGAGGGAGATAGCTTTATTACTACTGATACCAGAGAAAATGTTGTTGTCTATAAGATTAAGGAATTAAGTGATAATACCCTGGTTACAGCACAGGAAGTAAAGATGGATACTCCGCAGGGAACTGTTGCCGGTAAAATTACACTTACCTACAAACGTTAAAAAAAAATTAACAAAATCTACGACATTCTCGTAGATTGTTTGTTTCTGAAAAGGAAGTTTATTGATGAAAGGCCGCTGAGATTTTCAGTGGCTTTTACTTTAAGCAGTACTGTAGGGGAATTACTTTCGAATTGATCTTGATTTTAGCATTATCGAAAGCTGTATGGATAATCCTAGTAATTTCGAGTAACATCCAATTCTAAAAACAATCCTATCGATGAATAAAACCAAACCAAATGCTAGTATGATTAAGGGTAAAATTTTTTCCGGCATTCCATTACTTATTTTATTACTAAGTATTATGTCCTGCTCTAGTAGTCTTGAGAAAAAGCTAATAGGCACTTGGAAAGGAAGTGATTTTTTCTTTATCAGGAAAGAAGGTCCCGACCTTGTTGTTACAGTCAATGGAGGAATTCAGCAACATCTCAACAGTAAACTGATTTTAAACGAAGATGGAACTTATGGGAAGCTTGTAGGTGAGTATGATAATGGGAAAGGCACGTGGAAGGTGGAAGACGATCAATTGATCACGCAGGTAGAGGATGGTAATGTGGTGGTATACAAACTGCTGAAAATCACAGACAGGGAGTTGATCATTCGGGAAAATGTCACCTTAGAAACACCAAAAGGAGAGTTGGTTGGTGAAATTACTTTATCCTATTCCAGGTAAAATCCACCAATGGTTTTTTGATTGAGGTCAAATTGAAGTAATTTCCCCCTTAGTTCTTTTCCCTAAATAATCTAATCTATGAAAAAGAGAATATTCACACTTGCTGTTGTGGCAAGTGCATTGACTTTGAGTTCCGCGGCGTTCGCCCAAGAAAAAACTCCTCCGGCAATGAAGCCTGAAGCGACTGAGTTCTATACTCCGGTTCCTCCAAAAGTTACTCCCGGAGCAAATAATACCGCTCCTCCTTCTGACGCTATTGTACTTTTTGACGGGTCTAGCCTGAATGGATTTGTCAGTGCAAAAGACGGTTCAAGTCCCGCAGAATGGACTATAGAAAATGGTGAATTGGTAGTGACAAAGGGAAAGGGAGATATACAGTCCAAACTTCCTTTTGGAGATGCACAATATCACGTAGAATGGTCTGCACCTACCGAAATCGTGGGTGAAGGACAAGGTAGAGGTAACTCCGGATTCTTCTTGATGGGCATGTATGAAGTGCAGGTTTTGGATAGCTACGAGAGCAAAACGTACACAAATGGACAAGCCGGAAGTATATACAAGCAGTTTCCTCCATTAGCGATGGCACTAAGACCTGCAGGTGAATGGAATTACTACGATATTATCTTCAAGGCTCCGCGCTTCAACAAGGATGGTATTTTGACTTCCCCTGCTACTGTTACTGTATTGATGAATGGCGTGTTGGTTCAAAATCATGTAATCCTAAAAGGTCCAACAGAGTATATCGGTATACCAAATTATAAGGCACATCCTGAGAAATTGCCAATCAAACTTCAAGACCACGGAAATCCGGTAAGATTCAGAAATATCTGGGTGAGAGAGCTTTGATTGAAAAATCAATAACAAAAAAAATAGGCTTGGAAAAATTCCAAGCCTATTTTTTTTGACAGCATGTTTTATTCTAGAGCGCCGATGAGGTATGTCCTAGTTTACTTTTCAGTGGATAATGTAATTTCTTTAAACTGAAAAAGGAATCCAATTAAAAATAGAGAAAAGCAAACAAAAATTCTGATATGGCAGCCGTCCGGGCAATCGAATGCTCTATAGGATCTAATTGCATGAAGTAATTAGACTACGGGTTGAAGCAATCGGTTAACGTTCTTCGGGAAATTAGATATTTCCACTTTTCTTGATTGAAGGGCTGGTTTTAGGGCTCTATAAGCCAAGCAGTTAGGGAGTTGGCAGAAATGCGACTGACCATACTAGTTTTTGCTGGCAAAACACTGTACTCCCATAAGATAGGGGACATTGTGGGATTCGCGGTTGCTGTACACCTGAGACCCGCATCCCAATTGCTCGAAGTTTGGATTTAGAATGCTCTTTCTATGTGAAGGTGAATCCATCCAAAGCCGTACCACTTCTCTTGCATAACTTAAATAGGTGTGGGGAAGGATGACTTCGCGCCGATCATTGGCGTAGGTGTACATTCCTCCGCTATTGGGGACATTTATTTTTCTACCGCTCTGATATTGTAATCCTATGGAGGAGCTGATATTTTCCCCTATAAACATTCGCTTAGTTCCCTCACGGGCGAAGCGGTCACCTATGGTTTTTTTTCCTTTCACCCTACTTACATGGGAGTAGAAATTATAATTGACCATGTCACTTGCATGGTCGGAAGCCACTTTTTCGATGAGATCAGAATGCTCGAAAGGTGGCAATCCGTATTTGATTCGCTCCTCATTGGTCGCATAGAACATAGCAGCCTGTAGCAGGGCTCTGTCTATATTTTTGAAGTTGATGGTTTGGTTTACCGCATCAAGTTGGAAAAACTGAGCAGATGTGAAGCGATTGTAGTCTGAGGAGATCCAAGTTTGGGCGAGCGAAGCTTGGTAGAATAGAAAAAAGGTGGCTGAGAGAAATCGTAAAGTCAAGTTGATACTATCTTTAAAAGAGTTTTGGGATTGAATCTTTTCTCAAGACGAAAAACCCACAAAAATATTATATTTCCGAGATTGATTTGTGTGATATCGAACAGAAATACTGTACGAATATGAGACAGTATGATTTGGTGGTTATTTTTTAGCATACTTACAATCAATCACTTAAATTGATTAGTCATTAGATGGTACTGTTTTTTCTGTACACAGATTAAGACTGAATTCCATCCATCAATTCTTTAGCAAATATCTCTGTGCTTTTACAGACTTTAGGCAGGGATTTTAATACATTTTAAACCAGAATATTGAATCCAATTAATTACGTATTATGAGAAAATTCATTTTAGGCTTGTCTATATTGACGGTCCCATTGCTTAGCCAAGCGCAGACTGATGCGAGGCTGATGCAGCTGCCTGATGTGTCGGACACACAGATTACTTTTACATTTGGCGATGATATTTGGGTTGTGCCAAAGCATGGAGGTGTTGCCCAGCGCCTGACTTCTCCTGCAGGCCCGGAAATGTATCCGAGATTTTCTCCCGATGGAAAGCAGATCGCTTTTTCTGCCAATTACAATGGTAATTACGATGTGTATGTAATGCCCACTGAGGGGGGAGTTCCTACCAGATTGACCTATCATGGTATGCCGGATTATGTGCAGGGTTGGACACCGGATGGAAAATCTGTGCTGTTTACCTCAGGTAGGGAAAGTGGCAAAGAGCGCTTTTCCCAGTTTTATACTATCCCTGCTACAGGTGGGCTTCCTGCCAAATTACCAGTGCCTTATGGAGAGTTTGCTTCCTACTCTCCGGATGGGAAAACGTTTGCGTATACCGACAGAAGTAGAGTAAACCGGAACTGGAAAAGATATAGAGGCGGCACAGCCCCTGATATTTTACTCTTTAATCTGGCTGACTTCAAGACCGAAAATATTACCAACAATGACGCCAATGACGAACTTCCGATGTGGATCGGCGAGGCGGTATATTACATGTCGGATAATGGCCCCGAGAAACGCAATAACCTCTGGAAATATGACCTAAAAACTAAACAGAACACGCAGCTGACGGAATTCAAAGACTTTGACATCACCTTTCCTTCCAACAGCGATAAAGAAATAGTCTTCGAAGCCGGAGGAAGTTTATACCTATATGAAATAGTATCCGGTGAGACAAAGCGGGTGGAAATTCAGATTATTTCTGACCAAAAGACGATGATTCCCAAAATCGTAAAAACTGAATCCGACATGATGTCCGCAAGTATTTCTCCTGATGGAAGTCGTGTGATGGCAAATGCTCGGGGAGAGATTTTCAATTTGCCTGCGAAGGAAGGTTTTGTGTCAAATATGACCAATACTTCAGGAGTGGCAGAGCGTTACCCAGAATTCGCCCCTGATGGAAAAAAAATAGCCTATTGGTCAGATGAAACGGGAGAATACCAACTCACCATCAAATCCTTGGGATCTACTCCCCAAACTAATACACTCACCAAATTTGAGAACGGATTTGGCTACAATATCTTTTGGTCTCCTGACAGCAAATACCTTGTGAGTGTGAATCAGGCAATGGACGTAATGCTGATAAATGCTGCCTCAGGTGAAGTAAAGATTATTGACAAGGGTAAGTACATGTTTGAAGGCAATTTGCAGGGATTTGCGGTAAGTTGGTCTCCTGATAGCAGGTACATTTCATACAGCCTCTCTAAGAATAACCGCGCGACCTCAGCACTCTATGTGTATGATACCAAGTCAAGCAAGTCATCGCAAATCACCTCTGGTTTTTATGCTGATCAAAGTCCGACTTTCAGCGAAGACGGAAAATATCTCTTCTTTACAACGAATCGGAATTTTGATCCCCAGTATTCCGACATTGATAACACCTTCATCTATTCCAATACTACCGGTGTAGCGGTAGGGACACTCAATCAATCTATTCCTTCACTTATTTCACTGAAAAATGATGAGATAAAAGTAGAAGAGGAGAAGTCAGAGAAGGAAGATGATAAAAAGGACGATAAGAAGGAAGAACCAAAGGGAGTGGATTTTGAGATTTCATCTTTTGAAAACAGAATTGAAATGCTTGACATTTCAAACGGAAATATAGGAGGACTGGCTTCTGTGGAAGGAAAGCTGTTATACGTTCGCCATCCAAATACAGGAGCAGGTGATGATTCCAAGAGTAGTTTGGAATTGTTTGATTTTGAGGAGAAAGAATCCAAGACAGTGATCGAAGGAGTAGGCGGTTTTTCACTTTCTGCCAATCGCAAAAAAGTAATGGTTTTCTCTAACGGAAAACTAGCTGTAGTTGACCCTTCTCCTGGACAGAAAATCGAAGAAACTGTCCCGCTGGGGGATATGCAGATGACAGTGGTGCCCGCTGAAGAGTGGAAACAGATCTTCAACGATGTATGGAGATTTGAACGTGATTATTTCTACGATCCCAATATGCATGGGGTAGACTGGGATCTGATGCGTACCCGTTATGGAGATTTGGTTGCTCAGGCTGGGTCTAGGCGGGATGTGAACATCATCATAGGAGATCTAATTGCGGAGTTAAATGCTTCTCACACGTACAATGGCGGAGGGGATCTGGAGTCAGGGCCTACTATATCTGTAGGGTATTTGGGAGCAAATTTCAAACTGGAAAATGGTGCCTATAAAATTGAAAAAATAATTCAGGGAGCCCCTTGGGATGTGGAAGTCCGATCTCCATTGCTTAAGACGGGTGTGGAAGTGAAAGAAGGGGATTATATTCTGGCTATCAATGGTCAAGCGATTGATACGGACAAATCTATTTATGCGGCTCTTCAGGGACTGGCAGGAAAGACAGTTCAGCTTACTGTAAACAGTTCAGCTTCGATGGCAGGTGCCAAAACTGTCTTGGTGGAACCTCTTGGGTCAGAAGCCAGATTAAGAAATCTCGCCTGGATAAATGAATTCCGCAAAAGAGTGGAGGAAGCTACAGACGGAAGAATAGGATACATTTTTGTGCCGAGTACAGGAGTAGATGGGCAAAATGAGCTTTTTCGTCAGTTCTACGGGCAGATGGAAAAAGAAGGGATGATTATCGATGAGCGCTTTAACAATGGCGGACAGATTCCCGATCGATTTGTAGAATTGTTGGACCGTAAACCTTTGGCATTCTGGGCAGTCCGGGATGGACAGGATTGGGCTTGGCCTCCTTCAGGCAATTTTGGCCCTAAAGTGATGCTGATCAACGGCTTCTCAGGCTCAGGCGGGGATGCTTTTCCTGATTACTTCCGCAAGCGGCAGGTGGGTCCGCTGATCGGTACACGTACCTGGGGAGGTTTGATTGGCATTTCCGGTGCACCTTCTCTGATAGATGGCGGTTCTGTGACGGTACCGACTTTTAGAATGTATGATCCTGATGGGACTTGGTTCAAGGAAGGATATGGTGTGGATCCTGACATCGAAGTAGTGGAAGACTTCGAAAGTCTTGCTAAAGGTACTGATGCTCAATTGGAGGCAGCTATCAAGGAAGTGATGCGCCTACTCAATAGTAGCGATAAATTCAATGCTCCTGCACGTCCTGCTTATGAGAATAGGTATTAGCAGGCTGCTTTAAGCAGACTCTTGCATAGGACTGATATTTTACTAGCACCGGGGTTTATTTCCGGTGCTATTTTCATTTATAACAGCAATAGTTTTAACCCGAAAAGGCAGGGCTGTAAGTTGAACTTTTGAAAGGGAGAATCAACGTAGGATTTCAACTATCATTAATTAATGTCTATGTGTCAGATTTTATGATGTTTATGATTTTTTTTCTACATTAAGTCCTTATTTGTATAGAGTTTCCAGATTGAGCAGGGATGAATATTTTCTCCGGTTCTCAATCCGTTTCTGAGAATACCAAGATGATTTTTTCATCTTTTGCATCCTAATTAAGCCAATTATTTGCCAAGTGTTGACTTCCATTGTTGAAAGGAAATTTTAGTGTTAATCTCTTAATTTTTACCTATGGCTATTTTAAAAATCAAACTTAAGGGACAGGATCATTTACCCTTTGTTTCCGGAGAGGATCGGGGGTTTGATCTGTATCAGCTGAACAAGGCTTATACTGTAGTGAGTCCAACTCGGGGAGACGTGCCTGAGCAAACCATTGAAGTTGATGACTTGACTGTCATCGAATTTGAGTTTGAAGACAATACCGTCTGGCTTGGAGATAACGAGTCCCTTCGCATACTTTTTCCCAAGAAATTAAAAAGATCTGAAGCGGGCGATGAACTTTACCTTCCTGATGAACTGGAGTCGGATCAACAGGATAGGGGGATTTTTAAGAAAGTTGCCATTAAGTTGGTCAAATTTTTTGTCAAGAAAAAGATCATTCAGCCCAAAATGCGGGACATGGCCGCCAATCTTGAAAATAAACAGTTGGCTTTTCCAGGTGAGCCCTACAAGGATGTAAAGTTTGGGGTTTTGGCAAAGTGCTCTACAAATATAGAGCTAAGCCCGCTGGAATGCGATGAATCCTCAGTTGCCAAAATCCCGGTTGACTCTCCCTATTTACTTTTACTGCACGGGACAGCGTCATCCACCCAGAAGTCCTTTGGCGATCTGAAGGAGTCGGATAAATGGAAAGATCTTTTTGATGAAGCAAGCAGTACGAATAAATATAAGGAAGGGAATATTCTGGCTTTCCAGCATAGATCTCTGACAGCAAGTCCTCTGGAAAATATTTTGGATCTGGTAAAAAGCCTGCCGGCAAACATTGAATTGGATCTTTTAAGCCAATCAAGAGGTGGGCTTTTGGCTGAACTTCTTGTAAGGTTTTGCGCTAATCCCACAGGTTTTGATGCTACCGAAAAGGCTCTTTTACTAAAATCCGGACGGGATCGTGATTTGGAAGTAATTACACAGATAAGAACCGAAGTAGAGAAGAAAAAAATTACAGTCAGATCAATGGTACGTGTAGCCGGTCCGGCAAACGGCACAACGTTGGCATCTAGCCGATTGAATTTTTATTTGAACGTCACGTTTAATTTGATCGGTTTGGCGGTCGGGCATGTGGGAAATCCGATTTATGTTGCTTTCAAAGAATTCATCATGGAGGCTGTGGCCTGCAAAGATGATGTAAACGTGTTGCCGGGTTTGGAAGCTATGAATCCTAAGTCGCCTTTCATCAAGACTCTAAATAATCAAGGATCAGAGATAGAAATTAAATTTCCCCTGCTTGTAGTAGCTGGAAGTGCCGAATTGAGTGTAAGTTTTAAGACACTTGTGGTGATACTGGGCAAGATTTTCTTTAGGGGAAAAAATGATCTGGTAGTTGACACCGAAAGTATGAAGTGGGGGGCACGTCGAGATTCAGACCAAGTAGGGATTTACATTGAGCAAAGTGGTAAAATTGATCACTTCAAATATTTTTCGAATGAAGATACTTTAAACGCTGTCATAGCCGGGTTGTCTGCCAACCCAAACACAATTCCTGCTTTATTTACTTTGCGTAGCAAATCCAAGAAACGTGGAATTATCGGTATCGAACATGGAACTTATGTGGAAGATAATGTCAGCGGCAAGAAGCCTATCCTGATTCTAATTCCGGGAATAATGGGTTCGAATATTGGCAAGCAAGCACCGGGGGGGCCGGAGAAGTCGGAGGAGCTGGTGTGGATAAACTACTTAGGGTTTTTCAAAGGAAAATTGGCGGAATTGGAACTCGCCCCAGAGACCGATGACAAATTATCCGCCCTTTCGTTGATCAAAACTTCTTATAAAAATTTGGGTGAAAGACTTTCCGGTACCTATGATGTAGTGACCTTTTATTTTGATTGGAGAAAACCTTTGAAAGATGCGGCAGCAACTTTTGAGATGAAGATTCGGAAGCTTTTGGCCAAAAACCAACCCATCAAAATCGTGGCACATAGCATGGGGGGAGTTTTGGTACGGGATTTTATGGTGTATCATGATACCACCTGGCAAAAGCTGAATAAATCAGTTGGTTTCCGCGGTATCTTTTTGGGATCTCCTTTGGGGGGGTCTTTCCGGATTCCGTATGTGCTTTTCGGTAAAGACAGTATTATAAAACTGCTGGGAAAAATTGACATCAAGCACTCTACGAAGGAATTGCTACAGATTTTCTGCAATTTCCCGGGTATTTTGAATTTGCTTCCTATTGATAATGGGGGCAAGTATGATTTCGCAGACAGGAAACTCTGGGAGAGAATGAGAACGGCCTTTGGCGATGAGGATTGGCCAATTCCTTCTAAAGAAATACTGGAGGAATTCGGTTCTCATCGACAAAGAATATGGGATGGTTTCAGATCCATTGATTTTTCAAATTTCACTTATATCGCAGGACAAAGTGGGAAAAAAAGCTTTACCATTTCCAACATGGAAATAGAGAATGGAGAACTGGTTTTCTATGCAACCAATCAGGGTGATGAAAGTGTGACCTGGGCATCAGGTATTCCGAAAACGATGGAGGACCGGAATCAGGTATATTATGCCAATGTCACCCATGGAAGCCTGTCCAAGGAAAAGGATCTCTTCACCGCAATGGAAGAATTGCTGATCTATGGAAGTACGAAGAGGCTGCAAAACAGTCTACCCAAAACTCGGGGAGATGAGAAGGAATTTGAACCGGTAGAGGTTGAAATCTTCGATATCAGTGAGGAAAATCTGCTCACTACGCTTTTGGGAATTGATGAACAGGAGGAAGTATGGCATAACGAAACACCTATCAGCGTGGTGGTGACTCATGGGGATTTGAAATATGCCAAATATCCGGTGCTGGCAGGGCATTTTGAGCAAGATGTTATTTTGAATGCCGAGGCTGCCATAGACAGACAATTGGGAGGAGAATTGAGCAGATTGTATTCGCTTGGATTGTATCCGGGCAAGATAGGCTCCAACCAGATTGTGCTGAATGAATCAAACTCTAATTCATCCTTCAAGGGAGGGATTATTGTAGGCTTGGGTGTACAGGGTGAGTTGTCCGGTTATTATCTGATCAATTCGGTGGAAAAAGGAGTCGCACGCTACCTGACCATCAAAAAAGAGAATGGATCGGGAACAGCTTCCCATGGGGAGTTTTTACTTAATGGTATTTCTGTCATTGCAATAGCCAATAATTATGGTGGGCTTTCTACAGATAACTCTATTCGGGCTATCATTGCAGGAGTGCAACGTGCTAATAGAAAGGTACAGCTCACTTACGAGGGGGCGATCCGGGGAATCCAGGAAATAGAAATCATTGAAATCTACAATGACCGGGCACTTTCTATATTGAAAACTATCCAGCGTCTGAATTCGGATAGCCAGAAGGATTTTAATATCCATTTCCAAGGAAACGGGTTGAGATATTGTTTGGGTAAACTTAAAAGGGTTCCGTTTGATTTTTCATCCGATTGGTGGACTAGAATCAATGTTACTCAGCGTATTGACTATGCAGAAGAAGAGACTATTGAACTGATCCGCATGTCTATTACCACCACAGGAGCCAGTGAGAAAGTGGAAACAATTCCTTCAAGTGACAGGACTTTGGATATACTTCTTCGGCAAATGACAGTCAATAATCAGTTCTCTCCGGAAATTGCCACAGCGATGTTTGAGTTATTGATTCCTTTCCGGTTCAAAGAAGAGATCAAGCGCCTGAATAATATCAATTGGGTCTTGGATATTTCCTCCGCGGCATATCCTTGGGAGATGCTGTTGGATAGTGTGAATTCTGATCCGCTATGCGTTAACATAGGTATGGTTAGGCAGCTGGCTACCGGTGACTCCAGAGGGGAAATTGCCAAAGTCACTGAAAGCACCGCTTTGATAATAGGAGATCCTATGTTGGAAGAATACATGCCTCAATTGCCCGGAGCAAAACAAGAAGCATTGGCTGTGGAGAATTTACTTAGAGGAGAAGATTATCAGGTAGTCAGTCTGATTAACTCCAGTGCGACGGATATTATTTTGGCCATGTTTTCCGGAAACCATAAAATAATTCACCTTGCCGGACATGGGGTATTCAGGCATGGGGCTAACAAGGCTACAGGCATGGTGATCGGCAGCAATACTTTCCTGACTCCCGGACAAATCGCAGGAATGAGTTCTTCTGCAGAATTGATTTTTGTGAATTGTTGCTATCTGGGGCAGATGGACAATGCCGCTGAGCTTGTGAGTCAGCAGAGTAATAAGTTTGCAGCGAATATTGGAACTCAACTTATCAATAACGGTGCAAGAGCCGTGGTTGTGGCCGGCTGGGCAGTGGATGATGCGGCTGCTTTGGAATTTTCCAGAGAATTTTATAAAAATATGTTCTCAGGTTTTGGCTTTGGAGAAGCTGTGAAACGGGCCAGAAACACGATTTATAGAACGTCTGGAAAAAAGACCAACACATGGGGAGCTTTCCAATGTTATGGAGACCCGTATTACAAACTCACCGATATAGGGAAAGGATCTTATGAGGATGCTGATCTCAGTATCGAGGAAATAGAGATAGAGCTGGATAACATTCGTGAAATGATGTCTGCCAATGAATTTGATTTCGATTATGTCAGTGGAAGGGTAGAAGTTATTCAGAAGATCTCGGAAGAGAAAGCGAGAAGCAATTGCCGCATTCTTGAATTGATAGCAGGGATTTATGGAGGATTGCAATATTTTGAAAAGGCATGCGCGAGCTATCAGAAACTGTTTGAATCAGAAAAATCTGCCTACTCCATCAGCGCATTTGAGCAATACTGCAATCTTCGGATAAGACATTGCGTACATGAATTCCTTCTGGGAAAATTGGATCTGATGCCTGCCCAAAATAAGCTGGATGAGGTGGTCAAAGATCTGCAGGATATGAACAGGCTACTTGGTGAAACCGTCGAACGTCTTTCTCTGCTGGGGAGTGCTTATGAAAGTAAACTGCAGCTATCCTTGGCTAGCAAACTTCCAGACCTTGATTCTCTGGAGAATGCAGTGAGTTCTTATCAACTAGCCAGTGAAAGAAGTAATAATTCGGATCCATTGGTGCTGACCAAGTGGCTTGGATTGCTTCAGATGAAGCGCTGGCTGGAGGGAAAAACTTACCTGTCTAAAAGTCAAAAAGCGGCAATTGTTTCTTTGGGTAAGTTGTATGAAAATTACGGTAAAGATGTAATCGGTTTTGATGGATATGCGCTCATTTTACCCGTTGCCAGGATGGCTTTAACATCCTATTTAATCGAGAGTTCAACTTTTGATCCCGATAAAGTACAAGAAGCGTATGGTGTGCTTTGGAATAAAACAGTTCAAAAAAGCCGTAAAGTAGCGGAGCTGGAACATCTCAATTTGTTGAGTTCAATTCTAGGGCATATAGATAGAGAGAAATTGAACCCTGTAAAAACGAAAATCACAGAATTAATAAAGAAACTGGATCTTGTCTCCTAGACCAATTGTGTTGTAAAGACCTTCAGAATATTCGTTCCTGCAACAATTATATCCTATTTCTGTTGCAGGAACGTTATGTCATGAAGATTGTTTAGCAATTTTGCGTTAAGCTTGGCTCTGAAGGAGAATATCAAGGATCATTTAAGGCTTTTCCTAAGGATCTGAATTCCACGATATTTAGGAAGGAGCTTTTTGTAATCTAAATGATAAGTAAATAGCCACTCAAAGCCCACTTTTCTGTAGAAGCGTTGTGCTTGCAATTGAGTATCCATTACTTCAAGCCACATGTAGTTTAAGCCTCTTTCTCTCGCAGTTGACTCTACCATTTTCATGAGTTGGGCAGCTATTCCTTTACCTTGATATTCCTTGCTGATATATATCCTGTGGAGGTGCAGTGAGTTTGGAAAATCAATTAAATCAGGTGATTCTGGATAGCTATATTTCAAAATACCTATTTTCCATCCATCATAAAGGACAAAATAGTAATGGCTTTTGGGATTGTCCAGATCTTTTTGAAATCTATCAGGATTGTACATTTGATCCAAATACCATTCTCCTGAGTCAGACCAAATGTGCTTGTAAGAGGGGATATAGATTTCCCGCATCAAATCAATAAGCTCTGGCTGGTCTTCGGCGGTGAGCTTTTGTATACTTAAATCTTCCGAAATTCTAATCATTGAGATAGGCGAGAGGAGGGTTTGTCAGAATGACCTTCAATTTTGGATGGTTGATTTTGGTTGATTTTTATTATGTGTATCCGCTTTTCTGCCAGTAAAGAGACTAAAGCATTATAGGATTTGGAAAACACTAGCGCCGAGGCTACTTCGGTCTTTTGTCATCGGTCTTCCTGCCGTTACACCAAAGAAAATGAGGCTACTGGCATCATTGCGGATAATCATAATTCTTATTCAAAGAAATGTAATTAGATGGTCTTGCCAAAATAAATGCGAAGAGAATTCGTTGCAATGTCTAAAGAAATTAAAAACCACAGCTCTACTTGAAGCTGTGGTTTGTTAAGAGTAATCCGCATTTAGCGAAGCAGAATTTAAGAAATGCTTATTTTCTAGCCAACACTTTTTTGGCTGCAACTACAATATTGGCTGCGTTTAACCCATATTTCTCAAGCAATTGAGTAGGTGTGCCGGATTCGCCAAAGCTGTCGTTTACACCTACATATTCCATTGGAGCTGGATTGTTTCTTGCCAGAGTCTGCGCTACACTATCGCCTAAGCCACCGTTGTATTGGTGTTCTTCTGCAGCTACTGCACATCCCGTTTTTGCTATAGAATCCAGTATTGCTTCTTCGTCCAAAGGCTTAATGGTATGGATGTTAATCACCTCGGCAGAAATCCCTTCGCTTCTAAGAATAGCTTCAGCCACTACTGCTTCCCATACCAAATGCCCGGTAGCAAAGATAGTCACGTCAGTTCCTTCGATCATTTTCCAGGCTTTGCCGATTTCAAATTTTTGGGATGAATCAGTGAATATCGGCCAGGACGGACGTCCAAATCTAAGATATACTGGCCCTTCATACTCAGCAATAGCCATTGTAGCTGCTTTTGTCTGATTGTAATCGCAAGGATTGATCACAGTCATGTGGGGAAGCATTTTCATCATGCCAAGGTCTTCTAGGATCTGGTGAGTAGCCCCATCTTCTCCAAGTGTCAGGCCAGCGTGAGAAGCACAGATTTTCACATTCTTGCCAGAATAAGCAATTGACTGACGGATCTGATCATATACACGCCCGGTAGAGAAATTGGCAAATGTACCTGTAAAAGGGATTTTACCATTGATAGTCATGCCTGCAGCGATGCCCATCATATTTGCTTCGGCGATACCTACCTGGAAGAAACGCTCAGGAAATTCCTTCTGGAATGCTCCCATTTTCAATGAACCGATCAAATCGGCACAAAGTCCTACCACATTAGGGTTTTTGCGACCTGCTTCTAATAAGCCATCGCCAAAACCTGAACGTGTATCTTTTTTTTCTGTATAGTTGAATTTTAAATCCAAGTCTTTTTCCATGATTTCTTTTTGTTGAATGGTCTAAAAATAGCCTGATTAATAATCACCTAGGGTTACCGGTAATTGTTTTAAGGCATCTTCCAATTGCTCGTCACTAGGAGCTACGCCGTGCCATTTATGCGTGCCTACCATGAAATCAACTCCATATCCCATTTCAGTATGAAGCAGGTTAAGCACCGGCTTTCCTTGACGGCTCAGTGTTTTGGCTGTTTCCAGGCCATCAATGACGGCTTTCATATCATTTCCCTGAAAAATATCGTTCACTACCCATCCAAAGGATTCATATTTGGCACGGAGATCAATCAGATTCATGATGTCTTTTGTCGCACCATCGATTTGCTGTCTGTTGAGATCAATCGTGGCGATTAGGTTATCCACTTTCCAGTGAGCAGCATACATTGCCGCCTCCCATACTTGACCTTCTTCCTGCTCGCCGTCACCCATGAGTACATAGACCGTGCTGTCATCTCCATCGATTTTCTTTGCCTGCGCAGCGCCGATGGCTACGGACATTCCTTGTCCTAGCGAGCCGGAGGCTATGCGGATGCCCGGAAGTCCTTCTTCGGTCGCCGGGTGGCCCTGAAGTCTGGAGTTCAGCTTTCTGAATGTATCCATTTCCTCAGGTGCAAAATATCCTGATCTAGCTAGTACACTGTACCAAACGGGTGAAATATGACCATTGGACAGGAAAAACAGGTCTTCGCCTTTCCCTTCCATTTTAAAATTAGGATCGTGATTTAGCTGGTCGAAGTACAGGGCTACAAAGAATTCTGTACAACCCAAGGATGCTCCGGGATGACCGGATTGAACACCATGAACCATGCGTAGACAATCTCTTCGTACCTGTACTGCGGTACGCTCGAGTTGTTCGATTGTTTGTTTTTCCATTAGGATATAGGTTTAATTTAGGATTTGTGCTGTGTGATCTTTGGTGTTTACTTTTTCGATGATTTCGGCAATTTTTCCCTCTTCGTCGATTATGAACGTTGTTCTGACCGTTCCCATATAGGTTTTGCCAAATGTATTCTTTTCTTGCCAAGTGCCATAAGCTTCATGAACTTTCAGATCTGTGTCGGCAATCAATGAAAAAGGAAGTGATTGTTTCTCTTTGAACTTTACGTGTGATTTTTCTGCATCTGAACTGATCCCAAAAACTACGTATCCTGCTTTTTGTAGTGCTTCGTAATTATCTCTCAAATTGCACGCTTGGGCGGTACATCCGGGAGTAGCATCCTTAGGATAAAAATAGAGCACAACCTTTTTCCCGCGATAGTCAGAAAGCTTGATTATTTCTCCTGTTTCAATTTTCGCTTCAAAATCTGGGGCCATTTGACCTTCTTCTAATATCATATTATTATAATTTGATTTTCATTGGCCACACGGAATCTTTGACGATTAATCCGCCGGCTGGCGGAGCCTTGTGTGTTTTAATGATGATTTTAATCGTGTCGATTTCAAATTCTCTTGTTTAAGGCTCCTAATTTAACCAATCGTTCCTTTCCATTCAGCAGTATTGCCGGCTTTATCGGTAACTTTTAGTAAAACTTCTCCTTTGAACGGTTCATTTGATAGTTTTTCGGACCAAATTACGGCTTGTTTGTGTTCATATCTCATTAGCACCCATTTGCCATTGACATAGGCTTCATAGCTGTCAATCCCTGACAAAGCATCCCTGATTACAAAGCGCATTTCCGATGAATTGACCCGAACCACGCTGATGGTAGGCTTGACATTGTCTTGCAAGATGGTGATTTCGCCTAAGTATCTTGAACCGAAAGTCAACGTATCCCCATCCCAAGTTCCTCCCAAAAATGATTTGGCGCCACCTGATGTATAATATGCATGAGAGCGGCTTTTATTTCCTGAATAGTTCGGAACAGACCAAAGAATATTGACCGGATTCCAAAGGTACTCGCGGCTACTGTTCACTAGCAAGCGGGGAGATGTAGAAGACGCAGACTGAGAAACTCTCAAAAACAAATCATCAAGAACAGTTTTCTTATTGAAATTCATCTGAACGTTTTTATCGGAATAAGAAATCTCTTTTCCTGCAGGAATCAATGCGTTGATTCCCGGTATCACCACTTCAGAACAGATATCAATTTCTTCCGGTATTCCAAAGTTCATATCCCAGAGATACGTACGGCTGCTAGCATCCTGATAGGCAGGAAGCATTTCAAAAGCATTTGCCCCCACATAAAACTTGGCCAAACCGCCTTTAGGTGACACGGGTGCTTTGATCTTTAGGATATTGTTGATGTAATCCAAAGATGCTCGGGAAGGAGCGGCTCCATCACTTATGTTTGTTTCCAAATCTTGACCCAAGAGCGTAAAACTGATGTGACTTTCGTTGCCATACGCATCACGCAACTTCAGTTTGTAATTTTTCTTCACATCGGGCTCCAATTCTAGATGACCTGTGTTTTCTAACCTTGGGTAAATAAATTCAAACTTTAAGTTCTTTTGATAATAGAGTTTGGAATAGCGATTTTGAAAGGTATGATGAAGGAATTGCCTGGTGTAATTGAAATCCACCTTGTCCACAGTCAGATTGAAAACAGTGCCTTCTTCATCCGTCAGCTCAAAAATGGGGAAGCCATTTCTGTTGCTAGCACCATCAAGTTGGTCGAAGCTTCGGATTTCTATACCTACTTTTCCAGTGATTTTTATATCATTTGGTAGTCGGTAGTCTGATCCGTTGGCTAGAGGATTGACTTCCAGTCTGTCAAATTTCCCGTTTACACGTGAATCTATCTCCAGTGGAACTATTACTATACTTTGCGGTACCGGAGCCACATTATCCAAAATTTCCGGAAAGCCAAATAGGAGAGGATCCAGTGCCCGATCCAGACTGTCACGTATTTCAAAATGAAGATGCGGTCCACCCGAACCTCCTGTATTTCCGCTGTCGGCAATTCGCTGACCCTGTTTTACCTGTAATTCACCGGGTTCAGGGTATACCTCTAGTTCATTGACTTTAGCGGCATACATTTTCTTGCGCATGTAATCACTAAGCTCTTTGTTGAAATTGCGTAAATGGCCATAAAGTGTGATTTTGCCATTGGGATGCTTGAGGTAAATCACATTCCCATAGCCAAAAGAAGATATTTTGATTCTGTGCACCCATCCATCGGCCGCTGCCAAAATCGGAACTCCTTCTTGACCGCCGGTCTTGAAATCCAAACCGGTGTGGAAGTGATTTGGTCTCAGCTCAGCAAAATTACCGGATAAATAATTTCTGGTTCCCGGGTTAATGGGATTTATAAAATAGCCTTTGTCCACTTCCTGCGCATTTAGCTTCAGTGAAGTAATTAACCCAAGAAATATGAAGGTGCAGCTTAACTTACTTAATTTCAAAATCCAACAACTTTTCCGTTCCTATAAATCCTTCCAATTTGTCCCCGATTTGCACAGGGCCCACTCCGGCAGGAGTACCCGTATAGATAAGGTCTCCTGTTTTCAGCATGAAAAATTGCGATACATATTCTATAATGGTTCCAAAATCAAAAAGCATGAGAGAAGTATTGCCTTTTTGGCGCACCTCTCCATTGATGGTCAAATGAAAGTCAATGTTTTTCAGGTCTTTAAAATCTTCTAAGGATTTAAAGTTCCCAATCGGAGCAGCTCCATTAAAACCCTTTGCTATTTCCCAAGGCAATCCCTTTGCTTTGCATTGATCCTGCAGATCCCGTGCAGTAAAGTCAATTCCCAAACCTATCTCATCAAAATATCGATGTGCAAATTGTTTCTGTATGTGTTTTCCCTGCTTGGAGATTTTCAGAACAAGCTCCGCTTCGTGATGTATGTTTTGGGAGAAATCAGGGTAGAAAAAGGGAGACCCATCTTTCAATAATGCCGTATCAGGCTTAAGAAAAACAACAGGATTCCCCGGTGTTTCATTTTTCAACTCCTCTATATGAGCCGCATAATTTCGGCCAATGCAAATAATTTTCATGTGTTTATATTTTTCTCTCAATGGTCACATGGAATCTCGCATGGTCAATATTCATCCTTCCGTGTGTCGCTTGTGTCATGCTTGATTTCATAGGTGATCTTAATCTACAGCTTGGAAAGTCATCAAGGTTTCCCCAGCTTCATTCAGAAGGTAAAGTTGGTTGTTTTCCAGTTTATATCCACGCGTATTTATGAGTGCTTCGGATATTGCTTGTTCCGGAGCCATATCAGGGCAAGCCATCATGGTAGCGGCACCTGGCCCAAGTACTAATTTTTCGCCATCATTTTCTTTGATAGCTCCTCTTATAGAATTGCAACCCATGTTTCCTACATAGGTTTTCTTAGAGACATCAAATTCAAACGTAAGCACTTCTTCGTTTTTGAATCCTGTGGGATTTTCAAGATCGCCAACTTTTGTCACCTTCCAGATGTTTGTCAATCGTAAAGCCGGATCCTGATCTTTGCTCAAGATCTCAACCAATTCGTAGTTTTGGGATGAAGCATCTGCTGGAATAGTCCCTTTTTTGTCTGTGATTTTTAATTTGATTTGGTAAATATTTCCAGGTTCGTAGTCAAATCCTTGAATATCACTGTAGAAAAACTCCCAGCCTTCAGGATCTATTTCAGCCCCTCTTTGGATTTGCAGACATGACATGGGGCCGACTCCCACACAATCTATTTTGGCAGAGTTGATCCACCAAGTTTCTGTTTTCGAATCAGATTGGTCTTCACAGGCGACTACTCCGAGTACTGTGCAGAAGAGAAGAAATAGGATAGTTTTCATGTGTTTATAATTGTTTTCTATTGGCCACATGGAATCTCGCACGGTTTATAATCATCCCACTGTGTGTCGTCTTCGACATGCTCGATTTCATCTGTTTATATTTTGATTTTTAATGGTCAGATGGAATCTCGCCAGGCGAATAATCATCCCTCTGTGTGTCGTCTTCGACATGCTCGATTTCATGTGTTTATAGTTGACTTTTTATGGCCGAATGGAATCCCCGTTTGCGGTAGGCAGGTCGCATGGCAGATAATCATCCTAGTGTGTGACTCTTGAGCCATGCCCGATTTCATGTGTTTGCAATTTTTCATTCAAAGGATATAACCCGCTGTTTGGTACTGAAAGTCGGGGTAGCCTTTCCCTACCATGTATGCCTTCCGTCCTTTAGCCAAATTCCAGACATATAATATTACTGTTTTACTTAGAAATCCATTGTTTTTAGGTGTTCAAATAGCTTTTCTGTCCAAAGGCCGTACATTTTGGCACTGGGGTGCAATCCATCAGCCGCAAGCATGTCAGGTTGTGCAGCTAGGCTTCTGTATTGAGCCGTGATGTCAATATACATAACTTCATGCTTTTCGCAGATTTTTGCTTTAAGGCTATTATATGCATCGATTTCCTCAGCAATTTTTCCTATATCCCGGCCACTTTGCGTAGCAAAAGGAGTAACTCCCCAGTCCGGTATAGAGAGCACTACCACGTGAGTAGTATTGACAGCTGCAAAGCTGATAGCCCGAAGCAGCATATTTTCAAATTCCTCCTCGAATTTCGAAATTGGAAGACCCCTGTATTGGTTATTTACTCCAATAGAGAGTGTCACCAAATAGTACGTGTTTCCTTCGATACCCGCTTTGTTGATTCCTCTATCCAGTTCATCCACAGTCCAGCCTGTTTGAGCAATCACTTTTGGGGAAGCCCAAGATTTGCCGGTTTCAGCATTCAATGTTGCGATCAATTGGCTTGGATATCGTCCTGTATCGCTGACACCTTCACCGATAGTGTAACTATCTCCAAGTGCCAAATATGTAAGTTGGTCAGTGTTGTCTGTTGGGTTTTCAGTCATGGGTAAATCAACATCATTTGGAAGCATATTTTTGGAGCTATTGCAAGAGAAAATTCCAAGAATAGAGAGTGTGAGTAATGTTAATTTCATGTTTAAGTCGTTATCATGGTACTAGACAGTAAGTCTTTTACTCATTGAAATACGGACTCAAGCATTGAAATGGTTCCTTTGTCCGCATCCATTGTAACTCTAGCACCTACAGGAATAATAAATTGCTTGGAAATATGTCCAATCATCGCACCGGAGTAGGCCGGTATATCAAGCGGAAGTACATAATCATCCAAAACCTGATCAAGGGTCAGAGAGCCATATCCGCCGCCGGGTTCGCAATCAGAACATTGTCCAAAAATAAAGCCCTTGATTTTGTTCAGTGTGCCATTTAGTTTCAACGTGCTCATCATGCGGTCTATTTTGTATGGGTCTTCTCCTATGTCTTCGATGAATAGAATGGCATCTGTAAAATCAGGATAATAGAGAGAGCCCGAAATTGCGGTAAGTACCGTTAAATTTCCACCTAGGATTTTTCCTTCTGCTTTTCCACTTTTAAGGGTTTGAATGCGATTTGATTTGACTACCAAGTCGTCACTTTCGGAGTGGATATTTTCAAAGGTGACTTTTTCTTGATCGAAGAATATCTTTTCGAATTGAGTTACATTAAAGCTATTCCAACTTCCTGAACCCATGGGACCATGAAAGGTAATCAAGCCTGTTTGAGCCTGAATAGCACAGTGTAAAGCTGTGATGTCTGAGTAACCAAGAAGCGGCTTTGGGTTTCTTGCGATGGTTTTGTAGTCAATCAGGGGTAAAATCCTGGCCGCACCCGAACCACCGCGGATACTAACTATAGCTTTTACACTATTGTCAGCAAACATCTCATTCAAATCTCCGGCACGTTCTTCATCCGTTCCTGCAAGGTGACCTCTTCGGTTCATCAGGTTTTTGCCCGGCATCACTTCGAAACCCAGTGCTTCCAAAGCTTCTTTGGCATAGGTGAACTGCATTCTATCTGCCGTAGCCGCGGAGGGAGAAATAAGTCCGATGGTGTCACCTTTTTTGATCGCTTTTGGCAAAAGAACTTTCGGGTCGTCAGCCAGATGGGCAGAGTCCCATGAAGCCAATGGAAGGGAAGCTGAAAGAAGTCCAAGGGATTTGAGGAAAGCGCGTTTTTGCATCTGGGAGCTAAGTGTTTTTCTGGAATGTGAAAATAAGGTTTTTTTAATTTCCTTAACCTTTGATGTTTTAAAAACCTCGAAGGTTTTGTTTTTAGTCCCAAAGCACACAAAGGATACGCAAAGAATATTTTACTGCCTTGACAACTGAATCTTCTAACCACAAAGAAAGTAGGGTCGAATAGTCATTCACCCTTACCGATCACTTGAAAATTCCTTTTTCAGATAATCTATCGGTTTTTATTCATTTCCTTCTGAGTTTCAAATATTATCAGAGGTCAGTTCCAAACTCAGGAATGGACAAGGTTCTCCTAAGTTATCCAGTTTTCTTCTCCAGCATTTCTTCCATCTGTTGGATTATTGGAAGGAGTTCCCTGTCGTATTTTCTTACTTTTCTGCGCATCTGCCAATGCATAAAGCCAGCAATGGAAAGCGTCAAAACTAGATGGATACCTATCCGAGTGAGGGTGTTCAGTGGTTCCAGTAAAACATAGTAGGAAATGTTGAGTGCCAATACCAGTAAAACGGCATAGATATACATATACTTTTTGGCGATTTGGTAGCGATAGCCCAGTTTGGCAATTTGGCTTTTCAGGTATTCTTCATTGCTGAATAGTTCGCTGGAATCACTCTTGGATAGTTTGGACCGAAATGCCATGCCCAATACCCAGACCATGGCAAAAGCTATAATATACAAACTGATCTCAATTCCCCGACTTTCTCTCCAGGGCATTGACCAAAAAAGCAATCCAATCGTCAATGGTGTAATGATCAACATAAATATCCGTTCCCGCCGTTGTTTTGTCTCGGTTTTTTTCAATCCTGCCATTAATGATGTCAGGTCGAATTCCACGGATTTTTGGGTTTGCCACAGTTTCTTTATGTCTTCGAAGCTATTTTCCATTGGGATTGAGAGTTTGGGTGAGCGATGATTTGATGCGGTTGACTTTTACCGCCACATAGTTTTCGGAGATGCCCGTGACCTCAGCGATTTTTCTGTACGGCGTGTTTTCTAATAGTAGCGTCGCAATGACACGTTCTGTTTCAGATAGTGAGTTGATGGCGATATAAAGTTGTTGAAGTTGGACTTCCTGTTCCTGGCTTGTATTTTCAGGTTCGGCAAGATCCATTCCGATAGGAAAATCAGTTTGATCTGAGGTATTCTTTTCTTTTGCAGAAAAGGTGATGGCGGTGTTATAAGCGACTCTATAGATCCAGGTGCTGATGTCGCTGTCACTGCGAAAGCTGTCCAGATGCTTCCAAATCTTGATCAAGATCTCTTGAAAAAGATCCTGAGCCAGCTCTCTATCCTTTATAAATCCCAAGCAAAGACGAAAAATCTTGTCTTTGTGGAATTTATAAAGTTGTTCGAACTTGAGCTCCTTACTTTCCTTCATTTGATGAAATTCTGGATTTGCGACATAAACCATTCATAATTGTCCCACATAATAAAGTGATGTGCGGTAGGGGCCATTTCGATTTGTACATTTTCCGCTAATCGGTATTGCTGCTCAAAATTAGCCTTGACAGATTCAGCGGTCATTCCGTAATCTTTTCCGGAATACCATGCTCCTAGAATCAGAACGGAGGTTTTAAGACTACTGAGATTTGGTCTATAGTCCGTAGTCATTAATTCGTATATGGCTTGACCTAAGGTACTTCTGTCGCTTTTCACAGACCAATCCACCAGCTGTGGAATTCTCCCTGCAGTAGCCGTCATAATCGGCATACTTGCCGCTTGCTGTGTTTCAAAATCTTCACCACTTGCATTTTCGATCATAGACTTCGTCTGCTTTGCAACTGGGATCATTATTTCCACTGTGGCTATTGGATTCATCGCTGCGGAATAAAAAGGGTAAGAGTCTACGATTATTGCCTTTGAGATCAGTTCAGGATGTTCATTTGCCACCTGAAGGGATAAAAACCCTCCTAGACTATGGCCTATTAGTATTACTGGTTGATCAAGTTGCAGAATGTATTGGGCGATTTCAGCTTTTATTTTGGGGAGGAATCCCTCGTTGAAATTGGTAGCAGGTTGGCCGGCAAAGCCGGGTAACGTCAGGACATGGCATGCATTGGTTTTGCTGAGCTCGGCGACAGTTTCTTTCCAGACATCGCCCGAGGATGCCAGCCCAGGGATCAGAATAATTGGCGCGCCATCGCCGGAAACTTTTGTTTCAAATGAAGTTTGAGAAATTGAGAAGCTGACGAATCCGAAAAGAAGTAAAAATAGAAGAAGTGATTTTTTCATGGTTTGTGTTGTTTTATTCTTTAGACCATGAGCCGGCTGATTCCTTACAGATTTTCGCAATTATTTTAAACAATTGAGTTCACCAAGGTCTTGCGCAGAGGTTGTATTTGATATTTATCGATGGCGAATGCTTCAACTAATTCGTTTGCTCCGTAAATCGTAAATCGTAAATCGTAAATCGTAAATCGTAAATCAAATCATATCCCTTACCATAACCATCACTTTCTCCATTTCTTTTCTAACCTCGGAAGCTTTCCAGGGGTAATTGGAGTTCATAAAGGCAAAGCAATAATACCTGCCGCTTTTTCCCTTGATTAGCCCTACTAGACTGTGATTGTTGCTCATGGTGCCAGTCTTGGCAAAAATGTAAGGCTGCTCTGCTTTGTAACTGTTTTGTAAGGATCCTGATATTCCGCCGGTGGGTAAAAGTTCAAAGAGCTCCTGATCGGGTATCATACGGTAGATTTTTTCGAAAAGCGCCACCATAGTGCGCGGGGTGATCAAGTCATGCCTGCTTAAGCCGCTTCCATCCACCCATTGGGGTTTATCCGGCAAATCATACAAGTATGTTTTGAGCATGTATTCAATGGCCCGTTCGGTATCCAGTCGCTGAAACAACCGATCCGAGACCATCAGCATAAGTTGCTCTGCCAGAAAATTGTCACTTTCCAGCATCATTTCCTTTAAGATAGGGAAGAGTGGAGCAGCACGCCATTCTTGATGGACTGTTGGCAAACTGTCCGGCTGGTAAATCCAGGTTTTCCCTGTTGCGTTTGAGGCTAGTTTGGTAAAAAGCTCCGGTGAGGTGATAAAAGGGATAAATTCCTCCTTTGCCCTGAAGTTGTTGGGATTGTAAAAGAATTTATTGCTGTGAAAATCACGCTCCAATTCACGGATTGTACGACTGGTAGGGAATACTGATTCTTGGAAGCTGGGAGGGAAAACGGTAGGAGCGTTGCCTATTTTTTTCACCTGAACCATATTTCCATAGATAGGCAAAGAAGTACGTTCGGCGGAATAATTGAAGTAATAATCATCCCACTGCCAGCCATAACCAAATGCCGGTGAAATCATATTCGCGTCCGAAAAAATGACCTGATCATAGGGGCTCAAAAATTCACGGAAATCAGGCTGGAAAAACTTTTTGTATTTCCAGCTGGGATCACCGGTCCCCCAGATTTTAATTGTTCTTCCTTCAGCGACATAACGTAAAGTCTGAGTGCTGTCATTCAGAACTATTAACGATGAGAAGAGCGTGAAAAGCTTGGTAGTGGAGGCGGGGATAAAACGCTGATGGCTATTTTTCTCATAAAGCACGGTCTGGGAATCCAAGTCGTATAGCAAAAAACCCGAAAGGTGTCCACTGAAAAAACTGCCTTCACCCAAGGCAGATTCCAATTTGAGAAACTCGTTTCGGCTTAGCTGGGCAAAAAGGGTAGAAGAAAAAAGAAATGTCAGGAGTACAAGAGTACTGATTTTATGCATACGTTAGTTTTTTGAAGCTGCCACAAACACCAAAGCCCATCCTGCAATAAAAGCAACTCCTCCGAGAGGAGTGATTGCCCCAAGCCAAGAGATGCCTGTAAGAGAAAGTGCATAGAGTGAGCCTGAGAAAATTAATATTCCCACTACCATTAAGATTGCCGCAGTGTTGAGCTTTTTCCATTCAGGTTTTATTAGAGCCAAAATGCCGATCAGAAAAATGGCCAATGAATGATAGAAGTGGTATTTCACACCGGTTTCAAAAGTTTCCGCTCTGCCGGTTTCAGCAAGGATTTCTTTCAATCCATGTGCTCCGAAAGCTCCAATTCCCACTGCAAGCATTCCTAAAACCGCTGCTGTTCGTATTACCTGTTTCCCTTTCATTTTATTAAAATCTTTACTTTATCTCTATAACCCCCTTACTTGCCTGTCGTGCGCAGAATCCGAATTCCACGTTAGTTTTTCGATGTCAATTCTTTCACCCCAAACCTTAGGGAAGCCTTGTTTGTACATAGGCAGAAGGGGAGATCAAAATTACAACAACTTCTTAAGCTCTCCCACTACTTCCATGGTTGAAACAATCCTAGAAAACTTCCAAATCCCCCAAACTCCAACCCCAAGGTTGGCGTAGCAGATCATCGCTTACGCTTACTTTTCTGAGGGTTATTTCAGGGCCTATAGACATTACTGGCATGATTCCCATTTCCAATGGCAAATCATTACGAAACTGTAATCCCGAAAATGAAGTGAATCTTACACGCTCATTTTTCTCAACAGTTTTCAATCGATTGTTCAGTTGTTTTTTTTCATTCTCTCCAAAACCTGGAAGCTTAAAGAAATCTACAATTCTAAGTTCTCTGCCAATTTTTCCTTCTTTGATTCTATAGATCAAAAGATAAGTACTTCCATCGCTGATAAAGTGGTATGGAAGTAAAGGACAAGCTTCATACCGCCACTTGAGATAACCAGGGACTAGGTTTGTTTGAATCCTGTCAGAATATAAGCTTCCCTTTTCTATTTGATCAATCAGGCTATGTATACTTGACCAATCACTGGGGAGTGACTGGTTATTGGGTTTGCCCAATTTAAGATTGAAGTTTATTTTAAGAGGGAGTTTACCCCAGCTTTCCCAGCCCATTTTCAAATAGCCCGGTGTGCTTTGGGAATTCGGTGTGTTATATATGAATTCTACTCCTTCGTATTTAAGTTCTTCGACGAGTGTAAGCGTAAGGTTCTTGAAAAGCCCCTTTCCCCGATATTCAGGGTGGATTGCCGTATCCACAGCTCTGCATGCTTTTAAGAGTTGTTTGCCTTGGCGAAATTCCCAGCGTAAAAACACCCGTAAACCGCAGATTATACCACTATCTTCGGCCAGTAAAACAGGTGAAATGCCAAAGGGGTTAGCCACATGCTTCCAATTCCATAATTCTTCAGATTTAGGGATTAAATTTTCTCCAAGAGAGGTCTTTAACAGGTTTATAATTGAGGGTAAATCTTCGGGATTTGCCTTTCTGATTTGCATGGGATGAAGATAGGAAGATTTTATAATTGGTTCCGGATGTAGCTTAATGAGGATTCGCAGTAAGTAGGTACAGCCAGCTCAATTGGGAAAGGCCGGGGTTTATTTTAGTGAATGTTTCCGTATCCTATTCAGTTCAAAGTCATAGTTGTTAGGTTCGGCTTTTAGATGGAGTTTTACTTAGGGTAATAGGCTAAGAATACGATGTGGATTCAGGGAAGTTTCTGTGCTACTACTTTTCTAAGTTCTAATTTCAAACTTATCCCTTCTCCTCAAGGATTTTTATATATTTGACCCAAGCCAAATTTTTGCTTCTAGCTAGAATGAAGAGAATCTTGTTTATTGTCAGTTTTGCGGTTTTTGTGACGAGTTGTATCAGTAACAAGCGAATCACTTATTTGCAAAATCTTCCTGATAACACTCCTATAGAATTGGATGAATTTATCCCTTTTGCAGAGGTGGATTACGAGTATATTTTACAGCCTTTTGATATAGTTGAGATAGATTTTGCCACATCAGATGCTGAGCTTATAGAGGCTTTTTCTTTTCAAAATTCTCAAAATGTCAGGGCGATGGGCAATGGTGGAGGGGGCGGTGGGTCGGATCCCTTATATTTCAGAGGCTATTCTATAGATCAGAAAGGGGATGTAGAGATTCCTAAGCTGGGCAAAATCAACATTGCCGGAATGACCGAAGAGATGGCTAAGGAAAAAGTACAGACAGAAATCAACAAGTTTTTTAAGGAAGAAATCTACGTCAAATTAAGGATTGCAGGGATCAGATATACCACGCTGGGAGAGTTTAATGCGGTAGGAGTGAATGTGATTTATAAAAACCGGGCTACTATTTTTGATGCATTGGCCAATTCGGGAGAGACGACGTTATTAGGTAAGAAAAACCAATTATTTATCATTCGTCAGTACGATGGAGGTACCAAGATTCACCAGATCAATCTTAATGATCGAGCTCTATTGGCGAGTCCTTTTTACTTTATCCAGCCGAACGATATTCTGTATATGGAACCGATGAATATCAGACAGTTTGGTAATGCGGATAATTTAACAGCTTCATTGGCACTATTTGCAGGCTTGCTAGCATCCACGCTTTTAATTATTAATTTGGTAGCTGGGAATTAGTTGATATGGAGAAGTTAGACTTAAGCCAATTAGACAACGAGGAAAAAGCACTGGAGATCAGATATGTGATAGCCAAGTATATCCGGTATTGGCCATGGTACTTGCTGTTCATTTCTTTGTTTCTCATTGCTACTTTTCTATTCCACCGATATACAGTAGATGAATATGAAGTAACGGGATCCATGGTGATCAAAACAAACACATCTCCCGAAGCACGTATTCTGGACAGGTCAAATATTTTTTCTACAGGTCTTAATTTGGAAAATGACATCCTGAGATTAAGATCAAAAGGATTGGCCCGTGAGGCTTTGAAAAAATTGCACTTCGATGTGGAATACTATGCAAAGACCAATATTAAAGCAATAGAGCTTTATGACAGATCGCCGATTCGTATCGAAGTAGATTGGAATCATTTTCAGATGGCTGAAGTGCCCATCCAACTGGAAATACTTTCTGAAAAGACCTTTAAACTTACCAGAGAGGATGGCGGGTTCATGGATTTTAATTCAGCAATGGCTGCGGGAGATGAATCCATCTATGACAAGACATTTACTTTTGGCGAAGAGATAGAGACAACCAAGTCGAAGTTTGTAGTGCACCTAGTGAATCCGGGCAGGACGAATGAAGAATTGATATTTAGATTGAGAACCCCGAGCTCACTGGAAGATAGCTACGCAAGGTCTGTGCAGGTGAGTTTGCAGAATGAATACAGCTCAGTACTTCGATTAAGCACTACAACTAAGGTGGTGGAGAAAGGAAGAGATTACATCAACGCCTTAATGGAGTCCTATATAGAATTTGATTTAAATGAAAAGAATAAAATACAGGAAAACACACTGGCTTTCATAGAAGAGCAACTTGGCTTTTTAGAGGATTCACTTCAGAAAAAGGAGAGGGAGTTACAGGATTTCAAAGTTGAAAATAAGCTACTGGATGTTTCGGCTGAATTTTCCAATATACTGGGAAAAATGAATACGCTCGATGAAATGAACGCTGAAATTGATTATCAGCTGGATTACTTTGAGCAAATACGCTCCTATATGGAGCAGAAGAGCAAGGATTTCTCAGATGTAATAGCTCCTTCAGTCATAGGTGTTCCAGACCCATTGCTGAATGGCCTCATTCAGACATTGGTCACGCTTTCCCAAGACAGAAGGAGGCTGCTTGCCACAGTTAATGAAAATCATCCCGAAGTCCTGAAAATTGACGTGCAGATGGAGAAAGTGCAGGAGGCACTTTTTGAAAATGTGGTCAATTTGATAGCTAACACCAAACAGAAAAAAGGCAGTATCCAGCGGGATATTCGTGTGTATGATGCTCAATTCTCTACGCTTCCTGAATCTGAATCTGAATATTCGGGGATTTTCAGAGAGTTCAAATTAAGAGAGTCTCTTTATACTTATTTGCTGGAAAAGCGTGCCGAAGCAGGTATTGCGATGGCGTCAAATGTCTCAGACAATTCAATCTTGGACGCTGCCAGGCGTGGAACTCTGATCTTTCCGAAGAAAGAACAAAACTATGGTTTGGCTATTGTTTTGGGTTTGCTGGTGCCTTTTGGTTTTGTAGTGGTGCGGGATATTTTTGATGATACGATCAAAGATCAGCGTGATTTGAAAAAACATTTCATGATTCCACAGTTGGGGATAGTGGGATATAGCCACAAGGATACTAACAAGGTAGTATTGGATTTTCCGAAGTCTGCAGTTGCAGAGTCTTTTCGTTCCCTCAGATCGGCCATTACCTATTTGGCGAGTGGCAAGAATTCGAAGAAAATACTGGTAACCTCATCAGTTTCCGGTGAGGGAAAGACCTTCACTTCTCTAAACCTGGCTTCGGCTATGGCTTTGGGTTCTAAAAAGACAGTAGTAGTGGGAGGGGATTTAAGAAGACCAAAATTGGCATCGTACTTTGGAGAATCTGAGAATATAGGATTATCCACTTATCTAATCGGTAAAGTAGAGGCTGAGGAAATAGTTATTGCTACGGTCCATGAAAATCTATGGTTTGTCCCTTCGGGTATCATTCCCCCAAATCCGGCAGAACTGTTGCAGACGCCGAGATTAATTGAATTCTTGGATTATCTGGAGTCCCGATTCGATGTAGTGATTTTTGATACGCCCCCTATGGGCTTGGTATCTGAGACAATTGACTTAATGAGGTTGTTTGATATTAATATCTACGTGGTGAGGCAAAATTACACAGCTAAGGATCATTTGGTGATGATCAACGATCTTGTTAATAACAAGCAGGTGAAAAACGTATATGGGGTTTTCAACGGGATTGTAAATTCAGGATATCATTATGAAGGATATAATTATGGCTATGGAAATACTTATTTATATTCTCAGAACAATGAGTACATGTACAATTATTATGGTGACGATCTAGGAACCAAGAAAAAGAAGTTTAAAAAAGGTAGGGAGAACATCTTCCTGAAATTGAAAAATGCTTTTAAAGTAAAGTAGGGGAAGAAACATAGGGAAATGGCAACATACTGCTGATTTTAAGTTTTTAATGCTTTCCATTTCTAATTCCGCTTACTAGTAGATTACGATTCACAAAAAAAGATCGATTAACAACAGTTCCCATATATGCTTACCATTGTCGCTTTGATACCGGCCCGATATGCCTCTACAAGATTGCCTTCCAAATTAGTTCAAGATCTGGGGGGGAAGTCAGTAATTCAGCATACCTATTTGAGTACCGTGAGCACTGCTGTATTTGATGAAGTATGGGTGGTCACGGATCATCTTGAAATTAAGAGACAAATAGAGTCGCTAGGTGGCAAAGTGTTTGTTAGCAGGAAAGACCATCAGAGCGGATCTGATAGAATTGCAGAGGCTGTGGAATCCATAGAAGCAGATCTTATCGTAAATGTACAGGGGGATGAGCCCTTTCAGGATAAGCAGTCGTTGATGGATTTAGTTTCTGTCTTTAAAGACCCGAAAGTTGATGTGGCTTCACTTAAAACAAGAATATCTGCAAAAGCAGCAGAAAACCCCAACGCAGTCAAAGTGGTTACTGATTTAAAGGGGGACGCGTTGCTTTTTTCCAGATCAGTGATACCATATAATAGGGAGGATAAGCCACAGGTATCCTATTGGAAGCATATTGGTATTTATGCTTATAGAAAAAATGTGCTACAGGAATTTACGGATTTGCCCAAGAGTGATTTGGAATCAACTGAAATGCTGGAGCAATTGAGATTGCTTGAGAATGGATATAGAATAAGAATGGTGGAGACAGTGCATCAGGCAATAGCGATTGATACTCAGGAAGATTTGGAAGAAGCCAGGAAGAAGGTGAGCTAATTGATTAATGTTAATTATGGTGATGGATTTCAGTTGTTTATTGTCAAAATCATAAAAAATATAACAATTTGAGGTTAAATGTTTAAGTTTGCGGAGTTTTTGTCAGAGAAGTATTAAATATATATATATGATGAAGTTGTTAAAGGGGGTATCGTTTTCCCTTGTTTTTTTATTGGCCTTTGGGTGCATCTCGAATGAGAAAATCATCTATCTGCAAAACCAAGATGGGGCTGAGGCAATTTCGGACGGAGATCTGATCACATACGAACTCCCTGAATATAGGCTCCAGTTCAACGACATCATTGACGTGAATGTGCAGACTGTCGATGACATGATTCAGAACGGCTTCAACAATAAATCCGCTGCCGGGAGCAGCAGCCAGATGGGGAATATGGCCAGTCAGTCGGGTGGGGATATTTATTATATGACAGGCTATACGGTAGACCGAAATGGAAATATACGTCTTCCGATCGTGGGTGATGTAAGCGTACGGGATAAAACGCTTGAAGAGGCTAGGATCTTAATCGAGGAAAAGCTGCGCGTTTACGTTACCACAGAGCTGTATGTAAAGGTAAAGCTGGGTGGTATCCGTTATGCAGCACTAGGCGAGTTCAGGCGACCGGGTAAATTCGTGGTTCTCCAGGATCGTATGACGATTTTTGAGGCAGTTGCTAATGCAGGTGATCTGACACCCGTAGCCAAGCGTGATGAAATACTATTGATCCGTCAATATCCCGAAGGGACAAGGTTACACAGAATTAATTTGATAGACAGGCGGGTGGTAGAATCCCCTTTTTACTTTATCCAGCCTAATGATCAGTTGTATGCAGAGCCCATGAAGGTACGTGAAGTGGGAGCTGGTGAAAATGCAGCCCAGTCGCTTGCTTTGATAATTTCAGCTGTAACCGCTTTGGCGTTGATCTTGAACTTAATCAAATAAGTATTTATGTATCCGAATACCCCAAATCTTTCCAATTCCACACAAAATAGCTTTACTGTACAGAAGGAGGAAGAAATAGATCTAAAAGTATTACTTTTTAATTACCTGCAGTACTGGCCGGTGATTGTTGCATTTATGCTTGCGGGGCTAGCGTCGGCATTCTTGTTTAACCGTTATGCTACAAATATTTATAAAGTTGAGTCAAGTGTGTTGGTTGAAGATGACAAGCCAAGCTTGGGTACGGATCTTTTTGAGTCTGCAGGACTCGGCCTGCAAGGAAAAAATAATATTGAGAATGAAATAGGTATTTTAAAATCCTATTCTTTGGCAGAGGAAACCATCCGAGAACTGAATCTGAACGTACAGTATTACCAAGATGGATTTTTCTCCAGTGTACAGCTTTATGATAAGCTTCCTGTAGTCGTAACGGTTGATTGGAATCATCCACAATGGGTAGGTGGCTTATTCAGGATAGAGGTGATTAGTGAAGATTCTTACGAACTTCAAATTGAAGAAGAGGGATTCAGCGTGTTTAATCCATCTGATCCCTTTTACAAGACAAGAGTAGAACAAGCAGTTCTAAGTAAAAAAGTTTATGAATTTGGCGAGCAGGTCCAAGAGGATAATTATGAGTTTAAAATCAGCAATATCTATGCAAACCCCGGTGATATAATCCTGTTTAAATTGACAGACACCCCTACACTTGCATTGAAGTATAAGGGGGACTTGTCAGTTGCGCCATTGAACAAACAGGCATCTATATTGACGCTCGGTCTGGAGACTCCTGTCAGACGTCTGGGGGAGGATTACATAAACAAACTGATGGAGATGTACCTCAAGCGAGAGCTTGAAGAGAAGAACCGTGCTTCGGAAAGTACGGTACGATTTATAGAACAACAGTTGAGCGGAATCTCTGATTCTCTGGAGTTCTCCGAAAATAAGCTCCAACAGTACAGATCTGACAACAACATTTTCAACCTTTCTCAGGAAGGGTCAGTGATTTTTGAGCGGCTGCAGGAACTGGAGAAGCAGAAGGGTGAAACAGAGGTGAGCCTGAATTACTATAAAACTCTTAATGCGTACCTTGATAACAGCCGCGGTGGTGAGTTGGTCGCTCCGTCGATCATCGGAGTAACCGATCCCCTGCTGAATTCTCTTGTGAACACGCTAGCTGAACTCCAGGCTGAGCAGATTCGCCTAAAATCGAACTTTTCAGATCAGGCACCTGCCGTCAGGGAAAATTCCTCACGTATAGCAAACACAAAGAAGCAGCTTCAAGAGAATGTGAATCTTGCATTGGGAAATACGCAAAATGTTCTTTCGGATATCAATGCACGTATAAAGACAATAGAATCGGATATCAATGCGCTGCCTAAGACGGAGCGTGACCTTTTGGGGATTCAGCGGCAGTTTACAATCAACGAGAATATCTACGTCTATCTATTGCAAAAGAAAGCAGAAGCGGAAATAACAAAGGCATCGAACATGCCAAAGAATAAAATACTGGATTATGCGAAAGCGGGACAAATCCCTGTAGCCCCCAAGAGATCTTTAAACCTATTGATAGGGTTGATTTTGGGACTTATTCTTCCAATTGGTTTTATTACGGTGAAAGACTTCCTGAATACAAAAATTGAAGATCCTAAAGAACTGGAAAGTCAGATCAAGGTTCCCTTGATCGGGATGATTGGAAGAAATAATTCTGATGATGCTATTCCTGTATTAAATAATCCCCGATCTACTGTCACTGAGTCGTTTAGATCCTTGAGAGCTGACATGTCTTATCTGAGTCCCCACAGAGATAATCTTACGATACTCTTTACCTCGTCCATATCAGGGGAAGGTAAAACCTTCGTGTCTATCAACGTAGCGTCTGTGTATGCCCTGATGGGTAAGAAGACCATTCTGATAGGATTGGACTTAAGAAAACCAAAGATTGCAGAGGATTTTGGTTTGGCAAATGACAAGGGGATGAGTACTTGTCTCAGCACAGACATACCATGGCAAGATGTGGTGAAACCTACTGGACATAAGGATATGGATGTGATTCTATCGGGACCTATTCCTCCCAATCCTGCAGAACTGCTTTTGCAGGATAAGTTTGGTGAAATAGTAAAAGAAATCAAGTCTGTATACGATGTGGTTATTTTTGACTGCCCACCTGTGGGACTGGTCTCAGAGACAAAAGAGCTGTTTGGGTTTGCGGATATCAGCTTCTTTGTTTTCCGTCAGGGATATTCCATGAAGGGCAATACTCAAATATTGAACAACTTGGTGGAAAAAGGCGGAGTGTCCAAGATATATGGGATCCTCAATGATGTCCATATAGACAAAGGTTACGGTTACGGCTATGGCTATGGTTACGGTTACGGTTATGGCAACAATTCCTACGGATATCACGAAGAAGTTCAGCTGCCTTGGTGGAAGCGTGCATTGAGAAGGAAATAAGCTTATAATACTAATAAGATTTAAGAATCGCAGACGAAAGTTTGCGATTTTTTTTTACAGTTTGTAGAGTCTGGGGGTAGATAGAATGGTAATTAGTAGAAGATCAGTATAGAATATAGTTGTTTAGTCCTCCTCTCTCTTTTTAGTAATGAATGCTTTTATCTATTTTATGGGTATCTTGATGTCCTGAGCTTTAGAACCTAATTCGTCTCATTTATTTCTCAGAGCTTGGATTTTGATTATTCCTTGCTTTGGCCTTTTCCAGATTGAATTCATTTCCCAACTCATGAAGCTATACATCAAATATATGGTCAGTTTACGCTGCAAAATGATGGTAAAGGAAGAGTTGAAAAATCTTGGCCTTCACCATGTGATGGTTGAGCTGGGAATAGTGGAAATCCTTGAAAATATTAGTCAGGAACAAAGAATGCTGCTTAAGGCAAACCTGTTGAAATCAGGCTTGGAGCTGTTGGACGACAAGAGAAGTATCATTATCGAGAGTATCAAAAACCTTATCATTGAAATGATTCATTACTCTGAGGAGTTGCCTAAAGTGAATTATTCGGATTTTATCAGTGAAAAATTAGGATATGATTATACGTATTTGGCCAATATTTTCTCCGAAGTGAAGGGGATAACCATTCAACAGTTCACTATTATTCATAAGATTGAGCGGGCAAAGGAACTGCTGATCTACGATGAATTGACTTTGACTGAAATTGCCTACAGACTGCACTACAGTAGTGTTGCTCATTTATCCAATCAGTTCAAGAAAATCACGGGTCTTACTCCTACATTTTACAAGCAATTGAAATACAAGCGTAAGCAGAATCTCGAAGATATATAGCTTTTGAATAGCTGGGGGAGTTTTTTCAAACTAATCACCTATTGGCGTAATTCATGTATGCCCGAGAGATTCTCAGAAACTTTGAAGGAGGTCTGTTGAAAAGCCTTGAATTTCACAGATACGGTCAGGGAATTTGATGGCTTTTACAACCTCAATAGGGAATGAAAAATCCGAAGCTATTCCCTTTTTTCAGATGTTTATACGTGTTTGTAATGATTATAACTTGTCTCGTACTGATGGTCGGATAGCCTGTCCCGAATCTTTATACCGATAGGCAGAATGGATAGTCATCACTTTGGGCGTCGCTTGGGACGCGTTCGATTTCATGACGTGAAGTGTCTGGAATTTAACTCCTAAAATTGATACACTGATTTTTTATGATGAAAGAATTTTACCCAATCCCATGAAATGACACGTAATGAGGTGCTTATATCCCAATTTGCCTCCGATGTGGGATTTATGTAAGCTTTGCCTAGGCTTGTGTAACATTTCCTGACTTGGTTTAATCGACTTTCGGTATTAGGAATAAAAACCTTAACAAAAAGAATCATGTCCAAAGAAAAAGAAGGCAAAGGGAAATCGGATAAAACTGCCCCGGCCAAGAATCTAAAGGAAAAAAGAGCTGCTAAAGCGGCAAAGAAAAAAGATAAAGGCACAGATGATTGATGTCCTTGGTTTCTTTACTTATTTATAATTAGCTATGGTAAACCCAGAGTTTGAGAAATCTACTGCACATCGTTTGGTAGATTCAGTAGCATATGTTGCCGGTTCAGTGGTGATTAAATCTATTCTTACAAAGCAGACCGGAACGGTTACTATATCATCCTTTGATGCAGGTGAAGGGATGATGACGAAATCATCCCCATTCGACAACCTCATACAGGTACTTGATGGAATTGCCGAGATAATTATAGAAGAGAAATCGAATATGGTCGAAGCGGGTGAACTGATCATAATTCCTGCTCACTCAAAAAACCGTATTACGGCAAATGGTAAATTTAAAATGTTGTCTACGGTAATCAAAAGTGGATATGAGGATGTTAGTATTTAGACCCTAAACCTGAGAAGTAATGGACTTAAAACAAGGCAGGAAATTCGAGTTAGGTGATTTGGTGTATGATAAGAAAAGTCCTGATACCAAGTTGATCATTAGGAAGTATTATGCAGGAATATACTACTGCACATTCGCTGACTTTCCCAAGAAAAAGGAATTAGCTCTTTTCGAAAGGGAGCTATTGATCAATAAATAGAAAAACAAACGGTTGATGACTAAATAAATGTGTGCCCGCAATCCTCTTGCTTATGAATTTGAGTTTTGAGGGCATTGCATAGTTTAGAGACTAAAGGGAATAAATCCATCCCAACAATAATTGACGCCTATTTTCTTCCTCATAACAGTAATCTCGGATCGAAGGAGTCTTCCTTCGATCCGAGCGAAGTAATCACTAAGTAATTAATGAACAAATAACATGACTATTACAAGAAGCTGGAGGGAACAAAAAGTAATGCTCAAACAGAGGTATTCGATTTTAAACGATGCTGATTTTGAGTTCCAGGAAGGACAACGGGAAGGAATGCTCGAAAGACTTTCTCAAAAACTCAAAAAAACCAAGGATGAGTTGCAATTGCTTTTCGCAGAATTGCAAACCTATTGAATTTAGAAGCCAGGGTGAAACTATCTGGATGTCAATAGGATGATAACGTAACAGCAAGAATAATGAAAAACTTAAAATTTGATAAATCCGGTAGCGCCGAATTCTCCAAAGCGTTACGGATAAGAGTAAACGCATATTTCAAAGGAAACAATACTTCCATCTATGGAGATGGTAGCATGGTGATCAAGACTATTATCATGCTTTCTGTATTCTTTGTTCCCTTGATTACTATGAGCACGGGATTGATTTCCAGCCCCGCACTTATATTTGCCCTATATATCACCAGTGGCTTGGGGATGGCCGGAGTGGGCATGGGGGTTATGCATGATGCCATTCATGGATCTTATTCTAAGAGCAAGCGGGTGAATAAATTTGTGGGATATACCATGAATCTCATAGGAGCTAATGCAAGCGTATGGAGAATACAACATAACGTTCTCCATCATACTTATACCAATGTGGATGAAGGGGATGATGATATCAATGCGCCTTTTTTCTTACGCTTTTCTCCTAATGCCAAGCGTTATTGGATTCATCGGTTTCAATACCTCTACATTTGGTTTTTTTATGGCCTCTCCACCGTCTCGTGGATTACTATGAAGGATTTTGTCAGGGTCAAAAGGTACCGGGATATGGGGTTTTTCAACAAGGAAGGTGAATTCGGCAGAGAACTGCTGAAAATTACGGGTTGGAAGCTTCTCTATTATTCGTATGCTCTTGTGTTGCCCTTGATTATGATACCACTGCCTGCATGGATTATTTTATTGGCATTTTTCAGCATGCACTTTGTCACAGGTATATGCATAAGCTTAGTCTTTCAGACAGCCCATATTATACCTGATGCGGTTTTTCCAAAGGCCGATCAAGACGGGCTTATTGCCAATGATTGGACAGTACATCAGCTTGCCACTACGAGCAATTATGCTCCTAAGAGTAAGGTTTTCTCTTGGCTGATAGGAGGGCTGAACTTTCAGGTAGAGCATCATCTTTTCCCCAATATTTGCCATATCCATTACCGTGAATTGTCATTGATTGTGTCTGAAACGGCGAGGGAGTACAATGTGCCTTATATGGTAAAAAGAACTTTTGCGTCTGCACTATGGGATCATATTAAAATGCTCCGCCACTTGGGAAAGGCTTAAGTCTTACATAGGACTTTATTGCAAAATTTCATTTTAATTTAACCTGAATGGGTCGATTATTAACCAATTTTTGTCTTTCAAAGATTATTATCATATAATTAGGTGTTGAAAATGGGTTGTCACGACTGCTCAACATTCTTTTACTAGTAGTATTAATTAAGGTAATTCAATTTTGGAAGCAATAGATTCTCCCTTTTTGAAACAGGTAGTGAACGGGCTTGTCCAAGGTGATGAGGCGTGCTTTGAGAAACTATATGGAATGTTTTCCGGGAAAATTTATGCTATATCCAGAAAGATGAGACTTGGGCATGAAGATGCCGAAGGGGTGGTGCAGGAAGTTTTTCTGAAAATCTGGAAAAATAGAGAGAAGTTGGATCCTGAGCTTTCTATCAATGCATACATGATTGCGATCTTACGCTCACTTGTCATCAAAAAAGTAAAGAAGGAAGCACGTTTTTTTGCCTTTAAAGAGTATCAAATTCCACTTTTGAAGCCAGTTTCTTCTTACAGCGCAGACGGTGATCTTATCTACTCGGAATTTCATAATCTCTCCTTGGAGATAATCGAAAAACTCCCACCTGCCCAACGGCAGATCTTCAAGCTGAGACATCTCGAAAACCAGTCGGTTGGGGAGATTTCCGAGGCTCTCAATCTTTCTAAACGAACGGTGGAAAATCAGATTTTCAGAGCTACCAAATCTTTTAAAGAAGGACTCGCAAAATTGGAGATTGTTTCCACCGGAGTTTGGGTAATCAGTCTAAAAGCAATACTTGCTTCGCTTTTGGAGGGGTGATTCCGCACCTTTTTAAGGTAAATCAAAAATATTCCAACTTTTTTTGAATTCTATGTGAGTAGAATTCTTCTGCTGTGGCTATATATAGCAGAACACAGCCAAAATGGATCATAATAAAAGAATAAAGGATTTTTTTGAAGGAAAACTTACGCAGGAGGAAGCGCAAGAATTGCTGGACTTTTTAGAAAGTCAGGAAGCAGAGGATTTTTTATCTGCCGAGCTCATTCAACTATGGTCAAGTAAATTAAAAGCAGAAGAGTATAATTGGGATAACAAAGCTCTTTGGAAGAAACTAAACCATAACAAATCCAACTATGCCCGCCCATACCTTCACCGGGATAATAAGCGCCAAAAGAGTGCCTGGATACCTTGGTTAAGAGCTGCTGTTGTATTCTTGGCAATAGGAAGTTCTACACTCTTTTTTGTCAATCGGGAAAAATATAGAGCTACCCAGGATCAAGAGCAGTTACTGGACACCAAGATGATCACTAAATACAATCCCGCAGGCCAGAAAACCAAAATTGTGCTTCCCGATGGATCAACTGTTTATCTTAATTCAGAAAGTAAAATTGTCTATCCTGCCAATTTTCAGATGGACAGATCCATTTCCTTAGAAGGGGAGGGGTTTTTTGAAGTGGTGAAAGATGCAGAACATCCATTTGCTGTAGAGGCCGGTGGGATAGTGACTACTGCGCTGGGAACATCTTTTAATATCTCCACTTTTGAGCGCGACGGTAAAGTGGCTGTCACACTGCTGACAGGTATGGTAGAGCTCAAGCAGCTGGACAAAGGAAATGTCATTGAGCTCAGCCCTGGGGAAGGATCTCTCTTGTCCAGAAATGATAGTCAACTAGGGAAAAATCCTGTCAACGCAGAAGATGTGACACTGTGGACGAAGGGTGTATTGAAATTCAATAATTCGACTTTGGAGCAACTTACGGCTAGACTCGAAAGATGGTATGGAGTAGAGATAACTCTTCAGGGAAATGAGAAGAGACAACTGGCCAGCGGGACTTTTGATTCGGATGAGAGCCTGGAAAATGTGCTGATGGTGCTGAGCGAATCCCTAGATTTCAGTTATGAACTAAATAATAAAAAAGTATTGGTCAAACTAAACTAGGAGCCTATGACAAAAGCCAAGTAAGTAGAAAAACAGGAACGTACTGCGAATACGCTCCTGCTGAAATCAAAACACTTAACCCCGTATCAGAAGATTTGCATCCTGTCGTCATGGGGGAATTATCATGTTTCAACTTATCATCCAAACATATGAAAAAAATATTACCATTAATAGTCATGTCTATTAAGCTACTGGCCAGAGGGCTTGCTATTCTTTGCATTTCTCTGAACCCACTATTGGCCAATACCTCTAAAGCTCAGGTAAAAAGTATTGATGAAGTCTTTCTAAAGCTGGAAAAACAACCAAAATCCTTGGTTCAATTTTTTAATGAAATAGAAAAAAAGACTGAATTCAAATTTTTTTACACACATGCAGCTGTGGATTTGGACTCGGCTATTTCTTATCTAAACCAATCGGAGAGTGTAGAGAAACATCTCTATCATATCGCCACGCAGACCGAACTTAGGTTTAAGCAGGTCAATAACGCTATCAGTGTCTCCAAAAAAACAAATTCAGCCGAAAACTTCGTAGCCAAAGAAGCTCAGGCCGAAAAAATTACCGGAACCGTAAAAGATGAATTCGGCCAACCTATGCCGGGTGTTTCGGTTGTGGTGAAAGGAACTACCACGGGAACAGTAACAGATCTTGATGGAAATTATTCTATAGATGTCAATCCCGGTCAGACATTATTGTTTTCGTTTATTGGATATCAGCGAAACGAAATACTGATCTCTTCCGACACGGTGATAGACGTGGTTTTGACTGAAGAGGAGAATTCTTTAGATGAATTTGTGGTGGTGGGATACGGCACCGTCAAAAAGAAGGACATTACAGGGGCAGTAAGTGCAATTAATTCTGAAGAGCTAAAAGACCAGCCAATAGTGAGTGTAGATCAGGCTATGGCCGGCAGAATGGCAGGTGTCGTGGTCACCCAAGCCACGGGGGCTCCGGGAGGAGGATCATCTGTACGGATCAGAGGAGCTGGGTCTCTCAGTGCAGGAAATGAGCCGTTATATGTCGTGGACGGATTTCCCGTGACCAATGATTTTGATCAGCGGAATAATCCTCTGAATACAATTAATCCCGCAGACATAGATAACATTCAGGTATTAAAGGATGCTTCTGCCACAGCTATATATGGTTCAAGGGGGTCTAATGGAGTTGTGCTGATTACTACCAAATCAGGCAAAGAGGGACTGACAAAAATTGAGTTCAACGTCAGCACAGGTATTCAGCAGGTGGAAAAGACCCTGGATGTATTAAATGCATCAGAGTTTGCTTCCTATATCAATGAAGCAAGAAATAATGCGTGGGTGAATTCAGGCCCGGGAAGATCCGCTTCTGATCCAAATTCAGAGCGTATCCAGAATGTTATGTATTTGATCCCCGAAGGATTCGAAAATCCGTCCTCATTGGGCCGGGGTACTGACTGGCAGGATGAAATATTCCGCACAGCCCGTATGAGTGATTATCAACTGAATTTTTCAGGAGGAAATGAAAAAACCAAGTATTTCGTTTCAGGTGGATACTTAGAGCAGGAAGGGGTAATCATAAATTCTGACCTCAAGCGCTATTCATTTCGGGTAAATGTAGAATCACAGATGAACGATCGGGTAAAAGTAGGCGCAAATATTACTCCTTCCTATACTTTCTCCAATCAATCACTGGCCGAAGGAAACTGGCAAGGGGGTGGTATCATCCAGTCTGCCATCACAGCAGGGCCGCATTTGTCTCCTTATGATGCAGATGGCAATTATACCCAAATAACAGGGCAAGGCATAGGGACCTCGGAAGTTGATAATCCGGTGAAAATCGCAAAAGAATATTTTCACCAGCAAAAGAACCTAAGACTCCTGGGCACTGCATTTACGGAAATAAACTTGATAGATAATCTAAAGTTCAAAGCCTTGGTAGGGACAGATATCAGAAGTTTTAGAGAGGATATATTCAGTTCATCCATTATCAATCCCAATAGTGTTAACCTCACTCGGCCTGCAGTAGGCTCCAATAATACTGCACAAACCGTCAATTGGCTTTCGGAATTTACATTAAGTTATGGTAAGACGATTGGCAAGCATACATTTGATGCTGTGTTAGGCTATACTGTTCAGAAAGAGACATTTGAGACCAGCCGGATCACAGGTACAAATTATGCCAACGACAATATAAAAACGACCAATGCTGCAGGACTGATCACACAAGCTCTGAACACTCAAGAAGAATGGTCTTTACTATCCTATCTGGCACGATTAAACTACAACTACGATGATCGCTATCTTCTCACGGCGACTTTTCGGCGGGATGGTTCATCCAGATTCGGGTCGGATAATCGTTGGGGTGCATTTCCATCGGTATCATTGGGTTGGAGACTTTCCGAGGAGAATTTCCTAAACCAGGTATCATGGTTGTCAGAACTGAGATTAAGGGCAAGCTACGGATTGACAGGAAATAATTTTATAAGCAATTACGGAGCGATAGGATTGACCGGTATTGAGAACTATCCTCTCGGAACCAGCATCAGCAATGGCATAAGGCTTACAAATATTCCGAATTCCACGCTTGGCTGGGAGAAAAACGAACAGATGGATTTTGGATTGGAACTTGGCGTATTCCAAAATCGACTTTATCTGTCCGCTGATTATTACATCAAACGGACATCCGATCTTTTGCTGAATGTTCCGGTCCCTACCTTGACAGGCTATACCAATGCGCTGCAGAATATTGGTGAAATAGAGAATAAAGGAATAGAGTTTACCCTTACCAGCAGAAATTTAGTGTCTGATTTTAAATGGACTACTGACTTTAACATCTCTTTCAATCAGATCGAAGTCATGGCATTGGGACCGGATGGTTCTCCGATTATTTCCCGACAGGCGACCTCAGCTTCATCTCCCACACACATTACCCAGATCGGATCAGCTCCGGGGAGTTTTTATGGGTATCAGGTGATAGGAGTGTATCAAAATCAGGAGGATGTTGATAATAGTGCGGTGGTCATGAATGGCAACGGTACTGTACAATCCATACCGGGTAGACTGAAGTTTGCCGATATCAACGGGGACGGCATAATCAATACTGACGATAGAACGATATTGGGTGATCCTTTCCCGGATTTTACCTATGGGATGACGAATAGATTCTCGTACAAGAATGTGGATTTTTCATTTACTCTTCAGGGGGTACAGGGATTTGAGGTGCTTAATTTGGCTAGGAGATATTATGGGAATTATGCCGGTTCTTACAATGTGCTGAGCAGCACGGCCAATGGATGGAAATCTGAAGCTGATCCAGGAGATGGAACCAGTCCGATGATAGATAGAAACTTCAATGCCTATGCAGGAAGTAATGTGGTGAACAATGTGACCTCTGCGTTTGTAGAAGACGGTTCTTTTCTAAGAATAAGAAACATCACATTGGGCTACACCTTTCCCGCCAAGATTTTGGAGCGTGTAAAAGTTTCCAATGCACGGTTGAATTTCACGGTTCAAAATGCTTACACCTTTACGAAGTATGAAGGATTCAATCCGGAAGTGTCGGCTCAGGGAGGAAGTCCTCTTGTGCCCGGCGTGGATGCAGGGGGATATCCCTTGGCAAGGACATATATGTTGGGTTTAAATGTAGGCTTCTAAAATATTTCTCTTATGAACAACATACTAAAATATAGCTCATTATGCGCTTTGATAGTGGCACTGATGAGTGCATGCAATAGTGATTTTCTGGATTTGGCTCCCATATCCCAGGAGAACAGTACCAATTTTTATAAAACTGCCTCTGATATGGAAAATGCCTTGACAGCAGTGTATGGGTCTTTACAATATGGAGGGACCTATTATTCTTCCATGCACGTGATCGGTGAATTGAGATCGGACAATACCGAAATCACCAACCCCAATGCGGGTGCAAACCTGCAAGCGGTGGATGACTTCACGAATGATGCAGTTAATTCCATAAGCAGTACTACCTGGAATGCCCATTATCAGGGAATTCAGGCTGCAAATATTGTGATTGACAAAATCGTAGAGGTTTCCATGGATGAAACACTAAAAGCTCGGTATGTGGCCGAAGCTAAATTTCTTCGGGCATTGTTGTACTTTAATCTGGTTCGTATTTATGGAGATGTCCCGCTGGTACTTCAGATTATTACTAATCCGGAGCAAGGTTATGACTTCACCAGAAATCCTGCTGAGGAAGTCTATAGACAGATTATAGCTGATTTAACTGCGGCAGAAATTGATCTGCCTTATACTTATGGCAGTGCTGAAGCAGGTAGAGCTACAAAAGGAGCCGCCATGGCACTACTGGGCAAGGTATACCTGACTAGAAAAGACTGGGAAGCAGCTTCGCAAAAGCTGAAGGAAGTTATTGATGCGTCGGGACAGGCAGGGTACCGGTTGATGGATTCTTATGGTGATATTTTTGGTGCGAATAATGAAAATAATGCTGAATCTATCTTTGAAGTGCAGTTCAGTAGCAGCTCAAATGGAGAAGGCAGCCCTTTCACCAATCAATTTGCCCCGATTGGATCTGGGGGCGCAGTAGTATCAGTAGGAAATCCTTTGGGACAAAATATCCCTACTAGCGATATGGATGCAGCCTATGCGGAGAATGACCTTCGAAAGGAATATTCTATGGCTACTTCTTATCAATTGAACGGCAATGAAGTGATTCACAACTATATCTTAAAGTATTCTGGAACTCCTGCTGCCTATCTGGACAGCGATAATAACTGGATAGTTTTGCGCTATGCCGATGTGTTGCTGATGTATGCTGAAGCACTTAATGAGATTTCCTTCCAGCCTGATGGAGAAGCTTTTGCGCTGCTAAACCAAATCAGGTCAAGAGCAGGGCTTCCTGAGATGACAAGTTCTGCTTCAGACCCTGAATACCTGATTACCTCACAACAGGAATTCAGGGATGCGGTGGCCAAAGAGCGGAGAGTGGAACTCGCCTTTGAAGGGCACAGATGGTTTGATCTAATCAGGACAGACGAAGCATTGAGCGTATTGTCTGACAAGGGAATGCAGTCCCATCATGTCTTATTCCCTGTACCTCAAAGTCAGATAGACATCAATCCGGGAGTGATAGCGCAAAACCCGGGTTACTGACCTGATAAATCAACAGTGTAACAATTGAAGTTTCCTGACCATCCCGATCTCCGGGGTGGCAGGAGGCTCTTTGTCAATGGAGAAATGGGCTTCGACTTTCTGGTCTTCTGGAGGCATACGTCATCCCCATGTCCGATAGTGGATGACTTGAGTTATCCGCATCGTGTCTGTCGCCATTGGTAGGAGGGATGAGGAGGCAGTCTAGAGCTACATTGGGAGAGATTGCTTCGTTCCTCGCTATGACGAATTGCTTTTATCCTGCCCATTACCCCTAAGCTGTGTACGCAGTGAAAACTTTCTGAGCGCTCTGAGTATTAAACTTTCGAAAAAAGAAGGAATCAATATAGAATTCAAATGACAACTAATAAACGCTTTGTGAAGGCTATCTGTTTTTTATCGGTAATGATGACGATTAATTTGTCATTCGCTCAATCGGTAACTACCCTTAACCAACAGGATACCGGCTATAGAGGAATCTGGTACAGCAATGAACCCTCAGACGATGAGTTTGTCTATAAGTACAGCGGAGGGCTGGCCACTTATCCTGCAAACCATTACCCGTTTTCAGTCTATTCCAAGAAGGTAAACAAGACATTTTTTTGCTATGGAGGTGCAGATCCCGATGGCAACACACTCTATCACATGATTTCATATTTTGACCATACTACTGGGCAGGTTCCCCGACCGACTATTGTGTTGGACAAGCAAACGGACAATGCCCACGATAATCCTGTCATGAACATTGACAAAGAAGGCTATATCTGGCTTTTCTCCACAGCAAACGGAACATTAAGCCCTTCCTATGTCCATAAAAGCAAAAGACCATACGACATTTCGGAGTTCGAACAGGTGTTTGCCGATAAAATAGAGAATGGGGAAGCTGTGGAAATGGATAATTTTTCCTACCTCCAAAGCTGGTACCAGCCCAAAAAGGGATTTATCAACTTGTTTACCCACTATCAGACAGGAGTGATCCCCGACCAGCCCGAAAAGCCCAGAAGAACTATTGGTTTTATGACCAGTCGGGATGGGGAGCACTATTCCTCATGGAAAGATATCGCAGCCATAGAGGAGGGACATTATCAGACAAGCGGTCAATCCGGGAAGATACTGGGTACTTCATTTAATTTCCATCCTTACCGAGAAGAGGGTAATGGCCTCAATTTCAGGACGAATCTTTATTACCTGCAAACAGCTGATTTTGGCAAAAGCTGGACAAATGCAAAAGGGCAAAAGATAGAAATCCCGCTGAGGGCCAGTCAAAATGAAGCGCTGGTCAAAGATTACCGGGCTGAGGGATTACTGGTTTACATCAATGACTTGGAATATGATGGAGAAGATAGACCGGTCATCTTGTACCTCACTACTAAGGGGTACGAAGCAGGACCTGAAAATGGCCCAAGAAACTGGTTTACAGCCAGGTTTACAGGCGAAGAGTGGGAGATTTTGCCTGTAACTTCCTCTGACAACAATTACGACATGGGCTCACTATACATTGATGAGCAGGGAATATGGCGAATAATTGGGCCTACCGCCTCCGGGCCTCAAAAATTTAACACTGGAGGAGAGATGGTTCTCTGGACCAGTCTGGATCAGGGCAAGACCTGGTCAAGCAAGCAACTCACACAAAAAAGCAGATACAATCACTCTTACGCTAGAAAGCCGGTGTATGTCAATGAGGATTTCTATGCTTTCTGGGCAGATGGCCATGGCCGTGAAAAGTCAGTTTCAAATCTCTATTTCTGTGATCGGGATGGAAATGTCTACCTGCTGCCTGCAAAAATGGAAGGTCTATTTGCGAAGCCTGAATTAATCTCTGCTCATGATGATAAGTAAAGGAAAACATCTGGGGGCATTGTTGATACTGCCGGCAATTATGCTTGGCTGTGAGCAGCAGCATAGGCTTTCCCTGAAGCAGCTCGACAGTATTCAGCTGGATAAATCACAATTGAAAGTGGAGGTATTGACATCCGGTATGGAAGTTCCATGGGACTTAGAGGTGGATGACATGGGGTTTCTCTGGGTAGCCGAGCAAAAAGGGAAAGTGTCCCGGGTGAATCCGGAAACGGGAGCCCAACAAAGCCTTCTACAGCTACAGGATGTCTGGCAAGAACGTACTTCGGGTCTGTTGGGAATGGCTGTACATAAGGACTTTAAGAAATTTCCTTATGTGTACCTTAACTACACTGCGAGAAAAGACAGCGGGATTGTTAGCCGTCTTGTTCGCTATACTTACGAAAATGATTCCTTAGTCAAGCCTTTTCTTTTGCTTGAAATTGAAGGAGGAACGTCCCATAATGGATCTAGGTTGGCTTTTGGCCCCGATGAGAAATTGTATTGGGCCACAGGAGATGTGCATGATTATTCTTATGCCCAGAATGTCCAGATGCTGAACGGGAAAATTCTCAGGATGAATGAGGATGGAAGTATTCCGGAAGATAATCCGGATCCTGAAAGCTATGTCTGGGCACTGGGATTTAGAAATATGCAAGGACTTGCTTTTTCGTCCAGGGGGATCCTGTATACCTCCGAGCATGGAGATGCGATAGAGGATGAAGTAAACTTGATCCAAAAAGGAGGAAATTATGGCTGGCCTCACATAGAAGGTAAACATGATCTTGAACAAGAGCTGAATTTTGCCGGGAGGAACAACACATTGGAACCCCTAAGGTCGTGGACGCCGGTTATTGCTCCCTCGGGCATTACCTATTATGGTTCCCCTGCTATTCCCGAATGGAGCAATTCTTTGCTGTTGACAACCCTTAAAGGCAAAAGCCTACGGATTCTATTCCTGAATGAGACCGGGGACGAAATTACAGGTGAAGAAATACTCTTCGAAAACCACTACGGAAGACTGCGCGATATAGTACCCGGTCCCCATGGTGAAATCTACCTGAGCACCAGTAATCTGGACTGGAATCCCCAGCCTGGCTTTCCGCTGGACGGAGATGATAAAATCTTAAAAATCAGCCCTGCTGAGGAAGTGTCTTCGACTCCATTAATTCCAATAAAAGCACAGCAAGCCTTAGTAGCTCAGAGCGGAAAAGAGCTGTACCTCAGCTATTGTGCTTCTTGTCATAAGGAAGATGGGGCGGGAGTACGGGATGTGTTTCCATCTTTAAAAGCATCGGGATTGATTAATGGAGATCCCGCTAAGTTGATCGATGTGGTGCTTAAAGGATCGGGTGAATCGGAGAATTCTCAGCAGATGCCAAGCTTTGCTTTTCTGACCGACAGTGAAGTTGCTGAAATCCTCAATTATATCAGATCTGAATGGGCAAGTGGTCCAACTAGTATTTCCCCTGACTTAATCAAACAAAGCAGATGAGTATAAATCAAAATAAATTTATTCAGGCACTGAAGAGTCTTGGACCCGGAATAATTACCGCAGCCTTGGTCTTTGGTCCGAGTAAGATGACGATTACCTCCAAGCTGGGTGCTGTGTATGGTTATGATACACTATGGCTGGTGGTAGTGGCGATTTTTTTTATGCTCGTGTTTACAGATATGGGAGCAAGAATAGGACTTAGCAGTTCACTTACCTTGCTTACCCAGATCAGACAAAAGTGGGGAAGAACTGTAGGCGTCATTATAGGAATGGGGGTTTTTCTGGTAACTACCTCTTTTCAGGCCGGCAATTCCATTGGGGTTGGGATTGCGGTGGCTGAAGCCACGCATACTGACAGCTGGATTTGGGTTTTGGTATTTAACCTGGCAGGAATGAGCCTGTTGTTTTTTAGGAGTTTCTATAAAACACTGGAAAAACTGATGATTACCCTTGTTGCATTGATGCTACTGTCTTTCATGACAACACTGGTGCTTATCAGACCTGACTTTACCCAAATTACCGCTGGCTTTGTACCAAGCGTTCCTGCCGGTTCTGAGGCAATTTTAATAGCCTTCGTAGCCTCCTGTTTTTCAATTGTCGGGGCGTTTTACCAGTCATACTTGGTTCAGGAGAGAAATAAAACCAAGACAGATAAGCCCGATAACAATACCAGTATTTCAGGTATTCTCATTTTGGGAGTGATGAGTGCGGTGGTCATCATATGTGCAGCAGCGGTTTTGAACCCTCAGGGAATTCAGGTGAACTCCGCTTCCGAAATGTCCAAAGCGCTTGAGCCCTTATTTGGTTCTGCTGCCGCTTATTTGTTTCTAGCGGGACTTTTTGGAGCCTCATTTTCCTCACTTATCGGTAATGCAACGGTAGGGGGGAGCTTATTGGGGGATGCTATGGGATTTGGAAGCGGCTTGAGTTCGGGGAAAGTCAGAGGTTTAATAGCCTTGGTAATGGCTTGCGGGGCAGGGATCTCTCTGTGCTTTGGCAAGCTCCCTTTAGAGCTGATCATCTTCGCCCAAAGTGTTACAATTTTTCTTGTTCCATTTATAGGCGTTGCTATGTATGTGGTAGCAAATGACAAGCAATTGATGGGTGAACGTGTCAATTCTACTTTTTCAAAGATCACAGGTGGGATAGGACTGGTGCTTTTGGTGGCTTTGGCAGTATGGAACTTCAATGAGCTTTTTATCAAATAGAATTTAGAACATATAATCGATAGCAATGACAAATTTAGAAGCATTAGAACAGGACTTGACAGTTCCATCGGAAGCTTTGATTGCGGATATGTCCCGAATAGACGGGGATATTATGCTGCTGGGTATAGGCGGAAAAATGGGGCCAAGCATGGGTAAGCTTGCAGTTGATTCCATTAAAGCCGCCGGGCTGTCCAAGCGGGTTTATGGGGTTTCAAGATTTTCGGATAGCAAGGCAAAGAGTGCCTTGGAAGAGGCGGGGGTAGAAACTATTGCCTGTGATCTCCTGAATGATACCGAACTGCAAAGTTTGCCTCAGGTAGCCAATGTTATATACCTGGCAGGAAATAAGTTCGGAACTACCGGGAATGAAGGGTTCACCTGGGCGATGAATACGTATTTGCCGGGTAGGGTTGCCGAGAAATTCAAAAATTCCAATCTAGTGGTGTTTTCCTCCGGAAATGTGTTGCCTTATGTTCCGGTGACTTCGGGAGGAGCGACGGAACAAACCGTACCAGAGCCCTTAGGGGAATATGCCCAATCCTGCTTGGGAAGGGAAAGAATATTTGAGTATTTCTCCAAAGCCAATCAAACGCCCATGCTTATTTACAGACTGAACTATGCCGTGGACTTCCGGTATGGAATTATGCTGGAACTGGCTAAATCAGTGCTGCATGAAAAGGAGATTGATTTAAGTACCGAAAATGTCAATGTGATCTGGCAGAAAGATGCCAATGAAATAGCCTTGCGGTCACTTCTTCATACAAGCTCACCGGCAAAATTGCTCAATGTCACCGGTCCGGAAATCTTATCCGTGCGCTGGATTGCCTCACAGTTTGGTACACTTTTCAACAAGAGTCCCAAATTCGTCAATGAGCCTGCGGGGACGGCCTTATTGAACAATGCCTCTGAATGCCACCGCCTTTTTGGATACCCCAAAGTGACTCCAAGGGAGATAATTGAAATAACCGCAACTTGGCTGTTGCAAGGTGGGGATGACTTCGGAAAACCCACCCATTTTCAAGAGAGAGGAGGGAAGTTTTGATGAGCAGACTTAAGCAAGCATTGAAGCAACACCTGGCGGCAGGAACCGTGATTCCGGCGCATCCCCTGGCCTTAAAAGAGGATAGGACTATAGATGAGAAAAGGCAAAGGCAACTTACCAGATACTATGCGGCCAGTGGAGCAGGCGGGGTTGCTGTTGGGGTGCATTCCACCCAATTTGAAATTCGGGAACCACAGCACAACCTATACGAAACGGTGTTGAAATGGGCATCCGAAGAGATTGCTTCTGCAGACTTGGAGCGTCCCTTTATTAAGATTGTCGGAATCTGTGGAGATACATCCCAGGCGGTTTCAGAAGCAACACTTGCGGTAAATTATGGGTATGATATGGGCTTGCTCAGCATGGGTGGATTACAGGGATGGACAGAGCAGGAAATATTGTCCCGGGTAAAGGAAGTGGCTGCTGTGATTCCGGTTTTCGGATTTTACCTTCAGCCCTCCGTAGGGGGTAGGATTTTTAGCTATGATTTCTGGAGACAGTTCGCTGAAATCGAAAATGTAGAAGCCATCAAATGTGCTTCTTTTAACCGCTACCAGACGCTGGACGTGATGCGTGCAGTCTGTACTAGTTCCCGTGTGGAGGAAATCGCCATGTACACGGGAAATGACGACAATATCGTGGCTGATCTACTTACGAACTATCGCTTTAATGTGGAAGGGAAGATCGTTGAGAAAGAGTTTGTCGGTGGATTATTGGGGCACTGGGCGGTATGGACACATAAGGCAGTACAGCTGCTGGAAGAAGTGAAGCACTGCAAGTCCCGGGGGACTGCCGGTGATTGGGCCAGACTCCTGTCCAAGGGCGTGGAAATCACAGATGTAAATGCGGCGATGTTTGACCCTGCGCATCTGTTTCATGGCTGCATTCCGGGAATGCACACGATGTTGAAAAATCAGGATTTGCTCGGAAGCATTCATTGTCTGAATCCAAACGAGGTGCTTTCAGAAGGGCAGCTGGAAGAAATACAACGCGTGTATCAGGATTATCCCGATCTGAACGATGATCTATTTGTCAGGGAGTTTTTAAAAAACGATAGAAGCTAAATACATGAAATCTCTTTTAAAACTTGCAGTAGGTATTATCTGTTTGATCAATTGCTCCAGTGGCTTTTCTCAGGTAGATACGGCACAATTCAAAAATCATGGCCCGCAATTGTTCGCTTCCATGATTCAGGGAAGTGCTTTCGTCGAGGATAAAAATGGTTCGGAGCTGATCTACACCGTGGTCAGGGGAGAACCGGCTCATCTGCTCGCTTATGATCTTGACACAAAATCCCTACAAGTGGATCTTCCACTTGGGGAAGCAGATGGGGTTTGGGATATGGCACAATCCTCAGATGGGACGCTTTATATCCCGGGAGCGGATGGGACGATGTTTTCCCATGTGCCCGGCACGCAGGAAGTAAAGGATCTGGGGACAGCGTTGGAGGGAGAAACATACCTTTGGAATATGACAGCGGGCAAGGATGGTGAGGTCTTCGGAGCCACATATCCAGGTTGTAGGGTATTTAGGTATCATCCTGTCGAAGGTTTTTCAGACGTGGGGAAAGGCCCATTGGTAGCAAGTGAAAACTATGTGCGCAGTATTGCTTACTATCCCAAAACAGAAATGATTTATGCCGGGGTGGGATCACGTGCTCATTTGATTGAAATCAATCCGAAGACAGGAGAAAAGCGGGAGCTTCTACCGGAAAAATACAAGAACTATGAATTCGTCTATGGACTGGAAGTGGTGCCGGGAATAGACGGGAACGACCGTCTGTTTATCTTGCTTACCAATGGCAGTGTGACTCTTGTTTATAATCTGAAGACAGGGGAATTCGAACAGGAAATAGAGAAAATGGATATGCGTTCCATCGTTGGGCTTCCCGGTGGAGACGGGGTTTTTTACACCTCAGGTTCTTCTCTGAAGAGATTTGATCCGGCCTATTCCGAATCAAGTTCGGAAGTCTTGGGAGAAGAAGTGGGGACGGCGAATGCCTTTAAGGTAGGAAAGGACGGGAGTATTTATTTATTGACTTCCAGGGCTAATTTGGTAAAATATGATCCGAACACCGGGCAAATCGAAAAAACCAAACTCAAGATTTCCAGACAGCCTATTCCCATCCAGTCATTACTTTATGGTCCCGATGGCAAAATTTGGTCAGGTGGCTATCTGGCCGGGGGAAATGCCACATTTGATCCCATGACGGGTGCACATGCCTTTTTGCCGGGATTGGATCAGACGGAAGGAATGTCTTTTCAGGGGGACAGGATTTTCTTTGGAGTTTATCCCAAAGGCAAATTTTATGTGTACGATACCAAGAGTCCTTGGGATCCAAAGCAAGGCAATCCGGAGAAACTCGGGCAAATCCCTGATCAAAGCAGAGCCTTTGCCCATGTAAGCCTCCCTGCAAAAAATAAGATGGTGTTTGGGATGATTCCGGAATACGGTAAATTGGGTGGAGCCCTGGTTACCTTTGACCTGATCAGCAATCAACTCCACAGTCATAATAGCCCTGTGGAGTCCCAGGCGATAGCAGGATTGTGCGATGCAGGGGAATACCTGTTAGTGGGTACCACCATTTCCGGGGGATTGGGTGTGAAACCTACTACAGAGGAAGCTGTACTGGCAGGTTGGGATCCGGAGACAGGGGAGACTCTCTTTCAGCTTGTTCCGGTACCGGGTGCTTCTGCATTGACCGGTTTAATAAAAGGCCCTGATGGAAATATCTGGGGAATGGGGGATGGTACGCTTTTCAGGTTTGATCCGATTCAAAAGAAAGTGGTAGATACACATCGCTTATATGATTTCCCGGAGTTTAAGAGCCATATCTGGAGAAGCGCTTTTTTGGTATTGCACCCGGATGGAAATATTTATGGAACGGACAATAAGATGTTGTTCAGGATTGATCCGCTGACATTGTCATTTACGGAACTTTCCAATGAAGCGGGCTTGCTGGTAATGGATAAGGCAGGGACATTATTCTTCAGAAGAGGGACGGATCTATGGTCTTTTAGGCCTTGAAATTTATAAGAGGCTGTCTCATAACTCATAATTGTCAGATTGAGTAGCTTGTCTCGCTGTAGCGGAAAGTCGAAATGGACTTAATTGGCCCATAAAAGGCTTCGACTTTCATGCCTTCGGCAGACTGGCTGCTCAGCCAGACAAGAAAACCTGCTTATGAGACAGCCACTTTTTCTGTATAGCCGCTTTCTACCAGTAAGGAAGCAAAAGCATCATAGGATTAGGGAAACACTAGGTCAAGGCTACTTCCGTCTTCGGTCTTCTGTCCAGTAAAGCAAAGAGAATATGGTTACTGGCATCATTGCGGATAATCACATAAACAATTTAGATAATAATCCACATGCATTTCTCCAGAAGGACATTCTTAAAAAAATCCGCTGTTTTGGGAGTTGGAGCGAGTATCAATTTCTCAGCAGCGCTTCCATTTGAAGAGAATCCCATCAGGATTGGTATCATAGGTCTGGACACTTCTCATGCAGTGGCTTTCACTAAATTATTTAATGCAACTACCCCAAAAAAAGAGTTTGAAGGATTTAGCGTGGTATCGGCATATCCCTTTGGCAGCAGGGATATCCCATCCAGTGCGGAAAGGATACCCGGTTATAGCGAGGCAGTTCGTGAGTGGGGTGTCACTATCGCCAATTCAATCGAGGAACTTCTCGAGGAAGTAGATGTGGTGTTGCTGGAAACAAACGATGGGACAATGCACTTAGAACAAGCAAGGAAAGTTTTCAAGGCAAAAAAACCTGTTTTTATTGATAAGCCCGTTGCTGCCCGTTATGATGATGTGAAGAAAATTTATGAAGAGGCAACTGATCAGGGAATTCCGATCTTTTCAGCATCCTCCCTGAGATATCAGAGTAATGTAAATGCAGTAAGAAATGAGGATAAAATCGGGACTGTATTAGGCTGTGATGCGTTCAGCCCTGCTGAAACGGAACCAAGCCACACTGATTTATTCTGGTATGGGATCCATGGAGTAGAAATTCTATTTTCCATAATGGGTGCAGGCTGCAAGTCGGTACAAAGGATAGCCTCACCGGAAGTGGATCTTGTGGTAGGAAAATGGCATGATGGGAGAATAGGCACGTTCAGGGGAATGCGTAATGGTATTCACGATTATGGAGGAACAGCCTTTGGAACTGAGGGGAATCTTAATCTGGGCTCATTTGATGGGTATGAAGGATTGGCCAAGGAAATAGCAAATTTTTTCAGGACAAAGATCTCCCCTGTGGATTATAAAGAAACTTTGGAGATTTATGCTTTTATGGAAGCTGCTGATTTGAGTAAGAGAAAAGAGGGAGTGGAGGTTTTGTGTAGGATATAGTGTGTTTTTCCAGAGCTTAAAGGCTTCACCTTGATCTTAAAATACTTTGTTATTTCGGGTTTAAGCATATTAATAGGTAAATTCGTGCCTGAAATGGACGATTTGTGAGACTCTATAATGAGGCAAATCAAAAACAATTTCAAGCGGAGTTAACCAATAAAAATGAATGTTTAGACACCAAGGTAAGAGCAGAACTTTTCAGCATAATCTTCATCTTGCTTCGGTGCTTTCTTTTGTGGCCGGAATAGTGAATGTTACCGGGTTTCTGGCATTTAAGCAACTGACTACGAATGTGACAGGGCATTTTGCACTCTTCATTAATGACTTTGCAAATCTTGAGTTTTGGAGAGGTACTATTTATTTTATTTACATATTCTCCTTTTTCTTTGGGTCCTTTTTTGCTAGTCTTTTGATCGAGAAATTCAGAGAAAACAAGAGGCTAAATGTCTATATTTTACCAGGGGTAATAGAATGCATACTCTTAATAGCAATTGCATTGTTTACGGATGTTGTTGAAGCAGAGCACCCTGATTTGATTGCATGTTTACTTCTTTTTGCCATGGGTATGCAAAACTCTTACGTAACTAAGATTTCAAATGCTATTGTGAGAACAACCCACTTAACGGGGCTTTTTACAGATTTGGGAATCGAAATTTCCCAGCTGTTCTTCCCAAAAGTGTACCCTAAGAAAGAGAGGCTAATCAAGACGATTAAGTTACGATTAGTTATCATCGCCTTCTTTTTTTCAGGTGGACTGGTAGGTGGATTTTTATATACTGAAGCTAAGTTGGGATTAAATACACTGCTTATAGCAGCGATGGTTTTACTGATTAGTTTGTTCTACGACGATTTCAGGTTTAACTATATTAAAGTTTTAAGAAAGTATAGCCAGAAGAGGAGCAAGTTGAAATCTAACTTACCCCTGACTGAATAAGTAGGGCATGCTGAAAAATGCCGGTAATAGATCAAAAGCTATCATTCGGACATCTCTTTACAAATCAATTAACTCCTTCCCCCGAAGATTGCCGAGCCAATCCTCACCATCGTACTCCCTTCTTCCTGAGCGATCAGGTAGTCTCCGCTCATTCCCATGGAGATTTCTTCGAGTTGTGCGAAAGAGGGTAGTTGAAGGCTTTTTAATTCCTCGAAAAGAGCCTTGAGACTTCTGAATTCCTTTCTTACCTGATTTTCGTTCTCAGTGAAGGTCGCCATTCCCATCAGCCCTTTAATTACTATATGAGAAAGGTCTGTAAAATCCGGATCGGAAAGCATTTTATCCAATTCTTCCCTGTCAAAACCGAATTTGGTCTCTTCTTCAGCAATATGAATCTGTAGGAGGACATTTAGCTTTCTGTCTATTTTTTTTCCTTGCTTATTGATTTCCCTAAGAAGTTTGAAGGAATCCACGCCATGAATCAGATGTACGAAAGGTGCAATAAATTTAACTTTGTTGCTTTGGAGGTGTCCGATCATATGCCACCGGACATCGTTTGGCATTTCGTGTTGTTTGGACTGAAGTTCCTGCACTTTATTCTCTCCAAAATCCCGAATTCCAGCTGAATAAGCAGTTTTTAGATCATCGAGAGGTTTGGTTTTGCTTACTGCTACCAGTAGGCATTCTTTATTTTTGAATGTTTTTTTTACCGCTTCAAGGTTGGCTTTGATGTCCATTTTCTATTTTTATACTTTACATTTTTCAAAAGGCCCAAAACAAAGATATGGCGATCATTAGTACTTTGCTAAAAAAAGGCATTCGCCTAAGAGAGAGCATAGAGCAAGAATACTCTCATCCACTGGAACTCCAACGTCAGGAATTGAAGAAATTGCTGATTCAGGCGAAAGATACCGAGATTGGCGAGAAGTATGATTTTGCTAAAATCCTGAATGGCTTCCGTTGGGGTGAGAATGAATTCTATGAGCGATACAAATCTCAGGTGCCTATATATGATTATAACCGCATTCATGATGAGTGGTGGTACAAATTACTCGAAGGGAAATCAAATGTCACTTGGCCCGGTCCTGTGAGACATTTTGCACTGAGCAGCGGGACATCAGGAGCCACTTCCAAATTCATTCCGATTACCAAGGATATGGTGAAAGCTATCCGTAGGACCGGCGTTCGTCAGATTCTATCCCTTTCCAAATATGACCTGCCCGCTTCTCTTTTGACCAAGGGCATACTGATGCTGGGCGGAAGTACGGATTTGGAGTTTAACGGTACCTATTTCTCCGGAGATCTGAGTGGGATTACCACAGGAAGACTGCCTATTTGGTTCCAGCGGTTCTATAAGCCGGGTAAGAAAATTGCGCGTAGCAAAAATTGGGGAGATAAATTGGATCAGATAGTAGATAAAGCAGCATCTTGGGACATCGGTATTATTGTAGGCGTGCCTGCTTGGCTGCAGATACTGATAGAGAAGATAATTGAACGGTACCAACTCCATAATATCCATGAGATCTGGCCAAATCTTCAGATTTTTGTGCATGGTGGGGTATCTTTTGAGCCGTACAAGAAAGGTTTTGAGAGGCTTCTGGGAAGGCCCTTGTTGTACTTGGAGACTTATTTGGCTTCAGAAGGATTTTTGGCCTTTCAGGCGCTACCAAATCGAAAATCCATGCGCTTAGTTCTTAATAATGGAATCTTTCATGAGTTTGTGCCTTTTAATGATGAGAATTTTGATGAAGACGGAAATCTTCGGGATGAGGTAAAATCCTTAAAAATCGATGAAATAGAAGAGGGAAAAGATTATGCGTTGCTGATCAGTACTTGCGCAGGAGCTTGGCGGTATCTTATTGGAGATGTTGTCCGTTTTGTTTCCAAGGAAGAGTCGGAAATAATTATCACCGGCAGGACCAAGCATTTTTTAAGTCTTTGTGGAGAACATCTTTCGGTGGACAATATGAACAAGGCGATTGAACTTACCGCCGAGGAGCATGATATGAATATCCGTGAGTTTACCGTTTTGGGAGTCCCTCACGGAAGCCTTTTTGCCCATCATTGGTTTATCGGTTCGGGCGATACTGTCAAAACCTCAGTGCTGAAGAAAACTATAGACAAATATCTCAAAGTGCTGAATGATGACTATGCAGTGGAAAGAAATCATGCTTTAAAGAAAGTCAAAGTCACAATGTTGCCGTCATCTCTTTTCTACGATTGGCTGAAAGAGCAGGGCAAAGAAGGGGGGCAAAACAAATTTCCACGAGTGCTGAAAGGAGAAAAGGCCGCAAGCTGGCAGACATTTCTCGCCAAAAATAACATAGAGCTGTGAATCAAGCTTTGCTGGAAGGGGTCAGCATGGGGCTTTTGCTGTCAGCAATGATCGGTCCTGTGTTTTTTACATTGATCCAAAGTAGTTTGGAAAACGGCTTCCGATATGCCACCATGGTTGCTTTGGGTATTCTATGCAGCGATACACTTTACGTAGTACTTACTTTTTTCGGGATAAAATTTCTGGCTACCGCAACTTACTTTGAATCAGTTTTGGGGTATGTGGGGGGAGCTATTTTAATAGGGTTTGGCATTAGTTATTTGGTAAAAAGACAAACTGCCAAACCTGAACTAAGTGTGGAAGAAGTACGGAGAGCCAAGAAAAGGAGTGCTTTCTTCAAAGGATTCAGTATCAATGGAATTAATCCCTTTGTGCTGCTTTTTTGGATTTCCATTGCCAGCCTGGTGCATCTGAAGGAATCATTCGGTTCACTGGATGTGTGGCTTTATTTTACGGGGATCCTTCTCACGGTTTTCTCTATAGATTTGACAAAAGCCTACATAGCTAAGAGACTGTCCCATTTTGTCACTCCGAAGTTTATGTTTTGGCTCAACAAGACAGTGGGAGTGGCAATGATAGGTTTTGGGATTCGGCTGATTTGGTTTGCTTTTGGGAAATAGCGGATTCTGGTGTTAAAGCAGATCACTCAAGATCTCTAATATGTATTTTACGTTGATTCAGACAACTCAGTTGACTACCATTTACTTCCTGTGACCTGTAAAATTACCCACTCACCATTTTCGTTTATATAGCCTTTGGTGGTCTCTATCATGTTGGAACCTCCTTTTTTCACAACCGTATCTACTTCAGCATAGGCCAATTTTGAAACGGGATCAAAAAACCCGATTCTTGAGAAAGCGGGAAGCACCACTGTTTTTGTCTTAAGGTTTATAAACCCCATCCTAAATTCCTTGCCACGAAGAATACCCTGATGGTTCATATCATTGTTGGAAAAATAAATTTTAGGATTGGTTTCGCCCACCACGGTAAAAAAAAACTTGCCGGAGTAGGAACCGCCGTTCGATTTACGGTAAGATGCCCCGTGAAAATTCGATATGCCTGTAATGCCGTATTTGGTAAAAAAATCGGCTTTAGACATGATATTAAATAAACTGTCCATCACATAGGCACCATTGCTTGGGGTGGTTAATCCGTAGCTTTGAAAGGTTTCAAATTCGGAATTGCCAAGCTCTCTTATATCTGCTATAGTCTGTTTGAATACAATTTCGCCTTTTTTGTTGATGAAGGCATACTGAAACTCACTAACATCTTTGGGTTTTACTTTAGCAAATCCGGAAGCAAATCCGGAAGGCCTTATTGAAAATATAAGCGGAATTGCCAATTCCCCCTTCTCATTAATGTAGCCGTATTTTTTTATCCCAAACTGGTCTTGCTGGCCCACTACTGCCATCCCGTCAAAGAATGGTTCGGCTTCGTCGAAAACTGCTTCGGTCAACTTTTCCCCCGATAGCTTCATATAGCCGAGCTTCCAACCGTCTTTGTATTCGGAGTAAACTCCTATGCCATTGTTTATTTTCCCCAGCTCCTGATCACGAATGTATGTTTTCCCCGTATTGGTAATGTAATAATACTGCATGGGGTGTCTGTTCTGCCTGTTGCGAGGCTGGTCGTACAAGGTTTTTACCCCTTCAAGTAAAGCGTGTTGGTTGTTAAGACTTATTAAGATTTCCTTGGTTTCCTGTGATGCGGCGAGTTCCCGGCCTTCGGCATTCATGAAGGATTTAAAGCCTTCTTGCACATCTTTTGAATATTGAAAAATGCCGTTGGCATATACTTCGTTTTCCTGAAACACATAGGTGTTGTTAATATCATAAAACCGATAGGTATTATATGGGATTACAAATTGTCCATCCGCGTTTATCATTGCGCTGGCAGTGCCTTTGTGTATTATGGCTTTTCCGTTGTTGAAATGCCCAAACCTGTCAGCATCCAATTGCACTGCATTTGCTGCAATTCTACCTCCCCGAAGATGTAAAACGTCTATATTTTTCGGCTGATTTACTACGTTTCCTGTTTGATCTTTCGATTCATCTTCGGCATTGGGTTTTTTCTTGAAAACGTTTTTCAAGGCATTGAAATCTTCTTTTAGCTGTTCTGCCGATTCCTTTACCGTTTGTTGCTTTTGGGTAGTCTGCGCTGTGGCATGAGTGTCACAGGCGAAAAGGCATAGTATTATTAAGGCTTTTAGTGGTTTCATTGTTTGTAACTTTTTTTGTTTTCAATTAGTTACACTTATGGTGTTGGTACTTTAAATTCTCCATCGGAGATCAAAACAGAATCCCTTACTATTGGAATAGCTCCGCTTACATCAATATCCAATAAGGTTCCCGAAAAAGATCCGCTAATATAGCTTTCTGTTATTTCTTGAATGCGGATCGTTGCTTTGCCATAATTTCTACTGCTATAGTACCATGTCCCGTTTTCGTCCCAATACTGTAAAATCAATGCCCCCAAAATTGAAACGGGAGTACTTTCCGTATAATCGTATTGTGTTTGACATTCATCCCAAGTACCCATTGCTAAACTCCAAGAATTTATAGATGTTGAATTTGATTGTTTTCTGGACACAACAATTAACTCATGTCCATAACCTTCTTTATAAATGTATGTAGCTTGTTGGCTATATTGGCTATATGGGTAATCCACCAACGTACTGTTCTCCTTAAACCGAAAATAGTAGTCAGAATCTAACTCAGGATTTTGATCGTTATCTTCGTTAGAGCAGCCTGTAAACAAGAGGATTGCCACTAAGAATGTATATATATATGCGTATTTTTTCATGACTTTGTGGTTTTATCTTTTTAATAGTGTTAATTGGATTAGGCCAAATACATATTATTTATATCCGGTTTTCTGCCAACAAAGCAGTAAATGTATTATTGGATTCAGAAAACACTTCCATTGAGGTCGAATCGGTCACCCGCCTTCGATTTTTCGTCAGATAAAGCAGAGAGAATATAGCTATTGGCATCATTGCGGATAATCATAATATATATCTAAACATCAACAAATTGTAGTCGATCTTCTGCTATTTCATTGGCATACTCTATTCGTAACTGGTTGATTTTCTGTCTAAAGTATTCATATATTTTTTCTGAATTTTCTTCTGCTTTTTTGCTGTCTCCAAAATCGTCTTTCAGGTATTTGGAAAGAGAAAATAAAGTTCTTGGATATTCATATATCAGTAAACTGTCATGGTCTATATTGGCACGTAACCAAAATGGTTCACTTTGTGATTTTTCCCTGACATAAATTATCTCTGCGTTTTGTTCTACCTTATTACAGTAGGTGCATAATGAAGAAAAATTTCTTGGCATTCCAATTTCGACCTTGATCTTATCGGAAGTGAATGATTTCAAAGAATTATCCGGAAAAGAAAAATCAATGGGGATTTTGGATTTTACCAATTTCCCAAGTCTGCCTGAAAAATGGTTAAAATAACCTACTGCTAAAATTTCAGCCAGAGACTTTTTAAATATTTTCACATTTTCTCTATAAAATAAAACCGCTAAAGCTAAGGACAGGACTAAACCAACTCCAAGTGAAAACCAAAGGTTTTTGAAAATCGTATTATCGGTACCTTTTAAATATTCGAGATAGGTGCCGACTGTCGGGATGACTGAATAAAACATGTCCTTTACCGGAAGGAATTTCAGGCTAAAATTCATCTTGAATGAGTTTGTGGGGAAAACATCCGATAGCTCTGTCTATCAAGGCAAAAAACAACAGCTTCATCCATTTTACTTATCCTGTAGTAGTGTGTTATTGGAGTTTTAATGCCAGCCCTACATTAAGATAAGCCACGCCATAACCGATTTCCGCAAACGCTCCCAGATTTTCGGTAAAATAGTAGCGACTTCCCAGATAGAGGCTCAGCCCTCCTGTATTGTTGTAGCTGTCCCTGCCCGTCGAACTTCCATTGCTGTCCGAATAGGAATAGTTGAGCAGGTAGTAGCCCAGCATCAGTCCGCCATACAAATCGAGCTTGTCCACGTTGTGGCCGTTCCAGTGATAAGCACTACGTACACCGAGCAGGATATAATCCCATTTCTGTTCATAACTGTATGATGATGAGGAATAATCGTATGTAAAGGCTTTATAGCCGATGTAGCCGCCCAAACTGATTACCCCCTGTCCTCCTATATCCCACACCCCCTGTTCATACTGGGCACTTAGGGCGGGCATCTGGCCGGAAGTGCTAAAGCTTCCGATACTGCTTCCAATGCCAATACCGAAGGACATTACCTTGTCTCCTTTTTCAAATTCCTGCCCAAATACCAAGAGAGGCGACAGTGCAAAAAGTGTAATAAAAAGCTTTAGAGATTTCATAATAGCTGTTTGTTTAGGATTTTGTTGTTTTCGTTTTCGAACGTTGAGTTATACTGTCTTTCTTTAATGTATCAAAAGCCGACGAGGCACACCGGAAATGCAGCCAGTATTACTTATTGGATATTATCTTGAGGTACAAAAGTATTTTCAGTGTGATTTGTGCCAATTCCCGGGCTAAGCCGAGCGCAAGGGGCAGGAAATAGGTAATGGATATCACTCCCAAAAAGCCGGCAAAGCCGCCGGTGAAAGAATTCATTCCTGCTCCTATAGCCATTAGCAGCCCGGTGGGGTACACTAAGGCGACCAGTGCATCAAAGATGCGTACATACCACGTATAGAGTGGGAAATCCGGCGACAGTTCCGATTCTTCCGTGCCGGTACTGCCCGAATCGGATAGCACCTTTAAAGAATTGTAGTAGATTTTTAGCGGAAGTGTGAACGGCTTAACAATGAGGAGATCCAACACCTTCAGCATTACTTTGCCAAAATCAATATTTTTAAAATCCATCGTGTGCTTTGTTGAATGAGCTACTTACAATGAAAATTACATGACTCACCCCACTTGAAAAACCTTAACTGATTTCCTGTCAGGCCTGATTTATTTTTTGTTGGGAACCAGTTTTTTTTTGTGAAAAGATATATCTTCACACTAGACCAACTTTAGGTTATGAAAGCAGGTTATGTATTTTTTTTTCTTCTGGTTACCTGCTTTTCTGTAAGTGGCCAAGAGTTTCAGGGAAGTGTTGATTCCTTGTCCATGCACATAACTTCAATGCCCGAACGGGATACGGCTACCATTAACTTGAGGAATGACTATGTCAAGCAAGCCCTGTTTGCCAATCCTGCTGACAGTACCTTGACGGGTTATGCCCGACAAACTGCCATGATTTCGGAAGAAATAGGATATAGCAAAGGTCTTCTTCTGGCATATGAACGTTTAGGGCTCATCAGCCAATATTCGCTTTCCAATCCATTTAGAGCGTTGGATTACTATCACCAGGCACTTGCTGTTGTAGAAAGCAACCGGGGTTTTGATTTTTATAAATGGGAGATTCTGGGCAATATAGCTACCATTTATTATGAGCAGGAGGAATATGAAGAAGCGCTAAAGCTCTTCAAAGAGGTAGCGATGCACAGCAAAGCGTCTGAATTACCGGCTATTTTGAATATGGCCAATATTTTCGGAGCTACCGGAAAAGCAGATTCTGCCATATTTTACTATCAAAAGGCTTTGAAATATAGTGGGATAAAGGAAAACCCTACCCAAAAAGCAAACCTGTACAGTAATCTATCCTTGATGTACACAGAGACAGGAAGGACACAAGACGCTGTAACTGCGGTAGAGGAGAGTCTGTCATTGATAGAAGCGCACGGAATAGCGTTTGTCCGACCCAGTGCGTATGCCAATGCGGCTATGGCATATCTGGGGGCAGGCGATTACCAAAAAGCAGAACGTTTTGCGGAGGAGTCGTTAAAACTCAGTGAAAATCAAGGTAATCTTTTTCTGCAAAAATCAGCATGGGGAACATTGTCGGACGTCTTTGCCGCAACCGGTGACTACCGGAGCGGCTTAGAAGCCTATGTGAAATTCGCAACACTAAAAGACAGTCTGAACAATCAGAACCGAAGAGTGGAAATCAACCGCAAACAGATGGCTTTTGATTTCGAAAAAGAACGTGCACTGACACAAGCCGAGCTAAATAGACAAACCATTATCAAAAGAGCATCCATGATGGGCGGGGCAGGGGTGGTTTTGGTTTTGGTAGGTGGTTTTATACTGTATAAACGGAGATGGGATGCATTGACCCAAAAGAAGGAAGCAGAATTCAAGGCTTTGGTTTCCGATACCGAATTAAAGGCACTTCGCTCACAGATGAATCCGCACTTTATTTTCAACTCACTGAATTCAATCGGAGACTACATTTTGAAAAATGACAATAATTCTGCCCAAGATTATCTTACAAAATTTGCCAAGCTAATGCGTACCGTTCTTGAAAACTCCGAGCATAGGGAAATTCCTCTGAGTGAAGATTTGAAATTCATCGAATTGTACCTGCAAGTTGAGACCAAAAGGTTGCCCGGCAAATTTTCATATACCATACATATAGAAAATGGTTTGGATGCAGAAAACATACTTGTGCCCCCACTCATCCTACAGCCTTTCATAGAAAACAGTATTTGGCACGGATTTAAAGACAAGAAAAACCAAGGTCACATTTCCATAGATTTCAAGAGAAAAGGCGAAACCCTCCTGTGCAGTGTAGATGACAACGGTACAGGAAGAAGTATCAATTCCTCTGGTTCAACCAAAAAATCGTTGGGCGTTGCCATTACGGAGAATCGTATAAGAATCCTCAATAAGCAGAACGATGCCAATGGAAGACTTAGGATCGTTGATAAACCGGAGAATACAGGCACAAGAGTTGAACTCAGCCTCCCGTTGCAAACAGCCTTTTAAATCCATCGATGATTACAATAGCGATAATAGACGACGAACAACATTGTATCGACCGTGTGACGGCTTTTTTGGAACCTTACGGCAACCAAATAAGGCGGTTATGTTTCTATACAGCCGACGAAGCTGTAAAGGGAATTGATAGCCTGTGTCCCGATATAGTGTTTTTGGATGTACAGTTGTATGACAAGACGGGTTTTGATGTCCTTTCTGCTATCTCTTTTACGGATTTCTGCCTTATCTTTACCACAGCCTACGAGCAATATGCTATCGATGCCTTTAAATTTTCTGCCATAGATTATTTGCTCAAGCCGATTGACAGGGAAGATTTTGACAAAGCCATGCGGAAGGCTATCAAGAAGGTAGAACAAGCACAGCTCAATGAAAGGATCAACGTCTTGCTGGGCCATCTTTCGCCTGCAAATATTCCCAAGAAGATCGGCATTCCGTCGAGAGAGGGGTTTAGTTTCTTAGACATATCGGAAATTGTCAGATGTGAAGCCAATGTAAATTACACAGAGCTTTTCACCAAGGATGGGAAGAAACATACTGTTTCCAAGACACTGAAACATTTTGAAGAAATTTTAACCACTTATGGCTTTTTTAGGATACATAATTCTCATCTTATCAATTTAAGTTATGTCAAGGGCTATGCAAAAAGCGGATATGTAACCCTCATCGATAATTTGAAATTGGAAATTTCTGTCCGTAGAAAGGATGCTTTTATAAAAGCGTGTAATGGGTTTTTGAGCATTTGATCAAGTTGGATCCTGTAGTGTTATAGATTAAGCTTAAAAAAAATCCCTCCGATTTTCGTCGAAGGGATTTGTATGAAGTGGGAATGTCTTAGTTTAATCGGCGAGGTATTTCACCACAGGTGTATAGTCCATATCAAAAGCCTCTGCTACTGCTTGGTAGACAATGTCTCCGTGGATTATATTCAGACCGGGAATTAAGTCAGGGTTGTCCTGAGCAGCCTTTTTCCACCCTTTTTCTGCAAGTTGAATGGCATAAGGAAGTGTGGCATTAGTCAAAGCCAACGTAGAAGTATAAGGTACAGCGCCCGGCATATTTGCTACGCAATAGTGGACTACCTCATCGATGATGAAAGTAGGATCCTGATGCGTCGTAGGCTTGCAGGTCTCGATACAGCCACCCTGATCGACAGCCACATCCACTAGGACTGTTCCCGGCTGCATTTCTTTTAGCATATCCCGGGTGATCAAGTGTGGAGCTTTTGCGCCGGGAATCAATACAGCACCGATGATCAGGTCATGATTTACGATCATTTTGCGCACATTGTATTCATTGGACATCATAGTCTTCACGTTGGCGGGCATCACGTCTGCGAGGTATCTCATCCTTGGAAGAGATACATCCATAATTGTCACATCTGCTCCCAGACCGGCAGCCATCCAAGCGGCCTGTGTACCGACTATGCCTCCTCCAAGGATCAAAACTTTGGCAGGAAGCACACCAGGCACTCCTCCTAGAAGAATTCCTCTACCCTGAAGTGGCTTCTCCAAATAATTTGCCCCTTTCTGCACTGCCATTCTTCCGGCTACTTCAGACATAGGAACCAAAAGAGGCAGGCTTCTATCAGCTTTTTCTACTGTCTCATATGCGAGACATACCGACTTACTGGCTACCATTGCCTTAGTCAATGGTTCGTAAGAAGCAAAATGAAAATAGGTGAACAACAGCTGATCTTCTTTAATCAATTTATATTCAGGTTCTATAGGTTCCTTTACCTTCATAATCATTTCAGCGATTTCATAAGTCGCTTCAATCGTAGGAAGAATAATCGCACCTGCTTCTGCATATGCTTCATCGAGAAAGCCACTTCCTTCGCCGGCAGTATGCTGAACGTAAACAGAATGACCTCTTTTTACCAATTCTTTTGCACCGGCAGGGGTAAGGGCTACACGGTTTTCGTTGTTTTTGATTTCCTTCGGAACACCTATAATCATGACTTGTATATTTGGATTTAAATAACTTGGCACAAATATAATAAGTGGGATGCTATCCATTTGCACCATGGAGAATAGTATTTGGTATGCTTTGGAAATTACCGAGATGTCGAAATTATATTTTGATATATACTGAATTATTTTATAATATTTTAACAATGGTCTTTTAAGCAGTGATAATTTCGAGTGTCTATTTGAGCTAAATACTTGAGTAAGAGCATCACGTAATTTTGATAATTCTACTTTTTCTATTGACTGAATGTTAATTTTCAGAATTTAATTCTGTTATGATTCTGTTATTGCGTCTCTTTCAAAATTTTTGATTGAAAAATAATATTATTGAAATTTGCATAAAGAATGGATTTGGCTATTTTTGAGTGATCCTAAAAAATCATCAAAGCAAAACCCGGATAACTTTAGTAAATTAACCTCTATGTCAGAAGTCCAATCAGTGCCGAAAAACCTGAATTCACCTAACCTGTCAAAAGAAGCTGTACTGGATGATTTTCGAGTAGCTATGCTGAGCAGGCATGCTTCCTTAGTAGGAAGGAAAGAAGTTTTTATGGGGAAAGCGAAGTTCGGGATTTTTGGTGATGGTAAGGAAGTTGCCCAAATAGCAATGGCAAGAGCCTTCCGGCTCGGAGATTTTCGCTCAGGCTATTATAGGGATCAGACTTTTATGTTCGCCATCGGTGAATTGACTTTGCAGCAGTACTTTTCTCAACTGTACGCTTATACCAATGTGGAAGCAGAACCCGCAAGTGCAGGCCGCTTAATGAATGGTCACTTTGCTACCCGCTCTCTTAATGAGGATGGTAGCTGGAAAGATCTAACCAAAATGTATAATTCAGCTGCGGATATTTCTCCCACAGCAGCTCAAATACCCAAACTTCTTGGGTTGGCATACGCCTCCAAACTCTTTAGGGAAAATAAGGGATTAAAGGACTTAAAGAAGTTTTCCGTCAATGGAAATGAAGTAGCATGGGGGACCATCGGAAATGCATCTACTTCTGAAGGGATGTTTTTTGAAACCATAAATGCAGCCGGTGTAATGCAGGTGCCAATGGTAATCTCTATTTGGGATGATGGCTATGGTATTTCTGTTCCAAATGAATTTCATACCACCAAAGGCAGTATTTCAGATGCGCTGGCGGGTTTTGAAAGAACAGATTCGCAGAAGGGCATTGAAATAATCCGTGTAAATGGATGGGATTATGAAGGTTTGCTAAATGCCTACGTAGAAGCCGGTGAGTTAGCGAGAACATCCCATGTACCGGTAATGATCCATGTACTGGAGATGACTCAGCCTCAAGGGCATTCCACTTCAGGTTCTCATGAACGGTATAAAGATAAAAAGCGTCTTCAGTGGGAAAAGGATTGGGATTGTGTCTCGAAATTCAGAGAATATATCCTGAGCAATGAGATAGCCAGTGCAGATACGCTGGACAAAATTGAAGCAGAAGCCAAAGCTCAGGTAAAGCAAGAAAAGGAAGCTGCTTGGTCCAGATTCTCCAGTGAAATCAAGAAAGAATTGAATGAGGCAGTAAGTCTACTCACAGAAGCTGCCCAACATAGTACCCGAAAAGTAGTGATCAATCAAATCGCAGAAGAGCTTTCCAAGACTATAAATCCAATTAGAAAGGATGTGGTGTTGGCAGTGAGAAAAGCGTTGGTGATATTAAGATTGGACACTCCCGCAGCAAAGGCAGGCCTGAAAGCATGGTATGCAAAGCAGTCGGATTTGAATTACGATAGATACAATAGTCATCTGTATAGCCATTCAGAATGGAGCGTGTTGAATGTGGAGGAAGTTCCTGCCAAGTTCAACAGCAATTCACCTCTTGTAGACGGCAGAGAGATTTTACAGTCCTATTTTGATATAACTCTTGAAAAAGACCCCCGCTTCTTTACTTTCGGTGAAGACGTAGGTAAAATCGGTGATGTAAATCAGGCTTTTGCGGGATTACAAGCCAAGCATGGGGAATTGAGGGTGTCGGATACGGGTATTCGGGAATGCACCATTATAGGCCAGGGAATAGGTACTGCTTTGCGGGGATTGCGTCCACTGGCAGAGATTCAATACCTTGATTATTTGCTCTATGGGCTACAGATGCTGGCTGACGATGTAGCTTGTCTTCAGTATCGCACCAAAGGAGGTCAAAAAGCACCAATGATTGTGCGTACCCGTGGACATCGATTAGAGGGTGTATGGCATTCAGGTTCACCTATGGGAATGATTCTTTCCACCTTGCGTGGAATGGTAGTCTGTGTGCCCAGAGATATGACTCAGGCAGCGGGAATGTACAATGCGCTCTTGAAATCTGATGAACCCGCCATTGTCATTGAATGCTTGAATGGCTATAGACTGAAGGAGAAAATGCCTCTCAATCTGGGAGAATTTACCGTTGCATTGGGTAAACCGGAAGTGCTTAGAGAGGGATCTGATGTAACCATTGTGACATATGGTTCCATGTGTAGGGTGGTGATGGAATCGGCTGGTGAACTTGCCGAAATGGGTATTGACATAGAGGTGCTGGACGTCCAAACTCTTTTGCCATTTGATGTTCACGGAATTATTGGTGAATCAATCAAGAAGACCAACCGCGTAATCTTTGCAGATGAAGATGTGCCGGGAGCAGGATCTGCTTACATGTTACAGCAGGTGATAGAAGGACAGGAAGTTTTTAAATTTCTGGATTCAGAGCCTCAGACTATATCAGCAAAGGCCCATAGACCGGCTTATTCTTCTGATGGGGATTATTTTTCCAAGCCAAGTGTAGAAGATGTAATTGAGAAAGTTTATGCTATGATGAGTGAAGTAGATCCAAAAAAGTTTCCGGCGATATAAGGACTTTTTTTTGTATTTATAGCTGTGTGTGTTTAACCCGAAATATGCATTAGCAATTCTACGCCACGGCGCACAAGTTACTTCAGCCATTGATTGCTTCAAAATCAGCCATTACGTTGCTGTTTTCGAGCCTACCTTCCGTCAGGCAGGTTTACCATATCCACCGCGGCGGACTCACTCTCCAAACAGGCTGATTTTCTTGCAATTAATGCCCTTCCCCATTAAAATCGGGACAGGCTATGACTAAACCTAATACATAATCCGGGTCTAATATTTTCCACTGAAAATCACATTTGAATAGTTAGCCCGGACATTTTTGGTTTTTAGACTCTAGTTCATCTAATGCAATAATTGAGGAGGATGCTTTCAGTTGATTCTAATTATAGGTAGTCTTTTGATAGTTCGTTCACCAGCTGAACATACTGTTCCGAGGCCTCTTCCTTGGATTTGCCTTTCATATTCATCCAGGCGTTGTATTTCGCAGCTGCTTTGAAATCAAACCCGCCGGGACGCTCTGTTTCATTGTCTCCTTCAGTAGCTTGCTTATAGAGTCCATAGAGCTTCAATAACTCTTCATTACTTGGTTTCGAGGTGAATTTTTTGGTCAATGCCACGGCATCGTCCAGTGATTGGGTCGACATGTTAAGTGTGAAATTTAGTTAGAGGGTTATGTTCAAATTTAATACCATATCGGATGCAGTTCTCCATTTGGACTTTAAAAAAATAACCGGCCAAAATTAGCCGGTTATTTATGTACTGTGGGGAGTTTAAATTTCGCTTATCGCTTATTTATCGATACGTAATCACGCTCATTTTCTCCTGTATATACTTGTCTCGGACGACCGATAGGCTCACCATTCTCACGCATTTCTTTCCACTGCGCTATCCAGCCCGGAAGTCTTCCCAGTGCAAACATTACTGTAAACATATCTGTAGGAATGCCAAGAGCTCTGTAGATGATTCCAGAATAGAAATCTACGTTTGGATATAGCTGACGGTCGATGAAGTATTGATCGTTAAGGGCAGCCTGCTCCAGTTCTTTTGCGATATCGAGTACCGGATCGTTAACACCCAATTTTTCCAAAACATCATCAGCCGCTTTCTTAATGATTTTTGCTCTTGGATCGAAATTTTTATATACTCTATGTCCAAAGCCCATCAATCTGAATGGATCATTTTTGTCTTTGGCTTTGTCTAAGTATTTTTTGGCATCGCCGCCATCAGCTTTGATTGCTTCCAGCATCTCAATTACCGACTGATTGGCACCTCCGTGGAGAGGGCCCCAAAGTGCGTTGATACCTGCGGAAATAGAAGCATAGATGCTTGCCTGAGAAGAGCCGACAATTCTTACAGTTGAAGTAGAACAGTTTTGTTCGTGGTCTGCATGAAGAATAAGTAGTTTGTCCAAAGCCGCAGATACTACAGGATCTACATCATACTTCTCCGCAGGAAGTGCGAACATCATTTTCAGGAAGTTTGAGCAGTAGTCTAGTGCATTGTCAGGATAATTGACAGGATGACCCATTTCATTTTTATAAGCCCAAGCTGCAAATGTCGGCATCTTGGCAATCAATCTTACAATGCTCATGTCCACTTCCTCTTTGTTTCGCACGGGATTCAGAGAATCGGGGTAAAATGCAGTCAGTGAGCAAATCAATGAAGAAAGTACTCCCATCGGGTGAGCGTTGGAAGGGAATCCTTCAAGAATTTTTTTGATATCCTCATGCACCAAGGTGTGATGGGTAATTTCTTTGGAGAAATTTTCGTATTGCGCTTGTGTTGGAAGCTCACCATAAATCAATAAATACGAAACTTCAAGAAAGGTTGATTTCTCAGCCAAATCTTCAATTCTGTATCCTCTATAGCGAAGAATTCCTTCTTCTCCATCTAAAAATGTAATTGCACTCGTCGTTGCTCCTGTGTTTTTGTATCCCGGGTCAAGGGTGATAAGTCCCGAGGAAGCTCTAAGTTTTGCGATATCGATCGCGGATTCATTCTCTGTGCCGGTGATTACCGGAAATTCATATTCTTGTCCTTTGAAAGAAAGCTTAGCTGATTCAGACATATGTGTTTTTTTTGGATTGCTTATGTTAAAAAACCTCGAATTAGGCTCGTAAGATAATAAAATCAGGTCGTTTATTGGTGATTCAATGTGTCTATTGGAATAATAATCATGCGAAAAGTGATTTTTTTTCTATATAATTCCAATAGGTACAGGCATCGTTCCCACTAAGCAGTGTGTCACCATTTGTAAATACTTGATTGATTGTTTTTGTAATAAAAAAAGCCCCGGAGGGCTGGTTTTATGCGCAAAAATGCTCGAATACTTCCACCAAGTGGTCTCCGATCATTTTTGCATTTCTTCCTTCTATGTGGTGACGCTCGATGAAATGGACCAACTCACCGTCCTTGAATAGTGCCATAGCAGGTGATGATGGAGGATAAGGAAGACAGAGCTCTCTTATTTTATCCACCGCTTCTTTATCATTGCCGGCAAAAACAGTAGCTAGAGTAGTTGGTTTTACTTTCGCATTTTCTACTGCGTAAGTCACTCCCGGACGGGCAGCTCCTGCCGCACAGCCGCACACTGAATTTACTACAACTAGGGTAGTGCCTTTATGGTCTGGGCCAAGATGGGTTGCAACTTGCTCAGCAGTTCTGAACTCTTCAAATCCTACACTTGAAAGTTCCGCTCTCATCGGAGCGATCAATTCTTCTGGATACATAGTATTACTCGTTTTTAAAGTTCTTAATTAGAGAAAGCCCAATTCAAGTTTTGCTGCTTCAGACATCATATCCTGAGAATAAGGCGGGTCAAATGTCAATTCGATTTCCACATTATTTATCCCCTGGATCTGCTGGATTTTATCCTTAATCTCTGAGGGAATGAATTCTGCCGACGGACAATTTGGTGAAGTCAGCGTCATTAACACATATACGTTGTTTACAGGATAGACAGTGATCTCATAGATCAAGCCAAGATCGTAGACATCTACCGGAATCTCAGGATCATATACCAGTTTAATGGCTTGAATCACCTTTTCCTTGAGGTTTTCTACTTGTCCTAATGTAGCTTCTGTTTTACTTTCTGTTGACATATCTATCAGGCATTTTGCTTGGTTTGAATAGCCAAAGCGTATAGTTTGATTTGTTTGATCATCGATGCAAAACCATTTGAACGCTGGCTGCCGATAATGGAGCCCATTCCGATTCTCTCTACGAAATCAAGCTTTGCATTTATAATCTCTTCCGGGCTTCTATAGTTCAATACCCTCAGCAAAAGTGAGATCAGTCCTTTGGTAATGTCGGTGTTGGAATCAGCCTGAAAATGAACTCTGTTATCCTTTTCCTCAGCGATCAGCCACACTTTGGATTGACAGCCTTTGATGGTGTTTTCTTCAATTCTTTCACTGTCAGGAAAATCCTTTAGGCTTCCTCCCAACTCCATGATATAATAAATCGTAGATTCCTTATCATCCCCAAGGATTTCAAATTCCGAAACTATCTCATTCTGAACTTCCTGAATACTGCTCATTTATTTTTTATTTTGGCGATTCGACTTACGCCTTCGACCAATTTGTCTATTTCCGATTTCGTGTTATAAACCGAAAATGAAGCCCTTACAGTTCCCTCTAAGCCGAATCTTTTCATCAGGGGCTGAGTGCAGTGATGACCCGTTCTTACAGCGATGCCATTGGCATCGAGCATCATTCCCACATCGTAGGGATGCATCCCGTTGATGTTGAACGAAATCACACTGACTTTTTCCTTTGCCGTACCGACCGGAATGAAACCTTTGATTTGCATCAGCTGCTCATTGGCATAGGCAAGCAATTCGTCCTCATGTGCTTTGATTGCCTCTTTCCCGAGTTCGTTGATAAACTCCACGGCAGTTTTGAATGCGATTACATCAGCAATATTGGGTGTTCCTGCTTCGAATTTGAAGGGGATGTCGTTATAGGTTGTCTTTTCAAACGTGACTTCCTTGATCATTTCCCCACCTCCCTGATAAGGAGGCATAGATTCGAAGACTTCTCTTTTTCCATACAATACCCCAAGGCCTGTGGGACCATAAAGCTTGTGTGCTGAGAAGGCGAAGAAATCACAATCCAATTCCTGCACATCAATCTTCAAGTGACTTGAACTTTGAGCACCGTCCAGCAGTACTTTTGCCCCAACAGCATGTGCTGCCTCAATTACTTGCTTTACGGGATTGATGGTGCCAAGGGCATTGGAAGCATGGACAATGCTGACCAGCTTTGTTCTCGGGGATAGCAATTGCTCAAATTGCCCGAAAAGTATTTCTCCGGCATCATTAATCGGAATTATTTTTAGAATTGCACCTTTTTCCTCACAGAGCATTTGCCAAGGCACAATATTGGAGTGGTGCTCCAGCGTAGATATAATGATCTCATCACCTTTTTCTACAAATTTCCTCCCAAAAGTGGAAGCCACCAGATTGATTCCCTCTGTAGTTCCTTTGGTGAATATCACTTCAGCAGGCTCAGATGCATTGATAAAATGCTGAATGGCTGAACGGGTGTCTTCGAAATAGCGGGTAGCCCGATCTGCCAGTGCATGGGCACCTCTGTGAATATTCGAATTATCTTTTTGATAGTAATTCGTCAGCGCATCAAGCACGACTTGTGGCTTCTGTGTAGTAGCGGCATTGTCAAAATAAATCAATGGCTTACCATGTACTTCCTGATGAAGTACCGGAAATAAGCTTCTGATTTTTTCGATATCAATTCCCATAGTGTTTATTAGAATTTGCTCCCCAAGCGCCCTTGCACCAATTCAGTGCAGTATTCACGGAAGCTTTCATCAGTAATGTGTTCCAGCACTTCACCGGCAAAAGCATAAAGCAGCAGTCCCTTTGCCTGATCTTTTGCAATGCCTCTTGCCTGAAGGTAAAATAATGCTTCCTCATCCAGCTGACCAGTAGTACAGCCGTGAGAGCATTTCACATCATCGGCCCAGATTTCGAGCTGCGGTTTAGTATTCACCACTGCATTTTCTGAGAGAAGGATATTATTGTTTTGCTGGAAGGCGTTGGTTTTCTGTGCGTCTTGTCTTACAAAGATTTTTCCGTTGAAAACTCCCCTTGAACTATCGGCAAGAATCCCTTTATAAAGTTCATTGGACTCAGCGTGAGGCACGGTATGATCCACGTTGGTATGATTATCCACGTGCGACTTGCCGTTGAGCAGGTACAGACCATACATATTTCCTTCAGAATTGCTTCCAAGGATGTTTAGACTCAAGTTGTTTCTTACCATTTCGCCAGACAAAGAAATAGTCACAGAAGTAAATCTTCCGTCTTTCTGAATGTCAGTTTCTACAGTACTGGCTTCGATGGCATTTTTGCCTTCATTCTGCAGCTTGTAATAGCGAATCTGAGTATTCAAGCCACCTTTTACTTCTACTACTTTATTCACGAAATAAGGTGTGTCACTAAGGTTTACGCTGTGATTGATAAAGGTCACTTCTGCAAAGTCTCCCGTCTCAATCCAAATTCTTGGTTGAATCACTTGGCCGGTGTTGGCTTTAAAGAAATTCAACAGAAGAATAGGCTTTTGAATTTGAGCCTTTTTAGGTATGGAAATGAAAATTCCGCTTCCAAAAGAACTTTGGTTCAAAGCACAGAAAGGGTCTTTTTCGGGCTTTGCTATGCTCCCAAGTGGGGTATCAGCCTTTTCTGAAAGGGGAGTTACTTCCACTCCATCTATGACAGATGAAAGTGCGGGCTGAAAATGCCCGTTGGCAAATACCAACACTTCACCTGCATAACCTTCAAATAAATTGGCCTTTACCTGCTCAGCAGTCACTGTAAAATCTCCTGCTGGGGCAAAGTTCTGGATACTTTGCTCGATTTTCTTGGTGATTGCGGTGAACTTGTACTCTTCGGATTTATTGGTAGGGAATCCCTGGGCTTGGAAAGCTTCCTTTCCCGCAGCGCGGACTTGCTCGAAGTCACTGCCTGTATTGCCCAACAATTCCACAAGTATATCTTGCTTTATAAGCGTACTCATGACGGATGTTTTAGGATGAAAATCAAACTGTAGCTCTGGAGTCGACTTCGTCTTTGATCCAGTCGTATCCTTTTTCTTCTAGCTCTAACGCAAGCTCTTTGGTGCCTGACTTCACAATCTGTCCTTTGTATAACACGTGTACAAAATCCGGAACAATGTAATCCAACAATCTCTGGTAGTGGGTGACCACGATAGTCGCATTGTCTTTGGATTTCAGTTGGTTTACGCCGTTTGATACGATACGAAGCGCATCGATGTCCAGACCCGAATCTGTCTCATCCAAGATGGAAAGGGTAGGAGCGAGCATCGCCATTTGGAAGATCTCATTTCTCTTTTTCTCCCCACCTGAGAAGCCTTCATTCAATGATCTGCTCAAAAGTTTCTGATCCATCTCTACCAACTTCATTTTCTCTTTCATCAAGGTCAAGAACTTTACAGCATCAAGAGGGTCTTCGCCACGGTATTCTCTAACTTGATTCACCGCTGTTCTCAGGAAGTTAGTAGAGCTGACACCGGGGATTTCTACAGGATATTGGAAAGCTAAAAACACACCTTCTCTTGCTCTGTCTTCCGGGGAAAGATCTAGCAGATCTTTCCCTTTAAATGAAACCTCGCCTTCAGTTACTTCATATTCTTCTCTTCCTGCCAATACGGAGGCAAGGGTAGATTTACCGGACCCATTTGGCCCCATGATTGCATGAACTTCTCCAGCTTTCACGTCAAGGTTGATACCTCGTAGGATAGGAGTTCCTTCAATAGAGGCGTGCAAATTCTTTATACTAAGCATAATTCGAAATTTGACATTTGATATTTGAAATTGAGGAAACCTGATTTTCAGTTTTTAAACTTATTTCCTCTAATCTCACATTCTTTTAAATATTTTATAAATCCCGAAATCGACCTGCTGATTTCAAGGCTTTTTTCGATTGTTGTATTGAGTGTATCTTCTGAAATGTATGTTCGATCAAAAGCTCTATACAACTGAGATCTTGATTCTCCGGCAGAAGCCTTGGCGATGCTTAAGAATTGTATAAACTCTTTGGTGCCTTCCCGTTCAAAACCTTCTGCTATGTTATCCATGACAGAGCCCGAAGAAGCATTGATTTGATTTCTCAAGCTAAAATCATTTTGAAAACCATTTTTTGAGTTAGTGCAAAAACAATCTTGCAATATTCTCTTGCTTTTTGTCAGATGTCCAAATCTTCAAAGCGAGTGATGGTTGCCATAATTTCAAACCGGAAATTTCAAATTATCCTACCGACCCCTCTAGCGTCAAGGCCAACAACTTCTGTGCTTCCACGGCAAATTCCATAGGAAGTTGATTCAATACTTCTTTGGCATAACCATTTACAATCAGAGCCACAGCATCTTCCGTGGCAATACCACGTTGGTTGCAATAGAACAGCTGATCCTCACCGATCTTGGAAGTGGTCGCTTCATGCTCCACTTTGGCAGTGGGGTTATTTATGTCTATGTATGGGAAAGTATGCGCTCCACAGCGATCTCCCATCAAGAGGGAATCACACTGGGAGAAGTTACGTGCATTGGTAGCACGCTTCATCACCTGTACTTGGCCACGGTAGGAGTTTTGTGATTTTCCGGCGGAAATACCTTTGGATACGATTCTTGACTTGGTGTTTTTGCCAATGTGGATCATTTTCGTCCCTGTATCTGCTTGCTGATAATTATTAGTAACCGCTACAGAATAGAATTCTCCAATGGAATGGTCGCCTTTCAGAATGCAAGAAGGATATTTCCAAGTCACAGCCGAGCCGGTTTCAACTTGCGTCCAGGAAATTTTGGAGAAGTCACCCGCGCAGATTCCACGCTTGGTTACGAAATTATAGATCCCTCCTTTTCCTTCTTTATCTCCTGGGAACCAGTTTTGTACGGTAGAGTATTTCACTTCTGCATGCGCTCCTGCATAGATTTCCACCACTGCTGCGTGCAATTGATTCTCATCACGCTGCGGTGCAGTACATCCTTCCAGATATGAAACGTATGATGAATCCTCTGCCACGATCAATGTTCTTTCGAACTGGCCTGTATTTGCGGCGTTGATCCGGAAATAAGTAGAAAGTTCCATTGGACAGCGAACGCCTTTCGGGATGTAGCAGAATGATCCGTCAGAGAATACAGCTGAATTGAGTGCCGCATAGTAGTTATCGGTCATTGGCACAACCGACCCCAAGTATTTCTTCACCAACTCAGGATGTTCTTTTACCGCTTCACTGAAAGAACAGAATACAATTCCAAGTTTGGAAAGCGTTCCCTTGAAGGTAGTCGCTACAGAAACTGAATCCAGAACAGCATCCACTGCTATTCCCTGAAGCCTCTTTTGCTCGTTCAGATTAATTCCCAGACGCTTATAGATATCCAATAATTCAGGATCTACTTCATCCAGATTCTTGGGTTTGCCGGCTTGCTTAGGAGCTGAATAGTATTTTAAAGACTGAAGGTCGATTTTTGGGTAGTGAACATTTGCCCATTTAGGCTCAGACATGGATTCCCAGGTTTTGAACGCTTTCAGCCTCCACTCAAGGAGCCATTGAGGTTCTTCTTTCTTGGCAGATATCCATCGAATGGTGTCTTCAGTCAACCCTATGGGAGCCTCATCGGCTTCATAGTTCACTGACCACCCGTGTTCATATTCTTTTGACGTTAGTTCTTCTAAAATCTGATTGTCTTTGCTCATTGTTGCTGAGTTATTTAGACTAATTACATTTTAACGGCGAAGGTACAACATATAATCAAAATATTATGTTTTTACCCATTGGATAATTCTATCGGGCATACATGCCACCGATAGAAAACGCCTTTTTTATCCGTTCTATACCGTCTTTACAAAAAAAAAGTATTGAAGGTTCAATACTTTTCAATTTTAAAGTTCTTGATCAAATCATTTATTTAGATTTAATCTTAATTGCCTTATTTCTCTTTGTCAAAAAACTGGATAGGCCTATTTATGGATTCTTCTAAAACGATCAATGTTTCAGTTCTGTCTATTCCTTCTACTTTTTGGATGTTGTCAAGAACAAAGCGAAGGTGGTTTGTGTCTCTACAGATGATCTTTGCGAAAATCGAATAATTACCAGTTGTATAGTATGCACTGACTACTTCTGAAATCGTCTTAAGTTTTTCGATCACCGTGTCGTAAAGTGAGCTTTTCTCAAGATAAATTCCCAGAAAAGCGGATATGTCATAGCCAAGCTTGGAAAAATCAATATTTAAAGTCGCACTTTTCACGATACCCATATCCTCTAGTTTCTTCATGCGCACGTGAACTGTGCCTGAAGACACAAAGACTTTTTTGGCTATTTCAGTGTAAGGTGTCTTGGCATCTTCATTGAGAAGCGAAATGATCTTCAAGTCTATGTTATCGATATCTAAAATTTTGTCCATTTTTATCGAATGATTTTGGATGATTGTTAATGAATCTGCTTGTAAATTACAGATTGTTCAAAATATAGCAAAATTTTTTTTTCAATTTGTAATTAAAAGTAAAATCAGCTTACTTTGGACTCGATATAAATGTTCGATTGAATATTTTGTTCGTGGAGTAAAAAGTCGAATTAAAGTTCGGGTTCATTTGAATTTCCGAATTTTAGTTTAATTTCAATTGAAACTTTTAATCTCTAAAGTTATATTTGGGTTTATATTCTGAAAAGGGTCTTGCTTCTGGCGAGACTTTTTTGTTTTTGGGGGAAGCCCATTCTAAATTAACCACGGCGGGGACGTAGAGTAATCCGTAGTACATGGATTAGAAGTAATTTTCTGGCAAGCCCCAAGTTTGTTAGACGGAGCCCTACCTTGCCTGATAGGCAGAAAATCCTAATTCATGATTTTTTTTTAAGCGGTTACAGGAGGCTGCTCCTGTGTTTTTATTTTTGGAACTTCTTTATAGCCGATTTGCATGATGAAAAATGATTGTTGACAATTTGTTTCGGCGGTATGGAAGGATTTTTACCTAAATGTGACTTGAAATGAAGATTAGAAAATTTGGAGCTTTATTGGGCTTACTGCTCATAGGTTCGCAAATGCTTATTGCCCAGCAGAAAAGGGCGCTGACTCACGAAGATTATGACGGCTGGGAAAGGCTGGCTTCGGAGAAAATATCCAAAGATGGAAAATGGGTGGGATATCAAGTGTCTCCCCAGGACGGAGATGGACGTATTGAGATTTTGTCATTCAATGATCCTTCGAGTCGCCGGATTATTTTGCGTGGATCCTCCTTGGTGTTTTCTGCAGATGATGCTTTTGCGGTAGGCAAGATACTGCCTCAGAAAGACTCTGTACATGTATTGAAATTGAAAAAGACGAAGAAGGAGGATTTGCCTACAGATAGTCTTTTTATCTATAATATGGCTGAAAATCAGCTGGAAAAACTCCCCAGGGTAAAATCTTTTGCGACACCGGAGAAGGCGGGTAGCTGGATTGCTATTCATTTTGAAAAGGAAAAGAAAGAAAAAGCCAAAGAGGAAAAAGATGTGGAAGCAGATTCTACAGTTAAGGCCGAAAAGCTGAAGAAAACAGATGGAACAACCCTTACTGTACGAAAACTGGACGGTTCTGTCACCTATGATTTTGAACGGGTGAAGTCTTATGGGTTTTCGAAGAATGGTGAATTCTTGCACTATGTTTTGGCTGAGGAAGATACTTTGGATAATTCCGCGATTTATCTGCTAAATCTGGCAAATGGTGAAAGCAAAATGATCTCCGAAGGAATGACGTCTTACGTGAATGTGACTTTTTCGCCGAAAGCGAGATATCTGGCTTATCTTGCCACGGATGATTCTACCAAAGCTAAAAAGCCTTTTCATTCGCTCTTTGTCCTTCAAACCGAGAATGGAGATCTAACAGAAATTGCAACCAAGAATTCTGAAGGGATTTTGGAAAATGGAAGAATCAGTGAAAACGGGAATCTTACATTTTCTGAGAATGAGGAACGCCTGTTTTTTGGGATAGCTCCGGACTATGTGGATTACAGCTATGAAAATGATACGACTATTCTGGATGAGGATAGAGTGAGTCTTGATATATGGGGCTGGCAGGATTCTGAGATTCAGCCTATGCAGCTGAAAAATAAGGGGCGTGAAGAGAAGTTTTCTTACTTGGCCGCAATTGATCTGAAAACAGAGAAAATTACCCAGCTTGCGGATCAAGACGTGAAAAATGTCATTCTGGAGTCAAAAGTAGAACGTGATTTCGGATTGGCTTGGACTGATGCGCCTTATAGGATCAACTATAGCTGGAACATTCAGACAGGTCGGGACTTGTATCTGGTTGACTTTAAGGATGGATCAAAAACATTAATTGAAAAAAATGCTTCAGGATATCCGTCGATTTCCCCCGAGGGTAAGTACGTGTATTGGTATGATGGACGTGATAGCAGTTGGGTGGCTTATGACGTAGCCCAAAAGGCCAAAGTCAATCTTACCAAAGAACTTCCGGAAGTGTTTTATGAAGAATTACACGATTCACCATCACTTCCGGGGAGCTACGGCAACGCAGGTTGGTTAACCGGGGACGAGGCATTTCTGGTCTATGATAGATTCGATATCTGGAAAATAGATCCTACTAATCCTTCCGGGGCAGTGAACCTGACCCGGGGAACCGGGAGAAAGTCAAATACAATTTTCAGAAGGCAGGATCTTGATAGAGAGGAAAAAAGTATCGACCCCAAAGGTCAATTGCTGCTGACAGCATTCGATGAAAAGACCAAAGACTCGGGTTTTTTCACAGGATCTTTTGACGGAAAGTCCGAACCAAAGCGGTTGGTAATGTCAGCAAATCGTTATTTCGGACTAACGAAAGCCAAGGAGAGTTCTGCGATTTTGGTTAACAAATCAACTTATCAAGAGAGTCCTGATTTGTACTTAGGAGATCTCTCATTTAAAAGCCTCAAGAAGGTTTCGGACCTGAATCCTCAGCAAGCCGATGTGAATTGGGGCTCGGTAGAATTGGTGGAATACCTGACCAATGACGGGGAACCTTTACAAGGCTTATTATTTAAGCCGGAGAATTTTGATGCATCCAAAAAATACCCGATGATGGTGTATTTCTATGAGCGCAACAGTGATGGATTACATAATTATAGGGCTCCTGCTCCCAGTGCTTCCACGATCAATATTCCATATTTCGTGAGTAACGATTACTTGGTGTTTGTGCCGGATATTAAATACCAACTAGGTCTTCCGGGCCCTAGTGCCTACAATTGTATAATCCCCGGCGTTCAGTCCATTGTAGCAAGAGGTTTTGTGGATGCTGAAAATATGGCTATCCAAGGCCAAAGTTGGGGCGGATATCAGGTAGCTTACCTTATCACACAAACAGATATGTTTAAAGCCGCCGGTGCCGGTGCTCCCGTAGTAAACATGACCTCAGCCTATGGGGGAATACGGTGGGGAACAGGCATGAGCAGAATGTTTCAATATGAGCAAACCCAGTCCAGAATAGGAGGGACACTTTGGGAAAAGCCTATTTATTATATAGAGAACTCTCCTTTGTTCTTTATGGATCGTGTCAAAACACCTGTATTGATTATGCATAACGATGAAGACGGTGCTGTACCTTGGTATCAGGGGATTGAGATGTTTATGGCATTGAAACGGTTGAACCGGCCTGCGTGGCTTCTACAGTACAACGGTGAAGATCATAACTTGGTGCAGCGTAAAAATAGAAAGGATCTGTCTGTGCGCTTGAGCCAGTTCTTTGATCATTACTTGAAAGGTGCTCCTGCTCCTCTTTGGATGTCTGAAGGGTTGCCTGCTGTACAAAAAGGGAAGACGCTCAAGTATGAGTTGACTCAATAGCCGGTCTCGTGGTTTATAGCAAGAAATAAAAATAGCATCGGGTATTCTCCCGGTGCTATTTTTATTTCTGTAGTCTGGCCAAGCTTTTTCAGGGGTAAGCCTACACTAGCATTACTATTGCGGTCAAAACCGGCGTGTAGCATGTGAAATTGAAAGACCGGTAATAAATAAGTTTGAGCTGTTCTAGTTCTATAATATTCTTTTATTCAGGTTTTTATGATTTATGGAAGATTTATATATCAGATGGATGCGATCCCCTTAATCCAAGTGTACAGCAGACATACTTTGAAAAAAATAAACTTAATTTTTGCGTTGAATAGAGAGATGACGATAAAAGAAATATTGAATAGTAGGGAACACAGACCTTGGGAAATGCCGACAGAAAAATGGAAGTATTACCAAGAGTGGAATAACGCTATATTTCTTCATTGGCAAGTTGACTACCGGGAATTACGGGCTTTAGTTCCAACGGACTTGGAAATTGACCTATTTGACGGAAAGGCATGGGTTTCGTTGGTGGCATTTACGATGGAGAAAATTAGACCAAGAATTTTGCCTGCTTTTCCGCCTATATCAAACTTTGACGAGATTAACGTACGGACTTATGTAAAGAATGGTAAGAAGACAGGAGTCTATTTTTTGAGCATTGAAGGAGGGAATCGGGTTTCCTGTAAGGTCGCCAGAACACTTTCAAAATTACCTTACAGGTACTCGAAAATGAAACGGGGAAGGGGTCTATTCCGCTCAGTGAACAAGCTTTATAATGATAAAATGAAAATAGCGTATGAAATTGGTCATGAACTGAAAGAAAAGACTGACCTAGATAGATGGTTGACTGAAAGGTATGCGCTATTTCAAGATACCAAGACATCTATTAACGAATTTGAAATTCACCATGTCGAATGGCCGGTATATGAGCTTGAAAAAATAGAACTTGAAATTGAATACGTTAGATTTGGTGAATTTCTCAAGACCTTTCCGGACAGAATGCACTATTCTACAGGTGTGCAAGTTATCGCTTGGGACAAGAAAAAAAGTGAATAACAGACTACATTTACTTTGCAAAAGGGTCGCTGAAAAGCTAATTATAGCTTTCTTGATTGAAATCAGCGGCAGTTCCATTTTGAAGATGCGATTCCCCGAAATTTCCACTTCAATAATCCGGTAAGCATTAAATGATACTAAAAAATTATTGATAAGATCGACGAAATTCTTAATTTGCTCTCGGTGAAGAGCTCGGGAAGTGGGAGAAGAGAATTCTGTTCAACGTGAGATTCATGTGTTACTAGAGGATATATTTATGAAATATCGATTGCTTTTGTTATTTGTGCTGGTGTTTTGTCATCATTTATTTGGGCAGAAGAAGGTAGAGATTGCGGAGAGTGATGTGGTTAGACACTTTATTGAGGAATTGCCTAAGAGATTGAATAGCTTTGATTTGAAAGATTTGCGTTCATCTACTGATTCCCTGAATATTCGAATTTGGCAACCCCATAGGATATTTACATTAAATTTTGCGGATTCAATTTCTTCGAATTATAAAATTCATGCCGCGGGAGAAAAGCCAATTTCATCGACTTACAATTTTTCAGAAAACATTTCAAAAAATATTTTGGACTCCTTATCTGCATACAGAATAATGGAACTTCAAGATGAAAACTATAGAGGATTAGATGGAGCTTTTGTTTTCTTCGAGATTGCTACAAAAAACGAATACAAAGTTGTTAGTTTTTGGTCTCCATCTGCTGAAAAAAGTAATGACAGCAATTCTGTCTTTCATATTCTTTCGATGCTAAATAGATCAATAGGTGCCTTAGAACTCCAAAATGAATTTCGCAATTCGTTGCCTCCCGGAGAATATGTATGGGGAATGAAAAGTCTTCACATGGATAGATTTTTAGCTGAAGGTGCATTTAGGACAGATTTTTATGATCAGGTTGAGATGAAAATCAAAACGGAATTGAATATTACGGAAGAGACTAATCATTGGGAATATCCAATTGTCTTAATCGATGACAACCCGGCGATGATTGCGGATTTAAATAATTATACTCAAAGCGAAGTTTCGAAGCTTGAAATTTTAGGGCCTGACAATGAGGAGCTAGTACTGTATGGATCTAGAGGAAGTAAGGGGATTGTGAAATTAGAAACTAGATGAAGAGCCCGGTAGGATTAGCGCCATGAGACTGATATACCTTTTGACCATGTCTTTGATACTATATGGGCAGCTGTCCCCGTGTTGGGAGTTAATGTGATGCAGTATACCCGTTCTTTTTAAGGAATATATTAGCGAGGGTTTTTAAACTTTAACTATAGTCCAGATTAGTTCTTGTTTACTTTAATTGAGTTTGTAGCTTTCCGGAAATGAAATATATAAAATTACAGCTGTTGCTTCTGCTTATTTGTCAATTGGGTTGTCACTCAGTTAAAGGAGGTTTTGAGAAGTATAGTATTGACTTAGATGCTACGCCTAAATCGCCTCAGCTCTTTGGTAAAAATGTTATTTCTACCCAATTTTATGAAAGGGATATGGCAATTTCTCCGAAAAGGGATGAGATTGTTTTCACAAGAGGCGATCACAAGCAAAATTATAGGGTTTTGGTAAGTATCAAGAGGAGCAAAGGCCAATGGGGCAAACCCGAAATCTTGAACATATCCGGGGTTTATCAGGATATAGAGCCTTTTTTCGCAAATAATGGTGACAGACTTTATTTTGTGTCGAACAGACCAATTTATGGAGATAGCACAAGAAGTGATTATAATATATGGTACACTGATAGAATAGGTAGTGCATGGGCTGATCCCGTTTCGCTTGACTCGGCAATAAACACCCCGGACGATGAGTTTTATCCATCAATAAGCAGCAAAGGAAATTTGTTTTTTACGGCTACCAGAGTAAATGGGGTAGGCAAAGAAGATATATTCGTGTCAGAGTTGGTGGATGGTAAGTATCATTCTCCTGAACCTCTACCGGTAGAAATAAACACGTCTTTTTATGAATTCAATGCATTTGTCAGCCCTAATGAAGACTATATAATTTTTAGTTCTTACGGCAGAGGCGATGATTTGGGACGTGGGGATTTATATATAAGTGAAAAAGACTCTTCGGGTGAATGGATGGAATCCAGAAATTTAGGATCGGAAATCAACTCTTCCTATTTAGATTTCTGCCCTTTTGTAGATTGGGAAGGGCGTAACCTATACTTTACTAGTGAAAGGGGAATCGCAGTCGATTCTGAAATTAAGAATATGGAGGAACTACAACGAATTTTTAACCGCATAGAAAACGGATTTGGAAATATCTATCAGGTAAGCTTTGAAGAACTGAATTTGGTAGAAAAATAGAATGTTGAACCCAATACCAATTGGAACAATTTATCGTAAAACTTCCAAGTAAACCTGTTCCAATTCATCCACCATTCTTTTCATACTAAATTGCTCAATTACTCTGGCTCTGGCAGCTAGCCTCATTTTGTGAAGTAAATCGGGATTTTGGAGTAAATCAATACAGTAGTTACTTAATTTCTCCCAAGCCTCAATTTCAGTAAGATAGCCCTGTATCCCCTGCTGGATGACTTCTCCAATCCCTCCTGCACTGGTGGCTACCACCGGGACTTCACAGGACATTGCTTCAAGCATGGCGATAGGTAAGCCTTCAAATTCTGAAGTACTTAGATAAATATCCATCAGCGACAGGTAGGGGATCACATTTTTTTGCACACCCACCAAATGGAAATTGCCGGATTTACCTGCTTTGTTGATTTTTGTGACGATTCTCTCTCTCCATTCTCCATCTCCTACCAGGATAAAATGTGTAGTGGGATTTTGTGTCAAAATCTCCAAAGCAACCTCCACCCATAGCCATAAACGCTTTTGAGACCTGAATACAGCAACGATTCCGATAATAGCGGCATTCTCTGGAATGTTAAGATCCATTCTGAGAGTCCTACCGAGGCTGCTCACTTGATGATTGTTACCTGCTGCCTTTTTTTCAACCGTACCTTGTATAGTCTTGCTTTTTGACTCTTGTGTCCCAGTTCTATTGAAAACATCCGTATTGACTCCATTTTGAATTACTTTCAGTTTCATTCTTCCTCCTCGCTGATAGGGATCCCAGATTGAATTTAAGCTCATTGAAAGTGCAACTTCATTAGACACTGCTATGGCTACATCCTGTTTTTTGAAGCTGATGCGATTGCCCCAGTACGAGAGTTTGTTGTATCGCTCCCAAGTATTATGCTCGGTATAGACAATGGGTATGCTTAGGGTATTGCCAACTGATCTTGCCAAAATTCCTGCCCAAGGAAGATGGGCATGGATAATGTCTATTTCATTGGATTGGATAAAGTGACGCACTTTTTTTACCTGAAAGAACAGTCCCAGGTTACTAGAGGGAATAAGGTGAACCTTAATTCCGGCTTTTTCCAGTTCATCCGTGATATTGTTCTCTTGATGGTAAAAGTAGATGCAATGAAATTCAAATTGGGATTGATTATGAACCAGTGCGGTTTCCGGTATTAATTTTTCTGCTCCTCCACGCCCAAGGCTTTTGATTAGATGTAATACCTTGATTTTTTTATCAAAAGCTTGTAACTCTTTATTTGTCATTTTATAGTATTCAACTTAGATGTTCCATCCACTTTTGAGCCTGCGTTTACAGCTCACTACCTGTATTTTTCATCCTGTCGACAGATGGTGCGTTTCAGTTCTATCCTTTTAAATTAGTAATTCTCCTAAATTGATAACTAATCCTTTTCAAGCATTTCTCTAATCTCCTCCATAGTCATACTCTCCATCCCAAATTCATACTTTAATGATTGGAAATGAGATATAATTTCATTCAATTCATGCATAGCTGCTAAAGGATCAGTTGCGAAATTATGAGGATGCCACCAGAGATGATAGATTTCATTTGATTTGGCAGCGGCAAGCATCTCTTCCTTTATCCGGTTTAGCCGTACTGAATTAAAGAGTTTATTGCTTTTGGAAATCGGGCGAAGAATTCGGGATGCCGGAATCATCAGGGGCTCATTCTCCAATCGGCTCATTTGTGTTTTGGGATAGCTCGTTTTTGTACCAACTCTGAAAAAGCAATCCGCAGACCTAAACCACTTTTTACTAAGGTCTTCGTGTTGTGTTTCCTGCCAGTACCAGCTTTGGGGATTACTTCTTACCTGTGTATATCCTTCCTCAAGACAGATAGGTAGGTACAGTTCATTGATATGGTTTCTGGGGAAAACAAGGGATTTCAATGTGACTGCGAATTTATCCTGAGAGATCCGCTGAGTTGCCTGCAAATCTTGTCTAAACTGTTCGGGACTTTGGCCACGCATTAAGGTATAGTAGTGGGCAAATGTATGGGATCCAAGTTCTTGTCCGGGTGTATCGATTATGGCTTTGACCAGTTCAGGTGCAAAATGAACCTCTGATCTAAATCCTGTCTTTTTCACAAACTCATAGGCGGATAGCTTAGGATCGCGATAGCTCGGAACTTGAATAGGAGAGTAGTATTTCCATTCCTCTTCGTTTTCTGCAAAAAGCATCCCTACAGTAGCCCAAGTAGCTTTGATTTCATTTTTCCAAAATACCTCAAGCATATCGGGTATGAGTTGCCTTGTACGACTGAAATAAGCGGGATCATAGCCAGTGCCCACCTTGTCAAAAATCCCCCAAAGGAGTTCGAAGTCAAGACTGATTGTGAAAGTGCCGTGGGACATGTTGGTTATATGGATTATGGAGCTGGATTGTGATAAGGTGGTCTGGAGTAAAGAGCGTTTAGATAATGAGTGCTTAATTTAACTTAAAAGTTTCCGGTTTTTCCATTTTACATCAGTTTGGAAGTGAAGCTAGAAGATTCATATAACATAGGAATCTAAAATTTCTCCGCCTTAGTTGCTATTCTCTAATCCAATTTCAGCCTCTTCAATCCTCCTTCTTTCCTCCTCTACAATTCTATTGTAAATTTCAGCCCGCTTACGCACTCTGTTGGTCTTTTGCCAATCCAAAAATGCGGCTATTACAAACAGCATATAATACATGATCTGGGATTTTTGGCGAATGATAATTCCAAGGTTTGACATCACAAAAGTCATGGAAATAGAGATGGAGATAAATACTACAGCAGACATTTTTACCATGGCAGGAGCTTCCTTGATATACTTTATAAAGTCCTTGTTGAGGATTCTGCTAAACATGTAGATGTACAGAGCATTTTCGAAAGAGATAGCTATCCCCAACAGATTGGGAGAATCTATAAAAAGTGGTCTAAACCAAAAAGTAAACAATTTCATAGGGAGGCTGTAGGAGGTCATGTCTACACCGGATCCCGCCGATCGTAACCGTTGGGCATTCAGTCCGGATTCCTCTTCGAAGCTTGCCAGTACATTGTTGGGATCATAGCCAAGAAAGGTCAGCAAGTCTTCATAGACATAAATGCTAATTGCTATTGCCCCCAGGGCTACCAGGTATTTTTGATAGACAGGTACTTTTTCTTTGCCCAGCACAAAACCCACACCCATTCCTACCAGTACGGCAAAGAGAATATGCGGGCGTATCATATAGCACATAAATCCTCCTAAGAGGATATGAGGAGTTCTTTTGGCAGGCCAAGAGAGTCCGTAAGTCAATATTCCCAATCCGGCGAATATATAAGCACCCTTGCCAAGAGATGCAGTCCAGAAGTGCATGTTTGGAAGAAACATAAAAATGGTAATCGCATCCCAGCCTTCAAATTTGGCATTGAAGCGAAGATTTTCTTTGAAGAAGCAATAGAAATATACGAAGCCCCAGAACCCTACCCACGCGCTGAAAAACATCATCATGTCGTAGTTGAATCCCAGCCACCTGGCAAAGGGGTAGTTCACCCATTCTATGAAGAGAGTTCCCGGTTCAAAAGCAGAAGCCCAATCTTTGTATCTTCTGTAACTGTTAAAATAATTGACAGAATCAGACCTATTGAACTGGGCGTAAGTCCAGTAGATCAGTCCAAAAAACATATGATACCAGTACAACTGGTTAAGCATGCCGGCTTTGATCCACTTATGTTCCTTCTGAAGTTGGCCCAAAATAGGTTGGCTCACAGCAAAGAGTAATAATATAAGGATGACAGCTCCTAGCAAGGGATATTGGTTTTTGCTAAAGATATTGAAGAAAGGCAGTATTGACAATAATTAGAGAAAGCAGATTGGGATAAGTGTCGGATTTGGATGATTAGGCAAGTACCTGTTTCAGATTGTCATTATATTTCAATTGGTTTCTTTTTCAGGCATCATTACATTGGTGTAGTAATGAAAGAGCAAGGGCTGCTTTCCTGAGTGTAATCACCAGGTTTGGAGGGGATTTTTGTTTGCAAAAAAACTGTAATGAACATGATTAAAATCAGATTGATTTTACTTTATATTTTGGGTCTATTTCTTTGTTCTCAGCAATTGTCTGCTGAAATATTGCTGGAACTTCGGGTCAATTTGGCAGGATATCCGGTTCATTCGCCCAAGAAAGCCTTATTGTTGAGTCAAAAGAGGATTGCAAAGAACATCCTGTTGAAAAAGGAGGGAGGTAAACTTGTAGCAAGTTATAAGTTGACAGAACAGGATAATAGCTGGCATCCTTTTTCACATTCTTATTCGGTGGATTTTACAGCCATAGAAGAACCTGGACAATATTTTCTGGAACTTGAGGGAGAAGAAATCAAAAGTGAAAGTTTCTCAATAGGGGCCTACCCTGCATGGCAGGAGGATGTTGTGGGGTTTATAAGGTCTCAGCGCTGTGGTTTTAATCCGTTGACCGGTAAATTCTGTCATCAGCTGGACGGGTTGAGTTTTTTTGGAACCGAAGAAGATTCTACCAGGATAGACGCAACAGGAGGGTGGCACGATGCCGGAGATCAACTGAAGTATCTGATTACCGGTAGTAATACCGCGGCGAGGTTGTTGATGGCCTATCAAATGAATCCTGATGCCTATGTAGATGAAGTGAATGCCGGGGGACATAATGGGAAGAATGATCTTCCGGATGTCTTGGATGAGGCAAAGTGGGGCTTGGAATGGATATTGAAATTACACCCGAATCCAAATGAATTATATCACCAGGTAGCTGATGATAGGGACCACCGCGGATTTAAACTGCCCCACGAAGACAATGCCGATTATGGCTGGGGTGTAAATAGCTTTAGACCCGTATATTTCGCCGGCGGAAAGCCTCAGGGACTATCACAATACAAGAGCGAAGCGACCGGGATAGCCAATCTGGCCGGGCGATCTGCCGCCACTTTGGCGTTGGGTTATCAGGTATTCAGTCGGTTTGAAGAATACAAGACCTTTGCTGAAACCTGTCTTCAGGCGGCCATGGAGCTTTATGAAATGGGACAAACTCAGGAAGGATATCAGCAGGGGAATAGTTTTGGTGCTCCTTATCGCTATGAAGAAAACACATGGGCGGATGATATGGAGTGGGCGGCAGCGGAACTTTACAAGATCACAAATCAGACGAATTTCCTCGAGGAGGCGCGGAGATACTCTGAGATAATCAATACCTGGTCTTGGATGGAACGGGATTCTGCCAGTCATTATGAGATGTATCCTTTTGTAAACATGGGGCATTATGCTTTGTGGCAAGTGGGAACGGATGAGGATAAGGTCAAAATGGCTGGGTTCTATGAGCATAATCTGGAAAAGGTCAGAAAAAGGGCGGAGAAGAATCCCTATGGAGCGGGACATTTGTTTATTTGGTGCTCCAATAATTTGGCAGCGGCAGTTTCTACCCAGGCCATGCTTTACGAAGAGATGACAGGTTCTAAGAAATTCAGACCGTTAATGCAGGATCATATTAATTGGCTTTTGGGTTTGAACCCTTGGGGAAGTAGTATGATTACGGGTTTGCCGGAGGGATCAGATTTTCCCGAGGATGTACACATGCCTTTTTGGAGAATCTTGGGCAAATCAGTAAAAGGAAGTTTGGTGGATGGTCCTCTTTGGTCTTCCATCCATGATCAAATGCTTGGAATAGAACTGGAGGAACCGGACGAGTACAGTCATCTTCAGCCTCAGCATGTAAAATACATGGACGATTGGATGGATTACAGTACGAATGAACCTACACTGGACGGTTCGGCAGAATTACTGATGATACTCACTTATCTCAACAATGACTAAAGGATTTATAGTGTGTTCATTCTTCTTAATGTTTCGGTTACAGGCACAGGAAGTTATAGATGCTTTTGGAGCTAGGATCCGGTCTGATTCTGCGGAAAAGATAATTTATCTGTGTTTTACCGGTCATGATTATTATGAGGGATTTGATCATGTACAGAAGGTTCTGGAGGAAGCTCATATCAAAGGATCTTTTTTCTTAACAGGGGATTTTGTACGTAAGCATAAAGAATTGGTCTCTCAGCTGGCTGCTTCCGGACATTACGTGGGTGCACATTCTGATAAACACCTCCTCTATTGTGATTGGGTGAAGAGGGATAGTCTATTGGTCAGCGTAGAGGAAATCAAAAAAGATATTTTGGACAATGTAAAAGAGCTTAATGCGTTGGAAATATTTCCACGGATCTTTTTGCCTCCTTATGAATGGTATAATCGCCAAGTGGTGCAGATTGCATCTGAAGTTGGACAATACACTGTTAATTTTTCTCCAGGTACCCGTTCAAATGCTGATTATACGACACCGCAAATGAAAAACTATGTTGCATCTGAAGAAATTTTAGCCAGTATTTACGAATATGAGTCCAGCCATGGAATGAATGGGTTTCATTTGCTTATTCATCCTGGGACAGATCCTGTAAGGAAGGATAAGTTTTATTTCCATATGGCGGGTCTAATCAAGGAATTGCGGCAGAGAGGCTACGGTTTTGATACTTTTTTAAATGAGTTTTCTGATTATCGAAAATGATATAGAGCTTTTGGCAAAGCAGGTACTATTTTAGGAATGCCCGTGGAGGTGAAAAAAGTGGGGTTACTTAGAACAATTCATGGAGTATTCATTTTACAGCATATACATAATTTTTAAATTTAGAGGTTTAGTGCACTTTTTGAAACTATATTATATGATTATCTGCAATGATAGCAGTAGCATTGTTTTCTTTGGTTTGCTTGCCGGAAGGCCCGCCACGTCGAAGCAAGCCGAAGTAGCCTCAATGCTAGAGTTTACCAAGTCTTAAATTGTTGTTGTTTCGTTAGTGGCAGAAAAGCGGATATACAGACTATATATAAAATGACAGAACAATCTTTCGATTTTTGGATGTTTTTAGCAGGACTTGGTATATTCCTCTTCGGAATGCGTCATTTAGAGGAGGGGATTAAAGGCCTTGCCGGAAAATCATTTCAACACTTCATTAAACGTTTTACCAACCGAAGTTGGAAAGGTATCCTCACCGGTACATTTGTAACCGCAATCCTACAAAGCAGTTCCATGGTGACGTTGCTTGTTCTCGCTTTTCTGGGAGCGGGAATGCTAACCTTAAAAAGTGCTTTGGGGGTTGTTCTTGGAGCAAACCTGGGAACAACTATCACAGCATGGATAGTGGCTGCTCTCGGTTTTAAGATGAACATTGCTGATTTTTCGTTTCCGTTTCTGGCAGTTGGAATTCTGTCCTATTTATTTTTGGAGAGCAGACCGGTTTTAAAAAATATCGGAGGTTTTTTAATAGGTTTTGGGCTGTTGTTTCTGGGGCTTGATTTTATGAAAGATGCGCTTGATGCGGTCGCTGACCAGATTGATATCACCACTTTTGCAGAGTATGGACTATGGGCCTTTTTACTTCTAGGGTTGATCGTGACGGCTTTGGTACAATCGAGTTCTGCGATGATCGTAATTATTTTGAGTGCACTAAATGCAGGGTTGATCGATGTCTATCAATCCTTTGCTATGATAATAGGTGCAAATATGGGGACAACTTCTACTTTGCTTCTGGGATCAATTGGAGGAACGGCAGACAAAAAACGACTTGCCATTGCCAATGTTATATTTAATTCGGCTGCAGGAATCATCATCTTTATGTTTTTAGAACAGGTAGTCGATGGTGCATATGTTCTTTTCAATATGACCGATCCCTTGATGGAACTGGTGTTGTTGAACACACTTTTAAATCTGGCGGGGATTTTACTTTTTTTGCCATTTTTGGGTGCTTTCCAAGATTTTTTAAAGAAACGTTTCAAAAGCGCCGAACCTTCAGGTGAAACGCTGTACGTGAAAAATATTTCTGCTGAATTTCCTGATGTAGCTCTCCAGGCAATAAAGGATGAATTGGATCAGATATACCATTATGTTCAGGATTTTGTATATCACAGCTTTGCTCTTGGAGCTGTATCGCCAAAGCCCTCCGGATGGAAGTCTATTTTCCAAACGGCAGTTAATATCAATGAGAAATATGAGAAAATAAAATGTATAGAAGACGAATTGTCAGCCTTTTATGCGCTACTACAAGAGCAAAATCTAAACACGACTGAATCAGAAGAATTGACTTCAAGTATGATGTCCCTTCGGTCCCTGGTGTATGGAGCCAAGGATATCAAGGATGTCGCCCATAATATCAAATATATGGCAGAAAGTGAAGATCCACTGGCTATTGAAGTTTTGGGCAGGCTGCAAGCTTTTGTGAAAACTCAGACTGAAGCAGTATATGAAAACGGCAAGAGAAAAGATGAAAAGGCTTTGGCTTTGAAAGAAATGATAGATAAAAATGAGGGTTTTTATGAAGAAATGATTGCGTTTTTATACGAGAACATTAAAAATCATTCCAAAAAGGGAGTTCCTGTTTCCACCATAACCAATGTGATAAAGCAAACCGTTTCCTCTATGAATAATTTGTGCAACGCTTTTCAGGTAAAGCGAAGGGAAATTGAAATTTAAAAAAGAACATTCCATCTGCTTTATTCATGGTGGTTTTCTTGTGAATAAGCTCAGGAAAAACTAAAAAAATGGAACAAATCAAACTAGTATTCTTCCTGTTTGGATCTTTTTTCGGGATAGATGACAGCTATACCATGGCTGAGCGGACAGATGTAAAAATCGACACTCAAAACCATGTCATCGACATCTATCAGAAAAATGTATATACCACCACTGTCAGTGAACAGGATAGTATAGCTGTGTCTGAAGAACTTTTCAGGATAGGAAATCCTGCAGCAAAAGACAAGCGTTTCTTATGGGCGGAAGAACTGGACTCCTATGCTTGGAAGACATTTGATATCACAAGTGATTCTGAAAATAAAGAACTGAACATAGATCTTAACTTGAAATACAATACCCGGGAACAGCTAAGAGATTTTGCTATAGACTACGTGGAAGAGGAGGGTACGTATGCTATAGTTAATATAGAATCTTGGAATATTCAGACGACTACCGGAGAACTGAGAGGTAATTATTGGTATTTCAAAGATGAGATTTCTTTCAGTATTTTTCCCGATACACCTAATTATCCTAAAACAAGTCTCTACGAATACTGGGAAAAGGTCAAGCTGTAAACGCATGGGGAATAGGTAAGCTGGGATCAGGAGGATTTTCCATGTAAAACTATCAGCCCGGTATAATGGTTGTATTTCACAGTAGTGACCCTCACTAGTGTAAGAAAAGTATCATGCTGGAATTTACCGACAAAGGCATTTTTTGCCCAAGAGCAGATGTTTACATTGATCCATGGAAACCCGTTAAGTCGGCTATAATCACTCATGGGCACAGTGACCATGCGAGGATGGGTAATGGCCATTACATCTGCCATATGGAGACCATACCTATTTTGCGATTAAGATTGGGTTTGGATATATCTATTCAGGGATTGGACTATAACCGGACAATTACCAAAAACGGCGTACGCATAAGCCTACATCCCGCGGGACATATTATTGGCTCGGCTCAGGTACGTTTGGAGTACAAGGGGGAAATATGGGTGGTGTCAGGAGATTACAAGTTGATGGCTGATGGACTCAGTGTTCCTTTTGAACCGGTAAGATGTCACCATTTTATTACAGAATCCACGTTTGGACTACCCATTTATAATTTCCCTCACACAGAACAAGTATACTCGGGTATCAACCAATGGTGGAAGCAAAATGCTTGGGAAGGCGTAAATTCAGTTGTCATAGCGTATGCTTTGGGTAAATCCCAGTCCATTCTTCATCATTTGGATTTGGATATAGGGGATGTTTTTTTACATGGGGCAGTAGCCAATGTAAATGATGTATTCAACGCTGAAGGGTATAATTTCCCGGGAGTAAGAGTAACTCCTGAAATAGATAGAAAGTCTATAAAGGGAGCTATAATCCTAGCACCACCTTCTGCCTTGTCCACTCCTTGGATCAGCAAATTTTCTCCATCCCGAAAAGCAATGTGCAGTGGATGGATGCAATTGAGAGGTGCCAGAAGGCGTTCCGGAGTAGATCGGGGATTTGTCTTATCAGATCATTGCGACTGGACACAACTCAACGAAGCCGTATTGGCTACCGGTGCGGAAAACATTTACGTCACCCATGGATACCAAAATACATTTGCCAAGTGGCTTACGGACCGTTACCAACTCAATGCAATTGAAATAAAAACGCAATTTGAACCCGCCACCGCAGATCTGGAATAAGTTATGAAGGAGTTCACTGAAATGTTTACGGCAATTGATCAGACCACTAAGACCAATCAGAAAATCCAGGCAATGGCCGATTATTTTACCCATGCCGAGGAGGAAGATAAGATTTTTGCTGTTTCCATTTTGATCGGAAACAAACCCAAAAGGCCGGTAAAAACCTCGGAGTTAAAAGAATGGGCAACTGAAATTGCAGAGTTGCCCATGTGGCTTTTTGAAGAATCATATTATATCGTGGGAGATCTGGCAGAAGCCATTGCCTTGATGCTTCCTGCTCAGCGGAAGGAACAGCAGTATAGCCTGAGAGAGACATTGGCGCTGCTTTCCCGCCTGACGGATCTACCTTCCGAAGAAAAAAAAGCACTTATTGTAGACTATTGGATGAGTGTTTCTGTGCAGGAACGCTTTATTTTCAACAAGCTGATCACGGGAAATTTCAGAATGGGAGTATCCCGTCAATTAGTCATAAAAGCCCTTGCAAAATACCTTGATCAGGAACAGACCTCCATCTCCCATCAGCTCATGGGGAAATGGGATCCATATCAGGAAACCATGAGTTCCATGTTTGCAGGGGATAGCCATTTGGACAAGGCATATCTTCCCTATCCGTTTTTTCTAGCTTATCAATTAGACTCAGAAGCAGAGGCTTTGGGAGACATTCAAGATTGGTTTATAGAAAAAAAGCTTGATGGAATTCGTGGGCAGATTATCGTGCGAAATGAGGAAATTTTTGTGTGGAGTAGGGGGGAAGAATTATTGACAGACAAGTTCCCCGAATTTTTGTCCCTTAAAAATTCCCTTCCTAATGGGACAGTGCTTGACGGAGAAATTATACCTTGGAAAGATGGTCGACCGTTGCCATTTCATGTGATGCAAACAAGGATAGGCAGAAAAAATATTTCTCCAAAGTATCTGAAGGACGCTCCTTTGGTCATGGTCTGCTTTGATCTACTGGAATGGGAAGGGAAGGACTTACGACAAAAACCGCTGACTGAGAGGAGAGGACTTCTGAAGAAGCTTATTGCCCTCCATCGGGAAGAATACCTATTGCTCTCTGAAGTATTAGAGTTTAATAAATGGAGTGAAGTGGCAAAGTTTCGTCAAAACGCCAGAGATTATTATTGTGAAGGACTTATGCTGAAAAGAAAAGCAAGTTTCTATGAAGCCGGAAGACGCCGCGGCAACTGGTGGAAATGGAAGACTGATCCGATGACAGTGGATGGCGTGCTTCTGTATGCACAAAGTGGTCATGGGCGAAGGGCAAATCTATTTACTGACTATACATTCGCTGTATGGGATGGAGATGCGCTGGTACCTTTTGCCAAAGCTTATAGTGGTTTGACAGATAAAGAAATCAATGTTTTGGATAATTGGATCAAAAGAAATACGCTTGAGAAGTTTGGGCCAGTGAGGAGTGTAAAACCTGAATACGTGTTCGAGATCGCTTTTGAAGGAATCAATGCGAGTCCACGCCATAAGTCAGGAGTGGCACTGAGATTCCCCAGAATCCTGAGGTGGAGAAAGGATAAATCTCCCAAATCAGCAAACACCAAAAACGATTTGCTGCAATTAATTGAAGCCGTGAACCCATGAATATTTTTGCGGATGCGTGGTTTTCAGATCAGGGATGGACAGCCCATGCTTTTCAGAAAAAAGCATGGGCCGCTATCGCAAAAGGGCGCTCAGGTTTATTAAATGCTCCCACCGGATACGGTAAAACCATGGCCATCTGGTTTGGCGTGCTTCATCATTATTACATCCGGAGAAAAATTAAAAAAGGCAGGGATATACCTAAGCTCCATTGTCTTTGGATTACTCCTTTAAGGGCATTGTCAAGCGAAATTTATCAAGCAACCACGCTGGTCAGCGATGATTTGGCTTTGGATTATAAGATAGGTTTACGTACCGGTGACACCTCTTCCAAACTACGTCAAGAACAGAAGAAAAAGCCTCCTCAAGCTTTGGTGACCACTCCTGAAAGCGTACACATTCTGCTTGCAAGCAAAGGATACAGCGATTATTTCTCGGGTCTGGAATTTGTCGTAGTGGACGAATGGCATGAGCTGATGGGGAGTAAGAGAGGAGTGCTGGTGGAGCTTGCCTTAAGTCGTCTAAAAGCACTGAATCCAAAGTTGAAGATCTGGGGAATATCTGCGACTATAGGTAATCTGGAAGAAGCAAAAGTCATTCTACTCGGCCCCGATAATAAGGGGGAAATGATCAAGGCCAATATAAAAAAGAGAATACAGATCGAAACGCTCTTGCCGGATGTGCTGGAGCGTTTTCCATGGGCAGGCCATTTGGGGGTCCATATGGCGGAAAAAGTTATCCCAATTATAGAACAAAGTCAATCTACCCTATTGTTCACCAATACCCGTTCGCAGGCGGAAATGTGGTATCGGCAGTTGTTGGAACTGAAACCGGATTGGGCTGGTGCTATTGCTCTTCATCACGGCTCCCTGAGCAATGAGATCCGAATTTGGGTAGAAAATGCTTTGCATGAAGGCAATTTGAAAGCAGTCATCTGCACCAGTAGCTTGGATTTGGGAGTGGACTTTCGGCCAGTGGATACCGTGGTCCAAATAGGATCACCCAAGGGTATTGCCCGTTTTCTACAACGTGCGGGGAGAAGTGGACATCAACCGGGGGCATTGAGCAAGGTTTATTTTTTGCCTACGCATTCCCTGGAGATTATGGAGGGGGCATCGTTGAAATACGCCGTTAAAGAAGAGATGATGGAACAGCGTATCCCCTATATCCGCTCTTTTGATGTGCTGGTCCAATACTTGGTCACCTTGGCTATTTCTGAGGGATTTAAAGCTGATGAAACTTACTTGGAGATCAAGAGTACACATTGTTTTGCTTCTATCAGCAAAGAAGAATTCAACGAATGTCTCCTTATGATCACCAAAGGCGGACGTTCACTCGGCGCCTATGATGAATTTCACAAGGTAGTTGCCGAGGAGGGGCTGTTTAAGGTGACCAGTAGAAGAATTGCCCATCGGCATTTGCTCAACATCGGAACAATAGTGAGTGATGCGATGATGCAGGTGAAGTACATGAGTGGGAAATACCTGGGAACTATAGAAGAATGGTTTATTTCCAGAATGAAGCCCGGAGATACTTTTTGGTTTTCGGGGAGAAACCTGGAGCTCATCATGGTGCGGGAAATGCAGGCGATAGTAAGAAATAATACGGGAAAAAAAGGGGCTGTACCGTCCTGGATGGGAGGGAGGTTACCGCTTTCCGCAGATCTGGGTGTGGCGTTGAGGCATTCTATGGATCTGGCCCATCTTCCCGTCGGCAGGAACAATCCCGAGTTGAAATTTTTGACACCGTTGTTCCAACGACAAAAGGAGGTCTCAGCTCTACCTGCAGAAGGCACGCTCTTGATGGAAAGTATTCAGACCAAATACGGGCATCACCTGTTTGTTTACCCTTTTGAAGGGAAATTTGTGCATGAAGGAATGGCGGCGGTGATTGCTTTTCGCCTAAGTAAGATCAGAAAAGCCACTTTTAGTATTGCTACCAATGAATATGGCTTTGAGTTGTTAAGCGACTCACCTATTCCTGTGGAGGAGGCTCTGGGAAGTGGTTTGTTTGATACCGGAAATTTGCTTTCCGACATTAAACTCGGAATCAATACAAACGAGATGGCGCGGAGAAGATTTAGGGATATCGCCAGCATTGCGGGGTTGGTCTTTCAGGGATATCCGGGTAAACCTATTAAAACGAGGCACCTGCAAGCCAATTCCTCTTTGTTCTTTTCAGTTTTTGAAGACTATGATCCGGGAAATCTCCTTTTGAGGCAAGCATACGATGAGGTGATGGATTTTCAATTGGAATCTGCACGTATGTATTCTGCCTTTGTAAGGATCAGCAGCCATGCGATTAATATTACTTTTCCCGAAAGGCTCACCCCCTTTTCTTTTCCTATTTTTGCGGAATCTTTCCGGGAAAGGTATAGCAATGAAGATTGGCAAACCAGATTGGGGAAACTTAAAACCACGCTGGAGAAATGATAGCTCCTTGATTAGACATGGATTTTTATTACAAAGATGAATTAATTCAATTACTACCCCAAAAAGCAGCTTTTTTGCCAAAACATAAAATGCTGGTGATTGCAGATCTCCATCTTGGAAAAGCCTCTCATTTTAGAAAAGAAGGGATTATGATTCCTATTCCTAAACTATCACCGGATTTACAGGCCATGGAAAAGCTAGTGAATTCCCTTCAGCCCATCACCCTCATTTTTTTGGGAGATTTATTTCACAGCAATTTGAACAAGGAATGGGAGGGGTTGAATGAATTTATTATCCGCTATCCAACTACTCGCTTCGTGTTGACCAAAGGAAATCATGATATTCTTCCTTCGGCCGTTATGGAAGACACTGCTATTGAGGTGGTGGAGGAGTATGAAATAGGATCACATCTGCTTTTTACCCACGTACCTTTAAATTTGGTACCGGAAGAAAAATTGAATATATCCGGCCATATCCATCCAGGTGTGATGATCAAAGCCAAAGGCAGGCAAAGCTATCGTTTGCCATGTTTTTACTACCATAACCGGTGCTTGGTGCTGCCTGCTTACGGAAAATTGACAGGACTTCAAATTATGAGGAAAGCTTCGGGAGCCAAAATTTATCCGGTATTCCCAGATGAGGTCGTTGCTTTGCCATGATCAGAAAAAGCTAAGTTAGATTGGTGATTTTAGTCTTTGGCGACTAGATAGCCAATTAGTTTTAAAGACTCTTGTATGTAAATAAAACAGAGCAGTTAAGACAAAGAATCCGAAAATCCTGTGACTATAGAAGGTTTAAGGCAGTGTTAGCTTGTGGTTTTGGCTATACGAGATGGATTTTTCAGCCTATATTTTATTGCCTGATTTATCTTCTTTTCGGCGGAATTGTTTTTGTGGGTGTCATTACCTTTTTCATATGGAAACTGGCCAAAAAAAATCTTAAGTTGCTTGCCCAACAAGAGAAAATTCATCAGGAAGAAATAAAATCTATTGCGCAGGAGCAACGTCTGGCAAATTACGACGCGATCATGCAGGGACAGGAACAGGAGCGAAACCGGATTGCAAGAGATCTACACGATGGGCTGGGAGGCCTACTGGCAGGCAGTAAATTAAAGCTCTCCTCAATTTTGGATAAGCAACATCTCGATGGTAAAACTGAACAAAAAGCCATTGAAGAGGTGGTTGATCAGCTTGATTATTCAGTTGATGAACTGAGGCGGATATCCCGCAATATGATGCCCGAGTCTCTGTTGCTGATGGGGTTGAAACCGACATTGGCAGACTTATGTAACTACATGAGTAATGAAGCCACCGGGATTAAGTTTCAGTCGTTTGATCTCGGCCCTACCTATTCCAGATCGATCTTGATCAACTGTTACAGGATCATACAAGAGCTGCTCACGAATGCCTTAAAACATTCCGGCGCCTCAGAGATCATCTTACAATGCAGTCAGCTTGAAGGTTGGCTGTTTATCATCGTAGAAGATAATGGGGTAGGCCTCAGTCACACCGATGCCCAGCCACAGGGCATTGGATTGCAAAATGTGAAAAACCGGGTTGCCTTATTGCGTGGTACTTTCGAAATTCTATCCAATAAAGAGGAGGGAACGACTGTAAACCTTCAAATACCAATTAGCCATGCCTGAAAGAATAATCAAGATTATACTGGTAGATGATCATCCGATCGTTTTGCAAGGTTTTATCTATATGTTCAAAGGAAATGAAGAAATTCAGCTTCAAGCTACTTTTCCAGATGCGGAAAGAGCAATGGAGTATCTTCAGGCTAATACGGTGGATGTAATTCTCATGGACATTAATCTTACAGGTCAAAACGGGATAGAAGCTTGTCAAAAAATAAAAAGGAATTATCCTCACATTAAAGTAGTGGGAATAAGCAATATCAATGAGTATAGCATTATCCGGAGAATGCTCTCTAGCGGTGCCTCAGGGTATTTGCTGAAGAATGCTTCCAAAGAAGAAGTTATTTGTTGTATAACCACTGCAGTGGCAGGTAGTGTAGGCTTGAGCAAAAGTGTCATCGAGATTATGCGCTCTCATGATAAAGGAGATATTCCTGTAGTTACCAGAAGAGAAAAAGAGATTCTGGCACTACTGGCTAAAGGGCTAATTTCGAGTGAAATTAGAAGTCTCAATTGGCAGAATCCTTCGAGTGTTATCTTTTTGAAAGTAAGCATGCTGATTTTGTCGTTTTTTGACCTATAATTTGCAAACCCTTGAAGGGTTTTGAGATAAAAGCGATTTCCCCGTCAACCCTATTAATTTTTTTAGCTGGATTTTCTTGTATAAACCATTGAATTAACCGCAAGGTGATTTGAATTTCCGTGTTTATTCTGTGTGGGGGCATAATGAGCTAATATAGTATTGGTATAGGTTACTTTTGATGAATTTTTCCATAAGTGGTGTTGGTAAATTTATACCATTGTCTCATAAGTCATACTGATAGGTATTGATCTAATAGTTAGAGACATATTATCTTAAATATCAACCCAATAAATAGTATGAAAAACTTTACTAAGTTACGAGGTATCGTAGCCATGGGAGTGATGCTTATTCTTCATTATGGAGGAGTCAGCACCTATGGTTCGATCATGTTGGAGAGGTCTCTGTTTGCTGATGGAGGATTTGAATCCGGGGCTTTGAGTCTCAGAGAAAAGACGGTCAGGGGAACAGCCTATTCTGCGGAAGATGGGCTACCTCTTCCCGGTGTCAGTGTAGTACTCAAGGGCACGACTAAAGGTACGGCAGCAGATATTGACGGGAATTTTGTGTTGGATGTACCTGATGAAGGTGGTGTCTTGGTGTTTAGCTTTATAGGCTATGAGACCCAAGAAATAGTAATTACTAACCAGTCTACAATCGAAGTCCAACTGAAGCCTGACGTCACCTCAATGAACGAAGTAGTGGTAGTGGGCTACGGAACGATGCGAAAGGGAGACGTGACCAGTTCTATCGGCGGAGTCAAGGAAGAAGACTTTGTTAAAGGGGCAGTTAGGGATGCGGCACAGCTTATTCAGGGAAAAGTTGCCGGATTGAGGGTAACAACACCAAGTGGGGATCCTGCCGCCGGTACGCAGATCAACCTTCGTGGTGTAAACTCCATCAATGGTACCTCCCAGCCGCTTATTCTGATCGATGGAGTTCCTGGTGACATGAATACCGTTGCACCGGAGGATATAGAGTCCATAGATGTCCTGAAAGATGGTTCTGCTGCGGCAATCTATGGTACCAGAGCCACGGGAGGGGTGATTTTGATCACTACGAGGAAAAACTCAGCAGGAAGAAATACGGTCAACTACAACAGTTACGTGAGTGTACAGACAATACGAAGTAGGCCAAATCTTTTGACGGGAGACGATTACCGAAGATTGATTGCCGAAGAGGGGATTGGCTATACGGATTATGGCGGGAATACAGATTGGATAGGTGAAATGCTGCAGACTCCCATTAGTCACAACCATAACTTGTCTTTTTTCGGTGGCAACAGCACTACCAATTTCACAGGATCAATCAACTACAGAAACTGGGACGGAATTTTCCTGAGAACCGGTCAGGAAAGGCTGACAGTCAGGGCAGATCTCAATCACAGCATGTTTGATGATAAACTTAGAGCTAATATTCAGGTAATCAATAGAGTAGTTAAAGCTGAGAGAGGCGGTGCCGATGGGTATGCGTTTCGGCAGGCTATGATCAGAAATCCTACTGATAGAGTTAGGGATGAGCAGGGCAACTGGCAGGAAAGAGACGGGTATTTCTATGAAAACCCCATTTCCAGGATCTATGAGTATTCTTCCGAATCCAGATTCAATGAAATGAGGATGAGTGGTTCTTTGAATTACAATCCCATCGACAATCTGGATTTGAAGCTCTTGGTATCCAATGTTCAGAACAACAAAACATTCGGTGGTGCGACAACTTTCAACCATACCGAAACATGGCTCAACAACAGAAATGGTACTGCTTCTAGATCAGACAGTACCTATAATGAAAACCTACTGGAACTCACGGCAAATTATCATAAATCTATTGGCAAGCACTTTTTTACAGTTCTTGGAGGTTATAGCTGGCAAGATGCTGTTTTCGAGGCTTTTGGTGCAAGTAACTGGGATTTTCCGACTGATCTATATACATGGAATAATCTGGGGGCAGGTGCAGCCTTAGCAAATGGACAGGCGGGTATGAGCAGTAACAAAAATAAGTGGCAACTGGCAGGCTTCTTTGGAAGATTTACCTATAGTTTCGATGATAAATACCTAGTGATGGCCAGCGTTAGGAGAGAAGGCTCGTCCAGGTTTGGAGCCAATTACCAGTGGGGAACCTTTCCTGCCGGATCTGTTGGTTGGAGGATTAGCAAAGAACCTTTTCTCAAGGATGTCAAGAATATAGAAGAGATCAAACTTAGAGCAGGTGTTGGAGTGACAGGGACTATTGTAGGAAATCCTTACCTTTCCCAGATTAGCTACAACTTCGACAGGGGTCAGGGTGCATTTATTGGCGGGCAATGGGTGCAGGGATTTATTCCTACAAGAAACTTCAACCCGGACTTGAGATGGGAGAGAAAGGTGGAATACAACCTTGGTGTGGATTTTAGTATTTTCAAAGACAGGCTTAGCGGATCGATAGATTTTTATAGAAGAAATATCAATGATCTTCTTTACGCTTTCCCTGTACCAACACCTCCTTACATTTATGGATCAATGACATTGAATGCAGGGACAATGCAGAATGAGGGTGCGGAATTTTTGTTGAATTTTACACCTATCTCCAAAGGCAAGTTTGTTTGGAATTCCAACTTTACGTATTCCACGAATAGAAACAAACTCGTAGATCTTTCCAATGACCAATTTGATGTTTCACGGGAGTTTTTCAATGCAGGAGGTACCGGTGAGCCTATTCAGGATTACACCCACCGGGTAGAAGTAGGAGGGGCTATTGGAAGATTCTTTGTTTGGAAATCTGTAGGGGTGAATGAAGATGGACTGTGGTTGGTAGAAAACAAAGAGGGAGAAGTGATTCCAATTACTGAAGCAGTACAGGAAGACAGACAATTCTATGGGAATGGGATTCCAAAGCATATTTTAGGATTCAATAATTCCCTTAGCTATGGGAAGTTTGATTTGGAAGTGAATATCAGGGGAGCTTTTGGATATGATATTTTGAATTTCCAGCGAATGTTCTACGAAAACCCCAAAAATATAGCCTACAATATGCTGAATACCGCATATGATCCGGTATATGGGCAACGCTTAGACTCAGACCTTGTCTATGTAAGCCATTACATCGAAAAAGGTGACTATTTGAAATTGGACAACCTAACTGTTGGGTACAATTTAGACGGTAGGGGAATTATGAAAAATGCACGGGTCTATGCATCCGGACTCAACTTATTTGTCTTGACAAAATACAAGGGGATTGATCCGGAAGGTGTCAATGTTTTGGGCTTAGCTCCTGGTAATGATGAAAGAGATAAATATCCGACCACAAGAACATTCACTTTGGGACTAAATGTGTCATTTTAAAAGGATCTAATCATGCAAAAAATAAATAAACTACTAGTAGCTTCCGCCTTGATGGTAGGAGTAAGCTTCACTTTCCAGTCTTGTCTGGATCTTGACGAAGAGGTGTTTTCGGAGGTGTTATCTGAAAATTTCCAACCGGGAGAGCGGGACATTCCGTCCATTATTGCACCGGTATATGGATCCCTGCGAGGATTGATGATGGGATGGCAGGGACATTTTGATGTGCAGGAAGAATCAGCTGATGCAATCGTGACCCCGGCAAGACCAAATGGCTGGTATGACGGAGGAACCTATGTGAGGATGCATGAACATACCTGGACACCTTTGCAGTGGCAGCCGACCAACTTATGGCAGAGCTCTTATAGGAGTATCACTACAGCAAACAGGGTGATCTCACAGATAGAAGATGAGGAAATAGCAATTGTGGAAGGAAGGGATGCCGTGATTGCCGAGTTGAAAGCCGTCCGTGCATTTGCCTATTATCTTTTGCTCGATAATCATGGAAATGTGCCCATTGTGACTGATTTTAGGGATGTGAGTTTGCCTGAGCAAAGTGACCGGGCAAGCCTTTACAATTTTATAATCGAGGAGATCGAGGGGACTCTGCCAAATTTGAGTCAAGATGCCTCCGCAACTTATGGTCAAATGAATTATTGGGTGGCAAAAACGCTATTGGCAAAGATCTATCTAAATGCGGAAGTCTATACAGGAACTCCACAGTGGCAGAAGGTGATAGAGGTTTGTAATGAAATTATAGCCGGTGGAGCCTATTCTTTGGATCCCGTTTATTCGGATATTTTCCATTGGGAAAATCAAAATAATGAGGAGATCATCTTTGCGATCCCTTACGATGAGATTTTTGGTACGGGAAATACCGTTCATATGAAGACATTGGATCCCTTGAGTAGGTTTGTGTATGGCATGCAGGCTGGCCCTTGGGGAGGGAACTGTGCCGTGCCACAGTTTATCGACAGCTATGACCAAGAAGATGGCAGACTGTATGATACTTGGATTATGGGACCCCAGCTCCATGCCAATACCGGAGAGGTGGTGATCAGTTATACCAAGACAGTGCCGGGCATCGCCGCCACAGCATCCAATGAAGGTTACAGAATAGGCAAATACCAAATCAAACCCGGGGCCACAGGCAGCTTGGATAATGATTTTCCGTTTTTCAGATATGCGGATGTATTGATGATGAAAGCAGAAGCCCTACTCAGAACAGGCAATGGTTCAGAAGCTGCAAGTTTGGTCTCTGAAGTACGTGCAAGGGCGTTTGCAGGGACAAACCCGGCGAAAGCAACTGTAACAGCAGCAACGTTGGAAGGAAATAGCAGGTATCAGTATGGTTACCAGAATCCTGACGGAAGCATAGACCTGGATTCAGGAGTTATCCCTTATGGAGGGTTCTTGGACGAACTCGGATGGGAGTTTGCCGCAGAAGCGCATAGAAGGCAGGATCTCATCCGGTTTGGGGTATTCCAGACCAAGAGTTGGTTTAATCACCGGCCACATCCTCAGGCTGAAAGCAAGATAATCTTCCCAATTCCTGAAGGAGAGTTGAACAACAACCCCAACCTCTCACAAAATCCGGGTTACTGACAAAACTTTGGTTTGAATTAAAAAAACTGCCGTGCTATACACTAGCATGGCAGTTTTTTTATGCTTGAGGACTCCCTTTTGTACATTTTTTTAGATTTAGGACAGATATACCCTTTTAGTTAGAGTGAATTGCGGACGTATTGTAAAGATTTTTAGGGAAAATCCGGAGCAGCACTACAGGCAACTAGGGTAGTGTTAACCAAAACCTGTCAGGTTTACACCATCGATTTTTGATAAAATAGAAAATGGGGGCAAATACCTTTCAGGAGATTTTTATGCGGGGCAGTGGGGGACGTTCAAAGTGTTTTTCAAATTTACAGTCAATGGACAGGGGAAAATCGCACGATTGGATATAGGACAGACAAATTATTGATAGATTTGAATGGACAAAATCATGGAAATCAGCTAAGGAATATTGAAAGACTTCATTCAAAAATACAAATACGAGCTACTCCTTTTTGCATTGCTTCAGCATCTGTTCATTGGTGTTTTTCTGACTGATTTGCCTTTGTACACTAGCGTAATATGGCCTATCAACATGCTTGTTCTGGGCGTAGCGAGCATCGGGGTCTTTGTAGAAAAAGGGAAATGGAAGAATGTACTTCGAAATTTACTTTTTGTAATGGTTTTTGCGTTGCCCATTGGACTGTCTTTTTTCAGCAATAGTCAAGGATATTACATCTTTCTGAACATTGCCTATGTTGCCTATTTCATTTTTATATTCTATGAAATCATCCGCTTTTTGGTCAAGCCGAGTTATATCAATCAGGATATTATTCTGGCTTCTACTTGTGGCTATCTCTTGTTGATCGAAATCTCAACCTTTTTTTTGCAATATTGCTTTACGCAAAACCCAGGAAGCTTTAGCGGAATAGACTCCAAAAACAACGCGACCACATACATGGATTTCGTTTATTTCAGCAGCATTACAATGACCAGTATTGGATATGGTGATATTTTGCCAGCCAGCTATTTCACCAAACTAGCGGTATCGATTTTTGGTATTGTGGGGCAGTTTTACACGGTCGTTTTAGTGGGTATTCTGATTAGTAAATTCACCGCCCGGCAAAGCAAACAGCAATAGATATGAATACAGGTAGTTATTATAAACTCAAACATTTTATCCCGTGGACGCGGAGGAATATTTATCGGTTATTGGTTTTAGCCACTGTCCCGACGGTATTATATGCTGTTTTTGGAATACAATGGATTGTCATTCCTTGGCCCATTATAGCCTTAGTAGGAGTTGGAGCCTCCTTTATTGCCGGGTTTAGAAATACACAAACTTATAATCGTCTATGGGAAGCCAGAAAAATTTGGGGCGCTATCATTAATGACAGCCGTACTTGGGGAATAATGGTCAGGGATTTTATTACCGAAAAAGAGGCAGACAGTGACAGCCCCTCTCTGAAGGAAGTTCATAAGAGAGTCATTTACAGACATTTAGCTTGGCTTACGGCCTTACGCCATCAATTACGGAAACCCCAGAGCTGGGAAAACCAGTCAAAATCTTATTTTAAGGAATATTTGAGCCATTATAAAGTACCCGAATGGGAAGTTGATTTAGAGGATGATTTACCTCCTTTTTTATCACTGGCGGATTTGAATCATGTCTTGTCCAAGAAAAACCGTGCAACGCAAATTCTTGCTTTACAATCTGAAGATCTGAAAAAGTTGAAAAAGAAAGGTTTAATCGGAGAGTTTCCTTATGTGAATCTGGAAAATCAATTGAAAGACTTATATGCCCATCAAGGTAGGTGTGAACGGATAAAAAATTTCCCTTATCCTCGACAGTTCACCAGCATCAGTCTGTATTTTATTTGGTTGCTCACCATTCTTGTTCCGTTTGGATTGTTGGAGCCATTGAGCAAACTTGGAGAATATGGTGTTTGGCTCACTATACCATTCAGCGCAATGATAGGTTGGGTATTCACTTCTTTAGAGCAGGTAGGAGAGAGCACGGAAAACCCATTTGAAGGCGGAGCCAATGATATTCCGATGGCACAAATAAGCAGGGCAATCGAAATTGATTTAAGAGAAATGCTTGGGGAAACAGCGTTGCCAAACCCTATTGTACCAACAAATCAGATACTAATGTAGAAGCGGTAAAACCGAATATTGAATTTAGATAAACCAAAGACTGGATTTGAACCTGACCAGGATTAGGAAATGCAGCTTTGATCAAAAAAATTGAAAATACAGCTTTTTTACTAGGTGTGTATTTAGTTGATAGAGAGAAAATGTATTCAGGGCTTTCAAGCCTAATCAGACTTCTGGTGTAGACTGGTTATAAGTAGGACATTCCTTTTTTGCCCATAGGCTTACGTCCCTAACTAATCCCCGGGATAAAATCTTATGAGTTTAAAATTATTTAGGACTGCTTATTTTTAAGACTGAATATGTTGAATACGTATATTGTTGTTTTATATACTTTTATTTGTAGTATATGTATTGTTTTGCTTATGCCCTTATGCTATATTTAAAGATGGACTTCCGGGATTCTACTTATTTCTTAATTAAAAAGTTTTATAACGCTCGCAAATTGAATATATTACTACTATGCGTTTCTTTACAAAGCTTACAATACTTCCAAGATGGGTAATTGCGTTCATAGATGCGTTGATTTTATTTTCTTCTGCATCTTTCGCCTTTATGGTCAGGTTTAATTTTGAATGGCAGGAAATAAAAGCCAACGATTTTACTTCTGCCGGCGCTGTTTTTATGATCGTGGGCCTATTAGTCCTGCAAAGTACCAATAGTCAGGAAGGGATCATCCGCCACACCGGATTTAGGGACGGAGTGAATATATTAAAATCCATTACTATCAACTTTGCGCTGTTTTTTGTTTTGCTTGTGTTTCGGGGGAATATTTTACACGAACGGTTTATTCTGCCTACTTCTGTATTGATTATAGCAAGTGTGTTTTCCCTGATTTTATTGATTTTTTATAGGTTATTGGTTAAGGAGCTGTTTGCCTATTTCAAAAATGGAGATTCGGTAAAATCCTATAAAAACGGTGTCATCTTTGGCGCAGGTGAAGCAGGTATTATTGCCAGAGAGGCAATCAAGCAAGACAGTAAAAGTCTTTTTAATACGATAGCTTTCCTGGATGATGACCCATATAAAGAGGGGAAACATATTCTTGGCCACCGGATCTACAGAGGATTGGGGGATCTGGAGAAGTTGGCCAAACAGTTTGGGATTACAGAATTGATTATCGCAGTGAGAGATCTTTCGGTAACCCGAAAAAATGAAATCATTGACGAATGTCTTCGCTTGAAAATTTCTGTTTCCATAATTCCTCCCGTAGATCAATGGATTAATGGGGGATTGACAGCCGGAGCAATAAGAGAAGTTAAGATTGAGGATTTGCTTAGCCGCGAGCAGATTATCCTGGATAATCCTAGAATTCAACAGGATCTACAGGGAAAAGTAATCCTGGTAACGGGAGCAGCAGGTTCTATCGGTTCTGAGCTTTGCAGGCAAATTAGTCATTATGAGCCTAAGCTGCTTATTCTGTTTGATATTGCTGAATCGGCATTGTATAATATGGAGCAGGAGTTTAAGGAAAACTATCCCTTCTGCGCTATAAAAGCAGTGTTGGGGGATGTAAGAAGTAAAAAGAAGGTAAAGGAAGTCTTTAGGACTTTGAAACCTCAGGTAGTGTTCCATGCAGCAGCCTATAAGCATGTTCCTATGATGGAAAATTATCCCGAAGAAGCCATTCATTCGAATGTACTTGGTACTAAAATACTGGCGGATATTTCTGTATTGGCCAAGGTAGATAAATTTGTTTTTGTCTCCACCGATAAAGCTGTCAACCCCACAAATGTGATGGGAGCGAGCAAAAGAGCTGCGGAAATGTACGTTCAGGCTCTTAATGAATATTTGTGCGAAAATCACAAAAACCACTATACCAAATTCATTACCACCCGATTTGGGAATGTGTTGGGATCGAGTGGATCGGTTATACCTATATTCCAAAAGCAGATAGCCAATGGAGGGCCACTAACGGTGACTCACCCCGAAATTACCCGCTATTTTATGACAATTCCTGAGGCATGCCAGTTGGTACTGGAAGCAGGAATCATGGGTGAGGGGGGAGAGATCTATGTATTCGATATGGGAGAACCGTTAAAAATTCTCGATCTGGCACATAAAATGATTCAGCTTTCCGGAAAAAAAGTAGATAAAGATATAAAAGTAATTTTTGTAGGTTTGAGAGAAGGAGAGAAGCTTTATGAAGAACTGTTGAATGACTTTGAAACGGTTAAAATCACCCATCATCCCAAAATCAAAATCACTCAGGTTCTGCCATCTTGTTATCGCAAAATCAATGGACAGATTGAGGTTTTTATGGAATTGGTAAGCAAAGATTGCGAAAAGGCGTTGGTGTCGCACCTGAAAGTAATCGTGCCTGAATTTATCTCCAACTCATCTAGATTTGGTGTTCTGGACAGACTTAATTGATCGGTGAATATGATTATCAGCAAAGATGAAGGTAGCCATTTTCTTGTTTACTGACTGTCGGAAAAATACATCTGAACTTTTTGACTCCTAGGTAAACCTTGCTTGATAAGCTTGCCTAACTGCCGTATACGCCATAGTCAAGCTAGACTTTTATCAAAAACCTTCAATCTTTTGGAAGCTGTTGCATAATTAAAAACAGTATCTTTGCAGTCCCATTTTAAGGATAAAAACCTTACACCATGAAGAAAGAATTCAACTTACAATTGAGCCCAAAAGAGGCTTATGATTTTGCCGTTTTCCAGGAAGTAGTACTAAGAAAGGCAGGGCTTCCCGCAGATTCTACTGATGCTGTTGCCCGACAGGTAAAACGTTCCATCGATGCCAGAGGTAGAAATGTAAAAGTGAATGTACAGGCAGAGCTATTTTTCAAGGAAACTCCTCCGCCTCTTTTGGATCACCGGCCGGAATATAAAAATGTAAGTAAGAAAGATCCTCTCATTATTGTAGGAGCAGGGCCCGCAGGACTATTTGCAGCACTTCGTGCGATAGAGCTGGGAGTGAGACCCGTAGTAATAGAGCGAGGGAAAGATGTCAAATCCCGTAGGCGTGATCTGGCAGCTATCAATAAAGAACATAGTGTAAATCCCGATTCAAATTATTGTTTTGGTGAGGGCGGGGCAGGGACTTATTCAGATGGGAAACTATACACCAGATCCAAAAAGCGTGGAGATATCCGGAGGATAATGGAAATTTTAGTAGCGCATGGTGCTACCGAGGAAATTCTGGTGGATGCGCATCCACATATTGGCACAAACAAACTCCCAAAACTTGTGGAGGATCTGAGGGAAAGTATACGTCAATTTGGAGGTGAAGTCTTGTTTGAAACCCGTGTGGAAGATTTTATTCTGGAGGGAGATGAAATAAAAGGCGTTGTAACCCAAAATGGAGACAAAATCACAGGAATAGGAGTGATACTGGCTACAGGGCATTCGGCAAGGGATATTTTTCAGCTATTACACAAGAAGGGGATTACTATTGAAGCGAAACCTTTTGCTCTTGGAGTAAGGATAGAACACAGTCAGAATCTTATAGACAGTATTCAATACCATTGCGGATTGGATCGGGGTCCATACCTTCCGGCTTCAGCTTATTCTCTCGTTCACCAGACTGAATTCAAAAATAAACAAAGAGGAGTTTTTAGCTTCTGTATGTGCCCCGGTGGGTTTATTGTGCCGGCAGCCACAGCCCCCGGTGAATTGGTGGTGAATGGGATGAGCCCAAGCCGTCGGGATGGAAAATTTGCCAATTCAGGAATAGTGGCTTCGGTGGAATTAGAGGATATACCCGAATACCAAAAGTTTGGGCCATTGGCAGCAATGCACTTTCAGGCAGATATAGAGAAAAAAGCATGGGTGGCTGGAGGTAAAACCCAAGCGGCTCCTGCACAGCGTATGGTGGATTTTGTAGAGAAGAAAGTGAGTTCGACATTGCTTGATACCTCGTACCAACCCGGATTGAATTCAGCAGAAATGAGGGAGGTGTTACCGGATTTTATTTCCGAGCGTTTGGCAGTGGCATTCAAGGCTTTTGGCCAAAAAATGAAGGGCTATTACACCAATGATTCTCAGTTGATCGGGCTAGAGAGCAGAACTTCCTCGCCTGTACGCATTCCCCGGGATAGGGAATCGTTTGAGCATATCCAGATCAAGAGGTTATATCCCTGCGGTGAAGGAGCAGGCTATGCAGGAGGAATAGTGTCTGCCGCTATGGATGGGGAGAGATGTGCTGAGCGGCTGATTGAGGCCTATGTGAAGTGAAGAGAGTAAAAGGTTAAGGATTAATAGAGGGGGGATTTACACAGGGATATCGCATTTAAAATTTGTTTCACCTCCCGATTCTCGGGACAGGTTCTTTGGGGTTTGCCTGAAACCAAAATCCAACATTTTCTATCGCTATCTCAGAATTTCAGGCTTTTAAATCCCGAAGAGCTTGCCCACTGTGGCGGGGATAATAAGATTATAGCTTAACACGTCTTTATCACGTATACTAACCCCGAAGGGATGGCATTATTTCTTCTGAGTAGACCTTCATTGCCCGTGCGAAATTTACTGCGGGGATTTCAAACCAGTTAATTACGTTAGTTATTTTTACCTGTTTCAGGATTAAGTTGATACAATCGTATTTGCTGACAAGTGACAACCTTATGTTCAGTGCCAACAGAAAATAACGGCATCACAGCAGCAGACAAAAAAAAACTTATATGACTTCTTTGTTTGTCAGACTGTCAAACAAAACCTCTACAAATTTTTCGCCACCGTCTTTATCTAAATGATCCATATCTCTAAACATATGGTCTTGGTTCAGATACAAACTATCAAAATCGATAATACGTAATCCATGATTCATCATTATACTATCTGCACGGTAGCTTTCATCGTCCAACATATCAACATATGTTTTGCTCAGTGGAAACCTCAGACCTATCAACTCTATATTCTCTTCCTTGCAAATACCTATAATCCTTTGTAAAGAACCTGACATTTTTGCTGAAGGGAATGAAAATTCAAAATAATTGTTTATTCGGTCTTGACTTATTCTTGTCTGCTCCAAGGCGGACAAGTCTTCCCAGGAACTCTTTGACCTGACTCCGCCCCACTTCGAAAAATCAAATAATTCATCCTGTAAGAAATTTTTTATCACTAAACTGTACCTGCCATTCAAAAAAACACAATAATATTTTAGGTATTTGTCATAAATAAATTCTTGGTAACTTCCAAAATCCTTTGGATCTGCATAATATGCTGATCTGTCCAAATTATTTTGTTTTTCTCTTGTCGGTGAGAGCGTGTGGTCATCTACGCTGATATAGACTTTTTTTACAGGGGTATTCCGTATAAGAAATTTCAACTTACGCTCCATGTCAAGGTATGAGTCGCTTTGCCCCGAGAAATTATGAACAGCATGGATTTCAGTAAAATCACCCAGAGGGGTGCCATGTGAATCCGCCAGCAAGTATGCTGAATACTCCAAATCAACTTCATCGTAATCTTTAATATAAAACCCCTTAATCAAAAAGAACAGTAAAAAATTGAGGGACAATAGAAAAAACAAAAAAACAGCAACCTGCTTGAGGAACAGTTTTATCATCATAATATCAAAATTGAAAATAAATAAATTCGATTTCTTCGGAAGTATTCCCGAATATATCGATGATCAAGATAATCAACAAATAAGTAGACCATCTGTATGCTTTACTGGGTATTGCTTGCATTCCCGAAATCCCATAGTGACCAGCCCTGCCTCTCCATTCTACCAAAAGAAATCCAACTATCAATATCAATAAGGTGATCGCTCCGGGAAATAGGGAGAAGTCAGGAAGTTCAAATAACTTTTTCGAGAAAATTCCACCAATGTAGCTCAGTGCATGGCTCATGTTCTCAGCCCTGAAAAATATCCAAGAAAATACGGTTAATGTAAAAGTGCCCAGCATAGCAAATAATTCTCTGAGGCAGGGATATTTATTTTGTGGAGCTACGGTATCGAGATGTTGTCTGTTCTTCCCAAACAAAAACAAAGGGATAAAATAAACGGCATTCAGTGCTCCCCAAACTATAAAAGTCCAATTGGCACCATGCCAAAATCCACTGATCAAGAATATGATGAAAATATTTCTTATCTGTTGCCCTTTACTTCCTTTACTGCCACCCAATGGAATATATACATAATCTCTAAACCAGGTAGAAAGTGAAATATGCCACCGGCGCCAAAATTCTGCCATATCTCTGGAGAAATAAGGGAACGCAAAATTCTGCATTAAACTGAATCCGAATAAGCGTGATGTTCCTATGGCAATATCAGAATAACCCGAAAAATCCCCATAAATCTGAAATGCAAAAAGTACAGCTCCAAGCAGCAAGGTACTGCCTTCATAGTCTGAAGAGTTATTGAATATTGTATTTGCAAACCCTGCACAATTATCCGCGATGACAACTTTCTTGAACAATCCCCATAGAATCTGTCGCAATCCGTCCTTCGCCTGTAAATAATCAAACTTTCTCCCTTCGAAAAACTGGGGAAGCAAATTGGTTGCCCGCTCTATTGGCCCGGCTACAAGCTGGGGGAAAAAACTGACGAAAGCTGAGAAGGCCACCAAATCCCTAGTCGCCCGCAGTTTTTTTCTATACACATCTATAGAATAACTCATAGTTTGAAAAGTGTAAAAACTAATTCCAACAGGCAAAATAATAGAGAGGGAATTGGCTTTTATAGGCATGCCCATAACTGTAAAAGCAGTATTAAAATTATCAAGGAAGAAATTGTAGTACTTGAAAAAACCCAGAAAACCAATATTCACCAGCAGGCTCATAACCAACAGGCTTTTTCGTTGGAAGGGCGCTTCAACTTTGTCTAACAGTATCCCTATTATATAATCAACCAAAGTACTGAAAGCTATCAATGCTAAAAACCTCCAATCCCACCAGCCATAAAAAAAGTAGCTTGCTGCTACAATCAGGAGATTTTGCGACTTCAGGCTATTTTTAAAAATAAACCAATATAGGATAAAGACTATCGGTAAAAAAACAGCAAAGTCAAGTGAATTGAAAAGCATGGGTGATAGGATTTATTCCTTAATTGAATGAATGATTAATTAGTTTCACTAACCTAAAAACGCGTAAGAGAATCATTGTTTTAACTTGTTTGGCAAAGACAATCGCTTTTCAAATTGAAATTGTATTTTATGATTATCAGCAATGATGCCAGTAGCATTATTTTCTTTGGGTTGCTTGCCGGAAGATCCGCCACGGAGAGGCAGGCCGAAGTAGCCTCAATGTCCCGATGGCTATCGGGATTGCCAAATCCTATATTGCTTTTGTTTGGCTATTGGCAGAAAAGCGGATATACAGCGTATGTTTTTTATATATGAGCATTTTAAAAAAAAATCTAATTTCCTTAGTAACATTTGCCAGAGTATATCCGTGGTGATTATCTCTTGGTATCCCGTATTCAGGTTGTACTTTCTTCATCTTAAATAGATTCTTCATATATTTTAATACTTCTTATTTTCGAATAGCTCTTTGGCCTGTCTTTTTCATCCTGCTTGCAGGGCACGCACCCAAAATCAAATGGGCTCCTTTAAGGCCTTCAAATTCCTATATTGACTACTAAAGTGTCTCAGTCTATAAATTAGTGGGTAGCTAATTATTCATGAGGATCACAAATATATTTAATTGCCCGAATCAACCTCAGGGAAAGTCATTTCTTTTCTGAAAATATGAAGCTATTGATAAGGAGGGCAGAACGCATCTATCCCCAGTCTGCTTACACCTCAATGATCACATAGTTTTTCCACTCGGAAATGAAGTCTATCCAAATAATTCTGCCATTACCCTATATCTTTGAATTGGCCTTAGTCGTGAGTGATGACACGGAGGGCGGCGAAGTGCCTACCTGACATTCCGTCTATCTACTGCTGAGAAGCTTAGCTATTGGGGAAGCCGGGGGGACGGGAAGGTAATTGAATGCCTATGCAGGTAGGCAATGTCTCCTCATTTCAGGTATTTTTTTTCTGATAAAATTACGAAGTCGGACGGTCAAGTAGCAAGCCAAAGCACAGCAGCGAATTAACCGTATCCTGGTCGAATATAAGTCTTAACGGCCAAGCATAGCTATGTTGGACGGATTTTATGAATATGGAAGGCCTTTGACAAATACAACACTGATTTCCATCCTCCATAATGGCAAGGCCGGATCAGATTTTGTGCTTACTACAATCTTATAATTCACCCTCTTATCCGGGTTGAATATTCAAAGTAATTTTCTCCGGTAGTAATAAAAAATGAACGATCCATGATGATGAACAAAATCATAAGATATATTTTCTCCACTTCAGGTTGTCTTATTGTATTTCTCCTGATTCCGGGTATATCATATTCCCAAAACCAAAGAAATATACCAAAACCATCAGGCCCGATTGACTTTTCCGATACCGTCAACTGGATCATTTTCGTCGTTATACCGGCGGTGATCATTATCGCATTTTTAATTTTCAGGAGCAGAATCAAGAAAGTGAAGCAAGAAAAGAAAGAAAGAATGAGAGATAAGAATGAAAAGCAGAAGCTGAATTAACTAAAACCCACAAAAAAATACTCTTGTATCAATAATCGAAACCCTGAAACTATCAAATTTCCCAACCGTCACTTTGACTTCTGGAAATCGCCCGGCTATCCCCCTAAAATGTGGATAATTTTCTGCCTTTCATGAAAAAAAGACTGAGCACGTTGTATGTTTCAGTAACTTTTTCTCACCCGGCTTTTATGGCATTGGAAATTGGTTCAACCTTAGGTACTTTTAGTACAAAGCGATTTATAAACCTGTTCTTACAGAGTCTTTATGAATATAGTGCATCCGACTGTCTATCATTTCCTGTTATATGTTTACTTTAATTGCCTTCTTCAAAAACTCCATTTAATTGATTCATCAATATAGTTTCAGTATCTTTACTTATTAAATTAAACGTGATAATTATTATTACGTAGGAGATTAGTATCATTGCTAAAGGCATAACCTTTAACCAAAACTCAATAGCATGAATAATTGTTATTATTCCATAAAAGCTATTAGAAAATAAAATATCCCTTTCATATTGATTAATAATTTTTTTTAAAGAATCGATTATTTCTTCAGGAGTAGGTCCAACGACCAAATATTTCGTGTAATTAGGGATTTTTACCATGACCAAACTCTATGAGATTTAATGTTTTGATATGCACCACTCCACCTAACAGACAACGCTCCTATAACTAAGCCCGCAGAATACCAATGGTTTGTTTGTGAATTTTCAGTACCAATATTTAAAAATTCATCACCCCCAGAAATTTGGCTAGCATTACCTAAGAAATCACTAGGACTAAGATTATGACTTCGTTCCCAAGGCATACCCTGAGTAAGCTTAATTAAATTTTGACCTGCCCTTGTCATTTCCAAAGTTGTCATTCCATTAGCTTTGGCATAATTCATTGCGGCATTCATTGCATCATCTCCCCCAGACCAAAATACACATCCTCCCCTTAGCGGCAACACTAGCCACTCCCGCTAAAACTTCATACTCTGACCCCGTTTCACTTTTTGAAAATACTCGCCTTTTCCTAACTTCTACCCAACTTGAATTTTCGATTTCATCATAGGTGTAAATTTCCAAAACAGGGCTATGAGGGTTAAACCCTAAATTCGCACTACTTGCATAAACAGGTATGATGCTGATTTGAAAAAATGCTATCAGAACGAGAAACATTCTTAAACACCAAATTTCTATTTTATCAAAGGCAATCATTTTGAATACTTATCTTCTATTTCCTTATTTTCCTTCAATTGCTTATAGATATATTGACAAGCTTCATTTTCTGCTGTAAACACCCTTTCCGAATGCTTTTCCCCTCTCTCTTTGTAATAGACTTCATATTCGGTGGTGTACTTTCCTTTTTTTACTGTTAATGCAAGTTTGTTATCATCATTGGGTGAGCCATAAAGACCATGTATGTAATAGCGGTCTTCAGAGATTCCCAATTCTTTAAGCTTTATATGCAATTCATTTAAAGTCATAACAATTCGTTTTAAAATGGAGCAATTATTCCTCTTTTAATCAAGATATTAGCTCCAACGGGTGATTGGAACTGAATGCCAAATCCAGTTTGACCACTAAACATACCTGGAGATGCCAGTGATCGATTTACTTCAAAAGGCTTGAGCACTCTAAATTGCATGTAAGGAGCTTGGCCAGGTGGTATTGATCTTGCACCATAAGAGACACCAGGTTGTGAAAACCATTTACCGCCCAAAGAACCGTATCGGTCGATTACTTGACCTGGTCTTAAAAAGACTCTTTCGGCTGTTCCTGAGATTGCCGCATTGGCTGGATACTTGGTCACCAACGAGGTACTCGTCTTAGCGGCATTCTAATCTATTCGTACATTTTCGCGGCTATCAAAATATTTGCAAATACTTTCCAATTTATATTTTCAGGGATAGGCATATCATTATTTTGATAATACCCCTCCATATCTTCCGTCCAACTTGATATACTTTCTAAGTATTCGGGTAAAGATTTATTAGTCCATTCTTCTGGATTACTTTTTAAGTTAGAAACTAATAATTCAACAAAATTGACGAAGTCTTCCTTGCTATTAATCTCGTTTATTTTTTTATTAAAGTCTGTCATATTTTCTTATTTTATAATCATACTATTACCACCACCAAGTTTGAGTTTAATTGATGTACCACCATTTGTTGTTGTCATTTTCCACATTTGACTACTTGGATTTGCCCATTGAATTGGTGCTTGCTCTAACCCTGATAATTTAAAAGCTCCAAGTCGCCTATGGTCAAGTGTCCAAACTTTACCACTTGCATCTTTCCAAACATTCATTCTAAGTACATTTGGGTTCAAACTACCATTTGCCAACGCTTCTGCATTTCCAAGAACAGTGAAATTTCCTGTTGTATTTTTAATACTACTCTGCATAAAATGAATTTCACTTGTATTGAGTACCCCCTTAGCGGCTGAATATGTGCCATAGGCATCATCTAAATAGCCCAGGGTTCCAAGTGATGCGAATAGCATATTGTTTATCATGCCATATCCAACACCCACAAACACTTTGAAATCCTGTGACCACTGCGTTTGGTAGCCTAAACCCTCACTGGCTCTTTTTCCATAGGTAGAATACCCGAGATTATTATCCCTCCACTTGTCCGCAGCTCTTCCCAATACCCCATCAAATGCTCTGGGGGCATTTACGCTATGCTCAGGTAAAGTACCGCCTTCATATGTTTTATCGTTGCCCTCATTTCTTTGTTGACTACCCATAAAATCACTTATCTCCCTTGGGTCATCTGTAAAAAAACCTCCATTAGGTCCATCAACCCACATCCCATTAGGATCAGTGAATTTTATGGGGTTGTTCAATGTGTAGTTGTATGGACTATATGCCTGATATGAATCCGCCATCGGATCCACCACACTCCACCTCCCAATAGCCGGATCATACATCCTGGCCCCATAATCATACAAATTAAGGCCCAAGTCACTCTGCCGCTCCTTCCCGTTGTAGAGATACCTATTGCTATTGTTTTCATAACTATAATCCAACCCTGCGATAGTCATCCCAAAAGGATAATACTGGTTTTCCTGGACTATAATAGGAGAGGTGCTTTGAACCATCAGGTTGTCAAAATAGATATTCTGGTCGGTTTCATTGACAACAAACGTTTCAAGATATCCATTTTTGCTGACATATAGAGATTTGCGCAGTTGTTCATGCTCATTTGCTGCGGAATTGCTGACCATCACCTTACCCTGCTCATACAGCACGCTGTCCTGGTCATACAGCGCATACATTAGGTAGCTTTCCGGCGTTTTTCTATTATCAATGTCTCTCAGGATGAGACCGGCTATATTTAAAGCCAAAAGAGGGCTGATTTGCTGTGCGTGAGATAGTGATTCTACGGACTCAAGTAGCTGATTGGAAAACTGGGGCGCTGTGCCATCCTTCAGAGCGACGAATGGAAACAGCCCACCTTTGTTTTTCCTGTCAAATATTACATCCACTGCCAGATTCAGACTGTCCCCTTCCTGCGTCTCCTGAACCCTTGCCGGTCCCAGCAGCCGGCCTCTGTCTGCATTTAACCAGGCAACCTGATTGCCCCCAGGTGTCTTGTTATGCCTATGGTCCAGGATCCTTGTTTCTGGCAGTTGGGAGTATTCCCGTTCTTCCTGTTCTGACACTGATTCTTCCATGGTTGCAATAAAGCCGTCGGTAACCGGTGCCCGGATTACCTGCCGAATATTCCCCAAGTGGTCTTTGTGAAAGTACTCGTCCATAAAATTTCCAGAAGTGGAATTCCAAGCTGTTCTGCCTTCTTCATGGGAGAATGACTGGATCGTGTTGCCTTCATAAATGAAATCTCCGATGTAGTGGGTTGTCTTTGATACTCCGTTGGTCACGACTGTAGTATATAATTTTTTTCCCTCTGCATCATAAACGTTTGTGATTTGGTTCGACGCACTTCCAAATTGGATCACCCGGGGGAGATTGTTGAAATTGTAAGTGATGCTTGTTATTCCCTTGTTTAAGTCTTTGGTAAGAGACCCTGCATTGTTGTATTCATACTCAGTTGTGGTGTTTGAACCGTTCTTAAAGTCATTGAAGCCTAATGTACTGCTTATAATGTCCTCAATCTTCGTCAATCTGTTGCCGGAATAGGTGTAGGCCAACTGGTCAATCACACCAAAAGTATTGGGGTTAGCTGTTTTCCCCCGCCTGTTCAAGGCAAGAATATTTCCGTTCCTATCATAGGATATGGAGGAAAGGGAATACCTGTCTGACTCCAGGTTCCATGCTGTTCCGTATGCCACATAATGAGCTCTTGTCAGCCTGTTAACCCTATCATAATTAAACCCATAATTTCTTTTAACGTTATCCCTGCTACTCTTCCATTGGATTCCGGATACGTTCCCGTTCAGGTTGGAGCTGGAATACCCGAAATCATAAAAAATCTGCATCCCAAAAGTGTCCCCTGACTGGGAAAGGTTGGCATCATTGATATGTGTCAGCCATCCTCTCGGGTTGTATCTGTAGTTCACTGTCTGCAGCCCATTCCAGTTTTTTGTTATCAATTGCCCCAGTTCGTCATAGGTATAAGTCGCTATTGTTTGTACAGGTTGGGAATTCACTTTCTGGGTGATGGATACAAGGCGGTTTGCATGGTCATAGGAATAGGTTTTCAGAAGGTTGATGACCGAATGGGTGCCGGCAGAAGGATTGTTCTGCACATGGTAACTCTTGATTAAGTTTCCTGCAAAATCATATTCCATTGTGGTCCAGTCTGTACCACCTTGATGGTTAATTGCTTTCTTTTGAATCAGATTTCCCCTGTCATCATAAAAATAAGCTTCCGTCAAATAAGATCCCGTTCCGTCGATTTTCGATCTTTTCCCCGTCAGCTTTCCATGGATAGCTTTAGATGGCTTGGGAACCGTACCAAAATTGGAGTTAAAGGAAGTATTGAAGGTCTGTAATGTGCCCCCAAAGGAGTATGATCCATAAATATTGCTTTGATCAGTAGAGTTCAGGGTTAGATTTTTGATATAATCCATATTTGAATCGACAGAGGCTTGATAAGAAGACCTTGCCGTACTGCTATAAACCCTTCCTACAGTCCCTATCTGATCAAAATCATTATATTTATACACCATCCATTCGCCGGCAGTCTTATGCTGGCCGTTTCTCAACATCACAGTTCTGCCCAAGTGGTCATAAACATATTCTTCAATCCCTGCCCCCGGTATTTTCTTTTGATAGATCCTGTCTCTCGAATCATAGAAGTACTTGAAGTAATGACCTGCTACAGTGCTGGACTCTATATTCCAATTTCCTGCATTGTTACACAATCTAGCCCCTTCCGGTAATAAACTGTACGCAAGGCGGCCTTTATGGTCGTATATAAAGTATGTCCAAAGCCAATCCGAAAATCCTGTTCCCGGATTGCTTACCGTGGCCACCCTAGATAGAATCTTTTGCCCGAGAAAATTCGTGAAAATCTCAGATATTTTCCCATCTTCATCCACAGTACGCTCCACCACTAATTCGTTGCTTGGATAAAGGCCTAAATAGGTGGATTCAGTCTGACCAGCCACCAATTCAAATCTGCGTATGTTTTCATTGGAAGCATTCAGCCTTTCCGAAACACTGACGCCTTTATTTGATCCTGACCAACTATTCCCTGGAGCTGAGGTTTTAATTACTTTATTGTTGGGGGAATTTTCATACTGAATACGCGTAAAATAGTTGCCTTCAGAAGTATAAATTGTGGATAGCCGGGATGTGTAGGCAGTCCCCGGAGTTAGGTTGATCTTCCCTGTGGCAGTGGTGGAAGGATAAATCCCCAAGCCATACTTTTCTCTTTTGAAAGTGTCAAAGACATAGGGTTTTACCAGGTCTTTACCAGTCGGTGATAATTGATAATACACATCCTGTATTGGTCTCCCCAATCCGTCAAAATAGCTGGTTTTTATTTGTGCCTGTTCTTTTGTTGGACTACCCAGCAGCAAAAGAACAGGCACGTTAAAAAAATATTCCCTAACCACATTTAAATTGGCAGAAGATGGGATAGAAGGAATGGTAAGTGTCTGGGGACTGCTTGCTGTTGAAGAAGAAGTTGTATTTGGAAGATTCTGACTCCAAGCTCCTAAAGAGATCCAGATCAACAATGAAGTTATGTATGCCTTTCTCATAATTAAAAAGATAAGGGGGCTTTGTATTGATAAAAGTATTGCTTGATCCTTTCAAAGTAGCCATTTCTTATAATGCTCAGTCTTCGTTGGGGATTGAATGAGTAATTGGTCGCAATAAGATCAAGTGAGGCAGAGTAGTTCAATCCGACAAAAGGTATGTGCCCAAATGTTTCCATTATAGAGCCTGCGGGCTGTAACCTCAGTTCGTCGATTAATATACCACTCCCTTCAATCTGGATAGACGTGCTTCCAGTGAAACTGTACTGGTATATCAACCAGTTTGAATTTATATCAGCGTTGGAAATTCCAGAATCAGTTATAGTAACGCCCCCTTTCTTGACTATTAGATTTGGGGTTTCGGTTCCGTTTCTCTTAACTACAAAAGATAAAACATATGTTTTACCGGAGCTAAGCCCTGACTTTGAGACTGGATGTCCCGATACGGCATGTAAAACGCCACCTGTATATGCTGATGACCTTACTAGAGTTGACGGTATAGTATAGATCCATCCTCCTTTGTTGCCGGTTTCAAAACTGGTGTATGCTATATCTGCATCTACACCGGTAAAATTCCTTATAAAGGATACAGGCTTGGTATCATAGTAATCATATAGGATTTTGGTTTTTACATTTTCATCACTTATCAGTGTAGGGTAGTTTTTAGAATTATAGGTTAAAACTTCATTCGTGAGCCGAAACCCAACACTGGCGGGTGGATTTGATAGATTGAGACTATAACTCGCTGTGGGGTGCTGGAGATCTAAAGTATATGCTTTTTGATGAACAGAGTATCCATTTACATTACTCAGCGGAAAGTATCCTCCTCCTACTGTGTATTCTGAAGTACCCCGGATCTTTTTATCAAGGTAAAGGATGGGGTCTTTGTATTTTAAGAATGATGTTTGTCCTCCTATTTGGCTTGTGTAATAAAAATATCTGCTTTTGCCTTCTCCTGATGAACTGCTGCCTTTATAGACTGCCTTTGTGATCCGGTTGTTTGTTGAATCAATAGAATAATAAACATTTGTTTCAAAATTTACCCCATTTTTATAGCTCCTGGTGATTTCACGTTTTTTAGACACCAAAGCAGAGATATAGCCATACTTGTGCAATTTGTACACAGCGGGTTTAAAAGTCCAGTTAATGCCGGGTTCTACTTCCGCACGCATCCTTCTTAATTTCATCCCAAAACTATAATATGAACTGGGGCCTGCATATGACTGGTATACAGTGGTGTTCGTGAGAAAAGTTTTGTATTCAATGATGGTTTCTTCTATTTTTTCCAAGGATGTGCCGGTTCCTTTGAATACTTCTTTTTTGGTTGGAATCCCATATGTCCAGTCATAATCCATTGCTGCAATCCCAACCGGAGTAGTTGTAAGAATATCGCCTACTGTCGAAAAATGGTGGACTGTTTTTCCCTGGGATCCATCGTGTACAATTTCCTCTACCCGGCTATAAGTTGGGTTATATGTCTTGCTTAAAAAGGATGATTGTTGGTCGTCACTACTTATTGAGAAGAAGTAACATTGAAGTTTATAAGGGCCTGTATCATTGTCATGCTGCCATTGGGATTGCTGGTCAAGAAAATTGTAGGTGCTTTGTAGGCTGTTTATTTTCCCTGAAGAATTTGTGCTTCCATCTAAGATATACTTATAATCCGTATAGCTTGACAATACATTGGTATCTGTGTAGGCATTTATTCTTTTTATCCTAACACCCGGTCCAGCTTGGTTTTGGTTGGATGCAAATACAATGTTTTGTTCATATTCAAATGTGGAATAACCTCCCGTAGGATAAGTTAATTTATTTAACAATCCCGCCGTGACCCGGTTTGCATTGGGAGCTCTATTGGCTCCGTTGGGATTGTGGGTTGCATCATAGGGGGTCGCTGTGTAGACATAATTAAATATATGGTACCCATAATAGTCCTGATCGTATGAAAGCCTTGGAGACAGATTGCCGTTATAGGTAAAGGAGTATATTTGGTCCTGGTCGATTTTCACCTGATCTAGCCTCAACCGCTTGTTCCATACTGCTTGATGGTTGGGACCGGTTGATCCACTGGAAGTGAAATATGAAGTAGTGAATTCTACGGTTTTTAACGGACTCAATTGACCTTTATCATAAACTTCTATGTACTGAAGCCCTTTTGCGCCGGGAAGATCTTCTCTGGTTCCATTTGAAGTGGTTTCATTTTTATATTTAAAAATGATCTGTTCGTTTTCTGAGGTCTCGATTTTAATGAGTCTTTTACCCGTTACCCAGCTTTCTTGGATACAATTGTTGTCGATTAGATTTTGGTCTGGTTGACAGCCGTTGCCTACTATCCAGGAATATTTTTGCTCCACGCGGTTTATTGCATAGGTGTAGTTTTCGTTCTCGTAAAAAAATGTGATGGTACCTCCTTCTTTGGATTCAATTTTGGACAAATAAAAAGAGTCGTTGTAAATCCCCGCATTAATACACCCTCCCGAGCTATGGTACAAAGATCCAGGGCATCCAGGAGGCAGATAGGTGGTTTCTTTTACATCAAAAGTGAATTTTGTACCGTAGTTATCATAGATTATGTATGAGTTGGTGCCTTGTTGTACCTGAAGTCCTGTATAAGGAATTTCTCTATAAGTACCCTGTTGGATAGGTACCATTACACCTGCATATTGACCAAAGTTGAAATTTATTATGTCGGGCTCAGTATCATAGCAATTATTTAATCCATTATGCGCCCACATATAGTCAGCGTTACTTCTACTTGCTTCATATAGATTGGTTGAAGTATGTGGATTAAAGCCAATATAATTGGATGGAAGCTGAACTTGGTCTCCGCCAATTTTATTGGAATTCCGGGCCAATGCCCCGGTAGCGTTCAAGGCCCATCCCAGGCCTACATTCGAGGCGGCTTGATTGACTTTTATTCCGCTCCCATGATATGCTAAGGAAATCTCATGTTCGTACCCATTTACAGTAATAGTATGGATGGGCACAGCGACTTTAGCTAGACCTGTGGAATGATTTACGGGTATTTCTCCAAATTGTCCCAATGCGGCCATCTGGGGAGAGGGGGGAACCTGCATTTTTCTGAATGGTTCTACCGGGCTAAAGGGTTGGGAATTTAAGTTTTGGATAACCTGATCCTTTTGGTCATTTTTCAATGAGTCGGTATCAGAATGGATAATGTTCTGATGTTCTTGACTATGGGTTTGGCCTTGGGCAAAACATTTGATCGAGAAGAGAACAGCGCAAACAATCAATAGGTGCCTCATGTTTTTTTTCCAAATGAAATCAAATCTTTAGCACGATGTCAATACCCTGTATAAGGTATTGATTTTCAGTGAAAAAAGACTTGTTTATTCATAATGCATATTTTTTGTTTTAAGGTGCAATATTTTAATTGTATTAGAATTTTTATGGGAAAACTGATTTTTCATAATCTTCTGATTATCAGTTGATAAATTTTTTATGAATTTTTAACAAAATATTTTTTTGAGTTATTTTCTCTTGTAGCATACCACGTTGTCATAGACTGAGGGGAGGTGTATAGTTACCGATTTTCCTTTTTCCTACTGCAATAATCTAAGTTCCGGAAAGATTAGCTGTATAGTCTATTCCAGTTTGTGTCTGTTGCAAAATCTTCACCATGATTAGTTCAGGATAAAAAGAGCTCTAAGGCGCAACGTCTTCCACAATTGCATCACATTTATTATGATTTGGACAATGGGTAAAGGGTATTATCTGCCCTGATGTTTTAAGTAGTAAGAGTGCCTTGACATGCTGTATTTACCTGGTATTCCATAGCTTAATCTGTTCTGAGCATCGGGATTGCCCCTTTTGATTGACTAGGGTTGATTTTTTAGATACCAATCCCATAGCTGGATTACCCTAAACCTCTATGTCCGATAAAGCAATCGATACTACTTAAGAAAAAGGTGGGTCAAACCAATTGACCACACTGCAGATTCGGAGCAGGATCATGAACCTCACTTTCTGTTTTTGTCTGAAAAAAGGATGCAATGGGATGCGGAAAATTCTCTTGTCCAACCGGAAAACATCGCAATTCTTTCACTTTTCCTCCCATTTCCCCAAAACATACCCTAGGACCGAGCGTTAGAAAACAGTCCGGTGGACTGTTTTAGTGAGGGGCAAGCCTGCGGGCTGGTTTCTTATCTTTTTATTCCTGTTCTTACCTCTGCTCTTTACCATCAGAAAGCGCAACCAACTTTTATAGCACCCGCCCGGGCATAAACCCGGAACCCATCAAATACCTCTGGATACTGAAGTCAAAATGAGTATACAAAATGAACGTATGCAAGGATAAAGTTATGGAAAAACGGCTGAGATGAACACAGATAGGATAGCATCAACTACCTTCAAACTGAGATTTCCGATAGTAAGCGTTTACTGTCAAGTAATTACTGGTAATGGACAGTAAAGTATGATTTAGTTAAATATCATGTATCAGATATATGTGAAATATACGCAACGGGTTGCTTATATTTTTATGTGTGTGCAAGCGCTTAAATGAGATGATTAGAAGAGTATTATATTCATTACTACTAGGATTAGTATTTTGTGCAGGACAGAGTTTCGGAGAATCAATCATTGGATTTTTCATAACTAGCGGCAGACGGGCAAGTGACGTGACTTTTGAAGGCGCCATTATGTTCATGTGGATAAGGATTGCAATAATTTTAATTCCATATCTGATAACTTTTGTGATCGTGGACTTATTAACAAAGGAAAGGATGAGACCTTCACTTATTTCACTGGGACTGAATATTATTATCTTGATCTGTTTCTATAACGTGGGACTAATACAGTTGGCCCAATTTCATTTGTTATTGGCTCATTGTTGACAAGTTTGATTTTGATTCTTGTTGACCGAAAACTAGGGGCAAATGAATATTTCAAAAAAAGAGCAGCGGAGTAAGCGCGAGCACACAACAACTAGGTTTTCGTTGCGTGCGTAACACGAAATATGAACCCTCTGCTGTAAGAAGCAGGTGAGGCGTCTGTAGTGATTCGCCTTACCAGACTTCTTTGATCATTGGAAATTGGTTCAACCTTAAGTACTTTTAGTACAAAGCGATTTATAAACCTGTTCGAGGACAGACGGGCATGTACAGCCCGCTGCGGCGGATAAGTGTCTCTCGCACAGCCTGTCCCGTTTTTCGGGAGTTCTGTGGGAATGTGGGATTAAAATTATCTGGACTGACCCGATTGGCTGCAAGTGTAAGACACCGTACAACACGATATGAAAGAGGTTATTGAGAGATTAGTAAAAATAGAAAATGGATTCAAACCGATAGAATATGAAGCAAAAAAAATAGTTGTTTCAAAATCAATTTCAGACTCAATGAAATTAGCGGTTGAATTGTTGGAAAACGATTTTTATCAGGTTCGCAGTTTAGCAGTCTTTTTATTGGGATACATATCGTCTAAAGATCCGGTAGCATTGCAGATTCTAAGGACTAAAGTGAGCAATGATAAAAGCTGGCAAGTTCAAGAGATACTTGCAAAATCATTTGACCAATATTGCATGGATACAGGATATGAAAAATCATTACCTGTCATTAAGGATTGGTTAAGCGACAAAATTCCTAATGTTTGTCGTGCTGTAACAGAGGGATTAAGGATTTGGACAGGCCGTCCATTCTTTAAGACTAATCCTCAAGTAGCGATACAACTGATAAGTCAGCATAAAGCGCACGAGAGCGAGTATCTAAGAAGATCTGTTGGAAACTCTCTTCGGGATATTTCTAAAAAACATAAAGTGCTTGTTGATAATGAAATATTAACATGGGATTTATCCAATAAACTGATTCTGTTTACATATAAATTTGTGACAAAATCTAAATAATGGTGTAGGTCAACACGTTACTATTCCAATCGGAAATGACCGGATAAGTTCTATCAAGGTGGAGTCTGGTTATTTTGGCTATTTCTACCGTGACACAGGATTTCGGGGACCTAGATTGGTTTTGTTTCCCGGTAATTATAGCTATGTAGCAGACTGGAATGACAAAATCAGTTCTATGGAGATTTTTGAACATGATGCCAAGATATTTCCTTTGATCAGTTTTTATGAGCATGCCGATTTCGGAGGGTTAAAGCAAAACCTGGCAGGGTTGGGGGAGGTAGTCAGCTATAATTTTCCTTATTATGAAAAATGACAGCATCACTTCTATGAAAGTCCCGGAGGGAGCCCGGGTAATCCTTTATTCAGATAGTGAATTGAAAGGTAAGAGCAAGGAATTTAGGTCGGGTGAGTACTCCAACCTAGTTCATTTTGGTTTCCAAGACAATGTATCAAGCGTTCAGATTATCCGTCCCGATTTGGAACTGATCAATATCGAGTACAAATGAAGAGACTCTTAACGGGGAATCCAGAATATCTGAACTCTTGGATTTTGATTACGATTCTGAAGGTCTTGTTTTATTCAAAGCTGAATTGGCGAATATGGCAATTGAACTCGTTAATGCTCAAAATGACCAAAGTCAACCTGAAACTTATCATGTAAGCGCCAATTCAGATAAGCTCCAACAGCTAGCGAATAGAATAACAGAAAAATGTGCTTAAGATCCCGAGAGTTATAAGATCATACTCTTGCCCGAATGGAACAAATAAGAAAACGCACCAACTACTAGGTTTTCGTTGCGTATGAACTACCGCTTGCAGTAGCGGAGGGAACAATCAAACAGCTGTCAAACGAAACCAGAGTATCCCCTTTTAGATTCATTTCTTTTAGCTTGTTTGAGCATTGGAAATCGGTTCAACCTTAGGTACTTTTAGTACAAAGCGGATTATAAACCTGTCTGAGGACAGGCGGGCATGAAGAGCCAGCTGCGGCGGATGAGAGTCTCTCGCACAGCCTGTCCCGTTCTACGGGAGTTCTGAAGGAATGTAAAAGTGTAATTCCCTTGCCTGACCCGATTGCCCACAATTATGAAGAAGATACTGCACATATTGATAGTCATACTTATTCCAATTACAGTTTTTGGACAAGAAGAATATTTATCTAGATTATCAATTGCAGGCGGAGTATCAGAAATTGGAATTTCACCATCCGAAGAAATTTGGGTGGCGACAAAAGCCGGAAATGTTTATTTCACCAAACAAATCGGTGAATTATGGCATATAGGACCTTATGGTTCTTTAGATCCTTATAATTTCACTTCAGGAAAGACATTTGAGAGAATAAATTTCTTTTCTGAGGATACCCTGATGATTTCAGGGTTTATTCAAGAAGATGGTAAGCAAGACTTTGTTTTTTGGTCAGGGAATCACGGGAAGAATTGGCAAAAGGTAAAATTTGGTAAAAGCAGTTGGATTGACGCTGCATATATCAACAACAAAGGAAAAGCTTGGATGAGTGGAAATTCGCAACTCATTTACTACACGGAAAATTCAGGCAAAACTTGGAAATCCTTTGATAAGGCAGGAAATGAAAACGCACTAAGATTTTCAACTATTCATTTTGCAAAAGATGAACAAACAGGATTGTTTGGCTCTTTTTGGAACGTACTCTACAAAACGACTGATAACTGTCACAGTTGGGAAAAACTACCCACACCCTTAAGTCAAGAAAAGTATGAAAGGCTTTCGAAAGAAGACCGACCTGACATTAGGAAAATAAGAATTTTTGGAAACTACTATATCATCAATCAACAAGATAGAGTGTTTATAACTAAATCGGATTCTATTGATTGGACTTATTCCCCTGAAATAATTGATTTTGAAGTTTCTGAAAACAATAACCTTTACACAATTAATCAAGATTTTAGCATAAGCCATTATGATAGTGCTTTTTCTAAAACTTGGCAGTCCGAGAAATCGCTTGAAAACATCCCCAGAGCAATTGGAGTTAGAAACAACAAACTTTTCGTGTTGACATTTGAAAGCGTTTACAAAATTAATCCTGATGACTTTAAAGTTTCAGAGTTATTTACGGATGAAGTCCCAATTCAAGAGCCCTACTTGAAACTAAACTTTGAAGATGAAGAATATGGATTTGAGAATAAGGATATTTTTCGTTTTGACAAAAAGAAAAAGCAGTGGTACCGATTTCTGTCTGTGGATTTCTCTATCGCCAATGTTTCTTTATTTTACAACAAAATTGTATTGGCAGACCGAAGTTTAAATAAACAATACACCTTTGAACCAAAAGAAAAGTCAGTTAAGGAATATAATTTACCTGAAAGCCTTTTCTCCAATCTCGTAGTTAAGGAATTACATTTTGAAAATGGCAGTCAAGGTTGTTTCCATTCTAATAATTCATTAAGGTCATACATTAGAAAAGGCGACAAATTTGTAGTTGATAAAAAATCAAGTTCTTCAAAATATCTTTCCCGTGCTTTAAGCGAAATAAACACTGACAAAATAGAACAGATTATTGAGCTAATTGATAAATCAAGGTTTGTAAAAGTTTCATTAAATGATTTAAATATCACAGAAAATGACATAAATGAATTTAAGGAGTTTATCGACAAAGAAGAAAAACAAATAAAGAAATCAGGAATAGACCGTTTTGACTTTGATAATTTATATTCATTTCCGGGAGAAAACATCGACTTTAATTTTTACAAGTCAGTTGCAGAATCACTTTTTACTCTAAGTGAAGAAGAAATCAATAATGCCTTTTGGCAAGCTTATGGAAATTGGAGTACTACAACCGATTGGAGAAGAATCACTATTGTATTTCAAAATGGAAATAAATTAATAATCGAAAACTCAGACGACAAGCCAAACTATCTTTATACACCTTGGGTAGTTGACTTTGAAGGTTTAAAATTTCGAACAAACTCTATTCTCTTTGGACAACAAATAGATGAAATAACAAATGGACAGTTTTTTAATGAAATTGCACAAGATAAAAATTATGCTATCTTCAAAATTGCTGACTATTTGTACAACAAAGAAACTAAATGAAAAATAACTGTGGAATCGAGTATACGTCCTCGCCAGATTTCTCTGACGAGGTGCGCTCCTCGGCGCACATATCTTACACCATTGTGTCCCGATTCTCTGGAAACAATGAATCTTTTCCCAAAAGTATTGGGGAAGGTGAGGTTCTTATGGAATGATCCGGGATTCTGTGGGTCTGAGCTAAACAGATCATCTCTCCTTCTGTTTCACTCTCATATTCAGGATCACAGTGGCGTCCTTTTCCTGTTCCAGTTCAACAAATTGCGGTTAGTTGATCCAAACTGCCATGGTTAGTTTGTAAGATCACATTGACGAGGAATCTCGGATTATTATTCAAGTGGTTTTTCTTGTTAAGAATGTGGGATTGACTATCCCTGATTCAGTCCATATTCCGACAATTCGCTAATTTTGAAGTTAACTTATCCGCCCCGGTAATAATTGCCCTAATTGAAGATCACCCGACCCTTTATGAAATCGAGCATGTCGAAAACGACACACTGGCATGATTATAAGCGCTGCGAGATTCTCCCGAATGGAGTTCGGGACAGGCTATCCCGTTTCTTTTGTCATGGGACAAGTTATGACCATTATAAATAAAAATATACAGATGAAACTGAAGAAAGTAATAGAGAATGCTCTGAACATGCTTGAGAAAGCTGACAATGGTATAGTGCTCATGAATATGTACAATGAAGTGATTCATCCTGCCGATGCGGCTTTCAGAGAGGAGGCTGTCCATCCCTACAATGCCAAGGCCTTTATAGAAGAGTCCCTGAGCCAAAATGGGCTGGACCTTAAGGACAAAGATTTAAGAATGAAGCTGCTGAAGCTGATATTGACCTTAGAGGAAACTGATGCCAACAAGAGCAGAAAGAAAAGGCTGGATGCAGTACTATCCGGGTATGATATAGAGAGTTTTGGGAAGATCGTCTAGCCGGCACCCCAGCGAGAAGCTATCGGAATGGCCTTACAATAAGCGGAACTTATTTTTTAAATTCCTCTTCCAAAAATTCAAACACCTTGTCAAAGTGGTTTAAGGGTTCTACATGTCCTCCTTTAAAAGCAAGGTGTAGATACCGGTGCTTAAACTTATGCTTGGCCAGGCGACTGATCAGCTGTTCTGACATATGGGTAGCAGGCCATTGCTCATCTTGTGTTCCCGAGAGGAGTAGGATAGGGCCATTGATGTTTTCTACTTCTATTTCTGCGAGATGGACGGCATTTTTATCCTCCAACATCAAGGTAAAAGCTTCATACAAATTTCCCATTAATGCCGGAACAAGAGTAGTTAACGGCGCAGGTACATAAGGGATTTCCCGGTTGTTGTCCTGCCAGGAAGAGGTGTTCGCCGCAAGGGTATGTGCAGGAAAAGAGACATGGGAGGCGGAGAGTGCTATAACTCCTTTGAAATGAGAATACCGGCTTGCCAGATTTAATACCAACTCGCCACCTTTGCTTGCGCCCATTAAAATAATGCGGCTGCTGTCCACCTGCGGATGGCGCTTTGCAATTTGCAGGACTGAATCTGAAATAGCGTCAAGTGAAATACGGTCCAGTGTGTTTGGGGACTGCCCGGAATTGAAATACCCTATGGCCAATACAGCAAAACCTCTGGCTAGAAATTCGTCCCGCTTTTCCTTTAGGTAGTTACGCTCCCAGTCATTACCGCCCGACCCACCCCCAAACGCTACGATCAATGGCTGACTTGCGCTATCGCCCAGATACAAGTGAGTGTCTATCTTGCCATGATTTTCAGACAGTGAGGGTGTACGCCAACTCAGATAGAAAAGAATTAAGCCAATTGCTAACAATGCGGCCCCTATACCGATACCAATCTTTTTCATAAGTATAATTGTGTTTATTCAGCATTCCATTTCCCCAAACCCAACCGGGCTTTACAATCCTTCCCGAGGCAGTTCCGGGGTGATTTTAGCACATAAAACCGGCAGGAGTGGTATTTAAATCATTATTTTTACCCGACATTTCCCCGACATTTTATCAGATACCGCCATAACAAAGGTTTTGCAATGATCCGGTTTTTAAAGCGATTCTTTATTTATGCTTCTGCATATCTTTAGGGCGTAGAAGATTGATCCAATTATATGATAACAGACTCAATGGCCAGACAGTTTTTGGTAATGCACAGGCATTTTTTACGGATATCTGCGATGGAGGATGAGCTGGGTATAAGTGGAAAGTCTCTTTATAAATGGATGATAGGCAAGAGGGCGCTACCCGATCGATGGGAACAGCCGTTATACGATTACCTATATCCCATGCTGGATCCCGGGAATGAAATCCATCTAAAGACCTATTGGATTGACAGGGTAGTGGTTCTGGAGGAGCATCATTTACTGCCCCGATATCGGCATATCAAACCGGAGCTGTTGAGAAGGTTTCATTTCTCCGGGCAGTATACCGCGGGTGCGGATGTGGTTTACTTCAGGTATTCCAACAAAAAGAATAGAGAAAGTAATATTTCCATCTATTCTGTCTATATCAAGAGTTCATGGTAGAAAAGGGATCAGGTGTAATAGCAAGAATAGCAGGTATGCTCTCTAAGGCAAAAAGTATGTCGGTTAGGGCAATGATAACTAAGAACAGAGGCCCTGCAAACCCGGCTAAACTTCTAATTGGCTGTCAACTATCGGGTTCTTGGATAGTTTTGAATGTTGAAAATATTTCCTCTTGCAAATTGATTTTTTATTGACATAACTTGCGATAATATTTCACTGAAAAAATGAAGAAACAGCGGATAGCGTACCTTCTCGGTTTGGTGTGGCTGCTTAGTCTATCCGTTAATTGTTTAACGCTAAGCAAAGCAGATACAGGAAGATCATGGGCTGTCGGGGTGGAGATTGTACAGCAGGGTATCGTGCAAGTATCAGATATTCTGGTGTGCAGCGACTCCCCAAAAACCCCTTCATTTGTCGTGGATTGGAGTCTGTGGTCCAAGTTTAATGCTCAATGGATTTCAATAGACTATGGGGTAAAAGACGCTTCTGATTTCTATTTGTTTTTCAAAAAGTCCATAGCACTATTTGACGTGAAAGAGACTTTTATCCATTTTTTTTATACGTGGTAGGGTAATTAATAAAATCTTCAGGGGCTGTATCCGGCCTGATTTTATTTTATCATTTACCATTCTATCATCATTATGTTCCAACTAGAACCTGTGACATTAATAATGTCATGCTTACTGATGTGCGCATTTAGCGCACCGTTTATTTACCATGGATTTCAAAATAGGGAAAAAAACAACAAACTTATTGCCCACCTGACTGAATTGGCGCAATCCAAAAGTGCCAATCCCAAAGAAATAGAGACTTGGAGGTATCAATATGCCTTAGGGATAGACCTTTATCAAAATGTATTGGTTTATGTCCGGCATGGAATAGATAGCTTCAGCAGCTGCTTAGATCTGGGGGATTATGGAAAAGTGAACCTGATCAAAAATTTTCAGAATCCTACAACCACTGCGCAAACACAGAAATTGCCGGAATTTGTCGCTTTGGAACTTGTCCCCAAAGTAGCTTCAAAAGAAGTGGTTTTATTGGAAATCTATGATGCCGAACACTATTCAGACCTGCTGGGAGAGACTGTTTTGGCGGAGAAATGGTTCGAACTGATTAAAAATCAGCTAAAATAATACGGATTGTCCTATAGGACGTCCTTTCTATTTCTCGAAATTATGACAAAACTAACAGATTCCTGGGGATCCAGGACAGGTTTGATACTTGCGATGGCCGGAAATGCAGTGGGCCTTGGCAATTTTTTGCGGTTTCCCGTGCAGGCGATCCAAAATGGCGGAGGAACATTTATAATTCCTTACCTGGTTTGTTTTCTGGTCATGGGCATTCCTTTGCTGTTTACCGAATGGTCCATAGGAAGATTTGGAGGCAAGAGAGGCAATCACAGTGCGCCGTATATTCTTGGATCGATGGCCAATAGCAACTGGTGGAAGTATGTTGGAGTCTTCGGGATTTTCACCAATGTGGCCGTGGTCGCATACTACACTTATATAGAATCCTGGACTTTTATTTATGTCATCCACACCGTGGTCGGGACATTTGCCCAAATGACCCAGTCAGAAGTGAGTATGTTTTTTGTTCACTATGTAAATCTTGACGGATCTGATTTTGGCATTTCCTATCTACCTGTATTGGTATATATAGTTGTTCTGGGTATCAATGTATACATTTTGTCTACAGGATTGGGAGGCATTGAGAAAGTTGCCAAAATAGGCATGCCACTGTTGATTTTGTTTGGGGCAGTACTTGCTTTCAAGGGCTGGAGCATGGGATCCGACTATGCCTCAGAGACCTTTCCTGAAGCGAATGCATGGGATGGTATTAACTTCCTTTGGACTCCCCAATATACATCGCTTCTCGATCCAAAGGTATGGCTGGCTGCAGCGGGACAGATTTTTTTCACCCTTTCAGTAGGAATGGGATCCATACAATGCTATGCCTCCTATCTCAAAGAAAACGAAGATGTCGCATTGAACTCCCTTACATCGGGTTTTACCAATGAATTGGTTGAAATCGTACTGGGAAGTGCGATTGTCATACCAATAGCGGCTGGATTCCTTGGTTTGGACTGGGTGTTGGACAATGCCGGGTTCGGAATGGCTTTTCAGACGATGCCTTATTTGTTCATGCAGTGGGGGGAGCTGTTCGGCGTTGTTGCAGGGATCTGCTGGTTTGGACTTCTCTTCTTTGCCGGCATCACCTCTTCTTTAGCTATGGGAACACCGTGGATGGGATTTATGAAAGATGAGTTTGGATGGGGGAAAGTAAAAGGAGCCGTGTCCTTTGGTGCGCTGGCATTGGTAATGGGGTTGCCCACTATCCTGTTTTACCGGTACGGGTACTTTGACGAATATGATTATTGGGCAGGAACTGTAAGTCTTGTCGTTTTTGCCTTTCTGGAGATGATATTGTTTACCTGGGTTTTTGGAATGGACAACGCGTGGGCTGAACTAAACAGAGGGGCGGATATCCGTATCCCCGGCATATATAAATGGATTATGAAATATATCACTCCTCTACTTTTGTTGCTGGTGCTCATAGCGGCATTGATCACTCCGATGGGCAATGATTGGGGAGGAGCGATAGCAGGTCTGCTGGATGGCAGGGGATGGCAGCTGGATACAGGGTCGTTGGTTTCCAAGATTGCACAGGCTGACCTTCAGCTTCTCATGCAGAAAGATCCTCTGAATGAAGAATTTTATAAAAGCAAAATATTCTTTTCTTCCTTGGCCCGGATTCAGCTCACTATCTTGTTTCTGTTCATAGCAGCCCTTGTGTGGTATTCCGGTACTAAACGTAAACAAATCTCCCATGAATAATTCGGCATTGATTTTAGCTGTTGCGGTACAGGTTTTGGTTGTTTTGGCAACCGCCTATTGCTTTTATTTGGTGATGAAAAAGCCTGACTCGGAGTAGATTTATGAGAAGATTTTACGGGAGGTTTGTAGCTAGTGCAGCAAAACTTCAATACAGCAAAGTATGTGGCATGAACAGATGATCTCCCGTAAATTTAGGGGAACTTCACCCCCATATCCCGTAGCATATGCAGGATCACAGTGGCATTCTTTTCCTTTTCCAGCTCAATAAACTGCCATAGTGTGCGGGAGTGCGTTTCAATCTGTCGGCCTTTTTTAATCCGCTCATGTGGAAATGGTGTAGGGCTTTCGGAAAAAAACTGCTGATTTTTGCATCCACCCGTTTTTCCAGATCCTTAAGTTCACTGCATATCTCTGCCCGGGTGGTACATGCGGTTGTTGAAATGAATCAGTATGCAATATTGATTGACTTCGTGTTAGTCCAAAGCCGAAAACTTTAACAGGCCAATTTTTGGACCAAACTGTCGCATTTTTGTGAGAAGTTGGCTGTTGCATAGAATAGCTGTTCAAACTATTGATTTTTTTACACTGTTGCTGAGAGATTTAGACGTTTTCACCCGGATTAAACCAGTATTAAATAAAACACCTAATAAACTACTGTTTATTAGGTGTTTAAGCAATTGTATTAATAGAATATAGGTTGAGGTAATCATCTGGCTCTTTAGCAATAATTTACACCCAGAACCTACCTTTTAAAGCTTGAAGCCTACGGATACTACAAAACTTCTTCCGTCTGATGGCCAGATTCCCGGTCCGGGATACATCTGCGGTCGTTTAGTAAAGTAGCTCTCGTTCAGTAGGTTGTTGATTCCTGCCCGTACAATAAAATTTGAGCTTACCTGATAGGAGGTATTCAAATCCCAGACATGATAGGAAGGGACTCTCCCTACCGCACCGCTTTCCGGTGGGGTTTCTGTATTCAGCACATCGGCATAGGTCTCTCCCACAAACTGATGTTGGAGTAGTACCTGCAATCCTTTGAAGTATCCTGTAAGTCCATTTCTGCTTAGCCATTTTGGTACAGCTTCAATTCTGTTTCCGGAAATATCCTGATTGCCGTCTTCACCGGCGATTTCACCGGATGTGTATTTCGCATCCATCAAACTGGTAGAGGTATAGAAATTCAAAGTCCAGTTGGAGCCTTTCCATAGCTGGTAATCCAGATAGAATTCGATCCCATTAGTCAGACTATTGCCGATATTTGTTTTTTGAATGTAGGTTTGCCCCTCTTGCTCCACATAGATATTTCCAAGGCGATTGCCTATAGATGTTTGGAAGAGGGTGATGTTGTACTTTAGGCCTGGGATGGAAGAGTTTTCCCAACCCACTTCTGCGTTATACCCAAAACTATCCTTCAGGTTGTCAGAGATGAGCATCAGGGGGTTTCCCGGGATAATATCCTGGAAAATAACAGGTCTATTGGCTTGTGAGAAACCGGCATATACCCGTGAATTCCGGTCCAGCTGATAATTGGCATTGATACCGAGTGCGGCGAAGTCATAAGCTATCGTCTTGGGTACCTTGGCGTCCTGGATATAATCAATACGTCCGGTCATTTTTGAAGAGCCCATTTCCACCCGTAAGCCTGGCGTAATACTGAGTTTTTCCGATAGGTAAAACTGATTTTCAAGCGCTATCGCAAAGCTTTCACTTTTCAGGTTCATATCCCTTTGGAACTCCCCGGATATGCTTATGTCGTAATCCGAACCTGTTGTTCCCTGCCCCCGCTGCCTTCTGTCCATGCTGTTGTTGAAATACCGGAAGTTGGCAGAGAAATTACTTTTCAGGGCTCCCAGTTGATAGGCATGGATCAACCTTCCTTCTGAGGTACGTGTATGATAATTATCTATATCCACGTTTCTGTGAGCGTATACACCGGTAGCCGGATCGATGAGGTCCGGTTTGTTGGCAAACCCGTCGAATGTGACAGAAGACCTTTGCCCGAATACTCCCGAAACTGTCCAGCTGAGCGAAGTCCTGGCCGACAGTCGGTAGTCCAGAACCAAAGCAGGAATCCAGATTTCCGGACTGTAGTAATTCCTGCTCCGGCTAGCCTGTTTCGGGTCTTCGGCAAACATCCCGTCATTCAGTGGGCCGGGGATCCGGTACAAATAGGTACTTCGGGAGAGTTCTCCCCTCAGCTTTAGTTTATCGTTGAATTGATAAGTCAGGCCCACATGCTGAGCATCTGATTTGGAATTGGAATTCCTCCGGTAACCTTCCGAAACCCGCTTTTGATAGTATGCATAGTAGGTCAGTTTTCCCACTTTGCCGCCAATGGCATTGAAGGTAGATAGCAAGCCAAATGAACCAACAGAGCTTAAGTTTTCGAAGGAAAACCGTTTGGTAGAGTCCGGCTCTTTTAAGATGTAATTCAGCATGCCTCCGAATTGCTGTCCATATTGCAGGGCTCCTGTGCCGCGGGTCAACTCTATCTTTTCTACGGCTTCTATAGGCATAGAATAATGGCTGGCAGGATAGCCGTATATATCCGTGTTTATCATTACGCCGTTCTGGCGTACATTGAATTCCCAGCTTCTATGGCCATCCAGTCCGCGGACTGAGAAGTTGATTTGGTTGCCTGAGCCATCCATGTCATACACAAATCCCCCCGGGATTTTGGCAAATAATTGCCTTCCTGTTTTATCGGCCAGGTTGGCTGGGAGCTGACTGATTTGGATTGACTCGGTTTTTGTTCCTCCGATCAGGAAGTTGCGGTGTGTGTTTGGAAGAGGAGAAACAGGCGCTAAACCCCGGAAATCCCTCAACTGAAATTCCTTTAAGTCCAGCGTCTTGATGCTGTCATTTTGGGCATAGGAGTAGGCCACCACGCATTGGAATAACCCAATGCTGAGTAGTTTTTTTATATTCATACGTAAGGATAAAATAAATATGTGCAGCCAACCGGGTAAATTGACCCAACTGGCAGTAAAAATGATTAAGCGTATATTTTATTCCAACTGTGGGGGAGGGGTCTTTATGGGTATAGCAATATCAGCGTAATCAGCCTGAAGTGACCATTTTTTATAGGAAGTATTTTGGCTAAAGAGAGTTTTAAGTTTGGGGATTTCACTTGCCATGAAGTCTCTTGGAAATAACTTGGCAAATAGCTGATTTCTTTCCTTTTTGTTTTGAGGCGATTGGTCAGAGATGGATCTTATCCAGTCAGTAACCTGGTTTTCCAGTTGCTGTTGTTGATGATCTATGATATAGACTAGTTGTAGGGTGTCATTTTGGTAACGTTGCTTGACTACCCGAAGGAATTTTCCATCTACCTCCATAGCCAGGTTAGTCGTCTGAAAAGATTCCTGATTGGCCATGTATGGAAGGGAGAGGGGTATTTCCATCATTTCAGTGTCAGAGTCATCATACATTTCTTCCCAGATGCTTTCTTCCCAATCTCTATTGATACTATGCTGAAAAGTATAGTAATAGATTAGGTACCCGAAGTAGTACAGGCAAAAACAGCCCAGCAGAACTATGGAAGAGAGTTTTCTCACTTGCTAAATCTACTAAATAATTATATCGATTTCTACGCAGGGAGTAGGTAATTTAAGCGATTTACAGCCTAACGGATCAGTGCAAAAGCTAGTTTGCAAGGTTGGCATACTGCAGCACGGTTAAACCCGAAATACGCATTAGTAATTCTACGCCACGGCCACAAGTTATTACAGCCATTAATTGCTTCAAAATCAGCCATTACATTGCTGTTTTCGAGTTCACCATATCCGTCGCGGCGGACTCACTCTCCAAAGAGGCGCCACAAAATAGGAGCGATGGTAAGAAGCAAGTCTCTGGCTAGAGATTAGCGTGCAAGTGCATATGCCGATCTCTTTATGATTTATATGTGAAATATGCATAATCAAAGGTTCTTGTCCATCCACTCTGCCTCGACATTGGTTCGACTTTTCATCGCTGCCCTGCCGAAGATAAGCAGACCGAATGCCGGGCTAGACTGAATGATGATGAAGGTTTTCTATTCCGTTTTTCATCCTAGTGGAGAATTTTTGAAAGGTGTCATATGCCTGACAATTGTATTCCAAGGAAACCCGGAGCTTGTAGCAAAATTCCTGTCTATGCACTTCTATAAAAAATCCCGAACGCACGGTTTACTCCTCTTTTTGGCTTGGCCTGCATTGGAATAGACTATCAAGACGACGCTTTTGTGGATCCTGTCATCGAACTGGAAGCGGAACAAGTGGGACTTCAGATAGGTGAAGAGCTTCAACGTTCTTCCTGGGTTTTTCCCTCCCAAATTCCATTTACTTTTCAGCTTTCGGAGGTATCAACAATTGCACACGAGACTTTTCGGACGAAATCAGGTATGGTTTTGATCTGGGCTATTTTAAGAAGAAAGTTCTGGTTGCCTTTCACTTCAATGCCATCCAATCGCTCGAAAATGGAAATGCCGAAAATGTAAACAACGGAATCTTTTCCAACAACCTTGAATACTTGCTTCCAACCCTAGAAATAGGATGGTTTTTCCCAAATAACATTGGAATTTCTGCCTACGCCAATCAGGTCCTCCAAGGTCAAAATGTACTAAACGGCCCAGGTTACGGTTTTGGCCTTTTCTATCAACTTAAACAAACACCTTAAATTCAATTCAATTCGTATGAAAACGGTCTTACTCTTGGCTTTCGCCTTTTTTATCCAAACAGTAGCTTTCGCCCAAAAACCCGAAGTTTACCTCTCTGACGGTAAGGCAATCGGAGGCTATGATCCTGTTGCCTATTTTACTGAAAGGAAGCCTGTCAAAGGCAAAGAAGAATTCAAGTCCGTATACATGAATGCCAGTTGGCTCTTTTCCAGTGCTGCCAACAAAAAGCTTTTTGACGCAAATCCTCAGACTTATGCACCTCAATATGGTGGCTATTGTGCCTTTGGGGTGGCAGGTGGATACAAAGCAAAAATTTCTCCGGATGCATGGACTGTTGTGGACAACAAACTTTATTTAAATTATAACTTGAATGTCCAAAAAGACTGGCTTAAAGACCAAAATGGAATGATCAAAAAAGCCGATCATAACTGGACTACCGTCAAAAAACAGTAAAATGAACATCATGGAGGTCACTAATCCAAGCTTCCCGATCACCGTAAAAACCAAGGATCAGGTTTCCCTCGACCCAACTACTGAGACCAATCCTTTCGAGTTTTGGCCTGCCTGGACAATTCACCTTCCGATGTATTTGCTTGGGATCTACTGGGGAATCCGTCTTCAGAATCTTAATTACTTTCAGGCCTTGAACCCGGCTATTGAGAATGGGGGGCTTTTCAACTATTCAAAATTCGACTCCATGCTGGACTTTGCTGAGGAAAATATACCCAAAAGCATTCTCAGTCATCCACCCCATGACTTAAATGGATTATTGGAAAAAGCTGCAAAAAATGAAATCCATTTTCCCTTCATTCTCAAACCAAATATAGGAGAGCGAGGTCGAGGGGTACGGAAAATCACAAATCAAACCGACGTAGCACTTTATCTCGAAGCATTCAAAAACGAAGCGTTGATTTTGCAGGAGTTCATTTCCAAAAACGAAGAATATGGGATTTTTATCGTAAAAAACCCTGAAACAGGTCAGCTGAGCATTCCGTCCATCACTCAAAAAATCCCGCTCCAAGTCATTGGAAACGGAGTGAATTCTGTACAAATGCTCGCAGAAAATCACCCAAGAGTGAGACGGTATTTACATGAAATACAGGAGGAGCTTTTAGAAATCATCCCGGCAAAAAATGAAATCTTCCAACTCAGTCACAGCGGGAATCATTGTAAAGGTGCGCTGTTTTTGGATAGATCGGAGCTAATTTCCCCGAAAGTATTACTGGCTTTTGAGCATATCTGCCTTCCTCTATCAGACTTCTACTATGGTAGACTTGATGTGAAAGTGGAATCTTCGGCAGATCTCGAAGATGCTTTTGCAATTTCTATTCTGGAAGTGAATGGTGCCAATGCAGAACCGATACACATCTATTCGCCGGGAAACTCCTATGTCGCTTCTCTAAAAACCATTGCAAAATTCTTCAGGAAGATGGCAAAAATCGCCAAATTTAATCTGAAGTCCATGCCGGCCAGACCTAGTCTTTCGGTTTTGAAACTCAGTTTTCAATCTTATAAACGCCTCATAAGGGACAGCAATGAGTGATGAAATTAAATTTTGGCACTTGAGAAATCATCAGCTGTTTTGGGTGCTGAACAACTCGCAGGTGAGGCAACTTTGCATCATCACCAATTTCAAGCGCGCCAAGAAGGGCGAAATGATAGATTTTGGAGACAATGAAAGCTCCAGAATCTTTCTGCTTAAGCGTGGTAATCTGAAGATTGTCCAAGTCGATGAGGAAGGGAATGAATTGATCGTGGATATTATCCAAAAGGGAGAATTGTTTGGTTCTCTCAACCTTGATAAAGAAGAAAGCACTTATGAATATGCACAGGTTTTGACCGATAGCGTAGTGCTATGCAGCTTCAACACCGCGGACTTTGAACGCTTGCTGGCAGAGAATCCGACCTTGGCTATATCTTACACCAAGCTCATCGGCTTTCGGCTGAAGCGGGTCAAAAACAATTATTCCAATCTCTTTTTCAAAAACACGAAAGAACGACTTATCGCTTTTCTTACAGATTGGGCGAAACGTGAGGGCCGATTCACAGGCAATCAGGTCTGCATCGACAACTTTCTCACCCATAAGGAAATCTCCCAAATCATCTGCAGCTCGCGGCAAACCACCACCAAACTTTTCAACGAATGGGAGCAGCAAGGTTTGATCACCTACTCCAGAAAAGAAATTAGGATAAAAAACCTGCGCGAGCTCGATTAAAATTGCTCAAAGTGTAAGTTTTATGACAATTGGAGTCAGTTGACCACTACATCTTTGAGGTATAGAACCATGAAATCTTAAGACTATGCTGCAAGGACCGGGCTTTCCGCCTAAATCATTTATAAATGCAAAACGCCTCAGTTGGGGACTGCGGATTTTGGCGGCAATAATTCTGATTCAATCACTGATTTTTAAGTTTGGTGCGCATTCGGATTCTGTTATGCTATTTACTACTTTGGGTCTTGAGCCTTTCGGAAGAATAGGTCTTGGCGTGATTGAATTAATTGTAGCCATCTTAATTCTAACACCAAAAGCCACACTTCTTGGGGCAATTTTGGGAATTTTAATTATGGTTGGAGCGCTCGGAGCGCATATCTTCCAACTAGGAATTATATTCAATAATGATGGAGGAAAGCTATTCGGGCTTGCATTGGTCTGTTTTCTGGCTTGTGTGGGGCAGGTGATTATCCTAAAAAATCAATTGATCAGTTTTATCAAACGCCGGTATGCTATCTAACTCATGCGCTAATCAGCTCGAGGAGCTCAGTGATCTTCTGCTGCAACTTTCTCACCAGGATTATTCTCAATTTTCTCCGGTGTTTCGAACCTCCTCAATTGGTCAGCATGTACGACATATTTTGGAGCTTTTCGAATGCTTGATCGCTCAGTATGACTCCGGTGAAATCAATTATGATCTCCGAAAAAGAGACTTAAGGATGGAACGGGATCCTGTATTTGCTTTGGAGAAAATCAGGCTGATTCAACATCAAATCATTCTTCCAGACAAGGATTTGCTATTGTATCCGGATCAAAATCCGGAAACTGAGGGCATCAATACAACCTATTTCCGGGAGCTTTTGTATAATCTGGAGCATTGTGTCCATCACCAGGCATTGATAAGATTAGCTTGTCATGCTATTCCTGGAATATTGATTTCTGAATATTTTGGAGTAGCAAAATCGACCCTTACTTATAATTCCAGAGGAACTGTGAATTATCAGTAAACCCGAAATATTCATTAGCAATTCTACGCCACGGCGCACAAGTTATTACAACCCTTAATTGCTTCAAAATCAGCTATTACATTGCTGTTTTCAACTTCACCATATCCGCCGCGGCGGACTCAGTTTCCAAACAGCCTGATTTTCTTGCGATTAATGACCTTCCCGATTTATCGGGACAGGCTATAACGAAACCTAATGCATAATTCGGGTTAAACCTTATACTGACTTTGCAAGAGTATTTTGACAATTACAACTAGTTCCTTTTCACTCTTGACATAGGGCTGTCACTGACCGGATTTAAGTTTGCATCACATCAATTTTTAAACGGCAATAAAATGACAAGCACAACAAGTAAAAGTGTAAATCCAACCCAATTCCCGGTTCCCGCGATGATTTCAGTAAATGGCGTGGAACTGGAAGTATTTGAAGCAGGTCCAAAGAATTCGGGGAAACCTGTCGTTCTCTGTCACGGTTTTCCGGAACATGCGTTTTCCTGGCGTTATCAGATACCGGCACTTGCTGCAGCTGGCTATCATGTCATCATTCCAAACCAGAGAGGTTATGGCAACTCATCCCGTCCGGCCGAAGTAACTGAATATGACATTGAACACTTGGCAGGTGACCTGATTGCACTGCTCGACCATTACGGATACGAGGACGCCATTTTTGTTGGTCACGACTGGGGCGCAAATGTCGTTTGGAGTCTGGCGCTATTGCATCCAGAGCGGGTAAATAAAGTGATCAACCTGGCTTTGCCCTATCAGGCGCGTGGAGAAAAACCATGGATTGAGTCGATGGAAGCACTGGTTGGAGGAGACTTCTATTTTGTTCACTTCAACAGACAACCCGGAGTAGCAGATGCTATAATGAATGAATACACATCCCGGTTTCTGCGTAATATATTCCGCAAAAATATACCCCCCACACCTCCTGAGCCGGGAATGCTAATGATCAATCTTGCAAGAGCAGAAAAACCACTTGGGGAGCCTTTGATGGATGAGGACGAACTGGCTGTTTTCATCTCGGCTTTCGAATCATCAGGGTTTACAGGAAGTATAAATTGGTACAGAAACCTGGATAGAAACTGGCACTTGATGGCGGACGTAATCCCAATCATCCATCAGCCGACTCTTATGATATATGGTGAACAGGACACGATTCCAAAGTCTGAAAACCTAAAAAATATCGTTCCTAATTTGGATGTTGTCAGTCTGGATTGCGGTCATTGGATTCAGCAAGAAATGCCGGGGGAAACTACCCAATCAATTTTAAAATGGCTGGAACAAGAGAATGCCTAAAAATGAAATAGAAACATATCGTCCTAAAAGCCGAGCAGATTGGAGGCAATGGTTAGAAAAAAATCATCAGTCAACACAATCTGTTTGGCTCGTTTATTACACAGAAAAGTCAAATGTTCACTCCATCAAATTGGAATAAAGACGTTGAAGAAGCACTTTGCTTCGGGTGGATTGGGCTCTGAATCAAGGGCTTTATTACCTAAATCTTGGAGTCTGATAAATCGACTGGTAGTACTTGCCAGATAGGAAAAAGGGGGCAAACCAATCACCGGCATTCCAGATCCGGAACAGGATCATGAACCTCACTTTCTGTTTTTGTCTGAAAAAGGATGCCATGGGATGCAGATAATCCTGCTGACCAACCAAAAAACACCACAATTCCCTCACATTTCCTCCCATTTTCCCAAATAATACCCTAGGGCCGACTGTTAAGAAAATGTCCTGTGGACATTTTTAAGGAGGAGCCAGATTGCAGGGAGGGATTTAGCGAAGTAGCTAGCCTGCGTGATGGGATGGTATCATTTTTTTTCCGTTCTTGCCATTGTTCATTATCGCCTGCGACACTCGAGGTATCGAGACTGACAGGATCTGGGAACTACGCCAACTTTTATAGCATCCTTCTGGGCTTAAATCCGGAAACTATCAAACACCTTTTGATTCTGAAATCTTGATGATAGTACTAAACATGCGCCTTCTCTCTTCAGGGATTGGGCCGGCTAGTAGGGCAGGGTGAGGCAGTAAGCTGATATTTAGGGGGGCATGATTCGTTAGTCAGAATCCTGTTCAACAGTAGTTTTTATAAGGCAAATAGAATGAAAGAAAATATTCCTGAACAGCGTGTATAAGAAATAGCGGGTGAGTCTTCACTTGGAAAATCCTGCGGATTTCCCAAAGCCCGTTTCTATTAGGAGAGGCTCGTACCGAAACACGCCACAGTTCATATACAAACACGTTAGCCTTACACTTTACTAAAGAAAAGCTTGTATCTATCGCTTTATCGCGACTCACGAATCCTAAATTTTAAAGAAGAATGACTTTATTACTACCTAATTCTTTTTGATTTCTGGCTTTTAAATGTTTGTTTCAAGGGTTCCAACATAGATATGCACCCAATATTGTGCCCTAAACTAACCTAAATACTTAAAATTCCTGAATAGAATTGCTGATCAGGTAACTGCCCCTAGCATTAAAACCGAACCCTGAGTGAAACATAGAGGCTGGCTTCAATTGATTAAATACACGCCATGTTTATTGACAGTAAAACATCACTAGCACTTTTTATTTGCCTTTTTTTAACCCTCAATCATACCTTATGTAAGCAAAATTCGAGGGCTTCACAACACGGTCAAAGTTCTCTTGGAGATAGTCTCTTCTCATCCCGGCAATACCTTGAGGCTGCCAGGGTTTTTCAACAGCTGTCAAATCAACTGGGAAAGGATCACCAAGATTTCTTGCTCTTTCAAAGTAAGTTTCACAGAGCTTCCGGCTTGCACTATTCCGGTCAACAGAATTATACAAAGTCCCGGCAGGAATTTGAAAAAGCCCTGGAAAATAGCAAACCACTCGCTTCTGATGGTCATGTTGATTATCTAAAAGAACTGTTTACCGAGGCCTATCATGATTATGCCAATTCTGGTGATTGGGCAAGTTCCTTGCAGCTGGCATTGGAGGGATATCAATTGATAGCGTCTCAGATCGGCACTGCTGACAAGGCAGATTTTGTTTACGACATTGCTTACTTGCACGACAAGAATAAAGACTATCATGAGGCAATCCGGGTTTACAAAAAGTCTATCAGCCTTTACGAGTCTTTGCCTCCGGAGGAATTGGATGTGTCCAGTTTGGCTTTGGCTTATAACAATCTGGGTACCATGTATGCGGAAACCGGCTTTTTCACCCAACGCAAGGAATGTTACCTCAAAGCGAAATCCCTCTGGGAATCAGATCCCGATGTGGACAAAAGTTACCTGATAACCATCTATGGGAATCTCATGAGGCAATACCGCACCTATGGTGACAAGGCGGCTGCCAAGGAATTAATTGAATCAGTGAACGAGCAGTTTGACCAGTGGGTGAGCGAGGAATCCTTTGGAAAGTCCGGGTTTAAGGCTACCATTAAACCTCAGCTAATGCATCATGTCAACCGGCACCGGATCAACATTCTCTATTATGATCTGGCTGACGACGGTCAATCGGCACTCGCCCATTTAGATTCATTGAACGGATTTTTTCAGGATCTTCCACGGGAAAGCCAGATACAATATTCCAATTACCTGATCAGCAGCATTCTCAATACAGCAGCTATCTTGGATGATTATGAGAATAGTACTGAAATTCAAAAGAAAATCCAGCTTTTGGATATGGCACTGCAAAAAAGCATCAGGTATGATAATTATTACTATGAAATGCTGAGCTATGCGGATTATTGTAAATTCTGGTTGTTTTCCTCAAATGAGCTTGATAAAGCACTTCTTGCGCTGGATAAAGCCCTGCAGATCGGTAGGAATCATGACATCCGGGAAGTCAACCTGCTAAACCTGTCCTTGAAAAAAGCAGATATCCTGCAGCAAATGGATGATTTTGGTCAAGCAGAGCAAATCGTGAAGCAGGCTTTTTCGCTATTGCTCGCTGAGGAAATAGATGACGTGATGGTCGTCAATGTGCAGGACTTTGCCGAGCGAAACAGTGTATATTATATCAATGCGGTAAAAGAAGCTGCCAACGTTTACCGAAACCAATTTGAGTGCACGGGTGAGCGGGAGTTGGGCCTGATCAGTTACCATCTCTTTGACGTAGCTGCGCTTATTTTTCAGGACTATTATCAAAAAGGGGCTTACAACCCCAGCCTGAACATGACTTCCGGTAATATTCATGAAGGCTTGATTTCACTACATCTGCAATTGGAGAAGCCTGATGTGGATAGTCTATTGATCCGGGTGGAAAACAACTCCTCCCAATTGCTGTGGCGGGAGTTTGAATCCAAATACCAACAATACTTGGCCGTTCCGGACAGCTTGTTGCTACAGCACAATCAGTTAAGGTATTCTTTAGTACAGCTTCAGCAACAAAATGTTACTTCTTCACAGGACGAAATACGTCAGTTGGAAGCAGAACTCCAGGCCAATGAAGCCAGCATATCCTCCTACGATACGAGCTATTTTGATTTTTTCACAGGGGGAATCAATCTTGAGTTGATTCAAAACCAACTCTCAGACGATAGGGCAATTGTCAGGTACTTGGCAACAGATTCAAAACTATTCGCCTTTGTAGTCAGCGCTGAGAAAACACGTGTGGTGGATCTGGGCGAAAAAAAAACAGTGCTTGAGCTCATGGATGCCTATCATGAACAAATTCAAACCATCCAACCTGGGGCGGCGGCACTTTCCAGACAGCTTTACGAACTGCTGGTCCACCCCTTGAACCTTGAAGGGGAATCCATCAGTAAGCTAGTCGTTATTCCAGACAGTAAGCTAAATTTTCTGGCCTTCGAAAGCCTGGAAAAAGCTGACAAGTCCGGGTTATTGATTGAAAATTACGCTATTAGCTATTCCAATTCCTTTAAGCTGTGGGGCTTACAGCAATATGCAAATGCTGGAAAATCAAGTTCCCGTACTGTAGCAGCCTTTGTGCCCGAGTACCCCAAATCTTTCCTTAAGACTGTAGAAACTATTCCTATAACCCGAAGCCGATTGACTTACCTGGAAGGCGCACTTTCCGAAGCTCATTACATTGTGGATCGTTTGGGAGGTGAGGTTTTCCATCGTGATCAGGCCAATAAGGATGAGTTTCTCAATGCTATAGGTTCTTTTCAGGTGTATCATTTTGCTACCCATGCGGTGATGGACAAACTGAATTATGAAAGTTCAGGGATATTCTTTCAGGATGGGGAAAATATGTCCTATTCGGAGCTATACAATATGCGTTTTCCTGCTGATCTGGTGGTACTGAGTGCCTGCAATACCGGGATTGGTGCATTGCAGGCCGGAGAAGGAATGATGAGTCTGTCACGCGCACTTACCTATGCCGGTGTAAAAGCCTCGATTTATAGTTTGTGGCAGGTGCCTGATGAAGAAACTGCGACCTTGATGCGTTCTTTCTATGATTTTTTGGATAAAGGTAGCTCCAAGGAAGAAGCACTTGCAGAAGCCAAAAAGCAATTTCTGGTGGATCATCCCATGAAGCGGCATCCTTTCTATTGGGCGGGATTTGTCCTCAACGGCAATGTAGAAGGACTTTCTCCGCGTGGAAAGTGGATAATACCCGATGAATACTGGGCTTTTCTTGGCATTGCCTTTCTGCTGCTGGCGGCAGCGGGATTCTTCTACCGTAGAAGACAGACTTTATGAACTAAAAGCTGGTGACTAATCCAGTTCTTTCAATAATTTAGTTGCCTGAGACGATAGGAAACCTTTGGCATCACGCACCTTTTTCAGGTGGGTTTTTGCTTGGGAAAGCTGTTCCTCTTTTAGATAAGCTAAGGCTAGATACCATTGGGAAGCTTCAAAGTAGGAGGCTGTCCATTCCTGCCGTTCCAGCAGCGGGAGGGCTTCGGTAGTCTTTCCGGCGGCCATCAGCGAAATAGCCTGATAGAATAGATCCTGTTCTTTGTTACTTTCTTGATACAGCCTTCCGAAAGCAGCACCGGCTTTAGCGTATTCCCCTTCCTCATAGAGGTGAAAAGCCTGTACTGAAAGACCTTTTTGTCCGGCATCACTTCTTACAAGAGGCTCCACGGTATTGGGGTAAGGTTCAAAATAAGCATAATATAAATCCTTAGGCTGTTGTGGGATCTGACTACTAATCCACCAGCCCATAGCCATCAGTGCCAACACAGCAGCAGCTGCGTACCACCATCGGTAGGATGGGCTTGGGGTAGCATCGATTGTATCAAACCTGGCCTTGAGATTCTCCCGTTCTTCCATCCGGATGGCTGCTTTCAGTTTACGATGGAAGGTTACTTCCTCCGCAAACGAAGAATCCTCCAGCATTAACCGGTCAAACTCGGTTTGTTGCAAGGCTGTAAGGGTCTTTTCGAAATACCCATCGATCAATATATCCCTGTCACTTTTCATATACCCCTACTAATTTTCTTAATTGTTTAACACACCTGGATTTCTGGCTCTTGACCGTGTCCTTAGAATCATATCCAAGCTGTTGCTGGATTTCGTCAAGTTTTTTTTCCTCGTAGTAAAACAAACGCAAAATATCCCTGCATTTTGTTCCAAGCTGCTTATAGCCTGATTTGATAAGAAGCGTCTGTTCGTCCGCTTCATTCTCACCCGGCAATTCGGCAAGAGAAAATTCATCAAGTATCCCACTTTGGTCAAAAGGTACCGTTTCGTGTTTTTCTGACTTTCTGAGGTGCTCAATCAGCTTGTATTTTCCGATTGCAAAGAGGTAAGTTTTGATGCTACTCTGTAAGGTTGTCAGCTTTCCGCCAAGGATGTTTTCGTAGAAGACAATGATGCTTTCCTGATAAATATCTCTGATCACATCATCCTGGAGCCGGTATTTTCTCGCAAACGCAAGAAAATGGGGTTTGTTTTCAGAATAGATTTCATCCAGTTTTCTCTTATCCCCACTCCGGATGTCCTGTACGAAACGTTCCTCTTTATTCATTAATAGCTAAATCAGTTAAAAAGTAAACCCTAAGTTGACAAAACTACATTTTTTTCTACCGAGTGTTTACTTTTTCCTCCTTTTCACATGAAGTAGTTGAAAGGTTCTTGTAAAACTTCTCCGCTGAATAAATACATCGATCGAGGCTTTTACAAAAACCACACATCAATATTATTTAAATCAAATCAATTTCAGTATGAAAAAGTTAATGATCATTGGCGCTTTTTTGCTCGCCTTTACCAGTACCACTTATGCGCAGGAAGGAGATCTCCACCTGAATGCAGGAGTCATGGCCGGACTGCCCATTGGTGATTTTTCGGAGGTCTATGGTGTAGGAGTCGGGGTAGCTTTTAAGGGACTCTACAGTCTTAACCCTGACGCAGAGCTGACCTTCAGCACAGGATATTCCAGATTTGGTCTCAAAGAAAGTTACGCCGCAGGTCTCAAGGGGTCTTTGGGGATCGTCCCTCTTCTGGCAGGATATCGTCATCATCTGGAAAAAATCTATCTGGAGCCTCAGCTCGGCCTATCCATCAACAGCTCTTCACTCAAAGGATCATTTATGGGCATGGGAGATTTTGGAGGAAGTGCCTCCTCCACCTCTTTAGCCTATGCGGCCACTGTGGGATACCTATTAGGGGATATAGATCTTTCTATCCGCTATCAAGGATTTGCTCTGTCAGGAAGTGGGCTTGGATTTATAGGTCTTCATGTAGGCTATCTATTTAAAATCAACTAATAAATTATAAATATTATGAAAACTTACACTTTGTTTATCAATAAGCTACGCTATGCTGTAGTCGCAGTGTTGTTTATAGCCCTGTTTTCATGCGAAAGCAATGAAGAGGTAGATCCGGTAGAAGAGATACTGCCTCCGATTGTGCTGGACTGTGACTATTTCAATACAGATCAGGTATTGATCAACGACCCTGACCGACCGGTGGATTATATTATTGAATGTTGGGCCCGGGTGGAGGGTAGCCTACAAATTCAGCCTGGGGTGGTCATCGCCTTTGAGAACCATGCAGGACTTTATGTTGATCTTGACAATAGTCTCTTCGAAATACAAGGAACTGTTCAGGAACCGGTTGTTTTGACGGGAACCTCTGCGCAGAAGGGTTTCTGGAGAGGAATATACCTGACCGAAGCCCATAACCCAAACAACCTCATCGAACACACGGTGATAGAATATGCAGGATCCCAAAACCTTACGGGATCTTCACCAATCTACGAAGGAAGCTTAGCTATACGGGGTGTTTCGGGTACTACTCCACAAGCGCTTACCCTAAACCATGTAGAAATTATTAACGGAGGAAGTATCGGTTTGGACTTTCACAGAATTGAGCCGAATGCAACCGTGGCAACTTCCAATTTGACTATTTCTGGAAATGAGGGTGTTCCCGTGAAAGTATCTGCTGTGATGGCGGATGTTTTCGACAACACATCTACTTACGTAGGGAATTCCTCAGATTTTATAAACATCACCACTGATCATGGAACGCTTGATGACATGGAAGTAAGCTTACAGAAACTTGATGTTCCCTATCTGGTAGATGGTAGGATCTTAGTGAGTGATGAAGCTCATTTGACCATTGAAGCAGGGGTGGAAATGCAGTTCAAGAGTAGCGGATATCTACAGGTTTCCGGAGACAATGTAAGCTTAAAAATACAAGGAACAGATACAGAACAGGTGCTACTAACCGCTGAAAACGGAACCAACTGGGGAGGGATTTACTATGGTCATACGCAGGATAATAACAGCATAGATCATGCGATAATCGAATACGCCAAAGGAGATTTTCCGGTGGGAAACCTCTCCAATTCAGGTGCAATTTATATGCATGCCAACCCAAGGGTATCTGTTTCAAATACTACCTTCAAAGACTTGCCAAATTTTGCTTTCTATGCCTATACCGGTGCAAGTGTAAACGAACCTGAACTTCCAAACCTAAGCCTTAGCAATATCACCTACACAAACGTGGTAGGAGGTGAGCTAGGCTGGGGTAATGGCAGGAATTGATAGGAGTATCTAGACCAAACAGTCCAGCGGAAAACATACCTTTCGCTGGACTGGAAAGTCTGAATTCTTTTTCCCTCAGTACCAATATTCTTTCGAAAACACTACTTAAATAACTAACCATGAACTTATTAGTCAAAAAAACAGGGTTGAATTTTCTCTTATTGATAGGGATGCTCATCCATGTAGGATGTGGCAGTGAGGAGCCTGATGAAAACCCAATACCAACGACATCAGCCCATTCCTATGATATATCCATAACCGGAGGGGAAACACTCGCTGGAGAAGTGCCCAAAGAAAACTCTGGAATTTACAATGCAGTTTCCTTTGTCCAGTATAATGATGAAGCTGGGCAAAATACCGTCAATGTGATGGTACAGGAAACAGGTAAAGCGCAGGTGGTATTCGGTATTCTTTTGGATGACAATAATAAACCTACATCTGTAGTGAAAAGCGGAAAGGAGTTTACCTCCGTGATGAACTTTGGTAAATGGGCTGAAGAGCTTCGCTATACCTCTGTCGAATGCACCTTTACGCTAGAGGACTATCAGGAGCACGACATCACCGTTTTTGGGGATGAGGCCACTGTAGCGTCTTTTACGCTGAATTTTGACGGGGTATTTGAAGCTTCCACCACCGGGGAAGAAGTAGAAGCTAGCGGCAGTATCACTATAGCTGCCCCCTGAATCATAAACCTGGCTCGTAGCAGTGATCTTGAGCTGGACTAATGGAATACATGGACAACCCCGGAAACCAATCTAACCTAATAGGGTGACCGGGACTCCCATTAGTAAACTGGATATTAACATTTTTAAAAACATAATTGAATGAAAATCAATAAAATACTGCTTTCGATAATCGGTATGGCGCTATGCTGTGGATTTGCGTTGGCACAAAGCCCTACGATACAACCCGAGGACCTGATTGGCTCATGGGAAATAGAAGGAACCTTGATGGGGGATAATGGCACAGGTTGGCTCAACCCCCACAAACATGCTTCTGAAGACTGCAAAGACCACACGGTATTTATGGAGGGGAATAAGGCCAAAGAAGTTAAAAACAATGGAGCCTGTGAGGCAAGCGAACGGGAGTTTTCATGGCAACTGGAAGGTGATAGCCTGACCTTGACCATGGGCGAAAGAAGTATTGTTTGGCATGTTCTCAGTATAGAAGGCAATACAATGAAGGTAGGAGTTCAGCTGAGAGCTGACTCTGAACATAGAATGTATGTAGTCTATAAAAAGGCAGCGTAATAGCAAACGCAAATACTAGTTACAATGGATAACCTGATAATAGTTATTAAAATGAAAAAGATACAACTTATTGTGATTGGCGTATTGTTTTTTTATCAAGGAGCCATAGCACAGCTTGCTACTGATAAGGTGATTAATCTTGGCTTCGTTCCGGAGCGTGTTGATTTTTCCTGGGACGATAAGTATATGGTGCTGGAAAATGAAAACCGATACGAGGTTTGGAATTTGGAAACCTTTTCAAAAAGCCTTGAAGGAAACTATAAGTTCAAATGGAACCAATTCATGGGCGGAAGTACGATAGCGGAGGGGAGTGGGAGTTTTCTCTTTGGAAATGAAGAAGTATTTCTAACGGTTGACTATCGAAAGGAAGATACGGCTATCAAAGTCTTTGACCTCGCAAGCGGAGATCTTCTTTGGGAAACTGTTCAGCTTAATCTGGGTATTTCACTTGCTGAAAAGATCCTGAGTATCCACAGCACCTATGGGATGGATGTAGCTGGTAGTCAGCGTATCCATCAACGACATAGTTTAGATAATGTATATTCTGGGAATAAAGTGCTGGAAAGATTGGTGCATTATATACCTGAACTGGGGGCGATAGCTTTCAATGGGAAGGAAGGCTTGGTTGCGGTCAGTATTGAATCGGGTGAAGTACTTTGGGTACAGCCAGAGGTAACCGGAGGCATCGGCGAAGTGCTATTGGCAGATGAAGGAGAATTGCTGTTGGCTATAAAAGTTCCGAATTCGGAAAGTGGGCTGGACTACCTCACCTCGATACCAGAGGTGCAGGCTATTGATTTGCGGTCGGGTGCCTTGGAGTGGAGCGTGGAGTATCACGGGGAATTTGTCCCGGGCTATGCTCAAATCACCGGAGAAACCCTTGTCTTGCCTTATTTGGGGTTGACTTTAATAGACTTGAAGAATGGGAAAGAAAGAGACGGGGATGTTAAGAGTAGATCCAGCTCCGTTAGGACTGCTTCCAAAGGAATAGGTGCGCTTATGGCTATGGACAAAATGGTCAATGGTGATCAGGGAAATGACTCTGGCTCTGGAAAATATGATAGAAAAACAGTCCGTAAGTTAATTTTTGACGAGCAGGGGTTACTCTGTCATTATACCACTATGAATGCTAAAGGTCAGCTAAATTCGGGAGCTGGAGATAGAGGTTTTCTGGGAATTGATTTGGAGGAAGACCAAATAGTAGTGGAAAACCCAAAAATCAGCAATGCTTCCTGGACGCCACTGCACGATGATTATGCAGATGGACTATTTTATATCAAGATGCGTGGAAATTTGAACCGCACCAAAATTGTAGCAATAGATACCCGCTCCGGAGAGGTGATTTTTGAAACAAATAATGCCAAAAATAGTGCAGACATAAGCCACGATTTCAATCCTTTCATGGTTCAGGATGGAAGAATTGTGGATGTGGTCTCCGCGGGTGTGTATCTGCTCGATGCATCCACAGGTGAGGAAATTGCTTATATGAAATCCAAAGATATGGGCGTGGGAAAACTGGTGCACAGTCAGTTTTATGCGGAAGGAATAATGCTATTTGGCACCAAAGGCGTAGCCATACTTGATCAAACTGGAAAGCTCCGCCAAACGCTTGATTTGGCTAACGTGGAAGAATATGTGATAGGAGATGAGGAAGTCTGGTTGGCAAACTCAAACAGTTTTACCAAACTCGGCAAGCGTGATTTTAGTCTCTTAGAGCAAGTAAACTTTAAACAAAAGGAGAACATTTATTTTAGCCTCAATGGCAAGGTGTTGGTCAAGCAAAATTCAAAAGGCGATGAATTGAGCATTTATTTGTAGGGTCTTGGTTTATGGCTTGTTTTCAGCAAGGTATTTAGCGTCATGGTGCTCAATGCGAAGCTGAACTCCGAACTCCGAACTCCTGAGGAGGTTTTTTTCAGTGCCGGGTGGGGATGTGATAAATTCAAACCGGGAAGACCTGGACACTGGGCCCATCTGGAGCAGGGCCAAGCGCATCCTCTTTAAGGAGAGCCTGTCCCGATATTTTAATCCCGAGAACAAAGTGATTCGGCAGCAGAAGCGATTCGGGAACAACCAACTACCAGATGGACAATTCTAATACTGCCTGCCTCCGACGGAATGACAGTGGGAGCCATAGCTGCCAATTTTGATACGAAAACTTCAAACTGGATCATCACACCTGAGCCAATCCGAAAGTTAGGCGGAGCTATCTTTGGGGATTGGAGATACGGACAGGTATTCATCTAACACAATGGAGCCGATTCCTAATTATGGGACAAGAGGTTTTAGAGGCTGGCTGGGTGTATAACCGATAGGATTGTTATTTTTGTCTAGCAGGGGTTCAATTCCTACATCTACCTCCTATCCATACCATGCAAAGAAGACCTTTTCTTCAAAAACTAAGCCTCTTGAGCACCTCGTTCATTACTCTACCTTTTATTTCCTACGGGAAAATGAGCTTCCCAAACGGTTCCCGGCTGAAAATAATCACTGCTTCCGATGGACACTGGGGGCAGCCGAACACAGATTATGAAAGCTCACACCGGAATCTCATAGAGGCTATCAACCGGGAAAAAGACGTAGATTTGGTGGTGTTCAATGGTGACTTGACTCATGACAACCCTAGCTTGATGCCTGAGCTGAAAAAGCTCTACGATCAGCTGCAGGTACCCTACCAGGTGACCAAGGGCAACCATGACCATACCGATGAAGAAGCCTGGGTCCATTACTGGGGCCAACCCAGCAATTATTCATTTGTGCAAAAAGACGATTATGGGATCGTGCTCCTCAACTCTTCCAGTGCTACCGGGGAATATCTATGCGTGGATATGGCATTTGCCCAAAAGGCCCTGGAAGAACTTCAGGCGTTGTCCCATGTTTTTGTGTTTACTCATATCTCCCAAAATGACTGGACACGCCATGGAGTAGACTGTACAGACTTTATGGACTTGCTGGCAAGCTATCCCAATGTAAAAGCGACTTTTCACGGACATGATCATGATGTAGACGGTATCATGCTCTACAGGAAAAAGCCTTATCTGTGGTCCGGCCATTTTGGCGGCAGCTGGGGCAACCCTTTCCCCTCTTACCGGGTTTGCGAAGTTGGAGAGGACGGTAAAACGGTGACCTATCTCAAAACAGTAAAAGACGGCACTATTCTGAACGGGAACAATCTGTGATTCTACACTCATGCGGGGTTGTGCGGCATGGCCGCGGGTACGAGTAATTGACTTGAAGTTTTGAATTGTAAGTATGTATTGCTCAATCAATTGCATCATAAAGGAATTGAAATGATATGCCGGTGAACGACTTTCTGAAGGTGCTCCGGCTCTTAATCGTACCTTACTGGAATTGAAATATTGGGTTATTTTAGGTCGCATTGCTCGACTATAGCCTCTCAATCGCACCAATTTGGAATTTGAAAATGCAATTATTCAATTCGTAACCATGCTTCGACAGATGACTGAAATATAAAAAGCAGATCCCCCCTTTTCGAAGAGATCCAAGAATTCGCCCTACCTATCGCTGCGTGTGCGACCTCATCAGTCCCCTGCATTCTTTAGGCTCCGGCCGATGATTACCGATAGGGAAGGGCTTTGCTTATTCCCAAGGTAATAATATACTTTAAGCGAACGATTAATATTGAGGGTAATTATATGCTTCATTTCCTAGTTTGAGCTTTCCTCTAGTGAGTAGTTGACTAAACCTTCTGCGAAAGCGCCGCTGTATGCTCCAGTTTCACTTCCTCTTTAGTTAGAGGAGAGCCAATAGGAATCTTGATAGTACTATAGAGAACTTTGCCATTAGTATGTAATAGCCACTCTCTTCAAAATCATGGATAGTTGCCATATTTAGAATATCTGATTTAAAAGTTCTATGATTTCGTCTTTTACTTGGGAGTAATCAGCCATATTTTTAGCTGATATCTGATGCCCCAAGCTATTTTTCCAGACAGCTTGAAGCCGTTTGTCGTTTTCGTCATTGATCATCTGATCGATACCCGTAAATTCCAACCCTTTAAATTTCATTTTTAAATGAAATGCTTCTACGATTTTGGGCCAATTGAGGTCAGCTACATTTTGTGACAAGTACCAGATATCGTAAAAATCCCGTGGTGCTGTGTACGAGCGCTGAATCAAAGCCCTGAGCTTTTCGGCTAATACTTCTTGTAGTGAATAGCAAGGTACAGAATTAGCTATATCGGATAGCTGATCACTATAGGCATGATGTACTTTTCTGTTTTCCGGAGGAAAGATCATCTCTTCATACAGAATAATTTCAATCTTAATCGAAGTCTGCCAACGTTGGGGTGGAGCCGGTGCTTGGTTTCTGGGATGATCAGCACCCCAGAATTTGACCTTGGCAGCAAAACCGGTAAGCTCGTCTTTAAACTTCAGAGGCTTCAGTTCTTCAACATAGAGCGGGATATCTGTCCGTTCCGCTACCAGCTTAACTATCTGATCAAGTAACTTTCTGTCCAGCACAAAATTTGGATTAATGGCAGTGAAGTCAAGGTCTTCGGAGAACCGATAATCCTCAAAGTAGCATTTCCTTAAACAGGTGCCTCCTTTGAAAATGAGGTTATTCCGGCACTCGGGAATTGAGAATATAGCATCCACAAAATGCCCCAAGACCCAGTCTTTATCGATGGTGGTTTTGGCAACCTCTTTATTGTTCGGCAATCTTTTCTATCTCTCTTTTTAGGATCATTAGTACTGTTTATTGACTATGGCTAAAATCGTTGATTCTGAAATATTCAATTTCAACTTCCATTCTCCATGATACTTTCCGTCGTCCTGGCTCAAAGGGTCGAGTGGGTTATAGGTTTGTGTTAACTGTGCTTTGGCAAAACGGATAAAGGATTTCATGCCCTTTTTTTCTAAGAACTCTGCCAAATAACCCATACGCTTGATGGCTGCCAAGTTTTTTATTGCCTTGCTGTATTCAATCATCTTCTCCGAAGAGAGTTTTGCTGAATAAAAAGCCCGGATTAATTCCGCATAGCCGCCTGAATGCTGAGGCAGGTCAAAGCAATCCACAATGGTTTTTTCCACATCTGTGATTGCATAGCTGTGATTTCCATAGCCATCTTTTATGATGCCTGTTCTTTTAGCTGGGGTGATCTTAACGAATTGATAGCTTACACCAAATACCTCTTTGTGGGGTTTTACTTTGGTCGTCTGAATGAAGATGGTATTGGGAAACTGCTCTGTAAGGCCATGCAGGTTTAAAGCCGACCAATAGGCAATTGCACCGTCTTCTACCAGTTTGGTACCGATCACTTTTTCATCTCGAAAACTTGAACGGCAATATTTTCCCCGTTCAATTCGGGAAAGGATCTTTTTATGTACCAGATTTTCCACCAGTTCATTAATGTCATCATATTCGCCAGAAGACAAGTCTTTTAATTCCTGAAGTGTGAATATGTCCATTTCATATTCATCTAACAGTAGCATCAAATCTATCTGAGATTGAGTCAGGTTTTCAGAAATGTATGTACCTTTTGCCATTATACTTTGGTTCAGGATAAACCCCAATAATTGGGGTTTATCCTTTTACGAAATGATATTCGAATATAAGGCACTTATTTAAAAAATCAAGTTTTAGAATTGGACAAAACACTGGTCTGACAAATAAATTTTTGTCTGTCGAGTCGGGATAAGTCTACAGAATTGAATTTCAGATTTAATACTAAAGTGTTTAAAGTTCAAACCACCCTCTTCCCCTCCTCAGTTATCACATATCTCTGCTCTGAACTATTTCGACTTTCGGGATTTGTCATCTTTATCCATAATAGTTCCAGTCCAACCGGAATTCCTGCATAATAAGATCTTCCCGCTCCTTAGGAATGGGGCGCAGTTGATCCAATTCATCTTTTAAGGCTGTGGCTTTGGTAAGGGATTTCATTTCGATTTTTCATTGATAACCTTAATAAACTCTTCTCTAAATTCCCTAGGCTGTTTTTCAAAACTTCAATAGTTTCTTTCAGTGGATCATTAATGTTTCCAACATTGACATGGTTGCTTATAAGATTAATGTCCCTATTTTAATAGGACGAGTCAGTGTGTAAATCAATATCAGTATTTAAACTCTAACCTGTACCCTTTTTTTTAATAGGACTCTCGAAAGTGATTCGGAGCAGAAGCGAATCGGGAATGACCAACCAAGCTTACTTTATTCTTTATTTCATCTGGAGCAGTGCCGATCGCCCTCTCTTTAAGGAGAGGGAGGGGTGAGGTAGACTTAGTCAATTGCAAATTGAATTGGATATCAGGGTGGAATTACAAATCCCACCCAGTCTCGACTAGCGATTTAACTACACCCAGACGGGGATGAGTTTCTCCACCGTGCTATCCCTGATGAGCGAAGTCGGACCGAAAGGAATCAAAAAGTTCAAAAGCGCCAAACACTTTGCCTCCTGGCTACGACTAGCTCCCAACAACAAAGTAAGCGGAGGAAAACTCCTGTCCAGCAAAGTGCCTAAAGGAAGCAATAGACTAAAAATCGCACTCCGAAACGCTGCCAATGCCATCGGAAACCTTAAAGAATCCACTCCTCTGAGGGACTTCTTCCAAAGAATTAGCTTTAGAAAAGGTCGAGTCTCTGCCATCAGCGCCACAGCACGAAAATTGGCGGTGACCATTTGGAACATGGTAGTAAAAGGAACTCCAAACCTCAACCCGGAAGGGTACCTGTTCTTAGACCAAAAAAGAAAGCTGGGATTAGTTAAGAGGATAAAGAAGCAAATCGATAAATTCAGTCTCACAGAAGAGGATCTAGGCCTTAAAACAGCTGAATTTTAAGGCTTTAAAGTGCCGTTAGTCAGAAGGCTACTAGCGACACACATTCAGACAACTAAACAGTAACAAACTCACCTTTTTCACTGATAACTTGATTTCCCCATTCTGTTATTGCTTCTAAAATCGGGACAAAACTTTTCCCCAAATCAGTTAAGCTATAAACAACTTTAATTGGCGGTTTTCTACCGGAAACTTTCCGGGAAATTAAACCGTCCTTTTCTAATTTTTTCAACTGTAAACTTAAAGTCATTTCCGTAACAGACGGCAATTCTTTACGAAGTTCACTATATCTTTTCGGCTCATCTTTTAAATGATAAAGAATAACTGCTTTCCATTTTCCGCCAACCAAATCCATTGTTAGGCTTACCGTGCAAGGGTAGGTTTTCCCTTTCAGTTTTACAAAATCGCCAATGCATTCTGTTTTCATTTCTCAATGTTTTCAACCTATCTGATTTGATAGTTATTGCAAATGTATATTACTCAATTTAGTTTTGCAACTATAATAATTATAGTATACATTTTAAATATTAGAAAAATGAAGGATTCAGTAACAAAAAAATCAGAAAAGCCACTTATTACCATTGTCGGTGTTTTGGGCAAACAGGGCTACAGTGTAGCACGAACGTTGTTAGAAAGCGGACGCTATCGGGTACGTGGTATTACCAGAAGGATTGATTCGCAAGAGGCGATTCAACTAGCAGAACAGGGAGCAGAACTTGTGAGTTTACCGCTCGACATCGGACATAAAACAGAGTATGTGGAAGCATTCCGTGGCTCGGACGGCGTTTTCCTGTTGACACCAATGATTGTCCCACCAGCTACCCACGAATTTGAATTGGGAAAGCAGTTGGCAGATGCTGCCGTTAAAGCAGGTGTAAATCATATCGTTTTCAGCAGTTTGGAAAATGTAGATAAAATTTCAGGAGGAAAATTGTTTGCGCCACATTTTACAGACAAAGCGGAAGTAGAAGAATATATCCGTGGCCTACCCATAACAAGTTCATTTATCTATATGGCTTTCTTCTTCACCAATCTAATTGAATTTTATACCCCTAGATTAGATGGTGATACGCTTGTATTTCCGATTTACTTGCCCAAAGATTTTCGTGCACCATTTGTTGACCCTATAACCGCCACGGGACCTGCCGTTCTAGAAATATTTTCCAATCCTGATAAATATTCGGGAAAGTCTTTGCCTGTCATAGGTGATATTATTTCCCCACAGGAAATAGTTGAAACCTTTACAAAAGTTACAGGAAAAAAGGCTGAATATGCTTCTGCGTATTCACGAGAAGAATTCCTCAATCACTTTCCAGAACTTAGTTCAAATGACGGTTTGGTAAGGGAAAATTTAGGAATGGCAGAATATGCCGTTGAATACGGATATTTCAGCAAAGACCGAGACTTATTGTGGAGCAGGCAAATAAACCCAGATTCACTTACTTGGGAACAATTTCTACGTAATACAAACTGGAAAGGAGAAAAACGCTCTTATTGACAGCCTGAACCGCTAACAATGGGCTAAAAGTTATGCCGGCTGACGAGCGTGTACTAAATGAAGTGTAACTTAGTTACGTGAGTGCCGGTAACTGCGGAAGTGGTTCATAATACAGCACAGCTTCTAGCCTTAGTCGTTAGTCAGAATTAAATAATGACTAATCCAAACATACTAAGCACTAGTAATTCACCTATAAGACGAGAACGATGAAAAATAAAATTTGGCTTATCACAGGAATTTCAAGCGGATTGGGTAAAGCTTTTGCCCAATCCGTTATTGAAAAAGGAGACTTTGTGATTGGAACATTCAGAACCCAATCACAGGTTGAAGACTTTAACAAACAACATAAAGATAATGGCTTTGCTATTGAACTGGATATTTCAAACGAAACTGAAATTGACAAAACAGTTGAATCCATTATTTCAAAATTTGGACGTATTGATGTTTTAGTTAACAATGCGGGGATGGGTTTTGCAGGTGCTATTGAAGAAACCTCAACCCAAGAAGTGAGACAGGTATTTGAAGTAAATTTCTTTGGTACTCTAAAACTGACACAAGCTGTTCTACCATTTATGCGTAAAGAAAAGAAAGGACACATTATTCAGATTTCATCACACGCAGGGATAAAAGCTTCTGCAGGTTTTGGCATTTATAATGCCAGTAAATTTGCCTTAGAAGGTTTTAGCGAAGCAATGGCACAAGAAGTTGCCCCTTTAGGAATAAAGGTGTCAATTGTTGAGCCAGGGCCATTCCGTACAAAGTTTGCAGATAAAGGAAAAGGACTTGAAGCAAAAAAAGAGATCTCAGACTATTCGGAAACCGCAGGTGCTTTTAGGAATAAGTTGAAAGGAATTGACGGAAAACAAGAAGGCGACCCACTAAAAGCATCCCAAGCGATTATCGACTTAGTTAATTCAGAAAATCCGACACTTCGCTTACCACTTGGAAAGGTTGCATTAATGACAATCGGAATGAAATTGGACAGTATAAAATCGGACTTGGAAGCGAACAGAAAAACGGCTGAAAATGCTGTATATGAATAAAAAATGTGCCACAACAACGTGTATAAGCAATAGCGGTTCAGGTGCAAACTCGAACCGCTTTCGCATTTTAACCTAAATCAATGCAGTCTTCAGACTGCTGTTCCGAACTAGCTTAAGCTGTTTGTGGAGGCACGACCGGCTGCGAGGTGATTACTTGAGCTTCCACCTCTACTACCTACACAAGACAGCTCAAATTTAGCACCTTGGTTTATTTTTAAGGTGCGTGGGGAGGCTGCAATAGCGGGCCAGACGGCTGGTAAGCGGGTGAGGACAAGCCGTTGAAAATTCTTTCGGTGAAAGAATTTAGGCTTGGGCCAGGCTGTGGGGTGGTGAAGGAGTTAAAAAAACAAACTAGCCCCCGAGTGGGCGAGGGGGCTAGTTTGTTTTTAGCCTGACTATGAGCCAATAAATGAATTGTCCGAAGGCAATTCAAGGCTGATTTCGGGCGAGGATTTTTGGATACTTTTGATCCCAAAAGTATCGAAGAAAAAAACCTCAACGCCATCGATATTGGTCAATAGAGGAATTGAGGACTGACAAAATACATTACAGCCCCTTTTTCCACCTCCTGCACTTACTCTCTTATCCCACTAAATCTGTAGGCAGGAGACAATTGCCTTGTTTCCATATTCGACCTAGGGTTGAAACCCTAGGCTATTAATCTGTCATGCCTACGGCATTGATTCGTTTTTACGGTGTATAGTGCTTACCTGATCTTCCGTATTTACTACCTACACAAGACAGCTCAAATTTAGCACCTTGGTTTAGTGTGAGGGTATGCCCTTGGGGATATGTGGTTTTTGGGACGCAGGAGCAGCCGTGAAGAAAATTGGCTAGCTCGCGACTTTGGAGCGAGATCCGCCTATTTTTAGGCAGCGAGAAGTCCCAAAAATCAAATCGGTCTTCAATCGTTAGAATTTATTGATTTCTTAACCGATTTGAAACATAGCCTCGGGCGAAGGCTTTTGGATACTTTTGGCCTCAAAAGTATCGAAGAAAAAACACCTCAATGCTATCGATATAGGTCAATAGGGAAGTTCGCCAGACTTTCCATTGACCTATATGAACTTAGCACTACTCCTCAGACCACACCTCTTTTCCAAAACAAGCCACATCTACAAAATCCCCCTTGCCCCCTTTGACAAGGATAGTTTTCTATGACAATATAGGTGCTGAAGGGGGAGTGGCGCTCGTTTCCAGACTGCTGACAGAATTAGTATTGCCGTTCGTCACGACACGAACGGCGGCGCAGTGCTTACCTGATCTTCTATCTTTACTACCAACACAAGAGCATTGATATTCATTGCCTTGGTTTAGCGTGTGGGCATGTTGGCTTGTCCCGATCTTGCTTACACTTCGGGAGCGTAGCGTATCGAGAAGGTTGCGAGCTAGGGTTGTCTTCCCATTTTCCAACTGCTCCCTGAGTTTACCTGCTGGAGGAATGTACGTCGAAGGCAGTTTCTGAACCCGTCGAGGATGATGATTCTCCCTGACTTGATTTACGTTTCTTTTTGCCCCAGTGCCTATTATACCAAATTAAAAATCCGGAAATCGGAAGAGTAGCGCAGATAAACGAAATAACAAATGCCAGTAGCTTGCCTGCAAGACCTCCTATACTTCCCACATGAATGTCGTAATTCAGTTCTTCCAGTTTTTCTCCCGGATTTTTATCCTCAAATACCAACGTTCTTAACAGTGCCCCGCTGTATTGATCATACTGCTGGGTGACAGAGGCTGAGCTAGGTTCTTTTCTTACGACTATATTTATCGGACTTACCGGAGTTCTGGGAAAATAGAACGTGTAGGCAATGGCGTCAGGGTATTGCCGGCTGGCACTTTCCAAAATCAATGGAAAAGGATTTTGCTTGGCAAGGGCAGTACTGTCAGAGAGCACTTGGGGAAGGGAGGTATAGGTGTTTCCCGAATTTGCAAGCCATTTAGCACTATTACCGACCCATTCAAAAGCCCAAAACAGACCGGTAAGGGCAAAAATCAAAGCAAAGAAGAGGGAATAAAACCCGGGAATATTATGCAAATCAAAAACTTTCCGTTTCCATCCTGTGCTATTTTTCCACTTAAACCAGTATCTGGCTTTTTTTGCCTGTTTGTTTTTTGGCCACCAAAGGATCAGCCCACTGATCAGGGAAAAGGTGAAAATCAGTGTAGCCATACCGACAATGGTTTTGCCGATAGCGGTGTTTAGAAGTAAGCTCCAGTGCAGGTATAGCACTATCCTGAAAAAGTCGAATTCCGAATTTTCATGACTTATAAGTTCTCCGGTGTAAGGGTTTAAGAAAATAGACTCATAATACTCCTTTTCATCCCAATACCACATCCCTGATTCCGTACTTTCTTTGAAAGCCCTGAAGTGAACCGTTCTGTTTTTGTCATTGTAAATTTCTACGGTGGATACGGGCTTTTCCAGACCCCATCTTTGTTGTGCAATGTCAATCAGCTGTGTTATCGGTAGCGGGTCGTCTGCAGCCTGCCGGACAAATAACTTCTCATGATATACGACTGGGACAATTTCATTAATGAAAGCATAGATGCACCCCGTGATGCCCAGAATAACGATGATCAGACCTGATGTCAACCCCAGCCATAAATGTATGATTCGAAATGTCTTCTTAAAGTTCATGGTGTAAAGAGCCGGCCAAAACCCGGAAAGTCTTGGCCGGCTTGGTGCTGATTAGAATCGTAATGAGAAGTTGGCGGCGAAATTGGCAGGGGCTTGGGCATTGCCATAATGATCCCAATACCTGATGTCAGTCAGATTATTGGCTTTTATCTGAATTCCCCATTTTTCGGAATTGTAGTGCATAGCGGCGTTGAGCATGGTGTATTCGGGAATGAAAAAGGTGTTGGCGGTGGTGCGATAAAACCGGTCTACCCAGTTGGCTCCGAATCCAACCCCAACTCCTTTGAGTGCTTGCTGAAGAGTATAGGACACCCAGAGGTTCGCTACATTTTCAGGGGCATTGGCGGCCTTGTTGCCCTCGATGCTTTCATCGGAAGCCCGGATGATCCGGTTATCATTGTATGCATATCCGGCCAGAATATTCAGTCCTGTAATAGGCTCTGCGATTATTTCCAGGTCCAGTCCCTTACTTTCCTGTTTCCCATCCTGCACAGTGAAGAGGTTCTCGTCTATTCGGGTGGCATTATCAATACGGATGTTGTAGTAACTGCCCGTGAAACTGAGTTTTTTGTTCAGTAATTCTAGCTTGACTCCGGCTTCTGCCTGATTGGCAAATAGAGGGTCCAGTGTCAATCTACTTCCATCGGGCTGTAGTGCAGGGGCGACATTCTGGAAGCCGCTCATGTAGTTGGCAAAGATTGATACCTTCTCCGGTACAAACTGATAGACAGCACCCAGCTTGGGAGCCAGGGAGGTTTGGCTGAATCCATCATCATCAAGTTCCTCCAGAGGATCTCTGTCAAAATGATCCACCCTCAATGCCAGCATCAAAGAAAGTTTCCTACCCAGTTCCACCACATCGGTAGCATATAGACTTGTTGTCTTTTGATCTGCCGTAGGGTTGTCAATAAAGACAGCGTCCTGATCTAGTTGCTGGCGGGTAAGGGGAGAAAATCCTTCAGTCAAATCTATGGTGTCAATGACTCTGGATTCAGAAAAGAGAAATTTGCCGGAGAAATGCCGGAAATTAGCCCCTACCAGTAGCTTGTGAGTCACACTTCCTGTGGTTAAACTCCCGTTGAAGTTTTGTTGCAGGTTGGTGTACCCGTTATACACCGGACCATAGATGCCTGCCGCCCGCATTGCTGTGGTAGGACTGGTCCAGATTACGGGACGCTGATAGCTATAATCCACATTTTCTGACACATGGGAGAACAAAGTGGTGGAGTGAAATGTATCCGATAGCCTATATTCTGCCTGCGCAAAGAGTTTTGTGGAATAATTCTTAACATCCGCATTTTCATGATATAGTGTGGCGCGATAATCCAACGCTATATCTTCAGGCTGAAGAATATCAGGTGAATTGATGATAAAGTTCATCGGTTGGGTGTTGTTGGCTTTCAGATATTCCACATCCACTAGGAGCTTTAGCCGATCAGTGACTTGATAGGTTAAGCTGGGAGCCAATAATAATGTATTGTTGAAGCCATAGTCCAAAAAACTCTGCTGCTTGTGAAGTGCAGTGTTTAATCTAAAAAGAACTGATTTGTCCTTGTTCAGAGGTGTATTGATATCCGCAGACAGCCGGTTAAGTCCAAAACTTCCTGTGGTATAGGAAATCTCAGTACGGCTTTCTTCCATAGGCTTTTTGGTTACTAGGTTTACCAACCCTCCAAAGGAAGAAACAGAGGCTCCGAATAGTGTCGCGGAAGGGCCTTTAAGTACTTCGATACGTTCTAGGTTTGCGATATCCAGCGCAGAGCGCTCTGATGAGGTCTCCATTCCGTTACGTGAATTGACGCCGATCCCAAATCCCCGGAAAAAAGTACTCAGTCCTCCTGAAGGATTGATTACCGGTACTGCCCCGGGGGCGTTTCTGATGGCATCCTGTATCGCAAAGGTGACCTGCTCTTTGATCAGTTTGCCCGTGATTACATTATAGACTTGGGGGTTTTCCAGATTGGTGAGAGGCATACGCGCTACATAAGCCGTTTCTTTTTCGGCAAATATATTGACATTGCCCTCCGGTCGGTCAGAAACTTCGACCTGATCCAGCTGCCTGATGTCTTCTTCCAGTACAATACTTCCCAGCTTAATGTTTCGGTCTTTTTGGACATTTACCCTGATAGTTTGCGGTAGATAGCCTACCATCCTAATCTCAAGTTCTTTGTTGCCCTCAGATATACGGCTTAAGTAAAAACTGCCGTCTGAAGAGGTGGAAAGTCCAATTTCCTCTCCCAAAACCACAATGGATGCGTATTCAAGGGGTTGTTTGTCTGGGCCGGTGACGGTGCCGCTCAGCTGCCCATAGCCCAGAGGCGCAATGCTGATCTGTCTTCCTGTTATGTCAAATTTCAAAGCCGTCTGGCTTTCTAGCTGATAGAGAATATCGGAAACACTGATATTGCGGTAGGGATCAAAGGCAATTAGTTTGTCCAGGGAGACCAGCGTGTTACTGTATACAAATGTGAACGTAGTCTGTTCTTCCATTTGGCTCAGCACTTCTTTGAGGGGTAGTTTATTGGCGCTCAAGTGCAGAAGTTTGTCAGCATCGCTCTGAGCATGTGCTGGGAGAAACGGGCATATAAATACAGCTAGAAATAGGGGGTAAAAGGCGATCCCCACATGGAATCTTAATCGTTTAAATTGCATATTTACACTAGGTTTTAATTTGTTTGGGTGACCACTCGATGGATTGAAACTGTTTGCCGGGTATGTTGACGCATACCCGGCTCAATTGGAATTAGTTATTTTACTTAGAAGATTTTTGTGCTTGGTTGTTTTGTACTGCAATCCCAGCCTTTTCCCTGCTGAAAGAGAGGTTCGTGGTTTTACTTAGTAACTGAATGATTTCATTGAGATTCTCCTGTTTAAACTTCCCGGTAAACGAACGTTCTTCATAGCCCCTGTTTATAAATCTCACAGCAAACCTTCGGGAGATAACCTCCAAAACTTCCTGAATAGGTGTATCCTCAAACCAGAGTGTATCCTGTGTCCAAGCAGTGATCCGTTCGGTATCAATCTGCTGGATAAGTTCGATTTGTCCGGTTTCTTTATGGTAAACAAGTTGCTGTCCCGGAAGGAGTAATTGCTCCCTTCCCGATGCGCTGAAGCTAATGCTCCCTTCGGTAAGAGTGACGGTGACCCTGTTTTTCCCTGCATGGTTACTTACATTGAACTTGGTCCCCAACACTTCGATTTTTGCTTCGCCCACGCTTAGGATAAAGGGACGCTTGGGGTCTTTTGCAATGTGAAAGAAGGCCTCGCCATGCCCCATTTCCATTTTTCTGGAAAAAAATGAGAAGCGGGAAGGATAGGTAATAGAAGATCCTGAATTGAGGGCTATACTAGTTTGATCGGCTAGTATGACATTTCCCTGTTTTCCTTCTGCCACCTCAAACGTTGTATTGGTAGAGAAAAGACTGTTTAGTAATCCGGAATATAGCGTGACTCCAATGCAGCATATAAGTGCTACGCTCGCGGCCCATCTCAGCCAGGGGATTTGTATTGGTTTTGATTCGGGTTTAGCCGGACTGATATGGGAAGAAAGGTTTTTCCAGATAGCTGCCACGACTTCATCTTCCTGATTACTAGGGAGAATATTTTCTGTCTCCTCTTCCTCCTCTAGCCATTGTTGCACAGCTACTTTTTCTGCTGGGCTGCATTCTCCCTGATGGTATTTTAAGAGTAATTTTTCTGTGATCTTCATTCCAAGCTTTTCAAATGCGATACCGCATACACTGTAGTAGTAGCAAAGATTGGAGTTTACCCTACCTCGGAATGAAAAAAACTTTTATGTCCTCATTCTGGAAGACAACAAAGAAATGTTGGTGGATCAATGTTGGAATTCCTTCAGGCTCTTTCTGAAGACTGAGAGTGCTTTGGTAAGATGTTTTTCCACCGTCTTGACCGAAATCAATAAACTGGATGCGATTTGTGAATTGGACATCCCTTTAGTCCGGCTCATTTCGAAGACTTCCCTGCAGCGGCAAGGTAATCGGTCCATGATCTGAGTAACTTCATCTGTGAGGCTGTTGTAAAAAATCTGGTTTTCCGTGCAGTTGCTTTCATTGCAGAGGTCAACTTCGATACGCTCTTGGTACTTCGTTTCTACTGCCTTTTTCCTGAAATACTGGAAAACCTGAAACTTGGCGGCTTTGGTCAAATACTTTTCGTAGGACTCAGTAATGACTAGTTCATCTTTCCGCTCCCAAAGTGAAGTGAAAATATCCTGAGTCATTTCCTTGGACAGTTCAGCGTTCTGCGTATAGTTCAAGCAAATCCGATACACCTTTTTAGAATACTGAAAATAAATGGCTTCAAAAGTCTTTGCATTCAGTTCTTCGAAAGTTTTGTTGTCCCTAGTAAACATCCTGACAAGTGCGTGCTGGTGTAGAAAGTGCCAAATCTAAGAAAACCATCAATAGCTTCCGCTCTTATTTAGAATTAAAATAAATAAAAACTCATATAATTAGAGGTTACTTACGCTTGTGGGAAAAGTAAAGGGAAAAAAGGGATTAATTTCAGTGTACTTTTCACAATTGAAAACAGTGGAGCCTAAGACAGGCGGGTTCCAGGCTGTTTACGGTTGAGGTTTTCGAAACCTACTCATATCCCAACGCTATTCTACCTCCAGGGAGCACCAATGCAGAAATGACAACGGCTAGTTAGATAAGTGCTAATTTCCAGACCAAATACAAGTAAAATGAAAAATCTCGTCCACATCACTGGCGGTGACTCAGCCGGCTTCTCCCTTAAAAGAAGTATCGAACTACGGAATATTCCTATGCCTGAGGTAATTTCGTTGAAAGATGACCTACGTGTAGGTCCGCTCGGAGGAATAGATACCGAAACCGGTTATGACAAACGCAGAGAATGGTGGAATACCATCGCAGAGATGAGTGAAGACAGGGAGTATGTTGACTCGTTTTATGATGACCTGAAAAAATTGAAGCGTATCAAAAAAATATTGGTAATACCGAGTTAGCACCTTGGTTTATTTTTAGGGCGCATGGGGAGGCTGCAATAGCGGGCCAGACGGCTGGTAAGCGGGGGGAAGCATTATTGCAGCAAGGCTTTTGGATACTTTTGGCCTCAAAAGTATCAGAGAAAAACTACCTCAACGCTAGCGATTCGGGTCCATAGAGGAATTGAGGACTGACAAAATACATTACAGCCCTTTTTCCACCTCCAGCACTAACTCTCTTATGCCATTAAATCTGTAGGCAGGAGACAATTGCCTTTAACTTTTTCAACACCGGGTTGGAACCCGGCGCTACCCATAGCGCATGCCTACGGCATTGATTCGTTTTACGGTGTATAGTGCTTACTTCAGCTTTCGCCTCTTCTACCTACACAAGAGAATTCATGTTTTTAGCACCTAGGTTTATTTTTAGGGCGCGTTGGGAGTGACGCAGCACGAGGGTGCGATTGGCATGAGGGTGAGGACAAGCCGTTAAAAATTCTTTCAGTGAAAGAATTTAGGCTTGGGCCAGCGTGTAGGGGAGGAGGCGTCTTGACCCCGCCCGCCATCCTGTCTCCTCGCTATAAATGTCCACTGGACATTTATTTTACGCTCAGCCCTCCTTTTGGGCCAAGTGAAGGGCATTTTAAAAATGACACAACTAGAGGAAACATACGTATTATCATTACACGCCAAAGCAGTTAAGATCGTGTTTTGGATTAGTGCTAGATCCTGTGGTCAAGTGTGATTCCAGCCGCTATTGAACATCAGATTGGTGGCCGATAATTCGGACCCCGTTTAAGAGAATAACTATTCGTTAGCTGCTGGGCTTTGGCGTTTAAGTTCCATCCAAACGTTACCGCATCATGAAAACCAAAAATCAAGCAAAAGTCAGTATGATCAATCCCGATGCAGCAGGGATTGACATTGGAGGCTCCTTTCATTTCGTAGCCGTTCCTGAAGATAGATCCACATCCCCGGTAAGAAGGTTTGGAAGTTTTACCAGAGACCTCCATGACTTGGCAAAATGGCTGAAGGGATGCCATATCAAGACAGTGGCGATGGAGTCTACCGGTATTTATTGGTTGCAGCTTTTTCTGGTACTGGAAGAGTATGGCTTTGAGGTTTTTTTAGTGAACGCCCAGCATGTTAAAAATGTATCAGGAAGGAAAACGGATGTGCTTGACTGCCAATGGATCCAGCAGTTGCATTCCTATGGGTTACTATCGGCAAGTTTTCAGCCGGAAGATATGATAAGAACACTCCGTGGCTACATGCGGCACAGGAAGAATCTGCCCCAAGCGTATTCTACCCAGATACTTCATATGCAAAAAGCCTTCGAGCAGCTCAACATTAAACTTCACAATGTGATTACGGATATCACGGGGAAATCCGGCCAGCTTATCATCAACGCGATACTTGACGGAGAACGGGATCCCGAGAGACTTGCTTCATTGGCCGTAGGCCGGGTTAAGGCTTCGAAAGAGGAGATCGTATTATCCCTGGAGGGAACCCGGAAAGTGGAGCCTCTCTTTGAACTACGGCAATCCTATGAACTAAATCTGATATACAAGCAAAAGATAACCGACTGCGATACCCAGATCCAAAAACACATGGAGGAGCTGGCGGGCGAAAATGGAACCGGCAAATGCCAAGAAATTCCAAGGAGAGTATATAGTAAGAACAGGTTCAGCTTTAATGCCACCCCATACCTTGCCGATATTGTTGGCGTGGATCTTACCGGGATATTCGGTATCAGTGAAGTCTGTGCAATGGAGATTGTTTCAGAAGTTGGGGTGGATATGAGCAAATGGCCTTCTGAACGACAGTTCACCTCATGGTTAAATCTTTGTCCCCACAATCGGATATCCGGGGGGAAGCTGTTGAAAAACAAAAAGAAAAAGAGCAAAAACAAGGCGGGACAGGCATTTAGAATGGCGGCCTTTGCCCTCCAGAGAAGCGACCATTATCTGGGAGCTTTTTATCGGAGGATGAAGTCAAAAGGAGGGGCGTTGTTTGCCACAAAGGCCACTGCGAGAAAACTAGCTGTTATATTCTATCACATGGTAGGTAGCCAGTTGGAGTTTAATCCCATATCTCTGGAAGAATACGAGAAAAGCCATGCGGATCGGAAGCTAACATATCTCAAAAGACAGGCATCCAAATTAGGCTTGGAATTGATGCCTGCTGGGGATAGCTAGTTTTGTTTCTTAAGAGCCAAAAGGACAAAAGAGAAAATACATTAACACCATCGAAACATGTCAATAGGGCAGTTAAGCTAGACTTTCCGTTGACCTATATGATTTAAGTGCTACTCTTAGGACTACGCACTCTTTTCCAAAACAAGCAAATCTACAAAATCCCCCATACCCCCTTTGACGAGTCAATTTTCTATGACAATATAGGTGCTGAAGGGGGAGTGGCGCTCGTTTCCAGACTGCCGGTCAGAATTAACGTCAGCCGTTCGTGACGACACGAACGGCGGCTCGGTGCTTACCTGATCTTTTGTCTTTACTACGTAGACAAGACAGTTCAGATTCAGCACCTTGGTTTAGTGTTTAGGGCATGCCCTTGGGGATATGTGGTTTTTGGGACGCAGGAGCAGCCTTAAAAAAATTGGCTAGCTCGCGACTATGGAGCGAGATCCGCCTATTTTTAGGCAGCGAGAAGTCCCAAAAATCAAATCGGTCATCAATCTTTTGAATTTCTTGATTTTTTAACCGATTTGAAACATAGCCTCGGGCGAAGATTTTTGGATACTTTTGATCCCAAAAGTATCAAAGTATCAGAGAAAAAAGCCTCAACGCTATCGATGCAGGTAAATGGAGAAATTTAGGAATGACAAACTACCTCCAAAGCCCCTTTTCCACCTCCTGCACTTACTCTCTTGTCCCACTCCGGATTTAGTACATAAACTTATAGTGAGGGTGGAGAGAGCCTCTCCAAAAACCCTACAACATCACCCAGATCTCCCGCCGACTCATCCGTCAACTCAAACTCCTCAAACTCATGCCACTCATGATCCACAGCCGGGTTATAGGGCGAGGCATGCAGTCGGGGCAGCCCCCACTCATCAGGGACAAAAAACTCCTCAGAGATCAACTTCGGCAAGAGTAGGGCAGTGGCCTTATCTACGCTTATTCCTGTAGCATTCGAAAAGATCAGGGAGCCAAATTGCTTGTAATTATGGGCATCCCTATAGCGGTAGTTAAATCTGATATTCTCCATAGCCCAAAGAAAACCCCACCTCTTGCTTATAAAAAATCGCCGTCACCCATTGTCAGATAGAAAATAGAAATGGATTAAGCCGGGAATTACCAAATTCAATTTACTCTCGCATTGGGAGAAAGCTATTAACCAGACTTAAGGTAAAAAGCCACCGCTATAAGGCCCTAAAAACTTATCCCCGTTAAAATGCACTAAATGATCCGGATTGTCAGCTATCCAGACCTCCGTTTCCCAGGCTATATCCGCGATAAATTGACGGAATTTGGATCTATTCAGAAACGCAGTCACATATACAATTCCAGCTGTGCATTCAGAGGTGAGATTTTTCAGTTGAAGTAATCTTATTTCGCTGATCGGTCCGGATGAATGTACTGCTTCAATTAAGTATAGCCAGTTCTTTTCCTTGGAATAGGCGATCACATCCGGTAATTCTTCATGGGCCAACTCGAAAAACTTAAGTTTCTCCAGCTTTTCCTTTTCCAGGTATAAGTACTTGTCTGAAGTGTCCCCTATGTATAGCACTTCTGCTCCAAATCCATACCTCGGCAGGAAATCTTCCAGAATTGCTTTTTGAAGATCATTGTGCTCGCCTGACGAAAAGGTAAGCTTCCCTCCGGAAGGCAAGACAACTTCCACCCGTTTGATTTCCCGTGACCGCATCAGTTTTTCACTCAGCGGTACCATGTTTTTCAGTCTTTCCTTGACCTTTAAGTCCCAATCATCAGACCCAAATTCCCTAATGAGTTCTCCATAGCTGGGATTAATAGAATAACCTCTAGTGGAATCATTCGTCGCCGAATTGGGGCTTGATTGCAAAACAACCTCTGCTATTGTCAGTAGCTTTAAATCCTTTCTCCTGATGTCGTCATAAGATCCGGAACTGATCTTTTCAGAAAAATTTTTGTTGACATACTCAATGATCTCTCTGGTTTTTAGGGAGTATCCGTGGCTCAGGTCTTTGGTTTTTCCAAATCCACTTTTATTGGAAATATCCCCAGCAGCCAAAAAAGCAATAGCCATTCTTTCCAGCCTTCTGGGAGTGGCATTCATGGGAATGCCAAAGGAATCTAAAATATACAACGCCTGCTGAATCAGAAGTTGGACCCCTTTAGGTTTCTCAGCAAATGTCTTCAGTTTATCCGGCGTGATATATTGCTTCATTCTCAAATAAAACTAGTTGCTCATTCTCATTTACAGGATAAGGATTGCCGCTTTCCTTACCGATTAGGTGATTTTTTACAGTTCTTGCCAGATGATAGGCAAAATGTGGTGCCACGGCATTTCCTATCTGATTATATTGTTGAGTTTCTGTGCCCTCAAACTCAAACCAATCCGGGAAACTCTGAAGCCTCGCTGCCTCCCGAACGGTAATTCTTCTACGTCTTCCATCGCTTAATCTGATGCGATGCATATCACCTGTGGAGCCGGCCAAATTCCTGCATGTTAGTGTCCTTGCGGGACGATCTAGATAAAGATCCCTGGGATTGATGCATTTGGACGCTTTCTCATAATTGGCTACATAGCGATCCATGGAGGCGGTAAGAAACTTAGAGTTTTCCGCTACCTGAAAGGCCATCTGTCCCAATGCCTGCCCGGCACTTATTTTTCTACTCACCTTTGGAGGTAAATGAATTTTCGATTTCGAGCCGATTACAATTACACGTTCTCTATTTTGGGGTACTTCATAATTCACTGCATTGAGGAGCGAATATTGAATGTAATATCCCAATCCTTCCAAGGCTTCAATTACTTCCTTTAGATACCATTTATTTTTGTAAAGCATCCCCCTTACATTCTCAAAAAGCAATACCTCGGGTTTCAACTGTTCAACTGCTGATAAAAAGATAGGAAACCCGTCCCTTGAATCTTTCAGTCCCAGCTGTTTGCCTCCTACACTGAATGGCTGGCATGGAGGCCCGCCAATTAGCACTTCCGCTTTAGGATACGTTGACTCGGGACTGAGTGTGGTCTGAATACATTCTCCCAGCAGGTTTCTGTTATAGGTAGCGCAGGCAGCACCATCCATTTCATAGCCGATCGTTTTGAATCCATTGGCCTCAAACCCCAACGATAGGCCGCCACATCCCGCGAAGAGATCCACTACCGTGGTGTTGTGGTTATCATCGATCCAAGGTTTTAGCTTCCCGTTTATTTCTTCCCAATACTCCATATTCATAAAAATAATGGTTTTTATCCGACATTTTGAAGTTGATTTTCCGTCGGAATAGTAATCAACTTGTTTCTAGGTAGTTGCCTCTCCTTTTCTGATCACTCTTGCGCCGTTCTTTATTTTAGTAGGAATCAATCCCCAATAGTATTCGGTCATTTCTTTACACAACCCCAATAACTCTTGTAGGGTTTCCTCATATTCCTTCAGATCGAATGTCGCTTGATCCCTCATCACTCTTTTTTCTTTGTTTAATACATAGCGGTGCCTGATATAAAAGTCTTCCCCGGTGCTGGATTTTAAGATAATGGAGTGAACCAATTTGTTCCTTTCTTGCCGCAATTCGTCAAGTCTCTCTATCAAGGGCAGAAAAGCTTTTTCAGGACCACCATCGGACTTTTGGAGAAAGTTGCGGAGATTTTCAATTTTGTGGCCGGTTTTGGTATCTGCGAAAAAAGCAAAACGTTCACCTGTAATCCCCATTTTATATACTATGTCACTGACCAGAAAATCGGCATCGGTAAATGCTAGTGTAAGCTTTCCGATTAACAGTTTCAATTTATCCATAGCATCCTTTCTGATTATCAGATAAAACTCGGGTTTTTTAGAGAAGGATACAATCAATAGTTGTTTCTCAGACATTGATTGTCAGATAGCTGCAAAAATTTTGTGCACTAACCCCAGAGGGCTAATTCAGTTTTTAGATTTCTTCACCGAAGCCCTTCTGCCAAATCCCCTTGATCACCTACCCAACCTTCATAAACTCCTTTTCCGTATGTATCCATTTTTACAATTTAGCTATTCAATTAGTGTAATGGCTGGTGCATAGAACTCGCCAGCCTGCCTCAATATTTTAACCCCGGCGTTTGCAATTCTGCAATAACCCGATAGAGGGTGAGGTGAAAAACCACCCTTTATGGACCGATCTTGCTCCTAGTACAAGGCTAATCTAACGGCACCCTCTGCGCACCAATCTCTAACTGCTTTAAGCATCAGCATTTTACTGTTCGTATCCATAAAGCATAGAACTTCACCGATTTTTAGTAAAAAATGCAAATAATTCTCTGTTTTTCAGCGAAATATACCCTGTACAGGGTATGGATTTTCTTCAATATTTGCTTGTTCTTGTAAGAGTCTTTTAGCAGAGCAACTATTTTCACCATTTAAAATCGAAATATTATGAGTTGTTTCAAATCAGCATCAGCAAAAGTTGTAGGTGGGATTACTGGGCCTCTTTTAATTGTTAAAGTTAATGATGTCCCATCTGGCATAGTTCCACCAACTTTAAAAAAAGGAAATATTCCTTATGACCCTAAAAATGTATTTCCTGTCATAATTAGTAATTCAGTTCCTGGTTCTACTTCTGTGAATTTGGAAATAACACAAAATCTTACCGACGAAAACGAATTTGATTTTGTGGAATTGTTTTGTGGAGAAATTTCCAAAACTGGTACTCGTATTCCTATAGTAAAAGAATAAAAATTCCTTTGCTATTCAACCAGAAATGTGGATGACTTTCTGGATTTCAGCTAAAAACACCCTATATATTGTATATAAAGTTTCGATTTTTACCTTTTCTTGCAATAACCTTTTAGTAGAAGACGAACAACCAACTTTTATCACCCATCCGGGCTTAAATCCGGAAATCCACCTGCCCCCAATTCTCTCGGATGAAAAAGGTAACTATTAAAAATTTGATTGATTTCAGAGCTAAGACGGATCGGTCTAAGATCACTTTTTTGAAGAATCTGAGAAAGGAAAAAATGAAAGCACCTACAGATGATGGTGGTGATTATTGGATAAGTTGCGTAAGTGCAATTAGTAATGTCTTTAGGAATAATGACAGAACTTTGCTGGGAATGAAGGTGGCGGAAATTCAGGACAAACTTAAAGTAACGACGAGGAAACAAACGAAGGATCAATATCAAAGGAATATAGATATCCTCACGAGTTTTGAAGATTTTGATCTGCAGACAATAAGACCAGCCGCAGAAATCAATATTAAAAAACAACCAAAAACAAAAGCATTATTAGACATCAGCGGCCTACCCATCGAGGCAAAACCAAGTCATGTTTTTAGTTTTTCTGAAAATGGAAGTGAAGAGGTTGGCGCGGTTTGGTTTGTGGCAAAAAAGGGAGGTTTTCATCTATATGATTTAGGCATGTTTGCTGATATGATCTATAGATATTTGGATGCCTGCTATTCCAGGGAATACTTTGTAAATGCGTCATTCTGCATTGCTGTAGATGTGTTTAGTGGTAAAGTAGTCAGGTATAAGGATATTGAAAACGGCACAATTCCTTCTTTGATTGATACTACGATAGAACAGATGAATAAATTGTAGACTAGTACATTGATTTCCTGTGCAGCTCAAGTCACCGGTTAAAATGGACTCTTTTTTGCTCAATGGTAATTTGTAAACCTAATTCTCAATTAGCTTTGTGTCATGGTTCAAACCGCCCCTGTTACTTTTTCTGATCCTAAACTCCTGGCAGGATTGTATTCCAATGCCTCATTCCGAAATCTTTGCAAGCCCGGCGAGAAGCAGAATGGCTTTGTGAAAATCCTTCAATCCACCCTGAATAGTGACATCAAGGGGCATACGCTAAGAGGAATACTGGATATCGGCTACAAGGAATTACTGCAAAATTATCGCCACGAATATTTATTCAAGACCACACTTCTCAATGATTATGTGCTGAAGAAATATTCCATGAAGAGCTCCATTTTGTTAAACGAGTTCCAGGTCGGTAAGTCAATAGCTGATGCAGTTCTGGTCAATGGAACAAACAAGGTATTTGAAATCAAGACAGAGTTGGATTCACCCAATCGACTAACCACCCAGATTCAGGACTACAAGAAGGCCTTCTCTGAAGTTTACTTAGTAGTGCATGAAAATCAGGCTGAGAAATATGCAGCTGTCATTGCTGAGGAAATTGGATTATTATGTTTCTCAGAGAAAAACCGGATTTTGAACTATAAAGAGGCTACTCCGGATATCAACAGGTTGGATGTGGATGTGATGGTTAAGTCCTTACGCAAAGATGAGTTGATCCTGCTTGCTACTAGACTCTCTGGAGAAATACCTGAAGCAACTCCTGTAAAGCTGTTTAAAACTTGCCAGCAAATAGTAAGAGACTACCCGTGTACTGAAGTTCAAAATAAGTATTTGGGGATCATCAAAAAAAGAATCAATCCAGTGACTAATGAATTGATCAAATCAGATCAAATTCCATCTTGGCTGAAATTCTTTTGCTATTCAGAAAATATCAAAGAAAAAGATTATATTCACTTAATTGATAGTTTGGATATAACCTTATGATCTGATGTATTTTCCGTTTTTGAGAGGAAAGCAATTTGAATTGATTGCACTGCGTGAATTGGTGTCCCTTCCTCTGGATGCTAATAAGGTTTCTCCAATAGTTGAGCCTCTTAAAAAAAATCTTAATTCGGTAGCTACTGCTGCCAAAGCATTAAAAATTATCGGGGTAAAAGTCCAACTAATAGTCAATCCTCAACATGGTGACTTGAAGGATAATACGGATGAAGTTTTAAAATTTATCTCCATTCAAGAACTGTCTTATGGTACTGATAATTTGATTCCAACTTTTTTAATTCAAAATACTAGTGATTTCCAGGCTTTACATTCTTTTAGAACTAATAGAACTTGGTCTGGTAATCCTTTCTCTTTGATTCATTTGAAGCAAATTCCCGAAGTGGATCAAATTGTCCATTATACGGAAGGAAGCCAGTTGTTTGCTAACATCATTCATGTGAATCAGGTACTTGCCTTACGAAGAAAGTTTAGGAAAATACCATCTTCCCTTCTGGCGGATCCATTCAATAGGCAATTAAGAAATAAAGACTATCTGGACTTGGAAGATGAGTTTTTCTCAAATGATTACCTCTATTTTTTAGATGAGGGCTATGCTGGGTATGGTGATTATCTCACTATTGGTTCTGATTTTATAGAAGGTGGGAGACTTCCCTATGCTGTCGTAATTCACTTAACCTATTTGGATTCTGTGTCTGGCGATATTCGAATTCGCCATTTTCTATCTGATAGCAATCAAGATGATAGTGATACTGCCGGTAAGTTTTATGAGGCTTTGACCAAACTGGTCAGGTTTGTAGAAACTCATAGAATCGCTGAAACTATGGCGACTTCGAAGTTTAAAGAGTATTATCGAACTCAAGCCTACCCAGGTCTTGGCGTAATTAAAAAGTTATCCATGATGCACCATATAGAATTAATGCAATCGGTGATGAAATGAAATTTTGTGCTCTTGATATTTTTCTGGATCCCTCGATTCTTTTAATTGGGACGATGGTAAGTGCCGATGGTAACTGTCCCTATACTTCAAGGATAAATGTTCCTCTTGTTCCACTATCATTTGTAGGTGAAAAACTCGAAAATCTACTTTCCTTGTATAGTCCAGCAGATAATGAGGAAGAAGGCATAGACTTAATTGATCATATCTTGGATTATTGGCCCAGTTTATTTGATTTGACGAAAATCCAAAAAACTATCCTACCTGCTGTATTTGAAAAGGTATTTGAGGAATACGAAATATTGGATTCTAACCTAATAAAAAGTAAAGTAGTTTTTCTTCCACTTTTTAATAAATCCATACAGGATTTTGAATTGGATTTAAACAGTCGATGGGAAAAACTGACTGGCGAATTGAAATATCAAAATCGATTCTTTCTTTCTGAAGAACTAGATTGGGATTCTATCGGAACAACCCTTGAGTTGCTTGTGAGAACCCATGCTAAAGGAAATCGATATTATCGAGCGAGGATCTCAGAGGATAATATTGATATCAGCCAGATGGGCAAACCCCCTAAAGAAAAAGCAAGTGCAGGAAGAGCAAACCCACTTGGAATCTCCTATTTGTATTTGGCAACTGATCCTGAAACAACCTATTACGAATCGAGGGCAGGGCTACATGAGCAGATCTTTTTAGGGGAGTTTGAGGCAATGGATAACTTAAATGTGGTTTCCCTGGAGAGAATTGAATTTCTGGGCCCGGTTGAAATCCAAGAGTTGGGATTTGATTTGGTGGAATTTATTCGCTTTAGAGGGTTTTTGATGAAATTAAGCGAAGAACTTTCTAAACCCATTCGGAAAAAGGATTCAGACTTTGACTACCTACCTACGCAGTACCTATGTGAATACATTAAATCTGTACTTGGATTTGATGGCGTACAGTACCAAAGTTCCATGAACCCCTCAGGCTCTAATTTGGCAATTTTCAACGACGATAAAGTTGGATGCATAAGTGTGAAAGTATTCAAAGTAGATCAGGTTAGATACGAGGTATCCGAAAGGGAAGACGCACAGGGCTAAGGACTAGATTGATCCTAATACAACCAAAAAAACACCCCTTCCCCCTCACTTTTTTCACTTTTATCTACAAAAATACCCTGAACTAGGGTGTTTTTGTGTCAAAGATTTTTTGTTTTATTGAACAATCAATTTACAACTAAATTAAATGCTACTTCTGATGAGTTGGGAAAGTGCGGCATTGCCTGCCTCTCCGATGAAAGGATTACAAAATATCCCGCCGCTAGCCTCAGTTTGGACGTAAATCTAAACTTAACAGATTCTAGTCATTTGTTGTAAAAATTGAAAGCATTTTAACTAATTGTAATGTCAAAGGCCACAAGTTTTGTAGGAGAACATACGGTAGAGCTTACCATTGTCCCAATTTTAAAGAATATTCTTGAAAAAGAATTTAATTTCGTAGTGCCCATTTTTCCTTGGATGACCCGTGAAGGAGGAAGTATCTCTAAATTGATTCATAAACATGATGAATTTAAGATAATTGGTTTATATCCCAGACGACCAAAACTTGTAACTCCCGAGACAGATATTCTTGTTTTAAAAATAAGTCACCAAATAATTTTTGGTGCGAAATCAGGGAAATCTCTAGGAATACCTATAATTGGAGGAATCCCTTTAGTTAGAAATTTTTGGGAATTGTGCCATAAACCTGACTGTTTATGGCTAAACCTTGACTTTGACGCGAATGAACAATTGGAATATGAAATTCCACTGGATAAGATTAATCAACCTAATGAACCAATATCGAAAAGAACCTTTAAATCAGAAAGTGAAATAATTCAATTAATAAAGGAGACTGCTATAACATTTGACATAACTAAAGCAATTAATGCCTTTGGGAAAATCAAAATGGATAGTATGAATTTAGATTTTTATTCTAGTTTTGCCTATATGGGAGGTTATAAGCCAATATATTTCTTATTAAAGTAAAGTATCGAATACAAGGCAATTTATGACAATGAAGTGCGGTATGATGGGAGACTATCACGTACCATTCTGTGAGAGGATCGGGGTGAAATTCCCCTTGCCTACGCGACACTTGACCGTTAGCTACAAGCTTATGAACCAACTACAATTCGACATACATCAGAACTTTTTTCTCCACACTGATGGCTGGGGCCAAGCTCAACTGCAAGATATAACTAAGTTACTTGATAGCGTTATAACTGACTTCTATACAAATTTGGACTTAGGACAAATTACAGGAAAAACAGTTTATATAATTAATGCTAAGAACAAAGTTCCTCCAAAAGATTGCCCCGAAATTATTAAACTTGATAGTTTCAACTTGATATACCTGAACACATCCGACAGACTTTGGAGTCAATATTGCTACCAGTTTGCCCACGAACTTTGTCATCACGTGGTTGACAGCGACTTCTACACGACAAATGACAAATTTGGATGGTTTGAAGAGGCACTTTGCGAATTAGCTTCAATCTTCTGCCTTGATAAAATGTCGCAAACTTGGCAGACAAATCCTCCTTACCCAAATTGGAAGGACTATTCAACGTTATTGAGTGAATACCTCATAGAGAGTATTGATAAACCAGATAATAAAATTTCTAAACCATTTAAAATTTGGCTAACAGAGAATCTTGATGAACTTTTTAAAGACCGATATAAAAGATCAGAAAACAGAATTATAGCATTGCAATTATTTCCACTTTTCAAACGCAAACCAGAGTTTTGGAAGATTACTCATTATTTGAAGTTTATAAAAGTGACAGATGAAATGACTTTTGAAAACTTCTTAGACGCTTGGACGGAATTAGTTCCTGATACATTGAAAGAATTGCTTGCTGAAATTAAAACAGTGCTAAATGACCAGAAAGTCAGCAGCTAATCGAGACGGCCGTGAGCTATAAGCCCACGGCGCACAGGTCTCAGTGAACCTCTTAATTCATACAGGTCTTATTATGCAGTCGATTATTTCAAAAGTATAGGACAGAAATACCTCCTAGTTTAATGTACAAGCATGTAAGATCTTCTTCAATGCGGCGGCATCGGAGGCGTGAATCCCTCCCTAAACTCAGAAAATCACAGGCTATTCAGCCTAAAATCTTGAAATTTCCCTCAATTTCCTCCCGTTTTCCCAAAAAATACCCTGTACATGGTATGTTTTCCTATCATTTTATTCCTTTTCTTGCGTACAGCCTTTTAGTTATTGAGAACGACCAACCTACTTCTTACTCTTTATTCCGTCTGGAGCAGAGCCGATCACCCTCTCTCTTCAGGAGAGGGCAGGGGGTGAGGTAGACTATACCAGCTTTTATCATCTATCTAGGGTTAAATGCGAAATCTGTTTATTAACTTTTAAGAGAAATCAGATAACCTGATGTTAAATACCTAATAAAATTAAGGCACCATGGCTAAGAAAAATGAACAAACATCAAAGAAGGCAGCGACTGCTGCTTCAAAGGACTTGCAAGACCCGAAATCTTCAAAGAATGCTAAAACTGCAGCAGGGTCAGCGTTAACTCAAGCTCCAGATAAAAAGAAGAAGAAAAAATAGGTCTGGATTTTTATAGATAAAAGTAAGATTATGCACCCGTTTTCACGTAGACTTGATGATAGTGACTTAATTGAGCATTTTTTAATAGAAGTGCTTGAATTCAATCCTGAAGATATTGAGCAGGTCATTACAAAAATCAAGAATGGTGAATTTCAAATTAAAAGCTATCCTGACGAAGATTGTACATTGAGGAGTACTAAACATAGAAGGAGAAAATTTGCAGAAAGTTCTATTCGGTGGGGTTTGAGAAAGCAAATAGTTCAAGAGCTCTTTACAGGAAGGAGACTTGAGAAGGATGACGAAATAGTTCTTGGAAATGGAGGTGCGTTACCTATTAGTGATCTTAAATCAGAAAAGAAAGCGGTTGTTCTTACTGGCTTACCTGCTTCAGGAAAGTCAGGTATTGCTAATGAGTTGGCGGATAAACTAGGTGCCATAATATTAGATTCCGATTTTGCTAAACGAAAATTGCCAGAGTTTGAAGATGGGCCAGGTTCTGCTTCGCTTGTCCATGAGGAGTCAGACTTATTGATATTTGGATCAGATCAAGTGAAAACTCCAGAAGATTTCATGCCGCTTTTTCAATTGGCACTTATGGAGAATTATAATTTGGTAATACCGAAAATTGGGCATAAATTAAGCGGAGTGATTCAGTTGGGTGAGATTCTAAAAGCTTTTGGATATGAAACTCATTTGGTTTGTGTAAATTTGGATCGCAAAAAAGCAACTATTCGTGCAATACATCGGTTTATGGATACTGGGAGATATGTGCCACTTGGATTGATATTTGATGGTTATGCCAATGATCCTTTAGGAACCTATTTCCTTATTAAAGACAGTATTGATATTGTAAATTCCCCTTACGATTCATTTGGGCTGATTAGTTCAGATGTTGCTTTAGGAAAAACTCCCAGAGTCCTCCAAGCTTCACCGCAAAGCCCAATTTAAAATTCAGACAACATGAAAAAAGGTCATAATAAAACAATTGAAGGAAAGGCGCTGAAAAGAAAGGCTTTTACTGAAAATATATCTTTAAAAGCCCGCCGTAAATCTTTATCAGATAAATCTATTAAATATTCAGATGGTGTAGTTAGAATTTACAAACGTGAAGAAGAGGATATCAACAGATTTGCTGCTTTTGCTAGAACATTAATGCCTAGATAGATTAATGAGGCTGTCCAGTATTTTGAGACAGCCTCTTGTTTTTTAAACCCACTCAAATATTAAAATTTCAAAACCTCCCAAATCCACTCCCAAAGACTTTTCTTCTTTTTCGCATCAATTGGGGTTTTTTTCTCAGGCTCAGGGGTATAGTACTTCTCTTTGGCTACCTTATCGGCTTGCCTTCCATTTGAGATTTGATCATCAGACCAAGATCCAGACCATTCAACCTTGCTCTTTTTAATCCAATAGTGAGATTTACATTCAAAACTCCAATTTCCGATGGAAGGATAGAGTGAAATGCCCTTTCCGTCAAATGTCATCTTCCAGTCAGTAGGAGAGAATGGTGTCACCACCTTATTGCGGCAGCCACACACACAAAGGTGTATGGCTGTGCAATATTCCATAGAGATATAGAGTATTCCTTCCTGTAATTGATCAGGAATAAATTCTACAAAACTATGCTGCATGATCATCATTTATGATTTTTGAAACCTCAATTGAATAAGTTGAATGATGCTCATTCTCCAAATCAACGTATATTCCAGAAACCTTTTTCCATCTGATCACTGCAAGAATTCCATTAAGGGCATTTAAATCAGCTATCTGAATATTTGTAGCATATTCATTCTCCTCTGTTTCTTCGGAAAATATTCTTGAGTTTAAATGGTCTGATTTTCCCGAAGAACCAGAAGTCACCCGGACTGCCCCAGTGAGTTTACCCTCTACTTCCATTATGCCAATGCCAACGTCCGAAAAGGCAATTCCCTTTTCAGTCAAGTAGTTAGTGATCATCTTTCTGGCGGCATTGTTATCAACACATATAAAGACATAGGACATCTCATCCAATTCAGATAGATTTCCTTTCATTACATAGGCTTCATGCTCCAAAATTCCCTTGTGCATCTCTGAATAAATCCCGCTGTAATAGGAAACCTTTGAAGGACTCTGATTCAGAATATCTAAAGAAGCTGCACCGGGAGACCGAAATGCATTGTGCTGATCAAAGCTGTCTCCATCATAGATGTGAATTTCTCCAACGGGAGTTTTAGCCACAAGATCTAGGATATAAGCACCTGTTCCGCCAAGACCCACTATTGCTATCTTATGTCCCTTCACCTTATCGTTGATATTCTCAATTTGAGCCCTGCTCGAATTGGTGTCGATGTACTGGAATACCGTTTCACATGCTGAATCAGCAATAACTTTAAAAGTCTTCTCAGTAACTCTGCCATCTAGAAATTTAGCTGGTGCAGAAATAATGTCTGCATATCGCTTGACCTTCTCGTATTGGTTGGGGTATCCTCCTGATGGTTTGTTGGAAAACGATCTGTCAATCTGAATTCTGTCATTCAATTTTTTGGGATTGTTTGAATGCTGTATTTCAGAAATCACAGTGCCATCTACATTGCAGGGGTTTTCTCCCGCAAACTCAATCACATGATTGTTTGGCTTCTCGATTTTCCCATTCCCAATCAAAGTAAGTGGGCTTACCAATGTTCCGTATTTGATTTCTTTTTTAGAATTCAGATAGGGGATATGGTGGACAAGTAAATGTCCACCTATAATTTTCATTTCATAGCCCTCATCCCGAAGGCGTTTTAAATCCGGATTACGATTTATCAGTTGCTGTGACATTGAATAGCATTTTGTTTTTAACACGTACAACTGAATTTTTTACCATAGTCCCTTCGGGCTTTGGTTCATGTCCTCTGAAATAGGTAACTGTATACCCTTTATTAGGATTAGGATCATAAGCTCCAAAGGCTAACTCTACGACCTGCTCGAAAGAAATCGTTGGTTTGTTCCAGTCCTTCGCTAGCGCATTTACGATGACTGCAAATTTGACTGGAGCGGGTTTGGTGATGAATTTTTCCTTTCCAGGCCTCGCAAGATCTACAACCTCATCATCAGTGATCAAGTCGTCCTCCCATCCTTCCTTGATATCCAGGAAAATGTCTATCTCTGGAGGAATGTTCCCAAGCTCCCGAATTTGAATTCCTCGGATAAACTGTTTGTACCAGACAAAAGGCTTTCCATCGATAGAGAAGTGGAGTTTCTTTTTTACAAAGAAGTACTCTGTCTCTGGTCTGGCAAGATTGACTGACTTGTCGTTTTCTATCAGCTCGTCATTATAAGGTCGAGTAATTGATAGAAATAGGTCCGTCTCCCATGGAATTCCAGCAAGTTCTTTAAGCTGTGCTCCAGTCAAGTATTGTTCGAAGGTTTCATATTGCTTACCTTCAATCACGAGCTTTAGGCTCGGTTTTGTAGGGGATTGTCCCCCTTCTTTAAGTGGTTCCATTTTTATAATTTTTTGGAATGATAAATCAACTTTTTATTGCCCCGCTTATCATTTCAGCGGGAAGGAACAGAAATTTGTCCTGAAAATTAGTTTTCTGATTGCGATTAAAATTGTTAGTTGAATACTGCCTGGCACATAGTTGACATGTGTTAAAAATCCCTTGAGGCTTGTATTTATCACTTAAAGGAGGTAGGTTTGAACACCACATTTAAATCTACCAAAAGCCTTGCAAAGGCCTAGGTTTCCTTTAAGGATTATCAAGCCGAGTGAATTTTTGCTCGGTTTTTTTTAATGTTTTTTGTCTCTAGGTGGAAATGGATCGTGACCATAAGAATCTTTGTCACGAATTTTCCCATTCCTTCCGTGTATAACAAGCTCTGATTTTTGATTGATGGCTATCCTTCGTCCAGTTTCAATAGCTTTTTGCTGTGTAGTAGTCACTACTGTTGCTTTCTGATTTCCTGCTCCCTTTACTGCCCATCCTTTTGGATGATTTACGACATGCTGGTTCTTTTTCATTCTCTGTTTGGTTAAAGTATAATTCAAATGTAAAGCCAAAATCTAATTATAGCAAGCAAGAATCTAAAATAAATTAGATTATATCTAGTAATCAGCTTGATAAATTTAGATTTATTAGTATTTTTGTAGAAATAAACCAAAAATGAAATCATTAGGCGATACTTTAAAAAGCACTAGAGAATCTTTGTCATTAACCCTAAGGCAGGTTGAGGATGCAGTTGGGATTTCTAACGCATACCTTAGTCAACTTGAGAATGAAAAAATCAAGAAGCCTTCCGCAAACATTCTTTACAAACTGGCAAATCTCTACAAGATTGATTTGAATGTATTATTAAGGTCTGCTGGCATCATTAAGCAGGAATTTCAAGGTGAAGAATCCGAGAAGAGCAAGTGGGAGCAGAAAATTGCTTTTTACGACAACAATTTAACAGATGAAGAAAAAAACGATGTATTAGATTTTATCCAATTTAAATTAAGTAAGAAGAAATGATAGATGATTCAACCAAAAAAGATATTGACCAAATTTCTCTGGATGTACTAAAGCAATCCAAGGCACTAGATGTCTTTCCTACACCCATTGACAAAATTATTCAGTGTGCTAATTTAATAGTAAGTAAAGAAGTGGACTTAGTTCATGTTAATGAAGGCTTTTTAACAAAACTCTCGGGAAAATTTGATGCTTTTGTTAAGCAGGTTAGGGGCGTCCTTGATAGGCGTGAAAGAATGATTTATTTGGATTTGAGTCAATCGAATAATAGACAAAATTTCATAAAACTTCATGAAGCAGGTCATGATTTGTTGCCTTGGCAAGGGACGACATTAGAATTTCTTGATGATGACGATACTTTAGATCCATCTGTTAATGAACAATTTGAAGCGGAAGCAAATTATTTTGCTTCTGCCACATTATTTCAAAATGACAGATTTGATTCTGAATCAGCAAAATTAGAATTGGGTATTAAATCAGTGATGTATCTTTCAAAAAGATATGGAGGTAGTATTCATTCAACCTATAGAAGGTATGTAGAGAATTCTAGTAAGAGTTGCTGTTTGCTACTACTGGAGAATATTTCCAAAAAGGGCGATTTTCCCATTTGCGAAGTAAGAGATTATTTCCAGTCTCCCAGTTTTAGTAGAAGATTCGGATCGATAAGTTGGAATCCTACGTTAGGTTTCACGTGGCCATTTGTTAAAGACTATTATTTTGGGAGAAAAATGAATTGTAATGGTGAAATATCCCTACCAACTCAAAATGGCGAATTGAAATGCAACTACCAGTTTTTTAATAGTTCATATAATGGTTTTGTATTTATCTTTCCAAAGGGGGAAAAAATCAAATCCAGAACAACTTTTGTGTTAAATAATTTGTAACACCATCAAAAAAAATTGAGTTTGGTGTCTAAGGGTTTGTAGTGAATTAAAAAAACGAGCCAAATTATGACTCGTTTTAGTTGTGCAAAGAAATTCACTTTAATTCAATTTTTCTAATTCGTCGAATGAAGTAAATTACCGCAATCAACACAATTACCTCAATACTCATGTTATTGGTATTTGTGGGCTCAATCAGAATTTATCCTTGATGAGCCATTTCAAGGAATATCTGCCTAAAAGAAAAACATCTTTCTTCGTAGGGTAATTTTTTAATCAACCTTTAAAGGATTGTTCTTCGAAAATTGACGAGTTGGATCATAAATGTTGTATTAATCCATTTGGATCTACTATAATTTATGCTAAACAATTCATATCTACGATGAAAAGGGGTTTATGGTTGCATATTGGATATTCCGGCGCATGCTGACCCCTCGATTCCGGAGAGTTTTTAAGTAATGAAAGTGCCTTAACAGGCAGGATTCGACTGACATTCCGGCGCATGTTGACCCCTTTAAGATAGATTTTCGGTGATATTCCGGAGTATGTTGACCCCCCTGATCGATGGTTTTGGGTTTTTAACCGAGATTTTCGATTACCACTAATCATAATCCTATTTTTGACAAATCATGATGGATGAGTCAGATAAAGCAAACAGTACGCCTTCACAGATAGAGAAATGGGTGTCAAACCAATCGCTCACATCACAGATCTGGAACCGAACCCCATGACCCACTTTCTGTTTTCGCCTGAAAAATGGCACAGCTGGTTGCAGATAATTCTGCTGATCCACCGAAAAACACCGCAATCCTTAACATTTCCTCCTGTTTTCTTGGAAAATACCCTGTGAAGGAGGGACGAGCGTTAAAAAATGATCCCTTTGGATCATTTTAGCGAAGTAGCCAGCCAGCGTGATGGGATGGTGTCATTTTATTCCTTTTATTGCATAAGCCTTTTCGTAGAAGACAAATAGTCAACTTTTAGTACCTATCTGGGCATAAACCCGGAGAACCCTTCAATCTAGTGGAAGCACTAGCTTGAAAATATAATCTCACAATCGCCTCCTCTTTAAGGAGGAGGAAAGGAGGAGGTAGGAAAGCCAATTGCAAATTGGTAAAGATAGAAGGGTGAAGTTACAAACTTCACCCAGTGCCACGAGCGATGTGACTACTCCCAGAGGGGGTAATTGCTGGCAGCATCTGTGTTCGTGAAATAATTTAGGAACATTTTTTCAATTCAATTAAGCAAAAATTAACCATGAGAGACACGAAGTATTCATTTAACACTGCTATTCAAGAGGAGTTTATCCCTTTAATTAGAACTCATTCACACCGTGTTTTTGAAAAGGCTCAAAGCGTGATTTTCTATTTGTATCAAGGCATAGACCCGAGAGTCCACTTTAAAGTAGAATTTGTTATTGGAGAATTGGGCTTTGTTCAGAGATGGTTTTACCATGGCTATTACTTAGACGAAAATGGTGGAATGCAGCAAACCTTTAATGACTTTGAAATTGATCCAATATCCCTTGAAGTGCTGATTCTGCATATTTCTGGTGATATAGAATTTGCTGTTAATGAATGGATTGATTTTAAAATCTAATCCCAATTGATTTTTATTTAACAATAAAATTTTTGTCAAAATATTTGACAATAATAATTTTGTCATTAATTTTGGCAATAGAATTATTGTCAAATGAAAAACAGTCTAGGAAATCCAGCAAGAGGTGAGGCCTTCTATCCAAGAGAAACAGAGGTAAGGAAAATATATCGTGTCTTGGATAAAGGCACAAGTATTTATTTATCAGCTCCAAGGAGGGTAGGTAAAACCTCCATTCTAAAGCATATCGAGGAATTCCCGAAAGCAGGATATTATTTTGTGTACGTCATCACTGAATCGGTAGATTCTGAGAATGAATTTTTTAAAGTGGTTTTTGAGGCTCTTATCAGAAGTGAGGCTATTGGAAAGCTGAGTAAGTTGTACGATTCTATCAAAGGGGGATTAGAAGCTATTCTGGGTCGTGTAAAGACTGTATATCATGTAGAGATCAGAGAAAAAGGAGAAACAGATTACTATCAGATTTTAGTTGAGCTATTTGAAAACATCAAAGAAGAGTTCGGCCGCGTGGTAATCCTTATCGATGAATTTCCCCAGACCATCCAAAATATTCTGAATAAGGAAGGGCAAGAGGCTGCCCAGCATTTCATCCAGCGGAATAGGGAGCTCAGGCATAATAAGCATGTCATTGACAAAATCCATTTTATCTATACCGGATCCATGTCTCTTTATCCCATGGTGGAGCAAGTAACGGAGCTGACCGCAGTCAATGATTTACGAACTGTTGAAGTAAATCCACTTTCTAATGGTGAAGCTCAGGATTTTTTACTCAAACTCTTAGCATCTGATGGATTAGATTTAGAGGAAGGCCTTATCCAGTATGCTCTGGTTAAAATGGGTTGGCTGATCCCTTTTCATTTGCAGCTGATTGCTCAGGAAATTGTAGAGGTATATGAGACAGATGGAGAATCAATTGATAATAAAGCAATTGACCGGGCCTTTGAGCAAATCGTTCACTCCAGAAATAAACCCCAGTTCGAACCATACTTCGCAAGATTAAAGACATTATTCAAAGGGTCTGAGTATGCTTTTGTATCGGAGGTTTTACAGTTCATCGCAATAAATGATACCATAAGTAGAGATGTGCTACACGATACAGGAGTAAAGCATTCAGTGGAAGAGGTAAGGAGAATAATGGATATCCTGGAAGGCGACGGGTATCTCTTCAGAAGTGAAGATAAAGACTATAGATATGCATCACCGATTCTTCAGATGTGGTGCCGTAAACATATTTGCAAATAAGCCATGAGCGTAAAAACACTATATAATCCAGCAAGCCTTGACCCGTCAGAACTGATAGGGTGTTTTGTTGTCAGGACAAAGAGCTTTGAAAAGATTTTTGAAGATATCAAATCCAGTGACATGAAGTATCCTGAAAAGCACTACCTGATTCAGGGCCAGCGAGGAATGGGTAAAACGACCTTGTTGCTAAGGTTAAAATATGAGGTCGAAAATTCACCTGAATTGACAAAATGGCTACTTCCGGTATTTTTCAATGAGGAGACGTATGATTTGAATTCGCTTTCTGGTTTGTGGGAGAAGCTATTAAAGTTTTTGGATGATGAATATGACACCAATGGTAGATATTATGAGCATACGGAAGACTTTATTGATTTAGACGACTACGAGAAAAAATGCTTTGACTACCTGATAGAAATCCTTAATAGTAAGGGAAAGAAAATCATCCTTTTCTTTGACAATTTTGGACAGCTGTTTCTGGATAACCTAAAGGAAAAGGAGAAGAGGCGTTTGCGTGAGATCTTAATGCAATGCAATGATATCCGGATTATCGGTGCTTCCGCCATCGTTTTGCAGGATTTGCATGACTACTCTCAGCCTTTCTACGAATTCTTTCAAGTTGTCCATTTGGATGGATTAAGCAAGGAAGAAACCTATCAGTTGATTGAGCGACTGCAAGAAGGCTGTGAGCATAAAATTGACCTCAAAAAGAATAAAGGCAAAATAGATACACTAGCTATTCTTACAGGAGGAGTTATTCGTACGCTGATGATGGTGTATGAAGTATTGCTTGATGATCAGGATGGATCCGCATTAAGTGACTTAGAACTGATATTGGATCAGGTCACTCCACTATATAAGCATAGAATAGAAGATTTGCCCATACAGCAACGCAGAATTGTGGATGTGATCGCTAAGCGATGGGATGCGATCAGCGCAAAAGAAATTGCGACTGAAATAAGAGAAGACGGAAAGAGGATGCAGACTAAACTAATCTCTGCACAATTGGCTCAGTTGGAGAAAAATAATGTAGTCGAAAAAAAGCAAACCAATACCAAGAATCATCTATATCAGTTGAAAGAACGCTTTTTCAATATCTGGTACTTGATGAGAAATGGGGATCGTCGAGATCGAAGAAAGGTGAAATGGCTGACTAAATTTCTGGAAATGTGGTATGATGATGAGGAAAGTATTGAGACTTTCTTGGAAAGGCATATACTTCGGCTAAAATCTGGGGGCTATAATGCCAAATCTGCTCTTTTATTAGCTGAAGCTCTTGCTGACATAAATAAGATTAATCCGATTATCCTAGACAATTTAATGGAAGCAACATCTGCAATTCTTAATGAGGATCAAAGATCGCAATTAAATATAGGAGAGAAAAAACTTATCCTTGCAATAAAATCATACAAAGATCAAGATTTAAAGAAAGCTATCTATATTCTAGAAAAAACTAAAGAGAAAATTAATTCGCATAAGCTTGTTTTGTCATTTTTTTACTTTTTGGATAAGCAAATAGAAAAAATAGGTATTGAATTGTCAGCTTTAAAAAATGTTGATTTAGAGGATCTTGATTTTGTCAAACAACTTTGTATTCTCTCAAAAGATCCCAATTTAATGATCGATGTTATGAGTAACTCTTCAAAAATTGAGCAGAAGAAAAAAGAACTAGCAATTGGGGATGTCTATTTCGAACTAGGAGATTATGAACTAGCAGAAAAGCATTATAATAAAGCTGTTGAGTTTGGTGAAATTACACCTTATAAACCTTTATCAACGATTTACTCTTACAGGGGAGATGATAGTTATGCCGAAGAATTGCTGGTCTCCGGCCTTAAGGAAGGAGTTGTTGAACCATCCGATGTGTTGGAATTTTATGAATTCCACTTGGATAAAGAGCCGAGGGAAAAAATTAGAGAAATAGTAGAATTAATGCCAAAAGATGATCCATATTTTAATTTCTACAAAGGGCTTGACATATTCAGATCAGAAAAGATCAAATCAAAGAAATTTGGAGAGGCAAAAGGGTATTTAGAAAAAGCATTAGTTGATTTTGATAAAATTAAGGTGCGTGATTTAAGATTTACTCAATTGATCTCAAATTTGCTTTTGTTCAATATTCAAATAGCACTTGATAAAATAAAGTTAAAGGAAATATTAGAAAGGTTTGAGGAAGCAGAGATTGCTCCACCTTTCTTAAAGGTACATAGTGCTTTTGGATACATTCTTTTAGGTGATTATAAAAGGGCTTTTGAATTGATGAGTTTGAATCAAGTAATAAAAGACTCGATAGAATTTGATGGTCAACGAGATAATTTCAACGACACTCTTCTTCTATTTATGGCTAAAAATCAACACCATTTAGTATTTGATTTGTTCTCAAAAAACGAAAATCTAAAAGAAGCTCTTAAGCCTACCTACTATGCCCTCATGACACTTCTAAAAGAAGAATACCCTAATGAGATCATCAAAATGGGAGAGGAACTTACCCAGCCCGTCTCCGATATACTTACAAAAATTGAAGAAATGAAAGAAGAATACAAATAAATGACTGACAGAATAGGTTTTATGAAGTTTGATATGTCATGCTGATACTCAAAACAGTCAGTAAATTCTGACAAATATACTGACTAACAGAATAATATTTGGCGGCAAAAGAGTAATTGTGACAGTTTATGTCCAAATATCAGATTTATAGATACTTGGCACGAAGACTGTTAAAAATTGTTAACTTCTTTTAAAAAGAAGTTAGTCAATAGAGTAAAAAAATAAGGGGGAAGCTTCCGTTGGGAAAATAGGCTCCCCCGCTTTTACTAGGTTTCGCAGCCCAAAGGTAAGAGTTTTTTTATTTTCCCGGTAGGTATTATCTCTGCCTATTTGACAGAGATGGTTAAACGCTAGAACAATGGCAAAAACCGGAGATGGGAAGAAAATCGTCCCAGTAAAACCGTACACCAGAAAGGTGGACGGGAAGAAAGTAGTGGTGCCTGGACATAGAAGATCCACACCAAATTAAAGCCTTATTGGCTTCGGGCCGATCTAGGATCGGCCTATTTTAAATGTTTATCATCTTATCTTAAAAACAATGTTATGGCTACTATTTCCATAAATCAACTGGCCGAGTTTTCCAAGGCGACAGAAAAAGGAAAAGCTAGAATTATTAAACAGCAGATTGTTCCAAATCCTGTTTTAATCCCATGGTATCAACTTGCAAAAGCGAGATTGAAAAAAAGTATCTCTCAAAATTGGGATCTCAATCCAATCTATTCTGGAATTGAGCTGTTAAAAAGAAGAACACAATTTGAGAATAACCGACAACGGATTGACCAAAAGGTTTCTTTAGAAGCCCTAGAAAGTTTTCTCAGTACTCCTTCGCCGCTCATACTTCAATCAATCGAGTATGAGAGAATAATACCTGATACCAAAAGTCTTGTTTTGGGTAACTTAGAGATCATTGTAGCTCCAGATGTGGTATTTCGGACTGAAATAGATGGTCAAAAGTATTTGGGAGGTTTTAAAATCCATGTTAGTAAATCAAAAGTTTTTGATCTAAAGCAGTCCAGTTTGGTTGCCACTGTGCTTTGGAAGTATTTAGATCGAGAAGTGGCAAGAGAAGATGAGATTGTCATGCCAGGTTTGTGTTTCTGCTATGATGTTTTCTCCAGTAGAATTGTTCCTGGAAATGAAGATTCAATTGCACTACTAGAAAATATAGATATATGGAGCCAAGAGGTAATCCAGATTTGGGATAGTTTAAGTCAGGCGGGATAGATATGGAGATTTTGAATAAATCACAGCTTTCAACCAATAATTCGGTGACTAAGAAAAAGAGGAGACCTTCAATTCCTACAGAGACAAAAACAAAACTATGGCTAACCTCAGGTGGCAGATGCCAGTTTAATGGATGTAATAAGCCTCTGTGGAGAAATGATGTCACGATGGGCATCATGAATAAATCCTACATAGCCCATATTTACGCTTTTTCAGATAATGGACCAAGGTATGATGAAATTCTTTCTCCACTGCTAGAAACAGACTTCGCAAATTTGATGATGGTGTGCGATCAATGTCATCGAACCTTCGATGATAAAGATAAAGTGAATGAATATCCGGCTTCTTTTCTGATTCAGATGAAACAATCACACGAAAAAAGGATTGAACTTCTTACAGGTATTGATGTGGATAAAAAAAGCTTTATACTACTTTATGGAGCTAAAATAGGTGAGCATGATTCCCCATTAAGCTTTCCAAAGGCAGCAGAAACTATTGTTCCGAATTTTTATCCTGTTTCAGCAGAACCTCTTGACATTGGATTAAAAAATTCAGCATTTAAAGATAACAGCAAAGAGTATTGGGATTTTCAGGTTGCGAATTTGGTGCAATTGTTTAGAGAAAAAGTTTCTTATTCTAAACAGGCCGGCTCTTCTCCACATTATTCTATTTTCGCTTTAGCACCACAGCCACTCCTAATTAAACTAGGCACACTGCTTTCTGATCTTTATGAGGCGGAAGTTTATCAACTCCATCGTAATCCGAAAACATGGAAATGGCTAGAAGAGGATGTCGTTGCGAAATTTAAGTTGTTTGAACCTCAGAAGGATGCAGAAAATGTGGCGCTAAACATTTCATTGTCAGCAAACATTTCAAATGATAGAATTATAAAGGTTCTGGGAGAAAATACGGCAATCTGGACAATTACCATTGATTCGCCAGATAATGACTTCCTTCGTAATAGAAGTCAATTCCTTGAGTTTAACAAAATAATTCGTAAAGCATTTGATCAAATTAAATCGAGACACGGTCAAGAAGCTTTTTTGAATGTATTTCCTGCAATGCCTGTGGCTCTTGCTGTAGAATTGGGCAGAGTTTGGATGCCTAAAGCAGATATGAGATTAAAAATATTCGATCAAAATAGAGAAGCAGGTGGATTTATAGAAACATTAACAATACCAGTATGAATTTAACTAAGGAACAAAAAGAACAATTTGAAGAGATTCTTGAAGAGATTGGGTCTTCACTTGATATAACTGAATCAGAGTACAATGCCGCTGTCCAAAGCTATGAATCTGTTGGGAGATATCTTTCAAAAGATGATTCAGATTTGGCAAAATATGAACCAACAATTCTCCCCCAAGGATCATTCTTGTTAGGGACAGTAATTAGACCAATCTGCAAAGAGGACGATATTGATTTGGATCTAGTTTGTCAATTGAAAAACAAGAATTTTCACTGGACTCAAGCTGATGTGAAAAATAAAGTCGGTGATCAATTAAGAAAGCATAAAACCTTAGAGTCGTTACTTGATGAGGAAGGCAGAAGATGCTGGACTCTAAAGTACAGGGAAAAATCACCTAATGGTGGTAAATATCATATGGATATTCTTCCGGCTATTATAAGTGAAGGATATGGAATACTTCTTGAAAAAGCATTTTCAAATCGATCCTTGGAGGAAGTTGACAGCCTTTCTATTAGAATGACAGATACAGAATTGCTTAATTATGCTTCTTCAATCTATGTGGAAGAATGGCCAAAGACCAACCCTTTTGGATATGCAAGTTGGTTTTTTCAGGAGGCTGACATAGGGCTTGAAAAAAGCTTTAGCCTCCGAGAATCCATAAAGCCTGTCCCAAAATACCAGAAAGAAAAGCTACCTCTTCAGAGAGCTGTTCAAATTTTGAAACGTCATAGGGATATGATTTTCAATGGAGATGAAGATAAGCCAATCTCTATTATTATTACAACCTTAGCAGCTAGAGCATATCGGAAAGAGTCTGATGTAGTCGGGGCGTTATTTGGAATAGTGAATCGGATGGAGGACTTTGTAGAAACAAAAGAAGATCCAGATACTGGTGAATTTTACAAATCAATACCTAATCCTGTAAACCCTGGGGAAAATTTTGCGGATAGATGGCGTGGAAACTCCATTAAAGAGGATAACTTCTACAAATGGCTAAAAAAGCTGAAGAAAGATTTGGCTGAGTTTGTTGAAAAAAGAGGGGTAAATCTTCAAAATTCCTTATCGGATTCATTAGGAAAGGGAGTGATTTCTGAGGCATTTACCAAAATTGGTGTTCGGAAGCGAATGCTGACTGAATCAGGTTTAAATCGGTTTGACTCAAAAATCGGAATAAGTACTTCAGGGGTTAGTTTTCTCAAATCTCATAATTTTTATGGAAATGCAGAAGAGTAACTTCATTAGCGTAGGAGCACAGGCATTAAATCTAAGAAAAAAGTTTCCCTCAGGTGAAATTACTACCGATAAGGATCAATCACTTATTTGGAAGGGGACTTTGACCCCTTCACCTTTGAGTGAGTTCTATGATATAAAACTTAAGTTTCATAAAAATGAAGGAGTCGATGTTTGGGTTACTAACCCTCTTCCTTTGCTTTTAGCTCCTAACAAAACTAAACTGCCTCATGTTTACGACCACAAACGTCAAGAACTATGTTTGTATTTCCCAGATGGGAAAGAGTGGAATCAAAGAAAGTTATTGAGTGAAACTATTTTGCCTTGGACCATTGAGTGGTTATATCATTACGAAATATGGGTGCTTACTGGAGCTTGGACTGGTGGTGGTTTGCATCCAAAAAAGAAAAAGCCAAAAAATAACTTTGATATTCGAAAGGTCTTTAAAAATAGGTGATCTGTGGAGCATTAGCTAAACGGGAGTGTTATCTAAACTCTGTCCTTCCTTTTTCAAACCACCTCCTTCCCCTCCTCAGTAATCACATAACTCTGCTCAGGACTACTTCTTCTTTTTAGGAGGTTTGCACTCCATGCAAAAATCACTTAACTCCAAAATCTGTATTCTCACAGATTCGTGCTCGGCTTTTAGAAAACCAGATTCTGATCCAAATTCACTTTCATTTAATATCCTTGAATTCTCCGCCACCATTTCTTGATTTAATTTCTCATAAATGGGCTGGAAAAAACTGGCATCAGAAAAGGCTCCTTTCTGCTCATAAAGCTCTTTTCTCAATTTTCTCGCATACAATTCATGAAGATCAAAATCATATCTTGAATAAGCCAGCAGGTAGTTAGCGGACAATGAGTCAGGAGCTGAGATGACTGCGAGGTTCTGCTTGAAAATGGTCTTAACCTTGGAATTAAAATTCTTGGTGAACATAAATTCGTAGGATGACATAGAAAAACTAAAATCTATAGTAGCTCCTGATTGTATAAAAACTGAGTTTTTCGACGGGTCTATTTTTGACTGATTAGATTTGAAATTATTCAATTCTAACACGTAGTCCTCCTTCCATGGAATTTCTTCTTGGCAAAAAGCAGAAAAGGATACTAGGAATAGATATACGGCAAAGGCTGATTTAATGATGGAACTCATTGTAATAAATTAAAGGGATCTTATATCGACTGAATCCTTGGTTATTGGTATATTCACTTCCCTTCCAATATCTTTCGGATCGCTTCATTCATCTGCATCATCGTCTCCATCATTTTCATCATTACCTCAGTTTGCTTTGCATCGGTAGCTTTATAAATACTGTTTGTTTGGATTGCAATATTGTTTGATCCTGTGATCGCCTCAACATAATTTCCTGGTTGTACAGAGATTAACTGGAGTGGATCAATCTTAAAAAATTCAGAAACCTTTTGAACCATATCCACTGTAATCTTGCTCTCTCCTCTTTCGTATTTGGTATAAGTAGCTTCTTTAATTCCAAGATAATCAGCTACCTCTAAGGCTTTGGTATCGGTCAATTTGCGGAACATATAGAAATTCTTGCCGATTTTTTTATTCTCCAATACGGTGAAATCTGGTTCTTCTTCTTCTCTCATAATGAAATTATTTATTCAAAAATACGGCTTTTAAGCCTATTAGATGCCGATTATTATGAATAGTAGTGTTAAACTACTATTCATAGAGTTTATACTACCGAATTTATTCTTTTTTGATGAAACATCTAGGTAAAATTGTCTAAGAATCATTTGAAATGGGACATTCTGAGACAATTTCTGCCTTTTTTCTTTCTTCTTCTCATTTTCTGATAGAAGGTGGAAGCTCCTGTGTCCATTTTGAATATTTGGTTCTGGCTGTACAGTTTGGAAGTATGCAATCAATCTATGATCGCCTGTATCCCCTGAAGCCCAAGAATCCGATCTGAGGATGGGATTACTTTTAAGACCGATTAAGGGGAGGTGCACATCCCTGAGCAGATCGGTTACTACATACGCACGTCAGCAAGCTCAGAATAGCCGGTAGAGCTGACACATTACATCTTATTATTCATTAGTGCTGGTTGCTCGGTTGGAGCAAGGTGGGATTACTATGTCTGGTTTAGAGCCAAGAAGCAAGAGTCAAGAGTCAAGAAGCTAGAGTCGAGAGTCAAGAAGCTAGAGACAAGACTTGGTAATATGCACGTCATTGCGCCTGTCCGCCGAAGGAGGGAGGAAAGACACACGACGATAGGAGAGTGGCTTGACAAAGCAATCTCATGGAGATTAGTACTTCGCTTTTGGGATTGCTTCGTCCTTCGTCCTCGCAATGACGGTGCTTACATCGGACATCCTACTTCGGTCTCCCGTCTTCGGTCTTCCAGCATTACAAACATCAAAAGCATGAAATGCCTGAAGCAGGATAGCTATGTCTAATTCTATCTCATTTGAAGGCATTCCATGAGGCCATTAAAAAACAATTAAATCACTCATGAAAAAATTAATACTCATCTGCTTACTGGGATACCTATGGGTACCCACAAGCACACTCCCAGCACAAGTTGCTGATTCACCCGGGGCGGATTTTCTTCATAGGTCGGGCTTGCCTGCCGTAAAGCAGGTGCCTGATGAATTACCACTCGACACAGTGGTAGGCCCCATCGTCTCCCCTGAACAAGGAGACACCCATCGGGGCGGGGAAACCCGCTCCGATACTTTGCCGGAGAATAGCGGTTTGGTTGATCACCCCGGTTTACCTGCCGAAGATCAAACAGCAGATTTGGCTGTACTTGATACAAAGGCAGGCACCCAAGGGCAGGAGAGCGAAAGCTCTTCTGCTGAGGTGGGGGGATTCTTTACACTGAAGGGAGAGATTAGCGCCCATCCATCAGCTACATTGGATTTGGTTTACGAACTTATCCAGCGAGAACTAGATCCCTACTACCAGCTGATGGAGGTCCAAAAGGATAGCATATCCCTACAAAAAGGAAGCTTCTATGCAGGTACTTCAAGAAAACAGACATTTCTGCTTAGGCTTCCCATGAACGAGCCTTTTGCCCGCTTCAATCTCTACGATAATGAGGTTCCATTACTGCAGAACATCTGGGTACAGCCTGGAGATTCTTTGATCGTCCACTGGAATCCTTCAAAGCAACAACTCCATTTTTCTGGACCATCGGCATTCCATGTCCGGGTGCAGCGTCAATTGAAGGAAGTAGCTATGGGGGAGAACGTAGGACGCAATCCGGCGATGATTATCCCAAATGCAGCTGTGATGCTCAATACAGAGGAAAAGAAAACCGAATACAATGCCGTTATGGAGAGTTATGCCCCCGCTTGGAACCGAAAGCTGGAATTGCTTGAAACAGAAACAAAGCGAATAGCACGGGCGGAAAGACTGTTCTCCTCGGTGATTTCCCATCCGGTCTTTGTGGAATTAGACCGCTATAAGGATGTGCTCGACGCACCACTACATCAGTGGCTGAAGACCTATTGGACCGGGGTCTTACAGAACTCTGCTTTGAAGTTTGTCAAAGCTTGCCGTCCCAAAGATCAGGATTGGGCGGAAATTATTATCGATCATGGACTTGATATTTCCGGGCTTTTCCCTGAAGGCTTATCGGGTGTGCTTCCCTTTGAATTTGCTGAAAGTCTCTTAATGGAAAACATGCTGTTGGAATCTTTGACGCCGGTTTCATTTCTACACTTGACAGCATCCATTCCCAGTCCTCTCCGTGACCAGGTCAACTCTCTTTACCTGATTAGGGAGCATAAGGATCTCCCAAATGCAGATTCCCTTTTTTCCGGTGTGCTGTCCGAATCCCGGGTTTTGTGGATCGGCACTCAACTGGAAGCAATTCAGAAAACCACCCTGAAAGGAAGTGATTTTTCACCCCACGGGTTCGTAGGGACATCCGGAACCAGAGTCTTTCCGGAGGAATGGAAAGGGAAAGTAGTTCTTATAGACTATTGGCTGAGTGGATGTGGAGCGTGTCTGGGTTTTGCAGAAGATACTTTCCTGCCGCTTATGCGTGAATTTGAATCTGAGGAGGATCTATTGTTTGTGACGATATCGGGAGACAGCAACGAGGAGCGCTGGAAGAGGAGCCTAGTCAGCGGTAAATATACTACTCCGCAGAGTATCAATCTCTTTTCTGGAGGATCTTCCCACCCCTCCCTCCGTCAAACACTCATCCGTGCCTTTCCTACGCAATTGCTTATCGACAGCGAGGGAAAGATACTTCAGGCAGGAGACTTTCCTAAAACCCTTGAAGGTTGGATCCGGCTCATCCAAAGTTATCTACCCAAAGAATCCAGTCAGAAAATAGTTGGGAGCAGCGACGTAACCCTTTTAGGTTCCTCTACTAATACTCTTTTAAAATGAACAAGAAACTATATGCAAGAACAGCCAAGCTGAAGGTGTTGTTCCTGATGCTAATCTATATTCAGATCCACCCGGTATCTGCTAGGCAGGACAGCCTTCAGGTAGTGCATGGACAGGTTTTTGAAGCTGAAACGGAGATTCCGCTAGCCGGGGCTTTGATTTTGCTCAACGAAATAGGGAGCTCCCAAGTGACGGATAAAGATGGGCGGTTCTCATTTTACCTGACGCAGGGGACGTACAGGATGACCATTAGCTTCATTGGCTTCCAGACGTCCGATAGGACGATAGAAGTCCCACAGCCCGACCTCCTTAGAATACTGATGGAAGCAGATGAAATGGCTCTTGGCGAGGTGGAAGTACTCTCAACGGGCTATCAGGAGATACCCAAAGAAAGGGCTACAGGTTCATTTGTACATATAGACAGGGAGCTGATAGACCGCCGGGTCAGTACCAATATTCTGGAAAGGATAGAAGATGTTTCCTCGGGGCTTATTTTCAACAGAAATTCATCCTCCACCGAGCCCATCAGTATCAGGGGGAGGAGCACGCTGTTTGGCAATACACAGCCGCTGATCGTGGTGGACAATCTTCCATATGAGGGTAGTATTGACAATATCAACCCCAATGACGTAGAATCCATCACGGTATTGAAGGATGCCGCCGCAGCCTCTATCTGGGGAGCCCAGGCAGGAAATGGGGTCATAGTTATCAATACAAAATCAGGAAGTTATAACCAACCACTTAAGGTGGCATTCCAGTCGAATCTGACTATAGTGGAAAAGCCTGATCTGTTCTATGCCCCACAGATGGAAATCGCCGGTTTCATCGCACAGGAAAAGCGGTTGTTTGAGTCTGGTTATTATAATTCAAGAATTAACTCCCTGGCAAGAACACCCTTGTCCCCGGTGGTGGAAACACTTTTGGCAGCAAGGGAAGGTAAAATGAGCCAGCAAGAGGCGGATATCTTATTGGCACAATACGGAATCCGGGATAGCAGGAGGGATTTGACAGAAATCTACTACCGTCCTGCGGTACAGCAGCAATATGCATTTCAGGTAAACGGAGGTGGTGAAGCTTATCTGTTCAATTTCTCGGGAGGATATGACCATAACCTATCCGGTCAGATTGGGACCCACGATGATAGGGTAACCCTGAATGCAAAACAGAACTGGAAGCTGGCTAAGGGCAAGATGGAAATTTCCACAGGGTTCTATCTGAGTAGGGCAGCGCATTTTTCAGATACAGGTATACCGAGTCCAGGTCCTTATGAATCACTTGTGGATGGTCAAGGAAATGCATTGTCAATAGTGGCAGGATTAAATACTAGATTTGTTGAAAGTACTCAGGATGCCGGGCTATTGGACTGGCGATCATTTCCGGTCAATGAAATAGGGAAAAGGAATGACCGGACGGTTTCCATGGACACCCGAATCAATCTGGGGGTTAAATATTCCCTGCTGAAAGGTTTGGATGCGCAAGTTCGGTACCAATATTGGACAAATAATACCGAAATCCGGAACATAGAGACAGAGGAGTTGTTTTTGGTACGCCACCAGATCAACAGCTATACACAGGTGACTGAAGATGGTGACCTTTCCTATGCTGTTCCCCGCGGCAGCCGTTTTACGAATACAAATGCTTCCGGCTATAGTCATAATGTAAGAACGTCCCTTTCCTATTCGCTGGATCAAGGACCACATCAGTTGACCTCACTCGCGGGATGGGAATTAAGGGATCACAGCAGTATTTCAGATCGGATGGGGTATTATGGGTACGATGATGCTACGGGTTTGAGTACGCCGGTGGATTTCATCACCCGTTTCCCGCAATACCAGAATCCTGGCAGCAGCCCTGTTATTCCTTATCAGGGAGTACATACAGGAGTAATTGATCGCTACCTTTCTTATTTTGGAAATGCAGGGTATACGTTCCGGGGGAAATACCTGCTAACAGCAAGTGCAAGAAAAGACATGTCCAATCTCTTTGGGGTAGAGAGCAATCAAAAAGGTGTTCCATTGTGGAGTTTGGGTGCAGGTTGGATAGTTAGTGAGGAGAATTTTTATGGATTGGATTGGATGCCCTTTTTAAAACTCAGGATGAGTTATGGGTACAATGGAAATGTGGATAAAAATACCACAGCCTATACCACCATCCGATATGATAATTTCCATAGTCTTATCCCCGGTCTCAGATATGCATACATATCTAATCCTCCCAATCCTGATCTTCGGTGGGAAAAAATACGAATACTCAATTTTGCATTTGATTTCGAGACAAAATCTGGGAGAATTGGCGGGATTCTGGAATATTACACTAAAAACGGACAGGATTTAATAGGGGAAACAGAAGTTCCCGGCTCCAATGGTCTGTACCAATTTAGAGGCAATTTTTCTAACACAACCACGCGGGGATTTGACCTCACCTTTAATACAGTCAATGTGGATAGGGCTCTAAGATGGAGCAGCCAGTTTTTGCTAAGCGGATGGAAGGACAAAGTGACAGAATTTGCAGGCTCCCGTTCTATCACACAGATTCTGGGAGCCAATTCTTCAAATCTCGTACCTGTGGAGGGAAATCCTCTGCATTCTGTGTATTCTCTTCCATGGGCAGGGCTGGATCCATTGAATGGAAATCCCCTGGGTTATTTGGATGGGGAGGTATCTGATGAGTATTCCCGGATTATTGGAGCCTCCACTCTGGAAAACATCAATTATCACGGATCGGCGAGGCCAACTGTTTTCGGATCTGTCCGGAATACGTTTGGGTGGAAAGGGTGGAGCTTCTCTTTTAATGTGACTTATAGGTTAGGATATTTTTTTAGAAGGTCTTCAGTGGATTATACCTCGCTTTCAAGGGGAGAGATCACTCATTCTGACTATTCAGAGAGGTGGGTGGAGCCAGGAGACGAGATGTTTACCCAGATACCTTCCCGTCCTGAAAACCTGGATACCCAACGCCATAATTTCTTCAGACTGTCTGAATCACTCATAGAAAGAGGAGATCATATCAGACTACAGGATATACGTTTGGGGTATAAATGGAGTAGGGCAGACAAGCCTAAGTTGCCTCTCAGGAATATAGAAGCATTCACATACCTCAATAACCTCGGGGTGCTATGGAAATTAACAGATATACCGCTGGATCCTGATTTCAGATCTGCCAAACCGTTAACCAGCATTTCATTTGGACTTCGGGCAAACTTCTAACCATTAAAATCATGAAATCGAGTGTGATCCCGTAACCACAGGATCACACGCAGCGATGATTATCCACCTTGCGAGATTCCATAACCTATCCCGGCTATTCGGGGTGGCCACTGAAAAACAAATTATAAACAGATGAAATCGACACGATTAAAATCATCATTAAAACACACAGGGCATTGTTTTAATCGTCAAAGATTCCATATGGCCTTTACAAGACAAATTATAAACAGATGAAACATAAAATATACTTATTGTTGCTTGCTTGGGTATTGGCCTCGTGTGAGGGATTTCTTGACGAAAAACCATCCACGGCAATAGATACCCCCAATACACTTGAATCTTTACAGGCTATGTTGGACTATAGCAGTATGAATAACTCCCCTGGAATGGCAATGATGCTTTCCGATGAATATTTTTCAGATTACGGAGGCTTTCTATCATTTGATCCATGGCACCAGAATCTATATATATGGAAATCAGAGCCGTTTGAACTGGATGATATGATCTTTGATTGGAGAAATCTCTACCATCAAATCCAGGTTGCCAACATTGTTTTGGAAAAACTCAATGAAATGGAAGAGGATACACCCATAGGGAATTCGATTAAAGGAGCTGCTTTATTCTATCGTGCAAACGCCTACTTTAATCTCTATACGCTCTTTTTAGATGGGCCAAATTTGGAAGATGTAGGACTGGATTTGAAAATACCATTTAAGATTTCAAGTAAACTTTCATTAAAACCGGAATTGGCGGGGAAAGACCAAATTAAAAAGTTAATCCGGGAGGATGTTGAACAGGCAGATGTATTATTGCCCCTGAAAACCCAATATTTGACCCGTCCTTCTAAAATGGCGGCCAAAGCATTAAAGGCAAGGATTTATCTTGATTGGGAAGACTATGACTTGGCATGGAAGGCCTCTGCTGAAGTCATGGAAGTTGGTATGGAATTGATCGACTATAATGATCTGGATCCAAACAGAGTTTTTCCGTTTACTATATTTAATCAAGAAGTGATATGGCACAGCCAAATAAGCGGGGCTGGCTATTTGAATTCCCAATCTGCATTTCAAGTAGACTCCGCTCTTTATTCAATGTATCCGGACAATGACCTTAGGAGAGATGTTTTTTTTGTAAAACGGCCGGCCGGTTTTATTAACTTTAAAGGTAGTTATACTGGAGGAGCTTCACTTTTCTCGGGTCTGGCTCTTAATGAAATTTACTTGATCTACGCAGAATGTCTGGAGAGAAAGGGTATGGTTGAAAATGCTTCTTTTGTGCTGAATGAATTGCTTGCAGCGAGGTATGAGCGTGCTTCTGACAGTATCAATAGCATGGAGAACGGCTTGCAGTTTATTCTCGATGAACGAAGAAAAGAACTGGTCTTTAGAGGTAGACGATGGGGGGATTTGAGAAGAATCAATGCAGACGAAAGATTTAGAACCACTTTAAAAAGAGTTGTGGTAGATGAAGAGTACTTGCTCCATCCTGATTCAGAAAAATATGCATTGCCTATTCCCGCAAGAGAGTTGAATTTTTATTGATTGGAAGCAGTGCAGCCGGATTCCGGCTGCACTGCTTGGTTACTTATTTACTGAAGCTGGAATTTCTCCGTCGCTGGCCCGGCAGGAAAGGCCATATCTTCCTGAGTATATAGGCAGACTTCATTTCCGTCTATACACTCATAAGCTACAGGATCTCCAGGATCATTCACCCAGATCCAGCTATCTCCTTCATCTAAAGTTGCGTATCGGGGATCATCCCCCTGTGGCTGGGTAAATGCAAAAGCGGCTACCACAGCAAGCGAAAATACACCTCCGCGTAGGAGGTTAATTGTTGTAAGTTTCATAAATTGTATTGGTTAAATTAATAATTAATCTCCGGTCGCTTTGGTGCATCTGTCTGACTCGGATCCAGACAGATCTTCCTTCCGAGAGGGGCGGCCGGATGTTTATGCCCCCTGCTGTTGTCCGGCAACCACCTGGTGGCTTCACGGACCGTGTTTTTTTTCTTCTTCAATAAAAAGCTGCTCCCATCGCATTCGTTGGGCTGCATTTGCCTTGGCGTTATAGTGATAACCTTTGAGGTTTGCCAAACCTCGAAGGTTTTTATGTTACTGTTAATCGTTTCCCCGCCTCCCAGAGGGCAGACATCCTCCTGCACTATCTCCTGTTTCCAGATGATAATTCTGCGCAGGAGGCAATGGCCTTATTTCCTTATTAAACCTAGGGTTGAAACCCTAGGCTACAAATCTGCCACCCCTATGGGGTTGGTTCTTGCTACAAGGCTTTGGAGATCATTCAATCTAAATTCTCTCCCTTCACTACAGGTTAACCTTTAACCCTTAATCTTCTAACCTTTAACCTATCACCCGCCATCTTAGCTTTCATGATTCCAATAACCAATTACAGCTATCCCCAAAAACACCAGATTAAACACCAGATGCTCCCCCCAGCCCAGACTAGCTAGTACTCCGCCACAAGAGCAGGGGACACGTTCCGTAAATCCCAGCCAGATATAGCCAACATAACCTGTAAACACGAGCATCAGCACTGAACTGAGAATAAAGCCAAGTTTCCGCCAGTGTGGGATAAGCAGTAGTACAGCGACTGATAATTCCCCTAAAGGCAATCCATATAACAACAATTCTGTTATCCAGCCGGGAAACCCCTGATTATACATCGCAAACCTAGTTTCTCCCCAATCATACACCTTACTCACCGCCGTATAGGCAAAGAGAAAGGCCAGAAGCCAGGCGGCTCCTTCGGCCAGAACTGGGACAAGTGGTGATGGATTGGCTTTCATTTTTTTATCGTTTGTATAGTGTATTCTATCGTGTGGCCTAGGACCTGGATTAAGTTCCCACCCCAGATTTTAATCCCGAGCGCTTGCAATTCGGGCGGGAAGCATGCTTAGAATTTGATTGCCGTATTGTTTGAATTGCTAAAGAAATTTAGATACACATTATCAAATTGTTACCGGTCATTTGACCGGTTAGAAAAATTTTTCCTTTAAAATTGGTCAAATGACCTTTTTTCGATAAAAAACTTTGTTTTCCCATCGACTTTCACTTGGATAACTAAAAAACATAACATTATATTAACCATGTGATTTTAGCATAAGTAGGATTTTTCCTTCGTTTTTTCACATCATTTTGATCTATTGTTTTACCAACCAATGATGATATGGATATTGAGTACAGAGAACAGCTAACTACTTTTTTGAAAGAAGTAACAGGTATTTCGGATGAGTTTTTGTCTATAACACTTCGTAGGATAAATCAAAAAAGAATAAAGAAAGGAACTATACTTAAAGAGGCCGGCACAATGGATAGTTTATCCCGTTTCTTATGTGAAGGCACGATTGGACTTTATATAGATAAAGAGGAAGAACCCCAGCTAGAACATGTGTTTGGTACTGCTGATATCGTACGTGAGTATCATTCTTATTATGACAGGGTGATAAGCCCATACTACCTGAAAGCCATGTCGGATGCGGTAGTACTACAAATAGAGCGTGACTTAAGTGATATTGGAATTTACGGTACTTCAGAGTTTTTTCAGGTGGATAACGCACTGTATAATTACATACTACAGCGTAGAACTGCAGTGACCGCTATCAGAGCATTGGGATTGCAAGAGGGGGGTGAGCAATTGGATATTTTGCTTCCGGGAGCTTTTGGCCATTTCAAATTAAGAGACTTAACCACTTTTTTTAATCGCAGCATCAGCACGGTGTCCCGCTGGAAAAGAAAGAACAAGTTTAACAGATCATGATCCCTTTTATACTACCCGTGTCGCTCAATATACATACTCGCAGTGCCGAAGCTGCTGCGATTGACTGGGGATGGGATTTTGGTATAGTAGATGACGAGCCCGTCCTAAAAAGGGACAAAATCCTCTGGTTTGCAGGCTATGCACTACCGGGACTGGACAAGCTCCAATTGGAGCTTGTTACCAAGTTTTTCTTCTGTCTTTATTCTCTGGATGACTTGCTGCAGGAGTGTGTATTTGAGGAAGCCATGGAGTTCTTCCATAGATGGGAGGAGAATTCGTATTACCGGGATCTTGACAGTCCCTTCAGTTCTGTATGGTATGCCTTGGATAATGTCATGGAAACTATGGACAAACTCAGCGATCGGCCATGGCTGGGCACCCTTCGGGTCTATCTGGGCGATTACCTACAGGCTAGACGTTGGGAATATTACAATATCAAGAAGGGAATTATCCCGGACATGGATGTATTCACCGTACAGCATGTCTACGGTTCCGGTATATACCTGGCCATCCACTTTCTCAAACTTCATTTTCCTGCAGAGGAATATCCTATCGAATGGGCAGAGCAACGCATAGCGAGAATACTATGCCTCTCCACAGATTTAAAAGCATTTGAGTTTCACAGGAAAACCCAAAGTAGCCAGAATGAACTGGTGCTTCTCCGGATTCATACAGGGATCTCTGACGCACAAGCTTGCAGACACGCGGTCAATCTCATTACCATGATGCTTGACAGCTTACTGGATAGGATGGAAAGCACCAGGCAGGAAGCTGACCCCCGGGCAGCATGGGTAGATCAGTTACTGCTGCTATTGGGGGGATGTATGTATTGGTCCGAAGAAGATGCACTTCGGTATGGAACTACGATAAACGGAATAAATAAGACCTAAATGAGAATTCTGATGCTAATCAAACGATGTGTAATCTATGCGAAGGATGTTCAGCGGATCACCGGCCGAAGTGAGCGCTACAGCCATGAAGTACTGCGTAAAATCCGGGAACATTTTGAAAAGGGTGAAAAACAATTTGTGACCGTGGCGGAATTTTCCGCATTTTCCGGAATACCGGAAGAAAAGCTAAGAGAATATTTATTCTAAAAGGTCCTGCCTTTATTCAATCAATAGTATTCTCCCAATCATAGTAAAGGAGAAGAAAGTGATACCGGTAGTCATAGGTGTACTTTCTCCCTTGATTCTCCCTTAATCCTCCCTTGTAGTTCCCTTGATTCTCCCTGTGATCTAGGGAGGTTTTAGGGAGCAGAATGGGAGTAGCAACAAAACATCTACGGGACTGTCGAAAACATTCACATACTATCAACTTAACTAACTGCTACAATGGGGAAAGTAACGGATTCACTTCTAAGCGGAATCACCGGAAAGGTCGGCAATCTTGTTTTATACAAACAGAAGGGTAAGACTTTTATAAAGCAAAAGGCTACAAGGTCTGCTGAATATAAACCCTCTAAGTTACAGCTTTACTCAAACAGAGCCTTTGTGGAGGTACAGCAGTTTCTGCTTCCCATTGAATCTGTTTTGGCCATAGGCTATGAGCGATTTACCTCGGGAGGGAAAAGAGGCATACACCTGGCAATGTCTTGGGCATTGAAGCACGCGGTGGAAAATGTAGATGGGATGCCACGGCTCTATCCTGAAAAAGTCAAAGTATGCGCCGGAGACCTGGATCTATCCTCAGAGCTGGGTCTGATGCAGGAGGAAGAAGGAACCTATTCCATCTCTTGGATTGCCGAAGAACTGGGAAGGGCACGGCATTCAGATCTTTGCTGGGTGTTGATTTATCATCCACTTAGCAAGAGATACCAATTGATAGATGAGGGGGTATATAGAAAAAGAGGTCTGCTGCAGTTTACCTTAAACCCGAATATTAATTCAGTCGGAGCATATGTGTACGTTTCTTTTTATAGACTGAAAAAGAATAAAACCAGAATGTTTTCTGATTCAATTTGTCTGGGTAAGCTGGAATAATAGATAGCGCTTTTTTATCTCAACTTATAGAAAAGTACTCTGCCCCCATTTGTTTTTGATGAAGTTCAATCCCGGTTATTCCGGGATTTTTTTTGGCTCTATATCATCAATTAAACTGCTAAATCCTGAAGGTATAGCAGATTGCGTACTAGACTGCACATTCAATTGAAAGCCAGTATGGTATGAGTCAATTTGGGTTCATGTTTAACCTAAACCCCATATACATATGGCAAAACAAACAGGAGTAATTACACTGAACGGGAAGGTGGGAAGACTGTCTTTCTACAAGACCCAAGACGGGTATCTGGCCCGTGAGAAAGGGGGAGTGAGCAAAAACCGCATCATGAACGATGCACGCTTTGCCCGCACCCGTGAGAACCTGAAGGAGTTCGCAGACAATGCCTCCTCGGCCAAGCTCTTCCGTGATGCGCTGCGTCCGGTGATCGCCAAGATCGGAGACCGCAGGCTGAACCTGAGAATCACGCAGGTGATGATGAAAGTCCTTCAGTCCGATCTGGTAAACAACCGCGGCGAACGCATGGTGCGGGCGGGTGACTGGAACCTGATGGGAGATATGGAGCTGAATGCGTCAAGTTCCCTGGGCAGCACGCTCTTTCTGGAAATCGGATACACGGATTCCCCTGCATCCTGGGGGGTAAGCATCCCGGCATTTGTGCCCCGGGACTTTGTGGCGTTGCCGAAGGGAGCCACCCATCTGCGGATCACTGCCACGGGAGTGGGACTGGATTTCGCCACGGGGGGAAGATCCGTGCAGACCGTGGTATCCGGTCTGCTGCCGGTGATCGATCCCGCAGCGGCAATCAGCCTGTCAGTGGACAAGGCATTGCTTCCGGGTACACACAGAGCCTTTGTGCTGAGTGTGGAATTCATCCAGACGGTAAACGGCAGCGAGTACTCCATCAACAACGGAGCACACAACGCCGCCAAGATCGTGGGACTGGAACAGGTCTAGGATGAGACTGGTACTTCACCGCAGGTACAAAGCAACAATTACCCTTGGGAGATTATTTCTCGGGCAGAAGCAGCTTTGCTTTACCCGTGAGCCTCCCAAGGCCTGCTTTGGAAAAGAGATCACTTGTCTGGAGGAAGGAGTCTATGAACTGGAACACAGCCTCGGTCTGTGTCTTCACAGACCGAAAAGTAACCTGAAGGAAGGCGTGTATGAGCTTGAACCTATCCATTCGGAGGAAAAAGGCTGGGAAATCGGCATTGGAGGCAGGGGCAAAATAGCTTCCTATCCCTGGGGCCGCCCGCTTGAATCCGATGCTATATATCCCGTGACAGGCTATGGCTCGGACGGCAAACCCGTCTTTACCAAACTGGCTTTTCTCAAATTGCTGGGAAGGCTGGAGCGGGAATGGGAGCGGGGGGAAGTGGTAGAGCTTCAGATCGTTTCGGAAGAAATCCCTTACCTGTTGGAATCATGTCTGGAGCGGAGCTGCTGCTGAGTTTGGCCGGGGCGGTGACCATGCTGCTGCTGTCGGTGATCGCGTACTTCCTAAAACTCCTTATTCAGGATCTCAGGCAGCTGGGTACAGACCTTGTCAGGCTGAAAGAATCCGTGGTCAGGCTGGAAGCAGAGCAGGGGTTGATGAAGACGATGATGCAGCGGGGGCGCAGCCCGCCGAAGGATAGAGGAGACTAAAGGCCGACAGCCACTTCCTTCTTCTGTCTTTTTACGTCATTGCGAGAAGGCCACAGGCCGACGCGGCAATCCCGAGGAAGGATCACGCAAGAGGATTGCTTCGTTCCCGATGAATCGGGACAGGCTGTACCTCCTCGCACGTGTCCCGAGTAATTCGGGAATGACGGTACTCACATCCGTCTTCCGTCTCCATAACGTTTTACGTCATTGCGAGAAGGCCACAGGCCGACGCGGCAATCCCGAACAAGCATCACACAACGGGACTGCTTCGTTCTTCTGTCTCCATAACCTTTAACCTTTAAAACTTTAACCATTACCAAAATGAACATACTCACAGAAATAACAACCCGGGCGACCTCGCCCACACCGCCATTCTTCCGGAAGCTGAAGAAGGCGGGATTGCTCATTACCGCAGTGGGAACCGCCGTGCTAACGGCACCCGGCGTTGTGCCGGCGGTACTGCTGACCTATGCAGGTTATGTGGTGACTGCGGGTACGGTACTGATCAGCATCTCCCAGTTGGCCGTCGATGACAGTCCCGGGGAATTGCAGCTGAATTAAAGGGCTAGCTTAAAGTAGATTTATCGTGTCTTTAAAGCCGGAGGGATATTCTCTCCGGTTTTTTATGGTTGGGGTTTTGGGTTTTTAACCGCAAAAGAAAACAATAGTCTTATAGTTCCTTCCAAACTAGAGCTAGCTGTTCGTGACTCTACTGGTCCAAGTCAGGAGAACCAACATATCTGGTCCAAGTCTCCTGACCTGGACCTAAATCAATGCAGTCTTCAGACTGCTCTTCCCAACTAACTTAAGCCGTTCGTGACGACACGAACGGCGGCGAGATGCTTACTTTAGCTTCCGTATCTACTACCTTCACAAGACAGCTCAGATTTAACAGCTATGTTTAGTGTTTTGGGGTGCCCTTAGGATATGCGGTTTTTGGGGGACAAGCCGTCGAAAATTCTTTCGGTGAAAGAATTTAGGCTTGGGCCAGGCTGTAGGGTGGGGAAGCCGTGAAGAAATCGAGCGTGGATGAATCATTATCTTCTGGAATAATTATCATCTTGCGAGATTCTATAACCTGTCCCGATTAATCGGGGTGGTCCTAAAAAAACAATTATAAACGTATGAAAATTGGCTAGCTCGCGACTTTGGAGCGAGATCCGCCTATTTTTAGGCAGCGAGAAGTCTCAAAAATCAAATCGGTCATCAACCGTTAAAATTCCATGATTTTTTAACCGATTTGAAGCATAGCCTCGGGCAGGACAGTCAGTGGAGAAATCTTTCAGTGAAAGATTTTAGGACTGGGCCAGGCAGTGGGTTGGCTTTTCCCTTGATACTTTTGGCCTCAAAAGTATCGAAGAAAAATACATTAACGCCATCGAAACAGGTCAATAGGGAAGTCAAGCCAGACTTTCCATTGACCAATATGATTTAAGTGCTACTCTTAGGACTACACGCTCGTTTCCCAAACAAGCCAAATCTACAAAATCCCCCGAGCCCCCTTTGACAAGGATCGTTTTCTATGACAATATAGGTGCTGAAGGGGGAGTTGCGCTCGTTTCCGGACTGCTGGTCAGAATTAGTATTGCCGTTCGTGACGACACGAACGGCAGCATAGTGCTTACTTGAGCTTTCGCCTCTACTGCCTACACAAGACAGCCCAGATTCAGCACCTTGGTTTAGTGTGTGGGGATGCCCTTGGGAGCCTGCCCCGAGAAACGAAGCGATTCGGGAATATGTGGTTTTTGGGGGACAAGCCGTCGAAAATTCTTTCGGTGAAAGAATTTAGGCTTGGGCCAGGCTGTAGGGTGGGGAAGCCGTGAAGAAATCGAGCGTGGATGAATCATTATCTTCTGGAATAATTATCATCTTGCGAGATTCTATAACCTGTCCCGACTAATCGGGGTGGTCCTAAAAAAACAATTATAAACGTATGAAAATTGGCTAGCTCGCGACTTTGGAGCGAGATCCGCCTATTTTTAGGCAGCGAGAAGTTCCAAAAATCAAATCGGTCATCAATCTTTTGAATTTCTTGATTTTTTAACCGATTTGAAACATAGCCTCGGGCGAGGAGTTTTGGATACTTTTGCTCTTCAAAAGTATCGAAGAAAAATACATTAACGCCATCGAAACAGGTCAATAGGGCAGTTAAGCTAGACTTTCCATTGACCTATATGAACTTAGCACTACTCCTCGGGCTACACCCTCTTTTCCGAAACAAGCCAAATCTACAAAATCCCCCTTGCCCCCTTTGACAAGGATAGTTTTCTATGACAATATAGGTGCTGGAGGGGGAGTTGCGCTCGTTTCCGGACTGCTGGTCAGAATTAGTATTGCCGTTCGTGACGACACGAACGGCAGCATAGTGCTTACTTGAGCTTTCGCCTCTACTGCCTACACAAGACAGCCCAGATTCAGCACCTTGGTTTAGTGTGTGGGGATGCCCTTGGGAGCCTGTCCCGAGAAACGAAGCGATTCGGGAATATGTGGTTTTTGGGGGACAAGCCGTCGAAAATTCTTTCGGTGAAAGAATTTAGGCTTGGGCCAGGCTGTAGGGTGGGGAAGCCGTGAAGAAATCGAGCGTGGATGAATCATTATCTTCTGGAATAATTATCATCTTGCGAGATTCTATAACCTGTCCCGACTAATCGGGGTGGTCCTAAAAAAACAATTATAAACGTATGAAAATTGGCTAGCTCGCGACTTTGGAGCGAGATCCGCCTATTTTTAGGCAGCGAGAAGTCTCAAAAATCAAATCGGTCATCAATCTTTTGAATTTCTTGATTTTTTAACCGATTTGAAACATAGCCTCGGGCGAGGAGTTTTGGATACTTTTGCTCTTCAAAAGTATCGAAGAAAAATACATTAACGCCATCGAAACAGGTCAATAGGGAAGTCAAGCCAGACTTTCCGTTGACCTATATGAACTTAGCGCTGATCCTCGGACTACGCACTCTTTTCCAAAACAAGCCACATCTACAAAATCCCCCTTGCCCCCTTTGACAAGGATCGTTTTCTATGACAATATAGGTACTGAAGGGGGAGTTGCGCTCGTTTCCGGACTTCTGACAGAATTAGTATTGCCGTTCGTCACGACACGAACGGCAGCATAGTGCTTACTTGAGCTTTCGCCTCTACTGCCTACACAAGAGAATTCATGTTTTTAGCACCTTGGTTTATTTTTAACGGCTTGGGCCAGCGTGCAGGGGAGGAAGCGTCTTGACTTTTGCCTGCCCACAACCTGGCCTCTCGCTCCTCCCTGCATTCTGGCTCTTCGCTAGATTAGTCCACTGGACTAATCATTTACGCTCAGCCCTACCGGACATTTTATTCACGCTCGATCCCCATTGCGTCAAGGCAAAAGGACGAAGAGAAAACACCTCAACTTTATCGATATTGGCCAATAGAGGAGTTGAAGCTGGATTTTCATTGACCTGTATGAACTTAGCGCTGATCCTCGGACTACGCACTCTTTTCCAAAACAAGCCACATCTACAAAATCCCCCATGCCCCCTTTGACAAGGATCGTTTTCTATGACAATATAGGTGCTGAAGGGGGAGTGGCGCTCGTATCCCCATAAAATGGAGTACTGGCACTAGTAAGAAATATATTGTTTAGGACGCGATGGGATGCCAAAAAATCCTGTCTCCGGGGAGGTACTTTTGAAATGGAATCAGTAGCGCTGTCCAATCATAATCTATTCTTAACACCAAATAGTGCTTGGCGCGCTGCTTCCTCATGTAACTTTACTACAAATAACTATGCATGAAAGCGATACTAAACGAACAGGTGCTCCTCCGCAAAATCCAAGAGGAGGACGATGATGCTTCCTTCAAGCTGCTCTTTGATTCGTACTGGGATTTGCTTTTTCTTCATGCTCTCAAAAAAACCAAATCCCGGGATTTGGCTATGGACTTGGCCCAGGAGACGTTTATCAATTTCTGGAAATACAGAAAGCGCATTGGCGAAATACAAAATCTACAAAGCTACCTGATTACCATGCTTAAGTATCAGTTTTTTAAATGGATAGATCAAGAGAAAATAATTTTTGATGAGATGGATTCTTCACAGCTTAATACTTCCCACACCGACATAATTGACGGTTTTAAGATTATGGAATTCAATGAACTCTATACTTTTTTAATGGATAAGATAGATGAGTTGCCAGTAAGAAGCCAACAGATTTTTATCCAGAATAGATTTGAAAATAAGACTGTAAAAGAATTGGCCGAAACCTACTGTATAGCGGAGTCCACCGTCAGAAATCATCTAAGTCAGGCCAGTTCAAAACTCCATGCCCAGCTAGAAAATAAGTTGTTGGCCCTGGCCTTCCTCACTTTGGTCTCTGCTTAGCACGGTTATCGTTTTGTTACCAAACAGAATTTTTTATTCATGATTCAATAATGGATTTTGACTAGATGAAAGCAGTGGATCAGGTCTCTTAAGTAGGAAGAGACAGTATATGAATTCACAACAAATTAAAGTCCTGTTAAGGAAGCTTTTTAGTAAAAAAGAGTACAGTTCCCCGCTTGAGGAATTGAATCAATGGTACAACTCTCTAGACGGGGAAGTAACCCAACCTATAAACAGCAAACAGCTTAAATCACAGGCTTGGGAAAAGATCCATGGTGAGATTCATGCTTTCAAAGTAAAGAATAGCAATGAGAAGAAGGTAGTTTTTGGTAACTGGATATGGAGGGCGGCCATCCTTTTTATAATATGTGGAGCTGGCTATGGGCTTTTTACTCAACTGCCTAAGTCTACAGAGAAAGCAAAACCGGCGGCTGGAGTATATGCCAATGACATCGGAAACGTATCTGCTTTTCTGCTACCTGATGGTAGTAAAGTATGGCTAAGTACAGGCTCTAAACTGGAATATGCCGAAGACTTTCCTGCTAATCGTAGGGTCAATTTATCAGGAGAAGCTTTTTTTGAAGTCATCCGCAATCCTAAATCACCTTTTATGATTATGACCGGGGACGTAGCCACAGAAGTCCTGGGTACATCCTTTAACCTCAAATCTTACAACCAATCCAGCGTAGAACTATCTGTTTATTCAGGAAGGGTGAAATTTTATAATCAGCACTCCATTCCGGATTCTGCCATTTTGCTTAAGGGTGAAAAAATCAGCTGGACAGCTCAGGCAGGTCTCAGTGAGACGGAACTATTTGACATGGCCGAGCTTCCCGGTTGGAGACTTGGCAAAATCAGCTTTGATAATGCGGATATTGAAGTGATCCTTTCCACTTTGAAAATATGGTATGATGTAACTGTCGAAGTAGAGGGGAATGCGGTAAACTGTCATTATAGTGGAGAATTTCGACAGGCAAGTCTGGAGCAAATTCTGGAAACCCTCAGCTACGCGCTAAACCTAACCTATAAAATAAATGATGCCCATGTGACAATCCATGTAAATCCCTGCGAATAAAAAATCCGGTGATTTCAGAAATCACCGGATCAAAGATCGAATGAATTAACTGACTTGATGGTGTACAATTTTGGCGATGCGGCACCTCCAAGTCTCAACCTTTATTTAGTTATCAAAATTATGAAAAAAAAATTACTACAACTCATGTGGGATACATCTAAGTGCCTCATGGTAGTCTTCACGATGACTTATTGCTTCAGTGGTCTGGCTTTGGCCAATAGCTCACATGCGCAACATCTTAATCTGACACAAATTACAATCCAGTCAAATAATACCTCAGTTCTGGACTTCTTTCATCTGGTGGAAAAACAATCTGAATTTAGGTTCCACTTCAATCCTGAAGTGGTACACAACAAACAAATTGCCCTTTCCGGAAATGCAGACCTGGAAACCTTGCTTTATGAAGTGGCAGCCCAGACAAGACTTAGGTTTAAGCAGGTCAATGAATCAATAGCTGTAAAGCCAACCGATAGGAAGTCCCAAGAAGCGATAGAAGTGAAAATCAAAATCTCAGGAAGGATTTTGGATGAAGAGACCCAAGAGCCTATAATGGGAGCAAGCGTTTTTATCTCCGAAACCGGCCAAGGCGCCATTGCTGATCCGGATGGCAACTGGTCTCTGGAAATCGATGAATCCCTCTTAGGCAAGGAAATCAAGGCTTCAGCCTTGGGCTATAATCCCGAAGTACTAACTATCCGTGAAGGTGAAATGACTTTTTTACTGATTCCGCAGGAGTTGGCAGAAGTAGTAGTGGTAGGTTATGGTCAGCAACGGAAGGCCAACCTGACCGGAGCCGTGGATCAAGTGGACTCTGAAGTCTTTGAAAACAGACCTATTTCAAATATTGCCCAAGGATTGGTAGGAGCTATACCTAACCTGAACATCAGAATGCTGGATGGGAAACCAACCCAATCTCCCTCCTTCAATGTGCGTGGCACTACTTCCATCGGCCAGCAGGGAAGTGCCTTGGTATTGATAGATGGGGTAGAGGGTGATCCTAAAATGCTCAATCCCAATGATATTGCCAGTGTGACAGTATTGAAAGATGCCGCTTCTGCTTCTATTTACGGTGCCAGAGCAGCATTTGGGGTGGTCTTGATTACAACCAAATCGGCAACTGCGGGGAAAACTACCGTTACCTATTCGTCTAATTTTTCATCGAGATCACCGACTGCAATCCCGGACAATATTACTGAATCTTATCCTTGGGCAAAGGGATTCAGCGATGCATGGTCAAATTGGAATGACAACGGAAATACGCCTACAGCAATCAATAAAACGTTGCCGTTCTCTCCTGCCTACCTGGAGGAGATTAAAAGAAGATGGGAAGACCCTTCCTTACCAAGAGTGGAGGTCAATCCATCTACGGGCGAATATGAATACTACTACAGTACAGACTGGTACAGGGAATTGTATAAAGACAACTTTTTCGCCCAAGACCATAACCTGGCTTTGACCGGAGGGGACAAAAAAACAACCTATTATGTAAGTGGCCGCTACAATGGTCAGGACGGACTATTCCGGTACAATACGGATACCTATGCGATGTATAATCTTCGGGCAAAGGGGACGATTCAGCTTACGCCATGGCTGCAGGTAGAAAACAACACAGATTTTTCCCGCATGTCTTACCATCAGCCTCTAAATGTGGGAGAGGGCAGTGGTATATGGCGAAATATGGCGGATGAAGGCCACCCCCTTGCACCTTTGCTGAATCCTGACGGTTCCTTGTCCTTTCCTGCCGCTTATACGGTAGGGGACTATTACATCGGAAGAAATGCAGTGGACAACGTGCAGCGATTCCTGAAAAACAGATTTGCAGCCAAGGCCGAACTATTTGATAAGAAGGTGACCCTGAACGGAAACTTTACCTTCCAGACTAATGACAACAGCAGCTTTCAAAAGCGGGTGCAGGTGCCATACAGTAGATATGAAGGGGTGACAGGCTACACCGGTACCAATACCAACGATCTCCAAGACCGTAGAAATACCACGCAGTACTACGCCACTAATATTTATGCCAATTACCTGAATACATTTAAAAACGCCCATAATCTCGGGGTATTGCTAGGTTTTAATTACGAGAGATCGGTTTATGAAAATTTGACCACCAGACGAAACGGAATCGTATTCCCGGATGCTGAAGACCTCAATCTGGCTTTGGGGCAAAGTGTCTTTACTGAGGGAGGTCACGAGAAATGGGCGATTGCAGGTACTTTTTTCCGGGTGAACTATGACTATATGGGACGTTATCTATTGGAAGTTAACGGACGTTATGATGGATCTTCCAAATTTCCCACAGACCAGCAATGGGCATATTTCCCTTCAGGTTCAGTAGGTTGGGCCATATCTGAGGAGCAGTTCTGGAAAGTGAAACCTAGTGTTTTGACTAGCCTAAAGATCCGCGCTTCCTATGGTTCTTTGGGCAATGGTAACATCGACCCTTACTCCTTCACGGAGAATTTTTCGATTACCCAAATGGATAGAATTATCAACGGGCAGCGACCCCAAGCTACCGAGATGCCCGGTGTAGTTCCTCAGGGTCTTACCTGGGAAACCTCTACTACTGCAGACATCGGGTTGGATTTTGCCAGCGTAAACAATAAGCTGCAATTTACTGCAGACTGGTACCGTCGATGGACTACGGATATGTTTACAGTAGGCCCTACCTTGCCTGCGATTTACGGTACCACCGTACCAAAAGGGAACTATGCAGATCTGGAGACCACAGGTTGGGAAGCTACGGTGACCTGGAATGATGATTTCATACTGGCAGAGAAGCCATTCAATTATACGGTCAGACTAGCCATGTCTGATTACAAGGCATATATTACCAAATACAACAATCCGGATAAGAACCTAACCGATTACTACGAAGGTCAAAGAATTGGGGAAATCTGGGGGTATCAAGTGGAAGGATTGTTCCGCTCCGAAGAGGAGATCCTCAATTCACCGTCTCAGTCAAATATCCGCAATACCAATACCCGAAAAAACTATGTGGGGGATTTGAAATTCAAAAATCTGGATGGAGATGAGATCATTCATCATGGATCGAATCGGGTAGGGGATTCCGGGGATAAATCCGTCATCGGTAACTCAGAACCACGCTACACCTATGGGATTAACTTAAATGCTGAGTGGAACGGATTCTTTATAGGAGCCTTCTTCCAGGGTGTGTTGAAGCAGGACTGGTATCCGTCTGGCGAATCCCGTTTCTGGGGACAGTATAACCGTCCATACAATCAGTACCCTAGCTGGCATGAAGATAATATGTTCAGGGAAGAACTTGGAAACTTTGATGCATACTTGCCGCGATTGGTAGGGTATGTAGCGCTAGGCGACGACAGGGCTCTAAGTACTCCAAATGACCGGTATATGCAGAATGTTGCTTATATCCGTTTGAGAAACATACAGTTAGGGTATACATTACCGCAGCATTTGACATCAAAAATCAAAGCAAATGATGTAAAGATTTACCTTTCTGCCGAAAATCTCTGGACTTGGTCCTCCCTGTATAAGTGGACTAAGGATACCGATGTGACCAGTATCTATGGATCCGACCGGGACCTAAGTGGAGGGACTAGCGGTGATGGATATAACTATCCTATGCTAAAGGCTATTTCAGCAGGACTTACAGTAAACTTCTAATTCGAACAATCATGAAAACATTTCATTATATAGTATTATTCCTTTCACTGGCAGTAGCCACTTCCTGCAATTTGGATGAATCTCCGGTGGATACTGCCACCAATCAGGCAATATTTGGTTCTGCCAGCGGACTGGAACTTTACAGCAATTCCTTTTATGATGATATTTTACCCGGCACTGATGTGGGGGTATTTCAAGGCGATGACGTTTCTGACCTTGTAGCCAGAAATGGAGTGGATACTTACCTGGCAGTGAATGCGCTTAGTCCGGTGACTAGTTCGGAATGGGAGTGGGAAGACTTGCGAAATATCAATTATTTTATCGAAAATGCAGAAACCAGCCCGGTTGCTGAAAAGAACCATTACATTGGGATGGCCAGATTCTTTAGAGCCCTGTTTTATTTCGATAAGGTGAAGCGTTTCGGGGATGTTCCATGGATTGACCAAACTATAGAGATCACAGATAGTGTGACCCTTTACGGCCCCAGGGATGACAGGTTCATGGTTATGGATAAAGTGTTGGAAGACTTAGACTATGCGATCGAAAATATCACCTTGACTTCTGATGCATCTTCCACCAGGATTACCAAAAACGTAGCTAGAGCGTATAAGACCCGGATTGCGCTATTTGAAGCATCCTTTAGAAAATACCATACCGAATATGGCATGCAGGGCTCTGCCGATGCATGGTATGAGGAAGTGGTGAATACTGCCAATGAAATCACCGGCTTTGCCCTACATCGGGGAGCTCAGGACGACCGGTCCTACAGGGAGATTTTCATATCCAAAGCTCCGTTTGCCGATGAGACCATTTTGGCTGTGGCTTTGGATGCTAGCTTTCAGGTATTTAGTTCGGCTAATCGACGTTTCATCAGCCCGACTTATGGCAACAGGCCTAGTCTGACCCGTAATTTTGTCAATACCTATCTGAATCTGGACGGTACCCCATTTACGGATAATCCCGAATACAAGACTACGCCATTTGTAGAAGAAGTAAAGAATAGGGATCTGCGTCTGAAGCAAACGGTTCGTCTGGGAGATTACCGTCGAACCGAAAATGGTGTACCTGTAGTAGCTCCACCAAACTTCAACCAGACATTTACCGGTTATCAGCCCATCAAGTGGTGTTATGATGAGCGTTTTCCCTATGATGACGAGAGCCGAAATGATAATGCCCATATAATCATGAGATATGCTGAAGTCTTATTGAACAAGGCAGAAGCACTGGCGGAATTAGGGACGATGACTCCAGGGTACTGGACTGAGACCATTGGAGCACTTCGTGCCCGCGCCGGGATCACAGGTTCTACATTGACCACTCTTCCTGCCGAAGCTGATCCTTATTTAGTCGAATACTACAAGGGTAAATTTACCGATCCTGTTCTTTTGGAAGTATTGAGAGAAAGAGCCGTGGAATTGGTGTTTGAAGGGCTTCGTCCGGATGATCTAAGGAGATGGCATATCGGTGAACTATTTGCGGATTCTCCTATGAATGGGATGTATGTTCCGGCTTTGGGAGAATATGACCTCAATGGAGATGGGACTATGGATGTGCTGTTCTATCAAGGTGAAAAACCCGGGTCTTCTAATCCTGCCATCGCCTTTGTAGATGTAAGTCCATCTACTGCTGCAGGAAGGCTCCAGCTTTCTAATGGCACTTCAGGTGAAGTGCTCTTCAATCCGGGAGTCAGGGAATGGCTGGATAAGAAATACCTGTATCCTATTCCTGAAACCGATATCATCCGAAACCCGGCGCTAGGACAGAATCCCGGTTGGTAATAAAAACTAATACTAGTAAATTCAACTAATCTCCGTAATTCTTCCTCAAGAAAGAATTACGGAGTGATAAATTCCTTACCTAATGAAAATTCATATAATAATAGCCTTTTTAGCTTTGCTGTCTGTTTCGGCCTTTGGTCAGAAAAATCCCGAAATTAAGGTAGCTAGTTACAATCTCAGGATGGATACTCCCAGAGATAGCATGAATGCCTGGCCTCACCGGAAAGAAAATGTGAAGGCTCTGATCCAATACCATGATTTTGATATCATAGGTACACAGGAAGGATTTATCCATCAGCTCAATGATCTGCTAGGGATGCCGGGTTTCGCTTTTGTAGGAGCAGGGCGTGATGATGGCAAGACTGCAGGGGAACATTCTGCGATATTTTATAAAACAGATAGGTTTGAATTGCTTGATTCAGGGAATTTCTGGTTAAGTGAGACCCCGGATAAACCGGGATTGGGTTGGGATGCTACCTGCTGTAATAGAATTGCTTCCTGGGCTCTTTTGAAAGACAGAAAATCCAAGAAGGAGTTTTACGTATTCAATGCGCATTTTGATCATCAAGGCGTGATAGCAAGAAAGGAATCAGGAAAACTTATGATTCGGAAAATCAAGGAAATTGCCAAAAACAAGCCTGTAATCTGTACCGGGGATTTCAATTCCACTCCTGATACGGAGCAGATGATAGCATTGTCAGCTTTCTTAAATGATGCTTACACCATTACTGAAATGCCGCCTTACGGACCAGTGGGTACGACTAATGCTTTTCGGTTTACTGCACCGATGAAAAACCGTATAGATTATGTGTTTGTAAGTGAGCATTTTAAAGTGTTAAAATATGCGGTCCTAACAGATGCAAGAGAACAAAGGTACCCTTCTGACCATCTTCCTGTGGTAGCTGCTGTGCAATTTGCTAAGTAGGTGATCCAAGTTAGAGAAAGCCATCAGGGATTCCTTGATGGCTTTTTTCTGTCGTAGGAATATGTACTCTGGATTCCATGCCTGACAGGAGTGTTGTCTCGATTTTCAGCAGGCCCTAGTTTATGCGTTGAGGAGGGTGCGTCCGTTTCCGGACTGCCGGACAGAATTGGTATTGCCGTTCGTGATGACACGAACGGCGGCGGTAGAATTGGTATTAGCCGTCCGTGACGATACGAAAGGCGGCATAGGCTGCAGTTCTTACTTGGGCGTTCGTCTACTACCCGGATCAGTGACAACGCGGACCGCGGCAGTGATTTATGACGGTACATACTTTGGCGAGGTGATGTTTACTTGACCTTTTGTTACTACTTCTATAGAGAGGACAATACGAATTAGTACATGGGTTTATTGGAAGACCGTAATCCTGCAGATAAAAGGAGAAACCTCAATCAAAAGTATCAAAGATAGACCCAAGTCTATTGACCTGTACTTACTGAGGCGCTTTTTTAAGCTTCCGGCTTGATTCACTATTTTATCAGGAGTGTAAAAGAATGATTAGGAGTCAATTAAAATTTGTGCTCCGGGGAAAAAATATTTTCCCTGACGAAAATATTTTGAATCCGGTAAAATGGATTACATATCTATAGATTGTGCAATTTGTTCCTTATGTAATTATTTCTTGCGGTCATATACCCTGTATAGGGTATTTTTTATCAGAAAACTTTTGGTTTCTATTGTGGGAAATTTGAGAAAGCCAACTACCACGATGACAAAGACTCCACTTCTGACCATTGCATTTATAGTGTTATCCTTCAGCCTTTTCGGCCAGACAAACACCTTTCCGACTTCGGGGAATGCAGGCATCGGTACGTTGAGTCCCGCTTATCCCCTGCATGTGAAAACTTCCACATCGGCAAACAGGGCCAGGTTTGAATTTGGGGGTAAAACTGTGGATATAGCCAGTTATGGAGCCACTTCTGAACCGTACGGTAATGCCGGGGGGATTTTTATGAGTGGGCAGGATGGTTTTATCATGACAGGGTCAGGGAATAACCTGAGATTTATCACAAATAGCGGGGGATATGCAGAGCGGATGCGTATTCTTTCAAATGGCAATGTAGGTATCAATACCAAAAATCCCACCTATTTACTATCAGTCAACGGAACCATTGGTGCACGTGAAGTCAATATCACAACCGCAGGCTGGGCAGATTATGTCTTTGATGATACCTATCCTTTGAAGCCGTTGGAGGAAGTCCAGAAATTCTATCAGACCAATGGCCATCTGGAAAATATCCCTACCGAAAAAGAGGTGATGGCAAATGGGGTTAACCTTTCTGAGATGGCGGTTAAACTACTTGAGAAGGTTGAGGAGCTGACTGTTTATCTGGTGGAGCAAAATGAACGGATAAAAGTTCTGGAAGCCCAATTGGAAAAAGCTCCCAGGCAATGAACTATAAATTTTTACCTTCTTGATTAAATATACTTATATGATTAAAAGATTTACCCTCTCGCTCTTTTCAATTTTAATTGTATTTACAATTGATGCAGTTGGACAAACCACCACGTTCGATTACATGAACTCCAATGTAGGTTCTCACAAAACAATCTCTTGGAACACTTCCGCCTTCGGTTCAGGTTTTGGTCACAGGTTACTCAGTATGGATCCCGGGGGATCCACGACATTAAACCTACAGGCAAGACATAATTCTGCCACATGGAAAGACGCTCTTGTTATAACTTCCCAAGGATATGTTGGCTTTGGTATAAACCCTTCTACCTATCCGTTTCACTTTAAATTTGGGTCTGCCAGTAGAGCAAGATTTGAATTTATATCAAATACGATTGATTTTGTAAGCTATGCTCCCAGTTCAAATGCTTATGGCAACTCCGGGGGGATGTTTATGTCAGGACAGGACGGCTTGATAATGACCGGGCCGGGAAATAACCTGCGAATTATAACTAATAACGGCAGTTATTTGGAACGTATGAGGATTTTGCCTAATGGAAATGTAGGTATCAATACCAAAAATCCCACCTATTTACTATCAGTCAACGGAACCATTGGTGCACGTGAAGTCAATATCACCACCGCAGGCTGGGCAGATTATGTATTCACCCCTGAATATCAATTGATGCCTTTATCAGAACTGGAAGCTTTTATACAGAGGAACGGACACCTTCCCGATGTGCCCACCGAGGCTGAGGTAAAGGAAAACGGGGTCAATCTGGCCGAGATGAATGTAAAGTTGCTGGAGAAGGTGGAGGAGTTGACGCTGCATACGATCAGACAAGAAAAATTAATAGAAGAATTATTTAAAAGGATCCAAAACGATGAAGAATAAAATAAGTAAAGCAACGTGGACAGTTCTGATGATGTTGTTTTGTGTCTCGATTGGTTATGGGCAATCCAATTCATTTCCACCCAGTGGAAATGCAGGTGTAGGAACTGGAACGACACCTGATGCCCCCTTTCACATCTATAGGGGTACGACAACCAACGCATTTCCAACGGCCACTACATTGGGGAATGTGATGCAGCTCTACAATTATGGCAATAACGGAATGGAAATAGGTGTCGCGGGGGGATCAAATACAAGAAGGATGTGGATTCTGGCAAGACACAGTGCCGTTTCAACGCTTGGACACCATTACGGAAGCTTGCATTTGCAGCCGGATGTTGGGAATAAAGCCAGTTTCAGGGGAGTAGGGATAGGATACACAGCAGGAACTGCTTTACCAATAGGTACCCATCTGGCTGTTAATGGTAAAGTAGGGATTGGAATAAGTTCACCGACAGAAATGCTGGAGGTCAATGGCACTATTAAAACCAAGGAAGTCAACGTCACCACCTCGGGCTGGCCAGACTATGTATTCACCCCTGAATATCAACTGATTCCCTTGTCTGAACTGGAAGCTTTTATACAAAATAACGGACACCTTCCCAATGTCCCTACAGAAGCGGAAGTAATGGAAAACGGGGTCAATCTGGCCGAGATGAATGTGAAATTGTTGGAGAAGGTGGAGGAGCTGACGCTGTATATAATCTCCCAAGAAAATAAGATAAGTTCTCAGGAAAAACACATTGAAAGTATGTTGAACAGAATAGAAATACTTGAAACAAAACAGGATAAATGAAATCGAGCATTAGAAAAGCGTCACACAGGGAGATGATTATAAATTCTGCAAGATTCCATATGGCCATTGAAAAACAATTATAAACAGATGAAAACAGCGCGAATTTTAATCATGTTAATTTCCATGCTCTTTACCGCAAGAGTATTTGGGCAAGGCAATAATTATCCAACTACTGGAAATATAGGGTTTGGGACTACTGCTTCAACATATAAACTGGACATAGTCGCTCAGGCAGGTTCTGTTATTGAGGATATTTTGCGGTTAAGGGTATCTGATGCCCCGAGTGATTATTTATCTTTCAACAATAGTACAAGTTTAGGCAGTAAATTTATTCCGTCAATTAAAGGGAATTATACGGCTGATAACCGTACAGCCATTTTTTTAATGGGGGAAATTACCTCAAATAATGATAACGGACCTTCTGCTGTTATGTCCTTTGATGCAAGATCAAGTGGATCCTTTGTGTCCAATAGAAATGTTTTTTTGTGGAGAAACTATACCAACAATCTGATGGTGCTTGGTCCCACAGGCAATTTGGGAATAGGGGTTTCTTCACCATCCCAGAAGCTAGAAGTGAATGGAACCATAAAAACCAAAGAAGTGAATGTCACCGCAACCGGCTGGCCGGACTATGTGTTCAGACCCGGATATCAACGGATGCCCTTATCGGAACTGGAAGCCTTTATCAAGAAGAACGGACACCTTCCCGATGTTCCCACTGAAGCGGAGGTGATGGAAAACGGGGTCAATCTGGCCGAGATGAATGTGAAATTGTTGGAGAAGGTGGAGGAGCTGACGCTGTATGTGATTGAGTTGGAAAAGAAAATTGATCAGAAAAAAAGATGAGTTAAATGGTGTCTTACACTATCAAGTTTATGAAAAAGCTTCTTAAAATCTTTAATCCGTTTTTCCACAAATGCAGTGGGATAATAGGTGTTGCCCTATATTGCACTTGTTTTATATATTCCATACCATTAACTGCTCAAGAGCGCGTTAAGCAAATAGTTCCCCTAAGCCCAAATGCAGCGGCGATAACACAGTATGGCGAGACTCCGGTTGATAAGTTTACAGGGGTTCCAGCTATTTCAGTGCCGCTTTTTGAAATTGGAACCAAGAATTTTTCAATTCCTATTGGTCTCAACTACAATGCTTCTGGAAACAAGGTTGAAACTATCGCTTCAAATGTGGGCTTAGGTTGGTCTATAAATACGATACCGGTTATTTCCCGGTCGGTAAATGGTCTGCCTGACAATGGACCTGGAGGCTTCTTTAGTAAATTTCTAGGCTATTCTGTTTTCGATTTATACCATAGGTTAAACGGGGTCACTAATAGCCAGTATAATCATTTTTTAACTTTGGTGAAGTCGGGGGAGATGGACAGTGAACCGGATTTCTTTTTTATATCTTTAGTGGGGTTCTCGGGAAAGTTTGTTTTTGATCAGGTGAATAATAAATTCATCACAATTCCATCCAGCAATATAAAAATTGAGTTTTCAAATGATGTTTTCTATGTGACAGATGATAAGGGGATAAACTACAGGTTTGATGTTAACGAAAAAACACAATCAAATACCTCGGAACCTGGTGAAAACATAATATCTGCTTGGTATCCTTCAGAAATGTATAAATTCAATAATGAGAATAAAGTTAGTTTCCAATACAGGAATGAATCCCAAATCACAAAGAGTATTCGGACCTACACTAAATATCAATTTATTAGTGGGAATATTTCTGGGGGATCTCCATCAGATGAAGGAAGCGTTCAGATTATTACCCAAATAAGTGCAAAGATTATTTCCCAGATTAATTTCCCGGGTGGTTACGCAAAATTCGTTCCCACGTCAACGACACGGACTGACTTAAACGGGGGCTATGCTATAGATAAGATTGAGCTATATAATAAGTTGAACGTAAAAGTTAGATCATTTGATTTGCAGTTTACTTATTTTACAGGGAGCGGTTGTGCAGTTGACAATCCCTATTCTAAGTATTGGTTAAAACTGGATAAGGTAATCGATGAAAATACTCCAAACCGGGAATATGAATTTTTGTATGAAACAACCAAAACCCCGCCTTGTAGAAACAGTACTGCACAGGACTTCTGGGGATATTATAATGGAAAGACTTCCAATCCCAACCTGATTCCTACCCAATGGCTTGAGAATATTTCGCCACCATTCCAATACATAAGTGCAAACAGAACGATTCATGAATCATCCTCGCAATTCGGGATAATAAAGAGGATGACCTACCCAACAGGGGGATACACAGATTTTGTTTTTGAGAATCATGTGGTTAATGATGATCAGCTTCCCGGTCAATATACACAAATGATTTCTTCAATTGAAGAGTCGGCGCCTCCAATGGAGGATTATTATGAAGAATTTTTTACAATTTCCAATCCCCCTGATGAATTTTTGAATGATAACGATCCCAATGGTGGAAGTTTTGTTACAGTTGGTGTAGGCAGTATGGTCTGTGAAGGCAGCCCTCAATGTGGTTTGCTTTATTTGAGAGGACTTTCATCCACCAACAATTCTATCAATATTACCTTTACACAGGGATTTAATTATTATTTGCCGAATGGTGATTATAAAATGTCAGTTCAATTCAATCAAGACCCGCCTCAAACCAACGGATTTTATTATCAGATAATTTGGAATGTTTTAGAAGGCGGACAAATTCCTGGAAATAATCTTGCAGGTGGCTTGCGTTTAAAGTCGCAAAGGCTATATGAAAAGCCAGGTGTATTCCCTATAACCAGAGAGTACATTTACAAGGCAAATGAAACAGACACTGAATCCAGTGGTTTGAGACTTAATCAATCCCCACTTGACTACTCTGAAATGATCAAATACCGTAAATTAATAGATAGTACTGTTCAACCAGGCCTTGTGTACATTTACACTGCAGATTACCAACAAATGCGGGCCTATTCCAATACCCCTCAAGTTACTTCTTCATTCGGGTCGGTTGGTTATAGTACTATTATTGAGAAATTTGTCGGTAGTACTAACTCAGAAAGTATTAAGTCTGAATTTTCCATTATTCCTACAGTTCCTTTAAATTATTTCCCGTATCCCCCTGTAGATTTTGAAAGTGGCATAAATGGGAAAAAAATATACGAAGAGGTGAATTCTGTATCCGGTTATTCTAATACACCGCTGAAAAAGTCAGAGTTTAAATATATTGAGGAAAGCAATATCTCGGATATTACATTTGGGATAAAAATTGGTGATAAATTATTGTCCAACAGGCCTGAAATGTTACCAACTCCCCAGATTATAGAGTTTTATGAATTGACCTCAAACGTTGGGCTTTTATCGGAAAAATCTGAATGGGAGAGTTCTGCCAACAATGCCAATTATTTTGAAAGGAAATCAAAGTATTATTACGACGATTATCGCAACTTATATAAGTTAAGCCAGACCGGTTCAAAATCGGACTCCTTACACCATTTTTATTTTTATCCCTACAATGTTTCCTATACGGGACAGGAGGAGAGTGCAAGACAATTAATGATCACCAACAATGAATTGGGGACGGTGGTGAAAGAACAGTCAAAGATAGGCTCCACACTTTTTTCAGAAAGGGAAACTAAGTATAAGCCGTATTTTTCGGGGGTGTATCTGCCGTCTTCCGATATAGTTAAACGTTCATCATCAGACCCGGGAAAAACTACTGATTATATGGCATATGATAGTCGGGAAAACATTCAGGAAGTCCGGCAAAGCGGTGACCGAAGAACTGAATTTATATGGGCTTTAGGCGAAAATCTTCTGCTTGCCGAAATTCAGAATTCTTCCTTGAATAAGAGTTGTTTTAGCTCGTTTGAGTATAGCGATAATAAAGGCGGCTGGACATATTCAGGTACCCCTGTAACGACCTTCAAAACCGGCACAAAAGGTTATAATCTAAGTTCCGGGTCGATCAGCAAGACCGGGATTACCGCCTCTTCCTCCAGCCCTTACCGTGTGGGCTTCTGGGCAAAGACAGTTTCAGGCACCGGATCGGTGAACGTTGGCGGGCAGACCGAATCACTGACCACCGCATGGAAGTGGGTGGAAAAGACAATCACGTCCACCAGCCTGACCATATCGGGAAGCAATATTATCATAGATGAGCTCAGGCTTCATCCTGCTGATGCGATGATGACCAGTTATACCTATGAACCTTTGGTTGGCATGACCAGCCAGACCGATCCGAGAGGCTACACGGTAAACTATTTTTACGATACTGCGAACCGTCTCCAGACCATCAAGGATGAAGACGGCAATATCCTGGAGCATTACGAATACAACTACGCCGGCAACTAACCCATTTTTAAGATGAGACACTATCTGTATACTACCCTTTTTCTGTTTTTGGTTACCCTAACGTACTCAATTGGCCAGACTACGGAGAACTTTGTGAAGACTTACCGTGCGCGCACAGGAACCGCTACAGTGTCCACTGTTACGGGGGGCACGCCTGCCCAGTCCTATAAGACGTTTACCTACTTTGACGGCCTGGGCAGACCCCAGCAGACGGTTGGCAAACAGTCCACGATCACGGGCAAGGATCTGATTACACCCATAGACTATGATGATTTTGGACGTCAGAAAAAAGAGTATCTCCCGTATTTTGAATCTTCAGGCACCCAAGACGGCCGATTCCGAACCAATGGATTAACGATGCATTCCAGCAGGACCAATCCTATTTACGGGGATACCTATGGCTATTCTGAAATAGACTTCGAGCCCTCCCCGCTGAACCGGGTGGATAAGCAAGCCGCCCCGGGCAGTGCCTGGAGACTGGGCACGGGGAAGGAAGTGAAGTTCTCCAGAAGGCCCAACACCTCTGGGGAAGGGGTGAGGATCTTCACGGTAAACAGTGCGGGGCTTCCCGTGACCTCCGCCGCCTACGGGAACAACCTGCTGTGGGTGGAAATTTCTCAGGATGAAGACGACAAAACCACCGTCCAATACACCGACAAACTGGGCAGGGTGATCCTTAAAAAAGTACAGAATACCGCCGCGGCCACGGGAAACGGACATTCGGGCTGGCTGTGTACCTATTATGTGTATGATGATCTGGGCCAGCTCCGTGTGGTGATCCCACCCCAGGCAACCCAGATCATGCTGGGCAAGGGGTGGAACCTTTCAACCAATGCGACACTGGCGAATGCCCAGTACTTCCGGTATAAATATGACGGAAGAGGCAGGCTGACCGAAAAGTATGTTCCGGAAAAGGGTGTTGAGTACTACCTGTATGATCTTCAGGACAGACAGGTGGGCTTTCAGGACGGGAATCTGAGGAGTGAAAGCAAATGGCTTTATACCAAATATGATGCCTTGGGAAGGCCGGTGATGACAGGACTTATCACAGTACCGACTACGGCCACATTCGCTTCCCTGCAGACCACGCTGAACACGATGGGTGCCAACAACGCCACGGTGAAAGCGAACACCGCAAAAATAAAAACCGGAACGACAATTACCTCTGCCAAGTACGACGGCTATCAGGAGTATGTGGCATCAAGCTCCATCATCCTGCAGAACGGGTTTACGGTGAAGGCGACGGGAAACCAATCCTTCACCGCAAGGATCGGCACACCACCCGCATCGGGGGCGGCAGGGGCATGGCCGACGGCGGAGGGGGAGATCCTGACGGTAAACTATTACGACTCCTATCAATACCTGACCGGCTTTTCATATGCCAATCCGGGCTCACCCTTTCTGTCTGCTGCCAGCACCCGGGTCCATGGCCTGCAGACAGGCAAAAAGGTCAAGGACCTGGAGACCGGGCATTTTTATACCACGGCTTTTTATTATGACAACAAAGGCAGGGTGGTCCAGACACTGGGGCAGCATCAGGTTGGCGGAACGGTACGGTCTTCCACCGCCTATAACTTTGAGGACCAGCCTACCCACCGCCTGACCGCCAATTCCCTGTCCTCCAATTACACGGTTCTCCGCGCCTATACCTACAACGTGATCGGGCAGCTGGAGAAGATTACCCATAAAGTGGGAAGCGGGTCCGTAAAGAACCTTGCCCAATACACCTACGATGACCTGGGCAGGCAGACAGGCAAGACCTTTCCGACGGTGGCCTCCAATGCCAACCAGACGGGCACGTACAATATCCGGGGCTGGCTGACAGGGCAGGGCTCAGGATATACGGGAATCTTCAGGCAGACCTTGTATTATAACAGCGGGGCGACTGCCAACAGGTTCAACGGGAACATAGCGGGGGTTTCCTGGACAGGGGGACAGGAGACCACCCCGGTCACCCGTACCTACAACTATGCGTATGACAATGCGAACAGGATCACTGGAGCCACATTCACTTCAACGGCCACCGGGGAAAACAGCCGCTACAACCTGAGCGGGATCGCCTACGATGCCAACGGGAACATCAAGACCATGACCCGGCGGGGAGAAAGGGCTGCCGGGAACTATAACATAGTCGATGCACTGACTTATAGTTATGCGACCAACACCACCTTTGGGGATATCTATTCCAACAGGCTGCTGGGAGTGGCAGACGGACAAAGCTCCAATACTTTTACCTCCAAAGATTTCAAGCCCAACACCGGGGCAACGGGGAATTACCTTTATGATGCCAACGGGAACCAGCGGGTGAACAAAGACAGGAGAATTTCGGAGACCAAATTCAACCACCTGAACCTTCCCGAAGAGATCACTTTCTCCACGGGAGGCAAGCTGAAATTTGCCTACGATGCGGAAGGGAACAAGCTGACCCAAAAAGTTTACAACAGCAGCGGATCCCTGACCAAGACACAGGATTACATCGGTGAGGTAGTGCTTCTGAACGGAGCCCTGGATTACCTGGTGCATGAGGAGGGAAGGGTAGTTGCGGAGGAGAACCAACTTTGGAGTGAATTCTATGTAAAAGACCACCTGGGAAATGTACGTCAGGTATTGCGCAGTCCTACTGTTCAGACCTTTGTTGCCACCATGGAAATGCAAAATGCAGAAACTGAGGAGATGGAGTTTTCCATGGTATCGGAATCAAGACAGACCGAGTCCGAGCATAACGTGACGCAGGGCGGAAACAAGGTAGCCTGGCTGAATGCGGACAGGGGAAGAATGGTGGGGCCCGGAAGAACCCAGGAAATCTATGCCGGAGACAGTTTGAAATTACAGGTTCACGGCAAATACCTGGAGGACAAAAACCAAAAAGTGAACGCCGCAAGCTTTATGGCAGCGGGGGGGAGGGAAAGACTGGTGGCAGACCTGAATGAGCTGGCACTGAGCACCCAGCGTGCAGGCGGTGCAAATCCCATAGCTCTGTTGAATCTGGCGGATATATTGGCCAAGGATCTTCAGAAAAAAGAAGCTCCCGAGGCCTATCTGATGTACGCACTTTACGATCAGGACTCTAACAGATATGAAGTGGGCAAGAAAGTCCTCTCTAAAAATGCGGCAAACCAGCATGAAGTGTTGGAAGAGAATATGTATATTTCGAAGGACGGATATATGGAAACCTTTGTGGTAAACGAGACTTCAGAGGATGTCTGGTTTGACAATATGATGGTGATGAGTGTGAGTTCGGCCATAGTACAGGAAACACATTATGATCCTTGGGGACTGGAACTGAAAGGGCTTGGTTTTCAGCATGGAGAGATTAAGGCGAATAAGTATCTCTATCAGGGCAAGGAGATGATGGATGACAATAGCTTGAATATCTACGACTTTCATGCCCGTGGTTATGATCCGGTGATAGGGAGGACTTTGCAGTTAGATCCCATGTCGGACGGTTATTACTCAATGTCTCCATATGCCTGGGTTATGAATAATCCTGTAAAGTACATGGATCCTACTGGAATGTTCAGCACGCATACAGATGAGGACGGGAACGTGGTTGCTGTCTACAAAGATGGAGATCTGGGAGTGTATCAACACGGTAAAAATGCTGATGGTGGTTCTGTAACCGAATATCAATTATCCAAACGAGCAGAAAAACATGGAACATCAAGTGGTGGTACTAAAGTTGGAGAAACAGAATATTGGGATGAATTTGTAAATCCAGAAACAGGAAAGACAATGACTAATATCACAGTACAAATAGGAAAATCTTTTGACCCTATTATCTCTGAAATGAATGCTAAAGCAAAGGATATGAATTTGATGGGGATTGCTCAAGCTTCAAATAAGAGAGGGGTGTTTAATATAAAGCGAGATTATCCTAATGTTGGTGGATTATTAAATGGGAAGTATGCCACGTCTCGTTCGGCAGGGAACTTTTTAGCAGGATTCAATGCAGAAGGTGGTACTATTATGGGAGTTGGGATCTCATTTACCACATTCCAAAAATTAGCTGGAGCATTACACATTGAAAACAGCCATAATAAAGAACTTTCGAAAGGTCAGATGCTAGATATTGTTACTTTGGGTACTTATATAAGCTCAAACAAAAGCAAATTTGTATCGCCTACTTGGGGAGAAGTCAATTACCAGTACAGAATGAGTAGAGCAGGTTGGAAGTTTGGAGAAAATCAAAAAAAGTAGTGCGATGAAAAGAATAAAACTGATATTGATTTTTACAGTATTTGGTATAGTTTTTAGTTGTAACAATCATCAACGCCAAATAAAAGTGGAGAAAAATAATGAAGAAAGTACCAATAATCAGGAAGGCTTCCCACAAGAAGAAGTGACAGAAATATTAACCCTGTCTAATGGCAAGAGGATATATGTTCGTGCAAAAATTTGGGGAGTATCAAGTAATCATGAAGAAATAGTTTTTTCTGAAACCCCAATAACTATTCCGGATAAAGATAAAGACTATATTTTTTATACAAATGAAGTGTTTTATAAAATAAATGGAGATACATTAAATATATATGCTTGTGATTGTGATACTAGTGAACCTAAAGTTTTTTTTGATAATAGTAAAATAATTTTAAATGATTTAAAAACATCAAGTCAAATAAGGGATTATAGTGCTAACTATAAAAATTATGGTTTAGAAAAAATGAGTATTTACGAAGAGTAAAGTAGAAGCTTCCACTTGAGTTAAGTTTGACGAATAACTAGATATATATTGTATCCAATCTTTTTTATAGAATAGAATTTGTAATTCATATTTCATAAAGTGAAAATAGTATTCAAATTGGTTTTTAAATGTAATGTATAGTTATATCTGATAAGACAAATAGTTATGCTCAGAAAAACATTGTTTGTTTTTTGCTTGATGCTTTCATCTTATTTTTTGAATGCGCAAAACTTGCCGGGTGGCATGAATTCAAAACTTCCCAAGCCTTCGGTTTCAGCGTCTATCCCTGCTTTACACACCAAGCCCGAAATCCCGTATTTGGAAGAACTCAAGCAGATCCAATCGCTTAAGAAGTCATACGATTCGCTACAAAATGAACTCAGAGAATTAAAGGAAATCACCGCTGACAGCACCCAGAGAGACAGCTTGTTTACGCTGGCCAAAGAAAGAAGCAAAGAAGTGCTGGAACAGGAAAGCAAAACACTGGAAAGCCTGATCCAAAGGGAAGATATCCCAGGGGAAGAAATCAAGAATGCTGCAAAAAACACACTGGAACGGGTGAATGAATCCAAAACAAGAATAGAAAATATACAAGATGTTACAGAACTGGAATCGCTAGTGGACCAGAACAATGAAAATCTCAAGGCGCTGACCAATGAATGGATCATGCCCAAGGTGGAAGAACAGCTCACGGGTGTGGTAAAAGAAGGGGTTGACCCCAGAAGTGCCAAACTCCCTGACTTCTACGGAAAGGATGCGCTGGCAGAGCTGACCAAAAATGGTTTGCCCTCGGAAATTCCTTTTGAACAGGCCAAGGAACTTGCAAAAGTAAAGGCAGCACATATTTCGGATGAGTACATCCAAAAGACGGGGAAGGATTTTTCCAAACTGAAGATCGATTCTCTTGGGAATATAAAAGCCATTCCCTCCGAGCTGAAAAACAAGAAGAGAGAATTTTTTGAGCCAAACCGGCTAAAAGAAGTGCCGGTTGTCCACCGGATCGGGATGCTGCTGTGGTATGATCCGCTCACTTCCTTCGGGGAGGGACTGCTGCTGGATTACGGACTCTCGTATTCCTTTTCCCAGCAGTTTGTCCTGATGGGAGGGATGACATGGAAAAAGCAGTTTGACGACAAGGAGAAATTGAGAAGAGAAGGGCTGGGAGTGTTTACGGGATTGCGGTTCAGTAAGGGCAACTGGTTTGCACAGGGCACGGTAAACCGCAACCGGGTAACCGTCACCAACCCCTCAGGCTATGAGTCCAGGGATTTTGAGGGAAAAGCCTGGGCTTCCAACTTCGCGCTTGGGAGAACCATCCCGATGGGCACTACTATCCGGTCAGTAGTGATAGGATCGATTGATCCCTTTTTTGACAAGAAATCCAGTTTATATAAAAGTAGGGTCCAGCTGAAAATCGGCTTTGAGATCGGTTCATTTAAGAAAATCAGAAAAGAAGTGAAGGAGTTGGTACCGCCGGATGGATTGGAGGAAAAGGGGAACGGGCAGATTGAATATTACCTGAAGGAGATTGAAAATTAGTGACTAACCTTCGAGGTCTTTAAGACCTTGAAGGTTTTAAATTTTTAACCACATAACCACAATAGCCACATAGTTTTGCCCCAAAGATTGGAAGTAAACTTAAGTTCACCTACGATGCGGAAGAGGGACGAGCGTTAAAAATCAGTCCGGGGGACTGATTTAGCGAGTAGCCAGCCTGTGGGGGAGACTGAGCCAAAAGGTATACAACAGCAGCGGAACATTGACCAAGAACCGGGATTACATGGGTGAGGTAGTGCTTCTGAACGGAGCCCTGGATTACCTGGTGCATGAGGAGGAGGACAAACCGTCAAGAAACTGTCCGGTGGACAGTTTTAGGTTTGGGCCAGAGGGGCGGGCTGGATGGCCATTGATCTGAATATTTGCCTGCACAGTGAATTTTATGTGAAGGACCATCTGGGGAATGTAAGACAGGTGCTGCGCAGTCCTACTGTCCAGGCCTTTACGGCCACGATGGAGACAGGCCGTGCAGCGTCAGAGGAGCTGGAGTTTTCCATGGTATCGGAATCCAGACAGACCGAGCCCGAGCATAATGTGACCGAGGGTGAGGACCGAGCGTTAAGAATCAGTCCTGTGGACTGATTTAGCGAGGGGCCGGCATGCAGGGGAGGGTAGCCTGGCTGAATGCCGACCGTGGAAGAATGGTGGGACCCGGAAGAACCCAGGAAATCTATGCGGGTGACAGTTTAAAACTTCAGGTACACGGCAAATACCTGGAGGACAAAAACCAAAAAGTGAACGCCGCAAGCTTTATGGCAGCGGGGGGCAGGGAAAGACTGGTGGCAGACCTGAACGAACTGGCGTTGAGCACCCAGCGTGCGGGCGGTGCAAATCCCATTGCCCTGCTGAATCTGGCGGATATCCTGGCCAAGGACCTACAGAAGAAAGAAGCTCCCGAGGCCTATCTGATGTATGCACTCTATGATCAGGACAGCAACAGATATGAGGTGGGCAAGAAAGTCCTTTCTAAAAATGCTGCAAACCGGCATGAAGTGTTGGAAGAGAATATGTATATTTCCAAAGACGGATATATGGAGACCTTTGTGGTAAACGAAACCTCGGAGGATGTCTGGTTTGACAATATGACGGTGATGAGTGTGAGTTCGGCCATAGTACAGGAAACACATTATGATCCTTGGGGACTGGAACTGAAAGGACTGGGCTTTCAGCATGGATTATACAAGGCAAACAAGTATCTTTATAACGGGAAGGAGCTGCTGGACGACCTGAACCTCAATCTATATGATTATGGGGCACGTTTTTATGATCCAGCTATAGGGAGGTGGGGTGTAATAGATCCTCTTTCCGAACAGATGCGAAGGCATTCACCTTACAATTATGCCTTCAACAATCCTATCAGGTTTATTGATCCGGATGGCATGGCGCCCGAGGATACATTCAGGCAGCAGGAAGATGGTAGTTATAATCGGGTAGATGGGGAAGGGGGTAGAGATTTTCATACATTTCATAATAACGATGGATCGGTTACCTACGTCAATCTGAAAAATAATACTGCTATTAATTCAAATGAATTGAGCGCTCAGACTTCACAAGGCAGTCAACAGCTATCTGAATTATGGAATAGTCCAATGGCTAGAACTGTAGTTCCTGATTTTCTTTCGGTTGGAGTGGGCTTTACTGGCATTGCCGGGCCAGGAGGTGGATCTAGTATTGAAGCAAACTGGGTCTTAAGAGGGCCCGAAGCTTCATTTTTACCTGCAATCACTACAACCCAAAGTATTGGAATTGGATTTGACGTTGATGCTACTTTAAACATAGGGAAGGCTAGTTACTTAGGGCCAGTTAATGAGATTAGTAGAGATATGCTTCAAACCAGTATTCAAGATGGCCAGGTATCTACATGGGGTTCAGCAGGATTGGCAGCAGGAGGAAAAATTGGTCTTACTGGTTCACATTCACCAACTTCTTCTGGAAATGGAATTTTAGGACAACAGGTTAATATTGGATTAGGTTTGCCAGCTGGGCCAATACCTGCAAATGTTGCTGGCGGATTTAGTAATACATTTAAACTTTATGATTTTAATATTAAGCATAAATGAAAAATTTACTAATACTTGGTTTATTTGTGATTGTAATTCTAGTATTTGTAAGTATTTGGATGCAAGGTCAATCTATCGATAGAGGAAAGAAGCATTTTGAGGAATTCAATTCGGCAGTTATAGATACTCAAATTAAATCATTAAGAATTGCATACAAGGGCACAGAGATGAGGTTAATGGATGGAAGGGAATTCGTTTTTTATCCACTAACAGATAGAGATTTAAATGAAGGAAAAAAGTTTAGCTACACCGCGGTGAAAGGTGATCATGTTTTTAAACCAGCTTTTTCTGATACTTTGTTTTTGATTCATGAGGATAAAAAATTGGCATATACTTTCAAAAAAATGATTGACTAGGTTTTACTTAAAAGATAGGAATTAATAAGTATCTCTACAACGGCAAGGAGCTGATAGAAGACAACGGCCTGCAGTACTATGATTACGGGGCAAGGATGTATGATGCCACGATTGGGAGATGGGGTGTTGTGGATCCGATGGCAGATCAAATGAGAAGGCATTCTCCGTACAATTATGCTTTTGATAACCCGATAAGGTTTATTGATCCAGATGGGATGGCTCCATGTGAAGGCTGTCCACAATATTGGCTTATAAGAAACGATTTAGAGGCTAAATTTAACTTAGTTCAATCAAATGTTCAAAATGCAGTAAATTCTACATCTGAATTTTTCAATAATTTAGGAAAAGATGTTAAAAAATTTATGGAGAAAGCAGATTTGCTAATGAATGGTGGGAGTGGTTTTGATTATGACTCTGATATTTTTAGTGGTGATGATTCAGGTGTAAGAGAAGGGAAAAGCGAAGGAACCAGAAATTTTGATGAATTTTTAGATCCACTTGGTAAAGGAACAGGTAATCTTAAAAAATTCAAGGAGTTTGTTGATGGAGTTGAAACTGGTGCAGACATGATGAGGCTATATTTAAAGAAATTAGAACAAGAGAACAACAAACAAGAAAATGATACATCTTACCTTATTGATACATTTATTCAAGATGGAGAGGGTGAGAGGTATTTAAGGTATAAACGAATAATAAATGGTACTGATACAAGCGCTCACACTAGACCACAGAATGATCCTGAAGCTCAAAAAGCTAACCAAGTACAAAATTTACCAAAGAAAACTAATGATAAATAATAATATGAATAAAGTGACGAAATATATATTGTTTCTTTTAATTTGTCAATCCATTTTATCTTGTAAGGATAATGAACAAAATCAATTTCAATTCATAGAAAAAAATGAAGAAACCGATATTGTTTTTAAGTATGATGGTAGTATATATAATTTTAAATTAAGCGATTCTTTAAGATTTTTGTCTGAATATGGGGTTTTGAGTGATGATGAAACTTTGTTTACGAATTTTAAGTATAACCCAAATGGGACTTTAAAGTCTTTAAAATATTCTAATAAGGAAGTGTCCGTTTCTCAGGATTTTGATAATAGAGTGATTAAGGAACAAATTGCCAAATCAGATAATGATACTGAAATTACAAGTGTTATAAAACAACAAGATGTTAAACATCAGTCGGTTTATTATGATAATAGGGAAATTTATTTTGCGATTTATGAAAATAATCAAAAGACCTATAATACTTTTAAGCTTATTGAAGTTGAAAAAAAGAAGAATGACAAAACTGTAATATCATTTCTTAGAAATGATTTTCCTTTTAATGGAGATTTGAAATTTTCTACAGGAGAATTTGATTATCCACTTCTAGTAAAAAGAAGATCTAATAATGAGTATGAATTGAAATGTGAAATAGGAGATGAGAAAATAAATGAACTTATATTAGATATAGAAATATTACCTTCTGAAAATGATACATGTTTGAACTCAGTATATGCTCAAGTCTTCCGTTTCTAAACTTCATCAGTTTTTTTTATTTGATAGTGATGATGATAGGTGGTTTGTTTAACATTTTTGAATTATTCAAATGGAGTTATTTTATATGGTAATAGGAGTTTAAAATTAAGTTTTCGAGATACAAGTATGGAAAAATTAATTTTTAAAATTGCCGTAGTAATTCTAGCTGCTTTAAGCCCAACCCCTGTTAAAGCCCACGCCATCACGGTTCCAAATAACAATAGAGTGGGGGTTCTTTTTCCTGTTGTCGCTTTGCCCATAGCATCAGGTGATTATCTTGGTAAAACCTATTCAACCGAAATTAATCAAGTTACAACAGAGCCAGGTGGGTTTGTTTATGAATCAACAAAATGGGTTTTAGAAAAATTAGGAATACCAACTGAAAAAAAGTAACGATGATGTTTTTTATAGATTGTATATTTTGGGGATGGTATCAGATTTTGGATAAAAGTATTTATTCAATGAAGAACCATAGTGAGAGAATAGGAGCAAAAGAACACTCATTCTTTATCACCTTTGTACTTCATGGAATAAATATTTGGACTGCCTTAAGGTATTTTTTGTTTGAATGTTTTAGGATGATGGTTGGCTTGTATTTGGGGTTGTTTATAGCTATTGGAGTTTTAGGCTTGGGATACTTTATTTTCTTTGTTAAGAAAAGGGCTTCTGCCATAATATTAGAAGATATAAGTGTTTTTAGATGTTTGATATCACTTGTTTTAACTATTTTGTACACAATTGGAACTATTTATTTTATGCTTAAAACGGGTGACTATTTACGTTATAATCTGTATATTGATTAAAATCAATTTTTATCTTAAATCCTCTCCCAATTGATTAAGTGCGGATCTCGGAAAAGAGCTCCCGAATAGTCGAAAATATACCTGGAGGCAGTGGGGCAAGACAAAAAGCATTAGATGCAGAAAAAATAGTTACCAATGTAAATAAATCAACGTTAAATCCAAGACTACATAAATCTCCAAAACCTCAGTAATATGAATTTAAATTATATTTCTATTGGATTAGATTATTATTTTTATATTGAAAATCAAAATGAAATACGCTATGAGTTTCAGAAAAGGGCTAATTTCATAAATGATTATTTTTCAAAAGAAGTAAGAAGATTGAAATTTAAGACAGATGGGACTTTTAATATGATTTCAATTGAATTAAGCGAAAGCACTTTAAAACCTTGTTCAATCGTCCCTAATAACACTTTAAAAGTTGAGCTGTTTTTTGATCGTTCTCGTTATGAGAAAATTAAGGATACAGGAGACTGTAGATATTATTTAGAGGTATTAGAGCAGGGACTAATGAAAGCATCTAAATCCAAGAGCATTCCATTTGAAGCCCTATTAAGTATAATTAAGAAGTTTGAGAGGGGAGGTTGTAAAAATGAGTGGTTACACAAGGAAAAACGCTTTAGAGAAAATGATTTGGAAATTATTTTAATGTGCCAATTTACAACAGATTATTTTCAATTAGTAATCTTGATCAATCAAATTTCTTTAAAAAAAGAATTAATTAATGCTGTATTGTTAAGAGTCGAACCAGGGGTTTCAATTCATGAAGGAATGTATAAAGATATTATTATAAAAAAGGATATTGTTATAACGGATAAATCAGATAGTCCAAGAATAGTGATAAATAAGAATGATGTTTATAAAGGTGTTTTGAATTATGAAATAATAGGTGATGATAAAGTTAAAGAAATTCTATCTTATAAATTATGAGTAAAAGTATTGCTATAAAGGGGGTTATGGATAATATGGTAAATGGGATGGGACGAAGTGGTAGAGCGGCAGCAAATGGAATAGCAACCACTAATGCTGTAGCGATCGGTGCTACAGAAACTGCATCAAAAACATCTCCTGTTCAAAGTATGGCTGATTACATAAAGGAAACAGTTAAAAACTGGTTTGAGTAATGAAAATATTTTTGAATATAGTAATAATAGTTGGGTACCTTTTGTTTGGGTCTATGTGGTTAAAATCACTTTATGAAGTGATTTTTTATAATTCCATTGTTAATATTTTTGAATTTAAGGATACCACAACTTCAAAGGTGTATTATTTAGATCGGGCTAAGGATGATAGAGGATTGTTAGTGAAGTATGAATTTAAAATTGGTCAAGAGGTTTATGAAAACTCGGTCCCGGTCAATAGAAAAACTTTTGAGGAAAAAGTTGGTATGAGTGGAAAACATATTATTCATTACAATAGAATGATGCCAAATGCAAACTATCTTGATAATTGGAAGGTGGATTCATATTATAAATTTATGTTTGCTTTTTTTTCCCTTTTTCTTTTGTTGATAATATTTTTCCATTTAAAAGTTGATAAGAGAAAATGGATTAATAAATATAAAAATGTATTAGGTGTCAGATAGGGGTAGAATCGAGTCTGTGAGAATGTTGGGATTACAGAAGTTGAAAGTTTGTGTTTATTGCATAAGTTCTGTGAACAGTAAATGTAGTTTTAGGTACAGAAAGCCGACCCCTCTGGGTGAAGTTTGGTGCTCGAACTAGGTGTAGATTGTATCTACACCTTTCTATAAAATAGAATTTGTAATTCGGATAGCTTAGTGGGAAAAAGAATGGGTAGATTTCCAGAAAATAGGTTTCAAATTAACTTTTAAAATGTGCGGTATAGTTGTATTTGATTTGACAAAATAGTTATGCGTAAAGAAATCATTTTTATTTTTTGCTTGATGCTCTCTCCGAGTTTTTTGAATGCGCAAAACTTACCGGGTGGTATGAATTCAAAATTTCCAAAGCCTTCTATTTCAGCATCTATTCCGGCTTTACCAACCAAACCCGAAATCCCCTATCTGGAAGAGCTCAAACAGATCCGGTCGCTGAAGAAGTCTTACGATTCCCTGCAAAGAGAACTCAAAGAACTCAAGGAGATAACCACTGACAGCACCCAAAGAGACAGCCTCTTTACGCAGGCTAAAGAGCACAGTAAAGAAGTGCTGGACCGGGAAAGCAAAACCTTGGAAAGCCTGGTTCAAAGTGAAGCTATCCCCGGGGAGGAGATAAACAATGCGGCAAAAAATACCCTGGAGCGGATGGATGAATCCAAAGTGAGACTGGGGGATATCAGGCAAGTGGATGAGCTGGAATCCCTGGTTGATCAAAACAACGAGAACCTCAAGGCACTGACCAACGAATGGCTTATGCCCAAGGTGGAAGAACAACTCACTGGAGTAGTGAAAGAAGGATTTGATCCCAGAGATGCCAAACTCCCGGACTTCTATGGTAAGGATGCCCTGGCAGAGCTGACCAAAAATGGTTTGCCCTCGGAAATTCCTTTTGAACAGGCCAAGGAACTTGCAAAAGGAAAGGCAGCACATATTTCGGATGAGTACATCCAAAAGACGGGAAAGGATTTTTCCAAACTGAAAATCGATTCGCTTGGGAATATACAGACCGTTCCATCTGAGCTGAAAAATAAGAAGAAAGAATTTTTTGAGCCAAACCGGCTAAAAGAAGTGCCGGTTGTCCACCGGATCGGGATGCTGCTGTGGTATGATCCGCTCACTTCCTTCGGGGAGGGACTGCTACTGGATTACGGACTATCGTTTTCCTTTTCCCAGCAGTTTGCGGTGATGGGAGGAATGACATGGAAAAAGCAGTTTGACGACAGGGATAAATTGAGGAGAGAGGGATTTGGAGTGTTTTCGGGAGTACGTTTCAGTAAGGGCAACTGGTTTGCACAGGGTACGGTAAACCGCAACCGGGTTACCATCACCAACCCCTCAGGCTATGAGTCAAGGGATTTTAAGGGAACAGCCTGGGCTTCCAACTTCGCGGTGGGAAGAACCATCCCGATGGGCAACACAATCAGATCGGTGGCAATAGGCTCCATAGATCCTTTTTTTGACAAAAAATCCAGTTTATACAAAAGCAGGGTACAGCTGAAGATCGGTTTTGAGATCGCATCCTTCAAGAAAATCAGAAAAGAAGTGAAGGAGTTGGTACCGGTGGATGGATTGGAGGAAAAGGGGAATGGGCAGATTGAATATTACCTGAAGGAGGTTGAAAATTAGTGACTAATTTTCAACCATATAGGACCCGGCAGCCACATAGTTTTTCCCCGTTTAAATGGAGTCCCGGAACCCTGAGATTGTTTGCCCTTATATTTTTTTATCGGCAGAGAAAATATAAAGCAGTTCGGACGCTGTTTACCTTGGCAGGTTATGCGGTTGTTGGGGCAAATAACTAGGGCATGCTGAAAAATGCCAATAATAGATCAAAAGCTATCATATTGAATGATTAATTCATTTTTGATGCGAAAGGTTTTTCAGCAAGTGCAAGCTTATTGACCATAATAGGTCTTTATCCATGCATCAGAAAATCCCAAAATCGGGATTTTCAAGCTAGCCTCAGCCATACCATCTTCTATGTTGGCCTCATTCGAGGTATAAGCATACATCTTCACTCGGCCGCCTTGAAGCTGGCATGCCTGAGACTTTTTCAGTAAGCCCTAACTATTCGGCCTTACAGGTGTGGAGTTTCCACGGCTCTGCCGGTTCAAGTTTTCCGACTGTCGCCCCGAATTGGTTGCCGCCGTTTGTGCCCTCACGAACGGCTGCGGGGAAATGATCTGTATCCTTCCTACGGCATGCAGTCATCCTCATGCATCAGCTTTCATTTCCAGACGATGTTCCTGAGCCTAACCTTTTCCGGCACTCAAACTTTCATTGCAGCAGCTTAGCCAATCCAAACAGACCAAGGAATTCTGGAAAGTATCAGTACCAGCCCAATGGCGTACATCATATAGATGCTTCTGAATCGGCCCCTGGATACTCCCGGCTTTTTTGCCTTAATATATCCTATACTTATTACTACGATTGCGATAATATTGATCAAAGGATGCTCCAATGCCATTAGTCTAGCTGCTGAATCAGACATTGCCGAGCCGGATTTCAACATTTCCAATCCCAAGGGGCTGAGGAAATAAAGAATCAAGCCCACCAACAGCTGGATATGGGAAAGAATAAAGGCTATCAATCCGATTTTTCTGTCTTTCTCGGTGAATTCCCGGTTGGAAAGCGAGCCGATCAGCATGTAAATAATTACCACTGCCAAAGCCAGTAAAGCCAAATAAGCGATCCCCGAATGAAGATGTTGTATTCCTGTGTACATGATGTAATGTTTGATTGGCGCAAAGTTAACTAATTAGAGCTTGCTGAAAAATCTACAGGTAAGCCTCTTCCTTTCATTGAGTGGAAATCCCGGTCTTAATTTGTTGTATTTTGTAAATTCGGTTTAATTTTTGACCAATTTTTATAGAAACTATCTCGTATTTTTTAATCAATGGTAAAATTAATGATTATAAACTATTTTAATTAATTCTGATTTATCAACATTATTTTGATTTTTTAAGTTGTCTTTTTGTTTTAAAGGTTATTAAAATTCTTAGTTTTTAAATAAATATTAAATAATATTCTTTTTTTAGTTGAAAACAATAATTTGGTTTTTTTTATATGAGAGGGTGATTTAAGGTGTTTTTTTGTTCTTACCTTTTTCACATCAATTCACGGATCCGGATTGTATTAGTTACCCCTCCCCAAATAGCCTAATTAAGCAATAGTTGCTATCAGCCTAAGCAGGTAGCTGTGTAGTGCTGTACCCTATTTTATAAAGAACCCTTATGAAATCGAGCATGACTAAAAAGTCACACACCGGGATGATTATAAGCCATGCGAGATTCCATGTGGCCAATAGAAAACAATTATAAACACATGAAACACAATTTTACAAAAAGTAAGAAATCTCCGCCATTGGGGATTTTAATGTTATTAACAAGTATGATGCTCTTTGCCACATTTTCGATGGCTACTGCTCAGACAAGAACTATTACGGGACAGGTATTGGATGAAAATGATTTACCCATTCCCGGTGCCAACGTCTTGGTAAAAGGCACCTTGGTAGGTACCGTCACCGATTTGGATGGAATTTTTTCCGTAGAATTGGAGGAGGGGCAGCGTACATTGGTAGTTTCATTTATAGGATATAAAGCAAAGGAGATTACAGTAGGAGGCGAAAGTGAGCTACTGGTAAAGCTAAGCGGTGATATCGAGCTGAATGAAGTAGTAGTAACTGCTGCCGGCATAGAGCGGAATACAGCCAATTTGGGGTATGCAGTATCCACACTTGGTGCGGACAGATTGGGGCAGAAGAACGAACCTGACCCAATCAGGTCTCTATCAGGCAAGATTGCGGGAGTCAATGTACAGGGATCTGGCGGAGTAGCAGGTGGGGCAACCAATATAACCATCCGTGGTAATTCTTCCTTGGGAAATAATAATCAGCCCTTATTCGTAGTGGATGGGATTCCCTTTGATAATTCTACCTATGATGCCAGTGGCACAAGGAATACCCAGTCTTCCCAGTCTACTTCCAGCAGAGCTTTTGACATAGATCCAAATAATGTAGAAAGTATGACCGTATTGAAGGGAGCGGCAGCTTCTGCACTCTATGGTTCCCGTGCAGCTAACGGCGCAATAATCATCACGACTAAATCCGGATCAAAAAAGGGTAGAAAGGGCACGGAAATAACCCTTACTTCTTCTTACAGCTTGGAGGAGGTTTCAGGTCTTCCTGATTACCAGCATATGTACGGGCAGGGAACTAATGGAGATTACCGTGCGGGTGTTTATGGATCTTATGGTTCTCCATACAGTTCCAGAGCTACGATTCCCCATCCATTGGCTTCCAGCGCTTATCCATCCAGTATATTTCCTGACTTCTACGAAAGTGACGGGGTGACACCAAGAGAAGTGCCCTATCAATCTTATGCGGGCAAAAATCAAACGAATTTTTTGAGAACAGGGCAATTGCTGGAAAATGGTGTCTCGATCAACACAGGAACTGAAAAGACCGGATTGTCAATAGGAGTGAGTAGAATGGACAACAAAGGGGTAGTTCCCGGAAACAGTATCTCAAGGACGTCTTTTTCTGCGGGAGGAAATGCTAATCTGGACAATGGTTTTTTTGTCAGGGGAACAATAAATTATGTGAAAACCGAGCAGGAAAGTCCTCCGATCGGGGGATCAGGTTCAGTAATGGGCAATCTGCTGTTCATGCCTACCAGTTATGATCTGACCAACTTGCCCTATAAGCATCCCGAAACGGGTGCGAATATTTACTACAGAGCGTTGGACAATCCCTACTGGTCAGTAGAGAACAGTCCTTCTACAAGCAATGTGGATAGGTATTTTGGAAGTTTTGTCTTTGGTAAGGATATTACTTCTTGGCTGACCATTCAGAATACATTTGGATTTAACGGATATTCAGATTCACGTGTGAGTGTATTGGGTAAGGGCTCTAGTGTATATGCCAATGGTACTATCAATACAGATGATATTTACAGACAGGAGTTGGACAATACGCTATTGATCACTACCAGTTTCAGCTTGTCAGAGGATCTGAAACTAAGAGGGATTTTTGGCAACAACATCAACCAGCGTATGACCAGACGCTCGGCTTTCTCGGGTGATGGAATTATAGTGTCCGGAATTAACGATATCCGGAATACCACCACGATCACACTTTCCGAAATCCCCAGAAACCAGGCGCTGATCAAACAACGGTTTTATGCCTTTTTTGCAGATTTGACACTGGACTATAAAAACTTTGCCTCCATAAATTTTGTAGGTAGAAATGATGTTTCCTCCACACTTCCTGCGGAAAACAGAAGTTATCTATATGGGGGTGTAAACGGTGCGCTGACCTTCACGGAAGCACTTCAAATCAAAAGTAATATCCTGAATCACGGTGCAATACGCATAGGGTACACACGGGTGGGAAATGAAGCGGCTCCATACCAGACAGTCAATGTGTTTAATGCGAATGAGACTTTTGGAGGAATAGGCTCTCCTTTTTCTAATGGAAGCAATACCAATGTAAGTACTCAGACCTTGTCAAACAGCCTGACGAATTCTTCGCTTAAACCGGAATTTATCACGGAGTTTGAGATAGGGACTGATCTTAGCTTCCTTCAAAATCTATTTTCACTTGATATTACTTATTACGACAAGCGAAGTACTTCTCAGATATTTGTTGTGGATTCACCGCCGTCCTCCGGTTTCCTCACCCGGATAATCAACTTGGGTGAGACTTCCAATAAAGGAATAGAAATAGGGCTAACTGCGAACCCGCTCATGTCAGACACCGGATTGAACTGGTCTATTTCGGGTAATTTCACCAAAAACAAAAATACAGTAGAAGATATCGGTGAGAACTCGCAGTTGGTCTACGAAGGCAATGTGCATATTGCAGGAATGCCCTATGGGTTGATTTTCGGCACCCGATATGCGCGTGATGACGAAGGGAATATTCTGGTAAATCCTGCTACTGCCAAGCCGATTACAGCAGCGACAAATGGCCCAATAGGAGATCCAAATCCTGACTTTATGGTCGGGCTTACCAATACCTTCACTTTTAGGGGGATCACGCTTGATGTGCTTTTCGATTGGAAGCAAGGGGGGGATATTCTGTCCACCACCATTGGCGAAACTTACGCCAGAGGTGTTTTGAGAGATACCGAGGACAGGGATTCGTTTCGGATAGGACAGGGAGTTTTGGGGGATGTCAATACCAGAACACCGCTGTTGGATGAAAACGGCAACAAAATCCCTAACAATACCGCCTTGAATTACAATGATTACTATTTCTCAAGCGGATTTGGTCCGAGTGGTGCCTCTGCCGGCTACATAGGTGAAGCCACGGTGTTTGACGGGACGGTATTCAGACTGAGGGAGATTTCTCTTGGATATTTTTTGCCTGCCGCACTACTTTCTAAGACACCGTTTGGAAGAGCGTCGATTTCCGTAAGCGGAAGAAATCTTTGGTACAAAGCTCCCAATACGCCGGATGCGATGAATTACGATCCTGAGGTAAGCACTTCCGGAGCCAATAATTTAGGCAGAGATGTTTTGGGCGTTCCTTCCACCAAAAGATATGGGGTGAACCTCAGTCTTAGTTTCTAATCAAAGTCAACTACAACAAAATGAAGAAATACAGCTATATAAAAGGTTTATTGGTTCGCATATTAGCACTGACATTAGTCAGCTGTGATGATTTCATAGATATCAATGAGGATCCAAGCAACCCCACAGTTCCCCAGCTCAATTTGCTTTTGCCGGCTTCCCAGCTTTCCTTTGCAGGCAATTTTGACAACATAAACAGAGGAGCATCCAATGTGGTACAACATCGGGCTTCAGGCAGTCTCAATAGATATGATCAAAGTGGTACTACTTTCCAGAATGCTTGGTTGGGGTTTTACACTGAGGCAATTCCTGATTTGGAAACCATTATTTCCACGGGCACTGAACAGGGTGAATGGGGATATGTGGCAGTGGCCAAACTTCAAAAGGCATATCTGTTCAGTATAATGGTGGATGTATGGGGCAACGTCCCGTATTTTGATGCGGCGGTTGCCCCAAATCCTGCCTTTGATGATGGGGAAGTGATTTATGATAATCTCTTGGCACTCGTCGATGAAGCATTGGCAGATATGGAGAAAGGATTCAATGTTTCCGCTTCCTCAGATTTGTTCTATCAGGGATCCAGAGAGAATTGGGAGAAAATGGCCAATTCACTTAAATTGAAAATGTATCTCACGATCAGAAAATATGATGAGGCAAGAGCCAAACAGGGCATCATGGACATTCTTCAGGAAGGGATGTATATTCAGGATAATGAAAGTGATTTTACGTTTCATTTTGGCACCAATACTGCCCCGAATGTACGTCATCCGTGGTATTCTACGGGGTATGCGCCGGGTAGAGATGGTTATGTGAGTATGGTATTGGTGGACAGACTTCAGGAGCAGGATGATCCTAGACTGAGGTACTATATCTTCAGACTGAATGAAAGAGCCGGCCTCGCCAATTCCCAGACAGGGGAAGGGTATTATGGCAGATATCCGGGAGACGGAGCTTCTTCTCCTGCGGATCAAAATACACGTGCAATAGTAGGGATATATCCGGCTGCTGGACTGTATGACAATGGTATGATGCCAAGTTTGGGAGCAGAGAACACCTTTCTCACCAATGAAGGAGCTACCACAGGAACCACTTCAAATTCATTCAAAATTGCACTTTTTGCGGAGGGTGACGGTACCGGCGCAGGCATTCTTCCCTTGATCACCAATTCGATGATGTTATTCAGCCGTGCCGAGGCCGCCCTTACTTTGGGGACCGGTGAAAATGCAGAAGAACTGATGAAAGAAGCTGTAATTGCCCATTTCGATGTAATCAATTCCGTATCGCCTGCTTTTCCAATATCAAGTCAGACGACGAGCGGTTTTACAGAAAGGCTCAGCACTCAGTTTCAAAGTCTAGACGGGGAAGGAAAACTTAGGCTTGTCATGATGCAAAAATGGATATCACTTTATGGAAATGGAGTAGAGGCATACAATGATTTCCGACGTACCGGCTATCCTGAATTGCAAGAATTGATTTCCCCGTTGGATGTGTTTCCGGAAAGATTTTATTATTCCGAGACCGAATTGACATCCAATAGCTCAGTCATCGATGTTCGCGAACAACTGCAGCGTGATCAGCAGATCATTCCTGTTTTTTGGAGAAAATAAGCGTATTTAAACCATGACTATCCGCAAAAACTGCAAACGGCCTGAGCATTCTGCTTAAGTAAATAGGTGAAGATGCCCTCTTCAGCAGACAGGAATGTAAGCCTGGCTGAAAGAGACAGGTAAACCTATTTTAAGTTTTATTTCATAGCCGATTCCGATGCGGATTTACACAACAAAAAATATAACCAATGAAACCATACAAATATCTAATAGCAGCAATGATCCTGGCGATGGGAAGCTGCAAGACCGTGGATTACGATTACGAGGATTTTATCTATGCAGCGACTCCGAGAGTGACGTTGAATACCGAAACTTCAGCATTGCCTACCTATCAGACAGCCAAGGCTTCCTTTTTCAATTTGGCTGATCCTGAATTTGCGACTAACCAACTGTTCGAATGGGAGCTTTCTTATTACGATGCTGAAGGCAGGGCTCCGGTATCAGAGATCGAGGTATATGTCAGCTTCAACCGAAGAGAAGGAAACGTACCGGTGTACCCTATTGTGCTATCGCTTGCAAAAGTAGAGCCTAATGAGCGGCAGTTTCCTTTGCCAAGTTCCATAAGATCCACGGATATACTTTACGAGCGGGTTACCGAGTTTCCAAAGTCATACAGTTTTACAGCCACTGAGCTGGCAGATATTACGGGCACTGATCTATCTGATGTTCAAGTAAATGATTACTTCCTCTTCAAGTTTGTAGTGACGATGGCAGACGGAACCAGAATCGTCCAATACAATGATAACTCCTGTGACGAGTCCAGAGGGGAGCTTTGTGATTGCAGAGTAGGTGTGAGGTTCAAAAACATGTAATTATAAAAAAACGGAGGGGAGTAATAAGCTTCCCTCTTATAAAATCTTAGTGGGAAAATATGTTTAAAAGACTAATACCGATTATCCTGATACAATTAGGGATGGTCATTGGAGTGATGGCTCAGTCCGTTACCTCCCCAAAGGAACATTTTGGTTACGATGTAGGAACCGATTATGAGTTATTTAATTTCACGCAGACAGAGGCTTATTTTAAGAAAATAGCAGGTGAGTCTGACCGTATCAAGCTGGAGTCCATTGGCAAAACAGCCGAAGGCAGAGAGCAATATATGCTGATCGTCACCTCGCCGGAAAACCATACAAAGCTGGAAAGGTATAAGGAGATTTCCACTGCCATGGCCAGAGCAGAAGGACTGTCAGAAGAGCAGGCTAGGGCGATGTCCAAGGAAGGCAAATCGGTGGTCTGGATTGATGGTGGCCTTCATTCCACGGAAGTGGTGGGGACGCATCAATTGATAGAAACCATTTATCAGATCAGCTCACGGACAGATGAGGAAACCATGAATATCCTGGATAACGTGGTAATTCTATTTGTACATGCCAATCCGGATGGACAGGAATTGGTTTCAGATTGGTACATGAGGAATTCAGATACCACCAAGCGGACTACGAGTGGTTTGCCGGTACTATATCAAAAGTATATAGGACATGACAATAACCGGGATTTTTATATCCAGAATATGGTTGAATCACAGAATATGGGCTACCAGCTTTTCGTGGAGTGGATTCCTCAGATCATGTATAACCATCACCAGCGCGGTCCTGCAGGATCAGTGCTGGCAGGCCCTCCCTACAGAGATCCATTCAACTATTTATTTGAACCCTTGATGGTCACCGGAATAGATGCCGTAGGTGCTGCCATGTACAACAGGCTGATCACGGAGGATAAGCCGGGTTTTACGCGGATGACAGGTTCTACTTTCTCAGTATGGTACAATGGAGGGCTGAGAACCACCACGCATTATCACAATATGATCGGCATCTTGACTGAGATTATTGGAGGCCCTTCTCCGGAGGAAGTTCCCTTGGTGCCTTCCAGGCTTCTGCCCAACAGTGATACGCCTTATCCGGTTACTCCCCAAAAATGGCACTTCAGGCAATCAATCGATTACTCCGTCTCGCTCAATTATGCGCTTTTGGACTATGCTGCAAGAAACAAAGATCATGTGCTCTACAACATTTATTCCATGGGCAGAAGTGCAATCAATAAAGGGAAGATGGATAACTGGACACCTTTCCCCAAAAAGATAGAAGAAATCAATGCTGCGTACAAGGCGGATATGGCTGGGAAAAAACCTTCCGGGTCCGGTGATAGGGGTTTTTCCCGGGGTGGAATTCCTACTAAGTATTATGACAGTATCTATCAGCAACCTTCAAAGCGTGATCCCCGGGCATATATTGTTTCGGCAGATCAGGCAGATTTTGGCACTGCGGTGAAATACATCAATGCGCTGATCAAAACGGGGATTAAAATAGAAAAAGCGAATGCTGATTTTCAGGTAATGGGTAAAACGTATCCGAAAAATTCTTACATAGTCAAAACAGATCAGGCATTTAGAGCGCATGTAATCGATATGTTTGACCCGCAGGACTATCCAAATGATTTTGAATATCCGGGTGGGCCTCCGATCAGACCTTATGATGCGGCAGGTTGGACATTGGCCTATCAAATGGGAGTGGAAGTGGACCGGATTCTTGATCCATTGGACGGACCTTTTGAGACATTGACTTATGGCGTACTGGAAGAATTGCCACCGGTTGCTATTCCGGATTCCAAATCGGGATATCTGATTAGTTCCTCACTCAATGAAGCGTTTCCACTCGTCAATGCACTTCTGAAAGATAAAGCACAGGTATTCAGATCACCTACGGCAGTAGAAGGCCTTCCGGCAGGTTCTTACTATATTCCTGCCAAAGAGGCGGCGAAATTGAAAGAGCTGACCAAAGATATCAGAGTGCCTATAGTAGCTGCCAAAGGCAAACCTGCCGAATTGATAGAGCTGAAAAAACAACGGATTGCCTTATACGATTCGTACGGTGGATCCATGCCTTCAGGCTGGGTAAGATGGATGCTGGAGCAAAATGGGTATGATTTTGAGCTTATTTTCGCCAAGGAGATAGATGCCGGAAACCTCAATAAAAAGTACGACATGATCCTGTTTATCAGTGGAGGGATCCCTGCTTATAAAGAGAGTGGCCCAACAAATAATTATTATGGAAGGCAGCCTGATGCAGCTGATATACCGGAGGAATTTCGGTATCGTCTAGGGACAATTACGCCCGAAAAATCTATTCCACAACTGAAATTATTTATTGAAAATGGTGGAAAGGTATTGACAGTTGGCAACAGCGCTTCACTCGCATATCACTTGGATTTGCCGGTGAAAGATGGACTTACTGAGATAAACAAAGAAGGGAAAGAAGAGAAACTTTCGGGGGAAAAATACTATGTACCCGGGAGTGTGCTAAGATCAAAAACTGATCCTGCGAATCCATCAAACTGGGGTATGCGTGAGCATGTGGATGTGATGTTTAACAATAGCATGGTATTCAAAATGAAACCGGAGGCAGATATACAGCAGCTTAAAGTTGTCGCCTGGTTTGATTCAGCTACTCCTCTGAAGAGCGGATGGGCTTGGGGACAATCCTATTTGGAAGATGGAGTCATTGCTTTTACCGCACCTATCGGCAAAGGGCAACTGATGGTTTTTACTCCTGAGATCACCTTTAGAGCACAGTCCCATGGTACATTCAAATGGTTGTTTAATAACCTTTATGGGATGAATTGACCGTGAAATAATAGGTGTATCCTATGCTTACTAAAAAACCGGCCTTAAAAATTAAGGCCGGTTTTTTAATTCTTGCCGTTTTCCGGCAGGGGATTTATAGTTGAGGGTAAGTTTTACTCCACATATAGCACCAAACCTTTGAGGTATTCGGTCTCCGGGTGGAAAATATTAATGGGGTGATCAGCAGGTTGGGTGAGCTGATGCAGGATTTTCACTTTTCTGCCACATTCCAGTGCTGCTGCGGTTACGGTGTTGCGAAAGAGTGCTTTATCCACAACCTGACTGCAGGAGAAGGTAAAGAGAATGCCTCCTGTTTTGATTTTTTTCAGGGCTTCCCCATTGAGTCTTTTATACGCTTGCACCGCATTATGCCTTGCTTTTAGATTTTTGGCAAAAGCCGGTGGATCCAGCACGATCACATCGTAATCATCACCGATTTCGCGGATGTATTTGACCACATCGGCAACCTTCGATTCATGTTTCCCTTGAATTTCCGGATTGAGTTGGATGTTTTCCTCTGTCAGTTCTATGGCTTTCGGAGAAATATCCACTGAATGCACTTCTGCCGCTCCTTCCATCAGCGCCAACACCGAAAATCCGCCTGAATAGCAGAAGGTGTTCAATACTTTTTTGCCTTTTGAATAGGAGGCTAGCAGTTTCCTGTTTTCCCGCTGATCGATAAAGAAGCCCGTTTTCTGCCCCTTCTCCCAATCTATTTTGTAGGTGGCACCATATTCTTGAACCAAATCGGTTTTTGGCTCGCCGAGTACCCATTCATTGGAAGTAATTCCAAGGTTCTTGGGTAAAGTCTCCGCGCTTTTATCGTACACACCCGAGAGCTGATCTCCATAAGCGGCTTTGATCGCGTGGGCAATTTCCTTTAGATGGGCATGCATCCCTATTTGGTGAGCCTGAATAACCGCAGTGCCATTGTAGTAATCCACAATCAGACCGGGCAGCAGATCTCCCTCTCCGTGGACCAAACGGTACACATTAGTCCCTTCATCATCAGCAAGTCCCAGACTTTTTCTCAAGGAAAGTGCCGAAGCGATGCTTTCATTCCAAAATTCCTGATCGATCTCCCGCTCCCCGAAGGAAATAATCCGGACCATTATGGAACCTTCGGCAAAATGACCTATTCCCAAAAACTCATCTTTGGAAGAGAAAACGGCCACTAATTGGCCATTTACAAGATTGGCGTCTTTCTGAAAAATAGCTCCGGAAAATACCCAATGATGCCTTCTTTTCAGAGAGATCTCTTTGCCGTGTTTGAGTATGATTTTAGGATAGTTCATAGGTGAGTAGGGGTTTGTTGGGGAATAGCAAGCTGCCTGTCATCATAGCCAGGGCACTGGCCAGCAATCCGTAAAGGTGTGAAGAAATTTCCGGCTCAAACTTATCCATAGTCAAATAGGTAAGCATGCCGATGACCATGGATAAGATTGCGCCGACTTTTGAAGATTTGCTCCAATATAATCCTGCGGTCAGTGGAACGAATAGGGAGACCAGCAATAGTATTGATGCTTCGGCTACCAATTCGTAAATAGTAGCGTCTTGGAGAGCCATAACTACGGATACCACCGCTACCAGAAGAACATTGATCCGCAAAATCCAAAGCAGATGAAAATCCGATAATTTATGCCTGAAGAGTGGTTTGATTAGGTTTTCAGAGATCAGGGCTGCAGGGGCCAATACTCCTGAACTCGCCGTGCTCATGATCGCTGAAATCAGTGCGCCAAAGAAGACGATCTGTACCGGTAATCCTCCATGTGCCAACACCATTGATGGCAGCAGCATTTGTTTATTTTCCAGGTAAAGTTCCGGATACAACACTTTTGCCCCCAGTGCAATAAATAGGGGTAAAAGTCCGAAAGTGAGGTAAAATCCTCCTGCCAAATAAGTGGATTGAACTGCCACTTTCTCAGATTTGGAGGCCATGACCCGTTGGTAAATGTCCTGGCTGGGGATGCTTCCGAGTCCCAGAATAATCCAGGCGCCAAAGTAATTTGTCCAGGAGTTAAAGCCCGGATCGGGAAAGAACTGAAAACTTTCCGCAGGAGCAGAATCCAGAATCGCACCTATTCCGCCTGCTTCCTTTATTACCATGAGAGAAACCACGATCAGACCGAGCACGATCATCAGCGTTTGGATAAAATCGGTGATTGATATCGCCCACATCCCTCCCAGAAAAGTGTAAATCACCACGATGCCCGCTGCTATCAGAATTCCCTCATTCAGGCTTAAGCCTGTGACAGTGCCAAAAATCAAACTTAGTGCGACCAGCTGAGCGGCCACATAGCCAAAAAATACCGGAACCATAAATACAGTAGATAGAAACTCTACTTTCTCTCCATAGATTTTCTTAAATACATCTCCGATGGTCAAGACACCCATGCGGTACATGGGTCGGAGGTAGAACATACCGAAAAGTACCAGACAAAGTGCCCCGCCAAAGGGATCTTCAATCACTCCTTGCAGCCCTTCGTCCAAGTAAACGGATGAAGCTCCAAAAATGGTCTCGGATCCAAACCAAGTAGCAAATAATGCGGAGGCTGAAAGAAATAAAGGGAGCGAACGCCCCGCTAAAACGAAGTCATTCGATCCCTTTACGAATTTTGAAGCCCAAGCTCCCACGACGATAGTGCCCGCCAAATAAATGATTATTGCAGTGAGTAGCAACGAATCGATTTTAAGATTTTGCGTACATCTTTTCTCTCAGGGCTTTGATTTCCTCACTTTCCAGGTAATCCTCGTAAGGCATTCTTCTATCAATCGTCCCGTTAGGAGTGAATTCTACGATTCTGTTTGCGGAAGACTGCACAAATGCGTGGTCATAAGATGTCATCAAGACCGTGCCTGTAAAATCAATTATCGCATTGTTGAAGGCGGTAATAGATTCCAGATCCAAGTGATTTGTAGGCTCATCCATTACGAGAAGATTAGGACTCTGAAGCATCATCTTGGAGATCATACATCGGACTTTTTCTCCCCCGGAGAGCACAGAGCATTTTTTCAGGGATTCTTCTCCCGTGAAAAGCATTCTGCCCAGGAAAGTTCTTACGTAGGCTTCTTCCTGATTGCCTGAGAATTGTCTTAGCCAATCGATTAGGGAAAGATCCGATTTGAAATATTCGGAATTGTCATTTGGCAAGTATGCCTTGTTGATGGTCACTCCCCATTTAAAGCTTCCTTTCGTGGAAGGGATTTCTTCCATGATGACTTGGAAAAACTTATTTACTGCCTGCTTGGTCTTGGAAATAAAAGCAATTTTATCGCCTTTGTCCACCATAAGATTCACATCAGTGAAGTAGGTCACCCCATCGGCTTTCAGTTCCAGATTTTCGGTCATGAAGATCTGATCTCCCGCTTCTCTTTCCGGTTTGAAAATAATACCCGGATATTTTCTCATCGAAGGCTCGATCTCATCGATATTCAGCTTTTCGATCATCTTCTTACGTGCGGTAGCCTGCTTGGATTTGGCCACGTTGGCGGAGAACCTGTCGATAAATGCCTGCAATTCCTTTTTCTTGTCTTCGGCCTTCTTATTAGAATCAGAGCGCTGCTTCAGTGCAAGTTGGGAAGACTCATACCAGAAGGTATAGTTACCTGAGTAGATCTTTATTTTTCCAAAGTCAATATCTACGATATGCGTAGATACCGAATCCAGGAAGTGTCTATCGTGGGACACCACAATCACTAAATTTTTAAAATCCAGCAGGAAATTCTCCAACCATTCGATGGTAGATGCATCCAAATCATTGGTAGGCTCATCGAGGATCAGGATATCAGGATTACCAAAAAGAGCTTGGGCCAACAAAACCCGGACTTTCTGATTACCCGCCAGATCCTTCATCTTCATGTAGTGCAGATCCTCTGTGATGCCCAATCCTGAGAGTAGGGCTGCTGCATCGGACTCAGCATTCCAGCCATCCATTTCGGCAAAATCAGCTTCCAATTGTGATGCACGAAGACCATCCTCTTCGGAGAAATCCTCCTTTAGATAGATGGCATCCTTTTCTTCCATGATGGCATAAAGTGTTTTATGCCCCATAAGTACAGTTTTCAATACCTCGATTTCATCAAAACCGAAGTGGTTTTGGCTTAGCACGGCCATCCTCTGACCCGGAGTGATGCTGATGCCGCCACTGGTACTTTCCATTTCTCCGGAAAGGATTTTCAAAAAAGTTGATTTTCCGGCGCCGTTTGCCCCGATCACACCATAGCAGTTGCCGGGGTTAAACTTCAGGGAAACTTCGTCGAAAAGTGTTCGTTTGCCAAATTTTAGTGATAAATTATCTACTGAGATCATAAAATCGTTGTAAGTATTTAAAAATCAGTTGTTTGTAATCTGATTTTGCTGTTGGTGTTACGTATGGTGTAATAGCCTTTTTGTAAGTTCCCTTCCTGCACCTGTATAGGGTAGAGCCGGGGTGGGTTAAGGAGCTGACAAAGGTACAGGTTAGTAAAAGAAAAGCCAACTTAATGTGAGCCCGCTTTGGCTGGATGGGAAGGAATTTGTTCCTATCTCTTCAAATTTATTTCCACTGTTCCATTGAGTCTGCTTACTAAAATCGAAGTTGCAAGTTCTCATTTAGCACGGCTGAATGGAATTTTTGATGGGTATCTTATAGGTTTCAGGAAAAAGTAAGGAAGTGGTGTAGAGATTAATGGGAATTGGGGTATCTTGGATTCAGGCTCATAGGGTGGTACTTGTTCTTGCTTTAAAAGTAAGGATTTAATCCAAAATCTTCCTGAAATCTTGTTCACTGGCTAATTGTTCATATAGCCATGCATTAGCTATATTGGGGGAACCGTTGTGTTCAAGAATCATAGATGGAGAAATTCTACCGTATAGTTTATTTAGTGCTGTTCGTGCAATTTTTTGCCTTTGCCGCCTATGGTCAAATCTCTACTATAGGAAAAGAATTTTGGGTGGGATTTATGGAGAATAACCAAATTCTGCCCGGGGCGCCTGATCGGGCAATGTTGGAAATCACAGCTATAGAAGAGGCTACTTTTACGATTGAATATCTTGGACAGACCCGAACTGCCACGCTAGGGCAAGGCGAAAGATTCAGTCTGATTGTTGATTCCCGGGATTTTGATGTGATCCACAGGGGTTCAGACAGAGTGGAGAACAAAGGGATTTATATCAGCTCAACCGGAGACTTGACTGTTTATGCTTTTAATGAACGGATCAGAAGTGCAGACGGCACTGTCGTCTTGCCGGTAAGTGCTCTGGGAAAAGACTATTTGGTGACCTCACATTTCGAGAGACTCACCCGTCCCGTAGAATACGATGGTAATGTGGATAATGAAAGCACGATGTTAGTAATTGCCACAGAAGATAATACCCAACTGGAAATCACTAAAAGCAACGGTTCGGCACCCATAAAAGTAGCATTGGACCGTGGTCAAAGTTATCAGATTAAGGAAAGGTTTGACCTCACCGGTTCCCGGGTCAGAGTGATAGGGGATGATGCCAATTCTTGTAAGAAAATTGCTGTGTTTGGAGGAAACAAGTGGACATCCGTGGGAAACTGTGGTGCGGCAAATGACAACCTTTTTCAGCAGGCATATCCGGTATCCACCTGGGGAAAATCTTTTATCCACGTAGGATTAGAGGGAAGGACATCCGGTGAACCGGTCAAGGTACTGGCGTCTGAAGACAATACAGAAGTATTAGTAAACGGCAACAGTCGGGGGGTAATCAATGCGGCTAAATTTCTGACCTTGGATTTCAAAGCCGGCGAGACAGTTTCCATCGCCACTTCAAAACCATCATCTGTCACCGTATTTTCCAAAAGCCAGGGATGTAATCAGGCAGGAGACCCCAAATATGATCAGGGAGATCCTTTTATGATTTCTTATAGCCCAAATGAACAGTTGCTGAAGGACGTGAAGTTTTCTGCTCTCTCCTTACAGTCCATTCAGGCGCATTATGTTTCTATTATTGTGCCTGCCGGAGCACAGGCTTCTACCGTTTTGGATGGAAGGAATATTGGCGCTTCTTTTTCACAGGTTCCCGGGGATCCCTCCTTTTATTTCGCAAAGGTCCTAATTCCCCAAGGGGTGCATCAGTTGTCAAATCCAGAAGGATTTATAGCCTATGTATATGGGTTTGGGTTTTTGGAATCTTATGGATATGCTGTGGGAGCGGCTTTGGATAATTTGAATTTTGAAATTAAAGTGGAGTATGATTTTGAGGTTGAAGGGGAGAGGGTAGCTTGTCTTGACCAAGAAGGAACTTGGAGTATTGCTCCGGAAAGTGAAGCGTTTACCTATTTCACCTGGGATTTTGGTGATGGATCTACTCTTCAAGAGGGCCAAGAAGTAACGCATACTTTTGATACTCCCGGAGTGTATGAGGTCACTGTCACTGCATCTATCAGCCCCAATACCTGTGAGCAGCAAGAGGAAGAGACCTTTCAGGTAGAGGTGATAGAATCTAAAGCAGAGCTTATTGGGATTCAGTCAGTTTGCCCTGAGGTAGAGGAATTGGTATATAAATTGGTTTTTCAAGAAAATATTCAGTCCGTGGATTTTGAAGTGGAAGGAGGGATAATTCTTGAAAATTACGGAGACTCGGTTTTGGTCAATTGGGGCGCAGCAAATCCCAACGCCGGAATCACCGCCATTCCTGTAGGCACGAATGGCTGTTTGGTAGAGCCGATATTTCTTGAGGTAGTGATCAACCAAAAGTTGGATGCTGAAGATCCTATTGGGAACGTCGATGTCTGTTATGATCCTTTGAGCACATATTTCTATAGTGCGCCTAATCCTTCGGATGGACGCGGCTATGAGTGGATTGTGACTGGCGGAGTGATAGTTTCCGGTAGAGATCAAAGTACAGTCGGGATCAGTTGGAATGTGCCTGACATGGCAGGGTCAGTAAGCTACACCACATACAGTTTAACTGACCAATCTTGTGCAGGAACTTCAGAACCAGTGGAAGTGGTAGTAGCGGAGGAATTTGTGGTAGGTACTGACAGAATAGAGGATGTCAAATGTTTTGGAGATGCTAGCGGGGAGATCGTGTTAGCCATCCGTGGAGGAGTAGCTCCACTTCATTTTGAATGGTCCCATGATCCTGGTTTGAACTCGGCAACTGCAGATAATTTGTCCGTTGGTAAGTATTCTGTGACGGTGGTGGATCAACTAGGCTGTGAAAGGAAATTGGAAGACTTAGAAATATCGGAGCCTCCACTGGTAGAAGTTGCTTCCCTTGTTGTGACAGGTGTAAGCTGTTATGGAAAGGCGGACGGGATTTTGGATTTGACTGTTTCAGGCGGAAATGCTCCTTATACCATTGATTTAGAAGGGGGTATAGAGTTTACGGGTCAGTTGAATTTGACTGATATGGCCCAAGGGATTTATGAACTTGCTGTAGTAGATCAAAATGGGTGCACTATACCGCTTGATTTTGAAATTACATCTCCTGCAGCGTTAGAGGTGGATGTGAGATTGACCAAACCAGCCTGTCCCGGGGGAAGCAATGGTGAGTTGTTTGCTTTTCCGGAAGGAGGCAAGGCTCCCTATGTTTATCTGTGGGAGGAGGGTAATACAGCAGGCAATACACTTACCGGTTTGTCCAAAGGAACCTACACGGTCTCTGTTTTAGACGATATTGGTTGTGTAAGTATGGGTACTGGGCTGGTGCCGGAACAGGTACCTGAAGTAAGGATGCCAACTGGTTTTAACCCGGCGAAAGATGGAGATCTGTTTGCAGGGGTATCAACTTGCGAAATCAACTTTAACCTATGGGTTTATAACAGATGGGGGCAGTTGATTTATTCCGGTGCAGAAGGCTGGAATGGATTGGTGGATGGAGAATATGCCAGTTTAGGGACTTACACCTTCCTGATGCAGTATAGTTTTGTACTGGATGAAGAGATTCAAACTGTAGAAAAACGGGGTAGTTTTTTGCTGATCAGGTAGCTATAGAAGGTTTTGGGTTGTTCCTTAGAATTTGGGTAATTTTTATTTGGGTAAGATGTAGAGGTAATTGAGTGAAGGACATCTGTGGGAAGGTGAGCCATTTTCATGGTACTTTGCCTACGGCTTTTGGGAAACTAGTAAGGGAGTTCATAGAAAATAAGAAAACTATTGGAAAACTGGCTTTTGTTATTATCGTTTGCTGCTTTGTTCACGGGAGGTTTTCTGCTTAGAAAATTGTGGCTGGGCGCGTTGATGGGATGTGTCATACTAATCCTTGGAAAATTGCTCCTGACCCAAGGGGAAGTCTACGCCCCGTTGGCAAATGGTACGATTGTTTCAGTGGAGCTTATTCTTCTTCTTTTTGGGGCCTACCTCTTTTACAACACATTGGCATCCCTGGATCATTTTGGGGATTTTGTGAAATCAAGTGCTGCCTTTTCTTCGAGACTTACTGTGGCGATACTGTTATGTTGGTTTCTGGGAAGCTTTATGGAAGGAATTGCGGGCTTTGGGATTCCGGCCATGCTGATTGCCCCTCTTATGTTGGCAGTGGGATACAAGCCGCTTACAAGTGTGGTACTTCCTCTGGCTGCTGATACCACAGCGGTGACCTTCGGGGCATTGGGCACCCCGGTCAAGGTTGGCTTAGAAATTTATTCCAATAGTCCTGAGGTACACTATACGGTAATCATGAATGTACTGCCCGCCCTTGCCGTACCGCTGGGATTGGCTTGGCTGTACAGCAAAACCGAGGAGGAAAAGGTGAATTGGAAAGCGGAATGGAAGATGTTGCTAAGCGCAGGGATTTGTTTTGCCGTGCCGTATGGTACCGTCGGGCAATTCAGCGTCGAATACCCGTCGGTAGTTGCAGGCTTGATGGGAATGATCCCATTCGTGTGGTTGTCAGTCCCCAACAAGGAAAGACCGCCTACACGGGTTTGGTTAATGACATTTTATCCTTACCTCTTATTTGTAGGGATGCTTATTGCCTTAAAATATTTGTTGGGCGGGGTTGAGTTTTCCTTCGGTGAGGACTTCAAAGCAATTTCACTGTATCAACCCGGGCTGGTATTTATCGCTGCAGCTATTCTGTATTTGCAGATTGCTTCCCAGCCTGATCTGCTTTCTTTTACGCTAAAGCAGGCAAAAAGTACCCTCTCACGTCTCGTACTGCCCATTTTTACCATTCTTTTTCTTGTTTTCTTTGCGCAGTTACTGCGCCAAAATTTGGCCATCTTCGCAGGGGAGATCTTTGCCGGAGCTTCAGGGATAGCCTCCCTGGGTTTTGTGTCTTTGGCCGGTATTTTAGGGACTTTTGTCACCGGTAGCGCGACCATGAGTGTGTTGTTGTTCAATAGCTCGGTTATGGCACTTTTTCCTCCGGGCGACCCACTTTACCTTCGACTCGCATTGCTGCTCACCGGCGCAGCAATAGGAAATGCCATATCCTTTCAAAACATTGTGATGGTGCAATCGGTAGTCGCCCAGCCGGTAAGCATATCCAAAATACTTTCAAACAACCTGAAATTTGTTCTTTTATATAGTTTAGTCGTGTTTATCCAGGGGTTGGTGATTTCGTATCTATACGTCGATGTTTGAGTAAGGGGGCCAAACAAAGGCAAAGAATTTGTGTTGCGACATAAACCCGCATTATGCATTAGCATTTCTACGCTACGGCGTACAAGTTATTGCCACCAATAATTGCTTCAAAATCAGTCACTGCGTTGCAATTATTGACTTCACCATATGCGCTGCGGCGGACTCAGTCTCCAAACAGCCCTGATTTTAGTGCAATTAATGGTCTCTTAACGAAACTTAATGCAAAATCCGGGATAAACTTTCCAGTTCCCTGTTGGGAAAGTATCCATCGGAATGCTGTGATTGGCATATAGCTATTTCATTAGTTTCGGAAATAAGCTTGGATGGAACCGGTGCTTGGGGAGATAATCCCTGTGGGATTTGCGCATCCCTGCACTATTCTTGAACTGTGTGTTGATTTATAGGGAAATAGTTTTGGTATATAGGGTGTTAGGCTTTGTGATGAGGTGTGGTTTCTTTAAGTTGCTAATTCTACAGGTGTTAAAAATGACCATGATTGGGATAGCTTAATAGGCACTTGTTCGGACTTCGGGAAGTTTTTTCTTCAGCTACTATTTTTGTCTTTTTAGTAAAGAGTCATAATTTAAGACAAGAATGTGCCATATTCCCGTGGGAAGCTGATTACAATTTCACAAATCCAAAGTATAGTTATGAATAAAGATTCCTTGAAAGGAAAAATTAGATCGGATCAATTGCCTGTTTATAACTATCAGAACCTGGATGCAGGCATGAATGCCTCACTGTATAGAATATGCCAGCTAAGCTCGATTATTTGTGCCACCCCAAAATCTCTGATAATCTTTGAAGAGTCTCATGAATTGGGGCTTATGGCGGCTTCAGGATTTAATTTGGAGAATAATGAACTCACCAATTTTTTAAAGAAACAGACTCTGGGCACTGATACCTTTATCTCTTGTGAGGATGTAGCAAGCCTTCAACCCACGGAAGAAATTTCACGGGCTTTTTCTGAGCATGATATTCGTTCGTTTGTGGGCTTACCCCTACTTGAAGGAAACGGGGATTGGGCAGGTTGTTTGTTGGTGCTGGGTAATGATACCGTTTCTCTTGATGAGAAGAGCAGGACTGCCTTTGAACTGCTGGCCAGCGAGGCTTTGGTTATAATTCAAGAACGTAAGTTGATGGCTGAATTCAGCAACGTTGAGAAGTTTTTCACCTTGTCAAATGATCTGATTTGCATAGCTGGGACAAATGGATATTTCAAAAAAATCAATCCTGCATTTACAAAATTGCTTGGTTGGGATAATGAAACCCTGCTTTCCCGTTCGTTTTTTGAATTGACCCATCCGGATGATATTAAAAAGTCCCGCCGTAAACTGGAAAAGCTTAAGAAAGTAGGACTTTCGGTGAAATTAACCCATAGATTTTTGTGTCAGGACGGTTCGTACAAAACCCTAGACTGGGTGGCAACCCAAGACCCTAAAACAGGGAATATCTATAGTATAGCGAGGGACACTACTGAAGCCAAAGCAAAGGAAGAGCTACTGGCGAAGAGCGAAGGTAGGCTCAGGGCTTTTTTTGAAAATTCTCAAGGCCTGATGTGTACACATGATTTGCAGGGAGTGTTTCTTTCCGTCAATGATGCAGGAGCCAAAAAACTGGGGTACACTTCGGAAGAAATTACGGGAAAGAGCCTGTTTGATATAGTTCCCAAATCCCTACATGTTTTAGTAGAGGAATACCTATTGAAAATTAAGAATGAAGGAAAAGCCAGCGGACAAATGGTTACTCTTCAACGAGACGGCTCCTTACTGATATGGATGTACAATAATGTGTTGGAAAGTGATCCTGACGGGGAGGGAAATTATGTAATTGGTAATGCCTTGGATATCACCCAGCGGACCAGACTGGAGGAGGAACTGTCACGGGCTAGAGCACTTCTGGAAGAGACAGAGAAAGTGGCAAGAGTGGGAGGCTGGAATTTGGACCTAAAGACCCAAAAGCTTACCTGGACATCCGTGACTAAACTGATTCATGAAGTCCCGGAAGATTTTGAGCCCAATATGTCCATTGGAATTAGTTTTTACAAAGAGGGGGAAAGTAAAAGCAAGATTGCTTCGTTATTGGAAAAAAGCATGCTTACAGGTGAAGGTTGGGATGTTGAGTTACAGTTGGTGACCTACGAAGGGAATGAATTATGGGTTCGTGCAATAGGAAAGGCAGAGTTTGAAGATGGGAAATGTATCAGGATTTTTGGGACAATTCAAGATATAGATGCCTCCAAGCAAGCTCAATTAGAGTTGGACAAGACGAGAAAGGAACTGGATGACGTAATTAATGCATCCTCCGAAGTATGTGTTATTTCTACCGATTTGGAAGGATATATCACGGTGTTTAACGTAGGTGCTGAAAAAATGCTAGGGTATACTGCGGAAGAAATAGTGGGCAAACACAGACCGGACATACTGCATAAGCAGGAGGAATTAAAGGAGACTTTGGCTGATATGGAGTGTGAATTCGGCAGGAAAATTGAATTGTTTGAGATTTTCACCTTAAGGGCAGATCGCAATGGAGTAGAGCAGCGTAATTGGACTTTTGTTACCAAACACGGAGAGGAAAAGGAAGTTTCTCTGGTTATCTCCCCCATGAGGGATGTAGAGGATAATACAATTGGGTATCTTGGGATAGCCATTGATATCACAGAGAGGAATGAAATAGAAAAAGATCTCATCGCTGAGAAAAGTAGGCTTAACGCATTTGTGATGCATGCTCCGGCTGCTGTAGCTATGTTGGATATTGACATGAAATACATAGCGGCGAGTAATCAGTGGAAAAAAGATTACAATCAACAGGATATAGACATTACCGGACAGTCCCATTTTGAAATATTTCCCCTGATAGATCAGATAGGACGAGAAAGGCACCTGCGGGTAATGAATGGGGCGGTGGAGAGAAGTGAAGAGGAAAGATATAGGCTGCCGGGGGACACGGAAGATCGCTTTGTTTCTTGGGAGCTTCGGCCTTGGTATTTGTTTGCGGGGGAGATAGGAGGAATCGTGCTTTTTACCCAAAATATCACCGACTTGGTAAAACAGCGGGAAGAATTAAAGAGGGCCAAACTGCAAGCCGAGGAAGCAAGTGTGGCCAAGTCGGAATTTCTGGCAAATATGAGCCATGAAATCCGGACTCCCTTAAACGGCGTGATTGGTTTCACAGATCTTGTTTTGAAGACAGGGCTGAATGAAATGCAACATCAATACCTTTCCATAGTGAACCAGTCCGGAAATGCTCTTCTGAGTATAATCAACGATATTCTTGATTTTTCCAAAATAGAGGCAGGCAGGCTAGAACTGGATATAGATAAATGTGATCTGTATGAATTGAGTGCACAGGCCACTGATATTATTACTTACCAGATCCAAAATAAGGGGTTGGAAATGTTGCTGAATATTGCCACAGATCTACCCAGATTCATATATGCTGATTCTGTGCGCCTGAAGCAGATATTGTTAAACCTTCTGGGTAATGCTTCCAAGTTTACAGAAAGCGGGGAGATAGAATTGAAAATAGAAACGCTGGAACAAAAAGGAGCTATTCACAAGATCCGTTTTTCGGTGAGAGACACAGGTATAGGAATCAAACTTGACAAGCAAGCAAAAATTTTCGAGGCATTCTCTCAAGAAGATAGCTCAACTACCAAAAAATATGGTGGCACTGGCTTGGGATTGACGATTTCCAACAGTCTTTTGAGGCTCATGGATAGCAGACTTCATTTGATCAGTGAAGCGGGAAAAGGAAGTACCTTTTACTTTGACCTGATCTTGAAAACAGAGGAAGGTGAGCCTATTGAATGGTTCGATGTAGAAAGAATCAAGAGTATATTGATAGTTGATGATAATAGTAATAATAGGTTGATTATCAAGCAAATGTTGCTCCTTAGGAATATTCAGTCTACGGAAGCGTCCAATGGTTTTGAAGCATTGCAACTGTTAGCCGCAGGAAACCGGTTTGATGTGATTATGATGGATTATCATATGCCCTTCATGGACGGACTTGAGACTATCCGTAAAATCAGAGAGACTTTCACTTTTTGGAATAAAGAAGAGCCTATCATGTTGCTTCATAGTTCCTCCGATGATCATAAGATCATAGAAACCTGCAAAGAACTCCGGGTAAATCACCGCTTGATCAAACCGATAAAAATTCAGGATTTCTATCAGGAATTGTCGAGACTTTTCAAAGTTGAGGTCCCTACAGAAGTGAAGTTATCACAGGAAGAGGATCGTTCAATTAAAGATTTCACGGTGCTAATAGTCGAGGACAATCTTGTAAATATGCTACTCGCTAAGACCATTATCAAGAAAATAGCTCCAAAAGCAAGTATAGTTGAGGTGAATAATGGAAAGGAGGCACTGGAATATTGTCAAAAGCAACTTCCGGATATCATCTTGATGGATATTCAAATGCCAATAATGAACGGCTATGAGTCCACAAAGAGAATACGGCTCTTGGAGAAAGGAACTCATGTGCCGATTATTGCTTTCACGGCTGGAAATATGAAGGGGGAAAGGGAAAAATGTCTTGCTGCAGGAATGGACGATTACGTGGTAAAACCGGTGTTGGAGAAGACGTTAGAGATGATACTGAATAAATGGCTCGGGACAATTTTTGTTAAGACAGGTCCGACTGTAAACGAAACAAATCCGGAGATGGAGGAACACTACGATGCGGAGAAGTTGAAGGATTATACAGACAATGATCAACAGGTTTTGGAGGAAGTTCTAACCATCGTGAAGTATGAATTAAAAAGCTCTTTGGAATCATTAAGGGAAGCAATTCAGAAGGAAAATCTGGTACAGATTAACGAAGTAGGGCATAAGCTCTATGGCACCGCCATCTCAGCAGGAATGTACGCACTCGCAAAAATGGCCCGTACGTTTGAGCATTTAGATGAATATTATAAGGACACGGTTGACACCTTATATCGGACTATAGCGTCCGAGGTAAATCTTGTTTTAGAACTGTTAGAGAAGAGGGATACTTAATTCCTAATGTTGAAGAATGGGAGCGATGAAATGGCATAGTATGGAAATTCTCAAAAAAAATATCTCATTGACATAGAAGTTAATACGAATTAATAGTACAAAATTTTATATCTACTTTTGCAATAACAAATCTAAAACATACCTTTGCATCACTTAAAAACGAGGTAGTTGATGAGAAACCTGAAACGATCTTGGATTTGGGCAAAACGGAGTGGTAGTTCAGCTGGTTAGAATGCCTGCCTGTCACGCAGGAGGTCGCGGGTTCGAGTCCCGTCCATTCCGCATAAATTTGATGAAAAAGTTTATCATTTAGTGACAATTAAAAATATTGGAGTGGTAGTTCAGCTGGTTAGAATGCCTGCCTGTCACGCAGGAGGTCGCGGGTTCGAGTCCCGTCCATTCCGCAAAAAGCCTTAGAGAAATCTAGGGCTTTTTTGTTTTTCACCGTTAATGCGGTTAACAGCTCCCCTTTTCTATAGATACAAGCAACGATTTTCAATTTTATAAGCTGAGCCCCTCAAAATTTTTAATTCCCAAGGGTATATGCTTATCTTTGTTTTTTCCAAAAATCACCAGAATGGTATTAGAATTTGAAAAACCTATAGCCGATTTAGAACAAAAACTTCAGGAAATGAAGGAGTTGGCTGTCGGCAGAAATATCGATTTAAGTTCAGATATTGAATCCCTTGAAGATAAAATTCTTGCTTTGAAAAAAGAAACTTTTCAAAATCTGACCCGCTGGCAGCGAGTTCAGCTCTCCCGACATGCAGATAGACCTTATGCTCTTGACTACATCTATGAGATGACAAATGATTTTGTCGAATTGCATGGAGATAGAAATGTGGCAGATGACAAAGCTATGGTAGGGGGTCTTGGAGATTTGGACGGCAGATCGGTCATGTTTATTGGTCAGCAGAAAGGTAGAAATACCAAACAGCGCCAAATGAGAAACTTTGGGATGGCTAACCCCGAAGGCTATAGAAAGGCACTTCGTCTTATGAAAATGGCGGAGAAATTTGGCAAGCCTATCGTTACCTTGATCGATACGCCTGGTGCTTTTCCGGGGCTGGAGGCTGAAGAGAGAGGGCAGGGAGAAGCAATTGCCCGAAATATCAAGGAAATGTTTATGCTGAAAGTGCCTGTAATCTGCATCATAATCGGTGAAGGAGCTTCAGGTGGAGCTTTGGGTATAGCAATCGGCGACCGGGTGATGATGCTGGAAAATTCTTGGTATTCGGTGATCTCTCCGGAAAACTGTTCTACAATTCTTTGGAGAAGCTGGGATTATAAAGAGCAGGCTGCAGAGTCTTTGAAGTTGACAGCTGTCGATATGGAAGGAAACGGATTGGTAGACGGTATCATACCCGAACCTCTTGGAGGCGCGCATAGAGATATGAAGAAAATGGCTATTACGCTAAAGGAAGCTATCCTCAAAGCATTGAAAGAATTGGATAAAATCAAACCGGAAAAAAGAATTGATCAACGCATCGACAAGTTTTGCTCGATGGGTGTGGTGGTAGAATAAACTATTTTAAGCCCGGACTTTGTAAAAAGCCCGGGATTTTTCTTTCATATCATGGAATTATACGTAGTCAACACCGGGCTTTTCAAATTGGACGGAGGGGCCATGTTTGGTGTAGTGCCGAAAACCCTTTGGTCCAGAACTAATCAGGCTGACGAAAACAATCTGTGCACGTGGGCCATGCGCTCATTGCTAGCGGTAGATGGCAACAGAACCGTATTGATTGATAATGGGATTGGAGATAAACAAGATGCCAAATTTTTCTCCCATTACTATTTACATGGAGATGATTCTTTAGATAAGAGCCTGAGGAAACTAGGTGTCAGCCATCATCAGATTACGGATAACTTTCTGACACATCTGCATTTTGACCACTGTGGAGGCGGAGTGAAATATGGTTCACACGGTCAATACGAGATGACTTTTCCCAGAGCTACTTACTGGTCAAACATTGATCATTGGCAGTGGGCAACTATTCCCAACCCGAGGGAAAAGGCATCTTTTCTGGAAGACAATATTCTTCCAATGCAGGAGCTCGGACAACTTGGGTTCTTGGATTTGGAGAAGAAGTCATTTCTTCCCGGCTTTGACTTCATTACCGTAGACGGGCATACGGACAAACAGATGCTTCCCAAGATTAAGTACAAGGGAAGAACTGTGGTATTTGTGGCTGATCTGCTTCCATCAGTAGGGCATATTCCATTGCCTTATGTGATGGGATACGATACACGTCCCCTTCTTACCATGGACGAGAAGTCAAAGTTTTTGGAGGAAGCAGCACGTGAGGGCTATGTTCTGTTCCTAGAACATGATGCAGTGAATGAATGTTGCACGGTAAAAATGACCGATAAGGGAGTTCGTTTGGATCAAACATTCAGACTGGATGAAATCTAAACTGAAAATAGGAATTGCACTTTCTGGAGGAGGAGTACGTGGCATCGCTCATCTGGGAGTTCTCAAAGCCCTCACTGAATCAGGTATCTTCCCGACAAAGGTTTCCGGAACCTCTGCAGGTGCTATTGCGGGTGCGATGTTCTGTCAGGGATACTCGCCTGATGAAATCCTCAAAATCATTGTAGAGACAAATTATTTCAAGTTTCTAAGGCCTGCGGTTTCTTGGACTGGATTTCTGAAAATGGATTCTGTAGGAACGCTGTTTAAACTCTACTTGGACCATGATGATTTTGGGAAACTAAAGATTCCTCTGACGGTAGCAGCGACGGACATCAAAAAAGGAAAGGTCAGGTATTATTCAGAAGGAGATCTGATCAGGCCCATTATGGCTTCTTCGTGCATTCCCGGAATGTTTGACCCCATTGTTATCGGAAAGAGATTCTTAGTAGATGGGGGAGTGCTTAACAATCTGCCTGTGGAGCCTCTGGAAGGCATCTGTGATTATGTGATCGGAGTGAATTGTAATCAGTTACCGGAGGAAAGTAATATAGGCAACATGAAAAAACTGATTGAGAGGTCTGTAATCATGGCAATGAATTATAATGTGTATAGCCGAAAGGCCAAATGCGACTTTTTTATCGAGCCTCCGGGATTGGGGAGGTATGGTGTGTTTGATATTAAAAAAGCTTCCGAGTTATTTGCGGTAGGGTATGAATACACGATGAGTTTTATTGAAGAAAATCCTTCAATTTTGGAGTTGGCTGTCAAAAGCAATAAATCTAGAAAAGCATGATGAAATTTCTGTCGAGGATTGTGTTTTGGGTTTCGGGGTGGTCGCTGAATAATCAATGGCCTCAAGGAGTAAAGAAAGCTGTGCTTATCGCAATTCCCCATACCTCCAACTGGGATATTCTTTATGCCAGGGCAGCATTTTTTTTGATGGATATTCCAGTGCGTTTTACCATTAAGAAGGAAGTAATGGTAGGCCCGTTGGGTTGGTTGCTTAAGGGATTGGGAGCTATTGCCATCGATAGAAAGCGTATTCCGGGTGGCAGAAAGCAAACCTACACTGAATCTATGGCATCCATGCTGAATGAGCGGGATGAGCTTGTAGTTATGGTGACACCCGAAGGAACCAGAAGCCAGGTCAAGAAATGGAAATCAGGATTTTATCATATTGCACTTGGAGCTAATGTGCCTATAATAGTCGGCTATCTTGACTATAAGAAAAAGGAAGCAGGAATAGGTCCGTGCATTTATCCTGACGGGAATATGGATGCCCAGATCGAAGAGCTAAAAGTCTTTGGCAGAACCGTGACAGGCAGACATCCTGAGAAAGGGATATTGTAGTATTCGGGATAAAGTTTGACATACGCGACTAGTATTCAAGCGGTACTGTGAAAGCACATCTGCTCTTGCATTTCATCATGAGCTACCAGTTGTTTTTTTTGTTATTTGTGTTTTGATTTTGTCTACAAGAGCGTTCAGCAAAGGAAGGGAATAGCCTGAAAAGGGTGTGGTAATACCCGCGGATACTTTTTTCTAAGGCTTATTTTTTCCATGTTTGGGGTTATATACTATATTTGCACGATCTAATGAAAAGAGCAGTCATCACATCCTCCCAAGTTACTCCGCCTTGAGTATAGCCTAAAGGGACATTTTTTCCAATTTCTAGTTATTGGCAGCTTTGTCGCATCCAAAAGTTTTTTCTTTCGGCACCTAGTTCAGTTAGTACATTCCACATTGCCTATACTCATGCAGAAAATCATCAATCTTTTTGATTTTAAACAGAAGATTAATTACAAAAACGAAATTCTAGCCGGCCTTGCTGTGGCAATGACTATGATTCCCGAATCCTTGTCATTTGCTATACTCGCTGACCTGTCTCCCTTAACGGGACTTTATGCTGCTTTTTTAATGGGTATTGTGACGGCCATTTTGGGCGGAAGACCCGGTATGGTCTCTGGAGGAGCAGGTGCCACTGTTGTGGTACTCATAGCATTAGCTTCTTCGCATGGGGTGGACTATCTATTTGGTGCAGTGGTGTTGGCTGGAATCTTACAGGTACTGGTAGGACTCTTCAAACTCGGAAAGTTTGTTCGCTTGATCCCCCAGCCTGTTATGTACGGTTTCCTAAATGGTCTTGCCGTTATCATTTTTATGGCTCAGATTGAGCAATTTAAATTCATGGAAGACGGGGTTTCTTATTGGATGCAGGGCTCTGCACTCTACATTATGGGTGGGCTAACGATCCTTACGATTGCTATAGTATTTGTATTGCCGAAGATCACCAAGGCTGTGCCGGCCTCTTTAGTTGCTATAGTAGTAGTGTTTGGGATTGTTTATTTTTTCGGGATAGAGACCAAAAAAGTAATAAATATTGCTTCAGTAGGAGGAGCATTACCTACATTCCGTATTCCTCAGATACCTTTCAATCTGGAAACCTTACAAATCATTTTTCCATATTCTCTGGTTATGGCCGGGGTGGGACTGATAGAAAGTCTGCTCACCCTGAACATGGTAGATGAAATAACCAACACAAAAGGGCAGTCGAACAGGGAAGCTGCTGCTCAGGGTATTGCAAATATTACCAATGGATTCTTTGGCGGCATGGGTGGATGTGCGATGGTGGCCCAGACACTGGTCAATGTAGGAGCAGGAGGTAGGTCAAGACTTTCGTCTATAGTGGGGGCAATTGCTATTTTGGGAGTGATACTGGTGGCGGGACCCGTAATAGAACAAATTCCGATGGCTGCTTTAGTAGGTGTGATGATGATGGTTGCTATTGGTACTTTTGAGTGGGTAAGTTTCAGGATCATTAATAAAATGCCTAGACATGACATTTTTGTGGGTATGCTGGTGGCATTGATCACTGTTCTTTTACACAATTTAGCCCTAGCGGTATTGGTAGGAGTGGTTATTTCAGCTTTAGTATTTGCTTGGGAAAGTGCAAAGCGTATCCGTGCGAGGAAATTTATAGATGAGCAGGGCGCTAAGCATTATGAAATCTATGGTCCCCTTTTCTTTGGCTCCACTACTACATTTATCGAGAAATTTGATGTGGCTGAAGATCCTGATGTGGTCATCATAGACCTTAAGGAAAGCAAAGTAGTAGATATGTCTGCTATAGATGCACTACATAAAATCACTGACAAATATCATAAGCTGGGCAAAAAGGTTCATCTGCGTCACTTAAGTCAAGATTGCAGACAACTATTAAGGAATGCTGAGTCAGTAATAGACGTTAACATTATTGAAGACCCAACCTATAAGGTGATGACCAATAAATAGATGTGTAGCGGCTTCCTTACTCCGGATTTAATATGTTGATTTACGTTGTGCTGTGCATGGGCAGATTTTGACTTTTTATAACATCAAAAAATGATTTTTTAGGTGAATTTCAATTAAATTCTGTTTCCAAAGGGTTTTGTCACCTAGCCTTTTTAAGAAAACCAGCAAAATCATTTATCTCCTGAATCTATCAATAGGAAGCTTGTCCAAAATATCCACTGTCCTGCCAATGAGTTCTTGTTTTGGCATGGTGATGAAGTTTACGTGTCTACAGCAACAAAATCTAACGATTAGTTTTCGCCTTCCTTAAAATCCAAACTCACCGAATTGATACAATATCTGATTCCACCTTGGTCACTTGGACCGTCAGGAAAACGATGCCCCAGATGTGAACCGCAATTCGCACATAAAATCTCTTCCCGGATCATGCCATGGGTATAGTCCATATGCACATCAATAGCATCCGGTCTTAAGGGCTCAGTAAAGCTTGGCCATCCACAACCGCTATCGTATTTTTTTGAGGAGTGAAAAATCCCGTTTCCACAAGCCTTGCACTCATAGATACCTGTAGCTTTATTTAGGTAATATTCTCCTGTAAATGCTCTCTCTGTTCCTTTTTCTCTCAATACACGGTAAGAATCTGCATCCAACTCTTTGCGATATTGATCTTCAGATTTCTGTACCGGATATAGTTTCTTTTGTTGATTTTTCATAAGAATTTCCTTTGATCTATTAACTCGTGAGAGAGGAAAGAAGTTTCTGAAAGGTAAAAATGGAAGAGGAATCAGGAAGGAAAGATCTTTTCAATCGATTTTAAAATTACAGCACAAGCTTCACGAATCTGCCCGGCTGTAATCGTAAGAGGGGGTGCTATCCGCATGGAGTCGTCACAGAAGAGGAACCAATCTGTGATTACGCCTAATTCTATAGCACGGTCAATTATTGGCTTGAGTACATCGAAAGACTCAAATTCCACGGCCATCAGCAAGCCCTTGTTTCGAATACTTTTGATCTTCGGATGAACCAAAAGAGACTTAAATAATTCGGCTTTTTCTTCTACTGCTTCAATCAGTTTTTCTTCTAGCAGAATCTGTATGGTGGCCAGTGACGCTGCCGAGCTTACAGGATGACCACCAAATGTGGTAATATGGCCAAGGATAGGATTGTTTTTAAACACACCCATTACATCTTTATTGGCAATAAAAGCTCCTATTGGCATCCCACCACCCATTCCTTTGGCGCAAACGACAATATCGGGAACGATCCCAAAATGCTCAAAAGCCCAGAATTTGCCTGTGCGTCCAAAACCACATTGAACTTCATCCAGAATAAGCAAAGTCTCTGTTTCATCACATCGCTTGCGCAAAGCCTGGAAATATTCCATCGTGGCTATACGGATTCCCGCTTCGCCTTGTACGGTTTCTATGAGTACAGCCGCTGTATCCGAATTGATACTTTCCAAGTCTGAACTATCCCCGTAATTAATGTGGCTAACTCCAGGCAGTAAAGGGCGATAGGCTTGCTTGAAAATCTCATTTCCTCCTACACTCAACGAGCCATGTGAACTTCCATGATAGGCATTGATGCAGGAAATTAGATTTGGCTTTCCGGTGAATCGCTTGGCGAGTTTCAATGCTCCTTCTATGGCTTCACTTCCGCTATTTACCAAGTAGACGTTGTCTAGTTTCCCGGGTAGCGTATCACAGAGCGCTTTTGCCAACAACGACTGCGGACTCTGCACATATTCACCATACACCATGAGGTGAAGGTATTTATCCAACTGGGATTGGATCGCGGTCAATACCCGTGGATGCCTGTGTCCCACATTGCTGACGCCTATTCCTGAAATGAGATCGATGTACTTCTCGCCATTAGGGCCAAAAAGATAAATTCCTTCAGCTTTTTCCACCTCGATCATTAAGGGGAAATCTGTTGTTTGTGCTAAGTGCTGAAGGAAAAGTTGACGGTTGTTCATTGTTGATGTTTGGATCAGTAGCTCGAAAATCTGAAGAAGATGCCAAGCGGAAGTTTTTTGTTTTGGTTGTCCTGAAGGTAAAGTTCGCCATGTTCGGCGTTGTGCACATGCTTAAACGTGGTGTGGATTAGGTTGGCTGCGATCAATGAGGAGAAGCTCAGCGAATACATGTTGAGCAAAAGGAAGTGATCTGTGGGATCAAGGATCTCTGCACAGACTTTCAGCATTTCATTTATTTGTTCTTCAAGCACCCATTTTTCCCCATCAGGTCCTCGGCCATAGGCAGGTGGATCAAGGATAATTCCATGGTATTTATTGCCCCTTCTGGCTTCTCTTTTAATGAATTTCATAGCGTCATCCACGATCCATCTGATGTCTGACTGCCCAGAGGACTCCATGTTGTGTCTAGACCAAGTCACTACCTGTTTCACAGAATCCAAGTGTGTGACATCTGCTCCTGCTGCCTTGGCAGCTACACTTGCGGCTCCTGTATAGGCAAAAAGATTCAGTACTTTGGGTTTTGCAATAGGAGAGCGCTTGATGGTTTTGTAGAGGTAATCCCAGTTTATCGCTTGCTCAGGAAAGAGACCTATATGCTTGAAGGAGGTCTGTGCCAGATTTAATTTCAAGTTCAGCCCTTCAGCATTGGAATATTCTATCGCCCAGTTATGCGGCATTTTTTTCAATTGTTCCCAGTTTCCCTTTTCAGGATTACTTTTTTCTTTGGCAAAATGTGCATGGGCCATTGCTCTCCATTCACTATCGGGAAGCGTTTTGTCCCAAATCGCCTGAGGCTCAGGCCTGCTTAGAATAAAGTCACCGAATCGCTCTAATTTCTCAAACCCTCCTGTGTCAATGAGTTCATAATCTTTCCAGAGGCCGGGACAAAGTGATAGAATGGATTCGTTCATAAAGGAGTGGTTTTTTCAGGTAGCAAAAATAAGAAATTAATTGGAGGCAAGGAGTTCCCTTTCTTATGAATCAGGTTTCAGGACAGACAAACTAAGGTGACCCGGAATAGCAGACAGACATCACTGAAATGGTAACTTGAGTCTATTTCTGTCATCTTGGAATTTAAATTAACTCAATTGGTTCTCAGGCTAGTAATACAGCCACCCTTTAGAATCGTGATGTTAAATCTGTTTTTTTGTACTTTTAGTTTTATTTTAAAAATGGGATAGTAAAATTCCATCTGTCCCCAATAGACCTAACAGCCACCAAGAGAGCAAGAATGTCCAAGAAATTTATTGATATAGAGAAAGCGATCGAATCTAAGAATCCGGCGCTTTTGAAATGGATGCCGGGCTTTTTACTTAAATACATCAAGCGTGTGACTCACGAGGAATGGATGAACGGGGTATTGGAAAGAGTAGATCATCTTCACGGGATACATTTCGCCAATGGATTGATCAAGGAACTCAATATTACGGTCGAACTGGTGGGTGCTGAGAACATCCCAAAGACAGGAGGGATTATTATCGCGGCGAACCATCCGTTGGGAGGAATTGATGGCATTGCATTGATGCAGGCTATTGGAAAGGTTCGGACAGATTTGAGGTTTCTGGTTAATGATTTGCTAATGGCTTTTAAAAATTTTCAGCCCTTATTTATCCCCATAAATAAGCATGGGAAAAATTCCCCAGATACATTGGCTGCGATAGAAGCCGCTTATTCAGAGGCTTATGCCGTTTTGATATTCCCTGCAGGTCTTGTGTCAAGGAAAGAGGAATCGGAAATTAGGGATTTGCAATGGAAAAAGAGCTTCATCGCCAAAGCGAAGAAATACAAAAAAGATATCTTACCTTGTTTTATAGGAGGTAAAAATTCCGCTTTTTTTTACAATTTGGCGTATTGGAGAAAGAAAATTGGCATTAAAGCTAATATTGAAATGTTTTACCTGGCTGATGAATTATACAAGCAGCAAGGGCAAAAAGTGGTGATCACTGTAGGTGAACAGATTTCCTGTCAGAGCCTGGATTCCTCTAAAACGGATATACAATGGGCTGATTATGTGAAGGATGTAGTTTACAAACTTGGTAAAAAGAATGAATAGAGAAGCAGAAATAATTCCGGCTATTGATAAAGGCCTGTTAAAAGCTGAATTGGTTCCGGATCGATTTTTACGATATACCAACAATGGGGATAACCTGGTCTACTTGGTTAATTTCCATAATGCTCCAAATGTAGTCCGGGAGATTGGAAGATTGCGGGAACTGACCTTTAGGGCAGCAGGAGGAGGTACAGGACTGGAATTGGATTTGGACGAAAATGACATCTGTGAAAACTGCTATGAGCAATTAATTACCTGGAATCCTGAGTACGAGGAAATAGTCGCCGGTTACAGGTTGATAAATTGCAAAGATTCAATCAAGGAAGATGGAAGTTTAAATCTTTCCACTACGCACTTGTTTGATTTCACGGAGACCTTTGTTCGGGATTATATTCCTTACACCATTGAGCTGGGACGATCCTTTGTTCAGCCGAAGTACCAGCCCGCTTTTGACAATAGAAAGGGCATTTTCAGCTTGGATAATCTATGGGACGGACTTGGAGCTGTAGTCTTGTTGAATCCGGATGTCAAGTACCTTTTTGGAAAAGTAACAATGTACCCTCATTTCAACCGTGAGGCGAGGGATTTGTTGTTGATGTTTATGAATTATTATTTCCCCGACAAAAAAGGACTGGTCAAGCCAAAGGAAGAATTGAATTTGGGCTATGAAACTGATTTGCCAAAGGAAGGCAACCCTTTTGAAGGACTGGAATACAAAGACGGTTATAAGCTGTTAAATGGGAGGATTCGGACTTATGGAGAGAATATCCCTCCGCTGATCAACACCTACATGAATCTATCACCCACGATGATGACTTTCGGGACAGCCTTGAATGATGAATTTGGAGAAGTAGAGGAAACGGGGATTTTGATTACACTGTCGGATATCTATGAAACAAAAAAGCATAGGCACATGGATACCTTCGAGCGGGATAAAGTTTATGGAAGCAGGGATGATGTCTGATAAATTGACTTTGGTAGTGGGTGCGACCACTAATCCAACCCGCTACGCCTATTTTGCGGCAGGAAGGCTGTCTGCTGCGGGTGTGCCTTTTATTCCCATAGGAGTTAAAACAGGGGAGCTTTTTGGTGAAGAAATCATTGATCTCAGGACTAAACCGGACTTGGAAAATATCCACACCATAACACTATACATCGGTCCTGGAAATCAAGTCGAATGGATTGATTATTTGATCGGATTAGCTCCCAAGAGGATCATCTTCAATCCTGGAACGGAGAATCCTGTGTTTTTTCAAAAGGCCAAAGCTAAGGGGATTGAAGTTTTGCAGGCGTGTACCCTGGTGATGTTGAGTACTGACCAGTATTAATAGGGCTATAAACCAAGCTGTTGGGGATATATATCACAACTGTTTTTTAATGAATGTGTGTCTTGCGAAAAGCTGTGTAAAGTCACATTTTTTACCTATCTTGCCACATCTAAAAAAGAACATAAAATCACCTTTTTAGACCCATTTTGAGGGTTTTCTCCAAAACATATGAGTGAAGAAAAAGCGAATAATCCAGCCGAATACGGTGCCGGAAACATTCAGGTATTAGAAGGTCTTGAAGCGGTTCGTAAGAGACCTGCTATGTATATTGGTGACGTTGGGATCAAAGGACTCCATCATCTGATCTGGGAAGTGGTCGATAACTCTATCGATGAGGCACTTGCGGGGTATTGCGATACCATTAAGGTCACCGTAAATGAAGATAATTCGATTACAGTGGAGGATAATGGGCGCGGTATCCCTACGGATATGCATACCAAGGAGAAGAAGTCAGCCTTGGAAGTTGTGTTGACAGTGCTGCACGCAGGTGGTAAATTTGACAAGGATACTTACAAAGTATCAGGAGGTTTGCACGGTGTGGGTGTCTCCTGTGTCAATGCCCTTTCTACAGATCTGAAAGCTACTGTTTACCGAAATGGGGTGATCACTGAGCAGGAATTTAAAATCGGCGTGCCCCAATATCCTGCCAGGCAGATTGGGCCTACCGATCGTAGAGGGACTACCATACACTTCAAGCCGGATGACAGCATTTTTGCCATTACCGAATTCAAGTATGAGACGATAGCAAACAGGCTTCGTGAAATGTCGTTTTTGAATGCGGGGATTAGGATTTTCTTAACTGACCTGAGGGAAACCGAGGATGACGGGTCTGTGAAGTCTGACGAATTTTTCTCTGAAGGCGGATTGGTAGAGTTTGTGCAATATCTTGACGTGAGCCGTGAGAAGATCATCGATACTCCGATTTCTATAGATACGGAAAAGAATGGGGTGCCTGTACAGGTGGCGATGAACTATAACAGTTCGTACTCTGAAAATGTGGTTTCCTATGTGAATACCATCAATACCTACGAAGGAGGTAGCCACGTATCAGGATTTAGAAGAGCATTGACAAGAACTTTGAAATCTTACGCGGACAAGTCCGGTATGCTGGATAAGCTTAAGATGGAAGTGTCGGGAGACGATTTCCGCGAAGGCCTTACTGCTGTTATTTCCGTGAAAGTAGCTGAACCTCAATTTGAAGGCCAGACAAAAACCAAGTTGGGCAACTCGGATGTAGTAGGGGCTGTGGACAGTGCCGTTTCGGAGGCTTTGCAGACATGGTTGGAAGAGCATCCCAAGGAAGCTAAAATCATTGTCGGCAAAGTAATCTTGGCGGCACAAGCTAGGCATGCCGCTAGAAAAGCGCGTGAGATGGTGCAGCGTAAAAATGTGCTTGGAGGAGGAGGCCTTCCAGGCAAGCTGGCAGATTGTGCGAATAGTGATCCTACGATCTGTGAATTGTACCTGGTGGAAGGGGACTCGGCAGGTGGATCTGCCAAGCAGGGCAGAGATCGTGATTTTCAGGCGATTTTGCCGTTGAAAGGTAAAATCCTAAACGTAGAGAAAGCGCATGAGCATAAAATCTACGATAACGAAGAGATTAAAAACATTCTGACTGCACTTGGGGTTAAATTCGGCACAGTGAATGATGATAAAGAACTGGATCTTACGGGACTTCGCTATCACAAAATCATCATCATGACGGATGCTGATATTGATGGCTCTCACATACGTACCTTGATTCTTACTTTGTTCTTTAGGTATATGAGGACATTGATTGAAAATGGCTATGTATACATTGCCTTACCTCCTTTGTATTTATTGAAAAGAGGCAAAGACGAGAGGTATTGCTGGACTGAGGAGGAACGCAAAATCCTGACTGCTGAAATGGCTAAGGATGGCAGAGAAGATAGCGTAGGCATACAACGATACAAAGGTCTCGGTGAGATGAACCCTGAGCAGCTATGGACTACCACCATGGATCCGAATGTGCGTACGATAAAACAGGTAAATATTGAATCAGCAGCAGAAGCAGATCATCTCTTCAGCGTGCTGATGGGAGATGAAGTTGCCCCAAGAAGAGATTTTATCGAGAAAAATGCGAAATACGCAAAAATCGATACCTGATCATTCAAAAGGGGCTTTTCAGCCCCTTTTTTTGATAGATAACATAATGGTAAACTCAAAATAAGAAAGCAAAACTTAACTTGCTTTCTTAATATTAACTTTGAACGCAATGAAACTGGCAGTTGTTGAAAAATACGATTCGATTATACAGCAGAGTGATCTGGTAAGCAGGGATTTAAGTTGGCTGAAATTTAACGAGCGCGTCTTGGATCAGTCCAAGAAATCCCACCGCAACGTTTTTGAAAAGTTGAAATTTCTTGCGATCACCGCATCTAATCTGGATGAATTTTTTATGATCCGGGTGGGCTCGTTGTACAACTACCTGGATTACGACAAGGAGCGGGTTGATTACTCAGGATTACGGGAAGAGCCTTTCAAGGCAAAGCTGATGAATGAAAGCCACCTGTTTCATATTGCTCAGCACGAACATTTCACTCAAGTAATCATGCCCGAGCTTCAGGAGCAGGGAGTAGTGCTTTGTAATCTGTCCAAGCTCACCGGGAAAGAGCAGGAAAAAGTCCATGATTATTTTGTGAAGGCAATCTATCCTATGCTTACTCCGATGGTGTATGATGGCTATCGTACATTTCCGATTCTGATGAACAAGCTGTCTGTGTTCGGGGTGGTGACTACCAGTCCCGGAGACCGACAGGATATGCGTAAGATGAGCTTTGTTCAAATTCCGGCTAATATTCCCCGCTTTTTTGAAATCGAACGTGAGGATTCCCTTTTGCTTGTTCCCATCGAAGAGGTCATCCGTGAAAATATAGTTTCCCTTTTCAGAAATGTAAAAATCGAGGGAATTAGTCTTTTTAGAATTACCCGAAACGGTGATTTTACTTTGGAAGAAAGTGAAGATATGGACGCTAATTTCTTGGAAGAAGTGAAGCGTAAGTTGATGGAAAGAAAGAGTGGACGTGTAGTAAAAATAGAAATAGAAGAAGGCTACAGTAAGTGGATGCTGAATTCACTTTTGGAAAGATGGAATTTGAAGATGGATTCTGTGTTTCTGATCAAAAGATCCAGTTTGATAGATTTTACAGGACTGTGGCAGGTAGTGGGGAACAAGAAATTCCGGGAGCGATTGCCTCAAATCCCTGATCCTGTGAAACCGCTGTCTTATCAAGACGAAGGAATTGCTGATATTTTTGATGTGTTGAAGGAAAAGGATATACTGCTTCATCATCCCTACAATAACATTGATTCAATCTTGGATTTAGTAGAGAAAGCAGCTGAGGATCCTGACGTGATGGCTATCAAAATGACTATTTATAGACTTGCAAAAGATAGCAGAATTACGAAAGCTCTACTTAAAGCTGCCGAAAACGGGAAACATGTTTCGGTACTTTTTGAGGTCAAAGCAAGGTTTGATGAGGAGAATAACATCAGGGAAGCCAAGAAACTACAGAAAGCCGGCTGCTTTGTGATTTACGGGATATCCCACCTGAAAACCCACACTAAACTACTTTTGATAGTAAGGAGGGATGGAGGCGAAATCACGAGATATGTTCACTTGGGATCCGGAAATTACAATGAAGACACAGCCAGACTCTATACAGATATAGGCTTGATGACTACCAATGAGATATTGGCCAATGACGTATCGGAGTTTTTCAATGTAATTACAGGGCACTCCATGCCTTCACAATATAAAAATCTGATCACAGCACCCAGGGATATGCGGAATCAGTTGATCGAGTATATTGAGAAAGAGGCGGAAAATGCCAGAAATGGACTGCCTAGCGGGGTATTCATTAAAGTGAACTCTTTGGAAGACTCCGAGATTATTTATGCCCTATACCGTGCTTCTCAGTCAGGTGTGACAATCAAGCTGATTGTCCGTGGCATCTGCTGCTTGCGTCCGGGAAGAGTGGGATTGAGTGAAAACATAGAAGTACTGTCTATAGTGGGAGATTTCTTGGAGCATTCCAGAATCTACTATTTCCACAACAATGGAGATACCAAGACCTATGCAGGAAGTGCAGATATGATGGTAAGGAGTTTTGATAAAAGGTTAGAAGCGCTGTTCAAGGTGGAATCTACATTGCTTGAAAAACAACTGATGAACATCCTGGCCTATAACTTAAAGGACAATGTAAACGCTTACGTGATGCAGGAGGACGGTACGTACGTTGCCAAGCATCCTGTAGGAGATGAGCCTGAATTCAACGTGCATCGGGAGTTCTTTAGTTTAAATGCTGAAAATGTGATGCAGGTTAAGCTTGTGGATTGATACAAAAAAGCCCCGACTAAAGGGGCTTTTTAGATATATTTCGTTCATATAGAACCTGTATTATTCCATCTTTCAAACCTAAATCAGGAACGATCATTTTTTTTGATTTTGCGGCCAGCATCACACGCTGATAGATTTTTCCGGCAGGGATGATGACATCGGCACGGTCATGGTTTAAGTTTAGCTTGTTCACCCGTTCTTCAAAAGTGAGTGTCTCTAAGCGACTTAAAACTTCCTCGATTTTCCCAAAGTCCAGGTAGCGTTTGTTTTTACGCGGAAGAGATAGCTCAAAAATCTTATTGATATTTCCGCCTGTTCCAATAGCAGTAACTGAAGGTGAGTTTTCTAAATATTTACGCACAAAGTTTTCCATAGAATTCCATACTGGGATAGCTACTTGGTCTTGGAGGGCCCTGACGGAACCGATCTGAAATGACTTAGATGCTATTTTCTCCCGGTTCTTATAAATATTCAGTTCAGTGCTGCCACCTCCCACATCAATATGCAAGTAGGTTTTTTCATCGAAAAACTTGTTTAGGGATTTGTTGATTAGCTCAGCTTCTTTATTTCCGTCGATTATATTGATTTTCAGTCCAATCTCTTCTTTTACCTCAAGGACTATTTCCTTTCCATTCACGCTCTCACGCATCGCTGAAGTAGCACAGGCCATATAATCATCAACTTCATAAAGATCGATGAGTATCTTGAAAGCCCTCATCAGTTTGACGAACTTTCTTCGGTTAACCTCTGAGATCTTTTGATTATGAAATACATCCAACCCCAAGCGAAGTGGAAAACGAAGGTACTCCAGTTTTTTAAAGTTGATGTTTCCTTCGTACTGGGTCACGCTGGTGATTTGCATTCTGATGGCATTGGAGCCAATATCTACTGCTGCTAATTTCAAATGCACATGGGAATAGTTGGGAAATGAATTTTATCCGTCAAATTTACTTCTTTTTTCTGTGTCACTGCGTGCATTCCCAATGATACAGAATAGGACATTATTGCTAAAGTACTAACCTTATGCTTTTTTGTGGGTGAAATGATACTTTTCCCAGTGCTAGAAGGGGAAAAAGTAAGGGATGCACAAAGTCGCTACTATCCAAAGAAGTATATTCAATGGAGTTCCCACTTTTAGATAATCACGAAATCTATAATTTCCAGGCGTATAGATCATGGTGTTGGTCTGGTAGCCCATAGGAGTCATAAAGCTCAAGCTTGCAGCAAAAGTAACAGCCATAAGCATAGGTCTGGAGTCTACCTCCAGAGCTGCAGCTATACTGATAGCTATAGGAGCCAGCAGAGCAGCCGTAGCATTATTTGACATCACGTTTGTCATGGTAAAAGTCAGGACAAATAATGCACTCATAACCACCCGGGGGCCATAATGCCCGACAGAGGCTACTATTGAGGTACCTATTAGCTGGGAGCCACCGGTTTTCTCCAGTGCCAAACCCATGGATAAAACACCGGCTAGCATCAGGATTACTTTCCAATCAATAGCTTTATAAGCTTGCTCGGTACTTAATGAGCCCAGCATGATCAAGGTAATGGCTCCGGCAACAGCCGTGACTACAATAGGAAATACTTCGAAGGATGCCAACCCGATGATCAAAGCCAGTATGACTAAGGTCATTATAGTTTTAGCCTTGTTTAGCGGGTGGTTTTTTGTTTCTGAAAGAAGCAGTAGACCATCACTATTTTCTATGGCTTGGATGGATTCCTCAGTGGCCCGTAGGAGCAAGATGTCCCCGGCATGTAAGGCAGTTCTGGAGAGCAGGGAATTGAGCAGGTCTGATCTATGCCTAATCCCAATGACTAAGACTTGATTGTATAGTTTTTTGAAATTAAGTGTTTTAATGCTCTTGTTGATGAGAAAAGAATTAGGCGTGACTAATGCTTCATACAGTCGTTCTTCCTCATCAGTGATATTTTCTTCGAGCCATTTTAAGTCCGCCTTGAGCTCAATTCCGAAAATGGTTTTTATTTTCTCTATGGTTTCTTTGTCGGAATTGAAGCGGATTATGTCGCCTTCCTGTATTGCTGTATTGGGATATACGCGCACCTTTCTGCCGTCTGCCCGAATAATCTGTAATGGCTTGATAGCGAGTTTTTCAAATACTTTCTGTTTGAAAAGCGGTTCATTAATTTGGTCATATTCCTTTAATATGACCAATTCGGAAAGGTAAGTCCCGAGTTGAATACTTTCGCCCAGCTCTGATTTTGCTTTTCTACTGGGAGTAAGCCATTTTCCAATAGAAAGCATGTAAATCAGCCCGGTGGCAAAAAATACCAACCCCATCAAGCTCATTTCAAACACTCCAAATGATGGAAGTCCGGCCTTCTCGGCTATCCCACTGACTAAGATATTGGTGCTTGTGCCCAGCAATGTACAAATCCCGCCCATCAAAGCACCAAAAGACAGCGGCATAAGTAATTTGGATGGTGGGATATTGTCTGTTTTGTTAAGTCGTATTACGGCCGGCATTAGCAAGGCAACCACCGCAGTGTCACTTATAAAGGCGGAAAGAAAGCCCGCCAGCAGCATTAGGGTGAGCAAGAGATGTGTTTGGCCTTTTCCTGCTTGAGAACTTAGCTTTTGAGTAAAGCTGTCTAAAAGTCCTGTATTGAAGATGGCGGCTGAAACCACAAACATCGCAGCCACGGTAACAGTAGCTGAATTGGAAAATCCGGATAGCCCTTCCTCCACATCCAGAATTCCCGTCAGTAGAAATGCAACCATCACTCCAATAGAGACAGTGTCTATGGTGAATTTCTCGGTAAAAAATAAAATAACGGCAACGCCTATAATTGAAAAGACAAGACCAATTTCAAAAGTCATTGATTACATTTTTAGATAATTTCCCTTCTTGAGCTTTTCCCTTATTCGAAAATAGCTCAAAAAGCCCACGATAAGGAATATTAAACTCAATCCAAATGCCAAGTACCCTAAGTCTCTCACATGATCCAGTTCCTTCACTTCAAAAAGAGCCGTGCCGGAGACTAGGAAATAAAGAGAGGTGCGGATAAAGGACAATAAAGTCCTATAATTTGCCAATGTCGTCCGCTGTCTTGCTAAATAATCACGAATTATTAATTCTCTTTCCAAGTCATTTTCCATATTTGCATTGTATTTATTTATATTGAAATAATTCAACATCTATTAATTATGAAAAGAATTACTACACTTTTCCTCTTTATTTTGTTTTATGGGCAAGTTTTTGCCCAAGATGAAGGAGTCTTAGCTCCTCAAGATACAAGCTATTGGCTTAAAGAAATAGGAGGTGGTTTGAATCTAAACCAGGCAGCCTTTAGTGGAAACTGGCAAGGCGGTGGTGTAAATTCAATTGCTTTGGGAGTCTATCTCAATGGCCGTGCAAATTATGCCAAAGACAAATGGTCTTGGGATAATACGGTGGATTTTATTTATGGCGTGGTGAAAAATAAGGATGAAGAGGGGCGTAAATCCAATGACCGTATTTTTCTGGATTCTAAAGTGGGGTATAAAATTAATGACAAATGGAACTACTTCTTTGCCCTTAATTTTCTTTCACAATTTGCGCCGGGTTATGAGTTTCCTGAAGATGCAGAAAGGGTATTGATTTCCAAGTTTGCAAACCCAGCCTATCTTACCACATCTCTTGGTGTAGAATACAAGCCAAATGATGAATTCAGCTTACGAATATCTCCTTTCTCACCTAGATGGACTTTTGTAGCTGACAAAGAACTATACCTAAATGTGCCCAACAATTATGGAGTAGAAATAGGAGAGACCGTGAGAACGGAATGGTTGGCATTTAGTCTTATGGCGGATTACAACAAAAAACTGTCTGAAAACCTGTCCCTGATGCTTAGATACCAAATGTATGCAAATTACGAAACCTTCGCTTTTGATGCTATTGACCATAGGTTGGACTTTGGGTTGACGGCGAAAGTGTCTAATTTAGTGAACGTTAGCTTAACTAGCCTTATGATCTATGACTTGGATCAGGATAGTAAAATCCAATTTAGTCAAGGTTTAGCATTGGGAATTGCATTTAAACGGGGTAACTTCCCCGAAAAAAAATAATCGCAACAAATTTTTATTTGGAATTTTGATTTGATTTTAAAAGTATTATTTTTGAATTCATTGTGGTAGTTAAATAATAGTTGGTTTAGTTTTCAAATAAAGGGCAGGAGATTTTCTCCTGCTTTTTTATTGTATATATATTATAGTAATCAATTTTTACTTGAAAAAATCCTATTTTTTTAAAATGCATAGAAAGTTACCTTTGGTATCAATTACCTATTTAACCTAAAATGAATATTAAAACAATTATGTGTTGTTGTTGCCTTTATATACAGGTGATGACAACTATGGCACAGGAGAGTCCAATTCCTTATGAAGTGCTTCCACTCCGGAGTTTGAGTGAATTTGAACCTACAGGTAGCAATTGGCAAATAGTCCAAGATGTATTCTACGACCTAGATGGGGGGAAGTCCAAAATCGCAAATGGTACCGGTATTTTGTTAAACACCTTGGCAAAGGAAGGCAATCAAGCTATCAAGTCTTCTTTTGAGCATGGCGATATTGAGTTGGAACTTGATTTCATGATGCCTAAAGGAAGTAACTCGGGCATATACCTTCAGGGTAGGTATGAAATTCAGCTGTTTGATTCTTGGGCAAAAGAAAATCCGACCTTCACAGATGCAGGTGCTATCTATCAAAGATGGGATGCAGGAAGAGAAAGAGGAAGGGAAGGATATGAAGGGCACCCACCTCTGGTAAATGTAAGTAGAGCACCTGGGCTTTGGCAATCGCTGAGAATTGTGTTTAGAGCGCCTCGCTTCGATTCTGAAGGAAATAAACTGGCTAACGCCAAGTTTGTTTCAGTTCACCAAAATGGTGTACTGGTTCAGAAAAATATAGAAGTCACCGGGCCTACGCAAGCTGCCTTTTTTGAAGATGAGCAGGCTGCCGGTCCTTTGGTCATCCAGGGGGATCATGGTGGAGTAGCTCTAAGAAATATCCGATATAAAACCTATGGCCCGGAAGAAGTGACGCTGAAGGATATGAAGCTCACGTATTATGACAGCATCAAGACAATCAATGATTTTGCGAAAGCTAAGCCAAAGGGAACTATGGCAATTGATGTCTTGGCTCATTTGGCTCCGGCCACCAGAAATGAGTTTTCCGGAACTGTAGAGGGAACGTTGACCGTGCCAAGTGCCGGCGAATATTTCTTTAACCTAAATCTAGCCTGGGTGCCGGATGACACGCCTCCGGGGCGTATAAACGGAGCAGGAAAGCTTTTTATTGATGAAAAAGAAGTAGTATATGTAGACGGGGTTACAGGCAAAGCAAACGGATCTGTTCAGTTGACTTCAGGTGTACATAAAATCAAATTGAATTATTTCAAAACATTTGGTCACTGGTATGCTCCGAGCAATGATATCACACTTACTGTTGAAGGTAAAGGAATAGCTAAAACAGCACTTAATGTTCCGCTTAGAGCTGACGATCCGGTAGGTCAGATAGCTGTGAAAGTTAAGGATAAGGCAGAGACGCAACGTGGATTTATCATGCATCAAGGGGAGAAGAGAACACATACGATGGCTGTGGGTGAACCCGGTGGCGCTAATTATGCCATTGATCTGAATAGTGGAGAGTTGTTGAGTGTGTGGAGAGGGGATTTTGTGGAAACTACTCCTATGTGGTATGGTAGAGGAGAGACTCAACTGATGTTGCCAATGGGAAATGTGATTGAATTCACCGGTAAGCCTAGTTTATCTGCCTTGGCCTCGAAAGATGCAGCATGGCCTGATAAAATTGATGGCTTCACCTACGAAGGCTATGAATTGAAAAAAGACGGAGTCCCAATCATAAACTATGAAATGAAGGGTGTGGGTATTCGTGAGACTTTTGATACCCGGGATTCCGGGAAAAAATTGGTTCATACGCTTAACCTAACCACTGATGGCGACATTCTGCAAATCTACTGTTTGGTAGCTCAGGGATCCACCATCGATAAACTGCCCAACGGGCTTTATGCCATAGATGACAAATCCTACTACATTGAATTGGAAGGGAAAGAATCTCCTATTGTCAGAAATTCACCGGATGGTTCTAAAGAACTGATTCTGCCCGTTAAGTGGAAAGACAGAATGGGTGTAGTTACTTATTCAATTGTTTGGTAATAAATAGGAAGCAGCATGAAAAATCTAATGAAACGTACGAGTATAAGAGGATTTGCTTTTGCTTTGACTTGCCTATTTATCGGACAAGCTGAATTGAAAGCACAAGATAAGGCACCCATAATGGTGCCTGAGACTGAGGATGATTTTTACAAATTGATTTCTTTGCCTGTTCCCGAAGATGTTATTTTGGAAGTGGGAGGAATGGCTACTTTGCCTGACGGTAGTTTGGCTATATGTACCCGAAGAGGGGAAGTATGGATAGTTTCCAGTCCGAATATTTCAGGGAGTGAAAAACCTGTCTATAAGAAATTTGCCACCGGCCTACACGAACCTTTGGGACTTGCCTATAAGGACGGTGACATCTATGTGACACAAAGAAGTGAGTTGACTCGCTTACGTGATACTGATGGCGACGGACAAGCTGATGTCTACGAGAAAATTTACTCTTGGCCACTGTCGGGCAATTATCATGAATATTCTTATGGGCCTACGTTTCTTCCAAACGGAAATATGCTCGTGACACTTAACGTGGGCTGGAGCAATAGCCTTGGGCATGGTGTAAGTTTAGTTCCCTGGAGAGGATGGGCATTGGAAATTACCCCGGAAGGTGAAATGATTCCTTTTGCGGCTGGTATGCGCTCTCCTGCGGGATACGGAATGAATGCTGAAGGGGATTATTTCTACACCGAAAATCAAGGTGATTGGGTTGGATCCGGTAGAATCACCCATGTTGAAAAAGGCGACTTTGTAGGAAATGCTGAGAGTTTGGAGTGGTCAGATTTACCGGGATCTCCTGTGTCACTGAACAAAGAAGATATCCCCAACACCGGTGAGCCATTATATGATGTGGCCAAGCGGGTTCCCGGATTGAAAGCACCTGCGATATGGTTGCCACATGGGATTTTGGGGATTTCTACTTCGGGATTTTTGAATGATAATACGGAAGGAGGATTTGGTCCTTTTGCCAATCAGGTTTTTGTAGGTGATCAAGGACAAAGTAATATTGCACGGGTTGATTTTGAGAAAATAGACGGCGTTTATCAAGGAGTAGTATTCCCTTTTAGAGAGGGGTTTTCTTCAGGTATTTTGAGAATGGTCTGGGGTAATGATGCTTCCATGTTTGTAGGAATGACTAGTCGCGGTTGGTCTTCTACAGGCAAAGAATTGTTCAGCTTGCAACGCTTGGTATGGACAGGAAGGATCCCTTTTGAAATGAAGACAATCAAGTCTAAGCCTGATGGATTTGAGATCGAGTTTACAGAGCCTGTGAATAAGGAATTGGCTGAAGATCCTTCTTCCTATCAAGTGACGGGATTTACTTACAAATATCAGGCTGCCTATGGAAGTCCTGTAATCAACAACGAATCCTGCAAGGTAATTGGAGTGGTGGTTTCTGAAGACGGTATGAAAGCGCGGTTAGTGCTTGATAATTTACGTCTGGGCTATATCCATGAGATCAAAGCAGAAGGAGTACAGTCCACTGAAGGAAAACCGCTTTTACATAATGTAGGCTATTATACGTTGAATAATTTCGGAGCCGGAGAAAAAGTGGATACTGCTCCGTTCAAAGCCCGACATGATCACGAAATGATGATGAAAGCTGCAGCTGACAGTGTGGCAAAAGCACAGGCAGATGCCGAAGCGAAAGCTCAGGCTGCGGCAGAAAAGAAGCAGGCCGCAGCAAATAAACCTGCAACTACCAAAATGGGTAAGCATGTGACAACTATGCCAGCTGACTGGAACGGCAAAGCCGATGTAACGATCAACATGGGGACTAAACCAGGCTTGAAGTTTGATCCTGCCCAAGTTCAGTTAAAAGCAGGCAGCAAGGTCAAATTAGTCTTTCAAAATGTAGATGATATGCTTCACAACTTAGTCATCGTAATGCCGGGAACTGCGATAGAGGTAGGAGAGCAGGCGATGAAATTAGGTTTGGAAGGCCAGCAGAAGGATTATATTCCCAATACGGCCAAGGTTCTTGTTCATACCAAATTGCTACAACCGAGTGAATCAAATACCATTTACTTTATTGCTCCGACTGAGCCCGGAGAATATACCTATGTGTGTACTGTACCGGGACATTTCTATACCATGCAGGGAATATTGAAAGTGGTAAAGTAATATAGACCGAAGCTCGAGGACAGATGACCGAAGCGGCCTCATTTTTAGAGTTTGGCTAATTCGGGCTTGCTGATACACATAAATGAAAAAGCGCAGATCAAGAGAGCTGCGCTTTTTTAATTTCAAATTTAAGATCTCAAATTTGAAATTTTTCTTCACTTCTGAATCTGATAGTGCCTCAGTGGCTTTTCGCCCATTAAGTGCTCAATGAAATAGTCCCAACGCTTTTTGGTAAAATAGTCTCCGTCTGTTCTGCCAAAGTTGTGATTTCTGCTTGGCCAAATAAATAAATCAAAATCCTTTCCTGCATTGATCAATGCCTCTGCAAACTTGAATGTGGCCGATGGGTTGACGTTTTCGTCTATTCCTCCATGTGCCAACAGCAGGTGTCCTTTTAGATTTGAGGCATTGGTGACGTTGGACTGCTCATGGTAGAAATCCCCAACAGGATAACCCATGTACATCTCAGGCCACCAGGCTTTTTCCATTCTGTGATCATGGTCTCCTGCTGAAGCCACACCTACCTTATAGAAATCCGGGTGTAGCAGCATCGCTCTTCCCGCATCATATCCTCCCGCTGAATGACCAAATATTCCCACTTTGTCTACATTCATAAATTTGTTTTTCGCAGCAAGCTCTTTGATGGCAAGGACATGGTCTGTCGTGCCATCGCCCAGATTGCGATAGGACACGTCGTTGAAAGCTTTTCCTCTTCCTGAAGTTCCCAAACCGTCCACAGTGACCACTACAAATCCAAGCTCAGCCATAGGCTGCTGCAAGCCGACTAGCGCTGCCCGGAATGTTTTGGGAGTGATGTCTATATGAGGCCCGGAATAGGTGTAATCAATGATCGGGTATTTTTTTTCGGAGTTGAAGTCTGTAGGAAGATAGTAGATCCCGTAGAGAATGGTTTTGCCATCTTTTGCCATTGCGGTGAATTGCTTAGGGGATTGGTAGCCTTTTTTGAGTAGGTTGGAAATATCAGCCTTAGAAATTTCATGTTTAATTTTCCCCGTTTTCAATTCTCTTACCACAGAGACCGTAGGTTGATTCACCGTGGAATAGTTATCTACAAAATAGTCCTTTCCGCTGCTGTAACTGATGGAATGGAAAGCGTTTTCAGGAGTTAACAATTCAAGTCCTGAGCCGTCAAACTTCACTTTATATACAAAGGAGTAATACGGATTCACATCACTTTCCTTACCGGAAGCTTCGAAATAAACGATGCTGTTTTCTTCGTCAACCGAAAGTATATTTTTCACTACATAATCTCCTGAGGTGATCCGGTTTACTAACGTCCCCTTCTTCCAATCCATTAAATAGAGCTGATTCCATCCCGATTTCTCTGTGCCTAGGATGAACTGTCCGTTTTTCAGTCTACGGAATATATTGTTGTTATTGACATGTGTGGGAGAGGATTCGGAATAGACTTTTCGGATTTCTTTGGTGGAAGCATTGATTTCTATAAGGTCAAAACTTTTGAATCCTCTTTGCAGGTATGTTCCGTAGAGATTTTCGCTTTCAGTATCCCAGCTTAGATTCATCCCGATAAAATGTGGGAGTGAAAGCCCCGGGAATTTTGTTTCTTTTTTGCTCTCCAGTTCAAATAGTACCGGGGTGTACATTACCACCGTGGTGTCTCCCGGTGATCCCCGGTAGTAGCCCATCAGTTGGGGGCGAAATTTATCATCCTGACTATTGTCCAATAGCAGCATTTTCCCGGCCAAGCGTAGATCTACTATCTGAGTTTGGATTTGTTTGGAGTCGGGTGACCAGTTGATGCTCAGGTGCTCAGGCCTTTCACCGTTTTCGCCAAGAATCATATCTGACCAACCCCAAAATGAAGCGTACTCATAGTCTTTCTCTCCGTCATAGCTCAATTGCATTTCTTCACCGGTTTCCAAATTCTCTACGAAAAGGTTGAAGTTTTTGACAAAGGCCTTCCAGTTGCCATCAGGGGAAATGGATACAGACCTGTCTCTAGCATATGGTGATTTTCTCTTTGATTCCAGATTTCCGTTGCTGTACGTCCAGCTTTTGTTCTCCCAGTCAAACACTATTGATCCGTCCCCCTCAATTTTGATGTGATTGAAAGGCAAGTTTTCGTGATCAATTTTCTCTCCACTCTTTTCACTAAGTAAGCCGGCTAATGCTTCATGGTCAAATGCCTCATTAGTCTCTCCCTTTTCAATAACAGTGAGAAAAAACCGTTTACCGTCTTTGGTATAGGTTTGGTGCCAGAAGCTTTTATTATCCTCCATCCAATTCGGAATTACATCCAAATGATACACTTCCCGCTGTATGTTGTTACTTAGGAAATATTCAGCGTCGTGATAGGTGTTTTCTGTAATTTGACCAAAGGAATTTTGCCCAAAGAGAGTCAGGATAAAAATAAGGAGAGAAGTGTTTTTCAACGGATTGAAGAGATGCGAATTTGGCATAGTAAGGAGATGTGGATTGAGGAATCAAGATATCTTCAAAAACCAAAAGAAACACTTCAACAATTGACCAATAATGATCCTATTTTGTGAGTGGTAGCATTTATCCGGCAGTTTCGTAAGCTTTTTTTAACCAAGAAATAACTTCAGGAGTCAGATCCGATGCCTCGGCCAAATGAATTTTGTGGCTGCACATGCCGTTGGTCTTCGTGTCAATTTCCAGTATGCCTTCAGGAGGATGGCCTTTTAGATTAATACCAATTTCGTATCTGGTTTTAGTGGCAGGGATGAGCATCGCAAATTGTTTTTTACGTCTCACACTTACATAGGAATTCTTGGGGGCAAATTCCATATCTGATCCAAAAGCTTTGATTTCAGTACTCAGCTTTTCATAAATCGGCAAAAAATGTTCCTTGCCTTGATATTGCTTGGTGATCAGCTCATGAGTATCCTCAACGGATCCAGAATCCGATTTTAATGCTTTGTGAGCAATAAGATTAGCAAATCCGTGGGTGAAACCGTGTTCCGATTTTAGAAATTTCAGGATCTCCCCATGTTTTTTCAGATTTTCTTTTAGGACAATCGCAGTCCATTCATCGAGACTTTTACCTGTGTTTTTTTCCAGATTCTCGATCATCGTCTGTGTAGCTTGATCCATAGCGCTCTGATTGATTTTTTACTTACACCTTAATATAGATTTTTCTTTTGTCCATCCAAAGTCCTATCAGCCAGATCACAAGCATGTAGCTGAAGGCAAATAGGAAGGATGCCATTTTTGGAGCCAGCCAACTAGTGTAAAAATTGGTATAAATGAACCCCCGTAAGGTGGTTTCTCCCATTGGGATCATAGAAAGGGTTCTAATGACCAGCCCTGAGAGCACATAAAGGATTAACGGATTTCTACCGAAAACCTCGGAAAAATACGTCCAATTTTTCCAGTTTTTGATTTCAATCACTGCAATCAGTAAAGCGATTAAGAACAAATCAATGCCTGTAGTGAGCAATACGTAAGAGCTTGTCCAGATTTTTTTGTTTATAGGGAATAAGATGTCCCAAGCGTAGCTCACGACGATCAGGGCTAGCCCAATGGCGAGCAGTTTTTTGACAGTCTCTAGGGTATTGCCCAACTTTTGTATCATTTTTCCTGCCAGATAGCCAGCGATTACATTAACGATGGCGGGCAGGGTACTTAAGATCCCTTCAGGATCAAAGGGGATCCCTTCACCTCCGTACATTCTTTCCGGGCCTATGAGTGCCAAGTCCAATTTGATGGCAGCATTGCCTGTAAGACCATATGGATCGGCTGAATCACCGAAGAAATACATGATGGCCCAATAGCCGAAAAGGGCGATTCCACTAAAAATCCAGCCTAATTTGATGCCTCCATAAAAGAGGATGATTGATGCGAAGAAGTAACATAGTGCGATGCGTTGCAATACACCAAATAGCCTAACCTCAGTTAGATCGATAAAACTATAAGCTCCAGTTTCTGAGATGTCATAAAATGGAAAAGCATTGAGCAGCCATCCGATAAGAAATATCAGCACTGTTCTTTTTCCGACTTTTTTAAAGAATTCTTTGTCGGACATAAGCTGAAGCTTTTTCATGGAGAAGCTCATGGCATTGCCGACAACGAATAAAAATGTAGGAAATACCAGATCAGTGGGGGTGAAGCCATGCCATTTTGCATGAGCTAAGGGAGCAAACAAATTACTCCAATCACCTGCAGTGTTTACTACGATCATAAATGCTACTGTCAAGCCGCGAAGCACATCCAGAGCTAGGTATCTATTGCTTATACCCGGTGAAATAGAATTTGGAACCATCTTAAGGTTGGGGAAATAGTGATAAAAGAATGGGTTTTTCGGTGCGGTTAAGATAAAATATTATCTTGTTCTAAACTTGGAATTTCACTTTTTATCTATTCAAAATCACAAAACTTATGAAATCGAGCATGACTCAGGTGTTACAGAGGCGTAAATGCCAAATAAGCGAGATTCCCTAGCCTGCCCCGACTATTCTGGGTGGCCATTGAAAAACAAATTATAAACACATGAAAAATATTTCAATAAGTGACTTTAAGGTGACTACTGCAATTTCCCTCAAAGACCTACCTACCTCGATAGATCTGGAAGCATCCGAAAAAAAGAAGGCGAAGGCACTGAATAAATTGAGAGAGAAGCTTAGTGAGCATCAGGATATTATGTATGCCCATAATAAATATTCAGTACTAATTTGTCTCCAGGGGATGGATACTGCAGGCAAGGACAGTCTAATTCGGGAGGTTTTCAAGGAATTCAATCCACGAGGGGTGGTGGTTCACAGTTTTAAGACCCCATCTACCCTTGAGCTACAGCATGATTACCTTTGGCGGCATATCATTGCCCTTCCCCAGCGGGGGAAATACGGGGTTTTCAACAGAACCCATTACGAAAATGTACTGGTGACTAGGGTACATCCATCCTATATTCTGAGCGAAAATATACCCGGAATCAATTCGCTAGACGATATCAAAGAGGAGTTCTGGGAAAAACGTTTTGAACAGATCAACAATTTCGAAAAGCAGATCAGTGAAAATGGTACTATTATCTTAAAATTCTATTTGCATCTGGGCAAAGAGGAACAAAGACAGCGATTACTCCGAAGACTGAATAAAGCAAAACATAATTGGAAGTTTTCTCCCGGAGATCTAAAGGAACGGGAAAAATGGGAAGAATATCAGAAGCACTATGAGGAGGCGATAAACAAAACCTCCAAAGCACACGCACCATGGTATGTAATTCCGTCTGACAATAAGGAAGCTGCCCGCATACTGGTGGCCAAAGTAATCCTGGAACAAATGCAGCAGCTCGAGGATATCCGTGAACCTGAATTGGACGACAAAGTCAAGCAGAATATTGAACTATATAAAGAGATTCTCAGCCAGGAAAAGAATTGATAAAGAAGATTTTATATCTCTTACCGATATTGCCCGCCATAGGGATACCGAGCGCAGCGACTACATCCTGCAAAATTGGATGCGTAATCGCAGCACCATTGAATTCATTGGCTTGTGGGAGCAATTCAATAACCCCAATTTTAATTCCATCGAATTCGATGGAATTAAAAATATGGCGGGTTCAAACAGCTTCTCCCTAACACCCAAACGACGGATTGAGACAACCAATGCCATTGGTATTGTTTCTAAAACAGGCAGGTATGGCGGCACTTTTGCCCATCGGGATATTGCTTTTGAATTTGCTACCTGGCTAAGTACAGAATTTAAGTTTTACCTGATAAAAGAATTTCAACGCTTAAAAACCGATGAAAGTAACCACCTTCAATTGGAATGGAACTTACAGCGAACCATTTCCAAAATAAATTATCGTATTCATACAGATGCAATCAAAGAAAACCTGATTCCAAATGAAATTACTCGACAACAGGCAAACTTGGTGTATGCGAATGAAGCAGATTTATTGAACGTTGCTCTGTTTGGCATTACCGCCGCAACATGGCTGGGAAGCCAACCCTGAAAAAAGCGGAAATATCAGGGATTATACCAATTTAGAACAATTGGTTGTATTGAGTAATATGGAAGGTATTAACGCCTTACTTATTCAACAAGGCTTACTGCAAGGCGAAAGACTTGTTCATTTAAACAAAGTTGCCATTGCGCAAATGAAATCGTTGGTTGAAAGCAGGGCAATGAAAAAATTGAAATGATGAAAAAAATTTTTAAGGAAATTATAGAAGAAACTTTCAATAGTAAAGAAACTTGAGATTATTATTCAGGAGAAAGTTCCCTTTTTTTCCTATGAAATCAGAAGGAGAGAGTAAGGAATTCATTCAGTTATCAGGTAAAGCTGAAGGTTTTCTTTATAATCAGACTGACGAAACAGGAAATCGTTCAACTCATGCGGTTTCTGATTTTTTATTTACTGAAAATCACCTCATCCACAAATACCCAACCTTTGCTTCCTGCATCCGGGTGCCATTTTGGTAGGCGGGGGAGCGGGGTTACTATGATCTTTAGCTTTTCATAGTTCGTGTCTTCCAATTCAAATGACAGCAATTCTGACCTTGCAGGCAATGGATTGGAAGATACCGCCGGAGAGTCACTTGCCAGTTCCTTCCATTTCCCGTTTTCCAGTCCATGAATAACCACAGTAGAAGGAGGGAAAATATGTGCCGCTTCGCTATAAAGTAGGCTGATGGAGAGTTCTCGGGGTTTATTGTTTTCTTCAAAACCAACTTCCAAAACCATTGGGTTATCCTGAAAACCCAGCCATTTTTGACCATGATTTGATGCCTGGCCTTTTTCCAGATCAAAAAGTGTAGCCACACCGGAAGCCTTATATTTAGAATTTGGTTCATATACCAGCTTAAATCCAACAGGCTTGATTCCGGAATGCATAAAAACAGCTTCGGCCACCTTTGAGCCTTTCCAACCCTCAGCAAACGCTTGTGCCCTGATTTTTCCTGTTTTTTTGACAAAAAGAGGATTGGTGTAAACAGGGCTTGTGATGCTGTCCGGTTCTGTGCCGTCAAGTGTATAGCGAAGTTCAACAGTTTTGATAGGATGGGAAAGCGTTAATTCCAAGCTGTCCTGATAAATCACATCCGCTTGGGATATAGCAGGGCTGTTCAATTCGTAGATTATTCCCTTTCCATCAAAGCCAAAGAACAGTTCGGTAGAAGGAAGTGATTTTTGGATAGTTTCCCGGTCCTGATTTCCCAATCCTGTTTGCCATAGATAGAGCTTTTTCAAAGACTTCATTTTACTGAGATTTTGAAGGGAGGCATTGTCAATTGTATTACCTGAAAGTGCAAGTGTTTTAAGTGTTTTGAGTTCAGAAATCACTTTCAACTGATCAGCACTTAAGCCAGTGAAATTCAGTTGTAATTCTTCCAAATGCTTGAAATCAGTTAAAAACTTAAGGTCTACTCCGGCCAAAGGCATTTTATTCAGACTAAACCGGACGATTTGATCTTTTATGATTTTCAGCTCTGCAAGTGATTTTGGAGGAAAAGCTGAAATCCCAAAATAGGAAACTTCCAAGGCAGGGGATTCCGGGAAAAGAGTTTTTACAGATCGAAATGAGGTATTTAACTCTTCAACATCTCCAGGATCTGCCGCCCCGAATGAATGGATCTTATCTGCTGCGAATTTTAATGATGCCAATTGGTACAACTCATTTGCTGCTGGAAGATCAACGAGTTTCTGATCGAAACTAGCTCCAGACGCAACCCACTCACTTAAGATCAAAAACTCTTCATCAGTTAACTGAGCTTTGTTTTTCGGCGGCATGTGTTTCTTGTCGTCTTCAGGAAGGTTGATCCGCTGGATTAAAAGTGATTTTTCAAAATCTCCTCCAACTGCAAAAGGGCCTGATTTTCCGCCTTTTTGCAAGTCTTCGATATGATCCATTCGCAGTTCTCCCTTTATTTTTCCTTCTTTGTGGCAGCTGATACATTTTGCCTGCAAAATAGGCTGAACAACATCCCTGAAAATTTCGGCTTCAGCCAATGGAATTACCTCTATCTCAGTGGATCTGACCGGAGCCAAAAGAAAATCTTCTCCATGCGTCAGTCCTGCTCCCCAATGCCCTGTGAGCAGGATTGCTATTGCTAAAGCCAGGCTGCATAGGCGAATGAAATTTACTTTGATGGTTCTGAAAAAATAGAGTAGTACACAACCTCCGAAAACCAACAAGCCTCCCCATTTATGCCAGATTAGAATCTCTCCTGTGTATTCTTCCTGTGCCAAAATCAGCCCTGCTATCACTGTGATTCCTGCAAAATTACAGCCTATGAGAAAGCTGATTTCTCCTGTTTCTTTAATCTCGGGCTTTTTCTCAATTCCGGGAATCCAGAAAAAAAGCAAGCCCATTAAGAGCAATACGATGGGGAAATGCAGTAAAATGGGATGGCTTCTGCCAATTACCTGAAGCCATTCAGGTAGAACCAGCGAATTTCCCGCTAGGGTCATGATTAGGGTAAGACCAATCCAAATAAAAAGGGTGCTTTCCAGTATGGATCTAATAGAAGAACTCTTTGGCATATAGATTCTAAGCAATTAAGTCTTTTACTACTTTGCCGGAGACATCTGTCAGTCTATACCTTCGTCCAAGATGCTTGTAGGTCATACGCTCGTGATCGATTCCCATCAGGTGAAGGACAGTGGCCTGAAAATCATGCACATGGACAGGGTTTTCTGTGATGTTGTAGCCAAATTCATCCGTCTCACCATAGACCAATCCGGACTTCACACCGCCACCGGCCATCCAGATAGAAAATGCGCGGGGATGATGGTCACGGCCGTAATTGTCCACCAAGATTTTACCTTGACAGTAATTTGTTCTTCCAAATTCCCCTCCCCAGATCACCAAGGTCTCGTCCAGCAAACCTCTTTGCTTCAGATCTGTAATGAGTGCTGCGGAAGCCTGATCTACATCTTCTGCCTGAAGCCGCATTTCATTGGGTAAATTGCCATGCTGATCCCAGCCCTGATGATAGAGCTGAACAAACCGAACGCCGCTTTCCGATAGTTTTCTGGCCAAGAGGCAATTGGCAGCATAGGTGCCCGGAACCAGACAGTCCGGTCCGTAAAGTTTGATGATACTTTCCGGTTCCTTGGAAATATCTGTCATTTCCGGAACAGCAGTTTGCATCCGGTAAGCCATTTCATACTGCTGTACTTTGGCAGTGATTTCAGGATCATTGAACTGCTGCATGCTCAAGTCATTCATTGCAGCGATCTGATCGATCATTTTTCTACGTTCGGAACGACTCATGGAATCGGGATCCTTGAGATAGAGTACAGGATCTTCAGAGTTGGAAAACTGCACCCCCTGGTGGGTTGCATCCAAGAATCCATTACTCCATAGTTTGGAGTAAACTCCCTGTCCATTTCCACGTCCACGACTTAATAAAACCGAAAATGCCGGAAGGTTACTGTTTTCACTCCCCAGGCCATAGCTCAGCCAAGATCCCATACTAGGCCGATTGCCTACTTGTGCCCCTGTCTGGAAGAATGTCAGTGCAGGGTCATGGTTGATAGCATCGGTATGCATGGATTTTACGATGCAGATATCATCCACAATCCCGGCAGTATGCGGAAATACTTCGGATATCCAAGCTCTTGACTCTCCGTATTGATCAAATTTATAATTGGAACCCACCAAGGGGAAAGAGGATTGACCTGAGGTCATGCCGGTAAGGCGCTGGTTACCACGGATGGACTCAGGGAGCTCTTCTCCCATCCGCTTATTCAAGAGAGGTTTGTAATCAAATGATTCCAGCTGGCTGGGGGCTCCATTTTGGAAGAGGTAGATAACCCGTTTGGCCTTCGGCGCAAAATGTGGAAGGGCACTCATCATGGCTTCTTCCGCTTCAGCTTTTCCCGATAAGAGGTCAGGAACCAATAATGACCCCAAGGCTAGGCTACCCACTCCGAGACTAAGCCGGGATAGAAATTTCCTCCGGTTGTGATTAAGCCCTTCTTCCAATAGTTCCTTTTCCATATCAGCTTTTGGTAATGGTTTCTTCCAGATTATAAATACTCACGATTACTTGCATGAGTGCGGCAGTTTCAGGAATGATAGCAGACTCCTCCAGTGGGAACTCGCCCACATTTAAAGTGGGGAAAATCTGATCAGGATTTTTGCTAAATCGTTCTAATTGGTCTCTGTAGTAGGAGAGCAGGATCGACTTTTCTTCCTTGCTCATATCCCGGCAAACAATTCGCTTGAATGCCGTAGTAATGGCTTTTTCTCCGTTTTTGTTTTCACCCCACATGTTGCCGGCTAAGACACGCGAAGCTTCCAAAATCATCGGATCATTCATCATCACCAATGCCTGTAGTGGGGTGTTTGTTCTGTTTCTCCCTATTTCGCATCGATCCCTGTTGCTGGAATCAAATATCATTGCCTTGGGAGGAGGGACAGTTAACTTGATGAAATTGTATAAACCTCTGCGATACAATTTGTCGCCCTTGTCCTGAATATACGTAGCTAAAACTCCCCGTCCTGAAGTCGCTGCCTCCCAGATTCCTTCAGGCATATAGGGTTTGACACTTGGACCACCGAGTTTTCTGACTAATAACCCACTACTAGCCAACACCAGATCCTGGATGTTTTCCGCAGGAAGCCTTAAACGGGGAGCTCTAGCTAAGTAGAGATTTTCCGGATCCGTATTGAGATGTTTGTCTGTGATTACGGAAGACTGTTTGTAGGTTGCAGAGCTTAGAATTTGCTTCATCAGACGCTTGATGTCCCAGCCATTTTCCATAAAGTCCACTGCCAGCCAGTCCAATAGTTCCGGATGGGTGGGGAGATCACCTTGCATCCCAAAATCTCCCGCCGATTTTACTATACCCTGACCGAAAATCTCTTGCCACATCAGATTTACAAAAACTCTTGCTGTTAACGGGTTTTCTCTGGAAGTAATCCACTGTGCAAGACCCAGACGGTTCTTCTCCAAGACTGCAGGGAACTCCATGATTGATGATGGAGTGGAGGGCTCAACTTCTACCGTCGGTGCATCATAGACACCCCGATCAAGGATATAGGTTGGTCTCTTTTTATCCAGTTCTCCCATCACAGAAACACTTAATTTGGTGGTGTCATCATGGTTGATAAAACTCATGATTCCGGACAGATCTTCCTGATCAACCCAGAGAATTGGGGTTTTGGCAGGTTTAGACTGCGAGACATCCCCTTGATATCCTGTTTCAGGAGTATTGTTGAAGAAGGCAAATAGCTCAAAATATTCCTTCTGGGAGAAAGGATCATACTTATGGTCATGGCATTGTGCGCATTCCATGGTGATCCCTAACAGCCCTTTGCTTACCGTGTTGGTTTTGTCCAGTACGTATTCTATTCTATACTCCTCATCGATCACTCCACCTTCCTCTGTGTATTTATGATTTCTATTGAAGGCAGTTGCCAGAATTTGCTCTTTGCTTGCATCCGGCAAAAGATCACCTGCAAGCTGCCAGGTGACAAATTGATCATAGGGCATGTTTTCATTGAATGCATGGATTACCCAATCGCGGTAAGGCCACTGTGTCCGGATATTATCATCCTGATAGCCGTAGCTATCGGAATATCTGGAAATATCCATCCAGAGAATTGCCATTTTCTCACCAAAACCAGGGTCTTCCAATAGTCCATCGAGTAAATCTTCATAAGACAGTTCACCTTTGAAATCTCCAAACTTATCCAAAAGCTCCAGGCTTGGAGGTAATCCTGTCAAATCAAGACTTGCACGCTTGATCAACTCATATGGCTTGGCTTCCGGATTAGGCAAGAGTCCTTTCTCCTGCATTTTCTTAAGCGTAAACCGGTCTAGTTCATTGATAGTCCAGTCAGTTTCTTCAGGCAATTTCGTTCGTTCTGCTTTTACAAAAGCCCAGTGAGGCTCATAATTAGCTCCCTGTTCAATCCACTTTTTGATCAGTTGAATTTCCGATTCGGATAGGGCCAAATTGGACTCCGGCGGAGGCATCAGTTCTCCGGGATCTTCGGAGGTGATTCTATGATAAACAGCAGATTCTGCCGGATTTCCAGGTTTGATTACAAATTGACTTGCATCATCTTTCAACGCAGCAAATGCTCCTGCTTCCGTATCAAGGCGAAGTTCAGCTTCTCGTTTATTGGCATCCGGACCGTGACAGACAAAGCATTTATCAGAGAGAATAGGTCGGATATGGAAGTTGTAGCTGATCTGCTCTGTATCGGATAAGTATATATCACCCTCTTGTTGCCTGGAGCAACCAAAGGCTAACAAGCAAAAGCCACATATAATACAGTATTTCAGGAGGGTAGAAGCTAGCATTTTGGGTTGAAGGAAAATTTATCGATCTCAAACTAGCTATAATTTGAATTAAAGGCATCCCGAAGCCCAAATTTTTATTCTGATTTTTTGATGTAAGGGGAAGGACTTAGTTGAAATATTTGATAATGGCTGATTATTATTGCATCTTAAAAAAACACTTTTATTGGTCAGAGGTAAAAATTCAGTGGGATTATTCATATAAAAACTGTCTGATAGGATAGCTTTTATATGAATGAATAGGAATACTTTGGAGAAGTTCGGCTTCTCGTTTATTGGCATCCCGGACCGTGGCAGACAAAGGGTTTGTCAGAGAGAATAGGTCGGATATGGAAGTTGTAGCTGATCTGCTCGATATCCGCTAATTGGACATCTTTATGCTGAGGAGAAGTACAACTGCTAAGGGCTAAAATGGCTGAGAACAAATGCTTTGGTGGAATTTGACAAATTCAGATATTTGGTTAATTCGAAATTCAAACTATCAAAAATTAATCTAATTGCGGTGCGGAATTAATCTATTTTTGAATCAAAAACAGGATGAAAAAAAAGGCAGTGTCACTTTTTGCTTTATTCGCCATGTTGACACTGCTTCTTTCCTGTAAAGCGTATAGAAATCCTGCTAATCTAAAGCCTAACTATGCGATCGAATGCCCCGGATTGGGCGATACACTGCCGGGACTTCAAAACCTTTTTCTTGGAGATCAAATCAAAGTAGTAGGAACAAACAACCAAGTGAGCAAGCTGATTTATTGCGGAATAGAGCAAGGATATCTGGTTATAGGAGGAAGGATGATGGTAACGAGCTAGATTGTGTTCTGATCCCACTCAGTGACATTAAGTTTATCAATGTCAAACGGACAAGTGCTGCGGCTACCACAGTTTTAGTGGTGGGATTATCCGCGGCTGTGACTCTAGGCGTGATCTATGTGAATTTATCAACTCTTATTGGACTCATAGTCCCTGATAGTTAGTTAGGATTTGATAACGCTAAAAAATTGTCAGTCATGCAGCATAAGGTTGTTATTTTTTCATCAAAACACATCTATCATTTGTCCCATTATTAATTAATCACAGAGGTAACCAGTATTATGAGGCATAACTACTTAGATAAATACCGGATGGCTTTGACAAAATTTCTTCCTGACCACTTTATCCTTTGATTTTTATTCTGTCTGACTGCCATCTAAAAATAACTGTGAAATTCAGATCCATACTCCACCTAAACCAAAAAAAGCTGTCCGTATGGGCAGCTTTTTTTATTAATGTATATATTTTGAATTATCCCTTTATCACCGAGAAATCAAAATCCTCCAGAAACTTGGTAGTAAAGTTTCCTTCCTTGAATTGTTCATTTTCTAACAAGGCGATATGGAATGGGATTGTGGTTTTAATGCCATCGATTACAAATTCTTCCAAAGCACGCTTCATTCGTACGATCACTTCTTCTCTGGATTGGCCGCTGACAATCAGCTTGGCTATCATGGAATCGTAATTGGGAGGAATTACATAACCTGCATATACGTGTGAATCTATTCTCACGCCCCGTCCTCCGGGAATATGAAGGTTCTGGATCTTGCCGGGACTAGGTCTGAAACCGTGGGCAGGATCTTCTGCATTGATTCTACACTCCATAGCGAAGAGCTTAGGATAGTAGTTTCTACCGGAAATCAATTCACCTGCGGCAACTTTGATTTGTTCTTTGATTAAGTCAAAGTCTGTTACTTCCTCAGTGATGGGGTGCTCTACCTGGATCCGGGTATTCATTTCCATGAAGAAGAAATTGCGATGCTTATCTACAAGAAATTCCACTGTTCCGGCACCTTCATAGCCAATGGCTTCGGCTCCTTTGATGGCAGCTTTTCCCATGGCTTCACGCAGCTCATCAGTGATGAATGGGGATGGGGTTTCTTCCACCAATTTCTGATGCCTCCTTTGTATAGAGCAATCCCGCTCTGAAAGATGACAGGCTTTTCCGGTTCTATCTCCAATGATCTGAATTTCTATATGGCGAGGCTCTTCAACATATTTTTCAAGATATAAACCATCGTTGCCAAAAGCAGCACCTGATTCCATTCTCGCATCGTCCCAAGCTTTTTTGAATCCGGCTTCCTCTTTTACTATCCTCATCCCACGACCACCGCCTCCGGCGGTTGCTTTCAGAATGACTGGATATCCCATTTCATTTGCAAGCTTGACACCTTGCTCCATGGAGGTCAAGATTCCCTCAGAGCCCGGAATAGTAGGTACTCCTGCCGCTTTCATGGTTGCTTTGGCAGTAGCCTTGTCACCCATTTGGTTGATCATTTCTGCACTGGCACCGATAAATTTGATTCCGTATTCTTCACAGATTTTTGAGAATTCTGCATTTTCGGAAAGAAATCCATACCCTGGATGTATAGCATCTGCGTTGGTAATTTCGGCAGCGGCGATGATTCTGGGGATGTTTAGGTATGATTCACGACTGGGAGCAGGACCTATGCAGACTGCCTCATCAGCAAACCTCACATGCAAACTATCCTTATCCGCAGTAGAGTAAACTGCCACAGTCTCTATCCCCATCTCCTTACAAGTACGGATGATCCTTAAGGCAATCTCGCCTCTGTTGGCGATTAGTATTTTTTTAAACACAGCTATTTGTTTTTGATGAAAAAATTAACCTGCCGGATCTACAAGGAATAATGGCTGATCATATTCTACAGGCGTAGAATTGCTCACCAAGATCTTGACGATTTTACCGGAAATTTCAGATTCTATTTCGTTGAAGAGTTTCATAGCTTCAATGATACAAACGGTGTCGCCGGTTTTGATAGAATCTCCCACAGCTACAAACGGATCTGCATCCGGGCTGGAAGTAAGGTAGAAAGTTCCGATCATAGGTGATTTGATCTCTACTAAGTTGGAGGGGGCTGGTTCAGTGGGAGCTGCCGGTGCAGCCGTAGGTACTGGAGCAGGAGCAGGAGCCTGAGTCTGTGCGGGAGCAGGTGCAGGTGCCATTTCTACCATCCTAGGTGCAGAAGATTCTGCGTATTTCTTAATAGAAAGTTCAAATTCCTCAGTTTTGATTTTAACTTCCGCCAAACCAGAATTAGAGATATAATCGATCAACTCCTGAATCTCTTTTGCTTTCATAGGTCTATGTATTTATTAGAGGTGCCCAAAGGCATGATTATTTTAATGGGATATAAATGAATTAAGCTGTGTAATTTAATGAAATCACACAGCTTAATTAAGTTATTTTACTCTTTCTGAGTATGAACCATCCCTGGTGTCTACCTTGATCAAAATGTCTTGCTCTACGAAGAGCGGTACCATTACAGTGGCACCGGTTTCGACGGTGGCGGGTTTCAACGCATTTGTAGCCGTATCTCCCTTGATCCCGGGTTCGGTGTAAGTGATCATCAACTCCACGAACGGAGGCAGCTCCACGGCTAGCGGGGTTTCTGTTTCGTCATGGATCAAAATATCCACCAATTGACCGTCTTTTAGAAGATTGGCCCGTTCAATAAGCTTTTCTTCGATAGAAATCTGCTCAAAAGAGGTAGTGTCCATAAAGTTGTATCCCATGTCATCAGCATATAGAAACTGATGCGGTCTTTTCTCAACTCTAGCCGTTTCTACTTTCTCTCCTGCGCTGAACGTTTTGTCAAGCGTTTTCCCGGAAGTAATTCCCTTCATTTTTGTTCTGACAAAGGCAGGGCCTTTTCCCGGTTTGACATGCTGAAACTCAACGATGGAGTAGATGTCATTGTTCATTACCAGACAAAGTCCGTTTTTAAAATCTGCAGTACTAGCCATAGTATAATTATCGTATTATTTTCTTAATCAACTTATTTGGGATCGTATGCCCACTTAAGGAAAATGGCCCCCCAAGTAAATCCGCCTCCAAATGCTGCAAGGACTAAGTTGTCTCCTTTTTTCAGTTGGCTTTCATAGTCCCAAAGACAAAGAGGTATAGTAGCGGCTGTCGTGTTACCATATTTTTCGATGTTCATCATCACTTTGTCCGAACCTATTCCCATACGGTTGGCGGTAGCATTAATGATTCGAAGATTTGCCTGATGGGGAACAAGCCAAGCGACGTCCTCACCCGTCAAGCCGTTTTTTTCCATAATTTCCGCACTTACATCGGCCATATTGGTCACCGCAAACTTGAATACTGTAGAGCCTTCCTGGTAAGCATAGTGTTCCGAAGCATCTACTGTTTCATGCGTGGCAGGTCGCCGGCTTCCGCCGGCTTTCATATGCAGGTATGGAGCACCTGATCCGTCTGATTTAAGAATGGCGTCTACGATGCCCAGATCTTCGGTAGTAGGCTCAAGCATTACTGCTCCAGCACCATCCCCAAATAGGATACATGTAGCTCTATCCGTATAATCAACAATAGAAGACATTTTATCGGCTCCTACAATGATTACCTTCTTATGAGTGCCCGTTTGGATGAATTGGCTTCCCATCTGTAGGGCATACAAAAAACCGGAGCAGGCTGCTCCGATATCGAAACTGTAACTGTTTTTAGCACCTACTATATCTGCGATGATATTTGCCGTGGCAGGAAAAGGCATGTCGGGAGTAACTGTGGCGCATATAATCAAATCTACGTCCAGAGGATCCGTGCCTGTTTTTTCTAAAAGGCCTTTTACTGCTTCGGCTCCCATTACTGATGTGCCCTGGTCTTCTCCTTTTAGTATTCTTCTTTCTTTTATTCCAGTTCTTGAGACGATCCACTCGTCGTTTGTTTCTACAAGCTTCTCAAGTTCTTTATTAGTCAACCTGTATTCCGGAACGTAACCTTCTATTCCGGTGATCATGGCTCTGAGTTTGTCCATTATGCTGGGTTTAAGCTGAGACGATCAAATTAAAATCATCTCTAACTGTTTGTTATGGATGTGTTCTATCCTGTAAGGAAGGCAAAAATATTACAATTGTCATTCTCTACCAAAAGAAATCCATCAATGAAAAGTAATGGCCTTGACAACAAGCGGTTTGGATCGGGGCTGAAAACAAAAAATCCATCCGCAACTAACGAATGGATTCTTGTAAAATTCAGCTGACTGATTAAGCCAAGATTTCTTTTTCGATGATAACTTGTCCTTTGTAGTACAATTTACCGTCCAACCAGAACGCTCTGTGTGGCAAGTGCATTTCACCTGTGGTAGGACATTTAGCCAAGCCCGGAGCTTCTAATTTGTAATGAGTTCTTCTTTTATCTCTTCTGGTTTTCGAAATTTTTCGTTTAGGATGTGCCATTTTATGTGTGGTTTATGATTATTCCTTGTTTTTTAACTTTTTTAAAAGATCCCACCTAGGATCAACTGCTTCATTATTATCTTCATCGGATCCTGAATCATCTCCGTTGTCGTCAGAATTCTGCCCGTCTATATAGGCATATATTCCTTCCCCTTCGTAATCTTCATCATCCATTTCGTTTCTGTAATCAGGGTGAATTTTCTTCAATGGCAAAGCCAATAGAATAAATTCGTAAATCAGCTGAGCCACATTGACTTTCGGGGTATCCCTAGTAATCATAATGACCTTTTCGTCGATTTCTTTTTCTTCAGATCCATACTTATAGATCATCTTCTCATGAAAATCCAACGGCTGCTCAAATGGCTCCAAACTTCTATCGCAAGTAAGTATTACTTTCCCTGAGATATGAAAATCCATTTCAATTACATTTGGACCGATTTTCATAATGACCCGTGCGGTCAAATTTCCTTTTTTGACAAGTTCATTGTCCTCGAAGTGCTGGAAAAATGAATCTCCAATTTCGAAGTCAATTTCGTGTATGCCTTCGAGGAACTTAATGACCTCAATATCAAATGTTCTCCAGAATTTCACGATACCTCCTCTCGATTTAAGACCGCAAAAATAGTGAATTATTATAGAAGGATAAAAGAGATTTTGAAATATTCTTTGGTTGCATGTGATAAATCTCTCGTTTTCCTTCTTAATCCTCCGGTTCCTGCGGGTTGTGTTGTTGAATAATGTCTAATGCCAGAAAAATTGCGGCTCTCATCGAACCTTCATCGGCCGTATTTTTCCCTGCTATGTTATAAGCAGTGCCATGATCAGGCGATGTTCGGATTACGGGCAGGCCTGCGGTGAAGTTTACGCCTGTACTGAAGGCCATGGATTTGAACGGAACCAAACCCTGATCATGATACATGGCAAGAATCCCGTCAAATTTTGTTTGATGTGCCATTCCAAAGAATCCATCAGCAGGGTAGGGGCCAAAGGTCATTTTGTTTTGATCCTTCAGTGCATGAATGGCCGGTTTGATGATTTGCTCTTCCTCTTCGCCCAGTAGTCCGTCTTCACCGGCATGTGGATTCAGTCCTAAGATTGCGATTTTTGGCTTATTGATCCCGAAATCATTTTCCAGACTGTTCAGAAGAATAGTTGCTTTTTGTATTATCCGTTCTTGCGTGACATTTTCGGCCACTTTAGCCAAAGGCACATGACCTGTGACCAATCCCACCCGCAATTGTTCGGATACCATCAGCATCAGGCTTTCTTTTGCGCCTACTTCATTGGTGATGAATTCAGTGTGCCCTACGAAGTGAAAGGTGTCAGAGTTTACGTTGTTTTTATTAAGCGGGGCCGTCACCAAAGCTTGAATTTTTCCTTCTTTCAGGTCATTTACCGCCATTTTCAGCGTATCTAAAGCGAATTTTCCGGCTTCCTGGGTTTCTACTCCGGGAATCACCTCAGGACATTCGTCCGTAACATTGATTACATTAATTCGCTTATGCTGGATCTCATCAATATTTTTGATCTGCGCAAAGTTAAAATCTTCCAGTCCCAGTTGTTTCCTATAGAAAGTCAGCACCTTACCGTGTCCATAGATCAGCGGGGTAAAGGACTTGTAAGTTCTATTGTCCAGCAAAGCTTTCATGGTGACTTCGATGCCTATTCCATTAATGTCTCCAATACTGATTCCGATAATGGGTTTGATCTTACGTTGATGCATATAAGGATGGATGTTGGATTTACTGTTTGAGTTGGTATTGCTAGCGCATCTAAGCTAGTCCTTTAGAATTATTGTCTTAATTTTGGTTGCAATTTATAAAAATTTATCTGAGCTAACCGATGGAAAAGGTCAAAGCCAAGAAACACTTGGGACAGCATTTTTTGACCGATTTGAGTATTGCGGAGCAAATAGCGCAAGCGGTCAAAGGATATAATGGAGTAAGCAAAGTCTTGGAAATCGGGCCTGGCATGGGGGTTCTTACGGATTTTCTTTTGAAGGAGGACCTTGATTTACACCTTGTTGATATTGACAGGGAATCTATTGCTTACCTGCATAAGAAATACCCTGAATTGGGGGACAAAATCATTGAAGGGGATTTTCTGAAAATGAATCTTTCCGAATCATTTCCCGGCAAGTTTGCCATAGCCGGTAATTTCCCCTACAATATTTCTTCACAGATTTTCTTCAAAGTACTGGATGTAAAAGACCAAGTGACTGAAGTGGTCTGTATGCTACAAAAGGAAGTTGCAGAACGGATTGCTTCGCCGAAAGGAAATAAGGACTACGGAATATTGTCTGTGCTTCTACAAGCATATTACGATATAGAATATTTGTTTACTGTGCCTCCGCACGTCTTCGATCCACCTCCCAAAGTCAATTCGGGAGTAATTAGATTGACCAGAAATAAGACAGAAAAATTGGATTGTAATGAAAAACTATTTAAACAGGTAGTTAAAGCGGGTTTTGGCAACCGTAGAAAAACACTTAGAAATTGTCTTAAACCCTTTAGTCTTCCTGCTGACTTTAATTCAAATCCTATTTTGGATTTACGTGCTGAGCAATTAGACGTTGCTGATTTCATATTTCTCACCCAAACAATCGAAGCTTCCCGTGGAAATCATTAAGCAGTTTGAACTTTCGAAAGAATACCTAGAAAGTCTCCGTAAGTCGATTGATTCACAGGATTTTAAATTTATTCAGGAGTCACTGGATGGAGTGAATGTGGCGGATATTGCGGCCCTGTTGGATGAGCTTTCCATGGAGGAAGCCATCTATGTTTTGCGGGTGCTGGATGCGCAATTTGCAGCGGATATTATTATCGAGTTGGAAGCCACAAATCAGCATAAAGTCCTCAAGGAACTGGATATTCAGGAAATGGCTAACCTGATTGAGTTGATGGATTCTGATGATGGAGCAGATATACTCAATCTCTTTTTGGAAAGAGAGCGGGAGGATATCATCAGCCATTTTCAGGATAAGATAAAGTCTGACCAGATTCTCGAACTCCTGCGTTATGATGAAGATACGGCAGGGGGGATTATGGCGAAAGAGTACATCCGTGCAAATAAAAACTGGAATGTTGTTCAGACTATTAACGAGATTCGGCGCCAGGCAGAAAATGTAAGTAAGATCTATTCCATTTTTGTAGTAAATAATAGGCAGCAACTAATGGGGATCGTTTCGCTGAAGCGAATTGTTTTGGCCTCTGATGAAACGAAGATCGAGGATATCTATGAGGAAGAAGTAATCTCTGTGCCCACCTATATGGATCAGGAGGAAGTGGCTGAGGTCATGCGTAAGTATGATTTGGAATCACTTCCTGTGGTCAACAGTAAGAATAAGCTGGTAGGGAGAATCACCGTGGATGATATCTTGGATGTAATCCGGGAAGAAGCCGAGGAAGACATCCAGGCCATGACAGGTATTTCGGATACAGTGGATGAGTATGATAGTGTGATCAAGCTTTCCAAAGCTAGATTGCCTTGGCTGCTGATAGGTATTTGTGGAGGCTTGCTAGGTGCCGGGTTTATTGGTTTTTTTGAGGAAGGGCTTAGTAAAGTGACAGCATTGGCCTTCTTTATCCCTCTGATCACAGCGACCGGCGGAAACGTGGGAATTCAAACTTCTTCGATTGTGGTCCAGTCTCTTGCCAGCAAATCTATTTTTGATGATTCTTTAGCCAAGAGATTTTTAAAAGTATTGTTGGTAGCAATGCTAAACGGATTGATCTTAGCCACATTTGTTTTTGGTGTGGTTGTGTTATTTTACAAAACCGAAGTCTCGTTTGCGATGGTGGTATCAATAGCCCTGTTTTCAGTTGTCTTACTTGCTTCCTTTATGGGAACTATTACTCCGATTATACTTGACAAGCTTGGGATCAACCCTGCATTGGCTTCAGGGCCGTTTATTACCACAGCAAATGACCTGATCGGGTTAGCTGTTTATTTTTTGGTTGCCATGTCTTTACTAAATATTTAATTCCTTCAAAAAAATGAAGATCCTTATAATTGACGAAATGCACGAAAGTATTATGCCCATGCTACAGAAGGAAGGGCATGAAGTCATCTATTCACCTGAAATCACGCGCGATGAAATTTTGGCTTCCGTGGATATTTACGATGGGCTCATTATCCGTTCAAAAACTCCCATGGACAGGGCACTGCTGGAGCGAGCCACCAATCTGAAATTCATCGGTAGGGCAGGAGCAGGTCTGGACAAGATTGATTTGGAGTATATGGCTGAAAAGAATATTAAGCTTTTTCATGCGGCCAAAGGAAATCGGGATGCGGTAGCGGAACATGCCCTAGGGATGCTTTTGTCATTATTCAATAATATCGGAAAGTCTGATCGGGAAGTTCGAAAGGGGATATGGGATCGGGAAGGTAATCGTGGCCATGAGTTGGCAGGCAAAACCGTTGGTATCATGGGGTACGGCAACATGGGAAAATCATTTGCACGTAGACTTCAGGGGTTTAGGGTAAATATCTTGGCTTATGATAAGTACAAAATGGATTTTGGGGATGACCTGGTGCAGGAAGTGATGTGGGAAAAGGTGAAAGCTGAAGCGGATGTCCTAAGTATCCATTTACCGCTTACTTCTGAGACTAGAAATTTTTTCACGCTGCAAGAGTTGAAGAGTTTTGCCAAACCTTTTTGGTTGATCAACACGGCTAGGGGTGAAGTGATTAGTTTCAAGACATTGAATGAAGCCTTGGATCAGGGGATTTTGCGCGGAGCCTTACTGGATGTATTGGAAAACGAAAAATTCCAAAAGTTTAGTCCTGAACAAAAAGCTGAGTTTGAGAAACTGGCTTCCCGCGATAATGTGTTGTTTAGCCCGCATGTCGCCGGATGGACTTATGAGTCTTACGAGAAAATAAATAAAGTATTGGCTAAGAGGATCAAAAAGACATTTAAACAGTAGGTATGTCCGACATGATACCCAGTTGTATCAGCCCTTTCTTTTCACTGGCGGTAAGACCCACTTATCGGTGTGGAAGGGTGCCCCTCCCCGGCTTGCATCATAGACGGGGGAGGCCGAAGCGGCCTAAAAACTAAAGTTCACCAAATCCTATGTGACTTTTCCCTACTTGCCTGCAGAAAATCGGAATGTGAATAAAATAGATGTCTTTCGTACAGTTCTTCGAAAGCTTTTCCAATTCGTTGGGTTGGAATCCGCATAATGGGAAATATATAGATCATAATGAGGACTTTATAGGTTCATGATGTCGGATAGTTATTTTCTGCTTCCCTGATGTAACCCGAAAAAATGTTTTTTTTAAAGATGTAAGCATAACAGTGTTTTTCTAATGAATATTTTAGATATGGTTAGAATTATTCTGAAAGTTGGTAGAGAATAGCTGTCTTTTTACCTATTTATTTCGAATTCAATATCCGTGTGTGTTTTTCTTGAGAGCCGGATGGTCTTTTTAGCTCATAGAATCTCTGAAGTGGGCAGAATTTTGAATCAACTTTTTCGAAAGGGAATTTCTCTGATTCAAACTGATCAAACTGAGGAATTTGGAAACTTAAATTTACCATGAAAACGAACTCGATAATTTACCTGTTAGCCATAGTGCTTCTGTCATTATCCTGCGGGGAAAAGTCAGAAAATGCTTATGAAGAAAGTATTGAAGCACAAAATGAAATGAGTGGTACTACGCATGATTCAGATACAAATATTGTGAAGCGGGATGGCACCTTGCTTTCGGGAGCAATAGATGAGTCCGAAACTGCTGACCTTCCATCCGCTGTGATTGAAGTGATAGACAGGGATGATGCGCTGTCTGTAGATAAAATCACGGATAAGAGAATTTTTGAAGAAAACTCCATCACCTATTATGAGATAACGTTCACAACAGACGATAGAAAATCCCTGACTATGGTGTATGACGATCAAGGAAAAATCAAATCGGACGATTGAAATACGATAAAGTACACAGTAAACGATGATGCCTCCCTTGACCGGCGATTGACTACCAAAGTTTATTTGAATTAAAAGGGCAATTTCGTAAAGGAAAAGCCTCGCAGGTAAACCCATAATAGATTTCACAACCCTGTATACTATAGGGTGATGTGGATATAAAAGTCATCGTCGCGAGGAGGCACCATTGTTTTAGAATATGCAATTCCAAGAAACATTACAACTATTTGAGATGAAGCGGCTGTTGATAGGTGAGGATATTCCTTATGTATTTTTAGTTGAGGTTATTCTCCGCACTACGATAATGTTCTTTATCGTTCTTTTTGTACTGAGGCTGTCAGGAAAACGAGGGATAAAACAACTATCAGTTTTCGAGCTGGCAATAATCATCTCACTAGGTTCTGCGGCAGGTGATCCTATGTTTTACGAAGACGTAGCTATACTACCCGCTATACTGGTTTTTGTAGTTGTCATAAGTCTCTATAAATTAATAACCTATCTTACCGGGAGATTTGAGAAAGTTGAAAAATTTGTAGAAGGAAAACCAATCAAATTGATTGAGAGCGGAAAAATTGTGTATAAAGCCTTTCGGAAGGAATCGTTAGCTTACGACGAGTTGTTTTCCCAGCTTCGACAGCAACATGTATCTCAGCTTGGCCAAGTGAAATTCGCATATTTGGAAACTTCGGGAGATTTAAGTGTTTTTTGTTTTCCTGATGAAGATGTGATGCCGGGCTTGCCTATTTTACCTGATGTATATGCTTTTCCCTGTAAAGATTTTAGGATTGGATTCAACTATTGTTGTACTCACTGCGGAGAGTTGAAGCATTTAGGAGGAAAGGGGGCATCCTGTGAAATTTGCGGTGAAAATGAATGGCTCTTGGCAAGTGAAGAGCGTAGGCTCAAGTAGATAATCATATTGAGGATTAAATCAGTTCTATCAAAAGTTTTGATGGAATTACCTGTTTTCATCTAAAGGTTAAAAATGGGAGAAGAGAAAGAAATTCCGGCTTTGGTTTGTTTCAAAGCTTTGTTATCTTTGTAGTTCAAATACAAGCTAAAAACAAGGTAACGGTCCCGTCTTGCGACCGTTATTTTGTTTTTGTGGCTTTTACTAAGAGTAGATTATGGGAACAATACAATACTATACTGAAGAAGGCTTGAAGCGGTTGAAGGATGAACTTCAAATGCTTAAGACTAAGGGAAGAACTGATATTTCCAACCAAATTGCTGAAGCCAGAGACAAGGGTGATCTAAGCGAAAATGCAGAATATGATGCTGCTAAGGACGCTCAAGGTCATTTGGAGCTCAAAATTGCGAAGTTGGAAGCGGTGGTAGGGAATGCCCGGATTCTGGACAGCTCTCAGCTCGACACGTCCAAAGTTGGGATTTTGACTACTGTGAAGATCAAAAACGTGAAAAATGGTATGACTGTAAGCTATACCTTGGTTTCTGAGGAAGAAGCTGATCTGAAAGCAGGTAAGATTTCGCTAGCTTCTCCTTTTGGAAAAGGCCTTGTAGGCAAAAAAGTCGGTGAAATCGCTGAAGTAAAAGCACCCGCGGGCACACTGCAATTCGAAATATTAGACATTACATTCTAACTCAATCCCGGCCGTAAGTCGGGATTTTATATTTTTACAGATTATGGATTCAATTTTCACTAAAATCATCAACAGAGAAATCCCGGCCCACATTGTAGCCGAAGATGAAAACTACATCGCTTTTCTGGACATCATGCCGTTGGTCAAAGGCCATGTACTGGTAGTTCCAAAACAAGAGGTTGATTATATTTTTGACCTAGAGCCGGAGGTGCTGTCAGGCTTACATCTTTTTGCCCAGCGGGTAGCCAAAGCTATGGACAAGACGATCAAATGTACGAGAATCGGTGTTGCTGTGATCGGATTGGAAGTTCCTCACGTACACGTGCATCTTGTGCCGCTGAAAACGATGGATGACATTAATTTTAACCGTCCCAAGCTAAAGCTAAGCAACGAAGAGTTGTCGGAGATTGCCGTGAAGATTAGGGGAGAGCTTTAGTAAGTAGTATTTTAGTCTTAGTGATCAGTTTGCAGTCTCAGTATTCAGTAAAGTTGGGGACGTCATTGCGAACGACGAAGGAGTGTGGCAATCTCTTTTGTTAGTTTTCAGTAAAGCTCAAGAGTCCGGAAATATTGAATGATGAATGCCGAATAATGAAGATTAGACAACCAATTGACCCTTCACCATAGTCTCAATGTATCGAGATCCAAGAGCCATGGGTAAAGAATCTGGATCCAAGAGCCAATACCCGACTAATTTAGCCTGACGACTGTTCACTTTTTTACAAACTGAGACTGAATACCTTATTGTATATCAGAGATCTCATACCTCGGTGTCCCACCCTTTTTACCGGCAACGAAAGACCCCAATTTACAGGCGAAGTCTAAGACTTGGTCTAAGGGCTGATTGTCTAGGTAGGTTTTGATAAATCCGGAAAGGAAAGCGTCGCCTGCGCCAATGCTATCAGCAACCTGTACCTTATAACCTTCATGGCTAATGATATTGCCTCCTTGATAAATCATAGCACCCTTCGATCCTTGGGTGACGCATATCAGATCCATTGGGAAATGGCGGTCCAAGTGATTGCATACGCTTTCTATACTTGGCTCTATAGCAAAATAATCTGCAAAAATCTCCAACTCATCTTCGTTGATCTTCAGAATATCCGTAAAACCCAGCAGGGTTACAATGATCTCAAAATCATAAAATGGAGGCCGGAAATTTACATCAAAGACCCGTAGGATTTTATGTTGAAGCAACCGAAGAAGTGTAGTTAAACTTTCTGCATTGCGCACCGCCAGTGTACCAAATACGAAAGCATCAGACTCAGCGACGGCTTTATCCATTTCGCCATTCCACTGAATAAAATCCCAAGCCACAGGTGATACTATGGTATATTTGATATTTTCCGGATCAACATCATCGACTAGAACTTTTGAAGTTTTATAATCTCGATTGATTTGAATATGCGCTATGGACAGATTGAAAGTCTGTAGAAACTCAAGAAGCTCTTGACCGGCGTTGTCATTTCCGACGGCTGATATCAGTCTGGATTGCAAACCCAACTGATGAAGATTGAGTGCTACGTTCATGGGAGCACCTCCGGGAACAGGACCTGAGGGCAGGCAGTCCCATAGCATTTCTCCGAAAATAACTACTTTATGCTGCATTGGTATTGTGTAAATCTTGTTGTATTTCCTCCAAAGATCGGCCTTTGGTTTCCGGCATTTTAAATTTCACCCAGAGTAATTGCCACACCATCATCAAGGCAAAAAATGCAAAGATATATCCAGGTCCAAATTGATTGGCAAAATAAGGGAAGACATTAGCTATTAAAGCAGCCAAAATCCAGTGGGTAAAGCAGCCGATGGATTGGCCATATGCGCGTAGTTCATTTGGAAATACTTCTGATATAAATACCCATATTACAGATCCTTGCCCTACTGCATGCGAAGTAATGAATGCAAATACAAATATCGGCAACCAGAAGTTGTCTATGCCCCCAATAAGGAAATTATAAGCCATGAGAGAAAGTGAAATGATGTAGCCGACTGAGCCGATATACATCAGTTTTTTTCTACCAATCCTATCTATCAAATACAGTCCTATAAAAGTCGCCAGTAGATTCACTACACCAATCCCAATGGTAGAGAAAAGTGCGGACTCAGTAGATATTCCGGCCATTTCGAAAACACGTGGCGCAAAATAAATGATCGCATTGATTCCGGAGACTTGGTTGAAAAAGGCGATGAAAATAGCCAGCATGGTTGTGGACAGAAAGGCTTTGCTGAATAGGGCTGAAAAACTTCCTTTTTGCTTGATGGTTTGCTCTTCAATTATTGCCAAGCGGATAGCCTCATCCACTCCTTCGGGATCAGTCCGTGTAAGAATTTCTCTGGCTTTTACTTGGTCGTTGAACTTGGCGATAAGCCAGCGGGGGCTTTCGGGTATTCTGAAAATCATCGCAGTATAAATTAACGCAGGCACTGCCTCCATTCCCAACATCCATCTCCAATCATTAGCTATACCGGCTGTGCCTATCAGATAGTTAGATAAATAGGCCATAAGAATACCGAATACAATATTGAATTGGTAAAGTGCAACAAGCAATCCTCTGTTTTTGGCCGGAGCTATTTCGGAAATATACATTGGAGCTACCACTGAAGATGCACCTACACCCAGTCCCCCAATAAACCGGAATAACATAAAGGAATAGGGATCCGGAGCCATCCCTGATCCTACAGCTGAAATGAGATATAATGCCCCGATCCAGAGTAAACTCTTTTTCCTTCCAAATCTATCTGCAGGAACTCCTCCAAACAATGCTCCCAGCACAGTACCATAGAGTGCCATAGCAATCGCCAGCCCATGAGTGAGGTCGTTTAATTTCCAGACATCCTGGATAGCCCGCTCGGCACCGGATATCACTGCGGTATCAAACCCAAATAAAAAGCCACCCAAAGCGGCTGTGATGGAGAGAAAAAAGGCGTATTGTTTAGATGACATTAGGTGTCTCGGGTTTTAAAGAGCTGCTAATCTAAAGAGAAGCAAAACAAATCAAAACCCCGTTCTTCATTTTGCCTGGTTTTTATCTAAAAGGATAGATGAAACTTCCGAATCTCTCCACAATAGCTTTCTCGAGGGTTTCTCTATGATCGGGATGAGCGATTCTCATCAGGTCGTAGGCACGCTGTCTCAAATTTTTTCCATAGAGATTTACCATTCCATATTCGGTGACCACATACTGCATATGTGCCCTGGTAGTGACTACTCCCGCTCCTTCTTTGAGGAAAGGAACTATTTTTGAGGTGCCTTTTCGGGTTGCTGAGGTCATAGCCATAATGGGCTTGCCTCCTTCGGATAAGGACGCACCACGCATAAAGTCCATTTGACCGCCCACACCTGAGTACTGGTAGCTTGCAATGGAATCAGCGCATACTTGCCCTGTTAGATCCATTTCTAAGCAGCTATTGATGGAAATTACCTTAGGGTTCTTGCGGATCACCGCCGTATCGTTGACGTAAGCAGCCTCATGAAATGAAAATTCGGGATTGTCATTTATTGCATCATAGAGTTCTTTTGTGCCTGCTGCGAAAGCCGATACGATTTTTCCCGGGTGTTTTTTCTTGTACCTGTTGGTAATAGCGCCTGATCTGAGGAGTCCTAGAATCCCATTGGAAAACATCTCTGTATGGATGCCCAAGTCCTTATGCTGTTTCAGGGAATCCAGCACTGCATCAGGAATTGCCCCAATTCCCATCTGAAGTGTGGAACGGTCTTCAATTAGTGCAGCACAGTGGTTTCCTATTTTACGTTCTATTTCGCTGATCTTTTCACCATAATCCACTTCCGGTAGTGGTTCATCCACATGGATGGCAGCATGGAATTTGGAAATATGTATTTGACCATCACCATGTGTTCTTGGCATTTGTTTATTTACTTGCGCTATAACAGTTCTGGCGGTTTCCACAGCAGGTTTCGCCACATCTACGGAAGTTCCCAGAGAGCAGAATCCATGTGCATCGGGCTCCGAAACCTGTACGATGGCAACATCTATTTTAAGTATATTTTGCCTGAATAAGTGACCAATTTCACTTAAAAAAATAGGTACGTAGCCTCCATTTTCCGAATTCACCGCTTTTCGCACATTCTGTGATACAAAAAGGGAGTTCATATAAAAGCTGCCATTACACTCCTCTGACACCAGAGGCATATCACCCAGCGTAGTAATCGCGACTATTTCCACATCTTCAAGTTCATCTTTCCTCCCAGCCAAAGCATGCAATAGCGTAGTCGGAGTAGCGGCACTTCCATGGATAAAAACTCTCTGGTGGCTTTGGATAGAGGAGACGGCAACTTCAGGGGTAACGTAGGTAATCATTGTGGTAAAAATTAGGGTGAAACTATAGTTAATGCTGGTTAGCCAAGATCGGAAAATTTCCTGAAAAGTTTGTTTAGCCGACTAACTCATTCGCTAAATGAGCCAAATTATATTTTGTTATTCATTCAGTAGCAAAAGTGCAGCACCTGTATAATTGCTATATTTGTGACCGGAGCCTATAGGAGCGAGGAAAGACTCCCAATGGCCCAAAAACTGAAAACTATACCCATTCAACTCCATGACTACGATTCCTGAGAGCTATAAACCCAAAAACCACATTAGAATAGTTACTGCCGCATCACTATTTGACGGACATGATGCAGCGATCAATATTATGCGCCGTATCATCCAGTCCACTGGATGCGAGGTGATACATTTAGGACATAACCGATCGGTGCAGGAGATCGTTGATTGTGCTATCCAAGAAGATGTGCAGGCTATTGCGATCACATCTTACCAAGGAGGACATGTGGAGTTTTTCAAATACATGTATGATTTGCTTCGGGAGAAAGGAGCAGCACATGTAAAAATTTTTGGCGGAGGGGGAGGGACTATACTTCCTGAGGAAATTAAAGAACTTCATGACTACGGGATCACGAGAATCTATGCACCGGATGACGGACGTGCTATGGGATTGCAGGGAATGATCAATGACTTGGTCAGTCAGTGTGATTTTGCGGTTGGGGATGAATTGCCGGAAGGATTCTCTCTTGGAGTGGTTAATAAAGAGCATATCGCACGAGCTATTTCCGCATTTGAGAATTTCCCGGATAACTCTTCGGCTCTTTTAGAGAAAGTAAGAGAGCAAAGCAAGGATTGTAAAACACCTGTTCTGGGGATCACCGGTACCGGTGGGGCGGGGAAGTCTTCCCTAGTGGATGAGTTGGTTAGAAGATTCCTAATGGATTTTGAGGATAAGACATTGGCCATCATATCAGTTGATCCCTCAAAGCGAAAAACAGGTGGAGCACTGCTGGGAGATAGAATACGTATGAATGCGATTCATCATCCACGTGTGTATATGCGTTCACTGGCTACCCGACAGTCTAATCTTGCACTGTCCCGCTATGTACAGGATGCCGTGGATACGGTGAAAGCCGCCGGCTTTGATATGGTGATTTTGGAGACATCCGGTATCGGCCAATCCGATACAGAAATCGTTGAGCATTCTGATCTTTCACTCTATGTGATGACGCCTGAATATGGAGCTGCTTCACAATTGGAGAAGATCGATATGCTGGATTTTGCAGATGTGATAGCGCTTAATAAGTTTGACAAAAGAGGTGCTTTGGATGCGATTCGGGATGTGAAAAAACAGTATAAGCGTAACCACAATCTTTGGGAAATCAAAGATGAGGATATTCCTGTTTTTGGTACTATTGCCTCTCAGTTCAATGATCCCGGCATGAATCAGCTGTATAGGACATTGATCTCAAAGATTGCTGAGAACCATCCTGATCTGCATAGCGATGTCGGGTTGACTTCAGGTAGCTCAGAGAAAATTTATATTATTCCACCTGCCAGAACACGCTATCTATCTGAAATATCTGAAACCAATAGAAACTACGATGTATGGGTGGAGGAGCAACGGGAAATTGCCCAGCAGCTCTATAGCATAACAAAGTCTGTAGAAGCAATAGCAAATACGAAGGTGGAGGATAAGGATCGATTGGTCAAAGAACTTCAGGAAGTGTATGCTCAGGTAGAACTGGAATTTGATCCAAAGAACAAGAAATGGCTGGAAGAATGGACTTCTGAATCGGCTAAATATAGAGAAGACTTCTATATTTTTAAAGTACGCGATAAGGAGATAAAGATTAAGACCTTTTCGACTTCTCTATCTGAAACAAGAATTCCGAAGGTTTCTTTGCCTAAGTATGAAGCTTGGGGAGATCTATTGAAATGGGGGTTGCGGGAAAATGTTCCGGGCAAGTTCCCATTTACAGCCGGAGTTTTTCCGTTCAAGAGAGAAGGAGAGGATCCTACCCGAATGTTTGCAGGAGAAGGTGGGCCTGAGCGTACCAACAAGCGCTTCCACTACGTTTCCAAGGATATGGAGGCAAAGCGTCTTTCCACAGCTTTTGACTCCGTGACACTGTATGGGGAAGACCCTGACTATCGTCCCGATATTTACGGTAAAATCGGTAATTCGGGAGTGAATGTCTGCTGTCTGGATGATGCAAAGAAGCTCTACTCAGGCTTTAATTTGGTAGATCCAATGACTTCGGTTTCAATGACTATTAATGGTCCTGCTGCTACGATGACGGCGTTCTATATGAATGCGGCAATTGATCAGCAATGCGAAGTATATATCAAAGACAATGGACTGGCACAAGAAATCGATGGGCAAATTGAGCTGATCTATAAAAACAGAAACCTTCCCAGACCGAAATACAATGGGAAAATTCCTGAAGGAAATAATGGATTGGGTTTAATGCTTTTGGGGGTAACAGGAGATCAAGTATTGCCGGTCGAAGTATATCAGAAAATCAAATCCGAAACCATTGCCAAAGTAAGAGGGACTGTTCAGGCGGATATTTTGAAAGAAGACCAGGCTCAGAATACCTGTATTTTTTCCACTGAATTTTCCTTAAGGCTGATGGGAGATGTGCAGCAATACTTTATCGAGCAGTCCATTCGTAATTTCTATTCTGTGTCTATCTCAGGTTATCATATAGCCGAAGCCGGAGCAAATCCTATTACACAGCTGGCGTTGACGCTGTCCAATGGCTTTACCTATGTAGAGTATTATGTAAGCCGCGGAATGGATATCGACCGGTTTGCACCGAATCTTTCTTTCTTTTTCTCCAACGGAATAGACCCTGAATATGCGGTAATCGGTCGAGTCGCCCGCCGAATTTGGGCTAAAGCCATGAAGTTGAAATATGGAGCAAATGAGCGCTCGCAAATGCTAAAGTATCATATACAGACATCCGGACGCTCACTTCATGCACAGGAAATTGACTTCAACGATATTCGTACTACCCTTCAGGCACTATATGCGATTTACGATAATTGCAATTCCCTGCATACCAATGCCTACGATGAGGCGATTACGACGCCTACTGAAGCATCAGTTCGTAGAGCAATGGCTATTCAGCTGATTATCAATAAAGAATTGGGATTGACTAAGAATGAAAATCCTATTCAGGGATCTTTTATTATAGAAGAATTGACAGATCTGGTAGAGGAGGCGGTGTATGTGGAATTTGACAGAATCACTGAGCGTGGTGGAGTGCTGGGAGCCATGGAAACCATGTATCAGCGGGGCAAAATCCAAGAAGAAAGTATGCATTATGAAATGCTCAAGCATACTGGTGAATTTCCTATTATCGGAGTGAATACTTTCCTTTCTTCGGATGGATCACCTACGGTGACTCCGGGCGAAGTCATACGTGCTGAGAAGGAAGAAAAAGAAGCCCAGATCCAAACCTTACACACATTGCATTCGACAAATCCGGAGATGGTAGTAAAACATCTTCAGGCTTTAAAAGATGTTTCGGTAAAGAACGGGAACATTTTTGAGGAACTAATGGAAGCCGTAAAGTATTGTTCACTTGGGCAGATTACCCATTCACTTTATGAAGTAGGGGGGCAGTATCGCCGGAATATGTAATTGGATTGAAAGATTGAAAAATTGATAATAAGAAAAAATGGCAAAACGAAATGTAACGGTTCGGATGAAAGCGGACCATGAGTATGAAGCGGTCAATCCTCAAGGTAATGTAGTACAGATTGATATGTACGATCCTGAAGAAAAAAAAGCGCAATCCCCGATGGATATGCTGTTGTCGGCATTGGGATCCTGTGCATCAGTAGATGCGGTTTTGATGATGAAGAAAAAACGTAAAACAGTGACTGATTTCATTGTAGAAGTGGAAGGGGAAAGAAATGAAGGTGTTCCGGCTTTTTACACAGATATTCACTTGAAATTCATTCTGGTTTCTCCTGATGCCAAGGATGAAGAGTTCGCCAAAGTTGTTGCTCTTTCGGTAGAGAAATACTGCTCAGTGGCTTCATCATTGAAGTCCAATATTACCTTTTCTTCAGAAGTAAGGTCAGTTTAAATGAGAGTTGTAAAGGAATTCAATCAGGAGAACATACGCATCAGTGTGTTCTCCTGGAATAGTAAATACATCATCAAGTATGAATTAGGCCCGATGGAGCAGACATTCAAAATCCCTGAAATGGATGTTGTAGCTGAAACTGATTTGGAGATTTTTTGGAATGGGATTTTCTTTGATAAAGTGAAACTGAGATTTAAGGAAATGGGTGAATCATTTCGTAGTGAGGTGGAAAATTTATAATTTCCTGATCAGCTTAAATCCCATGAGACCAATTGTTCCTTGTGTTTTTCTATTACTCCTTGTGTTATCAGGTGCTTGCGAACCAACTTCCGGAAATAGAAGCAAGCACAACTTGCAGTTTGACCGGTCTATCATTATTGAAATAGAGTCAGAGCTGTCCCGGCTAGATGAGGAGATAATTATGCTAAAGGATCATTTCGAATTTCTATTGGCAAACCGGGATAGTTTACGGCAATACGTGGAAGTGGACAAATACAGTTTTGACCATGGATATTCGACCAACTTACCTAAAGATTCTGAAAAGCTAAGTTCCGTAGTAATTCTAAATACCACACCGGACTATGATGCAGCGATGCGAAATGTCTTGATCACCAACGGTATGGATTCATTGTTTCATCAGACATTTGAGAAACACGGTATGCTGGCACAGGTTTATTACAACTCTGTAGACCAAGTATCACGTGTATTCCCCGCCTATGATTCCAAAGCCCTGTTGGATCCGGACATAGATGTGACGAGTTTCAATTTTTTTTACGAAGGAGATTTTAAGCACAATCCTGAAAAGGGACCTGTATGGATCCCCGAGGTCTATGTCGATCCCGCAGGCAGAGGCTGGATTCTCTCACTGGTTCATCCTGTGACGGAGCAGGGTGAATTGTATGCTGTACTGGGTATAGATATTACGGTAGATGAACTTATTGGCCGGTTCTTGGAAAGTAAGGAAGGGGATTTCCTGATTGTAAACAGCAAAGGTGATATTGTTGGAGGAAAAGCTGTCGCAATTGAATCACTGAGTTTTCCGCCTTTGTTAAATCATGTATATAGAGAAACAATTTTAGCTGATAATTTCCGGATTTCTGATTTTAATCTTTTCAACAGCAAAAACAATGAAGTTAGGAAAATGGCTAATGCAATAATCTTAGATAAGGAAAATCACTTTTTTTTCGCAGATGAATTTAGTCCTGTTGCCGCGTACGCAGTTCCTTTTACACTTCTTGATTGGTATTTGATAGAGATACAACTAAAATCCTGATGAATAAAAGAATTGAGTATCGCAGAGATTACTGGCTGACTATTGTTATCGGAAGCGTACTGGTGATCTTGGTGGTTATCCTTGGAGTAAGCTTTTTCAGCGCAATAAAAGATGCTGAAACCAAATCAAGGAGCGAGTTTTTAAGGAAACAAACGGAGCTTGCGGCTACAGAGATAGAAATAGCAATAGATAGGTTTGAAGCAAATGCCAAGGATTTGATATACTATCTTGAAGATGAGGATTTGGACGTGAATGATTATAGGGATGACTTAACGAAAACTGTTAGGAGGGTATTCAACAACTACCCGGGCCTGATAGATACTGTATGGGTAAATCTCCGGGATTCTGCTATATATCTGACTAGGACTGAGAGAAATGACTTTATTAGAAATGGATACTATGAAGACATTCCTGAAAAAGAAAACCGTGATTTCGTGTATTTTACCAAGGGCAATGGCAAAGGATTTGAGCTTACTTTTGTATTGAACCCGGTGAAGTTTACTAAGAATTTTGTGACCCACTATTACTTGAACAAAGGCGGTAGCAAATTCATGATGCTTGGGGAGGAATTGCATAAGCTTGATTTTGGACAGAGCGATTCCAACTTGATACTTGATAGTGTTTCTATTAAACAGATTCAAAATGATGCTTCGGTTGGAGTAATAGGGCTTTACAATGTGGAGTGGAAGCTGGGGGAAACTTCAGGTTACGGAGTTTTGGTTCAATATCCTTTTGACTTTGGAGAGATTTTTCACCGTGCTGCACTTTTATTTATGATTGAATCAAATTCAATCATGGATGGGCTATACAGTACTTACCTGTTTTTATTCTCAGGGTTTGTACTTTTACTTATAGGTACGGTGGTTTTCTTTGCGCTTTCTTTACAAAATAGGTTAGTATCCCAAAAGCTACTTCAAGAAAGTGCCGAGGAAATTTCGGAGTTATTTGACCAGCAAAATATCCTCTTAAAAGAACTTAGGGGATTTGTGTTTTTTCATAATTACAAAGGTGAAATTACCAGAGTAAGCGATGAAGTAGCTGAAATTCTAGGCCATCCCAAATCAGAGTTTTTAGAAGCATTTAAAGAAGGCAAAACACATGAAGATGTTTTAAATGTGAAAGGATTGGTCAAAAGTGCGCTTAGCCAGAATAAGTCCTTCATTGATTTGGAGTATGATTTTGAGAAACCTGATGGCACGGAAGTCCGTCTCCGGGTTTTTGAGAAATTAATCTTTGATGGACAGGGGAGGTTCAATGGGGGACTGGGTATTTGCACAGACATCACTGATCAATACCAAAGTAAAAAAGAGTTGATTGAAAGTGGGAAACGCCTTCAAAACCTCATTGATAATATACCCGACATCATATTTGCATACGATAATGATGGTGTAGTATTGGACTCTCATTCCAAGGATCAAGAATTTTTGAAATCAATAGACCGCGCTTTGATAGGACAATCCCTTTTTGACTTGGTTCCATCACAGCAACGTGAACAAACACAATTTGCTTTTAACCTTGCGAGAAAAACGGGGCAAATCCAAACGGTAGATTTAAAGCTCAGCAGCAATGAAGATAATCAGTACTTTGAGGTTCGGTTTTTTCCGCTGGATGCCACACGAATGATGTCTATTACAAAAGACATAACCGGTCAGCGAATTTGGGAGAGAGGATTGGTAGAGGCTATGAATGCAGCTGATCAGGCAAGCAGAGCAAAATCTGAGTTTTTGGCGAATATGAGTCATGAAATAAGAACCCCGATGAATGGACTCTTGGGAATCATTGACTTACTGGATCAAACTGAATTGGATACCGAACAGCTTCAGTACCTTGAAATCATCAAAAACTCAGGAAATTCTTTATTGAATATTATCAAAGACATACTTGATTATTCAAAAATTGAAGCCGGCAAAATCGTTCTTAACTCTATTGTTTTTTCTCCTGCTGAGGAGTTGGAAAAGCAAGTTCAAATTTTCTATGGACTAGCGCAGAAGAAAGGAGTGATACTTACTACGAAGTGTGAACCTGAGACCAAGAAATTGATGGAGGGGGACGTGGAAAAGATCAATCAAATTATCCTGAATCTTGTGGGGAATGCGGTGAAATTTACCCCTAAAGGAGGTACTGTCACGGTAATACTTGAACTAGAAAATTTTTCAGATGAGATTAATTACCTGAGATGTAGTGTCAAGGATAGTGGGATTGGCATCCCCGCAGCCGAAATTCCCAAATTGACTGATCCGTTCTATCAGGTGGAAAGCTCTAGCAGCAGAACTTATCAAGGTACCGGATTGGGCTTGGCTATTGCGAAGAAGATTGTAGAATTAATGGGAGGGGAGTTGCTTATTTCCAGTGAGCTCGGAAAAGGAGCCATTTTCGCTTTTACAGTGCTGCTGAAAAATGCCCCTGAAGTAATAGCCAAGTTACCTTCAGGTGAGATGCCTAATAGAACCAACTGGAATGGAATGGCAGAAGAGTATCCTGCGAGGATTTTGCTGGCAGAAGACAATGACCTTAATCTTCAGCTGATGACGTTGATGCTGGAACAGTTAGGGTACGAATTTTCGGTTGCCAAAAATGGCGAAGAGGCTTTGGATCTGGTAAGGCAGAAAGAGTTTGATATTATCCTGATGGATGTTCAGATGCCGGTGCTGAATGGTCTGGAGGCAGCGAAGAAAATCAGACAGATGGGAAATAGAGGAGAGCTGTTTATTGTCGGCTTATCTGCCAATGTATTTGATGAAGACAGGAAAAAGGCGGCAGAAGCGGGGATGGATGATTATCTGACTAAGCCGATTCGCTTGGTGGCTCTTGCAGAAAAAATAAAGGAATATTCCCTGAGAAAGGATTCAAGAGAGTGAATTAAAAAGGAGTCTGTGTCAAATACCAATTTTGGGATTATCTCACCAACTATTGTTTCGTGATACAAGCTGGATAAGGAAAAGAGTGAAAGAAGCTAACCTTTCACCTTTTTCCTTTGACCTTCACTATAAAGGAGTATTGATATCAAATGCTTCCAGATAATCTGAAACACGCTTGACAAATCTGCCTCCCAAAGAACCGTCAACTACCCGATGGTCATAAGAATGGGAAAGAAACATTTTATGCCGTATAGCAATCACATCACCTGTGGGAGTTTCTACCACCGCCGGCTTTTTCACTATAGCACCTACGGCCATAATAGCTACCTGAGGCTGAGGGATAATAGGAGTTCCCATTACATTACCGAATGAGCCTACATTGGAGACAGTATATGTTCCTCCGGACAGATGGTCTGCATTCAGTTTATTGTTTCGTGCAAGATTGGCCAGCTCATTCACTTTTTTGGAAATTCCCACCAAATTCAACTGGTCAGCATTTCGGATGATCGGTACGATCAGATTTCCATTAGGCAATGCCACTGCCATTCCTACATTGATATCCTTTTTCCTGATGATTCTATCTCCATCTACTGAGATATTGATCATAGGGAAGTCCCGTATAGCCTTTGCAACAGCCTCGATAAAGAACGGGGTATAAGTGATCGACTCACCGAATTTGGCTTTGTAATCAAGTTTGTTTCGCTCGCGCCACAACACAATATTAGTCATATCTGTTTCTACAAAAGAAGTGACATGTGCTGAGATACGTTTGGATTCAATCATGCGCTGGGCTATCATCTTGCGCATGCGGTCCATTTCTATGATCTCATCTTCGCCGGAAATGCTCACCTGTGCTTTTGGGGCCGAAATAGAAGGGATAGATGATGTCTGCTTAGTAGCAGTAGTCTTGGACTCCAAGTAATTAAGCATATCTTGCTTGGTTACTCTGGCATCTTTTCCCGTACCGGGTATATTGGCCAGCTCGGATTTAGAAATGCCCTCTTCCTTGGCTATGCTTTGCACCAAAGGAGAATAGAATCTATCATCTCCGGAATTTTCGGATTCTAGGGGTTCTGCCGAAGCTAAAATTGCGGCTGTATTTTCAGGGGCCGCTGCCACCAGTTCTTCTTTTTTACTGTCTATTTTTGGCTCTACGGCGCCATTCTTTTTACCTGTCTTTCTACCTGCTGCTATTTCTATTATGGCTATTGGAGCCCCCACCGCAATTACTTCTCCTTCTTTGGCAAGGATCTGCTTCAGCACTCCGGCGTGGGTGGAAGGAACCTCAGTATCCACTTTGTCCGTAGCTACCTCTAAAACGGATTCATCCTGTTCGATGATATCCCCCTCTTTTTTCAGCCAAGTTAGCACTGTGCCCTCTATGATACTCTCGCCCATTTTGGGCATCAGCATTTCTACAATCGCCATGGTTATGATTTATTGATTTATTGGGTTTATATACAAGTTTTAAAATTAAATTTTATAAAACTCTATCCCAAACCTTTTAATGGAAATTTTATTTGTTATTTATCCAAAATACAAATTCGAAGCAAGTTTAAAACTGCCATTGCGGTCAGTTGAATATTGAGCATCCTGTCCTGAGTAAGCTGAAGCTTTTTGGTTTCAATAAATCCCTGTCCGGCACAGGAAATCCAAATCGTACCAACAGGTTTTTCTGCCGTTCCTCCATTTGGACCAGCTATTCCACTACTTGCCAAACCAAAATCGGACTGGAATAATTCGCGGACACCTGTTGCCATCTCTTGGACTGTTTCTTCACTTACAGCACCAAAGGTATTCAAAGTGTCGTTCTTCACATGGAGGATTTCATGCTTGAACCGGTTATGATATGGAACAACAGCTCCCTGAAAATACGAACTACTGCCGGAAATACTGGTAACCAAATGTGAAATATAGCCGCCCGAACAGCTTTCGGCTAAAGCTACGGTTTTCTTACTAGAGGTTAAAAGCTTGCCGATAGCCATTTCCAAAGACTCTGAATCATAACCATATACGTATTTTTCTATGCTAGGCAAGACCATATCTATTTGCTTCTGAATAGCGTTTTCGATAGTAATTTTATCTGTCCCAAAGCCTGTAAGACGAAGCTTGACGTGACCCAGCGAAGGCAAATACGCTAGCCGAATGGATTTAGGAAGTGCATTCTCCCAGTCCCTAATCAAATCTGCCAGCCAACTTTCCCCTATTCCGACCGTTTTGACCATGCGGTGGACGATGACGGGGAGAGGAAATAGCTCAGGAAGTTTTGGCAAGACAAAGTCTCTCATCAACTTTTTCATTTCATGGGGCACCCCCGGCATAGACATCCAATAGGTTCCGTTGCGTTCAAACCACATCCCTGGAGCCGTTCCCACTTCATTTGGGACGTAAGTGCAGCAGGCGGGCAAATGCCCCTGAAGAATATTAAGAGGAGTGATTTCCCTACCACGTTTCCTGAAAAATTGCGTGACTGCTTCAACGGCTGCAGTATTCTCTACTATGGGACAATCAAAATATTCAGCCAACAGGGGTTTGGTTAGATCATCCTGCGTAGGACCAAGTCCACCGGTGATTAAAATGATGTCGGCTCTGGCTTCGGCAGAAGCGAATGCTGCCAGAATATCCTTTCGGTCGTCTCCTATAGTCGTTTTACGTACTACTTTCACGCCCCTCAGATCAAGTTCCTGACTGATCCAATGACTGTTGGTATCGACTATTTGCCCATAGAGCAACTCGTCACCAATGGATATTATCTCGGCTCTGACTACTTTCATGTGTTTACAATTTGATTTTTATAGGTCGCCCCGATCAGCCGGGCAGACTATGGAATTTCGAAAGTTCGATAATCATTCCTGTCCCGAAGCAAGTTCGGGACAGGCTGTGTGATACTGTCATCACATCATCTTACTTCAGATTTGCGAAGTATTTTAGTGAAAATTGTAGGGATAAATCGTTTTAGATAAATCCCCATGGTCTCTTTTCCACCGATATAGACCTCTTCCTTTTTTCTTTTGAGGGCATTGAAAATCTCGGTTGCGCAATTCTCTGCACTCATGCCATTTTCCTGTGCCTTGTCCATCTCGTTGAGGGGAGTGCCGTCAGCCGTTAATGCATTTTTGGATACATCTGTTTTGATAAATCCCGGGCAAATCATGGTGACGGCAATAGAGTCATTGAAGTGCTCTAATCTGAGCGACTCAAAAAAGCCGTGAAGGGCATGTTTGGCAGCAGCATAACTAGACCTGTATGGCGAACCAAACTTCCCGACTAAAGATGAGATTACACCAAACTGTCCGGATTTCCTGGAAATGAAATGGGGGAGAAGTGCCTTCGTCAGTGCCACAGTGCCAAAGAAATTCACCTCCATCAGCCTGCGGTCCACTTCGATCGGCGTATCCCGAATCAGAGAGCGTTGGCTTATCCCACCATTGTGAAGTATTAGATCAATATGTCCAAAAGCAGCTATGGCTTCTTTTGTTTTTTCTTCGAAAGAAGCCTGATCAATCAAATCAAGTGGAAGTACTTTACAATTCTGCGGATGAGAGCTTGAAGTTTTGACCTTTTCCAGTGCTTCTCGATTTCTGGCAGAAAGGATCACCCGGTAGCCTTCATTTACGAACTTATAGACCGATGCTTCACCTATTCCTGAGGAAGCACCTGTGATCCAAATTACTTGTTCAGACATGGTGTTTATGGATTCTATCGTAATTGACGTAGGTGAATGCGTATTGATGGTGCTCGTCAGAGGGATGAAATTCGGAGAATGTAACCTTCCAGTTGTCTCTGTTGAACTCAGGAAAATAAGTGTCACCTTCTGGAGTAGCTTCCACTTCTGTAAGAACCAACTCATCTGCCAAAGGCAATGTTTGACGATAAATCTCTCCTCCACCTATCACATAGAGATGGTCAACCTCCATCTTTTGACAAAATATAAATGCTTTCTCCACACTTTCGAATACGTAATGTCCATCAGGAACAGTGTAGTCTTTATTTCCGGTGATGACAATGTGAGTCCGGTTGGGCAGAGGCTTGCCAAGGGATTCGAACGTTTTACGTCCCATCAGAATGTAGTGATTGGAGGTTATTGCTTTAAAACGTTTGAAATCATCAGGTAATCGCCAAACCAGGTCGTTATTGCGACCGATGACATTGTTGGTAGCCAGTGCGGCTATTAGTGATATCTTCATGCAAAGTGCTTCTTGCCTTGAAGATAATAGGCCTGAACACCGGAAAAAATAAAATGATGCAGAATTACTGCTCTTCCATCGAATTCATGATGCTGGGGTACTCGGACATAGTAAGTGATTTGGGAGCCGACTTGTCTATTTGTATTACCTTCATCTCAATAGTACCTGACTCTTCTGTGCTATACGTAAGCTCCATAAAATTCCCCTTGGGGAAATTTTTGTAATGCTTTGCATATTTTTCTTGCGCTTTAGAGGTCATCATAGGATTATTATTGCTCCAGAATGATGAATAGCCTCCTATAGCCTCCTCGGTAACCCAGTAGTATCCTTCTCCATCTTCATTTTTAACGTGATATTCCTCGCAGGAATAGCCTAATATATCTTTGGTTCTTCCTGTCTTTTCTACCGATACATCGTCTACGGATAACGTATCTAAGTGATCGGAGACGGCATCATCTATTGCATCCACATCCATTTTGTAAGCAAAGCTGGACTTTTCTCCCTTATTTTCGAGAAACACGATGGAAGCTTGGTTTTTCACGTCAAAAACCATAGAAGTACTGGCCTCGGGTTTTTTCGGGTCTACTAATTCCATTCCGGTGTAATCCGAAGATTTAGCCAAATATGATTTCAACTGTATGGGATCGCTTAGCTTCCCTTTGTCATCTGTGCTTGTCATCTCCAGCACAATATATCCAAAGAAATCATACTGACCCTCTGTATCCACCGGCTCGCCTAAGCCCTTCATGATTTTACTTAAGTCTATGCTTCCGGAAGCTCCACCATCACTGTCTCCATACATATCAGTGAATATTTTCTCTAACTGCCTCTCGGTCATTTTGGTGGCTTCATCTTCTACTTTTTTCTCTATAGCTTTTTCTATACCGCGATTTGCGGCATTTTGGATCCTTTTCATGATTTGGGCTTCCACAGACAAGGATAGGAGAGAGATAAAAATCAAAAGGATAAAACTTCGGAGGAGATTATTCATGAGCTGTTAATTTTTAAAAATATGGGGAAATAATAGATACAAGATCCTTAAAATCAGGGTAAAAAAGAAGTTTTTTTACTTTTTTCTGAAAGTCTGTAATACGATCGGTGGTTATGGGTAGGTAGGCTGTGGTGTTGGACAATCATGCAAATTTATATCCTCTTAGTAAGTCGTCTACTTTCAATCGCTTTTTGCCTTCCATCTGAAGTTCCAATATCTCTAATACTCCTTCGCCCGTCTGAACTTTCAAATAGTTCTTGTTATCCGTCTGCAGCTCTCCGATTTCCTCGCCGGTTTTTTCATCCTGAGCAAATGCGGTTCTGTAGATTTTGCAGATTTTACCATCAAATCGTGTCCACGCAGCGGGATAGGGGGAAAGGCCGCGTACTAAATTATGGATGGATTCTGCGGACTTGCTCCAGTCGATTTCGCAAGTCTCCTTGAATATTTTGGGGGCATGATGAATTGCTTTGGATTCATCCTGGGGAAGAGCTTGTATTTTATCATCGGCAATATCTTCTACTGTTTTGAGTACCAGTTTTGCTCCAATATTCATCAATTTTTCATAGACAGAGCCAAGGTTGTCTTCCTCCAGAATTGGTATTTTTTCCTGATGGATAATACTGCCGGTATCGATCTCATGTTTTAGGAAGAAAGTAGTCACACCGGTCTCCTTATCACCGTTGATGATAGCCCAATTGATCGGAGCTGCACCACGGTAATTGGGTAGAAGTGAACCGTGAAGATTAAATGTGCCCAAAGGAGGCATATTCCACACGGACTCGGGAAGCATTCTGAATGCCACTACGATTTGCAAATCTGCTTTCAGTGTCCGAAGTTCCTCTTGAAATTCCGTAGACTTAAGGTTTGTAGGTTGCAGCACATTCAAGTTTAACTTGAGTGCGGCTTCCTTCACGGGAGAAGGAATTAACTTCTGTCCACGTCCTTTGGGCTTATCCGGGGCAGTGATGACGCCTACGACGTTCCAACCATTTTCTACCAAAAGTTCTAAGCCGGGCACTGCAAATTCAGGTGTGCCCATGTATATGATTCTAAGGTCTCTATTCATTAGTGTGATTTAAACTTTTCAAACTTAATTGTACATCAGGTATTTGGCTCGAAGTAGCTTATACTTTGCCAGATCCTCTTCCCAACTTGCAGAAATTTCTGCTTCTGATTTTCCTGCCAGAATCATCTTTTTCAACTGATCCGTTCCTGCCAGTGTATTGAAAAAGTTATTGAAAAATGCCTGCCCCTTTCCTGATTTGTGATAAGCTTCCAGCAGATACTCCAATGTAAATTGGTGAGTCATTGATTCACCTCTCAGATCTTTGCCATAGCATTTTTTATCCTGATGGGGAGGATTTTTGGACATGCCGTCTATGCTCACGGGCGTGAACGTGAAGTCACCGAATTTCGGATCGGGATAGCCATAAACCTGAAAAGGGAAATGAGTGCCTCTGCCAAGTGAAACTATCGTCCCTTCAAAAAAGCAGGTGCTGGGATAAAGTTTAACAGACAGATCATTTGGCAGATTAGGGGATGGCTTTACCGGAAGATTATAGGCTTTTTCATGATCCCAATCTGAAACGGGGATGACTACCAAATCGGCTTGCAATCCATCTTTTAGCCATTTTTCGCCGTTGATCATTTGTGCCAGCTCACCTACGGTCAGTCCGTGGACTACGGGAATGGGATGCATTCCCACGAAGCTTTCAAAACCTTTTTTCAAAACAGGCCCTGCGATGTAGTTTCCGTTTGGATTGGGTCTGTCGAAAATAATCACCTTTTTACCATTTTCCGCAGCAGCTTCCATGAGGTAATGCATGGTGCTGATATAGGTGTAAAAACGAACTCCTACATCCTGCAGATCGAAAATCAGAATATCCAAATCCCGGATTTGCTCCGGTTTGGGCTTCTTGTTATTTCCATAGAGCGAAATGATAGGAAGACCGGTTTTGGAATCAACGATATTGTCAACTTTTTCCCCGGCATCGGCCTGTCCACGAAAGCCATGCTCGGGCACAAATACTTTTTTTACTTTAATGTCTTTCTCCAGTAAAAAATCCACCACATGTTTGCCCCCGCTTTGGGTCAAAATACTGGTTTGGTTAGCGACTATTCCTATATTCTTTCCTTGAAGCTGATCCAGATAGAGTTCCGGGCGCTCGGCACCGGGCAGGGGAGTACTTTGTTTTGCCCAAGCAATGGACGAATTGAAGAGAATTAGCAGTGTTAAACTCAAAAAGTAAATAAAGAAAGTAAGTTTCGTTTGCTTCATGCTATTTTGCGGTCTAATCGAACAAATTAAAGCAGTCCTTTGAACCTTTCCTATTTCATCGCCAAAAGAATCAGTTTTAAGAAAGCTGGGGGATTTTCGGCCACCATCCATAAAATCGCAGTAGGAAGCCTAGCCTTGGGTCTGGCCGTGTCACTTATTTCATTTATGGTACTGGGCGGTTTTCAAAGTACCGTTTCTGAAAAAGTGTACGGATTCACAGGCCACTATCAGGTGCAGCGATTCACCATGAGTAATGCTTTTGAAGAGGCTCCTTTTTCGCTGAATTCCCAATTTAGCCAAACGCATCAACTGCTTCCTTTTATAACCAAAGTGCAGGCATTTGCCCATAAAGCCGCATTGATTAAAGGTGATGAAGAGGTAGAAGGCGTGTTGATGAAAGGAGTGGGGCAGGATTTTGATATACTGGGATTCGGGAAGTATGTGATTGAAGGCAGAATGCTGCGTATTCCTGACGAAGGCACCAGCAATGAAGTCATGCTTAGTCAGCATATTGCCAACAAGCTGTTGCTGAAAGTAGGGGATAAAATTACCCTTTATTTTGTCCAAGATCCACCGCGATATAGGCGAGTGGAAGTAGTGGGAATTTTCCAGACTTATCTGGAAAACTTTGATGAGAAGATCATCATCGGGGAATTGCAGACGATCAGAAATCTGAACAATTGGACTAAAGATCAGATCGGCGGCCTGGAGATTTTTGTCGATGATCTGAATAAAATTGATTCATATACTCCCAAAATAGAGGAGCTTTTGGATTTTGACTTAAAGCTGATTAGTAGCCAGGATAAGTTTTTGGAAATATTCGATTGGCTTAAACTTCTCGATAATAACGTCTATGTGTTTATAGGATTGATCGGCTTCGTGGCAATATTCAATATGGGAGCTATTCTGTTTATTTTGATTATGGAACGCACCCAAATGATCGGCTTGCTAAAAGCGCTCGGATCCACGAATAAACAAATCCGAAGTATCTTTTTTTGGAATGGAATCAATATCCTGTTTCGTGGCATGGCCATTGGAAATGCGATAGGGCTTGGAATAGGCTTTTTGCAAGATCAATTCAGATTGATCCCTCTGGACGCTGCAAGTTATTACATGAATTATGTGCCCATTGATTGGAATTGGACTGCATTCATTCTTATTAATTTGGGGATTGTTGCGCTGACAGCCGCAGTTTTGTGGATACCTGTGATGGTGATATCCAAGGTAGAGCCTATTCGGTCAATCCGTTTTGATTAAGGGTATAAGGATTGATAATGCTTTTTATTTTCATCATTATCACACCTAATACTGCTTCTTTGAAGATTCCGCGACTCATTTTTGAGGTTCCTTTTGTACGGTCTGTGAATATGATCGGCACTTCCACCAGCTTGAATCCCAGTTTCCATGAAGTGAATTTCATCTCAATCTGAAACGCATAGCCAACGAACTTTACTTCATCAAGCTTAATCCCTTTCAAGACTGATTTATGGTAGCATTTGAAGCCGGCTGTAGAATCCTTGACAGGTAGTCCTGTAATGAATTTCACATAGACGCTGGCAAAATAAGACATCAGAACTCTACCCATGGGCCAGTTTACCACATTGACTCCTGTGATATACCTGGATCCAATTGCCAGATCAAAATGCTTTTCAGCACAAGCTTGGTAAAGTCGGATCAAATCCTCAGGATTATGTGAGAAATCCGCATCCATTTCGAAAATGAAATCATAATCTCTTTCTAACGCCCATTTGAAACCGGTAATATATGCCGTACCCAGTCCTAGCTTACCTTCTCGCTCAATCAGGTGGAGTCGTCCGGGGAAGTCTGATTTCTTACTTTTCACAAGGTCTCCCGTACCGTCAGGGCTTCCATCGTCAATTACCAAAAGTTCAAATCCACCTACAAGACCCATGACCGATTGGATCATCTCTAGAATGTTTTCTTTCTCATTGAAAGTGGGAATAATGACGAGTTTTCTATGATCCATGGTCTAGCAAAGGCCAAAAGTAAGCCTAAAGACCGATTTTAGAAGTACGGACTGTATAAATTTTGGTTAAAGTAGCTTATTTTAAGGAAATACTTAGTGATTTAGTTTATTCGGATATGGAAGTCGGTGTAGCTTGGAAGAATGAAAAATTAGGAATGGCAATATTCTAGTTGGCTTTTTGCATATTCACTTCCTTTGTTTGCAGCATTTTGGACTAGGGTGCAGCCCTCGGAGTCGCCCATGGAGACCATACATAAACCTTTATGAGCCATAGCCTCTAGATGATTTGGGTTTTCTTTGAGGACAGCATCAAAATCCTCTATAGCCCAATGTAAGTATCCAGCATTCATATAAGCAAATCCCCGATTATATCTGCCTACCATGTTGTCAGGTTCTCGGTTTACATAGGAGTTAAAAGATGCTGCACAGCCTACAGGATCTCCCTGATAAGCAAGTGCCATACCCGTGTAAAAATAAACTTTTGCATGATCAGGGTTTAGTTCTATGGCTTTTCGGAGGAGTTCTTCTGCTTTTCGGAATTTCTCAGTCATGAGCATGCTGCGGCCTAGAAGATATAGAATATCAAAGTCATGGGGATCAAGTGAAGCCGCGCGAAGAAGCTGCAACTCAGCATTTTCATAATCTTTTTGTTCAAAAAACAGCTTACCTAGTCCTGCATGTGCCTGAGCGTATTCAGAGTCGATAGTTAAGATATGCATGTAATCAGCCTTTGATTTTGCGATTTCCCCAAGTTCTTCATAGCAACGTGCCCGCATGTGCAGTGCCTTGACATCCGTCACATGAAAGAAAAGATATTGGTTTAAATCCGAGATGACATCATCGTATTTTTTGTCGTTAAAAAGATGCTCAATAGTTTGAATGTTGCTTGAACATGAGCTACTTGTATATACTAATAAGAGTATAGTCAGGGTACGTAAAAGTCGTTTCATGACTAAATGAACAAAAAAAATAGGATTAGGAAAAATATTTCTTTCGAAATTTTCCTAATCCCTACGAAATTTTAGGAATTCCCTCCTTTATAGCAAGGTTTCCGGTAAACAGCTGATTACTAAAGTACTCCCTTGGTACTTGGAAGTTGATTGATATTTCTGGCATCCCGCATTACCGCCATCTTAATGGCTCTTGCCAATGCCTTGAAGATAGCCTCAATTTTATGATGCTCATTATCCCCTTCTGCTTTGATATTCAAGTTGCATTTGGCAGTGTCAGAAAAGGATTTGAAGAAATGATAGAACATCTCAGTTGGCATATCGCCTACTTTTTCCCGCTTGAATTCCGCATCCCATACCATCCAAGGTCTGCCTCCAAAGTCAATAGCTACCTGAGCCAATACATCATCCATAGGAAGAAGGAAACCGTAGCGATAGATTCCTTTTTTGTCTCCCAAAGCTTTTAAATACGCCTCTCCAAGAGCCAATGCCGTATCTTCTATCGTGTGATGTTCATCTATGTGCAAATCGCCATTAACCTTGATCTCAAGATCTGTGCTGCCATGTTTGCCTAGCTGCTCCAGCATATGGTCAAAGAAATGCAAACCTGTTTTGATGTCACAGCTTCCGTTTCCATCTAGATTCAGTTTGATGTAAATGTCAGTTTCAGAAGTCTTGCGGCTTACTTCTGCTGCACGGGGAGGCATTTTCAGAAATTCATAGATCTCATCCCAGTCGGTGGTAACCAAAGCTGCATTTTCAGCTGATGAGCCTATGAAAATAGCTTTTGCTCCAAGGTTTTCTGCCAGCTTCACATCTGTCTGCCGATCTCCGATTACATAGGAATTGGCCAGATCGTACTCTTCGGAAAAGTATGCAGTCAGTAGTCCTGTTCCTGGTTTTCTGGTAGGAGCATTGTCTTTTTCAAAAGTCTTGTCCACATGGATTTCCTTGAAGAAAATATTCTCCTGTTCCAGTGTTTTGAGCATCTTGAACTGTGCGGGCCAGAATGTTTTTTCAGGAAAAGAATCCGTGCCCAACCCATCCTGGTTGGTTACCATGACCAATTCAAAATCAGTTTCCTCGGCGATTTTGCGAAGGTTGGAAATTGCCTTTGGCAAAAATTCCAACTTCTCTAAGCTGTCAACTTGAAAATCAGTGGGCGGTTCTTTGATGATGGTTCCGTCCCGATCTATAAAAAGCACTTTCTTCTTCATGGTTTATAACTTAAAGCTTTCTGTGTATATTTTCTTTAGTGCTTGGATGAAGGATTCATTTTCTGCCCGTGTGCCTACGGAGATTCTCAGACATTCTTCACATAGCTGCACTTTCGATCTGTTTCTGACGATGATTTTTTCCTCAATCAGATCATCATACACATGACCTGCATTGGGTATTTTCACCAAAAGAAAATTCGCATGGGAAGGGTGGATTTTCTCCACAAAATCGAGTTTGCCCATTTCTTCCTTTAAATGCTCGCGCTCTTGAAGTATATCGGCAATCATTCTATTGACCTTGTCCACCTTTTGAATGGCAGCCAAAACCGTATCTTGGGTCAGCCCGGAGATATTGTATGGAGGTTTGATTCTGTTGAGAATTTTGATCATTTTCTTGCCGGCAAATGCCATTCCCAGTCTGAGGGAAGCAAGTCCCCAGGCTTTGGAAAAGGTCTGCATGACTAGCAGATTTCCATATTCGCCCAAATAGTCAGTAAAGCTTGGCTCGTCGCTAAAATCTATGTAGGCTTCGTCTACGACCACCAGACCATTAAATTCTTTAAGTAATCTTAGAATATCCTCCCGATTTACTTTATTACCGCTTGGATTATTGGGGGAGCAGACGAATATGATTTTAGTGTGCGTATCTATCGCTTGTAGGATGAGATCCGGCTGAAGTTGGAAATCAGGAGTTAAAGGGACTTTCCGGGTTTCTACATCGTTAATTCCGGCACTTACTTCATACATTCCATAAGTAGGAGGCAGCAGGATCACATTGTCTTTACCCGGATTACAAAATGCCCGAAAAAGCAGATCAATTGCCTCGTCAGAGCCGTTTCCAAGGAATATTTGAGAGGGCTTTACTCCCTTGATTTTTGCAATTTCATCCTTCAGTTCGAGTTGGTAGGGATCAGGATAGCGGTTGTAATCCTCATCTGTGACAGAGCCATAAGGGTTTTCATTTGCATCCAGAAATATCCCTTCCTTGCCTGTATATTCATCACGGGCAGATGTGTATGGTTGAAGGTTTGCGATGTGCGGTCTGAGTAGTGGGGTTAAGTCAAACTTCATTTTTTCCGTTTTTTGAGATGTTTGAGTCGTATGGATACGGCATTTTTGTGAGCATAAAGCAGCTCGTTTTCTGCCATGATTTCTATGGTAGGCCCTAAGTTTTTCAACCCTTCAGGACTGATTTTTTGATAGGTGATTTTCTTCACAAAACTGTCAAGAGATACTCCGCTATAGTTTCTGGCATACCCATAGGTAGGCAAGGTATGATTGGTGCCTGAAGCATAATCACCGGCTGATTCGGGGGTAAAGTTTCCAATGAAAACGGAGCCTGCATTATAAACGGCGTCCACAGCTTTTTCTTCTTCCACTACGCTGATGATTAGGTGCTCAGGTGCATAGAAGTTGATCAATTCCATGGCTTCTTCCATATTGTCCATTATGACTGCCCTTGAATTTTCCAACGCTTTCTTTGCTATGTCTTTTCTTGGCAACTCTTCCAGCTGAGTATCAATTTCTTTGATCACGCGTTGAGCAAATTTCTCTGTATCTGTGACCAAAATGACTTGACTGTCCACACCATGCTCTGCCTGAGAAAGTAAGTCAGCTGCCACAAAGGCTGGGTTTGCAGAATCATCGGCATAGACCAATACCTCTGAAGGTCCGGCAGGCATATCAATTGCCACTCCGTATTTTGTCGCCATCTGTTTTGCAGCTGTCACAAATTGGTTTCCGGGACCAAAGATCTTATCCACTCTAGGTACACTTTCAGTTCCATAGGTCATGGCAGCTATTGCCTGTGCTCCACCGACCTTCACGATTTTGGTGATCCCTACCAATCCGGCTGTATAGAGAATAGCAGGATGTATGTTACCTTCTCTGTTAGGAGGAGAGCAAAGCACAATCTCTTTGCATCCTGCCAATACTGCAGGAATTCCCAACATCAATACTGTACTGAAAAGGGGGGCAGTTCCCCCGGGAATATATAATCCCACCTTTTGTATTGGGATACTCTTTCTTTTGCAAATTACGCCGGGCATCACTTCATCTATCAATTCAGGTGTTGCCTGAGCCATGTGGAATCGCTCGATATTGGATTTGGCTACCCGAATAGCTTCTTTCAATTCCGGTGAAATGGCCGCCGAAGCTGATTGGATTTCCAGTTCACTGGGAAATAATGACTCCAATTCAACATGATCGTATTCCATTGCGAATTTGAGAAGGGCTTTATCGCCATTTCTTTTCACTTTTCTCAGAATCGGTTTTACGATTTTAGTTATTTGCTTGGTTTTAAAGGTCGGTCGCGCCAACTGCTTTTTCCAAGTTTCCTTGTTAGGATTGTCCAGGATTTTCATGTGTTTATATTTTTTTGCAGAGGCATAACCTGTCCTGTGACGAAGGAAACGGGATGCCCGGCGATTGTCGGACGGGGAATCCCCGCCTGCGTCAGGCAGGTCGCATAACAGATAATCATTCCTCCGTGTGACTCTTTAGCCATTCTCGATTTCATTCGATTTCCGGTCTATGGTGGCGCAATTAATTTTGCAGGATTAAAGAATCATCTTTTCGATAGGAACGACTAGTATGCCTTCTGCGCCGGCAGCTCTGAGTTCCTCGATATTTTCCCAGAATTGATCTTCATTCAAAACAGAATGGACAGATGACCAACCTTCCTGTGCAAGTGGTAAAATCGTAGGGCTGCGCATTCCGGGAATCAGATTGATAATTTTTTCAATGGATTCATTTGGAGCGTTCAAGAGCACATATTTGCTGCTCTTACCTTTTTGGACAGCATTGATTCTGAAAAGTAATTTTTCGGCAATTTCCTTTTTCCAATCTTCCAGGCCGTTATTTGCGATCAGTACAGCCTCGGATTTGAAGATTTCTTCGACTTCTTTCAGGCCATTCATCATCAGTGTGGAGCCGGAGCTGACTATATCGCAGATTCCTTCAGCTAAGCCTATACTGGGCGCAATTTCTACTGAGCCGGAGATTTCGTGGATATCTGCATTGATGTTTTGACTTTTGAGATAATCTCCAAGGATTTTGGGATAGGAGGTGGCAATGCTTTTTCCTTCAAAGAACTCCACTCCATTGTATTGTTGTCCTTTGGACACGGCAAGGGAAAGCCTGCATTTGGAAAATCCCAAAGCTTTTAGGGTAGTGACATTTTTATCTTTCTCCACTACTTCGTTTTGACCTACGATTCCAAGATCAGCTACGCCGTCGGCTACATACCCCGGGATATCGTCGTCACGAAGAAATAAGAATTCGATAGGGAAATTGGTGGAAGTGGACTTGAGTTTACCCGTTCCATTATAGAATTTGATGCCGCATTCTTTGATGAGGCTGAGTGAATCTTCGGATAATCTGCCGCTTTTTTGTACGGCAATACGGATTATTTTTTCCATGGTGGCAAGTTACGCTAAGAAATAAAAGGATGTAATAAATGTTGGTTAAAAGCGGAATCCCTATCATCGGCTTCACCGGGTGTGTTATACTATTCCTCAGGAGGAATGATGGAAATGGTGCATCAAGTTGCCCTGATGTGCAGTTGCTAAAAAATCAATATTTCTATTGCTGTTTTCCATTATCGTTGGCAAAGATAGGGATGACTAGAAAATATGCAAATGGAGAGGCACTTTTTCGAAAATTAAACTTTGGAGATTTTTCAGTCAACTTACTTTTCCTCCAATAGCATTTCATCGAGTATCGCCCAATTTCCTGCCAATGCTTGAGTGATTATCTGATTCCATCTAGCCTGTATTTCTTTATTTAAGCCATGTCTAGTCTGGCCGTCGTACAATTCCTGTAGGCGATTCATTTCTCTGTAGGAATCCATGTAGATGGTATTGAGTTTTGCTTCAAATAGTTCAGGCTCCAATTCTGTATCTTTCAATCTTGCTATCATCCGGTCGGCGGTGACTCTGGTAAGGTCAAAATGTCTTTGCTCGTGATTGCTGGCATAGCCATTGGCATTTTTCACCCAAGATTGATTGGGCAGCATATATACCTTAATTTCCAGATTCTGTACTATTTCCCCATCCTCAATTGTTGCATTTCCTTCTATGGAAAGACTACTGAATATAGCGGCATTGAAAGTACTTTTGGGGTTGGGGCTTTCTGTGAAATCTACCCAAGTCAATGGCCTGCCCGGATCATAAAACACGGTGTCTTTGCTGCTTGGTCTTATGGGGTCGATAATATTCAGCCGGACTGATTTGACCAGAGCTCTGTTGCTTTGGTATTGGGTAGCAAGCCAGGCATCAAAGTATTCCCTGCTATTTTCGAATAGTCTTTGGATAGATGCTTCTGCATGATGCATTTGTGAGGCGGGTCTGCTGTATTGAAGTTTACCGTTGAAGTCCACCAAGTGAACAGGTTCATCTTTGCCGGTTAGAAAAAATCCCAAGCCTAATTGTAGGTCTCCTTTATATGAGTTGCGACCTGCTTGATAAATTTCCTTGAGGTCTATATTGTAGATTTTGATTGTAATGTGGTGGTCAATAGTTTGGGAAGGAATTATTTTGGCATTGAAAAACTTAAGTACTTCTTCTGAGAATTTTTCCCCAAAGTTCGCTTTATGCCTATTTCGCCCAGAATCATAGATTTCACCAATTGATTTTGATACCCGGGAGTCGAGAACATGCTCGAAAGTATAATTCCTTTCTTGGGAGGTTTTTTCTGAAGGTTTTAGTTTTAAGATGATGTCTTGAGCCAAGGAGTTCACTGTTGCGAGGCAAAAACAGAAAAAGGCCAAAAGAAATATTCTCATAACTTGGAAAACGTAATTGTTTGTCAAAAGTTAATGGCTAATGGTAATCATCAGGCAAGGATAGAATATTCCAAGGAGCATTTTCTGAAAGTTATTATTAACCGCTGTAGGCACGGAGGTTTTCGCAGAGAGAGTAGAAATTACGTCATCGGTGACGACGGAGGAGTGCGACAATCTCACTGTACGATATTTGGTGTCGAGGTTGCTTGCCTGCCGGACAGGCTAGTGCTCGGGTTGATAAACGAGAGAGCAACAGAAAGCGGAAGCGCTATTTCCCAAGTGTATTTTTTATGTCTATTTACGAAGTCTCAATTGAGGAAGAGTCTTTACTGATTATTATACTCCCTCAGTTATCAATCGGAACAGGATTGAAATTTGACCAAAATGATAAATGTCGTGGTGCAATACTCCTAAAATCAACTCGTAATAGGAGTAGCTCATATCCCCAAATGTTTCACCCAAAATCATCTCATCCAAGGTCGATAAGTATTGCAGCCAATCCTCTTGGGATTTTTCTAAATGGGCAAGAGTTTTTTGCCACTCTTCTTTAGTAGTATTTGTAATAGGCTGAATGAAATTATGATTTGGACTTGAATAGTTGTTTTTGGGGATTCCTCGGAGTACAAGTTCTCGCCAGCCTATCATGTGATTAAGAATCTCCCATATGGAATTGGCTTGGGGAGAAAATTTGTGAGCGGCTTGTTCGGGTGTGATTTGGCTGAGTTTATCTACCATATTCACCCCCAGCCAAGGATTTCCATTGTATTGCTTTGCAAAAAGGCTTTCTATTCGGCGGGATTCTTTCATCGAACTCAGAGTTAATGAGTTTTGAAAATACAAAAATGAACCGGTTTAACCACCGTTTGGATAGTGAAGCTCAGCGAAATCACTTTTGCTTTTAAATATATTAACCCTTGAGGGGGACAGATTGGATTTTTAAAGGCGATTTCCTTGTAGGGAAGTTGTAAGTTGGTAAAAAAGAAGCGCAGGTAACATCCACGCTTCTTTTTAGAATGCTATTCTATGAGTTTTAGTTGAAAAGGAGTGGAACGAATTGGGTCAAATAGATCCTCCAGTTTTTCCAGATATGTCCGCCCTCAGATTCTATATATTCGTAAGGCATCCCCATAGCATCTAGTTTTGCCCTGTATTCCTTATTGGCATCGTAGAGAAAATCAGTTTTTCCTATAGCAATCCAATAGAGCTCATATCCATTGTCCATTTGCGTTTTCAATGTGCCGTCTATATCAGAATACACACTGCTGGTAGCATCTTCCCGTGGCATAATAGCAGCGGAGAATAGCCCTATGTAATCAAACGTGTTTGGATAAAACCTGGAGATATGCATCGTATGGTATCCGCCCATAGATAGACCTGCGATAGCCCGGTTTGCTTTATCTGACTTAACCCGATAATTGTTTTCTATAAAAGAGATAATATCCGTGAAATTCACTTCATAAGTTCCATCCATGGTTTTCGGGATCATAAAGGCAGGTTTGTACATCCCGCCGTTTCCTTCTCCGGGAGCAGCATCCTGGATTACGTTGCCGTTTGGCATCACCACAATCATCGGCTTGGCCTTTCCTTCAGCAATCATATTATCCATAATCTGTGCGGTTCTGCCCAGAGCTATCCAGGCTTCCTCATCTCCACCGGCACCATGCAATAGATATAATACGGGAAATTTGTCTTTTGATTGTTCATATCCCGGAGGGGTATAGATGGTGAGTCTCCGATCCATTTTCAAACCCGGAGAATCATACCAGCGACGGGCAACAGTGCCATGCGGTACATCCTTGACCCGATAAAGATCCGCCTGTCCTTTACCCACGATAAATACATTGGTGACTGAAGCCACATCACGGATCAGAAATGGATTGGCCGGGTCTGTAGTCTTAAGATCATCTACGATAAAGGAATAGCTGTAGAGTTCAGGAGAAAGCACGGGAGTGGTAATTGACCAAACTCCTTTGTCGTCTTTTGTTAGCTCAGCCTTGCCCGGACCATCCATTTCTCCCATAGGTGTTTGGGTTTTTACTGTAGGGAGAAAATCTCCTGTCACCTGAACTGAGCTCGCACGTGGAGCAAAGATGCGAAAAGTGACAGACCCGTCCTTGTGGATTTCCGGAGATGTGATTTGTTGGGAGCTGAATAAAGCTTCTTGAGCTTGTGTGCTTATTGCTATCAGGCAAAAAGAAAGGATAGAGAGCAGTAGATTTTTTTTCATTGCTAGGTTTCTTTTGGGTTTTAATTAGAAGGTTGCTTGCGTGTAGGCTTAGTCAAATTTCTATTGTATCATAATGACAATTACATTAAATTCAAGATACTTTCCAAAGAAGAACTTTTGAAACATCCTTTTATTTTTTACTATTCTTCAAGATCTGGAGAAACTATAGTCTTCAACTGATGGATAAACACCAAAAATATGGTCAGCTGTGCCCGCTACCTCCAAACAAGTGATCGATAGCTTGTATTCTATCGGACGATGTGTGTTCGAAAGTGTACAGGTGTTTGATTGGCATCCAAATCCGATTCACAATTTTTGAACTTTTTCAAAATTAAATTTCCTTAACAAGCTTGGTTTATTGTAACCCCAGAAATGAGTGAATTACGATGAAAGTGTCCGCTTGTAATACATACGAACAGAGAAGTGACCATATATTGTACATGTTTTGTTAAAAAACTGTGAATTCATCAGAATTAAATTCTGGGATTTCTCAGAAAGTTTAATGTTTTGAAAAATATTGACCCTTAGAGAAAGCTTGACTTTTTGGATTGGTATGCGCTTGGCAATAGGGAATGCATAACACAAAATCTAAAAAATTTAAACCAACATATTATGAAAACTCTATTAACAATAGCATTAGCCGGCGCATTATCTTTAAGTTCTTTGGCAGCCAACGCAAGCGAAGATCTAAGGGCTTTGTCAACCGTAAATTCTACGCATAAGAAAGTCAATGTGATGCTGAATGAAGGCGTAGGAAGTGCAAAAATTTCCATTTTGAATCAGGACGGAAAAATCCTTAGCAGCAGAAAAGTACGAGTAAAAGGCGAGAACTTGATGGTACCTTATAATATGGATAATTTGCCGGCGGGAGAATACAAGGTAAAAATCGAAACAAACCAAGAGGAAGTGACCTATACTATTGCAACTACCAACGAGCCGATTCCTTCGGCAGCTTTGCCTCTAATGGCCTATGGTAAAACAGTTGATGAAAATACGGTAAGTGTAACTGTAATAGGATTAACGGAGCCTGGAGTCAATGTGGAGGTCTATTCTGCCAAATCGGGAGAGGTTATCTATTCTGAGCATGTTGATCAAGCAGAAGGTTTTAAGAAGGATTACTCATTCAACAACATGAAATCAAATGATGTATACCTGAAAGTGATTGACGGACAGGGAAGGAGTAAAACGCTATTTTTCTAACAGCCTAGACTAAACCAATTATTTCCCAAAAGCTCTGATTGCAAAATCAGAGCTTTTTTTATAGCCTATTATTGAAGTCACAAAAGACACGGAGGTTTTTTACCTATGGATACAGTGGTTTTAGTCCCTGCCACGCTAGGTTAAAAAGTACTGAATAAGCCTTTCCGTATTTGGCTACTGTGACGCTATGCTTTGGGCAGTTCTCATACTTTTGATAATTCTATTCCCTGCACAAATCTTCTTTTTCCAACCATCCAAAATGCAACAGCCATATTGGGAACCCAACACAGCCAAGCAACTATTTGATAGGCGGGGATGAATTCTCCTTGATGCATGATGATTAAAAGAGGTAGCCAAATCCTTAGCGTAACCGCCGCAAAGCATGCTGCATAGCTAAAGATCATCCAGTTTTCATGTGCGTCATACCTATGCTTTTTGGCTGTGAACCATCCCATCATTGTCGTAATAAGCCAGACAACTCCCAAAATCACGAAACCGAGCATACTTACTAATCCTCCGGTGGCATAGAGTCCGATATAAATTCCTGCCAGGCTGCTGAAAAATGCGGTAGCGACATAGCCCATTCCGATTCTTTTGTGAAGTTTTCTGTTTCTGTCCCGAAAGCTTTTAGGGAATTGAGTCCATCCGATCAGAAGGGCGATGCCACCTAGAATAATATGTGTATAGAAAGCGAAATTCCAAAGATCAGAGCTGAGCAGTTCAGCAGTTTTGGATTGTAACAATCCGAAATTTCTGTCCAGCGTAAAATAGAGTAAAGGATAGAGACCAATTATCGTGCAGAGCAGCCCAAATATCCACCAGGTGATTTTTTTGAAGATGGGTTTCATGCTTTGCCCATTGATAGGGCGCTCGATAGTTTGATTAGATCCTAACACTGTATTTTACTTCGAAAGGTACTTTTCCAATTGGTCAAAAGTGCCGCCAAAACCCTGCTCCATATTTCCGATATTCTCGGTGAATACTTTGTTGGAGGCATCAGAAGCATTATGGGGAAAGGAAACCAAATCGATTCTGGTTTTGCCATCTTCCTCGATAAACTCCAGATCCACGATCATTTCCAATGGCCAGTCCGGACCAAAGGGTATTTCAGGTGCTTTGGCTGTTTCTCCGGCATCATTCGAAAAGGAATTGATAAACTGAAGTTTGGAAGGTGCTTCAATTTCTTGAATGACCCATTTGGCCCACATCTCATATCCCTCTTTATTCCGAAGGACAAAATGGACTATGCCTTCGGGATAAAATTCAAAAGTTTTTACTTCCATACTGAATCCTGCAGGTCCCCACCATTGCTGCAGGTTTTCTGTTGTGGTAAAAGCATTATAAACCTCATCTTGGGAATGGTTGAAATAGCGGGTGATTTCGAGTTGCGCGGACATGAGTGCTGGATATTATTATTTTGTGAAATTTTGCTCGTATTTCATCAAACCAAAAACAGTTATTTTATCAAGCTCATTTTCAATTACCTGAAGCTCTTTTTTGTTAAATTGCTGCAGGAGGGATAAAACTTCATTAAGAATCTTCTTGCTAACTTTTATTTTGATCGTTTCCATACTGTAAGATAAGCTTTTCGACATTTAAAACAAGTAAAATATAGCTGCGGGCATCATTGCGGAAAATCATATTATAGAATTTTCTGAAGGCGGATATACTGAATCAGCATAATTGTTTTGGCGTCTTTGATTTCTCCTGTGCCTATCATACTTAATGCTTCCTCAAAAGGCATTTCGAGTACTTCTATGTTTTCTTCTTCATGATCTACGCCACCGCCTTCACTGACTTTCATATGTTTGGAATAGGCGGCAATAAAGAAGTGTAGGATTTCGGTTACTGAACCCGGAGACATATAAGCTTCAAACACTTTTTTCACATCCTTAACCAAGTATCCTGTTTCTTCTTCAGTTTCTCTACGGATACAGTCTTCAGGATTATCCTGATCCAAAAGCCCGGCACAGGCCTCGATCATCATACCTGATTCATTGCCATTGGTGTAGGTGGGCAAGCGAAACTGGCGAGTGAGAATGACGGTTTTCTGTTCTTGGTTGTATAAGAGAATAGTAGCTCCATTTCCCCGGTCATAGGCTTCACGATCCTGAGTGATGATTTCTCCATTTTTCTTGGTGAACTGAAAAGTGATCTTTCGCAGTGTGTACCAATTGTCAGAGAGTACCTCTGTTTTTAAAAGTTTGATGTCTTTGATCATGATTTGATGTAGGTAAAAAGAAGCCCAGAGTTTTGGTCTGGGCTAATTTTTGGATTTTTAAGTTGTTATCTGATTACAGGTTACTTCAAATTGTCAACTGAAAACTGATTACTGCTTGCTGCCTTCAGCATGATCAACCATTTTTCCATCCAGTGTCATGTATTCACCCATGGCATCTGCTGTCATACAGGAGTGTACAGGGAGGATGCCCAGAACGTCACCGACTTTCACTTTTGCCAGGAGTTCGTCCGAGGCTTTGATAATGCCGTGTTCCTGGGAAATACTCTTAAGAAATGATTTGTTTTCAGGGATAATCCAGCCATTTTCATTTAGATAGACCACTTCCCCGAAGTTTTTCAGGCCATTTTCACCAACCAAAACATCCTTAGCAAGATGGACCCCACCGCCGTGAATTAAAATTTCCTTACGGTCTTTTTTAATATCCACCACGGGTACGGCAAGACAGACGGCAATATCTTCCTTGTCACAGCCTCCCAATTCAGCCTGCATCAAGTCATAAAACACAAAGTTACCGGGACCCATTTCGTCAATATCTTCAAAGTCCTCCATCACGGCACAGCCTGGAGTATCTCCAATCCTTGTCACCAAATTTGGATACTCGGTGCTGTATTTGTTTTTGAGCATTCCCAGCGCATTCCGGGATTGCTCGTAGATAGCTGGGATATCGGGCATATAATAAGTATGTCCGGGGTGTAGATAAAATCCCTTGAACTTTAGTTTGTCCGACTTTTTGGCGATCAATAAAATCTCTTCTATCAAACCAAAATCACTTACTTCTACGCCGGTTCTACCGTAACCCGCATCGATTTCAATAAAGAATCCTACAGGATGCTCCAATTGATCCGCAAGCATTTGGGTGGTTTCAGCATTGATCAGTTGTACAGAAATGGATTGCTTGGAAGCAATTTTATTGAGCTTGGGGATTTCGAGGGGATTAAAGGGAAATGCAATATGGATATTTACCCAGCCTTGTCCCGCTAGGTATTCTGCCATTTTCATAGAAGAAACAGTCACTTCAGTGATGTTGTATTCTTTTGCCCAGTCTCCGATTTGATGTGACTGTGCGGTTTTGAAGTGAGGAACCAATTTCATATTATGACGGGCGGCTTTGTCAGCCATCCGCTTGATATTGGCCCGGCAGATTTTTTCGTCAAGAAGTAGTGTAGGGGATGTTAGTTGATTGAGGTAGCTCATGAGAGATTGTTGAGTTATTAAAAATTTTAATGAAAGTACTCGGAGCGTAGGGGAAATACAAGCTGGATGGGATTTACGAAATACGATTTTTGATTTACGGGATTTCTGAAGACTTGGCAGCCATTTTTGTTTTCCACCGTTTTGTGAAAAGTTTTTTCAATCCCTAAGGGATGGAAAAATTCTAGACTGAATTGAAAATTGGTACAATTTGGTACAATAAAACCCAGTAGGGGTGAAATTCATAGTTATAAAATCTTTTGAGTTTCAAAAACCTCAGAGGATACTAAATGCAAACTGCGCCTTTGCGCCCTTACGGGAAATTTTTCAGGTTGATAAATTATTAGCCCGATGCAGGTAACACCGCCAATTCTATTAATTTTGTCCCCCTATATATATGGCTGCAAGACAGTCCAAATACCATTCTTAATTGCCTCAAAACCTTCATGGAAGCAAAGAAAATACGGAGCACCTTTATTGAGTTTTTCCAATCCAAGCAGCATCATTACGTCCCATCATCACCGATTGTGGTCAAAAATGACCCAACTTTGATGTTTACCAATGCCGGGATGAATCAGTTTAAAGACGCTTTTCTAGGCAATGAAATCGCCAAGTATTCCCGTGTCGCAAATTCGCAGAAATGCCTTCGTGTAAGCGGTAAGCACAATGACCTCGAAGAAGTGGGGGTGGATACCTATCACCACACCATGTTTGAGATGCTTGGCAACTGGTCGTTTGGTGACTATTTCAAAAAGGAAGCGATCGAATGGGCTTGGGAGTTGCTGACCGAAGTTTACGGACTGGAAAAAGACAGGTTGTATGTATCTGTCTTCGAAGGAGACAAGGGAGACAACTTGGGTTTGGACCAGGAAGCCTATGATCTATGGAAATCCATCGTGCCGGAAGACCGTATCATCATGGGTTCTAAGAAAGATAATTTCTGGGAAATGGGTGACGTGGGGCCTTGCGGTCCATGTTCGGAGATCCACATTGACCTAAGACCTGATGCTGAGCGGACTGAGATAGCAGGCAGAGCTCTGGTAAACAATGACCACGAGCAGGTGATTGAGATTTGGAATCTGGTATTTATGCAGTTTAACCGGGTTTCCGACGGATCTTTGAAATCCCTCCCTGCAACACACGTGGATACCGGGATGGGATTTGAGCGATTGGTGAGGGCCATTCAGCACAAATCTTCCAATTACGATACGGATTTGTTTGCTCCGTTTTTAAGTGCTCTGGAGAAGAAATCAGGTAAAACTTATGGTTTGGATGAGCAAACGGATATAGCTTTCCGTGTGATCGTAGATCATATCCGTGCCATTTCATTTACCATTGCTGACGGACAGCTTCCATCTAATAATAAAGCCGGCTACGTTATCCGTAGGATTCTGAGAAGGGCAGTCCGCTACGGATATACATTTTTGGACTTCCACGAACCATTTTTATATGAATTAACGAACCTTATTGCTGACAATTTCGGAGAGATTTTCCCGGAAGTCAGGCAACAACAGGAGTTTATCGCCAAAGTGATTTTCGAGGAGGAAACTTCCTTCCTTCGTACACTTGACAATGGCCTGAAAATGCTTGATCAGATTAAGTCTGAGCTTAAGGAAAAAGGGGACAATGTAATTCCTGGCAAGACAGCTTTTGAATTATACGATACCTTCGGTTTTCCCTTGGATTTGACTTCGTTGATCGCACGCGAAAGCGGTCTTTCATTGGATGAAAGCGGATTTGCGCAAGAAATGGAAGCTCAGAAAACACGTTCCCGTGCCGCTTCTGAATCTGAGACCGGCGATTGGGTGATTGTGAATGAGGATAATGGAGTTGAATTTGTAGGATATGACTTCCTAAAAGCGCATTGTCAGATCATCAAATATCGTGTGACTTCTGGTAAAAAAGGCGATAAATACCAGTTGGTCTTGGACAAAACACCATTCTACGCAGAAAGCGGAGGACAGGTAGGGGATACAGGATGGCTGATCTCTGAGACTGAAAAAATCAAAGTGATCGACACCAAAAAAGAGAACGATTTGATTGTTCATTTTGTGGAAAAGCTTCCTGAGAACCCGGAATCCAGGTTCGGTGCAGAAGTAGATGCAGAAAAACGCTATTTGACTGAGAATAATCATACAGCAACGCATTTGCTGCAGTCGGCTTTGAAAGAAGTACTGGGCGATCATATTCAGCAGCGTGGTTCGTTGGTAAACCAGAACCTACTCCGCTTTGATTTCTCGCATTTCAGCAAATTATCCGATGAAGAAATTACGAAGGTAGAGGATATCGTAAATGAAAAAATCCGGCAGAATATCCCGCTTTCCGAACAAAGAAATGTGCCGATAGAAGAGGCTAAGAAACAGGGGGCTACTGCGCTTTTTGGGGAGAAATACGGTGACTTTGTACGTATAATCACTTTTGATAAAGAGTTCTCTGTAGAACTTTGTGGAGGAACTCACGTACCTCAAACAAGTAAAATCGGTCTGTTTAAGATTATTTCGGAGGTTTCCAGTGCTTCTGGTGTCCGTAGAATCGAAGCCATCACCGCTAAAGCTGCGGAGGATTACTTCCGCAAGCAGGAAAGCTTGGTGAAAGAGATTCAGGAGTTGCTGAAGAATCCGAAGGATTTGAGAAAGTCAATTGAGTCCTTGCTTCAAGAGCGGAATGACCTGAAAAAAGAAATTGATCTATTCCATCTGGAAAAAGCTTCAGAGGTGAAAACTGAATTGTTAAAGCAATTTGTGGCAGGAGATGGAGTGAATACTCTTATTGCGCAAGTGGAACTGCCGAATGCAGATTCGCTGAAGAAGCTTGCATATGAACTGAAAAATGAAACCGTGAATGCTTTTGTGATTTTGGCAGCCAAAATTGAGGACAAACCCCAGATAGCTGTAATAATAGAGGAGGATTTGATCAAGAGCAAGGGGTTGAATGCAGGTCAAATTGTGCGGGAGTTAGCAAAAGAAATTCAAGGTGGTGGAGGTGGCCAGCCGTTTTTTGCAACAGCCGGAGGTAAGAATCTGGCCGGATTGGAAAATGCAGTGGCTAAAGCCAGAGAGTTGTACCTTGTAAGTGAATAAGAAACACACGCGCAGATGCTAAGCGAAGAATTAAGGAATAAATATCAATTGGTCATCGGACTTGAGGTGCATGCGCAGCTTATGACCGAAAGTAAAATGTTTGCGGCTGATGCTAATGAGTATGGTAAATCACCCAATACTCAGATTTCAGTGATTACGCTTGGCCATCCGGGCACTTTGCCAAAGGTCAACAGAAAAGCGATAGCATATGCCATCAAGATGGGATTGGCTTGTAATTCTGAAATTACTAGATACAATGTCTTTGCGAGAAAAAACTATTTCTATCCCGATCTTCCAAAAGGATATCAGCTTACACAGGACAAAGGGCCGATTTGTGTGGGGGGAACTGTCCCGATTCAACTTCCCGACGGAACCAAAAAGGAGGTGCTGCTGAATCGTGTGCATATGGAAGAAGATGCGGGAAAATCCATTCATCTGGCCGATGAACCTGATACATTGGTGGATTTCAACCGTGCCGGCACACCGCTGATAGAGATCGTAACGGAGCCTGCTATGCATAGTCCGGAAGAAGCTTATGCTTTTCTTGCGGAAGTGAAAAAGCTAGTAAAATACCTCGATATCTGCGATGGCAATATGGAAGAAGGCTCTCTTCGCTGTGATGCCAATGTGTCTGTGATGCTGAAAGGTAGCGAAGAGTTAGGCAAAAAAGTTGAAGTGAAAAATATGAATTCCTTCCGAAATGTGTTTCGTGCGATCGAGCATGAGCACGAGCGCCTGATCGGTCTTATTGAAGCAGGGGAGGAGGTTGTTTCTGAAACGAGAACTTTCGATGCCAATACGGGACTTACTGCAAGTATGCGAACCAAGGAGGATCTGAACGATTACCGTTATTTTCCTGAACCGGATTTAAGCCCCGTGGTAGTATCAGATGAGTGGCTGAATGCCGTTAAATCTACTATGCCGGTTTTGCCTAGAGAACTTCACAAGAAATTTGTTGAGGAGTTTGGTTTACCTGACTACGATGCGGCATTTTTGACAGAATCTAAGGAAATGGCTTTTTGGTTCAATGAGCTTTGCAATAAAACCAATAACTATAAAGCAGCGTCTAACTGGATGATGGGGCCAATCAAATCCAGTCTGAATGAATTCTCTCTTTCTTTCACTGATTTCCCCATCAGCAGTGATTCTTTGGCTGCTTTGATCGCTCTGGTGGATGAGGGCAAGGTGAGTTATACCGCTGCTTCTCAAAACTTATATCCTGAGCTTCTCAATAGTGCCAACGAAAGTCCATTGGAAATAGCACAGCGAATGAACCTGATCCAAGAAAGTGATGAGTCTTCTCTGAAACCACTGGTAGAAGAGGTACTGGCTGCCAATTCAGCAAAGGTAAAAGAATACAGATCGGGCAAGAAGGGCTTGATGGGCATGTTTATGGGGCAGGTAATGAAGAAATCCCAAGGCAAGGCCGATCCCAAAGTTGCCACAAAATTATTGACAGAATTATTAGAGAATTAATCTATGAATAGAATAAACGGAGTAGTTTTCCTTGTCCTTATATCCTTCTTCTCCTGCGGGCAGAAGCAGGCAAATGATGGAAATGTATTAATCACAGGAACTATTGAAAATGCGCCATCCGGAGAGATAATACTTTCCCAATTCACGGATAGTCGCCCAATAGTACTGGATACACTTCAGTTGGATAAAAAAGGTAAGTTTAGCTATGAAGTTGCTTTGGAAGCTCCGACTTTCTACGAGTTGAATATGTATGGGGAAAAGCTGATCCGGCTTGCGTTATACAAAGAGGACGTCAAAGTAAACTATGATTTTTCCAATCCCGAAAGTCTGGCTATTGAAGGCTCTCAGGATTCTAAAGAAATGCTGAAAATCGAACAATTGATGGAAGATTATCAGACAAAAGTCAATCAGCTGAATGAGTCATATTATCAAGCGATGAGTGATAATGATACAGAGGCAATCAAGCAGATTCAGACTGAAGCCATGGCGTTGGAAAGCAACCAGTCGTCTGAAGTGAAGAATGTGATCAACAGTATGGGAGATAGCTTTGCATCCTTGGCTGCGATAGGTCTATTAAATCCGAAGAATGAGTTTCAGTTTATGGACAGTTTGGTAGCCAAGCTTGACGGGAAGTATCCTGAGACAAAAACTATTGTTCAACTGAAGCAACAGTTGGATGAGATGAGAGTGCTTTCTATGGGACAGATTGCTCCGGAGATCGAACTTCCGAATCCTGAAGGCGAAACTGTAAAGCTTTCTGATTTGCGCGGAAAATATGTGATGATAGATTTCTGGGCGGCTTGGTGTAAGCCTTGCCGTGAAGAAAATCCCAATGTGGTCGCACTTTATAATGAATACAAGGAAAAGGGTTTTGAGGTATTTGGGGTGTCTTTGGACCGTACCAAAGAGGCTTGGGTGGAGGCAATCGCAGAGGATGGATTGACTTGGACTCAAGTCTCTGATTTAAAATATTTTAATTCAGCCGCTGCTGAGCTATATCAGATTTCTGCGATTCCCGCTACTTATTTGATCGATCCGGATGGTAAAATCATTGGGAAAGATCTTCGGGGTCCAAGTTTGAGAGCCAAGTTAGAGGAAGTTTTTGACTGATTTTTCTCAGTTAGTAAATCCAAAAAAAGCCTTCTGATTTTTCAGAAGGCTTTTTTTGATAGATATTATAAAAGGAAGGAAGAAAAAGTACCAAACAGTCCTTCCTTTAAAAATCGTGTCATTGAAAAAGGAATAGCAAAAGTTGTTTATCACCCGAGACAAATCTACTGAAAAGATTCAAAAGAAAAACAATCCTATAGTTATTCTTATCGAATTAAATATTAATTTTTCCTGATTTAGATTTAATATTCCTTGAAAATTAATAATTCATTAAAAAATCAACTATTTCGCTATTTTTTCATAACTGGCAATGACTCCTCTAACCATTGCCGAACTGAAGCCCTGGTGTTCCATTTCATTCAACCCTACTATGGTACAACCCTTCGGAGTAGTTACTTTATCTATCGCTGCTTCCGGATGCATGTTTTTTTGAATCATCAGTTCAGCTGCTCCTTTTACGGTTTGATTTACGATCTTGCTTGCCGTCACCGAATCAAAACCGATTTGTATCCCTCCCTGAATCATTGCCCGCATAAACCTCAGTACATAGGCAATCCCACAAGCACCCAGGACCGTTGCCGCTTCCATTAGACTTTCGTCAATTGGAATAGTGAACCCAATTGCATCAAATAATTCTGATACAAGTTTTATTTGCTCAGGACTTGCATTCTCTGCACAGATGCAGGTAACTGATTCCTGGATATCCGCAGCAATATTTGGCATAGCCCGGAAAGCCACAGATTGATGCTCGATTACTTGATACATTTCAGCAAGGGTGATTCCGGTGGCCAGCGAAATGATAAGTTGTTTTTTGGGATCAAGAGAAGGTTTGATTTCGTTGAGAATGGGAGCGATGTTGTAGGGTTTTACACCAAGGATTATGATGTCGGCGTTTGCGGCTGCAGAGCTATTATCAGTTTGAACATTTACACCAAGTGCAGCAAAATCACCGAGACTATCTACGTGTCTTTTGGTAAGCGTAAGATTCTTCGGGGCAAAATCCTCCCTTCTTAGTAGACCATTTGCGATAGACGCTCCCAGATTGCCACAGCCAATGATGGCTATATTTACTTTCGAAATCATAGAAAATATAATTATTGATTGTATTCGTTACTTAAAGGTAAACAAATAGGATGTTTTTGTGTGGATTCAAAAAATTTTATATGATTATCCGCAATGGTGCCAGTGGCATTGCTTTCTTTGGTTTGCTTGCTGAAATACCCCCTGCCTGCCAGACGGGGATGACGGGTGACCCGCCACGGCGAGGCAATCCGAAGTAGCCTTGATGTCCCGCTATCGGGATTGCCAAATCCTATATTGCTTTAGTTTCTTTACTGGCAGAATCTTAGTCTAAGGCTATTATCTTCAGGTTATCTGACGCACGGATAAGCCAAACTGTAATCTAATTACTCACAATAAATCATCTTTCATAGTATTCCAAACTTTGGCTAAAAGAAATCCTGAACCTACTACCGTGACTGTAAGGCCAATTGCTAAAGGATAGTTTCCATAAATCCAATTTCCCGTTGCAAACATACAGCTATAAACTAGGATGCATCCTAAAATCATAGCTATAATGCCTGAAGGTACAGACCATTTTTCGTTGCTCTTTTCTATATCAATGCCTTCTTCTTTTGCCTCATCCAATACCTTTTTCCATCCAGGTCCACCGGGTCTGGTCTTCTTATAAAAACTGTTCAAGACAGCTTTATCCTCCGGTTTGGTTATAAAAGTGGCCAATACCCATACAACGGTAGTTACCAATACGATTGCAGGAAATCTTGCCCATGTTGGAAATATTCCTTGTATTATTATCGGCTCTTATACCATTATGGAGTAAAACTAAAAAGGAATTTACCTGATGCCGAGATAAGGTCACTTCGGTATATTTTGCCTTACAGTATTAGTGTAACAGTGCTCAAACCTTTCAAACAAAGGAATTAAGGAGAAGTAAGACTGCGGATAATCATTGATTGGCCAGAGCGTAGTTGGGATTAAAAAATTGACTATCCTTGCACCTTTATTGAATGGTTATGAAAAGAAAATTAATTCTTCTGGTAAATCTGTTGATCGTTTCTCAGTTTACATATTCCCAGATTAACATGGAAGATTCCACTGTGCGGACAATTGCTTATTGGGAGAATAAGGAAATCACCTCCTACCAAATTACATATGAGTCATTTGAAATTATTGAAAATGACACCAGCAAATGGAATAAGATAGCATATGTGGTGGATATGGAAATTTTGGATAGTACAGCCACGAAATACGATGTGTCTTGGACTTATAGAGATTTTGTCTTTGACCTAGGTGAAAGAGATACACTATATCAACCCTATGTAGAAAAGATGCTCACAATTTCGGAGGGTTCAGAGGTGAAATTTAGAACTGATGAATATGGTTCTTTTCAAGAAGTGATTAATTGGGAGGAAATAAGTGAGTTTTATAGAAAAGCTGGCGACACGCTCAAATCGGCTTTTGGTGACATCCCTCAGATCAACCAAATGGTAGATCAGACTTTTATAAGTTATCGAAGTAAGAATTCAATCGAAACACAAAGTATCAAAGATGTATTGCAATTCCTGAATTTTCATGGTGGTGAATATAAACTTGGAGAAGAATTGTCTGGGATAATAAATTCACCAAATGTGCTGGGAAAGGACAGGTTGGAAACGCAAGTGTACATTTTATTGGAGGAGATTTTTCCCGAGGACAATGATTATAAAATAGTGTCATTTTCGGAAGCGAACCCGGAACAATTAGCTTCCGAAACCAGATTGGTTTTGAAGACTATGATGCCAAATGCTACTGAGGTAGAGTTGGATGGATTTATGGCTGAGGTTGGCAAACTTTCAAATACAGTAGAAAATGTCTCCGTGATTCATGGTTGGGGTTGGCCAATTTTCTCGAAAGAAGTAAAAAATGTTGGGTCTGACCAGAAAATCAAAGTTGAAATTCGCACAATTGAAATTCTATAAAAAGGCCTTTTTGGAATAGCATTTGCATTTTATCAGGGATAAAATACTCAAAAGCCTTACCTTTGCGCCCCTAAAAGAATCCCGTTTTAATGCCGAAACTTATTCGAATCACCACTGTTCCGATATCCCTCAAGTTATTACTTGCCGGGCAAATGAAGTTTATAAGGGAGCAGGGTTGGGATGTATTGATGGTAAGTGCCGATGGTAGAGAGCTTCCTCAAGTAATCAAGGCTGAAGGAGCTAGGCATGAGATTATTCCATTTACCCGTAAAATCACTCCTTTCCAAGACTTGAAATGTCTGTGGCAACTGTATCAGTTGATCAAAAAAGAGCAACCTGATATCGTGCATACACATACCCCGAAAGCCGGTCTCTTGGGGATGATTGCCGCAAAGTTGGCTGGAGTGCAGGTGAGAATCCACACACTTGCGGGTATTCCCTACATGGCTGCAGAAGGAGGCAAAAGAGGACTGCTGGAGAAAATAGAAAGATTAACTTATTCCAATGCCACCCATGTCTGGCCCAATTCCAATGGGCTGAAGAATTTTGTAATAGAGAATAACCTCTGTCCTAAGGAGAAATTGACCGTAATTGGCAAAGGGTCTTCCAATGGAGTGAATCTGGATAATTTCAACCGGGGCGTTCTGAAAGAAAATCATCTGGTAGCTGCTACAATGCGGATTCTACCGGGAGAGGATGATTTTATTATACTTTCGGTTGGGAGATTGGTTAAGGACAAAGGGATCCAGGAATTGGTAGATGCTTTCCTAAGTTCGAAGATCGTAAGCAAATCCAAGCTGGTACTTCTAGGCAGCTTTGAGCAGGACCTAAACCCGCTTAATCCGGAAACCATAAAAATCATAACCGATCACCCTAGAATTGTTCAGATAGATTGGTCGGATCATGTTGCCCATTACCTTGCATTGGCTGATGTACTTGTCCACCCTTCTCATCGAGAGGGATTTCCTAATGTTCTTTTAGAAGCAGGAGCTATGGAACTGCCTGTAATTTGCTCTGATATCATTGGCAATACGGATGTGATTACACAGCAGAAAACAGGCCTGATTTTTCCCGTCAAAAATGTGGAAATATTGAAAGAAGCTTTAGAATTTGCCTATGTGAAGCGTGATAAAATGGCTGAATTGGCTGATAATCTATTTCTGGAAGTTTGCGGGAATTACGAGCGTACTAAGGTTCAGAATGAAATTTTTGCTCAATACCAAACTGCTTTAAACAGTGCAGATAAAGCTAAATAGCGTATATTTAGCACTTAATAAAATTTGAATTTTTATCTATGAAATCGAGCATGATGCAAACGACACATGAGGGGATGATTATTCATCTGGCGAGATTCCATCTGACCATTAAAAAACAAACTATAAACAGATGAAGTACCTGGTCACCGGAACTGCCGGATTTATAGGATTTCACGTTGCAAAGCAACTTTTGAAGAGGGGAGATGAAGTAGTTGGGTTGGATATAGTCAATGACTACTACGATATCAATCTGAAATATGCCCGCTTGGACAGTATGGGAATTAGACGAAGTTTGGTCAAGAAAGGTGAAGTAGTCCAGTCGGACAATATCCGGGGCTATAGATTTATTCAGTTAGATCTATCCGTCAAAGCACCCCTTGAGCAACTTTTTGCCCAAGAGAAATTTGATGTGGTAATTCATCTGGCTGCACAGGCGGGTGTACGCTATTCATTGACAAATCCGGAAGTGTACATTGAGAGCAATATCGTGGCTTTCTTGAATATATTGGAATGCTGCCGCTTTCATCCGGTCAAGCATCTGGTATACGCTTCTTCCAGCTCTGTCTATGGATCGAATGAAAAAATGCCTTTTTCCACCTCCGACTCGGTAGATCACCCCATTAGTTTGTATGCAGCCTCCAAGAAATCGAATGAATTAATGGCTCATACCTACAGCCATCTTTTTAACATTCCCACAACCGGATTAAGGTTTTTCACGGTCTATGGCCCTTGGGGAAGACCGGATATGGCATTGTTTCTGTTTACTGAAGCCATATTGAAAGATGAACCAATCCAGGTATTCAACTATGGCAATATGAAGCGGGACTTTACTTACATAGATGACATCGTAAAAGGTGTGATTAAAGTTGCAGATAGGCCGGCTACCCCAAATGCTGAGTTTGACGGCCAAAACCCTGATCCCGGAAGTTCTAAGGCACCTTATAAAGTGTATAATATCGGAAATTCTGCTCCGGTTTTGTTGATGGATTATATCCATGCGGTAGAAAAGGGATTGGGTAAGGAAGCGAAAATGAATATGCTCCCTATGCAGCCGGGCGATGTGCCTGCTTCGCATGCTGATGTTTCGGATTTGGTTAGGGATACAGGCTATAAGCCGGACACACCCATTGATCAAGGTGTAAAATCTTTCACCGATTGGTATTTAGACTACTACAAAAAATAAGATGGGCAAATCAATTTTGATCACAGGTGGAGCCGGATTTATCGGCAGCCACGTTGTACAACTATTCGTCGAGAAGTATCCGGATTATATGATTGTCAATCTGGACGCATTGACTTATGCAGGGAATCTTGAGAATCTGAAAGCTGTAGAAGGGGCTTCAAATTACATCTTTGAAAAAGCAGATATTCAGGATGCAGCTGCACTAACAGCAATACTTGAAAAACATAACATTACTGATGTAATTCATCTGGCGGCTGAATCTCATGTGGACAGATCCATCACAGACCCCTTGGCATTTGTGAAAACAAATGTGTTTGGAACGGTGAATTTGCTGAATGCTGCGAAGGAATTTTGGAAAGAAAACCTTACTGACCATTTGTTCTACCACGTGTCCACAGATGAAGTGTATGGGTCACTGCATGACGGTGGATTCTTTTTGGAAACTACCCCATACGATCCGCAGTCACCATATTCTGCCTCAAAGGCTTCATCCGATCATTTTGTCAGGGCTTATGCCAATACATATAAAATGAAAACGGTGATATCTAACTGTTCAAATAATTATGGGCCGAATCATTTTCCCGAGAAATTGATTCCGCTTTGTATTCACAATATCAAAAACAACAAACCACTGCCCGTATATGGAAAGGGTGAGAATGTTAGGGACTGGCTTTTTGTAAAAGATCATGCAAGAGCAATTGATACAGTTTTCCATAAAGGAAAAGAAGGAGAGACCTACAATATTGGTGGTTTCAATGAGTGGAAAAATATTGATATCGTAAAGCTACTTTGTGCCAAAATGGATGAGAAGCTTGGCAGAGAGGCAGGAACTTCAGAGAAATTGATCACTTATGTAAAAGATCGTGCGGGGCATGATTTGCGCTATGCAATTGATGCTACGAAGATTCATGAAGAATTGGGGTGGGAGCCTAGTTTACAGTTTGAAGAAGGAATTGAGCTTACAATAGATTGGTATCTTGATAACCAAGATTGGTTGGATCATGTGACTTCGGGAGCTTATCAGGAATATTATGCCAAACACTACAACAATTAAATTAATTACATTTAATTACAAATGATGGCACCTGGATTAGTCTTGGTGCCATTGTTTTTTACGGGTGGTTTGTGAAGGCTTTTGTAATTGGGTTTCTTTGTAAAAATTTCATGACTATGCAGATTAATTTGGTTAAGCCTATTTACGGGCTTTTTCTTTTAATGGTACTTAGCAGCGGAACCTTTGCCCAAACGGGAAGATTCCAGCAGGCTGCTGACTATCAGATGGACGTCGAGATGGACGTTAATACAAATCAGTATAAAGGGACTCAGGTACTGGTTTATACCAATAATTCACCGGATACTTTACACCGTGTATTCTATCATCTGTACTACAATGCATTTCAACCAGGCAGTATGATGGATGAAAGATCCAGGAACATTGCCGATCCGGATCGCAGAGTTGGTGATCGCATCAGTAAATTAAAACCTGATGAAATAGGTTATTTAAGGGTAAATAGCTTAACGATGAACGGAAAAGCTGTTGAATATAAAGAAGTGGGGACTATTTTGGAAGTGGAGCTTAGAGAACCTATTCTACCCAACTCTGATGTCAAATTTGAAATGGATTTTAGCGGACAAGTTCCTTTGCAGATTCGGAGATCGGGAAGAGACAGTGAGGAAGGTGTGAGGTTTTCCATGTCTCAATGGTATCCCAAGATGTCTGAATATGACGAGCAGGGCTGGCATGCAAATCCTTATATCGGACGTGAATTTTATGGCATTTGGGGTGATTTTGATGTGAAAATCACTATCGACAAAACGTATATGCTGGGTGGAACCGGATATTTACAGAATCCAAATGAAATAGGTCATGGGTATGAGGATGAAGGAACAAAAGTTCCACAAACCAAAGGCGATAAGCTGACTTGGCATTTCAAGGCACCTAAAGTTCATGATTTTATGTGGGCTGCTGATCCCAAATACCGTCACGATAAGGTAGAAATGACCAATGGTATTACTGTCCATCACCTGTATATTCCCACCAATGATGTCACGGCAAACTGGGAGAAACTGAAAGAATATACTCCCAAGGCTATAGAATATATGTCTGAACATTTTGGGCAATACCCATACAAGCAGTTCTCTGTAATCCAGGGTGGAGATGGTGGAATGGAGTATCCTATGTCCACACTTGTGACCGGCGGCCGCAACCTTAATAGTCTGGTAGGAGTAATGGTGCATGAATTGGCCCATAGCTGGTTTCAGGGAGTATTGGCGACTAACGAAGCGCTTTATCCTTGGATGGATGAAGGATTCACAAGTTATGCCACATCTCTTGCTATGTCAGCTATCTTTAGGCCGAGTGAAGCACCTCTAAGAGGTTCGTATATGGGGTATTATAGATTGGTGAGCTCAGGGAAGGAAGAACCCATGAGCACACATGCTGATCACTACCATACCAATGCGGCCTACAGTACTGCTGCCTACGCCAAAGGCGCTGTTTTTTTAGCTCAACTGGGTTACATCATCGGTGATGAAGTCAGAGACAAAGGAATGTTGAGCTACTTTAATACCTGGGGTTTTAAGCATCCCAATGTAAATGATTTTGTCCGTGTAATGGAAAAGGAAAGTGGGTTGGAGTTGGATTGGTACAAGGAATACTTTGTGTACACGACCAAAACCATTGATTACGGTATCAAGAAGGTGACCGCACAGGGTGAGCAAACAGACATTACGTTGGAGCGGATAGGACTTATGCCTATGCCTATAGATGTGGTGATTACCTATACAGACGGTAGTTCAGAGATGGTCTACTTACCTTTGGAAATCATGAGAGGAGAAAAATCTCCTGAAGCCAGTGCTGCGACGAGGATTATTTCGGAAGATTGGCCTTGGACTAATCTGACCAAGACAATTACAATCAACAAAAAAATGGAGACTATTAAATCTATTGAGATTGATCCCAGCAAAAGACTAGCGGATATCAATGAGGATAATAATAAGGTGGAGTATTAAGCTTCACCTATTCAATTTTACGCATAAAAAAAGGTGACAAAACTGTCACCTTTTTTTATTTGTTGGAATCAACCTGCATTCTTCATGTCCTGAACTTCTTTACGGATGTCTTGGGCCATGTTCTTCAAGTCCTGCATTCCTTTTCTTACTCGTGTACCGGCAGCTTGATTTCCCTTTTCATAGAACTTCTCAAAATCGTCTTTAAGAGAATTCACCAGTTCGCTTACTTCACTAAATTTGCTCATAGTAAAAGTGTTTTATTAAAGTTGATGATAAGTTATTTATAATTCAATATAGCCCAAATACTTACTAAATCAATTCTTAAGGCATATTTTTTGATTTTTTTACTCTCCAAAGGACATTGCCAGCTTAGAGTTTTTATACACTCCACTAGTCAGTTTCTCTTTTATTGCTGCGAATGCAGTCACCGTTTCCTCTACATCTTCCAGTGTATGAACAGCAGTAGGGATTAGTCTCAATATAATCATTCCTTTTGGCACTACAGGATAAATGACCACAGAGCAAAATATTCCGTAGTTTTCACGTAGGTCCTGGGTCAGTGAAGCAGCCTCGCCAACTGTACCGTTAAGCACCACTGGAGTGACAGGAGAATTTGATTTGCCTGTGCTGAAACCATTCTCATGAAGTCCTTTTCTAAGGGCTCCTACAATTTTCCAAAGGTTATCTTTCAGTTCAGGTTGAGTTTTCAGCAACTCAAGACGCTTCAATGCACCTTTTACCAGAAGCATCGGAAGAGACTTGGCAAAAATTTGAGAGCGCATATTGTATCTCAAGAATAAAATCACTTCAGGATCACCTGCAATGAATGCTCCTATGCTGGCCATTGACTTTGCAAATGTGGAGAAGTAAAGATCGACCTGATCCTGTACACCCTGTTCTTCATCTGTTCCGGCGCCTGTTTTACCCATAGTACCAAAACCATGCGCATCGTCAATCAGCAATCTGAACTCGAACTTCTTCTTAAGTTCAACAATTTCTTTCAGCTTGCCCTGATCTCCGGTCATTCCAAAAACACCTTCAGTGATCACAAGAATTCCTCCGCCGGTTTCATTGGCAAGTTTGGTTGCCCGTTCTAACTGTTTTTCGCAATTCTCAATGTCATTATGAGGGAAGACATATCGCTTACCCAAGTGCATTCTAAGGGCATCGATGATACAGGCATGGCATTCCGAATCATATACTACGACATCTTTTCTATCAAGAAGCGAGTCTATCACAGACATGATACCTTGGTATCCGTAATTCAATAAATAGGCTTTCTCTTTCTTGACAAAAGCGGCCAATTCATCCTCTAGTTGTTCGTGAAGACTGGTTTGTCCTGACATCATACGTGCTCCCATCGGGTAGGCGGCACCGTATTCAGCGGCAGCGTCCGCATCAGCTTTACGTACTTCAGGATGATTTGCGAGGCCTAGGTAATTATTCAAACTCCAGGTTAGAACATTCTTCCCCTGAAATTTCATTCTTGGAGCAATTTCCCCTTCGAGTTTTGGGAAGGAGAAATAGCCGTCTGCAAACTCAGAGTGTTTGCCCAAGGGGCCCATGTTCATTTTTAATTTTGCAAATAGATCCAAAGCATTTCGAATTTAAGTGATAAGGGATTTAATGATCTGTTCATTAAAATCCGACAAAAATAAAACTTAAATGCCTGCCAAGCAAAAAACGGTGTCGAAACAAACGTTTCTTAACAAAGCTCGGATTATTTTCTTTATTTAGCCGAAACCCAAAATTCTAGCTTTTAACGGAAGAGATAATGACCGAAATCAAGAAAATACTAATTGCAAATAGAGGGGAAATCAGTTTGCGTATTATGCGAACCGCCAGAGAAATGGGCATTGCCACAGTTGCGGTCTACAGCGAGGCAGATAGACTTTCTCCCCATGTGTTGTTTGCTGATGAAGCAGTTTGTCTGGGACCTTCTCCTTCTTCGCAGTCGTATTTGCTGGGAGATAAAATCATTTCAGTTTGTAAAGAACTGGAGGTGGATGCCATTCATCCCGGATATGGATTTCTTTCTGAGAATGCTGATTTTGCCAGAAAGGTAAGGCAAGCAGGTATGATTTTTATCGGCCCATCACCGGAATCTATTGAGGTAATGGGAAGTAAACTGGCAGCTAAGCAAGCAGTGGCTAGGTATGACATTCCTTTGGTACCGGGTACGGAAGAAGCCATTTCTGATCTCTCTGAGGCAAAATCCCGTGCAGCGGAAATCGGCTATCCCATCTTGATCAAGGCCAGCGCAGGCGGAGGGGGCAAAGGGATGAGGATAGTGGAGAATGAAGCGGAATTTGAAGAGCAAATGCATCGGGCGGTGAGTGAAGCCCAATCCTCATTTGGTGACAGTGCCGTTTTTATAGAAAAGTATATCAACTCTCCCAGACATATAGAGATCCAAGTGCTGGGAGATCAGCAGGGTAATATAGTCTATTTATTTGAACGGGAGTGCTCCATTCAGCGTAGGCACCAAAAAGTGATAGAAGAAGCTCCTTCATCAGTGGTCTCTCCCGAGATGAGAAAGGCCATGGGAGCAGCGGCAGTAGGCGTAGCCAAGGCTTGTGATTATTATGGTGCCGGCACTGTGGAATTCATCGTTGATGAGCAATTGAATTTCTTTTTTCTTGAGATGAATACAAGGCTTCAGGTGGAGCATCCTGTGACGGAAATGATTACAGGAAAGGATCTGGTACGTGAGCAAATTTTAATTGCCGGGGGCAAACCGCTTTCTTTTGCCCAAGAGGATCTGAAAATTAATGGACATGCTTTGGAAGTAAGGGTTTATGCAGAGGATCCGGGAAATAATTTCCTTCCTGATATAGGGAAACTTGAAACCTATAGACGTCCGCAGGGCGCAGGGATTCGGGTAGATGATGGATTTGAGGAGGGAATGGATATCCCCATCTATTATGATCCTATGATAGCCAAGTTGATAACCCATGCGGAAGACCGAACCTCAGCTATCGAGAAGATGGTGCGGGCGATTGAGGATTATAAGATTGTAGGCATTCAGACAACTCTTGGTTTTTGCAAATTTGCAATCACACACCCAGCCTTTGTAAGTGGATCTTTTGACACAAAATTTGTTGAGAACTACTTCAATCCTGAGGTTCTCGCGGATGAATTTTCTGATTCTGAATTGGAATTGATCTCTGCCTTGGCTGTTGAGTTCTTTACCAAGAATAAGTATACAGGACATTTGCCGTCGGAATCAATTGCCAACAAAGAATCAGCTTGGAGAAATAGGTTACAATAAGATGGCAGAAATATTACCCCTTAAAGCGTGGCGATATGCCGGGTCTTTGACTTCTCAGATGGAGGAATTGACAGCTCCCCTGTTTGACGTAGTCTCGGCCAGACAGCGACAATTGCTCTATGAGAATCCTCTAAATAGCATACATCTTTCTGTTCCTCATGGAGATAGCCCTGCTGAAAAAGCTCTGGAAACTCTGGAAAGATGGAAGTCTGAGCGTATTATACAACAAGACCTGAAACCTGGAATTTATGTATATTATCAATACTTTCGTCTGCCGGGAGAGCATAGCGAGCGCTGTAGAAAGGGATTTGTTGCTCAAATCAAGGCTTATGAGTGGAGCGAAGAAGTAATTCTGAGGCATGAGAATACCATAACTTCTGCGGTAAACGACAGGATTGAGCTGCTTCGAAAGACTCAAATTCAGGCCAGCCCTACCCATGGTTTGTATGAAGATATTGATGAGCAGCTCGAAAGTTACATGGACGATGCAATCGCTAATCCCCTATATGAGTTGGAAGATTACCAAGGAGTAAGGGAAGTAATGGGGGTGATCCAAGATCCTTTAATCATTGGGGACTTTTTGAAAGTAATGAAAAACAAGCAAGTGATCCTTGCTGATGGACATCATAGACTGGAAGGAGCTATCGAATACAGGAAGTCAATGAAGGGGGCATTGCCTGATAAACGATGGAAAGGATTTGATTATCATTTAATGTATTTGACTAATACCAGTGGCAATCATCTTAAAATCTTACCGACTCATCGCTTGTTCTATGGATTGGAATTGTCATCCGGGGTTCTTTTGGAAAGGATAAGCATGTGGTTTGAAGTGAAAAAATTTGCTGATCCGGAAGAATTGGGAGTGTATGCATTTCATAAACCTCATACCTTTGGACTGGTAATGGGAGATGAGTGCTATACCCTACAGTTGAAAGCGGGTATGATGGATACTATCGATCAGCATTTAGCGGAGAGTATTAGGCAGTTGGACCTTACGGTTCTTCATGAGGTATTATTTGCAAGGATTTTGGGAATACCGGTTGCTGATCAGAGAAATTCAGATCAGATTGTTTATGAACGAAATTTTTCCAGATGTATTCAGGAAGTTCGGTCAGGCAAGGCCGATTTTGCTGTCATTACCAGGGAATTAGAATTAGATCAAGTTCTGAAGGTTTGTAGAAGCGGTGAAGTAATGCCACAGAAATCCACCTATTTCTATCCAAAAGCGTTGGGCGGATTGCTTTTCGCCAGTATTAAACAAGATGAATTTGATTTCGACTATGGAGCCTTTTTTGAGTAACCTCAAGGACAAGAAAATCATATTAGCCTCCAATTCTCCTAGACGGCAAGAATTATTGAAGGGGTTGGAGGTAACGTTTGAAGTAAGGGTGAATTCTGTGGATGAAACCATCCCGAAGGATCTTCAGGCAGAATATGTGGCAGCTTATCTATCTAAACTGAAGTCTGAGTCATTTGTGGGTGAACTTGCAGATAATGAAATTCTTATCACGTCAGATACTGTGGTAATAGAAAACGGGCATGTGCTCGGAAAACCAACAACTGAAGAAGAAGCTTTTGATATGCTGAAAAGTCTGTCGGGAGCTACTCATTCGGTAATGACGGCGGTGACCTTGAGAGATAAGGCTAGACAGATCACATTAGAAGATGAGACAGTTGTAACCTTCAGATTTCTGGAAGAGGAAGAAATCCGGCATTATATCCACCACTATAAACCTATGGATAAAGCAGGGGCTTACGGAATTCAGGAATGGATTGGATTTATGGGGGTGGAGAAAATCGAGGGCTCCTATTATAATGTGATGGGATTTCCACTTCATTTGGTGTATGCCCAATTAAAAAAATGGTAAGGGCAAAATGTGACTGATTTGGAGCTAGTCTTCAGACTTTGTACCAATAAAGTAAAAATAAAATCCCTGTGAATTGATTTTCACAGGGATTTTTGGATTGATGGTGGTGAAAAATCTTTCGCCATTTGCCACCATTATTTTTTAACAGTCGTAATTTTACCTTCTATTGGTGCTATTTTATCACCTTCTTTTAGGTTTTTACTTACGATAAAGTAAGGTCCCGAAATGATTTGGTCGCCTTCTTCCAGACCTTCCAATACTTCGATGTTCTGGAAATCAGAAATTCCGGTTTTAATTTCTTTTAGTTTGGCCACCCCGCCGTCGTTTATAAACACCAGTTCTTTGGGACGTGTAGTTCCTGTCAACAACGTATCCTGCATATTTTCTCTGGTAGTAACCGCTGCCAGCGGAACGGAGAGGGCACTGTTTTTGGAATTCGTAATGATTTCCACAGAAGCAGTCATTCCCGGACGGAAAGGATATTTTTTGCCTTCATTAACTAAGTCTTGATAGGAGTCATTCAAGATTCTGATTTTCACTTTGAATTCAGTTACTGCATCAGTTGAAGCTTTCACGTTAGCTGTGTTAGCAATGCTTGTCACTACTCCTTGGAAAGTCTTACCTGTATAAGCGTAGGAATCCACATCAATAATGGTAGTATCACCGAGACTCAACCTCACGATATCGTTTTCATTTACATCCACACGAACTTCCATTCTGGATAGATCGGCGATAGTCAACATTTCTGTTCCTGCCATTTGCTGAGTACCCACCACACGCTCACCTTGCTCTACCAAAAGATTGGAAACAATACCGCTTACAGGCGAGTATACATTGGTGAGTCGGAGGTTTTCTTCAGCTTCGTTTACAGATGCCTGGGAACTTTTTACTACATATTCTGCAGCGAGCACGCTTTGCTTGGCAGCTTCCAGATCCTTTTGGGCAGATGTATAATCAGCTTGAGCTTGCTCAAAATCGGCAACTGAGATCGCTTTTTCTTCATAAAGCCTTTTTTGTCTGTCAAAATTTTGCTGCGCTTGCGTGTACTGCGCTTCTGACCGCTGCAATGCAGCTCTGGATTGGGAGAGGTTAGCTTCCTGCTGGTTGAAGTTCGCTTTGGTTCTATCCAAAGCAGAGATAAAGTTGTCAGGTCTGATTTTCACCAGAAGCTTTCCTACAGCTACAGAATCCCCCTCTTTTACGTTAAGTTGGATGATTTCACCCGCTACGTCGGGACTTAGGTTGACTTCTACCTCTGGCTGAATCTCACCGGAAGCACTTACCTTTTCTACTATTGCTGTCTTTTTTACCTCAGTGATTTCGACCTTAGTTTCCTTATCACCACCTACCCAGCCTGCATTTCGCGCGATTACTGCAAAAATAATGAGGACTACTATACCTCCAAGAAGGTAATACAAGAGCTTATTTGATTTCTTATTGGCCATGGCTTAGTTGAGATTAATAGGATTACCCAGGTAAAAATCAAGAACTTTTACTCTGAAAATATAAGTGTATTTGTCGTAAATGAGCTGTGACTGAGCTGAAAATAGGTTGTTTTGAGCAACCTGAAAATCGACGGAGTTAATAGCTCCTAATTCAAATCGTTGTTGAGCTATTCTAAATGATTCTTCCAAACTTTCGATACGGGTGAGAGATGCCTGATAGGATTGTTCTGAAGCCAAAGCGTTTGTAAACGCAGTTTCTATATCTTGTCTCAACTGGTTTTTTGCTTCCAGCTCACTTAATTCAGCCAGCTTTTTCTGAACATTCGCACGCTGTACATTTGCTTTGTTGGTAAACCGGGAGAAAACGGGGATACTCAACTGAAGGCCTGCTGATTGGGAAAAATTAAAGTCAAGCTGATCTGCAAATTTGTCCTCATATATATCCACATAATTGGTTCCCAAATTTGCGCCAATAGCCAACGTGGGTGAGTACCCGGCTTTTGCTATTTTTATATCGTATTCGGCACTCTCCACACCCAACATTGCTGCTTTGATTTCCGGCATCGTTTCTACTGCAGTCTGGAAGATGGTTGCTGAAGATTCAGAAACCATAAATGTATCATCTACACTTAATTCCGGTTTCTTTATTTGGAAATCACTCGTATATGGGATTTGTAAAGCCTGAGCCAAGGTCAGCATTGATCCGTTCAGAGTAGCTTTTGCATTGATTAGGTCTACATTATTGGTAGCTAACTGTGATTGCAGATCAAGCTGGTCAGAGTAAGGCAATGAACCGGCATTTACGAGCTTGATGGTCCGTTCAAGTTGATCTTGAGTGGTATTTAGTTGATTTTCGGCAATTTTAACCTGCTCCTGATTGAATACCACATTGACATAAAAGTTAATTACATCCAGCGTAATACTGTTCTTGGTTGATTCTATAGTGTAATAGCCTTGCTCCATTACAGTTTTAGTCTGCTTAACGGTGTTATTGATTCTTCCTGCATTAAAGACTGTTACATTGGAGGAAGCATTTAAATTGATGTTACCGATTCGCTGAGTTTCAAACAGGTTAGTGGCTGGGTTGATTGATCTACCCCAGTTGAAGTTGGCTGAACCGCCGGCTGTAAGATTGGGGTATCTCGCTCCCTGATTCTGAAGGAGTGTAGCCTCATTGGTCAGTTGGTTTAGTTCACTTCTTTTCAGCGTCAGGTTGTTTTCCAAGGCGATTGAAACGGCTGTTTCCAAGTCAATAGGACCGGTAGGAATCGCTGCTTGTTGAGCAAAAGTCGAAAAACCAATTCCTGCCGCCAAGGCAAAGCCTAGTAGGAATTTTTTCATAGTGTAGTTATAGGTCAATGTCAGGAATGTATATTAATTCTGTAATCCAGGATAATGATTTTAAATAGCTTAAGGTAAGTTCTTTTATTCCGGAGTCCATTTCTATTACATGGCATGCCAAGTCATGCTTGCCTTTCCTAGAAACAGACATGGTGGCAATATTTGCTTTTTCTTGAGCGATTACGGCAGAAATGAATGCAATGGCTCCTGAAATATCCTCTGCCTTGATTATAAGTGTGTGATTAGCAGCAGAGAAATTAGCCACAAATCCATCTACTTCGGATATATTGATCACTCCGCCACCCAAACTTTCTCCTACCACTTCTACTATTCTGTCACCTTTTTTAAGGTTAAGTTTTATCGTGTTGGGATGGTGTATTGATGAATTTCCTATTGATTTAAAACGGTAAGCAAACTCTTTTTCCTTTGCTATGTCCAGCGCATTTTTAATGTTTGCATCGTCAGTTTTGAAGTCCATCAGTCCGCCGATTATAGCCCGATCACTTCCGTGTCCTTCGTAAGTCCTTGCAAAAGAATTATAAAATGTAATGGAAGCATCGTCAGGGATTCCTCCCAAAACACGAATAGCAGCTCTAGCGATTCTCACTACACCTGCAGTGTGTGAAGACGACGGTCCGATCATTATTGGTCCAATCATATCAAAAACGCTACTTTTATTTGCCATCCGGTATATTATATTCCAATTTTGGTGCTAAGGTAAAATCGTTGCCACTATTTCATACAAAAATTCATATTTATTGTATGGATTGCGATTTAAGTGGGGACATGTTTACATAGTTTAACATAGCACTACTATTACAAAGTGAGTTCTTGACCGATTATGAACAGTTTTATGAACGAAATCGAAACAATCTTTCAAAAATCCCCTGAAAGCAAAACTTGGTTATGCCAACAGAATTCGACTCTTCCAAACCGTGCCATGAACTTTGGAGATGGATTGTTCGAAACCATGGTTTGGGAGAAAGGTCAAATTAGGTTTTTTGAAAGACATATTCAACGGTTAAGAGGAGGAATGCAAATTCTTGGTTTGGATTCTGAAGCTATTGATGAGGCGGGCCTTCTGGATTTACTTACTATTAATTATCCTACCGATAGAAAACGGGTGCGATGGAATATTTATCGGGCTGGTTCGGGGAAATATACTCCAGAGAGAAATGATGTTTTCCAAACATTGCTGATTACAGAATTTAACGGCGCACCTATTATTAAACAAAAAGCAGATGCTTCTGAAAAGGTCCGATTGTTTCCCACGCTTTGGAGTTCGTTCAAATCACTCAATGCACTTCCCTATGTTCTAGCTAATCAGGAGCGAAAGGAAAGAGGGTTGGACGAAATAATTTTACTCGATAATAGAGGATTTGTGTCAGAGGCAGGGGCATCAAATATTTTTTGGACGAAGGATGGGATGATCTACACACCCTCTTTGAGCTGTAGCTGCATTGATGGGATAAGCCGAAAAGTAATCCTGGATCACTTAGAACGAAATTCCATTCCCTATTTGGAAGGAGAATTTAAACTTGGTGAATTAGAGAAGGCATCTCAGGTTTTTGTAAGTAACTGTTTGGGGGTAAGTTATTTAGAGAGGTTTCGGTGTGGTGAATTTTCGACAGTTCCTTTACAATTTTTGCAACTAATATTTCATTAATTTTAATTAGGCACTTTTTATTATAGTCGTTATCACGAAAATATTATCTTTATCGGCCTATTCTAATAAGATTAGTCGTTTACCCAAACTAACTGCCCAAAACCTAACCTAACAATTTATGCTCTTAGAACCTTTAGATTTAGCCGTCTTTATAGGCTATTGTTTGCTCATCGTCGGGATGGGTATTTTTGTGTCCCGTGAGAAAAAAGGTCACGTTAAAAATTCATCCGATTACTTCCTTGCTTCCAAGGCATTGCCTTGGTGGGCAGTCGGAGCATCGTTGATAGCATCCAATATTTCTGCAGAGCAGTTTATTGGAATGTCAGGATCGGGTTTCGCTTTAGGACTGGCCATTTCCACCTATGAATGGATGGCAGCTGTTACCTTATTGGTTGTGGCAATTTTCTTTTTGCCGATTTATATCAAAAAGGGCATTTACACCATGCCGGGCTTCTTATTGGATCGGTACGATACTAGAGTAAGGACCACTATGGCGATTTTCTGGTTGTTACTGTATGTTTTTGTCAATCTTACCTCAGTATTGTATTTGGGAGCGTTGAGCTTGAATACCATTCTGAATGTCCCAATGGGTTACGGTATTTTTGGACTGGCACTTTTTGCTATGGTTTATTCCATTTATGGTGGCTTGAAAGCAGTAGCTTGGACTGATGTGATCCAGGTGGTATTCTTGATTGCCGGTGGACTTGCGACTACTTATATAGCCCTTCAAATGGTAGGTAGTGGAGATGCATGGGAAGGCCTAGGCCTGTTGAAAAGAGAAGTTCCTGGACATTTTTCTATGATTCTGTCCAAGGGGGAGATGATGATTCCTGATGGATCCGGAGGAACGCGTGATGCTTATCTTGATCTACCTGGAATTTCAGTGCTAGTGGGAGGTATGTGGATCACAAATCTTAGCTATTGGGGATTTAATCAGTATATCACACAAAGGGCTTTGGCGGCTAAAAGTTTAGACGAAGCTCAAAAGGGGATGATTTTCGCCGGATTCTTAAAATTGCTTATGCCGCTTATCGTGGTGATTCCGGGGATTGCAGCTTACGTAATCGTAAAAAACGGAATTGACATAGGCTTTATTGAATCAATGAAAGATCCTGTTACGGGCCTGATTAAGTCTGATAGAGCTTATCCTACCTTGCTTCAATTATTGCCTGTAGGCTTGAAAGGTCTGGCATTTGCAGCTTTGACCGCAGCAATTGTATCTTCGCTGGCCTCGATGGCAAATAGTACATCTACCATTTTCACGATGGATATTTACAACAAATACATTGGAAAAGGTGCTTCCGAAGCCAAGCAGGTAAAGGTTGGCCGTATCACTGCATTGGTGGCATTTGGGGTAGCATCTATAGTAGCTCCGGCATTGGGAGCTTTGGATCAGGCATTTCAGTTTATTCAGGAATACACCGGCTTCATTAGCCCGGGAGTATTTGCGATATTCTTCTTTGGCGTATTTTGGAAGAAGACAACCTCAAATGCAGCCTTGACAGGAGCTGCCTTGAGCATTCCTCTTTCTGTCGTATTGAAAGTTGTTTTCCCCGGCTTACCATTTATTGATAGAATGGGGGTTGTATTTTTGATCCTGGCTGTTTTGATGATCATTATTAGTTTGGTAGAGGGCAAAGGAAAAGATCATCCAAATAGCATTGATATCAATAAAGAATTGTTCAGTACTAGTACAAAATTCAAGATTGGGGCTATTTTAATAGCAGGAATTACTGCTGCATTATATATTACATTCTGGTAAAATCCACATTAAATGAGACGTTTATTATTGGGAATTGACATTGGGAGCTCATCCGTCAAAACTTCATTGCTTGATGCAGATTCTGGTAAATCTTTATTATCAAAAGCGTTTCCTGAGGAGGAAATGATCATAGAATCCCCTGAGAAGGGGTATGCGGAGCAGGATCCCGAAGCATGGTGGAAATATGTACAGCATTCTATCCGCTATGTATTGAATAAATCCGCCGTTAAGAAGGGCGAATTGAAAGGGATCGGTATAGCTTACCAAATGCATGGGCTGGTTTTGGTGGATAAGGACCAGAATGTCCTGAGACCTTCCATTATATGGTGCGACAGCCGCGCAGTAGGAATAGGGGAAAAGGCTTTCAGGGAGTTGGGAGAAGAGTATTGTTTGAAAAACTTGCTGAATTCCCCGGGAAATTTCACAGCCTCCAAGCTTCGCTGGGTAATTGAAAATGAGCCTGACCTGGCAGCAAAAATCCATAAAATGATGCTTCCGGGTGATTTCATTGCGATGAAATTGAGTGGTGAGATTTTCACTTCTGAGACCGGACTTTCTGAAGGTATATTATGGGATTTTCAGAAAAATGGTTTGAGTGACAAGGTTCTTGACAACTACCAAATTTTAAAATCCTGGATTCCTGAAGTGGTGCCTTCCTATTCTATTCAGGGTAGGGTCTCTGCTGTAGTATCGGAACTAACCGGGCTGGAAGAAGGAATTCCTATATCTTATCGTGCCGGTGATCAGCCAAACAATGCTTTCTCACTTCAGGTATTAAAGCCGGGAGAATTGGCTACCACAGCCGGTACCTCGGGGACAGTGTATGGAGTTGCGGATAAGCCGCTACATGATCCTTTGTCACGGGTCAATACCTTTGTGCATGTAAATCACTCTGAGAAGAACCCTTCTTATGGCGTGTTACTTTGTGTGAATGGAACCGGAATTCTGAATAGTTGGATTAAAAAAATCATGGGGGCGGCCCATATCGAATACGATGAGATGAATAATTTGGGAGGTTCTGCACCTATAGGATCCGAAGGATTGACTTTCATTCCTTTCGGAAATGGGGCAGAACGAATCATGCAAAATCAGCATGTCGGTGCACATTTATTGGGGCTGGATTTACTGAAGCATGACAAGCGTCATATGATCCGTTCTGCCCAAGAAGGGATTGTTTCTGCTCTTACTTTTGGATTCCGGATCATGCAGGAGATGGGGCTGGATCTTAAGACGGTGAAAGCCGGTAAAGCCAATATGTTTCTTAGTCCTGTTTTCCGTAAGACATTCGTCCACATGAACAAAGTTGTACTGGAATTGTACGATACAGATGGTGCACAGGGAGCTGCCAGGGGAGCGGGTATTGGCGCGGGAGTATTTGCCAACGAAACGGAAGCCTTTGCAGGATTGGAATTGCTGGAAACTGTAGAACCCAATGAGCATTTCTATGAACCTTACGAAGAAGTATATGCTACTTGGAAAAATCATCTGGATGCAATCCGAAAAATGAGTGTATAATTGAATTTCAAACCTATAAATACCTAATAAAACACAGTAAAAATGTCAAAAACTTATTTCTCTTCAATCGATAAGATTCCTTTCGAAGGTAAGGAAAGTGATAATCCACTAGCGTTTAGATTTTACGATGAAAACCGTATTATCGCCGGAAAAACCATGAAGGAGCACTTCAAATTTGCTATTGCTTATTGGCACTCCTTCTGCGGCACAGGCGGAGATCCATTCGGTCCGGGGACGATTGTTCACCCATGGGATGCGGCAGCCGATCCTATCCAGAGAGCCAAAGACAAAATGGATGCGGCTTTCGAATTTATCACCAAAATCGGAGCTCCTTATTATTGCTTCCATGATATTGACTTGATCGATGAAGGACCAAGCCTGGGTGAATACGAGAAAAGAATGCAAATCATCACTGAGTATGCCAAGCAAAAGCAAGCTGAAACAGGTGTGAAATTGCTTTGGGGAACGGCAAATGTATTTAGCAATCCACGCTATATGAACGGGGCTTCTACCAATCCGGATTTCAGTGTAGTGTCATGGGCAGGAACTCAGGTGAAAAATGCAATCGATGCAACTATTGCTTTGGGCGGCGAAAATTACGTGTTCTGGGGTGGTCGTGAGGGCTATATGTCCTTACTCAACACAGACATGAAGCGTGAGACAGAGCACCTTGCCCAGTTCTTGACTATATCCCGTGACTATGCCAGAAAGAACGGTTTCAAAGGAACATTCTTCATTGAGCCTAAGCCAATGGAGCCAACTAAGCACCAGTATGATTATGATGCTGCTACGGTAATTGGATTCCTGAGACAGCATGGACTTGATAAGGATTTCAAATTGAACATCGAAGTAAACCATGCTACATTGGCAGGACACACCTTCCAGCATGAGCTTCAGGTATGTGCGGATGCAGGTATGCTGGGAAGTATCGATGCCAACAGAGGTGATTACCAAAATGGCTGGGATACAGATCAATTTGCGATGAACTTGCAGGAAATGACAGAAGCTATGCTTGTGTTGTTGACTTCGGCCGGTATCCAAGGTGGCGGAGTGAACTTTGATGCAAAAATCAGAAGAAACTCAACTGACATGGACGATCTATTCTTGGCACATATTGGAAGTATGGATGCTTTCGCCAGAGGTATGCTGATCGCCCAGGATATTTTGGACAAGTCAGATTATCTGGAAAGAAGAAAGAATCGCTATGCAAGCTTTGACTCGGGAAAAGGGAAGTCTTTCGAAGAAGGAAACCTTACGCTTGAAGATCTGAGAAACTATGCAGCTGAGGTGGGAGAGCCTATTCAGACCAGCGGCAAGCAAGAATACTTCGAAAATCTATTGAACAGGTTTATCTAAGTATCTTTTGTAAATAATTTTAAAAAGTCCGGTTGAGATTTCTCAACCGGACTTTTTTAATGGAAATAATGAAATGCATCTACAAAATATTGATACGGGAATGAGAAGTTTCCTATAATTCTCATAATTTGCTCTCCATAGTTACCGGTGTATGATAGGATATGTGATAAGAGGAATAGCTTGTTTGATGTTGCTTTGGGCAGGATCTGTTTTTGGTCAGGCTGAAGTAGAAAAGCTGGTGTTTCGTAATTTGGATGAAAGTCTCGGACTGTCCAATTCCAATATTCTCAGCATGCTCAGAGATGCAGATGGTATGATGTGGTACGGCACGGCTTATGGCTTGTACCGATATGACGGAACACGCACTAAGATTTTTTTGAACACCAAGGACTCCACGTCCATTTCCCACAATAATATTCTGAAGATTTATCTGGGGCCTAATGACAAGCTCTGGGTTAAAAATGTAAATGGGATTTTTGATATTTACAATCCTGAAAATGAGAAATTCTCTAGGGGGACATCAGTTTTTTCTTCCTTTTATCGCTTGGCTTCAGATTCAGTAGGGATGCTGATGAAGGATCGTCAAAATAGATTTTGGTTTACACATCCAGCCAAAGGCATAAGCATTTATGAAGGGGATTCCGGAAATACGATTTATGTTCAAAAAAAAGCTGAAAAGGGAAGTCTTTCTTCCAATCAAATAGCATCAATTGCCGAAGCCCCTGATGGCCTGATTTGGGTTGTGCACAATTCCGGTGTGATTGACTTGCTAGACCCCAATCGTTTGATTGTCACTAAAACGCTCAGACTTCCACAGGACGAAATCCCTACAGTTGCCGGATATGAACTAATGATTGATTCAGACGGGGATGCCTGGATATTTGATCCTGAGCGTGATTTGGGAGTTTTTAGGGTGGATGGTTTTACTCATGAAGTTCATACCAATCAGGAGGACCAGGGGATATTCCGCCTGAATAATAATATGGTGAAAGCCATCGTAGAAGCAAAGAATGGTCAGATATGGCTTGGTACAGATCATGGGGGCATCAATGTTTTTGACAAAGCTACCCGAACGGTCAAGTACTTGATGGGAGAGAATGCACAAGATAATTCTATGCCCCACAATGTGGTTTATTCTTTGTATAAAGACAACGAAGATATAATTTGGGTGGGCACCCATAAAAAGGGAGTTGCCTATTATCATCAGGGATTACTGCGCTTTTCGCATGTACGAAAAAACTTTGTAGATCCCAATTCACTTCCTTTCAATGATGTCAACACTTTTGCGGAAGATAGTTTGGGCAACCTGTATATAGGAACTAATGGTGGAGGGCTTTTTTACCATAATAGGGAAACCAATACGTATAAGCAATTCAAACATAATCCTGAAAACAAAAATAGCCTCACGGGTGATGTGATTGTAGATTTGATGATTGATCATGAAGGAATTCTGTGGATAGGCACTTACTTGAATGGGCTGGGAAGCTACGATGGGAGGGAGTTTAAGAATTATAATTACCTGCCGGAGAATGAATCAGGGATTCCGGGGCCAAGTATATGGAAGCTTTTCGAAGATAGCACAGGTAAAATCTGGATAGGAACGCTGCGGTCAGGAATTTCCATGCTTGACAGAGACAGGAAGGAATTTCAAAATTATCCTGCAGGAAGCCCACCGTTTTTTACCAACAATCAATATATCACAGGTTTTGCAGAGGATAAATCCGGAAATATCTGGGTCTCAGGAGGCAGTGGTTTGAACATGTTTAATTATGAAACCGGACAAAATGCTTTTTATTCCGAAGCACAAGGAAACGGGCCAATAGACTCTAATATCACAGATTTATTTGTAGATGCAGAGGGAATTCTCTGGACAACTACAATGAGTGGTCTATATTATTTCAACACCTCCGACAGTTCATTTGTACATTATGGTGAGGAAGAAGGACTGCCTACGGCATATTTGGTGGATTTGGTTGAGGATGATGCCGGCAATCTTTGGATCAGCTCCCAGATGGGATTAAGCTATGCCGAAATCGATAGGAGTGTAACTCCATTCTCCATAACATTCCAAAACTTCGATCAAAAAGATGGCCTCCAAGCAGCTTTGTTCAACAAAAATGCTGCATTAAAAACCAGTAGAAATGAATTTATCTTCGGTGGTCCAAATGGTTATAATATCTTCAAATCTGAAAATTTTGCGTTTGAGCGGAATAACCCTAAAGTGGTTTTTACCGACTTTCAATTGTTCAATGAGGAAGTCAAGGTGGGGGAAAAGTTAGGAAAAAGGGTGCTTCTTCCGAAGTCGCTTGAAAATATGGATCAACTAGTTCTGAGACATGATGAGAACATTTTTTCCATTGGGTTCAGTGCATTGAATTTTCTCTATCCTGAAAAGAACAAGTACCGTTATAAACTGATGGGTTTCAATGACGATTGGATATATCTCAATGATGATTTGGCAAAAGTGACCTTTACTAACCTAGATCCGGGGAATTATACACTGGTAGTACAGCCGGGAACCGTGTTGGATGGCTGGAGTCTGTACGAATACAAATTGGATATTAAAATTTTGGCACCCTTCTGGAAGACGCCGATTGCGTATTTTTTATATTTCTTGTCTTTTCTTGCCATTATATTCTATTTCAGACATCAGCTTCTGACTAGACAGCGGGAGAAGTTTGAAAGAGAGCAGGCAATGCGTGAAGCCAAACGTGTGCAGGATTTGGATAGGTTGAAAACCAAATTTTTTACCAATCTAAGCCATGAATTCAGAACCCCACTTTCTTTGATCTTGACTCCTACGGAGCATTTGATCTCTGAGACAGAAAATACGGGATTGCTAAGCCAATATAGGATTATCCAGCGAAATGCCCGACGATTGCTTAAGTTGATTAACCAGCTTCTGGATGTAAAAAATGTAGAAAATGGTGGACTAACCTTCCATCCTTCAGAAGGAGATGTGGTTCAATTCATCAAAGAATGTGTGGCAGATTTTCACGAACTCTCTGAGAATAAAAATATACATCTCAATTATGAGACAAATACGCATACACAGCAGGCAATTTTTGATCCTGACAAGCTGGAGAAAATTATTTTCAATTTGCTTTCCAACGCATTTAAGTTTACCCAAGAAGATGGTGCCATTACGGTAGCATTGGAGCTGCAGTTGGAAAATGAGGAGAAGGGACTTTTGATTCTGTCAGTTTCTGATACAGGAGTGGGGATTTCCAAGGAAGATCAAAGTAAGATTTTCGACAGGTTCTATACCACAGAAGGGCATAAGCAACAGCTGAATCAGGGAAGTGGAATTGGGTTGTCTTTGGTGCAGGATTTTGCACGGACGATGAACGGCGAAATTACGGTTGAAAGTGAGCCGGGAATGGGATCCGTATTTACGCTCAGTATTCCTTTGGCTTTGATTATTTCAGAAAATTGGGATGAAGAAGAGGAAGTTATGCCTAAATCAGGGGAATTAAAGGAGCTGATTCTTATCGCCGAGGATCATGTGGAGTTTAGAAATTATCTCAAGGACTGTCTTTCAGATTCCTATCAAATACTCACTGCTACAAATGGGGCGCAGGGATGGGATCTGGCACAGCAGCATATCCCTGATTTGATTATTTCGGATTTGATGATGCCTCAGATGGATGGCAAAGAATTTTGTCAGAAGGTAAAAGGAGATATCAAGACTTCCCATATTCCTGTGATCTTGCTGACCGCCAAAAAATCCGAGGAGGCTATGGTCCAGAGCTTGGATAGCAGATGTAATCTATATCTGACCAAGCCTTTTAATCTGGAGATCCTGCAGTTGAGCATCAAGAATCTGTTGCGTGAGCGAAATATGATACAGGAACAAAACCGCAATAAGATACAGATCAATGCATCTGAAGTAAATGTGACTTCTCTGGACGATCAGCTCATCCAAAAAGCTGTAGCTTTGGTAGAGAAACACATGGAAGATTCTCAGCTTTCCGTAGAGTTTCTAAGCAAGGAATTGGGAATGAGTAGAGTTCATTTGTACAAAAAGCTTCAGTCGATCACAGGTAAAAGTCCGATTGAGTTTATCCGCCTCATCAGGTTGAAACGCGCTTCTCAGCTTTTGGCGAAAAGCCAGCTCAATATTTCAGAAATAGCCTATATGGTTGGGTATAATAATGCCAAGTATTTTGCGAAGCACTTCAAGGCAGAATTCTCTGTTCTACCGTCCGAATATGCCGCTCGGCAGCAGGAGCTGGCTGCTGAATGATGTTTTTCCTGAAAGTCTTTTTTAACCACAGAGAGCTCAGGGGTCTTGAATTAGGTGGTGTTTTTTTGAACCGCAAAGTCCACCAAGGAGCACAAAGGTTTGCTTTCCCTTGACCATTGAATTTGAAATTTGAAAATTGCTCAATTTTTTAACCACATAGGAGAGTCACATAGACAAATATAGTGTTGACCTTGCCCTAAGGTGATGCCCCTTTGTTCCCCTAAGCTTTATGTGCTTTGTTTCTTTAAGGTTAAAAAACTTCAACATATAGATCAGGCTGAGCTAAGCCGAAGCCCTATTTAGTGATCATTTAACGATCATTACCCTAATCGGAAACAATTGATGCCCAGATTTGAACTTATGTTAGTGTAACATTGGGCACTCAATTAACACTACCCAACCAATGAAAAAACTTATAGTCATTGCAGGTCTGATTTTGTCATCCTGCTCAGAAGCTTCAGCTCCCGATCCAACACCAATTCCTCCTGTAAGCACACCTGATCCGGTCGGCGAAGTCAGCTACTTTGGAAAACTACAAGTAACTGATGGTAAGCTTACCGATAGTAATGGAGAACCGGTGATGCTGAGGGGGGTAAGCTTTGGCTGGCACAATTGGTGGCCAAGGTTTTACAATGCTTCTGCCGTCCAATGGTTGAAAAGTGACTGGAATGCCAATTTGGTGCGGGCCGCCATGGGAGTAGATCCTGCTGATGCATATTTGGAAAACCCTGAATTTGCTATCGGAAAAATCAAAGCCGTGGTGGATGCTGCCATAGCAGAGGATATGTATGTGATCATAGACTGGCATAGTCATGATTTATATCCGGAACAGGCGAAGGCATTTTTTATAGAAATGGCAAAAACCTATGGAGATAATCCACATGTGATTTATGAGCTTTTCAACGAGCCCGATTATGAGACTTGGGAAGAAGTCAAAGCATATAGTGAAGATATTATCACCGAAATCAGAAAGCACGATCCTGATAATCTAATCTTGGTAGGATCGCCTACTTGGAGTCAGGATATCCATCTTGTGGCTCAGGATCCTATTCTAAATCAGGAGAACATTATGTATGTACTCCATTTTTATGCAGCTACCCATAAGGACTATTTGAGAGAGAGGGCAGAAAAAGTATTCCAAGACGGGCTGCCGATTTTTGTTACAGAATGTGCCGGGATGGAAGCCACCGGAGACGGACCTATCGATGCGGCTTCTTGGAATGCATGGCTGAGCTGGATGGAGAGTAGAAAAATCTCTTGGGCGGCGTGGTCTATTGCCGATAAGAATGAGACCTGTTCCATGCTATTGCCGGAAGCATCTTCCGAAGGAAACTGGACCGATGCTCAGGTTAAGCCATGGGGAGAACAAGTCAAAAAGGCGTTGGAAAAGAATCTTGAATAGTCTGAAGAGGATTATGTGAAAAATTTTTTTCTTTTTCCCTGCTAATCACGAGCAATAAAACAGTGTAAAAACCTTGTTTTCAATCGATTTCGCAAGGGTTAACATTTGATACCCTCATTAAAAACATTTGAATACCCTCTGCCCGGAATACTAAATCTACATTTATTCGGATCAAAGCAGTAAACCCAAAAATCTGATCCTATTCTTTATAAATTGAATTCCACAGATTCAATGATCACCGGAATGCAAGTCCGGTGCAAGGAATACCCCTCAGTTTTTGGTGTTTGTTACGACGATTTTTACTTAACGAAACCCAAACTGAATGAAAGACAGCCTACTGACAAGCAGATTAAATTTTACCTCGGGAAAACCTTTTCCTGCTCAAAACCTATATAACAATTTCTTACAATTAAACCCCTCATGATGAAAAAACTATTACCGATTTGGCTTATGCTTCTGGTAGGTGTAGTTCAGGCTCAGGTCACGGTCACAGGAACCGTGAATTCTGCAGGCGATGGACTTTCCCTTCCCGGAGTAACAGTGCTGGTGAAAGGAACCACCACTGGTGTAGCAACTGACGTAGATGGAACTTATTCTATTACAGCTCCTTCTTCTCAATCCGTCTTGGTTTTTAGCTTTATCGGCTACAAATCCCAAGAAGTCGTGGTAGGTAACCAGTCCACGATCAACATTTCCCTAGAAGAAGATATGGCTTCTTTGGACGAGGTTGTAGTGGTAGGTTATGGTACTATGAAAAAACGTGATATGTCCAGTGCACAGGTATCTGTGACATCTGAAGATATAGAGCGTACTGTCAATACTACGGTAGAGCAGGCTCTACAGGGTCGTGCCGCGGGTGTATATGTGACGCAAAATACAGGTGCTCCCGGGGGAGGGATCTCAGTGAATATCCGGGGTGTCAATTCTATTGGCGGAACTAATCAGCCACTTTATGTAATCGACGGTGTTCAGGTACAGCCTGCAGCCGTATCTTTTGGAAATACTTCTTCTACAAACCCGCTTGCCGGACTTAATCCTAGTGATATTGAGTCTATGGAAGTATTGCAAGGGCCTTCTGCTACTGCGATTTATGGTTCTAGAGGCACCAATGGTGTGATCATGATTACCACTAAGCGTGGTAAAGCAGGTGAAACCAAAATCACATATAATTACCTGTATACGCTTCAGGACAAGCCTGAGAATTTAGATGTAATGTCATTGGGACAATATGCGACAATGACCAATGAAATCGGAGAAATTACAGGTATTGATCCGCCGGCTGCTTTTTTGGATCCATCGCTTTTGGGTGAAGGGACCAACTGGCAAGATGCCCTTTTCAAAACAGCTCCTTTGAACAAACACAATATCACGCTTACAGGCGGAGATGAAAAGACTAAATTCTATATCTCAGGTGAATATTTCAATCAGGAAGGTGTAGCCATAGGTTCTTCATTTGATCGTTATTCTGTAAGAACAAATATAGATAACCAGACTAGGAAATGGTTGAAATTGGGCTTGAACCTGCAAGTGTTTCACACTGATGAAGAACTGGCTACAGGTAGTTCTGACGTGATCAACAACGCCATTCAAATGGCACCAAATGTACCGGTAACGAATCCCGATGGATCTTGGGGTGGAGCTGACCCCATCAATGGATCAAGTTTGCAATTCACTCCTGCTAACCCGATTGCGTTGGCGAATCTGTTGGAAAGAACCTATAAAAGAAGAGGGTTGCAGGGCGGCTTCAATGTTGAAGTAGACATTGTCAAAGGTCTGAAATTCCGTTCTATGGTGAATACCAATATCAACTACAGCAACGGACACTTCTTTACCCCTACCTATACACTGGGTGTAGTGACAAATGACACAAATACACTGACCCAAGAATCCAGTAACAGCTTCTATTGGAACTGGAATCAGATGTTTACCTACAGTGAAGTTTGGGGTAAGCATGCATTGGATGTAATGGTAAGCCATGAAGCACAGGAGAGCCAATACGAATTTTTAAATGCAGGAAGGGTTAATTTTCCTTCTAATGACCTTCAGCAAATAGGATTGGGATCTGCTCAAGGTGCTACCAATAGCGGTGGGGCAAACCAATGGGCGATGGAGTCTTACTTTGCTAGAGCAAATTATACGTTCAACGAAAAATACATCTTATTGGGTGCATTTAGAGCTGATGGTTCCGCAAACTTCGGTCCTGAGAATAGATGGGGATATTTCCCTTCTCTTTCTGCGGCATGGAGAGTTTCTGAAGAAAACTTCTTACAGGATGTAAGATGGATGGATGAGTTAAAGATCCGTTTTGAAACAGGTCTTACCGGTAATCAGGGCGATGCAATGGCGATCTATGCACCACTTAGCTCGCCAAGTATTCCTACTCCTTGGGGAGGTGGTTTCTTGGTCTCCAGATTTGGCAATCCAAATCTGAAGTGGGAAGAGACATCCACGATAAACCTTGGTTTTAATTTGAATATGCTGAACAACAGGCTTCAAATTGAAGGTGACTTCTATTTGAAGAAAACGGACAATTTGCTCCTGCCTAATCCGCTGCCATGGTATATGGGGACGTCTGCAGAAGGAAGCATCGGTACTCCTACAGTGAATATCGGTGCATTGGAAAACAGAGGTTATGGAATTACCATTAATACCATCAATATCGATAACAGAGCCAGCGGGTTTTCTTGGAGCTCCAATTATAACTTCTCAGGTTTCAGAACGGAAGTTACCAAATTCTTCTCTGAGACTGCTTTTATAGATCGTACTGCATGGTGGTTAAATAACTTCACTGCAAGAGCTCAGCCAGGTTTTGCTCCTTGGTTGTTCTATGGCTATCAGGCTGATGGCTTATTCCAATCAATAGAGGAAGTGGAGTCTAGTGCGAGACCGGTGGACAATTCAGGAAATCCTATCCAGGTGGATCGTGAAAACGGCATCTATGTGGGTGATATTAAATACAAGGATCTGAATGGTGATGGGGTGATTGATGAGCGTGATCAGACTTTCATTGGAAATCCTTGGCCGAAATTCACTTTTGGTATGACTCAGCAATTCTCTTACAAAGGTTTTGCTCTTGATATCTTATTTACAGGAGCTCTTGGTGTAGACATCTATAATTACAACAGATTCCTAAATATCAATCCAAACAACGTGAACCTGGGTAGAAACATGCTTTTGGAAACTTATGACTATGCTAGAATTGATATGGATGGATCAGGAAATCCATTTATTGTAAATGCAGGTACTGATGTTCCTAGAATCACAGCTACTGATCTTAATGGAAACGGAACAAGAATATCTGACAAGTTTGTAGAGGATGGTTCTTATGTGAGAGTTAAGAATATCAATCTTTCTTACGTAGTTCCTAATGAATTGCTGGGGAGACAAAATGTGGTAAGAGGTCTGAAACTAGCTTTCGGCGTACAAAATGCCTTCACTTTTACTAAGTATAAAGGGTATGACCCTGAAGTAGGTGCCTCAATCGGTAACAATGTGTCTGCCAACAATCAACTGATTGGTGTTGATTATGGTAGATATCCACAGACTAGAATGTACACATTCAGTTTAGGTGTAGACTTCTAATCCAAAAATCATAAACACATGAAAACAAACACAAAATTCCAAAAATTAGTCCTTGGAGCTACTTTGCTACTAGGAGGAATGGTGGGCTGTTCTGAAGATTTCTTGGATAGACCTCCATTAGATGCAATTGTAGATGCAAATTTCTACAAGACTGATGATCAGATTTTGGCTGCTTCAGCCCCGTTATATAACATCGTATGGTTTGCTTACAATGACAAAGCCAGCCATGGGATAGGCGATGCCAGAGGTGGTACACTTACTTCCGGATCTTATCAGTTGGAAAATGTACGGTTCAATACCACAGGTGAAACTGCCGAAAACGGTGCCGCCTGGAGAGCTTTCTACAACGTGGTAGCCCAGTCTAATTCCCTGATCAACAACATCAATGAATTTGCAGGTGAAAATGTGACAGATCGAATCAGAAATCACGGAATCGCTGAAGGGAGATTCATGCGTGGTTTGGCTTATTCATATCTGGTACAGAACTGGGGTCCGATTCCGATTATTACCAACAATACAGCACTGCTTCAGGATACAACCATTGCGAGAAACACGGAAGAATCTGTATGGCAGTTTATCATAAAGGATTTTCGCTATGCAGTGGATAATCTCCCTGAGAGTGCAGTGATGAACGGTCGCTTGACCAAGTGGTCTGCAGAAGGCATGCTTGCCAAAATGTACCTGACCAAAGCAGGTGTGACCGGAAGTAGAAATCAAAGTGACTTGGATTCAGCAGCATACTTTGCCAAAAGAGTAATTGATAACAGTGGCGCAGAATTGATGGAGGAATACGAAGATCTATTTAAGACTGCCAATAATAATAATAAAGAAACACTGGCTGCGCTGCAGTGGGTGTATAACGCGGGACAAGCCGGTGCTTGGGGAGCTCAAAACTCCGTACAGGCATTCCTAGCTTTCGGTTCAGAAATTACGGGTTTCGGTGATGGATGGGGCGGAGATATAGGAGCTTCCAAGTGGATGCTGGATCTCTACGATGACCTTGTATTTGACAAGAGAAGGAAAGGAAGCTTTATGTTTCCCGGTGATCACTATTCCTATATTACCCAGGTTCCTCCGGGCGGATCTGCTCAGCAGCTTAGAGTTCCTGCAAGAAGTATAGATGGAAGCAGGGAGTATAATAGCCGGGCTTGGGTGAAGAAGTATGTGGTAGGAAGGCCTGAAGACAACGATGGGAAAGTTGTTCAACAGGGAACCGAGATCAATACATATATTCTTCGTTTGGCCGATGTTTACCTGACCTATGCAGAGGCGGTTTTGGACAAGAATCCTACTGAAGCATTGACCTATGTAAATTTAGTAAGGTCAAGAGCAGGTGTGAATGCACTGACTTCAGTGACTTGGCAGGATGTGTTCGAAGAAAGAATCAAAGAATTTGCTATGGAAGGTCAGGCTTGGTATGAGTTCACTAAGCTACACTACTATGATCCTGCAAAAGCATTTGACATTCTATCCAAACAGGATAGAGGTACTTTCAGAATCTACGCAGATCAGATTCCAAATCCTACCATGTGGGAAATAGAGATCCCTGCGGATGATACTTCTCCTAGGTTCTTTACAGTGAACGAATCCAACTTTAAGATTCCGATTCCTTCTGCGGAATTGTCGAGAGCTCCCAACTTGAGGAAGCCGGCGGTTCCATATGATTTCTCAGCAGAAAATTGATTGTGGACTTCTATAGAAATGCAAAACATATGAAAATCATAACTAATATTAGATCCTCACACTCACTCCTTGTAGCGTCTGCGCTATTGATGGTGATTTTCCTCGGAGCATGTAAGGATGAAGACGAAATAAATGTAGGCCCGCCTACCATCGAGCGGGTGCGCAACACGGATCCTACTTCAGCAGACAGTGCGTTCATCTCTGCTACTTTGGGAAGTACATTGGCCATCATTGGAAATAATCTATTAGGTACCCAACAAGTATATCTAAATGACTATCCCCTTGGTGTAAATACTGCCTATGTGACCAATACCTCAGTGATTGTGACCGTAGGAGATTCGGTCCCTACTGTAGCTACTGACCCGAACGTGCCAAATACACTGAGATTAGTAAACAAAGCAGGGGAGGCTACTATAGAGTTTCAGACGCTTCCTCCGGCTCCTCAAATTACTCAAGTGAAAAATCAGTATGTAAGATCTGGCGATGACTTAACGCTATTTGGTAGATATTTCTACTTCGTAGATACAGTTTATTTCCCAGGTGAAGATGTGTATGTCACATCAGGATTTGTGACCAATGCAGCGGGATCTTCATTGACAGTGAAAGTACCGGATAACCTTGATTTCTCTGAAGGCCAGTCTATCAGAGTGGTGACCAAATCCGGAGGTTCTTCTGTCAACAGAAACACGCAGATCTATAGTGAAAAAGGCATGATCGCTGATTTTGATACCAATGGTGCACTTTCATGGCCTTGGGATTGGGGATGGGGTATATCAGGTGATATGATTCAGCCCTCTCAGCCGGGTATTTCCAGCCTAGAAGGAAGTTTCGCAGGTATGAACCAGCCTTTCCCTGCCAGCAATGGATGGAACAACGACAAAGTAATCAACTTGGTTAATTGGGGAGGTTTACAGATTTTCCCTGAGGGGACAGGCTATGAGCCAAGTACGCCTGCTGCCAATTTTGATATCCGGTTTGAAGTGGCTGTTAATACTTCGTCATCCATTGAAGGGCTTGAAATGCAAATCTGGTTTCCTGATGCCAATGGGAATGAATTAAGCTATAACATCCCCCTGAGTGATTTTATCAAAACTACGGATGGTAGCTGGTATACTTTGTCAACCAATATGACAAGGCTTACGAATGGTTCCACTCGTTTAGGTACATATGCAGATTTCTTGGAAGGTACTTATGATGATACGGGGGCTAATACAAAGCAACTCAGATTGGTAGTAATGAATCCTACATCCAATGATATTCAGGCTGTACTAGGCGTGGATAACATACGGGTAGTGAGAGCAATAAATTAAATAGTATAGCATAAGAGGTTTATTAATTCAATCTCCGGGGCAGAGCGTTTTGCCTCGGAGTTTTTTCTAATAGGATGAAGCCGCAGTCTGCACAGAGTGTTTCGCGGAGAGCACATGTTTTAGAGTTGTTACTGCAATGAAAAAGAATTGAATGCCATTTCATCCAAGCCAATTCTAAGATTTAATAAGTAGGCGGACTACCATCTAAAAACTCAGGTAGAGTAAATGTAATAGTGCAACAATACATTACTTAAAACTTAAATTTATCACTGCTTTTCTTCAATCAATCAACCCATTGAGCTTGAACTCCCAACTTATACTTAAAAATGGAAAATCATCAAAATCAATCCTAGTCATTACACTGGGAGTTTACTTTCTATTTTCTGCCTGTCAGGAAAATAGGAAAGAAAGTACATCTACACTTTTTGAGGAAGTAGGTTCAGACTCTACCCATCTCACTTTTACCAATAAGATCCAAGAAACAGATTTAGCCAATATTCTTACTTACCAATATTTCTACAATGGAGGAGGGGTGGCTGTAGGTGATCTGAACAATGACGGCTGGGAAGATCTTTACTTCACGTCCAACCAAGGTCAAAACAAGCTTTTTTTAAATCAGGGAAAACTGAAATTTAGAGATATTACCCTTGCTACCGGAACTGCCGGCAAAGAAAATTCCTGGGCCACCGGCACAGCCATTGTGGACATCAACGGCGATGGTCTCAAAGATATTTATGTGTGCTACTCCGGTGATCTCCCGGACGAGCGGCGGAGAAATCAATTATTCATCAATCAGGGGCTGGACAAAGACGGTATTCCGTTTTTCAAGGAAATGGCCGCGGAATATGGATTGGATGATCCGGGATATAGTACATCGGTGTATTTTGCAGATCTTGATCTCGATGGGGATTTGGATATGCTCTTACTCAATCATAATCCCAGACTTTTCAATAACCTAAATATAAATGCATTCGAAGTTATGCTAAACACAGCAGACTCGATGAGCAGCACCAAGATTTACAAAAATGAAAATGGGGTTTTTAGAAATGCCACCAAAGAATCAGGTTTGTCCGAAACAGGTTTGAGCTATGGCTTGGGAGCTTCCATTGCTGATTTTAACAGGGATGGTTATCCTGATATTTATCTGGGGAATGATTACTCTGCACCTGACTACCTCTACATCAATCAGCGCGATGGTACGTTTGTCAATAAGGCAAATGGAGCGTTTGGCCATACAAGTCTATACACTATGGGGGTGGATGCTGCTGATATCAACAGGGATGGAAAATTGGATATCATCAGTCTGGACATGTTGCCTGAGGATAATGCCCGGCAGAAATTGTTGTTTACCCCTGAGAATTATGAACACTACAGTCTTTTTCTTAAAGCTGGGCTTCATCATCAGCTGATGCGAAATATGCTGCAGCTGAATAACGGGGATGGGACTTTTTCGGAGATTGGGCAGTTGGCGGGAGTCAGTGCTACAGATTGGAGTTGGTCACCTTTGTTTGCTGATTTTGACAACGACGGCTTTACGGATCTATTTGTCAGCAATGGTTTTTTGAAGGATTTTACAAATCTGGATTTCATCAATTATAGAAACGAATACCTTCAAAACTCCAAAGTGTCTGCTGCAGGAATCAAAGAATTGATAGAGAAAATGCCGGCGACCAAAATTGGCAATTACGCATTCAAAAACGTCAATGGAATCCAGTTTGAAAACCAATCCGAAAACTGGGGACTGAATACTCCGGGGAATTCCAATGGAGCTGTTTATGTGGATTTGGATCAGGATGGTGATCTGGATTTGGTGATCAATAACCTCAATGAACCTGCTCAAATTTTCGAAAACAAGACTTCTGACTCAGAAAAATCAAATTACCTGCAAATTAGGCTAAAAGGACTTCAGGGGAACGGAGATGGTGTAGGAGCCAGCGTGAGTGTCTATCAAAATGGCCAACTCAACTACCAAGAACAGCAGATCTATAAAGGCTATCAGGGCAATGTGAGTTCCCTTCTCCATTTCGGCTTGGGAGAAGGAAAAGCGGATTCTGTTGAAGTGCGCTGGAAAAACAGGAAAATCAGCAGAATCATGAATCCTGGAATTAATCAAATACTAGAGATCGGGGAAGCTGAAGCAGAACTTGAAATAGTGTATGACAATTGGAGTTTAACCGATTTCACACTAATTGGAACATATCCAATCAAGACTGTTGTACCACTGCCGAATGATTTCAAACGTCAAAGCCAATTGCTGTATAGCCTGTCTCAACAGAAAGTGTCAATGATCCAAGCTGATCTAACTGGTGATGGGGAAGTCGAGCTGATCATTGCTGATGGAAACAGAGTCTATTCCGTTTCCCAATCAGGAATCCCCAATAAAGAGGATTCCTATCAAATATATAATTCGGATTCCCCGACGATCACATCAATTGCTTCTTTTGATATAGACGGAGATTCCGACTTAGATCTTTACATCGCCAAAGGTGGATATTTTGATATGGTGGAAGATGATCCCAGACAGCGGGATTTATTATTGATCAATGACGGGAAAGGAAATTTTACCGTGTCTGAGATGGGTTTTGGGTCTCATTCTTCAGAAAATGTCACTGTTTGGGATGCAAATGGGGATGGGTTGGATGATCTGTTTGTTGGGTCGGGGTATACACCGGGGAGATGGCCTGAATCGCATCAAAGTACACTATTGATTAGCTCAGGCAATGGCACTTTTTCGGCTATTCAACTTGAAAATATTTCCAGGGTGAAAGCCTCCCAGAGCATTGATTTGGATCAGGATGGAATCGAAGAATTGATTATAGCGTCTGAATTTGACCGAATCCGGATAATCAATTTTAAGGAGGGGAAAGTAATGGATCGTTCGAAGGAATTTTTGCCAAATGGAAAGTCAGGGATATGGTCATCCATTCTCATCAAGGACTTGGACAAGGACGGATATCCTGAGCTTATTGCAGGTAATTGGGGATTGAACTCCAGACTACAGACAGATGCAAACACTCCGGTGCAAATTTATTTTGGAGACTTCGACAGTAATGGATCTATCGATCCGCTGATGACTTTCCAGATTATGGGCCAGGAGTTTCCTTTCTTTTCCAGAGACGAGCTTGCGACCCAGATGTATAAGAAAAAAGTTCTTTTTACTACTCATGAAGCATTTTCCAAAGCCGGCATTCGGGATATATTAAGCGAGGAAGAATTAATGAAATCCGAAGTGCTAAAAGCTCAGACATTAGAAACGAAAATGTACACTTTGAAAAACAGGGTATTTGAAGAAGTAAAATTACCTGGTTTGGTGCAGTCTTCACCGATACAGGCGATATCATCTCTGAAATCTTCCAAAGGTTTTGATCTGCTTCTCTTGGGAAATCAAGAGAATGCTAGACTAAAAGTAGGAAGAGTCGACTCAAACCCGGGCTGGCTTCTGTATAAAAATGATCAGGGAGCTTGGGAGCTTTCGGAACCTAACAAAACAGGCCTTATGCTGACATCCAATGTGAGTAGTGTGGTAGGGAATGAGAATTTAATCTGGATAGGAATTCCGAATGCCGGAGTGTTCCAGTATGTATATTAATTAAAGTGATTACTTGTAACTAATTGAACTTATTAAAAAATGAAAAGTAAGCATGTGCTATTCCTAAGTTTGCTTTTGTTCCAATTGGGATGTAAATCTCCGACGATAGATTTATACTTACCTATTGATGAATCAATTCGTCTCAATCAGATCGGATTTTATCCTGATCAACAAAAAATTGCAGTAGTCTTAGGTAATGATGGAGTTGAAGATTTTGTGATCTGGGATGAAGAAAAGGGTGATATCGTCTACGAAGGGAAAATAGCCAAAGAGGTTACAAAAACACTTTCTGGATATGATTCAAGAATTGCGAATTTCACTCAATTGAGCCAAACCGGGAATTATGTTTTTGTGTTGGCAGGAGTAGGCAAATCTTATCCATTTCGGATCGATTCACACGTCAATCAAGAATTGGGAAAGGCCGGTATTAAAGCTTTTTATTACCAGAGGGCTGGTGTGGCGTTGGACAAAACTCACGCCGGTATTTGGGCTAGACCCCTTGGACATCCGGATGATCAAGTAATGGTCCATCCTTCGGCAGTTTCTCCCACAAGAAAAGCAGGCGACTTAATTTCTTCGCCAAGAGGATGGTACGATGCCGGGGATTATAATAAATACATAGTCAATTCGGGAATCACAGTCGGAACCCTTCTTTCCCTTTATGAAGATTACTCAAGCTATTTCCAAGAGCTTGAGTTGAATATTCCTGAATCAGGAGATCAAATTCCTGATTTGCTTGATGAAATCCGTTGGAATCTGGATTGGATGATCACAATGCAGGATCCGAAGGACGGGGGAGTATACCACAAACTCACCACTGCAAAATTTGAAGGAATGGTGGAGCCGCACTTAGCAGTTTCACAGAGATATGTAGTAGCCAAAAGCACCACGGCTACATTGGATTTTGCTGCTGTGATGGCTCAGGCATCGCGCGTGTACAAAGCCTATTTTCCGGAGGAATCCGTCACTTATTTGAAAGCAGCGGAAAAAGCTTGGAACTGGGCTAAAAACAATCCTGATATGTTGTATAAGCAAAATGAGATGAATAAACAGTTTGATCCGGATGTTGTGACCGGTGCATATGGAGATTCCGGTGCCGAAGATGAACGGGTTTGGGCAGCATCCGAACTTTTTGTCACTACACATAACTTGACTTATTGGGAAGAATTGGTAGAAGCAGATCAAAGTTTCAAACTTCCGTCTTGGAACCAAGTATCCTGGCTGGGCTATTATTCCTTGCTAAGACATCAAGACAGTATCAGCTTATTGCCTCAAGAATGGATGGCAACTTTAAAAATAAACTTATTATCTGCTGCTAGGGCGCAAATCGAAGGTGCTGGCTCAGCAGCTTTCCGAAGTCCTATGACTACGAATGTCAGGAATTTCATTTGGGGATCAAATGCTATGGCTTCCAATCAGGGAATACTATTGTTGTATGCTTATACGCAGAGTAATGAGCAGGTTTTCTTGGAAGGAGCATTGGATAATCTGGATTATATCCTCGGAAGAAATGCCACTGGCTATTCTTACGTTACCGGTTTTGGGAGCAAAACGCCCAAGCATCCCCATCATAGATTGGCCGAGTCAAGGACTGATTTGCCTCCGCTGCCCGGATTTATCGTGGGAGGTCCCAATCCCGGACAGCAGGATGGATGTACGTATGCCAGCTCCTTTGCAGATGAATCATACATTGACGAAACCTGCAGCTTTGCATCCAATGAAATTGCGATTAATTGGAATGCTCCTTTTGCTTATTTAGTTAATGCTGTGGAGGCTATTAGAAATTAAGTTGTAATGGAATTTTACCAAGAGGTTATTTGAAGGGATAAGTTTTGGGTTTTACGGTTATAAGGAATCCTGCCACTAGCCCTATTTTCTTTGCATATGGAGTTGGAAGACTGAAGCGGCGACAACGCTGGAATTTACCAAATCTCTATTGGTTTTATTCCCATACTGGCAAAGCACCGTATAATCATATTTGATTTATCTCTTTTTCTTCCCTTAAAGAACAACTTCAGTGTAGTTTTCATAAATCCTCGCGCTCTAAGGATACATCGAGTTTCGGTTGTGCTTGTCCGCTTATTTGGGATAAATCAATCTATCGACATCATTGCTTATATTGATGCTACGTTTAGATTTACTAGGCAATTTCCCATAAGAATTAACCATACCTATGAAAAGCACCTGGAAAGTATTTGCACTCTTTATTTTGTTTTCCTGTGAGTTCTCAAAGTTTGATTCGGCTGTTACTATGCCCAAGCTTTTTGGAGAGGGAATGGTCTTGCAGCGTGAGAGAGCCATCTCCTTATGGGGGAAAGGCATTCCGGGGGAAAATGTGCGGGTAAGTCTGGCAGGTGCCGTTACCAGCGGAACTGTTGATGCTGATAGCTCATGGATTTTGAAAATGCCAAAACTACCGGCTGGAGGACCCTATATACTGGAGGTAAATAATCAAAAAATCAAGGATGTCTATATAGGGGATGTTTGGGTGGCTGGAGGTCAGTCCAATATGGAGTGGAAATTGAAATCGCAGGTTATCGGTGCCGAACAGGAATTTATGGAAGGTGGAAATCCTGAGATAAGGTTCTTTAAGATTCCAACTTCCTATAGCGCAGTCAAGTTGGAAGATGTGGTAGGAGGTGATTGGAAAGTAGCTGATTCGGTGAATATGAAGGATTTTTCGGCAGTAGCTTGGTTTTTTGCAAAGCGAAATAATCAGGAAAAAAAAGTGCCGGTGGGAATCATCGAGTCTAACTGGGGAGGAACACCTGTAGAAGGCTGGATGGATGCTGAGATTTTGGCTCAAATGGAAGGTTCGTTTAAGGGCCAGGCTACAGATATCATAGAAAACAATGAAAGCTGGGACGCTAAATTGAAAGAAAATGAATCGAACAGGCATATGCGCGATTCTATGGTAATCAAACCTGATTCTCTTCTGGCTTCGCAGGTAGCGGCTATTTCTTACGATGACTCCAATTGGAGAAGAGTCAATTTGCCGCAAGGAAATCCTTTACAGCATATTGCCTGGGTGCGGAAGAAATTCACCCTTGCTGCTATAGATAATGCAAGACTTCATTTAACAGACATTGAACAAATGGCCTACGTGTATTTGAATGGAAAATTACTTCATTACAAAGATTGGGGAACCACGGTTCCTGAGATAGAAATACCGTCAGAAATGCTGATAAAAGGAACAAATGTATTGACTGTTAGAGCTATCAACACTTGGAATAACCGGCCAAGTATTGGGAAACCGGGTGAAATGTACCTGCTTCAGGTTGGTAAGAAAATATCTTTGGAGGGAGCATGGGCTTATTCTAATTCTGTGGTAGAGCCTCATCTGCCTGTTGTAGAATGGTATAATTGGATGCCCGGAATGATGTACAATGCCATGATTGTTCCGATCACCAAGTATACGATCAAAGGTGCCATTTGGTATCAAGGAGAAAGCAATGCGGGACGTCATGAAGAATATAAAACTCTTTTCTCTACCATGATTACCAATTGGAGGACTGACTGGGGCTTGGGTGACTTCCCATTTCTGTATGTACAGCTGGCTAATTTTATGGAACGAAAAGAAGTACAACCTGAAAGTGATTGGGCATTTTTGAGAGAAGCCCAGAGGCAGACTTTGGAGCTTCCGAAGACAGGAATGGCGACAATTATCGACATAGGGGAAGCAGATGATATTCACCCCAAAAACAAAAAAGATGTAGGAGAAAGGCTTTGGTTACTGGCTCGGAATGTGGCATTTGGAGAAAAGATTTTAGCCTCTGGACCACGGTTTGATTCACTTTCTAAACAGGGAAATGAGTTGATAATTAGTTTTAAATCCGTAGGAGAAGGATTGAAACTTAAAGAGGGGAGTGAAGTGAAGGGGTTTATCGTGGCAAGCGAAAATGGAAGCTTTCAACAAATTTCCGCTTCTATAATAGGGAAAGAAAAAGTGAAGATCTTGCTTCCTTCAGGAATTGAAGCCGGAGAAATCCGCTATGCGTGGGCTGATAACCCTGAGGTTAATTTGGTAAACAATCTTGAATTACCTGCTGAGCCATTTAGGGCGAAGTTTGAGTGAAAAATAAAGTTAATAAGACTGGGTAATCCAATATAAAATCATATTTAACTCCTGCTGAAAAATTCTCAGGTATGCCAGACTTGCCTGCCGGCAGGCAAGTCTGGCATCCGTCCGAGTGAAGATGATGCTTATACTTCTAATGTGGGCAACGTAGAAGACGGTATGGCTGAGGCTAGCTTGAAAGTTCGGAATTTGAGATTTTCTGATGCATGGATAAAGACCTATTCTCATCCCTAAGCTTGCACCTGCTGAAAAACCGTGAGCATGACAAATGGGTTAATCATTCAAAATGATAGCTTTTGATCTATTACCGGCGTTTTTCAGCAGGCCCTACTTGGGTCTTTTGCTTGTAGTACTTCTTATTCAATGGTTTCCTGCACTTGGATCAGGTCGTCCACTTTTTCTTGAAATTCAGGTTTCGCAGGGACTTTTACTACATTTTCTAAGAAATCAATTGTACTGAAAAGTACTCCTTCCCAGTCTCCGGAGGTAATAGAACTTCCGATCACATGATCACCGGAATTTGGAAATGCCTTCTCCCGCTTTAGTGCTTCGGGGGTAGAGATTTCTTCAAACATTTCCTTCATCTTAGGTACCGAGACCACCAAATCCTGAGCTTCATTGTCTTTGTAATAGTATCCCAAGAATAGGGGTTGTTTTATTTTTTTGAATGTATTTTCATTCATATTGCTGTACATAATTACTGCAAGACTTTCATATGCATTGATATGGTAGTCCTCCGACCAATACATGGCTTTTTCGCCTTCCCGCGTCTGATGGATCATTTTCTTTTCCATCATAGTCATCTCCATGATTTTTTCTGCCCAAGGGTTGAAGAATGCAGAGAGTTTTTCCCCATAATCCCTAATTGCCGGGGAATAGACGATCACTGCCTTGATGTCAGGTTGCTGGCTAGCCAAAAGCAAAGTCAGTGCACCTCCCATAGATGTGCCGACTACAATTACCTCATCTCCCAGACTTTTTCCGATTTGATATGCTTCGCCTGCAGCATTGGCCAATGCCTGCGGGCTCATATACTCCAGACCATTGTCTCTTTTGATGCCATGATCAGGGAGCCGGGTCACAAAGAGGTTGGCACCGAAGTGGGAGGCAAGGAACCTATGAACAGGGTCTCCTTCCATGGGGCTTGCACCAAACCCATGAATATAAACAATAGAGTAGGGAGTCTTGCGTTTGTTCAAGCTATCTGCCCATACGATATAGGCTTCATTTCCAGGCTTCAGTCCCTGCACGGTATCCTCTCTTTGAGCCACATAACTCCTCAATTCAGCTAGGCGGGTAGGAACTTCAGGAAATTCAATTGTAATTTCCTGATTCTTTACTTTAGGTCCGAGCATATAGACGATGGCAAGTACCATGGCTGCGGCAAAAATGCCCAGTAATATTTTTCTTAGCATACAATCAGTTTGTTAAAAGTACAGGTGAAGTTGATTCATAAACCTTCTGCGAACCATCTTTAAGATTTAAAATGGTTTTGGTTTTCAATTGGGATTCGTTTTCCGGCTGAACAGCAATTGAAAGCCTGTATTGACCCATAGATCCGGTGAAGTCCCGTAAGTCAGATAGCTTTATTTCATCATGGGTGGTCACGAGACTAGAAATATCCGTACCGGCTTCTTTGTCCCCATAGGGTGCAAGCAGAGTCATTGATATGCTTGCGATGTTTTGAAAATCCAAATTCGGTGCACAAGAAAGTGCGAAGGCTGTGCCGGGGAAACTGCCTGTAAATGAGGATTGAGAGATGGTCTCTGAAGCAATTTTTAAAAATATTCTAAAATCCTCTAAGTTTACGGTGTCTGATTCTGAGGCATATTTATTGTCTTCATATGGCTCATAAAAAAGGCTAATGTCTATCGCATTTACCTTACTTGGTCCTCCACATTCTCCGAAAGGATTAACTTCAGTGTCGTCCACGCATGCTACAAAAATCATCATCGACAAATAGGCAGCAACAATACCCGCTGTCATTTTTACTCGTTTGATTTTTAAAATTGAGTACATAAGAATTATTTTAATCTATTTACGAGGCATTGAGTCTATCTTGAACATTAAAATTTAATCAAATCTAACCATCTAATTAAATTGAAATGTGTTATTTGCTATTAAATAATCTTAAACTAAATTGTATGAAGCGAGTACTACTTGGATTTCTTTTGCTACTAAGCAGTCAGTTAGTAACGGCTCAGGAAACTGAAACTAAACCGGCAACGCAAGCTGTTTTTATTGAGCTGGGAGGAGCAGGACTTCCCTATAGTTTTAATTATGATTTTCGTTTTGACAAGTCAAAACGTGATTCTTGGGGAATGAGAGTCGGTTTTGGAGGTTATGCTATTGACGGAGAGTCTTTCTATTCTGTTCCGGTGATGGTAAACAAACTCTATGGTAAGGGGAATCATTTCTTTGAAATGGGTTTGGGGGCAACTTTCGTGGCTTTTAATAATGATGATTATTACTATGATAACTGTTATTATGACCATAACGGTAATTACATCTGCAATTCAAGTTCTCGATCCGGCACAAGCTTCATTCTTGATATTGACGAATCACCTTCTGTAATGGGTGTTTTGAATTTTGGCTATAGAAGAATCCCTACAAACGGCGGTTTTATGTGGAAAGTGAATTTAAATCCCATTTTCAACAGCAATGGGTTCTGGCCGATATTTGCGGGAATTGGGTTTGGTTATGCCTTTTGAAAGTTGGGCATTGGAATGACAGGTACTTAATTGATGTATCAGTTACAACGGATGATTTTAGATAGCACCGGGTTTCAACCCGGTGCTATTTTTGATTTTGTAGGTTCTGGTTTTTTACATGGGATTTGAGATTTCAGATAGCAGAATTCAGCTGTCCGAAATCCCAAATTCATAATCCCGTTCTACGAGGCATATTCTAGTTTTGTAAGCAGCATACCATTTTTCCCTACCCATTCTTTGCGCAAGAAGATGGTCAGTTTGTTGCTTCCAGTTGCGGATTGCGTCAGTATTTTTCCAATAACTTACGGTGATTCCCAGATTCTCTCTTACACTTTCATGTCCAAGGTAACCATCCTGAGTTTCCGCCAATCGTATCATTTCCAATGCAGTTTCGACATAACCTTCTTCGATTTCGGTTCTTATATTGGAAAAAATCACAGCATAGTAGGGAGGCCTCGGGGTGTTTGCGATCATTTTTTTAATTTTTAACTAAGGGTAAATACAAAGTAAACTGTCTATGCTTTATCTGCTAAAGATGAGTTGAAAATATTTCCCAATTGATCTAAAATAGAGAAATCCTGAGTTATAATGCAATTCATATTGATCTAGATCAAGTAATCCTTACTAGGGAAACAGGTTCATTAAAATCAGCGTACATTTGTATGCAAGCAGACTAGTTAGTATTATAAATCAACAGTTTATTCTTTAAAACTATCTGTTTATGAAATTGAAACAAATTAAATTTCGCTTACTTTCTTTATCTACGTTTTGGTTAGGTATAGCTTCTTTGACATCTTGCGACTCTGATCTTGAGTTGGTTCAGTCTATTAATGAGGAATTCCCCGGGATTACCTCCATCCAGATCGAATCCTCATTTCTTGATGTGACTTATCAGGGAAATGAAAATTCCCAATCTGTGCATCTTCTAGGAACGTTGGAGTCGAGCAGAGGGGGAAATTACTTTATTGAGTATAGAGTGGATCGGAATAAGCTGATAATCGAAGTGGAAAGACGCGGTATTGGCAAGGGCAATAATCGGGGTTACCTTAATCTTTCAGGTCCCAAATTGATGAATATAGACGTGGAAACAGGATCAGGAAATAGTTACATAAACAATGTTTCTTCACAGGAGTTTCAATTTGAAGGCGGATCCGGTAATCTGGAGTTGTCTCATATAAGTGCTCCACATATTGATTTGGAACTAAGTTCGGGTAAGGTCACTGCGTCACATTTAGTAGGTGATGTGGAGTTGGAGGTTTCTTCCGGTATCGCAACTTTCTCGTATGTGGAAGGAGATATAACTGCTGTCGGATCGAGTGGAAACTTTGATTTCAGGCAGATAAATGGAAAAGTAACTAGTTCCTTGAATTCCGGAAACGGATCGTTGAATAAAGTTCAAGAGATTGGTAGATTGAGAATTTCCTCAGGAAATTATAAAGTAGATGCTTCTTACTTGGGAGTTAATACACGATTTGAAGGAGCATCAGGGAATTTTGATATAAAGACAGACTCCGACTTGAATGATTTCAACTTTGATTTGAAATCATCCAGTGGAAATCTAAGCGTAGGGGGAAGCACTTCTTCCGGGTCATTGAAGATCGATAACGGTTCTCCTTATACCGTGTCGGGTGTTGTCTCCAGTGGCAACATCCAAATAAGGAATATGTGAAAAGTTGTTCACATCACCCCAAACCCGGCTCAGGCCGGGTTTTTTTAGTTTAACCACAGGGAACACGGAGGTTTGCTTGGAGGCCACAGTTTAGTGTTTTTCTACACTTATTTTTTGCCCTATGCTATCCTGCTTCTCCGGAATCCGGATCTGCTATATACTCTCATTACCCTAGTGGAAGTTCACCTTAATCAATGTTTTGGTAGTGCAGTCTGAAGACTGCATTGATATAGATCCAAGACTGAAGTCTCTTGAACCAGAAGCTATTCACTTTCATAGAATGCCTAGAAAATAACTTGTAATCCACCGGTCACTCCTCCAAAACTACGGTAGATGCCTGTAGAAGTAGTTCTTTCGTAAATATTCAAGCCACCTGTGATGTCATTCTGTCCCGGATCCAATACAGCAAAATTAAGGCTTGGTCCTGCGAAAATCCTTAGATGGTCGCCAAACCGGTAACCGGGAAAAAGACGGAAAGATTGGATTTGGTTTGTTACTTCCCTGAAATCACTGACAGTAAGACTTACACATTCAGTATCTAAAGAAAATTTGTTGCTAGGAAGCAAGTGTATCCCCAATCCAGCCTCCAGCCCAATTGGTGTATCAATAGCTTGGAGACTATAGGCAATTCCCAGAATACCATATATTTTTCTTCCTCCTGAGCGTAAAGTCAGATGTGTGAAGCTTGATTCATCAATCCCTGCCGAAAGATTTATTTCTCCATTTCGAATAAAGTTTAGCAATCCAATAGCGTAATCATTTTCTTGGGCAATATTGATCAATGCAACTTGAAAGCCATTGACTTTTTTAGCCTGGTTGATGATTCCGGATAGTTGGTGATTTACTGTATCACCCGCTAAGTTGGAAATTCCTGCCCATTGGAATCCGGACGATTTGGAGGTATGATTGGCAATACCTGCTAGCTGAAAGTGGTTTGACTTCTTTGCATGGTTTACTATGCCGGCTATCTGTATATCGGCATCGTTGTTCACCCTATTGACAATTCCTCCTATTTGAAGTCCTGTTGCACTCCCTTGTATATGATTGTATACTCCACCGACTTGTAATCCATTTACATTTTTGTACACTGAATTATAAATCCCGCCCACTTGAAGACCTTTGGAGCTTCCACCGACCATGTTAAATATTCCTGCAAACTGTACAGATTTGACATCTCTTTTATTGATATTGAAAATTCCGGCAGCTTCAAATCCCTCAATTCCAGCAGTATATCCACCGATTAAATTCAAGGAAAAATTGCTTATCGTCTGGCTATTGAACATTCCCTTAGAGCTTAGCCCTGGGGTGAGGGACATTTGAAATGGGCTTTCCGCAAAGAAACTTCCCACATTCATACCCTGAAGCCGCTGTCTGAAACCAATAAACGTCCTTCCCAAGAAACTATCTTCCAATTCCCGGGTAGTACTGTCGCCGGGCAAGTAACGGAACAGCCGGTTTTCTTTTTCGGAAACTATGCTTACAGTGGGCAAAAGGAAAAAGGTAGTATCTCTATAATTTTCCTTGCTTAGCGTGAGCCAAATTGACGAATCCAATTTTTTGTATTTCAGTTTGAAATAACCCTTTTCATTGGTTAGGGTGGAAGCTAAGGTATTTTTATCATAGATACTTGCTTGACTTACTCCTTCATTTGTACGGGCATTTTTGATGTAGCCTTTGACAGTTACCGTTTTGAATCTGGTATCCATTTCGGCGTCCAGATCAAGTTTCTCAGGTGCATAACGTATGATGATATAGCCGGGCAATTCCTTGAATTCGTACACATCACCCAGCTCTTGCATAAGGAACTCACCGATTGTACCTGAAAACTCTTCTGTTTTTATGTCATTGTCCAGGGGGGAAAGAGTACTTTCATAAGAAAAGTAAAAATTATTCCGGGAGGAAAGTGTGTCCAGTATTTGACGCAGACTGAGTGTCTCAGTTTGTTGAATCTCAACTTTTTTATCCAACATCATCTGGGAAAATCCGTCGATAGAATTGATCAAAAATAGGAAGAGTAGGAGAGAACCCCGAAAAAGTGCTTTGGTGCGCAGCATTTGGATTGAAATAGTAAAAACCGGAAACTGAGTGAATTTAATAAAGTAAGGACTATGATTTTTTCAACCATAGCCCTTTTATTTTTAAGAATGTGAATTACTACTCGATGAGGATGGTTTGATCGCGCTGGGAAATTTTCAAATTCAGGGTTTCCCTGATCACATCCAGATTCTTACTGAGTGAGCCATACTCTAAGGTAGTGGTAATAGGCAAGTTTTTGAGTTCTTCTTTTGTGATCACAATGTCAGTGTCATAGGCCTCATTCAATATGGCTACCAAATCTTGTAATGGAATCCTATCCGCCTGAAATTTCTTGCTTACATAGTAATTGTAAAGGGAGTTTTCAGGACTACTTTTTTCCATATCCCCTGTTTGTTGATTCACCGAAAGCTTTTCTTCCGGAATAAGTAATTCTTTATTACCATTGATTTCGACTTGTACAGAGCCAGTGATGACAATTACTTCAGTGGTGTTTCCTGTATTTTTGACATGAAAACTAGTTCCCAGTACAGTAATTTGAACTTTCTCAGCTTGTATTACAAAAGGCTTTTGCTCATTTCTCTTCACATCAAAAAATGCTTCTCCACCCTTCATGCTCACTTTTCTTTCTTTGGCAAAAAGCTTCTGTGAGTAGTGCAAGCTGGTATTTTTATTCAGAGTAACTCTAGTGCCATCCAGCAGAGGAATCTCAACAGGAAGATTTTCTGACTGAAGTTCAATAGTACTGAAGTAAGCTCTTCCAGACTGGGGAAGAAAAATAGAATATACCCAAGCCGATACTAAAAGCAAGGTGATGGCAGCAGCGTATCTGAACAGATTGCTATGTAAAAAGCGTTGATTTTGCTTGGGTGTACTGCCTGTTTTTTTATCTCTTAGTTTGATGAATTTTCCCCAGGCTTCATTCTCATCCACGTCACTTTTTTCCAGCAAGAGTTTGCCGGAGTTCCACACCCACTTTACTTCTTCAAATTGCTTTTTATTCACGGGATCACTTTCGATCCATTCCTGCACAGCTTTGGATTCCTCTACATCGCTTTCCTGAAGCAAATATTTGATTAATTGTTCTTCGTTCATGGTTTCCATAGATTTATCAGAAAAAGTAAAAGCAAAGGAAGAAACTCAGCCAGTTCTACCCGGAGTGTTTTCAGTGCTTTGCCCATATGTGCTTCCACCGTTTTGAGCGAAATCCCAAGCCGATCGGCTATTTCCTGATATTTCAATTCCTCAAATCTGCTGAGATTAAAAACCATTCGGCATTTCTCCGGCAGCTTTTCCAGTGCCAATTGAAACCGTTCATGCAGCTCATTTTCTTGGCCTCTGATCTGCTCGCCGACTTGATCAGGTTTTCCCTGAGTCATTTCGTAATGCGTATGTTCCCAATGCTTTCTTTTCACTTTCTGATGATTGATGTAGTTCAGACTGTCATGATACACAGACCGGTAGAGATAAGCTTTTATGGAGCTGTTTATTTCAAGAGATTCCCGCTTTTCCCAAAGTTTAAGAAATACACTCTGGACGATTTCCTCGGCAGGTTCGGACTCTTTCAGTATAGCAGAGGCATAGGCATGCAAGGGCTTAAAGTAAGTTTTGAACACGGTTTCAAATGCCTGTTCATCGACGAGCGTAAGGGTATTTGACGGTTGTAGTAGTTCTTCTGTCACCTGCGATTTTGGGATGCTTCAGTGATATGACAAGCTGAGCCGGTCTTACCCTTAGTGCTTTTGTTAAAAATATGGAATATTAGTAAAAAGTGGGAAGACCGAAGACCGAAGATATAAAATCGGTAAATTAAACACCTAATCAACACTTTGGTATAGCTTAAGAGGCTGGAATTTGCCGTCTCCCGTCTTCGGTCTTCCAGCTTCTCAAAACCTCACATTCAAACCCGCAGTGAATCCCAGAAGAATTGATTGGTATTTATTTCGACCTATCTCATCCCAAATCATCAGCCCGGAGTTCTTGACTTTATCCAAATCCTCTGAGTGGCTATAGGAAAGGCTAGGTCCGGCGAAGAGATATATACGCTCGGAAATCTTCAGTGCAGGGAGCAATTGGAAACTGAACTTGGAGAATTCCTTGTCTTCAAAATCCGTCAGGTATTTGCTTACACCTTCCACATCCAGTCGAAAGTTATTGTTTTCCAGTAGATTCCAGCCCAAACCTCCCTCAAATCCATACGGAAAATCTGCTGCTTCAAAGTTGGTTCCTATGCCGAAAATTCCATACAGACGTTTGCCGCCCGACCGAAAAGTAAGAAAGGAATTGAGGTTCTCGTCTATGGAAAGTCCCAGTCTTTTGTCGCCATTTTTTACGATATTTATCAAACCGATGGTTAGATCGCTACTATTGGCGATATTGATCAGACCGATTTGCATGCCTTTGACAATTTTGGCCCGATTTACAAGTCCTGAGATCTGAATTCCTTCCACCTGATCAGCTACGTTTGAGATCCCCGAGATTTGCAATCCGTCCACTTTTTTGGCTAATGACGAAATTCCCGCTACTTGTACTCCGTCTATTTCCGGTGAAATGTTTGCGACACCTGCTACTTGGAGTCCATTTACAGATTTAGAGATATTGGCAATTCCGGCAACTTGGAAACCGTCTACACTGTCAGCTAGATTTGAGATACCTGCGATTTGACTTCCGTTTACGTTTTTTGCTGTATTGAATATGCCCGAAGCCTGAAAAGCTGAATTTCCCAAATTGATATTGCCTACTCCTGCTATTTGGGCGGATTCAGTCGCGTCAGCACTTTGGTTAAGAATACCTGCCACTTGGACTCCGGATACTTTTCCTGACACATTGTTCCAGAGACCGGAAATCTGAGCACCTTGAAGATCACCCCTGACTATACCTGCCAAACCATAGATGGCGGCACCTGTTTCTCCACCGGACAGTCCTGTAAGTAAATGAAGACTGAAGTCATTCGTATAATCAGCCGCTGTCGTTCCATGTGTAGAAACAGGGTAAAATAAACCCAAATGGGCAGGGCTTTTTTCCTGAGCGTAAGAAACTGAGATTATTCCCAAGAGAAGGAATGAAAATAGAGTGGTTTTTAATTCTAATGTTTTCATGTGTTTATAATTGATTTTTAATGGTCACCCCGATGGGTCGGGGCAGGCTATAGAATCTCGCATGGCAGATAATCATCCCAGTGTGTGACTCTTGGGTCATGCTCGATTTCATTTGAAATGGTGATTTTTTGAAAGTGTATTTTAACCGCAGAGAAAGCGGTAGTTCGAGATGCTCACCAAGCAAGGTTTTCGGAGAGGACACAGATCAGTAGTACTTATTTATTGGAAATACTTTTGCGCGCGTCATTGCGAGGGACAGCCTGCCTCGGGAAGAGCAGGCAATCTATTATAACGTCATTGCGAGGAACGAAGCAATCTCTTCCAAATAGTCCCCGAGCGCATACTTCCCGCAGATTCTCGCTGAAAAGGGTGCTGATTGACACAGAATTAAAGAGCTCCTCGATCACTCCCTTGTTGGTGAGCGTTACCCTGCTTCTCCGGAAGCTGGATTTATTTCCCGCTTTTTCCTATTTATGCCAGTCTTATCGATTGGTCAGAAGACCAATGGCATGAATTTTTTTAGTAAAGGATCAATCGAGCAGCAAAGCGATCAATTGGGAAGGAGCATCGATCTGGAAAACTTTATGATCTTCCAGCTCCTTATTAAGGGCGTATTCCAGTTCGAAAATCAATCCATTCAGGAAGATTTTATCCATTCTCAGGTCGAAGATGAAGTGATCGTGTTTTCTTGCTCCTGTCAATACTATTCCGTATTCGCCAAAAATTTGGGTGATTTTTCGGAGTTGGCTATATTTTCCCATACTGTCGTTTTTTGTGGTGTTGTAGCTATGACAGCAGAGGGAGGGATTACCCTTAGTTGAGTATGAAAAAAAGTAAAATTAAACCGCAAATCGCACAGAAGTTTTTGCAGAGAACCGCAAAGAGCAGTTCATTTAGAAAAGATGCCTCGAACCTTAAAATATCAGTTTAAGGGAGTTTTGTAACTTTTCCAAAGTTTCAAACTTTGGAAAAGTTACTTTTTTAATTTGATTAAATTATAACCCAGAAGCTACTGATTTTAAGCCTCTTTCATTGATTAGTGATTCCCTTACTTTAAGATTTCTAAATGAACCGATTGGATCAATTGCTCCGCCTGACCTGCGTATGGCTTCAGCAAGTAAAGGACGAAGATCGGTTCTATAGGCATCCTGCAATATTTCTTGTGCCCCGGTCACATCATGAGTTTCCTGTGCAGCTTCCAAAGATTTGCTATCCACTAAAAGTGCTTGTGCATAAGCAAGCTTAATTGCCTGAACGGATTGAATCAGGTCTTCCATAGGATCCTTCAGATTATGACTGGCATCGATCATCCAGGAAAGTGGGGGATTATTGGTTTCTTCAAAACCCTTCACCAGTTCCTGAAAAATCAAGAATAACTGGTATGGTTTGATGCTGCCTACGGTCAGGTCATCATCCCCATATTTGGAATCATTGAAGTGGAACCCGCCCAATTTTCCTTCTGTCATGAGCGTGGCCACAATCTGTTCAATATTTGTATTGGGTAAGTGGTGACCAAGATCCACAAGCGTATACGCTTTTTTGCCTAGTTTATTGGCCAGGAGAAATGAAGTTCCCCAATCCTGGATGACTGTGCTGTAGAAATAGGGCTCATAGGGCTTGTACTCAATAAGGAGTTTCCAGTCTTCAGGCACATCTTTATAGATTTCCTGTAGGGACAAATGCGTGTTTTCCAGAGATTTTCTGAGGCTATGCTGACCGGGAAAACTGCTTCCATCCGCCAGCCAGACTGTCAATGCTTTGGAACCCAATTTCTCTCCAATCTCGATTACTTGCTTATTGTGCTCTACAGCCAACTCACGAACGGCGGATTCAGAATTGGCCAAGGAACCGAATTTGTAGCTTTGAACTTGATTGGTCTGATCCTGAAACGTATTTGAATTTACGGCATCGAAGCCGATTCCTACTTCTGAAGCACTTTCTTTAATGGATTGGTAATCATTGGGTATATCCCAGGGTATATGAAGAGAAACTGCATTGCTGGATTGATTAAGTGCATGAAGAATTCCTACATCCTGGATTTTTTGGATCAGGGTCGCTGGTTCTCCACCGCCGGAGAATCGTCCAAACCGGGTTCCGCCGGTTCCCAATGCCCAGCTCGGGATAGCTATTTGCAAGGCTTGAAGCTTGGAAATCAGTTCTTCAACCTTGTAGCCTTTCTTGTCCAGGCTTGTTGCCAGGAATTCAAAGTTTCGGGCATGCTCGCTTAATTTTAATAAATTCTGATCTTGTATTTGATCTGATGTAAGTTTCATAGATTATGTTTTTTTAACCGCTAAGGCCGTGAAGATTACGCAAAGGGTACCGTTACGTTAGTCAAAGTTTTGTTGTCCTGCTTCTCCAGAAGCTGGACTATATTTGGTTGTTTCCCGCTGATTTCCGCAGAAAAGGTCGCTGATTATAAATATTTTTAGCAGTTGCGCTTTAACCCGCATTATGCATTAGCAAATCTACTACGGCTTCAAACCGCCTCAAAATCAGTCGCTATGCTTCACTTTTCGCTCTCACCGTAGCAGTGCTACGACTCGATCTCCAAAGTGACTGATTTTCTTGCAGTTTGAACCCTCGCTACGAATCCTAATGCATAGTCCAGGTTTAATGATAGATGCCTGGCTTATCTAGAAGTAGGACTTTATTTTTTTTTTTAATATGTATATCCGCTTTTCTTCCAGTAAAACAATAAAAGCATAATAGGATTCGGAAAACACTAGCGTCAAGGATACTTCGGTCACCCGTCTTCGGTCTTCCGTCCAGTAAAGCAAAGAGAATAGGGTTACTGGGATCATTACGGATAATCACATTTTTTAATATAGCCTATCCAATCTCCTCTTCTTTCTCAGTTTTGTTCATCCAAAAGGAAGCTGAGCCAAACCAGATTACCGTTCCGGCCAGCATCAATGTTTTGGAAAGTTCGGGGGTAATTATCCCATTTAAAACCAAGAAAGAGGGAATGAGTGTCAATGCTAAAGCAGCGAATGATATGATTTTTAATAGGATTTTCATAATCAATAAGTTAAGGGGAGAGTAGGAGAAACAGATATTACTTTTTTCTGAATAGCTTTTGAAGCAAGTAGGTAAACAAAAACAGCTACAAACCAGCCCGGAAGTCCAAGAAAGAAGATTTCAATTCCTCCCCAGATATTCAGTCCCAGACAGAAGACCAGTGATATGGCCCAGGTGATTCCCACAGCCGGATTGAAATGTGACTTGGTCAATTCTGCATAATTGCTTGCGAGTCCCATTTTCGGAAAGACAAATACATCCAAGAATATAACCGCACCGAGCGGCATCAAGATCAGCCCATAGAGAGCTACGAATTCTAATAACTGCATTACCAAAGCTGGAAAGCAAGCTGCGATCGTGGTTACCAATCCTACAAAGAGCGTAACCTTCCAGGTCTTCCATTTGGGGTTAATGGATTGGATGGCAAGTCCCGCTCTGTAAAGCGTTGGGTTTGCAGTGGTCCAACCGGCAATCACCACACAAACAGCACCTGCTATTCCGGCAGCTTCGTAGGCGATGGGGCCTGGAGCAAATACCAAGCTGCCCTGTGACTCCAAAAGGAAGAGTGAATACAAAATCCCAGAAGCCATCCATGCTATGAAATGCCCTAAAAATACACCTCCCGTAGTGGAAAAACCATACGTCCACTTCTTGGCATAGCGTAAGATGGACATATCTGCCATTCCGATATGCATGCCCATATTGCAAAACCAAGCAAAGAATAGGATATGCCAAAACGTGAATTTGCTCTGTCCTTCAAGAGGAATTCCAGTCCAAATAGTGCTTTCTGCTACCGGCCAAAATTCAGAAAATGAGTTGATTCCCAATCTCGGCAATACGCCCACCGCAGCAGCTATAAAGACCATAATCATCCATGGCGCTGCGATATTGGCGAATTTTGAGATCACATTGAAGCCAAACATTGCCACAACAGTAGTGATAGCACCGATTCCGAAAACGGTGATAATCCATCCCACACTGTTTGGATAAACGTCGGTCAAGGAAGGCATTTGAAGATTAAAAGGTATGCCAACAGCTGTAGCGGATACTGCGATCATAGAGCCAGCCAAGAAGCAGAATAACGCGGCGTTTACTAAGTTATAGACCAGCGTAAATCGATTGCCTGCGATTTTTTCTAGTTGGTAATAAAGCGTGGTACGGGTCTTTACGGCTACTTTTCCTGTGAAAAATGCCCAGCTGAGGATGGCTAGAATATTTCCTAAGAGCAAGCCACTTACCAAATCTCCGGCGGATGCACCGTGTGCTACGAAAAGAGGCCCAAGCACAAACTCAGTTCCTGCAGTATGTTCGCCGGCGTAGGTGCCTATAAAGCTTTTCCAGCCTTTAAGTTTGTTCTTGGGAATTGGAGTCCGCTCGTATTCATTGACAGCTTCGAGCCGCTGTTTTAGGTTTTGGGTTGATGACATAGGTTTTCTTTTGGGCTGAAGTTCAAATTAGGATAGGAGGCACGTTCATGTATCCTGTAGTATATGGGTATAAAGAGGAAGGAGGTTATCAGTGTGTTGATTATTGGTCAAATTCTAAAATCTCAATTTTCCCATCGAGTCCGGATGGCATTGTTTTCCAATTGCTGGCGTCAAATGGTTTATAATCTATATTTACAAAATTGATTTCATGGTAATTTCTCCATTCTATTCCGTTTCTATCCAGACATCGAATGCTATTTGCCATTAGGTTGGCTATTTCTATTCTGATGGTGTTTTTCCCATTCTGTAGCTGTTCACTTATATCAAGTTGGTAGGGAATACTCCAGATATTTCCTGCATACGCTCCATTGATCCAGATTTTTGCACTTTCATACACCTTGTCAATGGTCAATAAATACTGATTTCCCGTAGTCTTTCTGAATTCGAATTCAGAGGAATAGCCCGCCTGACCGGAGAAGTCATCGGCTTCAGGATCGCCGTTGTCTGTCCAAGGTTTGATGATTACCAAAGCCTGGGGGGAAGGGAGTTTTGGTTGTCCCTGAGTAAAGTTCACCTCCCAGTTTTTCGATATATCTGTTGTGCCTGAAGTCTTGGAGTAATCGGGCCAGACCGCTATTTGTAAATTGGTCTTCTGATCAAATGTTTTTAGAAAAATAGATTCTCCTGATTTGAGATGGACTGTGACGCTTGTTCCCCCTGCTGTTTGTTGGGAAGGAAGAAGGCCTGTTTTGCTTGTAAGAGGATCCATTGCCATCACGGTTTCTGCTTTGGTGTTAAGTGAGATCGTCTGGGATATGGCATCCGAACTATGGTTCACCAGAAAGTAGTAGCTGCCGTCTGCAACTTTTCTTCGGATGAAATCCAATCCGGAATCGACTAAGCTTTCCCGATAAATCCCTAACTGCGCTAAGGTCTTACCCAGCTCATCCGAAAGATATATTCCACCTTTTCCAAGAGTTGATTTCCCTTCTTCAAAAGACATAGAAGTCCATAATTGATTGAATTCACTTTCTCTTGACTTTTGGTCAATGTGTAAGCCGGGGATGGATTTTGGTTTGGACTGGAAGATCACTTTTGCACCGGCTTCTGCCAGTCTGAGAATATTTTTGAGTGTCCCGATTGGCATAAATTCCGTTTCCGGAATTATCAAAACCTTTCCGGAATTTTGTTCTGATGTTTTAATCAGGCTATTAGCAACTTCTGAATTTCCAATCATATCGTCCGAAATAAAGTCTAGGGAATAACCAGCCTCCATCAGTTTTTTGGATTGCTTATAAAACTCCGTAGGGTGCAGCCATTCATCCACTGCATGGACGGTGATCATTTCCATCCGTCCTTTTGGCTCCGCCCAGACATCGTAGACAGGCCAATAGACCAACAATTCATTATCCGCTTTTCCGGCTTGCAAAATCGCCTGTGATCTGGCAATGTAGTCATTGAATCCCTTGAAGTGAGGCCAAAGGCTATTTTGCTGAGTTAGATTGAGTGAAGCATAAAACAACCAACCGGGATAGGGCACATCTTCCGGGCTGTAAGTGACGCCATGATAGAATATGTGGTTGACTCCCGCAAGGAATGCCTGCTCTACTTCGGGTTTCATCTGGGCAAAGGATGATTTGAAATGCTCACCGAGCCAAGTGAAGGTCTCGGAGGAGACTAGATTCTTGCCTGTCAAATGAGCCGCTGACGATGCAAACTTCAGCATGATCGGATCCGGATCTACATTTCGAATGTCTGCGCTGTCTCTCCTCAGGCCCGGGATAGGAAAATAGCTTGATCCGAACGTCTCGCATTCGGGAATATCCACCGCAGCATAGAGATCGAGCAGATTTCCCGGAGATCCGTGAGCTTGATTTTTGGTCAATTTCGATTGGCTGTGTGCCCAATTTGTCCAATTTTTGGTAAAATTGGTTAGCAGGAGATCATTGATCGTCTCCCTGTAGTCAGATTTTACTCTCCGCACTATATCCAGGTTTTCTTCACTTTCCAGGTATGGTAAAAATTCTTTCAAATCATATCCTCTACGTTTTTCAAATTCTTCAAAAAAGTTGGTGGTAAAATCTGCTCCATATACTTCAAAACTGTCATTATAAAATGCCCGGATACCATAATCTTTTCCTGCAAATGCCTTTTTAAAATACGAATTGTAGGAATCAACAGCACTTTTGCTGAAATGGTCCAGCGTAAATCCAACCCCACCCGGTGCCGCTCTTTTGACCATCTGGCCTGTTTTGTCCATGAAAATGGCTTTGATGTTCCATTCGCCCGTTTCATCCCAAGTTAGCTTTCCCTTATCATCCACATAGGCAGTGATTTCCTTCGCATTGGTATTCTGGTCATATGCCATCACTGCGATCAATTGAGCATCTGACTGAGTTCCTTTTTTCTTTTGAAATATAATTGGAGTAGAAAGTGCCTCTCCATCTGTTTTTTGATACTCCTGAATCACCAGCCGTGTAGCTGCATTTTCCACACTTACTTGCGGGCCTCCAAATGGCCAGCCTGTTCCCTGTGTCATATCCACACCCATTCCGAGCCCATGAGCTTTGTTCACCGTAAAATCAAGCATGCTCAACCAATCTTCAGAAAGGAAGTGGATGTAGCGATCTTCATAGCCTTTTGCTCCATAGATAGGAGCGATTTCTACTCCGCCAAGTCCTGCTTTGTGGTATATCTCTAGCAGGTTGGAAAGATTCGTTTCATCCACGGCGTTTCCCATCCACCACCAGCGGGTCCAAGGTTTGGCAGTTTGGGTGATTTCGGGCCATTCGCCGGAAGCAGGAACTTCCTTCTCTACCTGTTGAGACCCCAGAAATAGTAATAGTATAAGTGGAGTGAATAAAAATAAGCTTCTGTACTTTGGGGTCATTGGAAATGGAGTTTTGAAGATCAAAAACGTTTGGGAGTTCTACTGAAATAGGAGAGTTGTCTGGATTGGTTTCCATGATATCAGCCATGTGTTTCCACCAGCGTTGGACGATCCATGTGCTGCCTAGTTCTTGGGAATTAGCTTCCCCCTCAATCACCTGAAAGGCAAATAGACTGGAAGTTTCCCTGTCCAAAAAGATCTGGTAATCCAGGATTCCGGCATCTTTGAGTAAAGTGACCAGTTCGGGCCAAATCTCCCGGTGTCTTCTTTCATATTCCTCTTCAAAACCCGGGATCAGTTTCATCCGGAAAGCTAATTTTCTTGGCATTTTGGGTACTATAAATTGGTAATAAGAAACGATACAGTACGTAATTTATAAAAGCTATCCGGTTAGAAAAATGAATAAGTCGATGATCATAGAAATATTAATTTAATCCGTGAAAAGTTGCTTATTCAAGCAAAAGGATAAGTTTTCTGTGCAAAAACCTATTGAATATTGCGCAACAAACATCAAATCATGAATCTAAAGAAGAGTCATAAATAGGACTCTGCAGTAAGTGGCGTAAGAATCCCTTGTGCAAAAGCCTTAACTAAAATTGCATAAAACAGCGTCTGTCACGAGCTGAGTAATCAACCAAAATTCAATTCTGTTATGAAGTCAATTCCATTTTTCTCCCATTCAAAAAATATTTTCTATTTGATTTTTTGTCTTGCGATAGGTCTGACGCAAGGCTGTAATTCCAAAACTTCCTATACCGGGATAGAAGTTGTGGCCGAAGAAGATCCTTGGGATTTGCTGCCATCAATCCGTGCGCAGATCGTAGCTCCTGAATTTAAGGATCAGGACTTTTGGATTACTGATTTTGGAGCTAAAATGGGAGGGAAATTTAAGAATACCGATGCTTTTGCAGCAGCTATCAAGGCTTGCAATGAAGCTGGCGGTGGACGTGTGGTAGTACCCGAAGGAACATGGCTCACGGGAGCGATTCATCTCAAATCAAATGTCAATTTGCATTTGGAGGATGGGGCACTTATTCAGTTTAGTCAAGATGATAAGGATTATCTTCCTGTAGTATTTTCCCGCTGGGAAGGCATGGAGTTGATGAATTATTCGCCTTTTATTTACGCATTTGGGCAGGAAAATATAGCCGTGACGGGAAAAGGCATTTTGGATGGAAATGCAGATATGAAGAACTGGTGGTGGTGGTGCGGGGCAAACCATTACGGATGGAAAGAGGGCATGGGAAGACAGACCGAAGCCCGAATGCTGCTTCATCAAATGGTAGCCGATGAAGTGCCCGCTGAAGAGAGGATATTCGGTGAAGGGCATTACCTGCGTCCCCAGTTTGTACAGTTTTACAAGTGCAAAAACATTCTTCTTCAGGATGTGAAACTGATCAATTCACCGATGTGGAATATTCATCCTGTGTTGAGCGAAAATATCACGATCGAGAGATTGAGGATAGAAACACTGGGACCAAACAATGACGGAGTAGATCCGGAAGCCTGCAAAAATGTACTGATCAAGGATACTTATTTCGACACTGGCGATGATTGTATTGCGATCAAATCTGGCAGAAATCAGGACGGAAGAAACATAGGAGTGGCTTCTGAGAATTTTATCATCGAGGGATGTACGATGAAGGAAGGTCATGGGGGTGTGGTGATCGGATCAGAGATTTCCGGAGGAGCAAAGAATATTTATGCGCAGGACCTGGTGATGAGCAGCGAAAATCTGGATCGGGTTCTTCGTATCAAAACGAGTTCCAAGCGTGGTGGAACCGTGGAGAATGTCTATATGCGAAATGTGAAAGTGGGTAAATACAAGGAAGCAGCGGTGCGGTTCAATATGTTCTACGAAGAAGAAGGAGATCATATTCCTCAAATTAAGAATGTAACCGTGGATAATCTACAGGTGGAAGATGGTGGAAAATATGCGGTGATGATCGATGCTTACGAGGAATCTCCTGTGGAGAACTTTCAAATGATAAACAGCACTATCAATGGCGTGGATGAGTTTTTCAAGGTTAATCACTTTATAAACGCTAAATTTAAAAATGTCACAATCAATGGTAAAGAGGTGAAGCAGCTTGTGAGGACGGAGGAGTAGAGAAGCCTATTAGCTGTAAGCCTCCCGGACACCCGGACATGAATCAAACAGATGATAATCGACAGAAAACATTTTGACTTAAATAACAAATGTGTAATTGAAAAATTACTCATAAGGGCTCCATTTAGATATGGCGAGATTTTTCAAAATGAAGCTTGTTTCTTATTTATCAAGGACGGAGAAAGTATACTGAATTCTTCTACTGAGAAGTTGACCATCCATGTTTCAGAGAGTGTGCTGTTGAAATGTGGAAGTTATTTTGCGGAATTAATTCAAAAATCCGAACATCAGAATTGTGAAATTTTTGCAATACATCTTCATAAGGGCATTCTGAAAGAACTATACAAAGACGAAGTACCCAGCTTTGTTAAACCAACTGGTGAAAAATATTTTGCCCAAAAAATTGAAAAGCAGGACATCATAATTCACTTCATTGAAAGCTTGGAGTTCTACTTTCAGAATCCAACATTGGTTAGCGATGAATTATTGAAACTTAAAATAAAAGAACTTATACTAGTACTGCTTCAAACCAACAACTATGAAAATATCATCAGTTTATTTTCTCATTTGTTTACCCCGAGAAAAGCAGGTTTTAAGGAAGTAATTCAAGCCCATCTATTTTCAAACATTACAATACCGGAATTGGCAGTACTTTCAGGTCGAAGTTTATCTGCTTTTAAACGGGATTTTGAAAGTTATTTCAACGACACTCCTGCCAATTACATTAAAGAACAAAAACTTTTAAAGGCGAAGAGTTTGTTGGCATCAACGGATTTTTCTGTTAGTGAAATTTGTTATGAAGTTGGATTTAGTGACACTTCTCATTTTGCCAAATTATTTAAACTGAAATATAATTTGACTCCGACTGAACACCGAAGAAGTAAAGTTTCGAAGATCATTTGAGCTTCTTGTCTCATTTTTTGGACTTTATCGCCAAACTACTTTTAAGTATTAGTTGCAATTTTGTCTTAAACTTAATCAACTAATATATGACATATACAAAAATTACCACTTGGTTTTTGGCCATATCAATGTTTCTATTTGGTATTCTTAAATTTATAAATCCCTTCAAGAGCTGGTACATGGCTCAGGTTACTAATAGTGGTCTAGGTCAACTATCATACGTTATGGGTATTATGGGAGAGATTGCCGTTGGGCTAACTCTCTTAGTATGCTTGATCTACAGACAGAGAATCCCAACGAAATTATATGCTCTTTTGACAACTATTTCGTTTTTCACGATCATCATAGTAATGCTTACAGGAGTATATGTTCATCTAAATCCGAATGTACCTGCTGATATTTTGCCGCTTAAAATCAAACCACCCTATATCCCTATTTTCTTTTTATTGATTGCGTTATCTAATATTGCATTGACAACACGAAATAATCCAAAAGCAAGGCGGGTAAAAAGGCCTAACAGATAAAGCGGATTGGTAAAATAGGAGATTTGTTGCATCACATGACTTTTTTCGTAAATCTGAAGAATGTACTTAGTCGTAAATCAAAGTTGAGCGATACAATCGCCACCTTGGTCAAGCCGCAAACCAAGGAAGATAGCAGGTAGGGGAATTTTATTACTTTAAGCTAGACACTATTCTAAATACATAAATTCATAATCACTCCTTAAGAAAAGATTTTAAACCATTCTCTGCCAACATTTTAATGGCGTTCGTTACTAGTTCTGCATTCAGTTCAGCACCTTCTTCTACAGTATGTGTGTGATCCGTATTGTTAAAGAAATGTGTTTTCACATATTCCTCGCCCAGTTCATCGTACTTCGCTGCCACCAGTAGATTTAAGTCTATAAAGGCAGTTTCAGTGTCCTCGGCCACCTTCTTTGCCCAGAGGCCATAATCCGTCTCTGCCGTGATGACTTTGCCGTCTTTCCAGTTGTTTCGGGGAATCAGCGAACAGACAATAGGAGTGACTCCCTTGGCTTTGGCGGCCAAAATCATCTGACGTAAATATTGACCATAGGAATAAACCGTTTCCTGACGCTTGGTGATGGGATTGTATATGTTTTCCGCTTCCAATCCGGCACTTTTGATCGTGCCCCGGGCTCTGGCTTCATCATCCGGCGGACTTGAGTCATTATGCCCAAACTGCATAATCAGGTAATCTCCGGGTTCTAATTTATCCAAAACCTTATCCCAATGTCCATACGTCTGAAACGTTCGGCTGCTTGTACCACCGAGTGCATGATTTTGGACTTTGATTTTGTCTTGGTCAAAATACGGAGCAATAAAATCTCCCCATCCCCAAAGTCCTCCGGCACCGTCACCTTGCCCATTTTTCACGGTGGAATCTCCGATTAAAAAGAGGGTAGGTTTATCCTTTGTCAAATAATCTTTCAAGTCGCAAGTAGTCAAATCCCGTAATCCCTCCGTAACTGACCAGGCATTGATCCTAGCTCCGGCTTTATTGGTATGGGTGTGATCTCTTTCAAAAAGTCCCTTTACGACTTCCTGACCCCATTTGTCGTATTGGTCAGCAACTATTGAATTGAGGTCAATAAAGGAGGCTCCCTGTTTTCTTGCTGATTCCTTGGCCCATTTCCCAAAATCCTGATTGGCCCTTTCTGTTTCTCCATCCTGAAATTTATTTCTCGGAATCATGGATGCCACGATGGGAGTTGCCCCTTTCGCTTTGGTATCGCTGATGAATTTTTCCAAATACCATCCATAGGTATGAACCGTTTCCGGACTGCCGTCAGGCCAGGTGAGTTCGATTGTTTCATCGCCCGTTCCTCTCAATACGCCACGGTAACCGGCTTTCGTAGTATCAGGTGCACTTCCTTCGTTGTGACCAAACTGCATAATCACATAATCTCCCGGCTTGAGCCTTTCGAGAACTTGATCCCATCTCCCTTCTTTGATAAAGGTTCTGGTGCTTCTGCCGGCCATAGCCTGATTACTGACGGTCAGTTTGGTACTGTCAAAAAACTCCTGCAGGAAATTCCCCCAGCCCCGCTGCAAATTTCCTTCTCCGTCATTTCTTACTGTAGAATCTCCGATCAAGTAGAGGGTTTTCTTCTCTTCAGTTTGTTGCTGAAAAGCGGTGAAAGCAAATGATAAAACAAGAATTGACAGGAAATGAAATGGAACTTTGAACTTCATGGAATAATAGTAAACGCTACAAGGAAAGTTGATTTTGGCTGTCTAATTTAAAGAAAGAATATTTATGGTGTATATGTGCTTTTCTTCTGGTGTATTCAGTGTTTTATGCCTAGAGCTTCTATTGCCCAAGTATAATACTCATTTTGGACCTTGACTTAATTTTGAACCTGCGGTTCTATTGACCGATGGTGCTTCCTTCCCAAAAGTCGTTTCCGTACAGAAAGCAATTAGGCAGAAATATTTTCAATCTTTAATTCCCCGCACCATTGCATAAAAAGATGGATTGTGTCATATTTGCAATATTGTTGCAATATAACTTAATCATTTACGATGCTTGAAGCCATCAATCTAACCAAGAGCTATGGGACATTCCAGGCGCTCAAGGGGCTAAATCTTAGAATTGAAAAGGGAGAAGTGTTTTGTTTGCTGGGTCAGAACGGCGCCGGAAAGACGACTACCATAAATATTTTTCTTGGGTTGATTCCATCGACATCCGGAAAGGCACTAATCAACGGTATTGAAATCAAACCTAACTCCTCCGACTTCAATAAACTGATAGCCTACATTCCGGAAATAGTCCAACTCTATGGTAATCTATCAGGGATAGAGAATTTGGATCTGTTTAGTAGAATGGCGGGTTTTAACTATTCGAGGCAAGAATTAGAATCTTTTTTAGTTAAATCAGGCCTACAGCGGGAGGTTATTTCCCGCCCATTATCCACTTATTCGAAAGGGATGCGTCAAAAAGTGGGTATTTCCATTGCCCTCTCAAAGCATGCTGAGGTTATTTTTATGGACGAGCCGACATCAGGACTAGATCCAAAAGCTACTGCGGAATTTACTGCGATTTGTAAGGAATTGGCTTCTAACGGTACGTCAATTTTTATGGCCACTCATGACATTTTCAATGCCGTAAATGTGGGAACAAAAATAGGCATCATGAAAGAAGGAGAACTGGTTCACATGGCCACAGCCAAAGATGTCGATGCCAAGGAATTGCAGGAATTGTATTTGAAAACTATCTAAACACATGAATTTAAGATTTATAGTTTTCCTATTTTTCACGGCATTCTTATGCCTGCCTGTGACTGCTCAGGTTTTAATTAGAGGTACTGTCACGACACCTGATAATGCCTCGCTTCCCGGAGCCAGGGTGCAGATCCAACATGATCAGGAAATAGCCCAAGCGATAACGGATGTGAACGGCTACTTTGAACTTTCGATAGAAGGAAAGAAGACTGTTCAGTTGGAAATAAGATTCCTTGGGTATAAAACATACCGAAGTACTATAGCTATAGAAGGCGGGGGCAGCAAGGATTTGGGAAATATAGTTCTGGCGGACGATGAGCAGCAACTTCAGACCATTGAGGTGATCGGTCGTGCGCAGCGGGATTATACCAGTGATTATTCATTTTCCGCTACCAAAATTGGGATTAAAAACAGGGATTTGCCACAGTCTCTATCCGTAGTGACCAAGGAGCTTATTGACGATAGGCAGGCGTACCAATTGTCAGACGCAGTCAAGATTGTGAGCGGAGTGAGTTCTACGGGATTTTACAATCATTACAACATCCGGGGCATTACCCAGAATGAAGAAGGGCAGATTCTAAATGGAATGCGTACGCATCAGTACTTTTTTCTTCAGCCCATTACGGCAAATATTGAACGTGTGGAAGTACTGAAGGGGCCCGCGTCAGTGACCTTTTCGAGCGTAGATCCCGGAGGAAGTATCAACATGGTCACCAAGAAACCATTGAAAGATAATAGAAAGGAGATCAGAATGAGTGTCGAAAGCTTTAGTACATTCCGTGGGACATTGGATTTCACAGGGCCTGTAAATCAGGAAAAAACTTTACTCTACCGCTTAAATATAGGAATGCAGGAAGGGAAATCATTTCGTGATCAGATCCAGAATGATGCCTTCTTGGTTTCACCTTCTTTTAGCTATGTGCCCAATGATCGTACCGCTATAAATGTAGAAATGATCTACAGTGACAATAAAGGTACGCTGGACAGAGGGCAACCTATTTTCGGTGCAGAAGCTGGCGCAACTAAGCTCAACAGTACGCCTATCAGCCGTAGTCTAAGTGCCGGTGATGATTTCTTTCGGTCTACCGAGCTGGTGTTTATGTCAAATCTCAGCCAGAAGCTGACCGCTTTTGCCAATTTCAATGTGGCTTATATGAAGCAGACCTGGACGGAAGATTTGGCTGAGCATCGCACGACAAATGCTTTTGCGGTGGATATAGCCAACAATCCTGTACCTAGTCTGGTAAGTATGCGCTATGTGGAGCGTCAGCAATTCTGGGATACTGATAACCTCAGTACATATTTTGATGCGGATTTCAATACGGGAAAAGTAGGTCATAAAGTGTTGGTCGGATACGATCTGAGCCGGTGGCACAAGACAAAAGGAGGAAAACAGAATTCCGCACGTGGATACTTGCGGGCGGATGGTACAGTCACCAATGGATTTGATCCCACCGCAGCTCAGGATTACATGACTTACGAGGTCAACGGTATGACGCTACCGGTGCCTAATGTGCCTCATTTTGACCTGAACAATCCCACCTATGAGACGCTAAATACAGAGGATTATAACTTCAATTCAATTTTCAGTGTCCCACCTACCTTGACCACTACCAATAGCGCTTATGTACAGTATCAAGTGAAATTCGGTAGGTTTTCTTCCTTGCTTAGTCTAAGACAGGAAAGGTTTGAGGATATTACCAACTACGATATAGCACAAGAGGCAAGTTTTAAAAATTCTGCGTTGATCCCTAGAATAGGGCTCACCTATGGAGTCACCAAAGACATAAACGTATATGCAACTTACCTGGAAGGATTCCAGCCCCAGTCCAATACCGTATCGCTGATGCCGAGCACAGCCGCATTTTTCTGGGATCCAAATTCTCCCGCACGATTCAAGCCTCTCCTTAGTGATTTGAAGGAGATCGGTGCAAAAGGAGAATTTCTTGACAGCAGATTGAGTGCTTCGGTTGCGCTCTATGAGATCAATCAGAAGAATATCCTGATGAATGCCAACTTGCCGGAATTCCCTGATTCTTTGGTACAAAGAGGTGCTGATAGGAGCAGGGGGGTAGAAGTGGAACTGAACGGCTACATTTCTTCGAATTGGCAAGTGAATGCTGCATATAGCTACATCGATGCGGAGATTGTCCGGGATGTTGACAATACATTGAGTGGCAAACGGAAAGAAAACACACCTACCAACAGTGCCAATCTTTGGACAAGGTATAATTTTGTCAATGGATTTTTTGAAGATATAGGAGTTGGGTTGGGAGTACAATACAGCGGAGATAAGATCCCGTGGTTTACCAGAGATTTTACTGTACCGGAATACACATTGGTAGATATGGCAATCTACTATGCCCCTAAGAAAAGTGATTTTCAGCTGACTTTGAAAGTGAACAACCTATTGGACAAGACTTATTGGGTGGGAGCACAAAACTATCTTAGGCTTTTTCCCGGGGCGCCGAGGAATGCCATGTTGACAGCAGCTTACCAATTTTAAATCCAGCCATGAGAAAAGAAACAGTCTTACTGATAGCCAGACATTTTTGGATGAATACCTTCAAAACCAGGGCTATATATCCTTTGATGACAATCATTTTTGGCTTGCTGTGTTTCAGCGCTTATACGGGATGGACGAATTATGAAAAGCAATCTGAAATCCGAAGTCATTATCAGCATGAAGCGCGGGAAAGCTGGGAGTCCAACCCTGACAAACATCCACATAGAATGGCGCATTTTGGCACTTTTGCTTTTAGGCAAAAGTATCCTTTGAGTATGTTTGATTCCGGTATTGAGAGTTTTACCGGAAACGCGGTGTTTCTTGAAGCCCATAAGCAAAATTCCGTCAACTTCTCGGAAGCAAGTCTTTCTACCGGTCTTCTGCGATTTGGAGAGTTCAGTATGGCGATGATACTTCAGACGGTTTTTCCATTGATTATATTTTTTCTGGGTTTTTCGGCTGTTTCCGCAGATCGGGAAAATGGGACACTGAAGATAATTCTGACTCAGGGAGCTAGATGGAAGGAAATATTGATGGGGAAAACGCTTGGATTAATGGCATTGGCCCTGCTATGCCTGGCGCCGGTGGGACTATTAATGTTGTATTTTCTAATTGCAGAAGGAGGGGACGTTGAAGGCTTATGGCCGAGGTTCTTTGTATTGGGGTTGGTTTATGGAATGTTTTTTATGCTTCTAAGTATGGTGACTATCGCGGTCTCCACCAGTTCAGGCAAATCCAAAAATGCGCTTATCAAATTACTGGCAATTTGGCTTCTACTGGTTGTATTGCTACCCCGATCCTCGCAGGCGCTGGGAAGTTATTTCTTTCCGTCTCCCTCCAAAGTGGAATTTCAATCTGTCATAGAAGAGGAGGTTATCCAAAAAGGTGATAGCCATAATCCCAATGATCCCTTTTTCAAGCAGCTAAAGGATTCTGTGTTGAATGCCCATCAGGTATCCTCCGTAGAAGAGCTTCCTTTCAACTATGGGGGATTTGTAATGGCTCAGGGAGAGAAAAACAGTTCTATTATTTATAACAATCATCTGAATGAGCTGATGCAGATATACAAGAAGCAAAACAGTATTTCAGAGTTGACTGCGGTGATCAACCCGTACATGGCCGTGAAGAATCTGTCAATGGCATTATCAGGAACAGACTTTGATGCCTATGTGGATTTTCAGGATCAGGCAGAAAAGTATCGATATGAGCTGGCGCAAAAGATGAATGAACTTCAAATGGAGTATATCAGTCCGGCCAAAGTTTCCGGTTCAGATGGTAAAAGCCATGTGGTAGGCAAGGAGAATTGGAGTGAAATGCCTGATTTTCACCATCGCTTTTTTTCATTTGGCAAAGCTGTAAAAAATGAGCTGTTATCCTTGATTTCCTTAGTGCTATGGTGCCTGGCCGCTGTATGGTACATCTCTTATCTTTCCAAAAAAGCTAAATCCGTTTAAGTTATGTATCGGTTAATGTTTAAGCAGTTTTTTAGATCAAATGTGGTTATTCTGTGTCTACTCTTGGTCTCGGTACTGGGGATGACGGGAATCCTGATCGGCAAGCAGTTTCTGGATCGTCAGGAAAGAGCCACTGAGCAGGTTACGATTTACCAACAGGAACACATAGAAAGGAACGTCAGCTTTCATCAAGAGGAATTTGGGTTGTTGATGTATTATTTGAAATTTGCCCTGATCAATAAGCCTGAAAAAATGGCTGGTCTTTCCATCGGCCAAAGTGATGTGAATCCGGCCATTCAACATGTCACAATCCGGAATTTGGAAGGCCAGAAATACGATACGGATTTGGTAAATCCCTCAAGTCTGCAGTCAGGTAATCTGGATCTGGGCTTTGTGATTATCTATCTGCTTCCTCTGCTGATTATCGTGTTCACCTTCAACCTCCTTTCGGAAGAGAAGGAAGTGGGGACTTGGCAGCTTGTATCCATTCAGTCTAGATCCAAGCTGAAATACCTGCTGGCCAAGTTGTCCGTAAGAGTGCTTGTGATTTTAGCTCTTTTTGTACTGTTGCTCACAGCGGCAAAGTTGATCTTGGGAATTCCGTTTGATGCTGCACTTTTTGCTTTTTTCCTGTTGGGATTCTGCTACATTATCTTCTGGTTTACTGTTTGTTTTTTGGTGGTTGTTTTCCAGAAAAACTCAAGCTTAAATGCCCTTACGATGCTGTCTCTTTGGCTGGTGCTGGCTATACTGCTGCCGGCAGGCATCAATAGCTATGTGAGCAACCGATACCCGGTCCCTGAAGCACTGGCAACCATGATCGAGCAGCGGGATGGTTATCATAAAAAGTGGGATTCTGATAAGCGGGAAACCATGGCAGATTTTTATGCACATTATCCGCAGTTTGAAGAGTATGGCATGCCGGTGGACGATGAAGAGGAATTCACTTGGCTCTGGTACTATGCCATGCAGCAAATGGGGGATGATGAGGCTAGAGAGGAAAGTGATGCCATGAGAGAGAAGCTTGAGCTGCGCGGACAGGTAAGCCGAAGCATTGCTTGGGCTATTCCCACGATGCATGTGCAGCTGGCTTTTAACAAGCTGGCGGGAACAGGATCTACAAGTCACCTGGAATTTTTGGATAAGACCAATGAATTTCATGAAAAGCTGAGGCTTTATTTCTATCCCAAAATTTTTGATAATGCCTTAGTCCTTGAAGAGAATTGGGAGAAGTTTAAGCCGGAATTTATAGTAAAGGAGAATGTGGTAGAGTGGTTTAGACTTTTATTGCCCGTAATTATCTGTTCAGGTTTGTTGCTTTTCCTCACATTTTTGAAACTGTCTCTTAGTAAACAGAAGGGAGAGTGGTAATAGAGGCGAAAACCCGTACAGGAAAATCGACCTATTGCGGATAGAGGGGATATAAGCGGCGCATTTGGTAAATGGAAAGCTCTATTTGCCAAATGCGCTCCTTCATGATTGACAAGGAAACATGGGAGAAGATTTAATTCTACAAACCCCTTATTATCCGGGTTTCATTTTTTATTTTTTCGGGAATGATAGCGCATTGATCCTCCTGCATATACCTTTGAAAACCATCTCCAACACTTAATGAAGGAAATCTTAAGAGAGCATATAGAAGAAATCATCCAGCTTACAGATGATGAGTTTGCCTATGTATTGTCACATTTCACGCTGAAAAATTTCAAAAAGCATCAAATCGTGGTGCATCAGGATGATCCGGTAAAGTATAATTTTTTTATCCTAAAAGGATTGATGAAATCGGCACGGATTGCTTCTGACGGCAAGGAACATATCGTGCAGTTCGCTATGGAAAATTGGTGGATCACCGATTTGGAAGCATTTCACTATGGTACCAACTCCAAGTTTACCATCGATTGTCTGGAAGATGCTACCACTTATACGATAACATTGGAAAACAAAACCAAGCTTTGCCGTGAGCTGTCTAAAATGGAGCATTTCTTCCATATAAAAACCACTGCAGGATACATTGCTCTTCAAAAGAGAGTTCTTTGCCTGATCAGCAGTAAAGCCCAAGACCGATACCATAATCTATTGGAACAATATCCCGGACTTATCCGCCGTCTTCCCAAAACGATGATTGCTTCTTTTTTAGGTGTGAGCAGGGAAACCCTGAGCCGATTGGACCTGAATTAGTGTGATAAATCGCACACCAAATCTGTGAGGAACATCCTGTCTTCCCCGGGAAGACTGACAGACCTTTGTATCATTAAATCTATCCAAAATGATAAAAAGGAAATCATGAAATTCAAAAACTTGGGAAATTCAGGACTAAAAGTCCCAGTACTCAGCTTAGGCACCGCTACTTTTGGAGGTACCAATGAATTCTTTGGGAAATGGGGAAAAACGGATGTTAAAGAGGCTTCACGGCTTATAGATATTTCTTTAGAGCATGGGGTCAATTTCTTTGATACTGCCAATGTTTACTCACAGGGCGATTCAGAGTCTGTATTGGGAGAAGCACTCAGGAGCAGAAGACAAGATGCCATCATTTCCACCAAAGCCACGTTTCAAATGGGAGATGGCGTGAACGATAAAGGAGCATCCCGTTTTCACCTAACCAAAGCTTTAGAGGACAGTTTGACAAGATTACAGACTGATTACATCGATTTGTTTCTCATGCATGGTTTTGATAAAACCACGCCTGTAGAGGAAACTTTGCGAACCCTTGATCGGATGGTATCGAGTGGAAGAGTACGGTACATAGGCTGTTCCAATCTTGCAGCTTGGCAACTGATGAAATCCCTCTCCATTTCCGAAAAAGCAAATCTGGAAAAATACATCGTGTATCAGGGATATTATTCATTGATCGGCCGGGATTATGAACAGGAATTGATGCCCTTGTTGCAAGACCAAAACATGGGCCTTATGGTATGGAGTCCACTTGGCTGGGGACGCTTAACGGGGAAAATCAGACGGAATAAACCCATGGAAGAAGGCAGGATAAAATCCGGTGGCGACGTGGGATCTCCGCCGGTGAATGATGGGCTTATTTTTGATGTGGTTGATGTGCTTGAACGGATTGCAGTCGAAAAGAACAGAAGCATTCCTCAGGTGGCTATTGCCTGGTTACTCCACAACCCCACCGTTTCCAACGTGATAATAGGTGCACGGAATGAAAAGCAATTGATAGACAATCTGGAAGCTGCTGACTTGACGCTGTCTGAAAAAGATCTGCAAGAACTGAATAGGGTATCAAAGCAACCGATGATATATCCGCACTGGGTTGGCGAAAGATAGCCTTAGGTTAAAATTGAGTAAGCCGGATTTGGGTTTATTCTCCTAATGGGCCGTTATTTATACCATGGTCCACTGCAATGCCGAATTCCATGTGGGCAATAGTTTGTAAGTTAACATTGAATTTTATGGGTTCCGGAGAAAAGTATGCAGCGTATCAATCTATTATCAACCACGTCTTAAAAAGGATTCAGCTGACCAAGGAAGAGCAGGATTATTTCAGTTCTTTGCTCACCGTCCGCACTATTTTACCTAGGCAATACTTGGTTCAGCAGGGAGAAGTCTGCCAATACGAAAGTTTTGTATGCAAGGGCTTTTTGCGTTCCTTCTATATGGATGACAAAGGAAATGACCACACGCTCCATTTTGCCTTCGAAGATTGGTGGATCACCGATTTTACAAGTTTTCTTCTACAAGAACCTGCCTCTAGAAATATAGTGGCTCTTGAGCATTCTGTCTTGCTTCAGCTTAATAAAACAAGTCTTGACCAGCTATATCGGGATATCCCCGCTTTTGAAAGATTCTGGAGGATCATGCATCAAAATGCCTGTATGGCGCAGGATCAACGCATTCTAAATGCTATTTCCATGAACGGAGCAGATCGATATAATGCCTTGATCCAAAAATATCCCACACTGGAACAGCGCATGCCCCAAAAACACATCGCATCCTATCTAGGTATTACTCCTGTTTTCTTAAGCAGGATAAGGAAAGGCAATTAGCCGGATATTAAACTAGTTTAAGCGTTTAAATTAAATTAGTTATACGTGGCTTGGTGGCGTTATTGGCAAATTTGAATTCCAAATAAATTCAACACCATGTCAACAAACAGCTTGTTTAATCAAATCCAATTAGAAGGGCATCAACTCAGTAACCGCTTGGTGGTAGCCCCCATGACCAGAAGAAGTGCCACGTCTGCGGGAGTTCCTACCGAAGCGATGGTTGACTACTACCAAGCTTTTGCCCGGGGAGGTTTCAGCTTGATAATCACGGAAGGCATTTATACCGATAGCCTCTTTAGTCAAACTGACCTCAATCAGCCCGGCTTGGTAAATGAGGAACAAATGGAGGGATGGAAAAAAGTGGCAGCAGGAGTTCATAAATCAGATGCCCTAATCATCGGCCAACTGATGCACGGAGGAGCGCTATCGCAATGCAGTGCAAAAACCATCGCTCCTTCCGCAGTTCAGCCCAAAGGACTAAGATCCACCGAAAAGGATGGGTTGACAGGGCCATTCCCCATTCCAAAAGAAATGTCTGAGGAAGATTTGTCAGATGTCAAGAAGGGGTATGTCCAAGCTGCCCTGTTAGCTAGTAAAGCCGGCTTTGATGGAGTGGAACTGCATTCCGCCAACGGGTATTTATTTGATCAGTTTCTTACCCCGCACACCAATTTACGTACAGACCGGTATGGCGGTAATACCTATAACCGGCTGAGATTTCTGATGGAAGTTTACACTGCTGTGAAAGAAGCGGTGCCCGCAAAATTTATAGTGGGCATCAGACTGTCGGAAAGCAAAGTAAACGACCTCAGGTATCGATGGCCGGGTGGATCTACAGCTGCAGTAGAAATATTTACCGTATTAAAAGGACTGCACGCGGATTATCTCCATATAGCAGCTGAGGGAGGGAATTGGGCGCGAGAATGCCTGTATGGGGACGGAAGCTCTTCCAGTGGTTTGGCGAAAAAAATAACAGGTGTACCCATTATTGCCAACGGGGGGCTGCATGACGTACAAATCGCAGAATCTTTGATTTCTAGCCAACAGGCAGATCTGATTTCTATAGGCAGGGCTGCATTGGCCAACCCGGATTGGCCCCGTAGGATAGCAGAAGGAAAATCGCCGATTCCGTTCTTTAAGGAACTGATTAAACCCAGCCTTACTTTACAGCATACTCAAGCAGTACTTGAAAAACTAGCAGGGAATTCCTCGGGTAACCGTATGGTACTGTAAATCCTGTTCAAGCCAAGACTTGCCAAAGATGCAAAATCCTTAATTTAGCCTTTTCAGATTTTCTGATCCTGCTCTATTGCGAATCAAAGCAGTAGAGCAGGAATTAACTCCAAAGTTTTGACCAAGAAGTAATACAAACTCCATCTCTCTAAACAAATGATCGAGATCAGAAAGTATTTTGATGGAAATGGCATTGTGTATTTATGGTTTAGAATTCCCCTACAGTTTCTTTTTATTAGTTGGTCCTATATCTGTACAATACGGTTTTAATTGCTTTAGAAATCCACCTGCTTTGCTGCTGCCCATGTGCTAACAGTCATGATGGCCATCACTGCGTTGAAGAATACCCCACGAGGAAAGCTCTCTAAGGATTCTTTCAGTAGACCGGCCTTTATCGGTCAATTCATATTCCACCCTAGGAGGAACTTCAGCAAATACTCTTCGGTTCACCAGACCATCAGCTTCAAGCTCACGCAGTTGGGCGACCAGCATACGCTCAGAAATACCCTCTATCGATTTTAGCAGTTCGTTGTATCGTTGTTTTGCATCCGGCAGACTGAACAAAATTGTCGGTTTCCACCGACCTCCGATAAGGGACAACGCATATACTACTCCACAATTTTTGATTTGGTTAGCTTCATTTATGGAATTGGTTGAATTTTCCTTTTTTCGCATACTTACTTTTTTGTTAGTAGTTAACAATTTGCGTGTTGTCTGCAAAACTACTCTGCATGATTTAGGTTTACAAACATGAAATCGAGCATGATCCCGTACGTACGGGATCACACACTGTGATGATTATCAGCCATGCGAGATTCCATGTGACCATTAAAAATTAAATTATAAACACATGAAAACATTAGAAAACAAAGTAGCATTGATTACGGGCGGAAGCCGGGGAATTGGTGCCGCCATCGCAAGAAAACTCGCAGCTGAGGGAGCAAAAATATCGATCACCTATCAGAACAATGATGTTATGGCCAATCAATTAGTTGATGAAATCAATTCCGCAGGCGGAAGCGCGGTAGCTATTCAGGCAGATTCAGGTCTAGCGGAACAAGCCATTGCTGCAGTGCAGCTTACCGTGAAGCATTTTGGGGGCTTGGATATTTTGGTGAACAATGCAGGCATAGCCGTATACGATCACATTTCCAAACTTAGTCTAGAACAATACGATCGTGTGATGGATGTAAATGTCAAGGGCGTTTTTGCATCGGTGCAGGCTGCCGTCACCCATCTAAAGCAAGGTGGAAGAATAATAACTATTGGAAGCTGCCAAGCAGATCGTATGCCGGACGTCGGAGGAAGTTTGTATGCTATGAGTAAGTCAGCGCTTATAGGGTTGACAAAAGGATTCGCCAGGGATCTTGGGCCTCTAGGCATTACTTCAAATCTCATCCAACCCGGTCCTGTAGACACGGATATGAATCCCGCAGGCAGTGAGCATGCGGCTGGTCAGCTGGCGCTAATGGCGCAAAATAGCTTTGGAAGACCGGAAGATATTGCCTCCATGGTCGCTTTTATTGCCGGTCCCGAAGCCCACTTTGTGACAGGAGCATCGCTTACAATTGATGGAGGTACCAATTGTTAGCTTAAAACCTATATCAATTGACTGTGGGTCATCTTCAGGTAGTTGATATAGGATTTTGCCGATAATTTCATATTCTTGCCAACTCTGCAGTCGGGGTTACTTGACAGACCAATTCCGCAATAACAAAATTCGTGAGTTAGCGTAATTTAGGAGCGACTGAAACTACTGCTGTTATATTTGAAACTTTAATCAATAATTTCTCTTGGTAAGTGTTTTTCGTTTATCCGAAACTGATTTAGCAGAACCTAGACGGATCATGAAATATGTATTGATCTGGTGTAGGGAGGGTAGTCTTATTGTTCAGATAGATGGAAGTGATTTCAAGCTTGCAACACACGATACGGTAACGATCACTTCTGGGCAAATTCATTTTATTAAGGAAAGCAGCGGTGCAGATGGATATGTCCTTGAATTCACCTATGATTTTTTTTGTAAGGACGATAAGGATGTAGAGCTGATTTTTGAAAATGGCCTTTTCTGCCACTTCGATGAGAATCAGGTTATACCGATAGGTAATTTCAAAGAGTTGGATGAGCAATTCAGACGTATTGATCAGGAGCTGAAAGAGGAACCCTATCAATACCTTACATCTGTACATTCAAGAATTGAGTTGATTTTGGTGGAGATCAACCGCTCAAAGATCAGCCGGGGGGACGAGATATGGAAACCGGATGCTTTGCTGCTAAAATTTCTAGAACTGGTAAGAGGTAGTTTTGATTCTACTTATACATTGGCACAGTATGCGGAAAAGCTGAAAACCACCGAACAAAAATTAAATGACCAGGCCAAAATCCACGCAGGCAAAACTGCACAGATGGTCATCTACGGATTGATCACGTCGGAAGCGAAAAGACTGCTGGTTTATGAAAGCTTAAGCGTGAAAGAGATTGCTTTTCAACTTGGATTTAAAGATCCATTATACTTTTCAAACTTCTTCAAGAAACACATCGGAGTATCCCCAAAAGTCTACCGGGAACGAGTAGGCTAAATCTTACATGCTTTTTCCGGAATCCTCTATTCCGAAAGGGTGAAATCTTGTGGAGTTTTGCATAAGATATTTACCGCATTGCAGGGAGCTCAAATAGCAAGGCATTGTGGGGATTCAATTAAACCTGATTTATAAACTTAAAATTTAATGACATGAGCACGGATATTCATGATTACATTGTACAGACATCATCCACAAAATGGTCACCCTTGGTAGAGAAAGGAATAGATTGTACGGGGATTAGCTGGATGCCACTTAGATTTGATGAAGAAGGGAAAAGACCGGTCACTTTTCTTTTGAAGTTTGAACAGGGGTCAAGGTATCCTTATCACAATCACCCCGGAGGTGAAGAAATACTGGTACTTGAAGGAGGATGTGAAATTGAGGGGACTGCTTTCAGGAAGGGCGATTATTTATATACTCCGGCTAATTTTAAGCATGCGGTAGCATCTAGTCAGGGCTGCACACTTTTTTTGATGGTTCCGCAGGAAGTCCAAATACTTTGAAGCTGAAATTAATTCTCCCGGTTTTAGAGCGATACTTTGATCTTTACTTTTAAGTTCATCTTTAGCTTCCATGAAATATTTTACCGGCATTGCTTAAGAATTTTCATTCTTCTTTAACCCGCAAAAACATCAGTGTTGAGACAGAAACAAGGATGCTGTGGATGATACGAAGGGTCTGATGGTTAGTAAAAAAATCAAAGCCGGGCTTTGGCCCGGTCTACAGTCCAGACGAATTTTTTTGATAGAAATGGTTTCTTAAGAAATAATTTATACTTTGACTTTTAACTATTTGATAATATTAAAGGCCGTTTCAGTTTAGAACCCAAAAGTATATTTGTTGCATATATGTTGAGTAATGAAGACAAGGAGGCTTTAGTACAGATTTCCGCGAACAATACGGTTGGATTAAAATTCATTTTTGAAAAGTACTACAATGGTCTTTGTGAGTTTGCAAAGTTCTATGTCTTGCCTTCAGACGTTGCTTCTGATCTTGTAACAGAATTTTTCATCAGATTTTGGAATCAGCGCCACCAGATTGTCATCAAGGGATCTCTCAAAGCCTATTTGTTTAAATCCATAAAAAATGCTTCACTCAATCATCTTCGTGGTAGGAAAATGGAAATGATGAATTACGAAGACTATAGTGAGGTTTTGGTAAGTACAGAGCTGACTCCGGATGAACAGATGGAATTCAAGGAATTTCAAGATAAACTCGACACATTCGCAAATACCCTTCCTGAGCGGAGAAAGCTGATTCTTCAATTAAAACTCAATTCAGGATTTTCCAATGCGGAAATTGCCGAAACTTTGCAGATAGCTGAGAGCACAGTCAAAAACCAACTGAGAACAGCCATATCTAGCTTAGATGGTACTATCAAGTTGAAAAATTAAACTTTCCTGGTTTTTTTTCGATTTGGAATAGTCGAATTGCGAAGAAATAGTGTCCTACTTGTGTATGCAAGGAAACATTAACTTCAAAAATTTAAAATATTTTGAGAATTACCTGCTGGAGGAATTATCTCCTGAGGAGGCTGATTTTTTTGATAAGAGGCTTAAGAGTGACTCGGAATTTGCCGAAGAATACGCTCAGTTTTTAAGACTGCTTGCTCAATCGGAAAATTTAAAATCTTCCGATTTCCAAGATGATAATACAGCTTGGAAAAGCATAGAAGAGGGGATTTACATTCCTACTTCTAGGGAAGTACATATAGCTGAACCTTGGTGGAGATGGAAAGGAGCGGCTTGTATTGGCGTTATTCTATTTCTAGGCATATTGGCATTTTGGCTGTTAAATCCTGCTTCAAAGAAAAACATCGAATTGATCACTAAAGCAACGGCTGATGGCCAGAAGGCTACCATCACCTTGGTCGACGGTACTACGATAAGATTAAATTCTAACAGTTCGATTTCTTATCCCAAAGAATTTTCAGATAGTTCCAGAAACATTTTACTTACGGGAGAGGCATTTTTTGATGTAACCTCTGATAAAAAACGTCCATTTGTTATTTCCTCAGGGCAAATGAAAACCACGGTATTGGGCACATCTTTTAATATCCGGGCATTTTCAGATGAGGAGCAGCAGGAAGTGGCTGTTAAATCAGGTATAGTTCAGGTCAATTTTGGAAATCCAAAGCTAGCCCCTGCGAAATTGCAGGTAGGGGACATGGCCAGATTCGATATCGAAAGCCAGAGTCTGGAACTGCTTAAGGTTGATCCTGAGTCTGTTGCCATGTGGTCCCAGGGGTATATTTATTTCGATAATGAACCATTGGAACAGGTTCTAAAAAGTCTGAGTAGGTGGTATGGAGTAGAATTCACCGTGGAGAACCCCGGTTTGTTAACCTGTAGAATTACGCTCAAACAGCGAGATGAGAACTTAAAAAATATTCTTGACATCATTAAATACGCTAGCCATGTAGACTACGAATTCATCGACAACCGAATTATCATCAAAGGAAAATCTTGTTAAAGGAAAATGCGGGAGTGTTGGAGCACCCCCGCAAATCATTCTGAAACGCCCTGTATAGGTTAGTCTACAGGTACACTTCCTTGTGTCTAAACTCTTATTTAAACATTACAAAATTATGCAATCACGCTTACTAAAAAAAGTAAAGCCCGGGCTTATGAGGCTATTTTACAGTGTATTTATATCCTGCCTACTTACTACTTCCCTCTTAGCCGGTAATGCAAGCGGACAAGATCTTGAATCTACCAAAGTCAGGCTCAATTCAAATTATACCAATCTGAAGCAGATTTTATCGGCAATAGAAAGTCAGACTGATTTTCTGTTTACCTATAATGAGGCAATCAATCCAAATAAGATAAAAGTACCGATAACAGGAGGAGAAAAATCGCTTTTGAAAGTGCTGGAGCATATTTCAAGATCGACCGACCTGAGTTTTAAGCAGATAAACTCTATGATTGCCATTAAGGAGAAGGAGGCAGGATTAGAGAAGAAAACTCCTGAATTCCAGCTCTATTCCGGGACTGTAATGGATGGGGAAAGCGATGAGCCTCTGCCGGGAGCTACTGTACAGATAAAAGGAAGCACCACAGGTACCGTGACAGATGCAAACGGTGGTTTTGAATTAAACGCTGAAGCGGGGCAGACCTTGGTAATAAGTTTTATAGGATATGAATCCCAAGAGATTCTACTGGGTGACAATTTGACGATTACTGTTTACCTGGGCGGTGATACCAAAGCACTGGATGAGGTGGTTATTGTGGGTTTTGGGGAGCAAAAGAAAGTGAACGTTACGGGTGCGGTGGAGATGGTTACCAGCGAGGATTTGGAAAACAGACCCACGACCAATACTTCCAATTTACTTCAAGGCTTGATGCCGGGCCTGGTCGTACAAAACTATACTGCCATGCCTGGGCAGGACAACGGCAGCATCAGGATAAGAGGATTGAGTAGTATCAATAATTCAAATCCATTGGTCATTATTGATGGAATTGAAGGCAATATGAATATTCTCAATCCTGATGATATTGAATCTGTTTCAGTTTTAAAAGATGCGGCATCAGCTTCAATTTATGGTTCTAGGGGAGCAAATGGAGTGATTTTGATAACCACGAAATCAGGAAAAAGAAAAGGAGCACCTCAGATTAGTATTAATAGTTATTTCGGGATCCAGCAACCACTGCAGATGCCGGATATGTTAGGCTCGGTGGAGATGATGCAGCTACAGAATGAGGCTTTGAGGAATGTGGGGCAGTCGGAAACATATTCCCCTGAAGATATTCAAAAAGTAATAGACGGATCTGATCCTAATTTTTCTGCCAATACCAACTGGATAGAAGAAGTTTTTAGAACTAGAGCTCCTCAGCATCAAACCAATGTCTCTGTATCGGGAGGTGCCGAAAATCTAAGTTATTTAGTGTCCTACGGACACTTAAATCAAGACGGATTAGTAATTGGTGATGCATATTCTTCCAAACGAAACAACCTCCGGTTTAAACTAAATACCACCTTGCTGGATGTGGTTGACCTTAATGCAAACATCGGGTATATCGATAGGGTATATCATTCCCCTCAGTGGGCCACAGAAGCGGCTGGAGGTGTGATAAGGGGAGCTCTGACTATTTCTCCTTTAGTCCCTGTAAGGTACACCAATGGAGAATGGGGATACGGTGGCGGTTCCAACAATCCTGTGGCAATAGCCACAGACGGAGGCAGCAATGTTTTTTCTTCCCAAGAATTCACCGCCAATATTACCGCTCAAATCAATCTCCATAAAAACCTCAGCATCAAGGGTCAATATGGTCAGGTAATGAGTAATTCAAGAAGAGAGACTTTCGTGAAAAAAGTGGTTCACCGTCATCCTGATTCCGGAGATATTCTTTGGTTTAATGTAGAAGAAAATTCTTTGGAAATCAGGGACTATGTCAACAGATACCAAAATGCACTGGCTCAATTGGATTATAAAAACACATGGGGTGATCATAATTTTTCCGTCCTTTTGGCATTCCAGCAGGAGTGGCAACGATACGAGTCTTTCTCGGCAACTCGCCGAAATTTTCTCTCTGAGGATGTGCCTGCTTTGAATTTGGGAACAAATCCGGTACAGAGCAACAGCGGTGATGGCTATCACTGGGCATTAAGATCAGGTATTGCCAGATTGAATTATGATTTTAAGGGTAAATATTTACTTGAGTTGAATGGGAGATATGACGGTTCTTCCCGTCTATCAGAGAATAATCGGTACAAGTTTTTCCCTTCATTCTCCGCAGGCTGGAGATTTTCGGATGAGGGATTTTTTGAGGGGTTGAAGAAGGTGGTATATGATGGGAAGGCCAGGGTGTCATTTGGGGAATTGGGAAACCAATACCTCAGCAATATGACTGGCTATGCGGAGTATTACGCATATTTGCCTGTACTGAATGCTGTGGAGACCATGCCGATTGGTGATCAGCGGACCAATGGGTTTGCCCAGACTATTTCGGCAGGGACAAACCTGTCTTGGGAGACTGTTCAAATGCTAAACATTGGGTTGGACCTTTACTTTTTCGAAGGGAGATTGTCGTTCGTAGGAGACTGGTTTAACAAGCAGACAAAAAATATTTTATTGCGGGTTCCCCAACCTTCGGTATTGGGCATCACTCCAAGTGATATCAATGCAGGAGCTGTAGAAAACAAGGGATGGGAAGTAAGCTTGGACTGGCAGGATCAAATCAAAGAGTTTCGATACGGATTGAACGTCCAACTGTCTGATGTGCAGAATAAAATCCTTGACATGGGGGATACTCCTCCTGCCTATGCAACCAATGTGAATCTGGTAGGGCATGCGAGTGGCTCGTATTACGGATTTGTGGCCACTCGATTGGCTCAGGAGAGTGATTTTGATTTGATAGATGGGGAGTTGGTTCCAACTATTCCGGTGACGGCAAGTGAGATTAGCAAATTTGCACCGGGTGACTTGGTGTATGAAGATCTTAATGGAGATGGAGAAATCACTGCTGAGGGAGATCGAAGAGTACTCGGCAATGCTTTTCCCCGCTACACCTATTCCATAAGGGGAAATATAGGCTGGAAAGGCTTTGATATGTCATTTTTCCTTCAAGGTGTGGGTAAAGCGGTGGGGTATCTGTATGATAATGCAAGGCATGCTTTTAAAAGTTCTTCAATGTATCCTCAGACTATCCACAGAGACCGATGGACGCCGGATAACACAGATGCATCTTATCCTAGGCTGATTTTCGGAGAAACTTATAATTCCCGGGTATCATCATATTGGTTGGAAGATGCTTCGTATTTGAGACTAAAGAACCTTCAGATTGGCTATTCGCTTCCTGCCCATCTTCTCGATAGGCTTCGTGTCAATAAGTTCAGGGTGTATTTCTCCGGAGATAATTTATTGACCAAAACGAATTTTTATTACGCATATGATCCGGAATCACCGCTTTCGGCGGGAGGTTATTATCCCCAGGCAAAGACCTTCACCATGGGTGTAAATATTGGACTTAAATAATGCTCACCAAGACACGTATAAAGATGAAAAATATCAAACTAACCATAGCAATCCTGATTATGGCAATTGGGATGCAATCCTGTAACGATGACTTTTTGGATCGGGAGCCTTTGGATGCTATTTCCGATACGAATTTCTGGCAAAACGAAGAGCAGTTGCTCTTGGCTGTCAACGGAACCTATGACTTTATCAAGGGAAAAAATACCGTGGATATGGAAAATATGGCGGATAATACGGTATGGCCTACTCAAACTAACTATCGACTGATTTCCACCGGCAATTATAACAATGATCTGGGAACGCTCAATACAGAATGGACACAGGCATATGAAGGGATAAGAAGATGCAATCACTTTCTTGAGAATTATGATAAGGCGGAAATGCCCAATGAGGATCTGAAGAGAAGATACGCCGGAGAGGTTAGGTTCATCCGGGCTTATTTATATAGCTACCTGACTTTTTTGTTTGGCGACGTACCGCACATTACCAAAGCGCTAAATGTGGGCGATCCGGAAATATATGGTCCCAGAGATTCCAGAGACGGAATAGTGTCGTGGATTCTGGATGAGTTGACGGCGATAGCCGAAGATCTCCCGGAATCGTATGGGGCACAGGACTATGGTAGAATCACCAAAGGAACAGCATTGGGCTGGAAATCAAGAGTAGCGCTCTTTTATGAAAAATATGATGTGGCAGAGTCTGCAGCCAGGCAAGTAATGGATTTGGGCGTATATGAACTTTATCCCGACTATTATGAGCTTTTCATGACTGAAAGCGATGCCTCCCAAACTACCTCAAACAGAGAGACCATGTTCAGTAGAATTTATACCACTGATATCAGCATGCATAATCTCAGTCGTGAGATTCATGTTCCGGACCAGTCTGCAAGATGGAATCCAACCAAATCTCTGGTTGATTCTTACCTCTGTATAGACGGTAAAATAATTCAAGATTCACCATTGTATAATGAAACGACTTATGACAGTCTGTTTGAACATAGAGATCCCAGGATGAAAATGACGATTCTTTCTCCGGGGAGTCTATGGGGAGGCAGGGAGGATGGAAATCCTGAAAACACGGATAATACCATTTTTACAGCCCCTAAATTCAATCAAGACAGGCAAGGCTCAGTCACTCCAACAGGCTACTATTTTACTAAATATTGTGATCTGGATGCTGTCCCTACCTATAATCGGGATGAGAATGATATCATTATCATGCGATATGCGGAGATCTTGCTTAATTATGCTGAGGCTAAATTGGAACAGGGAACTCTCACACAAGATGATTTGGACCAGACAATTAATCTACTTCGTGAAAGAGTGGGAATGCATCCTATGATTATTTCGGAATTGGCCTCTTGGGGGATGGATCTCCGGGAGGAAGTCAGAAGGGAAAGAAGAATAGAGTTGGTGCTGGAAGGACAGCGTTACTTTGATATCCTGAGATGGAAAAGTGGCGATCTGTTGGCCAGGGATGTTAAAGGAATAAAAAAGGAATTTATTATTCGTCAAAATGATGTCGAAAACGTTCCCACCGATGAAGATGGTTATATTATTTTCCTCAGTGGTAACACATTTGACGATTCCAAGCATTACCTGTGGCCGATTCCTTTGGCACAGCGGGATCTGAATCCTAACTTATCCCAAAATCCAAACTGGTAAGTCATTAGCCCGGTCCGTATGATGGACCGGGCTTTATCAACTAATTTCCACTATGTCTAAGTATATTCTTCTATTCCATTTATTGTTTGGTTTTTCGGCCTGTGCCAATTCAGAGCCAACTGCCAAGCCTCCGACTCCCATTCCGGGCGAGCAGCAAGGGAAATCTATTAAAGTGCTCTCTTACAATATCCACCATAGCAATCCACCGTCAAGACCTGACTTAATAGATCTGGATGCAATAGCTAAGGTGATCAAAGAAAGCGAAGCGGAAGTGGTGGGGCTTCAGGAGGTGGATGTTTTCACTTCCCGTTCCGGATCAGATTTGCATATGGCCAAAGAGCTCGCAGAATTGGTTGGAATGCCTTACTTCTATTTCTCCAAAGGGATAGATTACCAAGGAGGTGAATATGGAACGGCCATACTTTCAAAATATCCGCTATCGGATACCAAAACCGTTTTACTGCCCGCAGAGGAAGGAACAGAGCAACGGACTATTTCACTGGCGACGGTCACATTGGAAGAGGGGGTGCGTTTTCAGTTTGCCAATACCCATTTGGATTTCAGCAGTGCCACTAATTCCCTTTCTCAAGCAGAGAAAATTGGAGAGTATTTTAGTGAGGAAACATCCCCGATAATTTTGGTTGGCGATTTTAACTCTACACCCGACAGTGCTCCGATCCGCTTATTGGATGGGAGTTTTACCCGTACCTGTAAAAATGACTGTGCTCCAACCATACCTGTCATTAATCCCAAAAAGACCATAGACTTTATTATGTATAGAGGGGCTGAAGATTTTGCTGTCAAAAGTCATAGGGTGATTCAGGAAACATATGCTTCAGATCATTTGCCGGTACTTGCTGAATTAACTTTGATCAATTAAAGGAAAGAGTGGCTATTAACCGGGAGGATATAGCTTAGTGATATTCCCGTAGCCATTCGTGTTTGACGAGTGGTTGTAATTTCTCTTGCTATGTCAAAAAACCGGATAGTATAACCCACATATTACTTTCCGAAATAGTGATTATATCAATGTTCATGCTCATGCGATAGGTCTTCATGGTTACAGATGTCTTCAGAACTTAATTTCCCATTACCATTACAGGTTTGACAGGAACTTACTTCTTTCAGGCTTCCTTCACATACCGGGCAAGTAAGTCTTCCCTTACCTGCACATCTGTCACACTCGAAGTACTCTACGATTTTGAAGATATTCATTTTAGTGATCATACCTGATCCGCTACAGCGGCTACAGCCTACCACTCCTTTTGCTTTGCAATAGTGACAATCCTGCTCGATCTGCCGCTTTCCTTCACAGGTAAAACAAGTCTTAAAGCGATAGCCCCTACGGTCACAAAGCTGGCATTGTTGAATTTCTTTCAACGGTTTTTTCAATCTTTCCTGAAGTTCTTGTGCTCCTTTATAATGAGAGCCTGTGAAGCCTGTCAACTCTATATATTTATTGAGAAAATTGGCTGAGTTGTCATATTGCTTAAGTTCAAAAAGTGTCTCTGCAAATAAATAAGGCATTTCCTCAGGAAGAGGTTGGCCTGAATCAATCAGGTTTCTGAAAATTGAATTTGCAGTCTCATAGTCATTTCTCTCAATCGCCGCTTTTGCTCCCTTCATCCAATGATCTGTTTGCCCTAGATTTGGACCGATTTGTCCCAGTGAGACTTGGCAGAGTGCAGTTGTTAAAACAAAGGTGAATAAGAATAGGGGAAGGCAAAGTCTACAGCTCACGGGATATTGTTTTTTCTTATGAAGCAATAAAGGTAGAAGTTTCTATATCGTAAAGTTAATGTTTCCAAAAAGGGTATTGTCATCCTATTCCCCCAAATGGATTTTGGAAGTTAAAAATTGTCTTTATTTTAGAGGGATATTCTAATCACAGTTTTATTATCAATATGTGGAGCTTACAGAGCTATTAGTCATAATACATAAACCCTAAAATACAGAGAAATGGGAAAACCAATTACAATGATCGAAAGCATAGGCCCTGCAATGAAAGAAAAACTTGCGGCTGCAAACATAAGCACTGTGGAAGGCTTATTGGAAAAAGGCGCATCTAAGTCCGGAAGAAAAGCTATTGCAGAAGCATCCGGTTTGGATGAAAGTAGAATTCTTGTGTGGGTGAATATGGCTGATCTTTTTAGAATTAATGGAGTAGCAAGTCAATTTGCCGAGCTTCTTAAGGCAGCCGGAGTAGATACCGTGAAGGAATTGAGAACTAGGAATGCTGAAAATCTTTATGAAGCCCTTGTGAAAACCCAAGAGGAAAAAGGACTAACAAGAGTGGTGCCCCCAGCTTCTAAAGTGTCAGACTTTATAGAGCAGGCTAAGGTTCTTGAACCGATGGTTACCTATTAATCGTTTTAAGGATACTTTAAATTCATTGAAAACCTTTTTGCTCCAGGCATTAAGGTTTTTTTGTAGTTTGGTTTAACAATCAGTTCGGCAATGAGTAAGACAGAAGAATTTATCAACCATTTGACCGAAGGTCAGAAATATAAGAAAGACTCAATAATTCTCGGAACGGGCGTATTGGATGGAGTGCCCGTGACCGGTGCCCAAGTCAGAATAGCACTGAAAACTATGAATAGGCATGGACTAATCGCCGGTGCCACCGGAACAGGGAAAACGAAAACTTTGCAGGTGATTGCTGAGCAGTTGGCTTTGAAAGGAGTTCCTTCGGTTTTGATGGATTTGAAAGGAGATCTTTCCGGGCTCGCCCAGCCTGGAACTGCAAATGATTTTATCAAAAACAGGTCTCAGGTAATCGGGGTAGACTACGTGCCGATGGGGATGCCCATAGAACTGATGTCCATCTCTGACGAAAAAGGAGTAAGACTGAAGGCAACTGTCTTGGAGTTTGGGCCAGTTCTCATAGCCCAGATACTTGAACTGAATGATACGCAACGCGGTGTGATTTCACTTGTGTTTCGCTATTGCGATGTACATCACTTGCCTTTGATAGACTTGAAAGACTTAAAGCGTGTGTTGCAGTTTATCACCAATGAAGGCAAGGAAGCGATTCAAAAGGAATTTGGCCAAGTCTCATCGGCTTCGGTGAATACTATTATGCGGAAAATCATCGAACTTGAACAACAAGGGGCTGAGCGATTTTTCGGAGAAAGGTCATTTGAAGTAGAGGATTTCTTGAGAACCAAAGAGGGCAAGGGGATAATCTCAGTCATTCGTTTGACTGATATTCAAAACCGTCCTAAGCTATTTTCCACCTTTATGCTTAGCTTACTTTCGGAGATTTATGAAACTTTTCCCGAGCAGGGCGATGCGGATCAACCAAAGCTTTGTCTTTTTATTGACGAAGCTCATTTGGTATTTTCCAAGGCATCCAAAGATCTGCTTGATAAGATTGAGGCGATTGTTAAGTTGATCCGGTCAAAAGGAGTGGGTGTTTATTTTTGTACTCAAACTCCCACCGATGTTCCGGATACTATATTGGGACAGTTAGGGTTGAAAGTGCAGCATGCGTTAAGGGCTTTTACAGCTAAGGACAGGAAGGCTATTACCAAAACAGCAGAAAATTATCCGGACTCACCTTATTATGAGACTTCTGCAGTATTGACAGCTATGGGAATTGGAGAGGCTTTAGTCACGGCTTTGAATGAAAAAGGCATTCCCACACCCCTTGCCCATACATTGGTCAGAGCTCCGATCACTAGAATGGATATTTTGAATGCTGTGGAAATAGATGAAGTAGTCAAAAATTCTACGTTGATTTACAAGTACAATCAGGAAATAGACCGGGAGAGTGCCTTTGAGTTGCTGGAGAAGAAAATGGCTGAACTGGAAGAGGTGCAGAAAAAAGCCGAATTGCCGGGGCCGAATGTGACTGCCAGAAGTACAAGAAGAACCGCTCAAGATGAGTCATTGATTGAGGAATTGAGCAAAAATACCATGGTGCGGCAGTTGGGAAGAACTATTTTCAGGGAATTGACAAGAGGGATTTTGGGCTCATTTACGAAAAAAAGATGATTAGTTTAATTAAGTATAATCCAATGGAATATAGGTTTTGAAGATAGGTGTAATTGGTGGTGGAGCTGCGGGTTTTTTTGCTGCAATCCATGCAAGTGCAACGGATAGAGAAGTTACCATTTTTGAAAAATCCCCCAAGCTGCTGTCAAAGGTGAAAGTTTCCGGAGGAGGAAGGTGCAATGTGACACATAAGCCGATGGAGATCTCAAAATTGGTCAAGAATTATCCAAGGGGAGAGAAATTCCTAAAGTGCGTTTTTACCAAATTCAAATCAGAAGATACCATCAGATGGTTCGAAACTAGGGGGGTGGAATTGAAAGTGGAAGCTGATGGTAGGATGTTTCCGGTGTCGGACTCATCCCAATCTATTATTGATGTCTTGCTTAAAGAAGCCCGGAAACTAAAAGTTACCATTAAGAAATCGTGCGGGGTTAAGACTATAATTCCTGACCCAAACGGTTTCAAACTTGATACGGATGAAGGGATTTTCTTAGTCAATAAGCTAATCGTAGCGACAGGCGGGCATCCCAAGTCGGATAGTTATTCCTTTCTCAAAAATCTAAATCACAGTATTTTAGATCCAATTCCCTCATTGTTTACCTTTAATACACCCAAAGAATCTCTTAGGGAGCTTATGGGGCTATCCGTCACAGATGGGTTAGTAAAAATCGAAGGAACTAAGCTAACCTATCGAGGACCTGTTTTGGTGACTCACTGGGGAGTGAGTGGCCCTGCAGTTTTGAAATTGTCGGCATTTGGAGCGCAGTGGTTGAGAGACAGGAATTATGTAGCTACGGCATTGATAAATTGGAACGGAGCATTTGGAGAAGAAGAATACAGTATACACATCAGAAATTACATTCTTGCCCATCCTCACCGTAAAGTAATGGGCAATTCACTTTTTGATATTCCATCTAGGCTTTGGGAGCATTTCTGTATACGTTCAGAAATAGCAGTGGGACAATTATTCTGTACGCTATCCAAAAAGCAAATCAATAAGTTGGTACAGAATCTTTTTTGCTATATTTTAAAGGTTGAAGGAAAGACCACTTTTAAGGAGGAATTTGTAACTGCAGGTGGGATTTCATTAAATGAAGTAAATCCTGAAACTTTGGAGAGTAAATTTCATCCCAATCTTTACTTTGCCGGTGAAGTCTTGAATATAGATGGGATTACCGGTGGTTTTAATTTTCAGGCTGCCTGGTCTACAGGATTTCTTGCTGGAATAGCCTCATCCAATTAATCACTATGGAACAAATTTATCCTGAACTTGATCAGCGTATCTGCGAAATATCAGATGGTGATAAGGAATTTCAGAAGGAATTGACTTTGGCAATTTATTTAGGACTTCTCGAACTCAAAGAAAAATATACCGAAGGCTCTATCGAAAAAAATGACACTAAAATTCAGCAAATTCGCCATAAACTAAAGCCTACACTAAGCATGTTTGAACTTTCCCACATCATAACAGAACTTCAAGTAGGCAAAAATATTATTGAAAATGAGGGGTTTGAGGGAGCGGCATTTGAAGTACATTATCGGAGCTTGCATAAAAAGCTCGATCAAGCTATCAAACGTGTCTATGACTTGACCCAATAAAAAAAGGAGCTGACACCCGCCGCTCCACTTTTGAAATTACCCTATGAAGAATTATACATCACAAAAGTAAAGCAAAAGTATCTTGGGGATTTTAAGAGAAAATGAATTTTATGTGTTTATAAAGTATTTTAGATGTCACATGGAATCCCTGCCTGTATTCTAAGGTTCGATTTAAGTAAAGCTTTTCTATTTTTGAAGCCTGATGAGTATAATTGAATCTACCTACAATGGCCCTCCTGCCTATTTATTTAATGGACACTTGGAAACGATTATTCCAAGTTTGTTCAGAAAAGTCTCAGACGTATCTTATATACGGGAGAAAATCGACACACCTGACGGTGATTTTTTGAATTTGGATTGGTCTCGTGTAGGAAGTTCCAAGCTGCTAATTATTTCCCATGGCTTGGAGGGAGATTCTGAAAGGCACTATGTCAGAGGAATGGTCAAGTTGTTTAATTCCAGAAAAGTAGACGTATTGACTTGGAACAACCGTTCCTGTGGAGGAGAAATTAATTTGAGACCAATACTGTACCATCATGGTGCGAGCTATGATTTGGAAACGACCGTTTCACATGTGTTGGAAAATCATTCTTATAGGGAGATTTTCCTGACCGGAATAAGTATGGGAGGAGCCCAAACGCTAAAGTATCTGGGAGAAAAGGGCCGGGATTTGCCTAAGGAAATTAAAAGAGCGGCAGTTTATTCTACCCCCTGCAATTTACTTTCCAGTGCCACCACGCTGAAACTACGGAGTAATGCTTTTTACAAGAATAGATTTTTGGGAAAACTCAAACTTAAGATCCGGGAGAAAGCAGCTCAGTTTCCTGAGTTACTGGATCTGGAGCTACTGGATAAAGTCACTGATTTTGATTCCTTTGACACACTGTTTACAGCCAAGCTTCATGGATTTAAGGATGCTTCGGATTTCTACAAATCAGTCAGCGCGGATAACTGGATGCCTTCAATAGCGATTCCTACTTTGGTGATAAATGCACTCAATGACCCACTGCTGGGGCCTGAATGCTATCCGGTCAAGCTTGCGGAAAAGATGCAGGAGCTTACACTTGAAATGCCCAAAAGAGGAGGCCATACAGGTTTTGTAGTTTGGAGACAAGAGTTTACCTGGGCTGAGCATCGCGTCCGGCAATTCCTTTTAAACAAGTCATTGGGATAAGGGTTTTATTATATTGTAAATCAATTCAACAAACTGTTCCAATATGAAAAGAGTGTTTTTCGGTAGTCTGATCTTGCTATCATTACTGACATTTTTCCTGATGTGGTATTTCCAATTTGTCCAGTTCAAATTTGGATATTTTATACTTGGAATTATTGTAATTCTTTTTGCCATAGGGCTTTATGACGTTAATCAGAAGACACATGCTATTTTGAGAAATTTCCCTGTAGTAGGACACTTTCGCTATTTGCTGGAGAAAATCAGCCCCGAAATCCAACAGTATTTTATCGAAACAAATACGGATGGAAGTCCATTTAGCAGGAATATTCGCTCTCTGGTATACAGGCGTGCCAAGAATGTCAATGATTCGCATCCATTTGGAACTCAAAAAGATATCAATGGGGAAGATTATATAGGACTTAGGCATTCTATATACGCTGTACATACGCAGGATGAAGATCCTCGGGTAACTATCGGGAATGACTCCTGTAAGCAACCTTATTCTTCATCCATCTTCAATATCTCGGCGATGAGCTTCGGTTCTCTCAGTTCAAATGCCGTCAAAGCACTGAATCTTGGGGCCAAAAAGGGCGGTTTTTCCCATAATACCGGAGAAGGAGGAATATCCGACCACCACAGAGAAGGAGGGGATCTAGTTTGGCAAATCGGCACAGGATACTTTGGATGCAGAGACGAGCATGGGAATTTCAGTGCCGAGAAATTTACAGAGAAGGCAAATTGGCCGGAGGTAAAAATGATAGAGATAAAGATTTCCCAAGGTGCAAAGCCTGGGCACGGAGGAGTGCTTCCCGGAGTGAAAAACACCGAGGAAATAGCCAAAATACGGGGTGTGGTGAAAGGCATGACGATTCTTTCACCTCCCGCACACAGTGCATTTACCAATGCCTCAGAACTACTTGAGTTTATCACTAAGTTAAGGGAGTTGTCAGGAGGAAAACCTGTAGGATTCAAGCTCTGTATTGGACGAACCGAAGAGTTTTTGGCGATTTGTAAGGAGATGGTATCGAAAAATGTCTTTCCCGATTTCATCACAGTGGATGGAGCAGAAGGGGGAACCGGTGCAGCACCGCTGGAATTTTCAGACAGTGTGGGATTACCACTGGAACCCGCACTGATATTTGTCAGAATGACATTAGAGAGATTTCAAATTCGAGATAAAATCAGAATTATTGCTTCGGGAAAAGCTATCAGTGCTTTTGCAATACTAAAAAATATCGCTCTTGGCGCTGATCTATGCAATTCTGCTAGAGGATTTATGTTTAGTGTGGGATGTATCCAAGCGCTTCGTTGCAATACAAATGAGTGTCCTACGGGGGTAGCTACCCAAAAAGCGAGTTTGGTTAGAGGGTTGGTGATCACAGACAAATCCGAACGGGTTTACAATTTTCACAAAAACACGGTGCATGCTGTCCAGGAACTTCTGGGAGCTTCTGGGCACAAGCACACTTCAGAGCTCAGTGCAAGCGATCTGGTAAAAGGAGATGAAATGATTAAGCTTGCCAACAGATACTTGCCTGATTCGGTAAATACTCAGGTTTAAGTTTACTTCGAGAGATCCTACCACGGCGCTTACGTGTGGTCTAAGTCTCATGACTTAGACCTATTACAATACAGTCTTCAGGCTGTTTATTTTAGGACTATTTTTCTTCAGTACAGGCTGAAGACTGCATTGCCCGCCGGCACAAGCCAGGAAGACTTGCACAAAAGTTGTAAATTTTTTCCGGAGATTTACTCAAATCTTTTAAGTGCCAATTCAGCCACAGTTCCGCCTATTGCCAACGAACTGGTGGCTGCCGGAGAGGGGGCATTTAATACATTGATAGTATGAGAAGATTCCTTGATAGAAAAATCATCCAACAGTCCACCCGTACGGTCGCAAGCTTGGGCTCTCACACCGGCTCCGCCTTCAGTAAGGTCTGATTCCCGGATTTCCGGAATCAGTTGCTGCAGGGCTTTAGTGAATGCCGCTTTAGAAAAAGACCTGTACATCTCGCCAAAGCCTGTCTGCCAGTATTTGGCCGCTACTTTTTGAAAGCCCGGCCAAGCCAGCGATTCTGCTAGTTCTTTTAGATTTATTTGGGATTTTTTATACCCTTCCCTTCGGAAAGCCAAAACGGCATTGGGACCGGCTTCCACACCACCTTTCATCATTCGGGTGAAGTGGACACCGAGGAAAGGGAAATTAGGGTCCGGAACAGGGTATATCAGGTTTTTGACCAAAAACTCCCTATCCTTCTTCAGTTTAAAATACTCTCCGCGAAACGGGATGATTTTCACATCGATAGGATCATTTTCACTCATCTGGGCAACCTTATCAGAATAGAGTCCTGCACAGTTTATAACCAATTTACTTTGCAGGGTTTTATTGGAAGTTTCAATATAATTAATACCTTCTTGTTGCTTAATTTCTAATACTTTATGGTTTAAGAATATTTCACCACCATGCTGGATTATTTTCCTTCCATAGGCTAACGCTACTTTATAATAATCTACAATTCCTGTCTGGGGTACATGAAGTGCCGCCACTCCCGTACAATGTGGCTCATACTCTTTCAACTCCTCCATAGCGATGTGCCTGGTTCCCTTCAAGCCATTCTGAAGACCTCGTTCGTAAAGGTTGTGAAGTAATGTTTTTTGTTCTTCCTTTGTAGCAACCACTACTTTTCCCGTGATTTCAAACGGGATTTTTTCTTCCTCACAGAATTGTATTAGTTCGTGATACCCGCTTATGCAATTAGTAGCCTTTAGAGAGCCCGGTTTATAATAAAGCCCGGAATGAATCACTCCACTGTTATTCCCGGTTTGATGTTTAGCAAGTTGATTTTCTTTTTCCAGAATGGCGATTTTGAGGGTTGGACGTTTTTTTTGGATCTTGAGAGCAGTTGCAAGCCCTACAATTCCACCTCCTATTATTACTATATCGTATGTCATGATTCCAGTTTTCGGAGCCAAATATAACCAGTGTTTAGCGTAAAAAAACCGGATAATCCTCTCAGGTTTTGCAATAAGATTCACACAGGCCGATTAATTCATTACAAAACAATGGTGTAAAGCTTATGGGTTTTGGGTAATAAAAATCGGTGGATTATTCAATATTCCTTTTCAATACAGACTGGGATTTATGAATCCTTTGTAATTTTTAACTTCCTACTTAGCAATTTGCACGGTTAATGAATTTATTTTGCAGGAAATTGCACCCAGTACTTTCAATACTTCATGCTTCGTAATTACTTTCTCCTTTTTCTCTTTCTGCTTAGTTCCCAATCCATTGCCCAGTTTGTGGTGAAGGGGAAAGTGACCGACTCTGCTACAGGAGATCCAATACCTTTTGCGTCTGTGCTATTGAAAGGCACGTCGGTGGGGATTTCTACTGATTTCGAGGGAAACTACAGCATAGATGCCCGAACGCTTACAGATAGCATTTCTGTAAATTATTTGGGGTATATCAGTGCCGTAAAAGCACTACAGCAAGTAGCTGAGCAAACGGTCAATTTCCAGCTCAAACCTTCGGATTTTGAAATGGAGGCATTTGTTTTTGAAGCTGGTGAAAATCCTGCTTTTGAGATAATACGAAAAGCAGTAGATCGAAAAAAAGACTTTGACAAGCGGGAGTTAAGCGCATATCAAACAAAGAATTACACGAAAATTGAGATTGACATTGATCATGTCTCCGAGGAATTTACCAAAAGGAAAACTGTACAAAAAGTCACTGCGGTATTAGACTCTATTAAGCAACTTACCAATGACGAAGGTGAGAAGATCTTGCCGGTTTTCTTTTCAGAGACACTCTCCAAATTCTATTTTAGAAATAATCCGGAACTCAAAAAGGAGGTGGTCGAGAAGTCCAAAGTGACCGGGGTGGGTATTACGGATGGATCTACTACTTCCCAGATCACAGGCTCTGCTTTTCAAGAATATAATTTCTACAAAAATTGGCTTTCTATTGTAGGAAAGGATTTTGTGTCTCCCATTGCAGATGGATGGAAACAGTTTTATGATTACGATTTAGTTGATTCTGTAGTGGTAGGAAATGATTCCTGTTATTTACTGAAAGTCTATCCTCGGAGAGAACAGGATCTGGCATTCACGGGTACTGTTTGGATCAATACCAAAACTTATGCTCTGAAGCAGGTGGATTTGACTATTCCCAAAGAGGCTAATCTGAACTTTATTGAGCGGATCAAAATCCAGCAGGAGCTTACACCCACGGCTGCCGGTCCATTGATTCCTTCCAAAACCCGCGTTCAGATTAAAATAGGGCAAATCACGCCGAAAACGGCAGGGCTGCTGGCAAAATTCTACACTTCGGCAGACAGCATCAAAATAGGAGAGCCACAGCCAACTTCTTTCTTCAATCAATCCGTGACCCTGATGCCTGATTTTGACGAATCAAGTGAGGAGTTTTGGAAGGACAACCGACAGGATATGCTGAGTCAGCACGAGATTGCAGTGCTGCAGATGGTGGATACGCTGAAGAGGATTCCAATTGTCCGCTTTTATACGGAAGGGCTTAAGTTTTTCGGAACAGGCTATCTACCGATAGGTAAAGTGGATATAGGGCCTTGGCCTGGTTTTTTCAATTACAATGACGTAGAAGGAGTGAGGCTGGGGATGGGTTTTCGTACCAATCTCAAGTTCAGTGATAAATGGGTCTTAAGAGGCTATTTGGGCTATGGGTTCAAAGATGCTGAATTTAAATATAGCGCTAAAGTCACGAGGATTTTGGATAGAATGCACTGGACTTCTGTCTCTCTTTCCACCCAAAAAGAAATCGACCAAGTCGGGTTGGAGATTTCCAGCTTGCAGGGGAATAGTGTCTTTTTGGCAGCCAGCAGGTTTGGGACGTTGAGAAGACCATATTTCAGCAGAAAACAGCAAGTTGATTTTCAGCGGGAGTTTTTCAAAGGGTTTCTGATGTATTCAGACCTGAGTTTCACGAGGTTTGATCCGATCTACGATTTTTATTATTTGGAGAAGGAGACGAGAGAATTCAAATCTAAATTTGAAACTACCGAGGCAAGATTTGGCTTGAGATACGGGCGGGACGAAGTCATTTTGATCAATGATAATGAGCGGACCTCTTTAGGGCCACTTAGATGGCCTATTTTCGACTTGAGCTATACCAAGGGGATGAACTGGCTTAGTGGAGATATCAATTATTCCAAGTTGAATTTCTACGTGTATCAGCGGCTGAACATGGGAATGTTTGGGGTGTCCCGATACGAATTCGATGCGGGAAAAGTCTTCGGGGAGGTTCCTTATCCCTTGTTGAAAAATCACTTGGGAAATGAGACCTTATTCTATACCTCAGCTGCATTTAATACAATGAACTTCAATGAATTTGCCTCTGATCAGTATGCAAGTTTACGCTATAGGCATTATTTCGAGGGATTTTTACTTAATAAAGTTCCACTGCTCAAAAAACTGAAATGGCGTGCTGTGGCAAATGCAAATGTTCTATATGGGTCTGTCAGTGATAAAAACATAGCAAACGCCCCCACTGTGGATCCGGGAGGTAACCCGATACCGAGCTTTGGTAGACTAGATCCCACCAAGCCTTATGTGGAATTGGGTTACGGGATAGAGAATATCTTTAAATTCTTCAGAATAGATTTCTTCCATAGAATGACTTACTTGGATAATCCTGATGTTAAGCCATTTGCAGTCAAAATATCGGGACAGATTATTCTTTAGGGATTGGATTCTATTCGCTAGATTTAGAAGGTGAAAAATGTCTGCCTATTTATAATTTTCCTACTATTTGGTTTTTTTACTTCCTGTTCCTCAGATCGGGAGAATAGTTCAGCACAATCGAAAGAGGGGCTAGAACTCATTAAAGTTGATCTCTCAGAAGCTAGAGAAGGGAAACTCTCTGAATTCTTTGAACCTAATATTGAATATATCTGGCTGAAGGAGGGTTCGAAGGATGCGTAATTGTGAGGTTTACAAAAAGTATTTTTCCATAAGGACAAGATATTTACATTGGATGTTTATGACTGTGAATGTGTTAAGCTATTTGACATGTCTGGAAAATATCTTTCTAAAATCGATGCTTCTGGTGAAGGGCCGTCAATATTTAGAATTTGATGATGCTGCACTAGTTGGAAGCGAAATTTTGTTTCTGGGTATTTATCCTCCCAAGCTGATGTGGTTTGATCTGGATGGTAAATTTCTCAGGAAAGAAAAGCTGGCTAGGCCTACTGATACTGGAGTGTTTTCCGAAGATGAAAATCGATATTACTTTTTTAATGACACAAGAGAACCAGGTGAGCACTTTGTGGAAAGTGTATCGGAGACATTTCAGGATACAGTGAAAGTTCTACCTTGATAGAAAAGAGGGATTTTACGGAAATTTCTCTACCAGGAAAGTTCTTCAAAAATCTGAAAAATGGCTGTATTTCGCAATGCCATTTAATGATACGATTTACCGGATAAATTCAAAGATTTTTAGTCCAAAACTTGAATTTGACTAGAGGGATTACGCACAAAGTATAGATGAACTGAGAAATAATAGTGAAGCTCTAAATCCATCGCAAGAGCTTGATTTTATTAACAAAAAAGCACAATTATACTTTGTACCGAATAATTGGTTTATTAATGAATCCCAGCTTTATTCAGGATTTACTTACAAAGAGGAGAGTTATAATGTGTTTTTTGATAGAAAAAGCCAAAAGACTAGCGTAATTAAGGGAAGGATTACTGATGTTCTTAATGAAGGTTTCGATCCCTATCTATTCTGCATCAATTTGAAGACGGGCAAGTAGGTTTTACAATTCCACGAAAAACCCTATTTGAAACGCTGGAAAAAACGAGAGCAGAGCTTGGCCAGGAAGGCTTTGAGGAATATGTGAAAGGCAAAGGGAAAAGCTTTGGACAAGCAGCTTTTGCCGCGAAAGACTCTGAAAATCCAGTGTTGATTATCTACACCGTGAAGAAATAAGCCTACATCACTATATTCTAAAAGCCGGCTTGATACTAACCTACTTGACCATCAGCTCCGTGACAAAACTAACTAATCTCTCAGTGTCTCCTCAGTGTCTCCTCAGTGATCTATGTGGCCAAACATAAAATAAGCGCTCATTTCTATATTCCCTTCCCATATATTTTTTGATTGCATCCGTCTTGTGCATATTTGTAACTTGATCTTTATGCCCCTTTGTATGGGCAGAACTAATTTTACACATGTCACAACAAATTAAAATTACCCTTCCGGATGGCACTGTGAAGGAGTACGAAAAGGGAACTACCGGACTACAGATTGCTGCAAGTATCAGCGAGGGTTTAGCCAGGAACGTTCTAGCCGCAAAAGTAAACGGACAGGTTTGGGATGCTACCCGGGCGATCAACGAAGATTCTTCCATCCAATTATTGACCTGGAATGACGGGGAAGGTAAAAATACCTTCTGGCACTCTTCAGCCCACTTGCTTGCAGAAGCATTGGAAGCGCTTCATCCGGGGATCAAATTCGGTATCGGTCCTCCGATCGAAACAGGTTTTTACTACGATGTGGATTTCGGGGATAAAACACTGGACGGTTCGGAACTCGAAGCCATTGAGAAGAAAATGATTGAATTGGCCCGGGAGAAGAATGAGTACATCCGTGCTGATATTTCTAAGAAAGACGCAGTCGACTATTTCCGGAAGAAAGGGGATGAATACAAACTTGACCTTTTAGAAGGGCTTGAGGATGGTTCAATTACGTTCTACCAACAGGGAAATTTTGTGGATCTCTGCCGTGGACCGCATATTCCCAATACCGGTTTTGTCAAAGCTGTGAAGCTGACAAATATAGCCGGAGCGTATTGGAGAGGTGATGAGAAGCGAAAAATGTTGACCCGTATCTACGGTGTGACTTTTCCCAAAGCCAAAGAGCTTACGGATTACCTGACTTTGTTGGAAGAGGCAAAGAAACGTGATCATAGAAAATTGGGCCGTGAATTGGAGCTTTTTACATTCTCAGAGAAAGTAGGAGCAGGCCTTCCACTTTGGTTGCCGAAGGGTACCTTGCTGAGAGAGCGTCTGGTCAATTTCCTGAAAAAAGCGCAGGACAAGGCAGGATATCAGCAGGTGATCACTCCACATATTGGGCACAAGGCACTGTATGAGACATCAGGTCATTACGAGAAATATGGCAAGGATTCTTTTCAGCCCATTGCTACTCCGCACGAAGGAGAGGAGTTTTTGCTCAAACCTATGAACTGTCCGCATCATTGCGAGATCTATAAGCATAAGCCTCATTCCTATAAGGAACTGCCGATTCGGTATGCGGAATTTGGCACGGTATATCGCTACGAGCAAAGTGGTGAATTGCACGGATTGACCCGTGTTCGGGGATTTACTCAGGATGATGCTCACATTTTCTGTCGCCCGGATCAGGTGAAAGAAGAGTTTATCAAGGTGATTGATTTGGTGCTTTATGTGTTTAAAGCGCTGGGTTTTGACGACTATACAGCTCAAATCTCTTTGAGAGATCCTGAAAATCCATCCAAATACATAGGAGGAGACGAAGCTTGGAATAAAGCAGAGTCTGCCATCATTGAGGCTGCGGCTGAGAAAGGGTTGGATACAGTCACTGAACTTGGGGAAGCGGCATTCTATGGGCCTAAGCTAGACTTTATGGTGAAGGATGCATTGGGAAGAAGATGGCAGTTGGGAACTATTCAGGTAGATTATCAATTACCAGAACGGTTCGAGTTGGAATACATCGGCTCAGACAACCAAAAGCATAGACCTGTGATGATCCATAGAGCACCGTTTGGTTCCTTGGAGAGATTCGTGGCAGTGCTTATTGAGCACTGTGCAGGTAATTTTCCGCTATGGCTATCGCCTGAGCAGATCAATATTTTGCCTATTTCTGAGAAATATGTGGAATATGCCGAAGAGATAAAATACCTCCTCGAAGATGCCGGTATATCAGGCTCTATAGACAATAGAGATGAAAAGATTGGAAGGAAAATCCGGGACTCTGAAGTCAAAAAGGTGCCTTTTATGCTTATAGTAGGGGAAAAGGAGCAGGAAGAGCGAAAGCTTTCTGTCCGTAAACATGGCGAAGGAGATCTAGGTAATTTCTCTGCGGAGGAGTTTATAAATTATTTTCAGGGCATTATTTCAGCATCATTGAGTAAGGAATAATACTGTATTATTTAATTCAGTTTTTCTTAATTAGAAATAATTCCGATATTTGCATCCAATTTCATAAAAACAATCAAAGCAAACTTGAGAAACCAAAGACAACCCTATAGAGGTAGACAGGAAGAGCCTTATAAAGTAAACCACAAAATCAGAGCACGTGAAGTAAGACTGGTTGGAGATTTCGTCGAAGGCGGTAACGCATTGCTTCCGCTAGAAAAAGCCATCAAACTCGCTCAGGAAAATGATCTGGATCTTGTAGAGATTTCTCCGAATGTTGATCCTCCAGTTTGTAAAATCCTTGATTATGCGAAGTTTAAGTACGAGCAGAAAAAAAAGCAGAAGGAGATCAAGTCCAATGCAGCGAAGATTGTTTTGAAGGAAATCAGATTCGGACCGAATACCGATGATCACGATTACAATTTCAAACTGAAGCATGCAATCAACTTCTTGAAGGAAGGCGCAAAAGTGAAGGCTTACGTACATTTCGTAGGCCGTAGCATCGTGTTTAAGGAAAGAGGAGAGATGTTGCTTTTGAAATTTGCCCAAGCACTTGCAGAATATGGTGCAGTAGAGCAACTTCCTAAAATGGAAGGAAAGAGAATGAATATCTTCATCGCTCCGAAAGCAGGAAAGAAATAAATTTCAACTAATATAAATACAGCAAAATGCCAAAGGTAAAAACCAAATCCAGTGCAAAGAAGCGGTTCGCTTTGACAGGAACCGGTAAAATCAAAAGGAAACACGCTTTCAAAAGCCACATCCTGACCAAAAAAGCTACCAAAAGGAAGCGTAACTTGACTAAAACTGGTCTGGTTCACGAGTCTGACGAAGGTAGAGTAAGAGACATGTTGAGAATCTGATTCTCGACAGTCGCTTAAAAATCAATTAATTAAGGTTTATTTATTCACCAGGCACATTGGTTTACAAGATCCATATAATTCAGGACACCATGCGTCAAAAAACAAAACACTATGCCTAGATCGGTAAACGCCGTAGCGTCCAGAGCAAGAAGAAAAAAAGTGCTTAAAGCCACAAGAGGTTACTTCGGAAGAGGTAGCAACGTATGGACAGTAGCCAAAAACAAGTATGAGAAAGGTCTTCAGTATGCATACAGAGACCGTAAAGCAAAGAAAAGAGAATTCAGAGCTTTGTGGATTCAGCGTATCAACGCAGGTGCTAGACAGCACGGCGTATCCTATTCTCAATTGATGGGATTATTGAAGAAAGGTGAGATCGAACTTAACCGTAAGGTTTTGGCAGATCTGGCCATGAATCACCCAGAAGCATTTAAAGCTGTAGTTGAAAGAGTAAAATAAGGTTGCACTGTCTTATTTTATTGAAAGCCTTCCCTCGGGAAGGCTTTTTTGGTTTCAGGAAGATCTAGACTAGAGTGAAGTCAAATCAAAGCATGGGCTCGGCAAGCTAGACCTATCTCTTTATTACGAAAGGCTGGCCTAGTTTCCGTTATTCTCGTTTTTTATATCAGGATTCTGTCCAAATATGCTATTTCCTTTTGTGCATCATGGTCCCGCTTCATCATCACATTAGCGAATAATTGATGCTTGGTTGTAGCCGTTTGCACAGCAAGAAAGTAATTGGAAGATAATCGACTGTTAGGAATAATTTTGTATGTTGCGCCAGACTGGTCTTTTGTGTGGCAATTACAATTTGCACCAAAGGGCGGAGATTCCCACTTCGGTAGTTTCGATTTTCTCGTTTTATTCTGTTCTAAACATGCAGTTTTGGGCTGGGGTATACTGGAGGATCAGTATGTTGAAAATATGATTTATTGATTGGAAAATAATTTTTATACTCTTGAATTTTATACAAACATCGATTAATCGATGGTAATATGTAAGTTAACATCTACCCAAAATGAAAAATTTCACACAATTGCAAAAAAAAAATATACTTCTTATTCAGCAAAAGGAGCGGAAGGATTTTGAGAAGGACGAGTCAATTGATGAAAAATCAACATGGAGTGAATTTGTAGAGGGTAGCAATGATGCCTTAGTTCTATTGTATGATGCTTATGCGGACAAACTATACAATTATGGGACTCAACTTACTCGTGATAAAGAGCTTGTAAGGGATACTGTACAAGATGTATTTGTGAATTTGGTACAAAAGAGAGATAAGATCAAGCAGCCTGAGTCTGTTAAGTATTATTTGTTTGCATGTTTTAGGAGGAAACTTTTCAAAACTTTGGAAAGGAATAAAAAAATTGCTTATAAAGAGCAATATGATAGGAATGACGGATTTCAATTGACAGTAGAACCTGATGTGAAATCTATACATACTCAGTTTACAATAGATACCAAAAGGATACTTGAGAATGCATCTAAAAAATTGCCTACCAAGCAGCGGGAAATTATCATGCTACATTATTTTGAAGGTTTGACTATTAATGAAGTAGCTGAAATCCTTGGTTATTCCAACCCTGAATCAGCCAGAAATTTATTGTATAAATCACTGAAGGGAATGTCCGATATCCTTAGGGAACATCACGATGATCTTTTTACAGTGGGAATAATGACAGCTGGCAATTTTTTGGTACTCGGGTAGTCGAGGTTTGTGTTTTATGTCCTTGGATCTTTTTTTTCCAATTCGGTAAGAAATCTACGGGTTCTAAAGGTTGGGGATGTATTTACCTAGGATATACCGGGCAAGTTTCTGGCGTTTTAATTCTATCAGTAAAAGAAGGGGCGTATACCGATCCTTTGAACCGCCCTCCGAGAAGCAGAATTTGGCAAATCATTTTTCTTGCGGCAATAATATATTGAGAAGTCGGGTTTGAGTAGATTTTTTCACTGATTCAAGTGTGCTACTTAAAATTTAATTTCAAAAAAAATATATTTTTTGATGGAGATTTAATTTCTCAGGTCTCTATACAGGTAAATAAGAAGAATCTTAAAATTTATCCTTGTACCTGTACGAATGAACGGATTTCACCCAAGAAGCATAGAAGACTTTCTAAAGTGTGCTGATTTTATTGATTGGATCAATAACCCCAAACCAAATACAGACAAATTTTGGGAAGACTGGTGTGCAAGAAACCCTGATAAAATAAATATGCTCCAGCACGCCAGAGAGCTTTTACAGGGAATGAAGCTGGAAGAAAACAATAAGCTGGATAAGAAGGAACGAAATCAGATTTTAGAAAAATTGATCATTGAAAACAGGGCATATAACCGTAGGAGGATAACGGAGTATAGAGAGAAGATGTCTAGAAGCACTTCCATTCGAATAAGGGCAGTTGCGGCCTCGGTTGTGTTGATTGGAGTCCTGTTTTTTGGAAGAAGCTTACTGACTGAAAAAGAAAATACACCTGTTCACAATGAAATCTCTTGGGTTACGAAAGTAGTTCCCAGAGGAATTAAGAAAGTATTTACCTTACCTGATAACTCTGTTGTCACTGTTAATTCAGGCTCAGAATTTTCGTATTCTTCTGATTTTAGTAATGATAGAATGGTGAAATTAAAAGGGCAGGCATTTTTTGAAGTAACAAGTGATCCCAAACGCCCTTTTAGAGTTGTAAGCAAAGATATTACTACAATGGTCTTGGGTACTTCATTTGATATGAAGGCATATGATGATGGTAGTGACCTACACGTGGCTGTCGTTTCAGGAAAGGTAGAAGTGAAAACTGAGGTAGGACTTAACAGTCTTCTTACAAAAGGAGAAGTCTCTTTTTACAATCCCGAGCTCCAAGCTATGCAAAAGACTGATTATGATTATGAAGAGCTTATTGGTTGGAAAGACAAAATAATCAAATTCGACAGAGCATCTTATAACGAGGTGTTTAGGGTGCTCTCTAATTGGTATGACATAGATTTTATAGTAGATCCATCATTGCGATTAAGAGGAAAATACACAGCTAAATTCAAAGACCAAAGCCTTCCTAATGTTATAATAGGATTGGAGCATTCATCTAATCTGAAGTTTGAATTTCAAGGAAAACAAGTCCTTGTTAGCCGAAAACAGCAAAATGATATTAAATGAATTAATAATTAGAAGTACTAGATCTATTTAACAAAAAACCCGACTTAGCATGAAAAAAACAATACCCAAATTTAAATTACATTATCTAAACAAGTTATTATGGACTTGGTTATTAGGTTTTCTTACGGTAAATCTGTCTTTTGCTAAAGAAGCCTATTCACAGGAAAAGGATTTAAGTAAGGTTTACTTATCAATCCACACGGACGACGCTTCTATATTGGACGTTTTTCAAGTAATCTCAGACAAGACAAATTTTGCTTTTGCGTTTGATGAAGAAAATATTGTGGAAATACCCAAGCAAACTTTGAATATGGACAGGGTTACGCTTTTGGCAGTTTTAGAAGTCCTTTCCAAAAATACAGACCTGAGATTCAAGAGTGTAAATAGTATAATTCATGTTTCTAGGGAGAATACGCCGAAAAAAAAGGAAGCTGAGGATAAGATAGTTAAAGGACAGGTCACCTCTGCATCGGATGGATTGTCTATGCCCGGTGTAACAGTTATGGTAAAGGGTACTCAAATCGGTACAGCAACGGATGCAGACGGTTTCTATACATTGGCTATACCTGACTCTGAGGGCGTGGTGCTAAGATTCTCTTTTATAGGGTACAAGAGTGAGGAAGCTCTAGTAGGTAGTCAAAGCACAGTGAATGTGAGTTTACAAGAAGATTTGCAAGGTCTAGATGAGGTAGTGGTGGTTGGTTTTGGTAAGCAGAAAAAGGGGAGCTTAGTAAGCTCAGTGACTTCAGTTAATGTTAAAGAGCTCCAGATACCTTCCTCAAACCTAACACACGCTATAGCGGGTAAAGTGGCTGGTGTAATCTCTTTTCAGCAGAGTGGTGAACCAGGCATTGGAACTGATAATTCTACTTTCTTTATCAGAGGTTTATCCACTTTTGGCACAGGTAAAATTGACCCCCTGATTCTGATTGACGGGATTGAATCCACTCCTTTGGATATGGCTCGATTGCAACCGGATGATATATCAGATTTTTCAGTTCTCAAAGATGCCGCCGCTAGCTCCATTTTTGGTGCCAGAGGTGCTAATGGAGTGGTGCTTATCAATACAAAGTCAGGTGAAGAGGGAAAGCTAAAAGTTAGTTTTCGGGCAGAAAACAGGATTTCAACCAACACGAGAAATTTCCAGTTAGCGGATAATATTACTTATATGCAAATGGCGAATGAATCAGCTACTGCACGTTCACCCTTGGCGATTTCACCCTATTCCCAGTTTAAAATCAATTCTACAAGAGATGGAGGAGATCCAAATTTGTTTCCCAACAATAATTGGATAGATAAATTAATCAAACCTTATACTGTAAATCAAGGCTATAATATTAATCTAAGCGGTGGAACTAGTAAGGGGAGGTACTTTCTGGCGGCAACCTATAACCGGGATAATGGGATACTTAATGTGGAACCCATAAATAATTTTAATAATAATATCCGATTAAATAATTATTCCATCCGATCCAATATCGATATAAACCTTACTCCTACTACTTTATTGATCGCCAGAATCTATGGACAGTTTGATGATTATACTGGTCCAATCGGCGGTGGCGGCGGAACGTTTAGTAATGCATTAAACGCAAACCCAGTGATGTTTCCTTCGGTATATCCAAGAGAAAAGATGCCATTCTTAGAGCATCCGCTTTTTGGGTCGGCTAGATCGTTGGATGCCGGCGCTGTAGAGACGACAACCATGTATGTCAATCCTTATGCAGAAATGGTCAAAGGGTATCAGGTTAACAAATCATTTAATCTGAACCCGCAATTAGAAATACATCAGGATTTGGATTTTATCACGGAAGGATTGCGCTTGCGGGTTATGACCTATGCAAAAAGACGGGCGTCTGTCAGTATGAATAGGTTTTATAATCCATTTTTTTACAGCTCAAACATTAATCAATCGGACGGAAGCTATACAATCTCTGTGCTGAATGATGGTTCTTCTACCTCCATAGGCACGCCAGGAACGGAATACCTTAACTATACCGAAGGCGAAAAGCTTGTTGAGTCTACATTTTGGTTACAGGGTGCGATAGATTATAACCGAACTTTTGGGCTAAAGCATGATGTGGGAGCGATGCTTGTTTCTTATATACAACACTATGAAGCCGGTAATCCAGGTAGCTTAATTCTGTCTTTGCCCAACAGAAATAATGGGGTGTCAGGTAGGTTTACCTATGGTTTTGATGACAGGTATTTGGCGGAATTTAATTTTGGCTATAACGGATCCGAAAGGTTTGAGCAGAACAATAGGTTTGGATTCTTCCCTTCAGCGGGTATTGGGTATTTGATTTCCAACGAACCCTTCTTTGTTCCTATCCGTGGGATGGTGTCTAATCTGAAGTTCAGAGCTACATACGGCATAGTGGGAAATGATCAAATTGGAGCGCGGGACCAACGTTTTTTATACATGTCCAATGTCAATCTAAATGATGCAGCCTATGGATACTCTTTTGGAAGGGATGAAGGAGCTCCTACCTATTCCAGACCGGGCGTGTCAATATCACGATATGCCAATCCTTTGATCACCTGGGAAAAGTCAAAGCAGCTCAATGTAGGTATGGATCTGGGCTTGTTTAATAATTCCTTTGAACTGGTCTTGGATGTGTTTAGGCAGCAGAGATCTCAGATTTTACAGAATGTGACCTATATAGATAATGCTGCGGGGTTGATGGCCACACCATTCTCTAATTATGGCAAAGCAGAGACCAAGGGATTAGATCTGATGGTCAATTATTCCAAAACTGTTGCGAAAAAGTTCAGGATTGATTTTAGAGGCACGTTTACCTATGCATCCAGTAAGGCTATTCGGGTAGATGAATTGGACTATGACGAGAACCTTGTTCATTTGGCCAGAAGGGGGTATTCCCTGTCCCAACAGTGGGGCTATGTGGCTGAGCGATTATTTGTTGACCTGGAAGAAGTTGCCAATTCCCCCGTGCAGTTTGGGGACGCAGGCCTTTTGGCAGGAGATATCAAATACCGGGATATTAATGAGGATGGCGTCATCAATACTGATGACATGGTGCCCATTGGCTATCCTACCCAGCCGGAGGTTATATTTGGATTCGGCTCTACAATCAGATATAAGCAATTTGATTTTAATTTTTATTTCCAAGGAGCTGCCAGGGTGTCTTTTTTTATTAATTCGGAAGCTATCCAACCATTTTATCAAGCAAATGGCTATCAGACCGGTTTGTTGCAGGCTGTGGCTGATGATTATTGGTCTGAGGAAAACAGAAACGTCTATGCCTTTTGGCCTAGGCTGAGTGATTGGCGGGTGAATTCCAACAATCAGACCTCAACGTGGTGGTTAAGAAACGGCAGTTTTTTGAGGCTTAAGAACGTGGATATCGGGTACACTATTAAAGAGGTGAAAAAGCTGGGTATAAAAAGCGGAAGGATCTATTTGTCAAGTATTAATCTTCTGATGTTCAGCAAGTTTAAGATGTGGGATGTGGAAATGGGAGGCAATGGATTAGGATATCCTATCCAATCTGTATACAACCTTGGGCTTTCGATCAATCTATAAGATAAAATATTGGAAATATGAAATTGAACCGAAAATATAAAGAGAAGGCATGTGCTGAAAGGAATACATGCGAAAACGGTAAAGCATCTAGTCCTATTGGAAAAGGTAAAATCCGTTTCCTATGGATATTACTGGTCTATGTATTAGGCGCATGCCAAGAATATCTGGACATTGTTCCTGACAATGTAGCGACAATTGAAAATGCCTTTAAGTTGCGAAATGAAGCTGAAAAATACCTGTTTACCTGTTACTCATATTTGCCTTTGACGGGCGATGCTTGGTATAATGTTGGGATGTTTGCAGGTGATGAAATATGGTTGCCCCAGTCGGCGCAGACTACTTGGCATGCAGCATTTAGGATAGCGCAGGGACAACAAAATAAAGATGCTCCTTTGTTTGATGAATGGGGCGGTGCTAGAAAGGGCGGTGCTAACTACCGGGATGAATATAAAATTTTCAGGGGTATCCGGCATTGCAATATATTCTTGGAAAATGTAAAGGATCTGAATAAAGTGCCTGATTTACCTATTGAGATGCGGGAAAGGTGGATAGGGGAGGTTGAGTTTTTACTGGCGTATTATCATTACTATTTATTCAGAATGTATGGGCCTATTCCGATTATCAATGAAAATACCCCAATAGACGTGCCTGCCACTAAAAGAATGCCTGTAGATGAGTGTGTGCAATTTATTTCAGACCTGTTAAGTCAAGCGGCGGAGAAATTACCAAGTAGGATAGTGGACGAAAATAGTGAATTTGGAAGAGTAAATAAGAGCATAGCCCTAGCAGTGAAAGCAAAATTATGGGTATATGCTGCAAGCCCATTGTTTAACGGCAATAGCGATTATGCCAATTTCAGAGACCACGAGGATGATCTTTTGTTCAATTCTGACTATGATCTGTCAAAATGGGAAAAAGCCAGAGATGCTGCTAAGGAAGCCATCGATGAGGCTGAGCAAAGTGGTCATGCACTTTATCGCTATGAAAATGATGTGTTGGGATTGAGTTCTGAAACTAAAACCCAACTAAACATCAGAAATGCAGTCACTGGCAGATGGTCCAAAGAGCATGTCTGGGCTCTTTCAGGAAGTTCATTCATCAATCAAAATCTATGTATGCCCCCGATGCAGAGGGGATCTCAGGTTGGCAGGCATCTATTAAGCGGACTTTGGGGAGCCCCTTTAAAAATAGCCAGGATGTTTTATACAAAGAATGGTATTCCTATCGAAGAAGACAAAACCCTCGACTTTTCTGATCATTTCGAACTGAGGAACGGGACAGAACAAGAGCGGTTTTATATTGAGCCAAACGAGCGGACTGCAAGACTCAATTTTGACCGTGAGCCTAGATTTTATGCAGATTTGGGTTTTGACGGCGGGATTTGGTACATGAAAGATGGAAACGCTACAGGCTCTGATGTCAATACTTTTTTTGTTCGGTCAAAGAACTCTGAAAGAGCAGGTTATGGAGACTTTGTGAACTGGAATGAGACGGGGTATTTTGTTAAGAAGCTTGTTCATTGGGAGTCGACCACTCAGGGTTCTACAGAGCCTGTTTGGAAGAATTACCCCTGGCCTGAAATTAGATTGGCAGATTTGTACCTCTTGTATGCAGAAGCTCTCAATGAAGTAGAGCCAGGGTCTTCTACCGCCATTGCCTATTTGGACAAGATCAGGGAAAGGGCAGGACTAAATGGAGTAGTTGAATCTTGGCAGACTTACTCTACCAATCCAGGTAAATATTCTACCCAAGGTGGTCTAAGAGAAATCATTCATAGGGAAAGGATGATCGAACTGGCTTTTGAAGGGCAGAGATTTTGGGATTTGAGAAGATGGAAAAAGTCCTTGGAGGAACTTAATAAGGATATTACCGGAATGAATATAATCGGTAAGTCTGTAGAGGCCTACAACAATGAGCGTGTTATTTATAGCCAAGGGTTTATTGGTCCCAGGGATTATTTATGGCCCATTGGGAATTTTGATATCCGAAGAAATAGCAACTTGGTAGAAAACCCGGGATGGTAATGAGTTTCCGCTCTAAAAATTGAATGTTATGAAAATAGATATAAAAATATTAGCGACAGCGATATTCCTAGTGGTACTGATGATTTCATGTGATGAAGCCATGGAGTCCAGAGAGCCTTCAGGCAATGACCAATCTGTACCAAGCGCAGTAAGCAATGTTCAGGTAACCAATCTACCGGGAAAGGCGCTTTTTACTTACAGTGTACCCGAAGATAAAAATTTACTGTTTATAAAAGCTGAATATCAGTTGCCCAGCGGAAAGAGCAGAGAGGTTACAGCATCTTTCTACAAAGACTCTCTACTGGTAGAGGGCTTTATAGATACGTTGGAGCATGAAGTTAAAATCTACTCGGTAAGTAGAAATAACGTGGAATCCGCCCCTTTTGTGGTAACTGTTAAGCCATTGGAGGCTCCAGTATGGAAAGTTTTTAAGAGTTTAGAAGTCCAAAATACTTTTGGGGGATTTAATGTCTCTGCCAATAACCCGGATGAAGAGGAGGTTTCTATATATATCATGAAACGGAATGCTTTCAATCAATTTGATGTGGATAACCGCATGAGTGTGTTCACATCTGAGGATGATATATTGGCCAAAATAAGAGGTTTGGACACCTTGGCGTATGATTTTAGAATCTTTGTAAAAGATAAGTGGGGAAATTCAACGGATACTGTTGCCCAAGTCGTAGAACCTATATTCGAAACACAGTTGGATCCTGTCGGGTTTAGAGCTTTTGTTCTACCTGGAGATGCTCCACAGGTTCCTAATGGAGCTAGATTGGAATATGCTTGGGATAATCGACTAGGCTGGCCCTGGACTAGTTTTACCCACCAGGTTAATGGGGGACCGGAGCCCCATATTATCACATTCGATATGGGGGTAGAAGCCAAACTTAGCCGATTATGGATCAGAGCATATCCCGAATTGAATCCCCAACAGTTTTACTTCCTCACGTCCTTAAGAAAATTTGAAGTTTGGGGTTCTGTAAGCCCAAATTTGAGTGGTGCTTTGGATGAGAGTTGGACCTTATTGGGTTCATATGAAGTTGAAAAACCCTCGGGAACATCTTATGGACAGGATAGTGCACTGGATAGAGAAGTAGCTTCTGCCGGTTGGGACTTTGAAGTGGATCTTGATGCTCCTAAAATCCGCTATATCAGAATCCGATGTCTGGAAAACTGGGCAGGCGGCACTGCACAAAGCATCAATGAACTTAGGATTTATGGAGATCCAAGGTGATTTGAAACAAATAGGTTTAAATCTAATCTTGAGAAAATTGATTAGGATGCACATAAAATGAATCAATCATGAAGAAATATATAAATAGTAATATTAAGTGCTCGATTATTAGCTTGCTTGCCGGTTTTTTAACATGTTCTTGTTATAATTATGAATGGGATGAGTTTAAAAAATATACGCAAGAGGGGGAGATTATTTATCCGGGAAAACTGAAAGAAATGGAGATTCTCTCAGGAAAGGGGAGGGTACTCATGAAAGCAGAATTGAATGCAGATCCCAAAATTTCCAAATTGAAAGTTTATTGGAATGATTACCGGGATTCCGTGGAGTTCCCGGTGGAAAAAACATCAGGTTTGAATTCATTAGAGCATATCTTTGAGGTGGACGAAGGCGTGAAAAATTTTATTGGCTTCACGTTCGACCAAGATGGAAACAGGTCTGTTCTTGTGGATGCTGTAGGCACTTCTTATGGCGAGGGCTATCGCAGAAAACTTTCCAATAGGTTTATTGAATCTTTGACTTTTAACTCTGATAATACGGTAATCAATTGGGGACAAATGGATCCTTCCCTTGGTGCAGAATTTACTGAATTGGAATATTCGCTTGGGGATGAAGAACTGAAAACCATCATTACCCCGGCCGGTGAATCGCACACTTTGCTTGAGGGTGTGACCAGTTCCACCACTATTCGTTATAGAACGGTATTTAGACCAGAAGTGACTAGTATAGATACTTTTGCCCTTCCATTCTTGGAGGAACTAATAGTTGTTGTTCCTCAGTTGCAAAATGCACAAGTTCCGTTTGTTCCGGAGACGAGAAGTGGTAGGTGGGGGACATTGGCAGGCTGGATGACCAATGACGCCATTAAGATCCATGACGGACAGGGAGGATGGGATGAGTGGAATGGAAACATATTTAACGTGGAGTCCGGCTGGGGTGCCCCGGCTATTGAAAATGGAAAAATCTACCAGACTTTAACCCTTGAGCCGGGAAATTATACGTTTGAGATTTCAGATCTGCGAGATACCAATTTGACCGAAAACGATCATGCATATTTGGTGGCGGCATTGGGAAGTGGCCTGCCTGATGTGGAGGATGTACAATCGTCATTAGCACATGTCCATATTCTTGAGGGAAAAGACGTAAATGAACTTAAGGTCACGTTTATAGTAGAGGAGACATCTGAGGTAAGTGTTGGGTTTTTGACCACGCAGTCGGGTGATACTCCCGGTAGGTATTGCAATATCAGGGCTTTCAATTTTTACAAAAACTAATTTATATAGTAAATGGAAGCCTGAGTAGGTTACAGTTGACAAGTTAGATTCGAATAAATAAGTAAAAGACGTCTCAAGAACAGGTAGCTCAAAAAGGCTGGCCGATTTTTCGGCCAGCCTTTGCTGTCTTGAAGAAATTCGGGAAGAGTTGAACCCGTGTCCGCTGTGGCGGATATGAATCTTGAATTCAGACATATTTGGTAAGTACATATTGTGTTAACCATTCTCTTCCTTTTCCGGATTTAAGTTCTTTTTCCCGGGTCAATGCTTCTTTTTTAGTTTTAAAGAATTCTACCTAAATGACAGTCCATGGTCTATGCTTTAAAGTGAATCCTTTAGTTGATTTGAAATGCCCATGGGAAAGGTTTCTCACACAGAGAAATGATTATTCAGGGCATTCCATCTGACCGCTTAAAAACAAATTATAAACAGATGAAATTGTGAAAGAGGAATCTTGTGATTAAATCCGAAGTCATTCCCGTATAGGTCCTGCCTGATGATTTGGAAAGAAGCACATACACGACGAATTCATCCATAGCCTTAAAATAAAAAAAGACTTCCGTTTCCGAAAGCCTTTGGTAGCGAGGACGGGAGTTGAACCCGTGACCTCAGGGTTATGAATCCTGCGCTCTAACCAACTGAGCTACCTCGCCAAGTATATTTTAATGTTGGTTCAATTACTCCAAGGAGTCTCTGATTTTTCAGAAACATTTTTTGGGTATTGATTTTTGAAATTAATGCCTATATTAAAGCATATTCATCCATCAATTCATTAGTTGAGAATCGTTTATTATCAACCCTGAAACCCTCCCTTTCAAATGGGAATGCAAATATGAGGTCTTGTACTGTGAAAAACAAGTTGACGTTCTTTAAAAAAATGATTTTTTACATCCTGTAAAAGCGATTATCATGGTTAAAAATAAGTTTGTGGCTGATTATCAAATCAATGCCTCCAAAAAAATAGTATTCCATTATTTGAGTACTGCAAGCGGATTAGAAGAGTGGTTTGCCGATGAAGTGAAAATAACTGAGGATAAGAATTACATTTTCAATTTTGACAACGAAGATCACTATGCCCGGCTGGCTTCTCAACGAAGTAATTCCCATGTAAAGTTTGAATTTTACGATACCAAGAACCCGCAGGAACCTGACCACGCCTACATAGAGTTTAAATTGGAAGAAAATGAACTTACACAAACCCTGTTTCTGAAAGTGATAGATTACTCTGACGGCTATGATGATGAGGAGTTGGTTGCGATATGGGAAGGATTGATTGGAAGATTGAAAGATATTATTGGTGGGTAATCTCAATGGATTTCGCCAAATTTGAACTTCGACTCCAGTGCTTCGTATTTGCTTTGGGAGCGGTTTAAATAATGAAGAAACTAGATAAACTTATACTTGGGTCTTTTTTAGGCCCATTTTTATTGACTTTTATTGTCGTGGATTTTATCCTGCTGACTGTCAATATGCTGAAATATTTCGATGAGATTTTCGGGAAAGGTCTGAGTTTCTGGATCTACTTGGAGCTGATCGGGTATTTTGTTATCAGTATTTCTCCCATGGCTCTTCCGTTGGCAGTGCTGCTTTCCAGTTTGATGACTTTCGGGAATCTTGGAGAGCACTTCGAACTCACTGCCATAAAAAGCAGCGGCATTTCCTTGCTTCGAGCATTGAGACCGATAGGGGTTTTTGTGATTGTGCTATCTTTTGCCGCATATCTGTCCAATAATTATCTCGTACCGAAAGTAAACCTTAAAACATTCAGTTTGCTCTATGATATACGTATGAAGTCTCCCGCATTGGATATCAAAGCAGGCGTCTTCTACGACGGTATTCCGGGATATAGCATCAAAGTCAATGAAAAAGTAGGAGAGTTTGGACTCAAGGATATTTTGATCTATAGCCATAACTCAGGCCAAACAGGCAACTTGGATGTCACCCTCGCAGACTCGGGGAGAATGGAACCGTTTTTCAGCGAAAATTACATGAAGCTTACCCTCTACCATGGGATAAATTATAATGAACCGAAGATGGTTAGGGGAATCAATGACAAGCCGGGAGAATTCAATAGAGCATCCTTTGATAAAAATGAGGTTGTTTTTGATTTGAATAATACCTTCAAGCTCAATAGAACAGCAGAAGATGCCTGGTCCACCAATAGATCTATCAAAAACATAGCTCAGATTAAGCTGGGCCTTGACTCAATAGGTACTTTGGTCAATGAGCAGCGGTATCAAAATTATCAGACAGCAGAAAGTGTTTATCCCTTTTTCACACGAAATAGAAAATTCAAGCCTGCAGCCGATATTTTGGAACGCAAAGCTTTGGATGACTCAGTTAGGGTATTTAAAATGAGAAAGGAAAAAGCCTTGGCAGATTCCCTCGAACAGCTAAAGAAATTGGCTCGAAAAGATACTGTTGACACCACTTCAGTATTGACCGATAAGCTGGAATCAAGAATTCTCAATCCCGGAAGCGACTCTGCTATTTCCGGTAAAAAAGCAGTCATTGCTTCAAACAAAGTTTCGGCTAGAGATTCGCTTTTTGCCTCATCTGCCAATGAGGAAAAGGTCGGTGTGGCCGAGCTGGGCACCAATGCGGGGACGGTTGCCAATGCAGTTGTGAAAAAGCAGCGTACAGCAGCTCTTACAGATGAAGAGCGCAAGAAAATCGATTCACTGGTCACTAATCGGGGCTATGGTAAAAATGCGACTACTATGGCATTGAATAATGCCCGAAATCTGAAAAATACATTTGGTGTCAAGAAGTCCCAGATTGATAATTATCAGCGGGATTATAGAAGATTTCAGATAGCTTGGTATCAAAAATACACTCAAGCCATTGCTTGTTTTGTGATGTTTTTGATTGGCGCACCACTTGGAGCAATCATCAAAAAAGGAGGGTTGGGAATGCCTGTCTTGATTTCTATTATTTTCTTCATCGTTTACTATATGATTACGATGACAGGTGAGAAGTGGGCAAAAGAGGGGGTGGTTGATCCCTTATTCGGCACTTTCTTCTCCATTATCTGTTTGCTGCCCTTTGGTTTGTTTTTCATCAAGCAGGCTAGAAAGGATGCTAGATTGTTTGAGCCTGATTTTTATATAAGTGCGTGGCAAGGCATTCAGAAGTACATTAAAGTTCTTCGCCCAAAAGCGAATTAAGCTTTCATTTTCTCAAAATAAATCCTACCTTTGTGGTTGTTTTACAAAATTTAGCTAAACATGTATTTATCCTCAGAGATTAAAGAAGAGTTATTTAAGAATCATGGACGGTTAAAATCTGCTACTGACACAGGATCTCCTGAGTCACAGATTGCCCTCTTTACACACAGAATCAAGCATTTGACCGAGCATTTGAAATCAAATAAGAAGGATCACTCCTCAAGACTTGGTTTGCTGAAGCTGGTAGGTAAGAGAAGAAGCCTATTGGATTACCTTCACAAGAAAGAAATCGAGCGATACAGATCAATCATCGCCGAGCTAGGAATCAGAAAATAACCAAACTAGTAAGGTTCTCATTCGAGAGAACCTTACTTTTTTATTTTTAAGGTTATACGAGCACTTTTATCACTAACGACGCAAACAAACAATCATTTATGTTACCGAACTTAATCACCAAGACCATCACCCTGGAAGATGGCAGAGAAATTATAATAGAAACCGGTGCATTGGCTAAGCAGGCTGATGGCTCAGTAGTAGTGAAGATGGGAAAGGCTATGCTTTTGGCTACAGCAATGTCCAAGAAGGAAGCTGGGGAAGGGGTGGATTTTTTACCTATGTCTGTTGACTACCAAGAGAAATTTGCTTCCTCAGGGAAAATTCCCGGAGGATTTTTGAAGAGGGAAGGAAGACTTTCCGATTATGAGATATTGATTAGCCGAATTGTGGATAGAGCTATTCGGCCTATTTTTCCGGACGATTATCATGCAGATACCCAGATCGCCATTACATTAATAAGTGGAGACGAGGATGTGCTTCCTGATGCATTGGCCGGTCTTGCTGCTTCAGCAGCTTTGGCTGTTTCTGATATCCCGTTCAATGGCCCTATCTCTGAGGTTCGTGTAGCGAAAATCGATGGCAAATTGAAAATCAATCCGACTCCAAGTGAGTTGGAAAAAGCTTCTTTGGAATTTATAGTTGCGGGTTCGCTGGAATTTATCTTAATGGTAGAAGGCGAAGCAAATGAGATTCAAGAAGAGGAGATGCTGGAAGCAATGCAATATGCTCATGAGGAAATCAAGAGACATTGCCAAGCCCAAATCGAGTTGACCAAACTTGTAGGCAAAGAAGTAAAAAGAGAATACAATCACGAGAAGTCTGATCCGGCACTTTTCGATAAGATGAGAGCTGATGTTTACGACAAACTATATGCCTCTGTAAGCAAACAAATAGCTAATAAATCTGAGCGTTCGGCTTTGATCAAAGAAATCAAAGAAGAGTTTGTAGCCAGCTTGGGTGAAGAGCATGAGTTCGAAGCAAGTCTAATCGGTCCATATTTCAGCAAAATCCATAAGGAAGCTGCCAGAAACTTGACTTTGAATGAGAAGAAGAGATTAGATGGTAGAAAACTTGACGAAGTTAGACCTATATGGTCCGTAGTTGATTACCTGCCATCTGCCCACGGTTCTGCAGTATTTACCAGAGGAGAAACTCAATCTCTTACCACTTGTACCTTGGGTACTAAGATGGACGAAATGATGGTAGATGGGGCGACCATTTCTGGATTTAATAAGTTTTATCTTCATTATAATTTCCCGGGATTTTCAACAGGGGAGGTAAAAATAAACAGAGGACCTGGAAGAAGGGAAGTAGGTCATGGCAACCTTGCTATGAGAGCTTTGAAAAAAGTACTTCCCCCGGCTGATCAGAATCCATATACTATCCGTATCGTTTCTGATATTTTGGAATCAAACGGTTCATCTTCCATGGCTACGGTTTGTGCCGGTTCATTGGCATTGATGGACGCCGGTATTCCAATCAAATCGGCTGTTACGGGCATAGCAATGGGTATGATCTCTGATGCCACTACAGGTAAGTATTCTATTCTTTCTGATATTTTGGGAGACGAAGATCATCTGGGTGATATGGATTTCAAAGTGACCGGTACTGCTAAAGGTATCACTGCCTGTCAGATGGATTTGAAAGTAGAGGGATTGGATTACTCTGTTTTGAAGGAGGCTTTGCTTCAGGCTAAGGATGGAAGACTTCATATTTTGGATGAAATCACCAAAACACTTGCAGCACCTAAGGCAGAATTGAAGCCCCATACCCCAAGATCATTCATCATGATGATTCCAAAGGAATTGATTGGTGCAGTGATCGGACCTGGCGGTAAAGTGATCCAAGAGATCCAGAAGGATACAGGAGCTACCATTGTGATCGAAGAAATAGACAATCAGGGTAAGATCAATATTTTTTCTGCCAATCAGGATAAACTTAATGCAGCACTATCCCGTATCAAATCGATTGTGGCTCAGCCCGAAATAGGAGAGGTTTACACAGGTAAAGTAAAAAACATTCAACCTTTTGGCGCCTTTGTGGAATTTATGCCGGGTAAGGATGGTTTACTTCATATCTCGGAGATCAAGCACGAGCGTGTGGAAACCATGGATGGGGTACTTGAGCCGGGAGAAGAAATACAGGTTAAATTAATCGACGTCGATAAGAAGACCGGTAAATTCAAGCTTTCTAGAAAGGCTTTATTGCCAAAACCTGAAAAACAAGCACCTAGTGCATAAGGTTAATCGATACAATTGATTAATTTGATTCTCTTAAACTATTAAATTTCACAAATCATATTCCTGAATGAGGCAGCTAAAGATTAGCAAACAGATTACCAACAGAGAAAGTCAATCCCTGGATAAATATCTTCAAGAGATTGGAAAAGTTGACCTGTTGACAGCAGATGAAGAGGTAGTTCTGGCCAAGCGAATTAGAGAAGGTGACCAATTGGCACTCGAAAAACTGACCAAGGCCAACCTTCGATTTGTAGTATCAGTTGCCAAGCAGTATCAGAACCAAGGACTTTCTTTGGGGGATTTGATCAATGAGGGCAACCTTGGTTTGATCAAGGCTGCACAGCGATTTGATGAAACCCGTGGATTTAAATTCATCTCCTATGCCGTATGGTGGATTAGACAATCTATCCTACAGGCACTTGCGGAGCAGTCAAGAATTGTGCGTCTTCCATTGAACAGAGTAGGTTCATTGAATAAGATCAGCAAGACATTCAGCGAGCTTGAGCAGAAGTTTGAACGTGAGCCATCCCCTGAAGAACTAGCAGAGGTGCTTGAGGTAACTGCCAATGAAGTAGTGGATACTATGAAGATCTCCGGCCGTCACGTATCTATGGATGCACCATTTGTGCAAGGTGAGGAAAACAGCCTTTTGGATGTATTGGAAAATGACGGGGACGAAAAGCCTGACGATGGCTTGATGAATGATTCCCTTCGTAAAGAAGTTCAACGTGCACTTTCTACTTTGACCCAGAGAGAAGCTGATGTAATCACGCTTTATTTTGGTCTTAATGGAGAACATGCGATGACTTTGGAAGAAATCGGAGAAAAATTCAATCTTACCAGAGAGCGGGTACGACAAATAAAAGAGAAGGCAATCCGTCGACTGAGACATACTTCCCGTAGTAAGACGCTAAAACCTTACCTCGGATAAGTAAGCATACAATATAAAAGGGGGTTTTTAGCCCCCTTTTTTTATGAGATTACATTTATGCGTCTGCCGGTAAGCAGAATTATTCCCAAAAGCCGCAAGCTTAGGGAATTTTAACAATATGCAACTTTGTTACCAGAGTAGAATTCCTGAAATTTGCCCAATTTAATATATTATTATTAATGAAACCAGAAATTGAAAAAGTAAAAGTCTTGATCATCGGATCAGGACCGGCAGGTTATACCGCTGCTATATACGCTTCCAGAGCAGGGCTTTCTCCTGTATTATATACTGGCGGACAGCCGGGTGGTCAGCTGACCATCACAAATGATGTGGAAAATTATCCTGGGTACCCGAATGGTGTGGCAGGTCCTGAGATGATGGAGGACTTTAGAAAACAGGCAGAACGCTTTGGTGCTCAAGTGAGGTATGGATTAGCCACAAGTGTAGACTTCTCTACTAAGCCGCATACGGTGATTATCGATGAGCAAGTCACTATTAATGCAGATACAGTTTTGATTTCGACGGGAGCCTCTGCCAAATGGCTGGGACTAGAAAGTGAAAGCAGGCTGAACGGAAAAGGTGTTTCTGCCTGTGCGGTATGTGATGGGTTCTTTTTCAGAGGACAGGAAGTTGCAGTAGTAGGTGCAGGGGATACGGCATGCGAGGAAGCTTCGTATCTATCCAATATATGTAGCAAAGTTTATATGATTGTTCGTAAAGATGAGATGCGTGCTTCTCAGATTATGCAAAAACGTGTCATGAACAATCCTAAAATAGAAATTCTCTGGAACACAGAGACTGATGAGATCTTGGGTAAGGACGAAGTAAATGGTGTAAGAATCTTTAATAATAAAACAGGAGAAAAATCAGAAATTGCTATTTCTGGCTTCTTTGTTGCTATTGGTCATCAACCAAACACCGCCATATTCAAGGATTTTATTCACATGGATGAGGCCGGTTATATCAAAACTATCCCAGGAAGTACTAAAACCAACGTTGAGGGTGTTTTTGCTTGTGGAGATGCGCAGGACAACATCTACCGACAAGCAGTCACTGCGGCGGGTACTGGCTGTATGGCTGCACTGGATGCTGAACGGTATTTGGCTGAGTTCGAGAATGATTAAACCCAATAAATGAGGTATTCGATCCTATTTTTAGTCTTTTGTATAAATTTGAGCATTGGCACTTTAAGTGTCAATGCTCAAATTTTTCCTAAGATTATCAAGAAAAACAACACGACCCAACCCTCTGAAGTAGGCCATGAGAGGAGAAATATCGAGCTAAGGACATTCGATCAAGACTCTTATCTTCGGACATTATCTTCGGTTACTGATTCCATTATTTTTGAAAATAATGTGAATTTAGGTCGAGTTCGTTCTATCATAAGCGAGGATCAGAATATTATCATTTGGGCTCCAACGAATCAGCTTGTCAAAATATCTGAGCAGATTCAAATAGACAGTATTTGGGTCACAGCATTTGAGTATTATTCATCTTGGGATTCAAATAAAATTGACATTTACAACTTTGACCCAAAGACCTTTACTGACACGGTAAATATCCGTCTTTACGATGAATTTTTTGGTTACAATTGGAAAATGCCTTTAGCGAAAACTCCCATAACATCTTCATATGGATACAGATGGAGGCGCTGGCACTATGGAACCGACTTAGATCTGGATACGGGAGATTCCGTGTACAGCGGATTTGATGGAATAGTGCGTATTAAATCTTATGACAGGTACGGATATGGCTATTACATTGTAATTAGGCATAAAAATGGCCTGGAAACACTTTATGGTCATCTATCCAGACAGCTTGTAGAAGTAGGACAGGAAGTAAAAGCGGGGGATTTGATAGCTAAAGGAGGAAACACAGGTAGAAGTACAGGATCACATCTTCACTACGAGCTTCGCTACCGAGGCTTGGCATTTGATGCGGAGAAAGTATATGATTTTCCGGAATATAAAATCCGGAGCCAAAATTATTTAATCACTCCTGGCCTTTTTGGTAATACTGCTCAGGCAAAAGCAAATGTTCCTGCAAGAACAAATGCCTATCATAAAGTGAAAAAAGGAGATAATCTGGGATCTATTGCACGTAAATATGGAGTTTCGGTCAGTTCACTTACCCGATTAAATGGAATTTCAACGCGTACAATATTGCGCATAGGACAGAATTTACGAATACGATGAACTTAAAAACTGGAATAGTAATGGAATCGAGCCTGCCGGAGTAAGGTAGTAGTACCTTAAGTGTGTCACGCAATGTGATGATTATACAACCTTCTGGATTCTATAACCCGCCCCGACTAATCGGGATGGTTAATAAAAATCAAATTATAAACTCATGAAACTGGATATATTGGTATTTGCCGCACACCCCGATGATGCAGAGCTTGGATGTTCCGGAACTATCGCCGCTCATGTGGCACTAGGACACAAAGTAGGGGTAGTGGATTTTACACAAGGAGAAATGGGAACCCGTGGAACGCCGGAATTACGCCTGCGGGAAGCGGAAACTTCCGGCAAAATTCTGAATCTTTCTGTTAGAGAGAACTTGGGGTTCAAGGATGTGTATTTTCAAAATGATGAAGACCATCAGTTGAAACTGATCGAACTGATCAGAAAATACAGGCCTGAGATTGTTTTGGCCAATGCAGTATCAGATAGGCATCCTGATCATGGCAAGGGATCCGGCTTGGCTACCACGGCTTGTTTTATGAGTGGACTCCGTAAGATTGAAACTCAAATTGACGGTGTACAGCAAGAAGCCTGGAGACCTAAATATGTCTATCACTATATTCAAAACAATTACATTGAGCCTGATTTTGTCATGGATATCACTCCTTACTGGCAAACGAAAATCGACAGCATTTTGGCATTTCAGTCCCAGTTTTACGATCCGTCAAGCGAAGAACCTGTAAGTTTTATCTCAGATCCCGAATTTCTTCCTTTTATTGAAGCTCGTGCCAGGGAATTTGGCCATAAAATACTTACGAAATATGGAGAGGGGTTTACCGTGGAGCGAATGATAGGGACTGATAATCTTTTCGGGTTAAAGTAGTCAATCAAGGAGCAAGTCTGGTGATAATCCATTTGCCATCCTGAAATTCGTATTTGATTCTATCATGGAGCCTGCTTGGCCTGCCTTGCCAGAACTCAATGGTTGAGGGCAGCAATCGGTATCCCCCCCAATGAGGAGGGCGACTTATAGCTTTTCCTTCAAATTGCTTTTCTACATCGACTTTATTGGTGTTTATTTCTTCCCTAGAACCTATAGTTTCACTTTGTGGGGATACCCACGCTCCAATTTGAGAACCTAGGGGACGGGAGAAAAAATAAGCATCAGATTCTTCCACTGTCACTTTTTCTACCTTTCCACGTACCCGTACTTGGCGCTCCAGTTCTGGCCAAAAGAAAGTCAATGAAGCGGAATTATGCTTTGCCAATTCTTTGCCTTTTTGACTTTGATAATTGGTGAAAAACACAAATCCCGTATCTACACCTTTCAACAGTAAGATTCTTGCATTGGGTGTGCCATCAAGCCCTAAAGTAGCAACTGTCATGGCGTTGACCTCCAGGACTTCAGCATTTATAGCTTCCTTAAACCACGACTCAAATTGCACTATTGGATTAATGTTTACATCGCTGATATCCAGCGATTTGATAGAATAGTCTTTACGTATTGCTGAGATGTCCATGGCAGGTTGTTGGTCAATAAAATCTTGCATATAAAATTACCATTGGCATTGCATTTAAAAAATTATGATCTATATTTTTCGAGAATTTAGATTTTAAGGAGAATGAGTAAAGATGAACAACGTAATCCTAAAGCCGGTGATCTTCTGATTTCCGAGCCATTTCTTCAGGACGAAAATTTCGTTCGTTCTGTGGTTTTGCTTTGTGAGCATTCAGAAGAAGGAAGCTTTGGTCTAATAATAAACAAACCCTCAATTCTTAAATTGGGTGAGCTAGTTGAAGCATTAGACTTTTTGGACAAGGATGTATTTGTCGGTGGGCCAGTGGAGCAAAACACCTTGCACTTTATATACATTGGAGAAATGGCATTGGAGGGCAGTATTTCATTGGGAAAGAATATATGGTGGGGTGGACATTATGATTCCTTGGTGGAGAAGTTAAAGCTTGGATTGATTAACCCTGATTCAGTACGATTCTTTTTAGGTTATAGCGGTTGGGGTTCAGAGCAATTGGAGGATGAGCTGTCTGATGAAATTTGGATTGTTTGTAGTGAAAATATCGATGAGCAAACCTTCAATTTGACACCCGAAGAGCTCTGGAAAAACTTACTTAAGAATATGGGTGGAGAGTTTAAGGTGATAGCAAATTATCCGCTAGATCCAAGATTAAATTAGGCAAAATCCCTACTTTTGCCCATATTGCCCCCTAATAGTACTGTTTTTATGACTGAGAAAAGTAATGATTTGTCCGAAAAGGATAAGGTGACTCAATCCTCCAAATCAGAAGAGGTAAAGAGTATCGATAAGGAAAGCAACCCTGAGGCTAACGAAGAAAGTGTAGCTAGTGGAACCGTTGGATCTACTACTGAAGTGAATCCCTCAGAGGAAGAACCTGCAAAAGTGATTGCTGAAGATGCGGAAGATACCGATAAACCTGTAGAAACTGACCAAAAGCCATTAGAAGAAGGCACTGTCGAGCAAGTGGAAACTCCGGAGAACGATTCAGCGAAAACCAGTGAGGTTAAGGAGGAAATAAATTCCTCAACTGAAAGTATAGCCAAAGAAGCAGCGCCTGAAGAAGGAAAGACTCTTCCCGCCGAATCTATAGAAGTTGCCGAGGTATCCGAAGAAGAGAATGAAGATGAGCATCATGGGGAAGATGTGGATATCACTTCACTTTCTAAAATTGAGCTGGTTGCCTTGTTGAAAAGTAAAATCAAACAAGAAAATATCTATAAAATCGATAAGCTTGTCCACGAGATCAAAGCTGCTTTCGATGAATTTACCCATAAAGAGAAAGACGAAGCACTGGAGAGGTTCAAAGCTGAGGGTGGGGTAGAGGATGATTTTGACTTTCGTCCAAGTGATGAAGAGAAAGAGTTTAATACCTATTATTACGAATATCGCCATCAGCTTGGGTCACTTAAAAAAGAGGCTGAAAAACAAAAGGAAACTAATTTGGCTGCCAAAACTGAGTTGCTGAATAAACTTCGTGATCTAGTAGATGGAGAAGAGACTACTCTTAGCATGTCTACGATCAAAGCCTTACAGGAAGAATGGAAAAGTATCGGTTCTGTGCCTCCATCCCAAAACAGAAGTCTTTGGGCTAGCTACAATGCTTTAATGGATCGCTTCTATGACAATAGAAGTATTTATTTTGAACTCAAGGAACTTGATCGCAAGAAGAATCTAGAAAGCAAATTAGAACTTGTAGAGAAAGCCGAAGCACTGAAGGATGTGAAAGATCTGAAAGATGCCATCAAGTCATTGAATGATCTTCACGAGGAATTCAAACATATTGGTCCTGTTCCCCGTGAAGAGCAGGAAGCTTTGTGGCAGAAGTTCAAAGGTGCATCCGATGCTGTATACGATAGGAGAAAGGATTTTTACGAAGGTCAAAAAGAAGTATTCCAAGCAAATCAGGATCAAAAAGAGGCCTTAATTGAAACCCTAAAGCCATTTGCTGAATTCAAAGCAGATAGAGTTCGTGATTGGAATATCAAGACCAAAGAAATCTTGGATATTCAGAAGAAATGGGAGAAAATTGGCCCTGTACCAAGAGAATCCGGAAAGGAAATTAATAAGTTCTTTTGGGCCGCTTTCAAGCAATTTTTCCAGAATAAGAATTCTTTCTTTAAGGAACTAGATGAAATTAGAGCTTCAAATCAGGCTAAGGCAGAGGAACTGATCACGAAGGCCGAGGAATTGAAGGATAATACGGATTGGCAGAATACAGCCAATGCTTTAGTAAAGCTTCAGCAAGACTGGAAAAAACTTGGCCCTACACCTGAGAAAAGTAGAGATAGTCTTTACAAGCGCTTTAAATTAGCTTGTGATACATTCTTCGACAATAGAAGAAACTCTAATAAGCAATCTGAAGCGGAATTTGAAGAAAATCTGGTAAGCAAGCAGGCAATATGCAAGCAGCTTACTGACGCTGCTGAAAAAGGAGAGGTTTCCGAGGAAACCTTGACCGAACTGGTAGGGCAATTCAATGATCTCGGCTTTGTACCAAGAAAGGCCATGAAAGAGATCCAAGCTCAATTTAAAGCGGCTGTGGATTTATACTTAGAAAAGTTGAGTCCGGAAGGTGCTGGAAGAGAAGATTTCCTCTTCAGATTAAACCTGAACAGACTACAGTCAGACCCTAATGCCGTGAAGACTCTTAACAAGAAAGAACACGGTATCCGTAAGCAAATTTCTGAATTGGAGAACAACATCACCTTATGGAAAAATAATTTGGAGTTCTTTGCAGCCTCTAGAACTGCGGATAAGTTGAAAGATCAGTTTGACGTGAAAATTCAAAAAGCGGAAGAAGAGATCGAAAAATTGAAAAGTAAGCTGTCAATATTACGGGAATTTTAAATTTTTCTCACTCAGAATAAGGAAGATAGAATTTTTCTTTTCTGAGGGTTTGGAGCAAGTAAAGTGAACGGCTATATTTGCATCACAATAACGGAATAAGCCTCCTTAGCTCAGCTGGTAGAGCAACTGACTTGTAATCAGTAGGTCATTGGTTCGATCCCGATAGGAGGCTCTTTATTATCAAGCACTTAGCGAATAGTCACGCTAAGTGCTTTTTTTATTTGCACATGATTTTCACACAAATTGGGGATCAGTCCTAAAAGTTGGGGGATTTGCCTGAATCGATTTTCTTTGCTGAAAAAAGAATTGGAAGAAAAGGACTACCTCAGCTTGATTTTGCCGCAAGGCCTGCTTGAATTTTTCAGGGTTACTTCAGCAGTACTTAAAGACAATGCCTACCACATTTATCTGGAGGAGCTCAACATTCATCCCGAGCATCTTCAGGGATCAAAACTGACCTCAAAGGGCTTTTATGATGAGGTGAGCATCCAGGACTTTCCGCTACGTGGCACAGCCTGTTTCCTGAAAATAAAAAGGAGGAAGTGGGATCAGTCCTAAAAGTGAGCTTATAGAGAATGCATTTCAGAGGTCAAAAGGAACCTGCTCCGAAAACAGAAATGGCCTGAAACGAACTTCACTTGGGAGAAATTTTGACGATTAAAATAATTATTCCCCTGTGTGTTTTAATCGTGTAGATTTCATCTGCAGGAACTGCGCGTGAGGCAGTTTTCTCAGTGAATCCTACTTTATTGAAAAATCCAGACTTTTTGACCTCAGCATTTCCTTCGGAATACGTGAATGCACTAGCGTACTTTAAGCGTAATCCACGATTTGAACACAGCATTTATTGATTTGATTACTTTTTGGACTCTTTTGAAGAGCACCTTTGTATAGCTAATTTAAATCAATACAAAATGGAAAACATTAAAGGAAAAGTAATCGCGATCACAGGGGCAAGTAGCGGAATCGGAGAAGCTATTGCACGCCATCTCTCAAGTCTCGGGGCCAAAGTTGCCTTGGGGGCAAGACGTGTTGACAAATTGGAAGCGATCGCCAATGACATTTTAAAGAATGGAGGTGAGGCTGTTTACAAAGAGTTGGATGTTACCAAATCTGAAGATGTAAAAGACTTTGTCAAATTTGTTATAACTGAGTTTGATACAGTAGATGTATTTATAAACAATGCGGGATTGATGCCCCTTTCGATGATCAATGCCTATGAAGTTGAAGAGTGGCACAAGATGATTGATGTAAATATAAAGGGGGTTTTACACGGTATCGCTGCTGCACTTCCTGTCTTCGAAGAGAAGGATAGTGGTCAGTTTGTAAACATCACCTCTGTTGGTGATCGCTGGGTAGGGCCAACCTCTACAGTTTACAGCGCGACAAAATTTGCGGTAAGAGCCATTTCCGATGGTTTACGTCAAGAAGTAAGTAAAAACATCCGTGTTACTATAGTCGCACCGGGTGCTACGGAATCCGAATTGGCGGAAACTATTTCTGACCCTGCATTGAAGAAAATGGCAGTAGAACAGTTCCGAACCAATTTACTGCCAGCGTCGGCAATTGCCAAAGCTGTAGCGTATGCGGTTTCTCAGCCAACAGATGTGGACGTAAACGAATTGGTAGTAAGGCCCACTGCCCAAAAATCATTCTGATGGAGATTAGCAGGGGGATGTCTTTCATGATCATGGGGTTGGTGTCTTTATTGGGTATTTCTTGTGCAATAAAGACGCTTCACTCCAACGATTTGGAATCGACTGGCGCTTCAAAAAAATTGGTTGCCCAATATTTTGACCAATGGAAAAATGAGGGAAGCAGCTTTTTCAATCTTCTAGACGAAGATGCGATATGGACCGTAGCCGGGAGATCGCCTGTCTCGGGGGTATATCACGGAAAAACTGATTTTATGGAAAATGCGGTAAAGCCTATTTTAAAACAGTTGGCTACTCCTTTAAGACCGGAGTTGATAAGCCTTACCAATGATAATGAATATGTCTGGCTGCACTTCAAGGCAAAGGCTACTGCAATTAACGGGCTGTCTTACGAAAATACCTACCTGTGGAAAATGGCGTTCAAAGAGGGCAAAATAATTGATGGAGTCGCTTTCTTGGATACCTATGAATTATCTGATTTAATGAATTCAACAAAAACAGCAATAACAATGGAAAGACCGATGGAAGAAACGAAGAAATATATAGGGATGTGGGTTACGAAAGATAACCATATCCGCCAAGAATTATTGCCCAACAATCGCTATGACGAGGCACGGGGAAACCGTAAGAGCGCCTATCAGGGAAAATATAAGGTTTCCGGAAATCATATTGACTATGTAGATGATACTGGGTTTTCGGCGGTGGGTAAATTTGTGGATGAAAAAACCCTGCATCATGGCGGGTACATTTTCTGCAAGGAGGAATGATACATGGTTTATCCGTTGTACAGTTAATCAGAATCACCCTAAATTCAATTGTTTAATTTTTGTAAATTTGAAGGATGAAGAACGCAACATCCCTGACTGAATTTTACGCCCAAATCAAGACGGACAATCCGCATATTGCTACGGATCAATTGGGCCATTTCAATGTATTTGAAATCGAAAAAGTACGCAAGCGGATGGCTGATTCTCCTGAAATGCCCTATGACAAACGAACTTATTTTAAGATTAGCTTACTTAAAGGAAGTTACAAAGTGGAATATGCGGATAAAACGCTGTCAATAAGTAACTATGGGCTGTTGTTTGCCACACCTAAAATCCCCTACAATTTTAACCCCACTAGTGAAGAGCAATCCGGGTTTTTCTGTGTTTTTACCTATGATTTTTTACCTAACGAAAATCTGCGGGAAAAGATGGATGCGCTTCCGGTATTCGCCCAGGGCGCTACACCTGTGTTTGAAATACCTGAAGAAGAATACAATGCCCTGAGCCTGATTTATAAGAAAATGAAGGTAGAGCTGGATTCTGACTATGAGTTCCGGTACGATTTGTTGCGAAATTATGTGCTGGAGCTCATTCATAATGGACAGAAATTAATGCCGAAGCATGCTAAAGTGGGTGCGATGAGTGCGGGTAAACGAATCACCAGCCTCTTTATAGAACTTTTGGAACGGCAATTCCCCATCGATAATCCCCAACAAAAACTGCAACTGCGTAGGGCAGAAGACTATGCTGATAGATTGGCTATACACAGCAACCACCTCAATAAAACCCTCAAGGAAGAGACTTCTTTTACCACCAAACAGTTTATTAATCTACGCATTGCCCAGGAAGCAAAAACATTGCTCATGGAAACAGATTGGCCGGTAGCCACGATTGCGGATTGCCTTGCTTTTGAAGAAACATCACACTTCTCAAACTTCTTTAAAAAGCAGACCGGGGAAAGTCCGCTGAAGTTTCGTTCTGCACTGATGATTTGATTTTTGCAAGTATCTCTTTGGTTATTGTAATCAAAAGGGTGTGATGGTCAGGTAGCTTTGTATCAAACAAAGTTTAACCGAAAGTGCTCACAGTAGTGGGGCTTTTTAAAATTTAATTACGATGAGCAAAATAGCATTAGTTACCGGAGGAAGCCGGGGTTTGGGAAGAGATATGGCTCTCAACCTGGCAAAAAAAGGGTTGGACGTCATCCTAACCTACCACAGCAAAAAAGAGGAAGCAGATAAGGTTGTCGCAGAAATTGAAGGAATGGGGCAGAAGTCTCTTGCGCTTCAATTGGATACCGGAAAAACAGGAACATTCGATTCCTTCATCAGTGGGCTGACAGGTGAATTGTCGTCAAAATTCAAGACGGATAAATTCGATTTTCTAGTCCACAATGCAGGTATTGGCGTAACCGCTGTATTTGCGGATACCACCGAAGAACAATTTGATTCTTTGGTAGACATTCAGTTTAAAGGACCTTTCTTTCTAACACAAAAAGCCTTGCCACATATAAATGACGGGGGTGGTATTGTAAATATTTCGACGGGACTGACCCGAATTATATTGCCGTACTATCCTGCCTATTCTTCGGCAAAAGCTGCGATGGAAAATCTGACCAAGTACCTCGCCAAAGATTTGGGTGGACGTGGTATCCGGGTAAACATCGTAGCGCCGGGTGCAATTGAAACTGATTTTGCGGGAGGAATGGTTCGCGATAATTCCGATATGAACAATCACATTGCTTCCCAAACGGCTTTGGGTCGTGTTGGATTGCCTACTGATATCGGAAGTGTAGTGGCATTTTTATGCACTGACGAAGCCAAATGGATTACTGCCCAGCGTATTGAAGTGTCTGGAGGACAGATGTTGTAATATGATGGTCAATAAAACTCCTTCTGTCAAAGACCGGAGGAGTTTTTGATCCTTAAAACAATCATTCATATACTAATCATTGGTCTATGTGCGACGTTAAGTTTACATGCATATGCACAAGACCAACATCCGCGAAATACTATGAGAGTTAACAACATACTTGGAACCGGGGAACTTATTTCCGCTAACCTTCAACTAAAAGATGATACGGTGCCTTTATTTGGTAACAACCCAAGTTGTCGATGAGAAAGGAGATTTTGCATCCCAACACGCAATCGGCTCATCTTTTCCCAACTGGAACGGTCTGGACAGAACTAGTGATGAACTTAGACTTCGAAGGGTAGGGGATCGATTAATTGAAAATTTACCCTTGGAAAATGATGCTCTGGTTATTATTGAATGGCAGCTTATTCAGGATTAATCAATTAATAGAAATTATGGATAAGACATTTCGCTTAAACTCGCTATCAGAATTTCACTCCCTTTGCAATCTTCCCGAGCCAGAGCATCCGCTCATTAGTCTCATTGATTACGGCAAGGTGGTTTATCCTTTTGAAGATAACCAAATCAGTTGGATTCAGGATTTCTATTCCATAGGGTTAAAGCGAAATGTCACTGCTAAATTTAATTACGGCCGGCAGGTCTACGATTTCAACAAGGGCTTGCTTAGTTTTATTTCTCCTCTTCAGTTTTTGAAAATAGAAATCAATCAAGAAGCAATAGCAGAGCCCAGTGGATGGTTATTGCTGGTTCATCCCGATTTTTTGTGGAACACGTCTTTGTCCAAAAAAATCAAATCTTTTGAATTCTTTGGTTATGCGGCAAATGAGGCTCTCTTCCTTTCCGAAAAGGAAGAGAAAACCATTGAACAAATTTTATTGACCATAGAGAGTGAATACCAATCCGCTATAGATAAATTCAGTCAGGAGCTTATTGTCAACCAGCTTGAAAGGCTCTTGATCTACGCAGAGCGGTATTACGAACGTCAGTTTATCACCCGTAAAAAATCCAATTATGAGTTATTGGAAAGATTTGAAACTATACTAGGGCGTTATTTTAATAATAAAGAAGGGATTGAATATGGAATACCTACGGTTGGTTCTATTGCCGAAGAGATGAGCATTTCAGCAAATTATTTGGGAAGTTTGTTACGTATCCATACGCATCAAAATGCACAGCAGCATATTCAAAGTAAAATGATTGATTACGCCAAGGAGAGGTTAAGCGTTACCCGTATGTCAGTTAGCGAGATTGCTTATGAATTGGGTTTTGAATATCCCCAGTCATTCAGCAAACTTTTCAAGCAAAAAACCAATCAGTCTCCGTTGGAATTTAGGAAAGCGTTTAATTAGAAAAACATTTCTTGTTGTTTTAAATTTCATTAAACTGATCCAATTCCCGAACGCCTGTCTTAGGCTAACCTAAGGGATTAGGATTGAGGTTGAACAAGGCTTTTTCATTTGAATGACTTGGGATTTTATCCGCTGGACCTATACTAAATGCACATAATTCGATCTTGGAAGCAATGTAGGTACCTACTTTATAGCCAAACCGCGATTTGGATACATCTTACAGCATATCGGAAACATTGGGCAGCAGGATTATTTTGAATTTTGTTTTGTCAAATTTAAAGTATGGTCAGATGGAAAGAACAATATTTATTACAGGTGCCTCTTCCGGTTTAGGCAAAGCAACCGCTAAATTATTCCAATCAAAAGGTTGGCAAGTAATCGCCACTATGCGAAACCCTGAGCTGGAAAAAGAATTGTCTCAGTTGAAAAATGTCACCTTATTACCGCTAGATGTTACCCGTGTGGAACAGATTACCGGCACTGTAGCAAAAGCAATTACATCACACAATATAGATGTGGTATTCAATAATGCGGGCTATGGCCTGATGGGAGCGATGGAAGCTCTGACCGAAGAGCAGATTGAACGACAAATCAATACCAATCTGATGGGAGTACTTTGGGTGACCAAAGCCTTTATTCCCTATTTCAAAGAAAGGAAGCAAGGATTATTCATAAGCACGACTTCCATGGGCGGGCTATTGGCATTTCCCCTACATTCAATTTATCATGCTACCAAATTTGCAATAGAAGGCTGGTCGGAAAGCATGTCTTTTGAACTGGGCTTACATAATATCGGTATAAAAACCATTGCCCCTGGAGCAATCGCTACTGATTTTACCGGAAGATCGCTGGCCACGGCAAAGCATTCATCATATCAGGCATTAGAAGAAAAGCTATTCTTCAATGTAGATGCGATGATGGCTCAGGCCTCCAGTGCCGAACAAATCGCAGCGGTCGTGTATGAAGCTGCAACAGACGGAAAAGATCAGGTTCGGTATGTGGCTGGCCCAGACGCAAATGCCATCTATGATCGGCGGCTATCAATAGGTTCAGAGGCTTTTAGAAAAGAAATTAAAAGTCAGTTTATAAACGAATAAGTAGTAAGTTTAATTTAAAACTATGTATTCCATATCCAAAATAGCAGGTTTTATTTCACTTATTTTAGGATTTATATTCACGTTTAAACCTGATATACTTGCAAAAATCCAATTATCGGTTGACCCAAATACGATGATAGAAATCAGGGTGAAATGGGGCTTGCTGATTGGTTTGGGTATCTTCTTATTAGGTCATAACAATTGGACGCTTTGGCTGACAATAACCGGAATGTTGACCGCCTTGACACTTGGCGTAATCTTAGCCAGGTTAATGGGACTGGTTATGGACGGGTTTTTTGTCAAACAAATAGATTGGTTGCTTATTGAACTACTTGCCCTGCTTGTCTTTGGTTTTTTGTATTGGCAAATCAGCTTAAAATAAGGGAGGTAAAAGCCGTTATAAATAATAAAAGCGATGAAAATTATAAATTCCTTATCCGAGTTTCATCGGTTATTATCAATTTCTCCGCCATTGCATCCACTCATTAGTGTGGTGCAGGTTTCTGAACTGCACGTAATAAATTCCGAGGTATGGAAAAAATTTGCCACCAATTTTTATACCATCTCTCTAAAGAAAAATATTCAGACCAAAATAAAGTACGGACAACAGTACTATGATTTTGACAGGGGTACAATGATTTTTGTTGCGCCAAAACAAGTTCAATCGGTTGAGGTAGAAGCCACGAATTCCTTTAATGAATCCTTAGGAAGTGGTTATGTTTTGATGTTCCATCCGGATTTTTTAGGGAAGCATCCGTTGGCAAGCACGATCAAGAAATACAACTTTTTTTCGTACGAGGTAAAGGAGGCATTGCATCTTTCTGAAAAAGAAGAGAAAAATCTAATTGGCATATTTGAAAAAATTGAGGAAGAATATCAATTTATAGACCATCATACACAAATGGTACTATTGGCTCAATTGGACTTACTGCTAAATTATTGTAATCGCTTTTACGCAAGACAGTTCATCACAAGGAACGCTGTAAGCAACGATTTGTTGACTAAAGCAGAACGGCTGATAAGCGAATACTTTGATAAGGAAAATTGTTTGCATGAGGGTATTCTTACGGTAGAATATTTGGCAAGTCAACTTAATTTATCTCCGGGTTATTTAAGTGATATGTTGCGTTCGCTTACCGGCCAAAGTGCCCAGCAGCACATTCACGACAAATTGATTGACAAGGCAAAGGAATACCTGTCCACTACAAACTTATCGGTTTCCGAGATTGCCTATCAATTGGGGTTTGAGCGCTCGCAATCCTTCAACAAATTATTCAAGCGGAAGACCCTTCAATCTCCTTTGGAATTCAGAAGAGCTTATAATTAATGAACCTGTTTACAAATTTTTAAGTGATAACCGACTAATTGAATTTCCTTTGCAGGTCCTGATTTAACTACAAGTAAGTTAGTTTTGGATACAAGCTCCGAGAACATTACCGGAATCTTGGTAGCATCACTTTCTAAATGATTAAAAAGATGCACACAGAAAAAATAGTACGTACCGTTATTATAACAGGAAAAGCCCGCACGTAGAGTTGTGGTAGCAAGTGGCGTTCATGATCCGGTACAGTTGGAAGCCTTTCCTTTCGGCTGTGGTCCACCTCCTGCATAGAATGCTCCGGCAGAATTGGCAAAAATTTGGAGAAGTTTATGTCGTCAAACTACAAATTCAATGTTCTGATTGAAAACTTTGCGAAACTAACAGGTAGAAGCCTTGCAGGCTTTAAACGTGATTTTCAAAAAATATTTGGTCGACAATGGTTGCAGGACAAACGACTTACCGAGGCGCACTATCAACTAGAAAAAAGCAACAAAAAACCGTAGTCAATCTATTTAGAACTTGGTTTTGAAAGTTTAACCCATTTTTCTTATGCTTTTAAAAAGCAATTTGGTTATGTCCCAGAGGAACTAAAAGCAAAAAATACGTAGTCTTTAAAAGTGAATGCAGATCTTTTGCCATCTAACAGTTTCTAATGCTACTTATAAACTATCCCATGGAATTAAAAAAATATAACAGCGAATTAAAATTTGTAAAACCGGATTGGACGGGCAATAAATTGACCGCTGAGGGCTTATACACAAATATATATGGAGATGACATCAAAAGTTTTGGTGAAGCCTTGCGTTGGATGCGTAGTGATAATCCACTTGCCAAACTCAAAAAAAACCAACAAACAACACTTATCTATCAGCTTATAGAAAATATTTCTGAGAAAACCAGCAATGCTATAATCCCACTAGGCCATGCTTCATTTATCGTTGATATAAATGGCATTAGGCTGTTAATTGATCCAGTGGTAGCCCCGAATAGATTTTTAAAACGCTACACCAAAGTCCCATTTAACTTGTCGGAATTAAACAATGTAGATTACCTTTTGCTTTCGCACAATCACCGTGACCACATAGATAAAAACAGCGTAAAGCAACTTACGAAACTTAATCCTGATGCTATAATACTGACAGGTTTGGAAATTGGAAAAATCCTGAAGGGTTGGGGTGTAAAGAATCAAATTCAGGAAGCTGGTTGGTACCAACAATACAACACATCCGAAGCGCTGGCAATTGACTATTTGTCTTCCCGGCCTTGGTCTAGAAGATGGCTCAACGATACCAATATCCAATTTTGGGGCTCATTTACGATTCAGGACAAATCTACCGACAAAACCATCTACTTTGCCCATGACAGCGGCTATGGACAGCATTTTAGGGATATAGGATCCGATTATGAAATTACCCAACCCGCTAATTGAATACAAACAACCGACTTTTGGACACTTTCCGGTAGATAGACTGCCGCAACTTTGCGCTATCAATTTAAATAGAGCAAAAAAATGAAAGTAAGCTTAATAACCGGTGCATCGGGTGGAATAGGGGAAGCCATTGCGCACAAATTTGCGGAAAGAAAACACAACCTTTTGCTGGTGGCCCGTAATGCTGAAAAGCTAGACACTCTCTGCAAACAGATGACCGAAAAGTATGGCATCAATGCCCAATTTATTGCTGCGGATTTGGCGAAATCAGGAACTGCTGAACAGGTTTTTACAGAAACGAAGCGTCGCGGGCTGGAAGTAGAAATGCTCATCAACAATGCGGGAATCGGTTCCGGCGGCGAATTTTCAGAATTGGCTCTGGAGTCGGAAATGGAGATGTTGCAACTTAATATTTCATCCTTGGTGGCATTGACACATATGTTCCTGGGGGAGATGAAAAAACGTAACAACGGAACAATCATCAACGTGGCTTCTATGGCATCATTTATACCGATACCCTATATGGCCACCTATTCAGCCAGCAAGGTTTTTGTCCGCCACTTTACCCAGGCACTCACCCAAGAATGTGAACCATACAAGGTGCACGTGATGTTGCTTTGTCCCGGATTGACCAAAACCAATTTTAACCATGCAGCCGGAATGGATGGTGAAGTGGGACGAAGACTGAATGCGGAATATAACAGTTCCACGCCTCTGCAAACCCCCGAACAAGTAGCTGAAGAGCTATTGACCGCATTGGATAAAAGAAAGCATTATATTGTATCAGGAAAAATGAACCGGATGGCAAGCCGCTTATCTGCGTTATTTCCAAACGCTTTCTTAGCCAAAAGCTTTGCCCGGTCATACAGGAAAAAATAGCAGATACTTAATAACTGTAGAAAAGTGAATTCAACGACCTCAACCATTCACCTCAAATCCATGGCTGATATGCACAAGGTGGTGGGTATTTCCAAGCCGAAGCATCCACTGTTCAGCATTCTTCGTTTTGAGCATTTTCCGCAACCGGAACTAACCCAACGTACCAAGTTGATCAGTGATTTTTACCAAATTGCCTTAAAGAAAGAATGTCCCTGTAAAATGCAATATGGACAAACTCCTTTTGATTTTGATGAAGGTATTATTTCCTGTTTTGCCCCCAAGCAAGTGAGCATTGTGGATAAAGATTTTGCATTTGCAAAAGCGGGTTGGATCATAAGTATACACCCTGATTTTTTGAGAACCTATCCCTTAAGCAGTAAAATGAAAAGCTTTGGCTTTTTTGATTACGATGTCAATGAAGCTTTGATCCTTTCGGAAGATGAGCAACAATCCATAGAAATTATTATTGAACAAATTGAAAAGGAATATTTGTTGCCCATAGACAGGTTTAGTCAGGACGTAATTATTTCTGCACTAGATTTGTTGTTTACCCATTTTAGCCGCTATTACAACAGGCAGTTTGTAATCAGGCAACCCCAAGGGAGTGAGCTATTGAACAAGGTGGAAAATATATTGAACGCCAGTTTCAGCGATGCTGGGGAACAAAAGTTGCCAACTCCTGCATATTTGGCGTCCCAATTAAGTTTATCGCCCAAGTACCTGAGTGACTGCCTGAAGCAACTCACGGGGCAAACCACCCAGCAGATTATTCATGAAAAGCTGATAGAAAAAGCCAAGGACATTCTTACAACCACAGAAATTTCTGTTAGCGAAATAGCCTATCAATTAGGCTTTGAGTATCCACAGAGTTTCAGCAAGTTGTTCAAAAACAAAATGAATGTTTCGCCTTTGGAGTTTAGGGCTTCGTTTAACTAATTGAGGGAAATTCCGCATTTCGGCTTCGACAATTCCCGATTTGACTACAAGTGCTTTAATGACAATCCAGAATTTTGCAATGTGAATCTTAATCAATAAAAATGATGCAAAAAATGGAAACAACGCGCAACAAGAAAGTGGCATTGGTTACAGGAGCCAATCAGGGAATGGGGTTTGAAATAGCAAAAGCCTTAGCCAGGAATGACTATACGGTATATGTGGCAGCACGCAATCTGCAAAATGGCCAGGCTGCCGCAGCTGAAATTGGCCATGGCGCACGAGCCATACAATTGGACATTACGGAGGAAAATTCGATCAGTGCGGTAAAGGTCGAGGTAGAAAAAGATTTTGGATATCTTAATTTATTGGTAAACAATGCTGCAATTTCGCACGCAGGAAAAACCTATCGCACGATAGAAGAAATGAGAGCCGCCCAGCGGGCGAGCGTAGCATCCATAGACGAATTGCGCATTGTGTGGGAAACAAACGTATTTGGAACCCTTGCCATAACGCAGGCACTACTACCTCTACTTCATAATGCTCTGACAGCAAGAATTGTAAATCTAACAAGTGCTTTGGGATCTCTGACATTACATGCTGATCCTAACTCTCCATTCCGGGGTGGACTTGACGTGATGTATGCATCGTCAAAAACGGCTTTGAATTCCATAACCCTGTCTTTAGCGATAGAACTGGAAAATTCAAATATAAAAGTCAATCTGGTAAGTCCTGGATTTGCTTCAACGCAACTTACCAACTTTCTGGGCACCCAAACACCGAAAGAAGCAGCAGCAGAGCCTATTCGCATAGCCTTGGATGAAAATGGGCCTTCAGGCACTTTTACAACAGCTACGAATATTACGGTTCCGTGGTAATACAATAAAAAGAAAGCAAAACCTATGGATTATCGATATAGGTTTTGCTTTTATGATGCATTAATAAGATGAAAAAAAAGAAAGAAAATCTGAAGCGTTTTCGTTCCATATCCGAAATACATCAGGCTTTTGGGATGCCCAAACCGCGACATCCCTTGATCAGTTTAACACATTTTGATGAAAGCAACCCATTCAATCCTGAGAAGGCTCCAGTTTATGATGTGATGGAATTTTACAAAATAGCCTTCACAACGGAAAACCGTGGCAGAATGAAATATGGCCAGAACTATTACGATTTCAATGAAGGCAGTATGATATTTATTGCACCGGATCAACTGATTGGGAACTCGGAAGACAGTGATGAGAATTCCTCCTACATTCTGCTTATCCACCCGGATTTTTTGTTGAGTTACCCTTTGGCAAAAAAAATAAAGCAGTACGGTTACTTCTCTTACGCGGTAAATGAAGCACTACATTTATCAGATGATGAAAAACAAATTATCATTTCCGTTTACAGAATAATGGAACTTGAGCTGGACAGCAGGGTGGATGAATTTAGTCAGGAGGTGATGATCGCACAGATCGAATTGCTATTGAGCTATGCCAATCGTTTTTACAAACGTCAATTTCTGACAAGGAAAATCCTAAACGACGATTTATTGCAAAAGCTGGAAGAAATTCTGGATCATCATTACAGGATGGACGAACCTCCGATCCAAGGTATACCAACGGTTCAATCCATTGCTGATAAATTAAATACTTCACCAGGCTATTTGAGTGATATGTTACGCTCTATCACAGGTCAAAATACCCGGCAATTCATACATCATAAACTAATTGGCAAGGCAAAAGAGCTGTTGTCTGCAACTGACCTGAGTATAGGTGAGGTAGCCTATCAATTGGGGTTCGAACATCCCCAGTCTTTTAGCAAGCTTTTCAGGATTAAGACCAATATGTCCCCTGTGGAATTTAGACAATCATTTAAATAATTTTTTTTTCGGTTTCAAGCTTCTTGTAATGTAGGAGTCAATTAAACCATATGCTTTTGCAATGATAGGAGAAACGGCAAGTGATTTTTTTTGTATGATTGCTCAATTTAACCATACCTATACATTTAGATCTTATTGCTATGGGTATTCTTACTCGAAATTTCGGTGGGAGCATGACCATACATTTTTTTAAATGAGGTGGAGAAATGTGATAAACTCTCAAAGCCCAAATCAAGGTAAAAATCAGATGGCTTTTGATTTTTTTTATTTAGTAAAATGTAAGCTTCCCGCAGCCTCATCTGCATCAGCCAATGGCTTGGGGTGTCATCAAATATAGTATTGAAATCTCTTTTGAAAGAAGATAAGCTACGTCCGGTAAGATACGCAAAACGGACAATACTTACATTAAACTTGAAATTGCGATTCATAAATTCTTCTAAATCTATTTTTCCGGGCTTTCTAAAATCAAATAAAATTTCGGCGAGTTCCGGCTGGCTTTTCAGAAGGATGAGTAAAAGCTCTTCGTATTTTACCTCCTCAAACAATTCATCCAATTCCATCATACCTTTATAATAGGGCTTGATGGATTGAATGAAACTTTCTATCAATGCTGATTTTGAGATCTGGATAAAAGCGTCTTTTGATAAAAAACAGGTTTGTTTAAACCGGTCTTTCTTCAAGAATTTTTGTAAAAAAAGTTCGTCAAAACAAAAAAGGATGGGTTCAAACCCGTCTCTGCTATCCAGTAACTCATATTTTGCCAACCTGTTTTTTCTGGCAAGGCAGGCATCTCCCGCTCTGAACGTATAACTTTTGTTTCCATCAAAAACCCGAAAGCCACCTTTGGCAACATAGATAAATACATGATCAGGAATAAACTGCTCTTTTAGAATAGTTACACTGGGATCTCCGGCTATTGCTCTCATTTGATTGTTCTATTTTCAAATCCCATTTTTGAAAGGATGTCCTAAGTAAATTAACGCCAAAGGCATCAAAAGGAATGGAATTTCTATTAATGCAAATTTATAATTTCCAGTTTTCAAGGCTAATGACATCATTACTATCAGTAGCTCTGCCCGTAGAACATTTCCGATAAAGAATGTTTTGGGAAACAGGATTAAAACTGCAGCAAGTATAGAGCAGACTCCCAACATAGTGCGAATGGTATCGGTAATTCCTAACGCAGTCATCATCTCAATATATTCCGCCGAAGGTTTCTGAAACACACGGGAACCGTGACTCACTCCAATGTAAAAGCTTACCAATATCAGTAAACCGCTGATTATTCTTGCTGCCATTTTATTGGTCTTTATGTATGAGGTTAAACTTTACCATTGAATCTACCGAGGACAAGATGGCATCTTCTTGAGACGAAACAGGTTTCCAGCCTAACACGTTCTTGGCTTTGGCATTGCTTACATTTCGGTTCATTTTGGTCAAAAACAAACCTTCTTTTGCCTGTTCATTGAGTATGGCTGCGATGTTCAAAATCCAGTTGGGCAGTGTTCTTTTGGTGACTTTTTGAGCCACTTTGGGTCTTTCACTTCTCAACAATTCCGCAATCTTAGGTAACGAAATTTGTCCGTCAGCCGAAGCGATAAACCGTTGGCCATTGGCATTTGGGTTCTCCATGGCGCGGATATGTAAATCGGCTACGTCTCTTACATCCACCACATTCAGTGGGATGTTGGGAATTGCTTTCAATGTGCCATTCAATAAATTTTCAAGTAGATGAAAACTTCCCGAAATATGAGAATCTAATGATGGACCCAAAATGGCAACCGGATTGATGGTGGCAAATTCAAGATTTCCCCCTTTGCTTTTGATGAAGTCCCAAGCCGCCTTCTCTGCCAACGTTTTGGATTTTTCATAAACCGAAAGTCCTTTGGCATCGGGTTTTGTCCAGTCTTCTTCCGTGGTTTCCCTGCTTTTGTCCGTTTGGGTAAACCCTACCGCTCCAAAATTGGAGGTCATGACTACCCGCTTTACACCTGCCTCTTTTGCAAATTTTAGGATACGCAAAATACCTTCTACCGCAGGACGAATAGCTTCTTCTTCTTTTTTCGGTTTATCAAAAAACACCGGTGAAGCCACACTTAACACATAGCTGCAACCTTCCATAGCCCTGGCCCAATTCGTATCTTCTGTCAATTCTGCTTCCTCGTACGAAAGGCGTTCAAACGAAGCAATGTTATTGGTGCTTAAAGCTGATTTAACCTTAGCTATACTTTTTCGATTGCGAATGGTAGTCCGTACTTGATAGCCTCTTTCCAACAATTGCAAAATAATTCTCATGCCCACGAAGCCGGTTCCACCGGTAACTAATACTATCCCTTTATTTTCCGTCATTTGAAATTTTTAATTTTAATTCAGATACAAATTTCAGGATTATCAGGCAGGGTCAGTTTAGTAATAAGTCCAATTTTACTTTACTGAGAGGTCCAAAAAATAAAGGATACAAGGAGAGGGTAACAAGCGCTTGACTAAGAAACGTTGGATATGCCCCATTTTGCTAAAGTGTAAATCATTATCCAAGCCTCCCTAATAAACAGCCTATTCCAACAATAACTATTTTTTGACTACAACAACATGCGTATTGGCTAAACCTGTCCTTTGGAGTTGCTGCAACTTTGCATCAACAAAAAACAGAAAAAATGCAAAACGAAATGAAAAACTGGACAGCAAACAACATTCCCCAAAGGTATGAGGGCTTAGCTGTCATCACCGGCAGTACAGAAGGAGTAGGCTATGAAGATGCGCTGGCTTTATCCTCAGCAGGATGGAATGTGATCATGATGGGGCGAAACGCCGAAAAGGGGGCAGAGTCAATTGCTAAAATCCATCAAATTAATCCGAAGGCAAAAGTAAGCTTTGAAAAAATAGACCTCGCTGATCTGGCTTCAATCAAAGCCTTTGCTTCGAGAATGACTTCAAAAGGGCAGGCTATCAACCTCCTAATCAATAACGCTGGCGTGATGACACCGCCAAAACGACTCGAAACTGCTGATGGGTTTGAGTTACAGTTTGGTACAAACCATCTTGGGCATTTTGCTTTGACAGCCCGGCTTCTTCCATTATTACGTAAGGCACCGGATGCCCGTGTTGTTACGGTATCAAGTGTTGCAAATCGTGCAGGCCAGATCAATTTTAATGACCTGCAGTCAAAATCTTCCTATGTCCCAATGAAAGCATACGGTCAGGCAAAGCTCGCAAATTTGATGTTTGCGCTAGAACTTCAGCGTCAATCTGAAAAGTACGGTTGGGGCATCAGCAGCATGGCCGCACATCCGGGTGTTTCCCGGACAAATCTACTTATTACCGGAGCAGGGCGATGGAGTGGCCCTGGGATTGCCAGAACTTTTCTTCCCTTTTTGTTCCAGCCACCGGCTCAAGGCGCATTGCCAACCTTATTTGCAGCCACTTCTCCGGATGCTAAAGGAGGGGTGTATTATGGGCCAAACAAAATGAGTGAAACCCGGGGATTTCCTTCCATCGCAAAAATACCAACACAAGCAGCCGATGCAGATGTATCTCTGAAATTATGGGAGGTATCGAAAAAGTTGGCAAAGGTTGATTTTTAGGATCTTCTGATTCCGGCACTGACCAAAAGCATCAAGGCATTTTCAAAGTTCCATTTTCAACGCTATATAGAAACGAATAAAATAAACACACAAACAACATGTAAAGACAAACTCCCAATGGGTTTAATCATGTTGTCGAACGCGCTGCCACCGGCAGGTTTTTATCTGTACTGCAGATTGAGAAAAGTATTTCCAATAAAAGCCAGAACAGATTTGATTAACGCTAGTATAGACATGCCCATTGGTATAATTGGCGGTTATTTATTACAAACCATCATATTCTCATGACATGATAAGGGACATTATTTCATTACTGCTGCTGATCGCTTCGGCAGGCTTGAGTTTCTATCACGGCTGGGGTTCATTCAATTACAGGAATCACCCCGAATCCTTAAAAATGATGACCCAGTTGGGCATGGCCGAATCATGGATGCCCTTATTTGGTGCCTCCGCCATGTTAATTGGTATACTTTTACTGCTACCTAAAGCGTTTTTTTATGGCAATATTTTAAATGCAGTGTCAGTCGTATTTATTATGGCGATGGCATTGCGTGCTGGAAATGTAAAAATGGCATTAATAGAAATCCCCTTTCTTGCAATACCGCTGGTATTGATTTGGTTAGGATATCCGTTCAAAAATTAAAATAATTTTGTAGAGTGAAAAATTCAAAACCATATAGAATACAATCCATAACGGAAATACACCGTTTAATGGGACTTCCAAAGCCCTTGCATCCCCTTATTGGCATCATTGATTTGACTGGCTTGAGAAACAATTCAGATATCAGTACGGTATTATTTGACTTGTATGTAATTTCAATGAAAAGAGGTTGTGACAAACTCTTTTACGGACAACAGAAATATGATTTTGACGAAGGCTTAATGGCTTTTTTATCGCCGGGACAAATTTTGCGTGGAGAAGAGAATGGTGTACCTAGTAACTTGGAAGGCTGGATGTTGTTCATTCATCCCGATTTTTTATGGGGCACATCACTTGCCAACAAAATTAGAAAGTATGAATACTTTGACTACTCCGTAAATGAGGCATTATTCCTTTCTGACAAAGAAGAAACGTTGATCAATGACATTGTAAAAAACATCAAAAACGAATATCACGCAAATATTGATAATTTCAGTCAGGACATTATCATTTCCCATTTAGAAACATTGCTGAACTATGCGGAGCGCTTTTACCAGCGTCAATTCATTACCCGGAAAATCACCAATCACCAGGTGCTTGATAAGTTGGAAAAAATACTTTCTGACTACTTTAACAATGATGATTTGATAAGTAAAGGTTTACCAACTGTTCAATATGTTTCGGAGAATTTAAACGTGTCGCCTACCTACTTACGCAGTTTGCTCAAGGCACTGACGGGGCAAAGTACTCAACAGCACATTCACAATAAGCTGATTGAGAAGGCCAAAGAAAAATTATCAACTACAGATTTGTCGGTAAGTGAAATTGCCTATGAATTGGGCTTTGAGCATTTGCAGTCATTCAGCAAATTATTTAAAACAAAGACTAACCAATCGCCTTTGGAGTTTCGTGCCTCATTTAATTAATTTTTCTTTTCTGGGTTTTGCTACAGTTTCTCGGGATTAGACTACATGCGCCGGGCTGAGTACACTGAACTTTGGTGCAGGTAACCCGGACATCCTTTGATTAATTTGATAAAGAATGGGGAACCATTAAAAATCAACTATACAAAATAGTCGCTTGTTTTAACCTGGATTTTGCAGTGGGTTTCGTTAAGAGACCATTAATTGCACTAAAATCAGGCTCTCTGGAGACTAAGTCCGCCGCAGCGCATATGGTGAAGTCAAAAATTGCAACGCAGTGACTGATTTTGAAGCAATTATTGGTGGCAATAACTTGTACGCCGTGGCGTAGAAATGCTAATGCATAATGCGGGTTTAAGCAAAAAACATTTTGTGCATAACATTCAAAACAAGAGCATTACCTATTTCAATGATAAAGGGATTTTCAGTTATCCTACTACTTTCCAAAAAAAAGGAAGTTTCAAGAGCACATTTCCTATTGAAAATCATTGGTTTATCGTTTTATTTTACGACCATCTCCACAAGCTCGACTGCCTGGTTTTGGATAAGGGATAGCACTTTATTAGTATTATTGGGGTAGCATATTATTTATTTGGAATAAAGCCTACTCAATGTTTCACGGCTTACGCCTAAGTATTCCGAAATAAGCTTTTTAGGAATACGCTGCATCAGATCTGGGTATAGCATTGCAAACTCTTCGTAGCGCTGCTGTGGATTGCTTGTCAGCAAAGATCTTATTCTTTGCTGTAAAGCAACGTAACCATTGGTTAGCTTTACCCTGAAGAACTGATCCATTTTGTGAATATCCGACGACATCTTTTCTCTTGATTCCAAGGTGGAAACCAAAACCTCACCGGCTTCAATGCATTCCACAAACATGTCCGCCTTTTGTGCTTTAAAAAAAGCCGGATAGTCTGACATCCACCAGTTTTCCTTCGCAAACTGAAGTATGTATTCTTTCCCATGTTCATCCACATAAAAAACCTTGAAAATCCCTGACAAAACCAAGAACTCGTACTTCACCTCATCTCCCTCATGAATAAGAAACTGATGTTTTCGAACTCTTTTTAAAGTGAAAAATGTCTTTATATGCTCAAATTCATGGTCACTAACCGAAACTATTTCTTCTATATGCTTACGTAATCTTTCCATTTACTGAATTGTTCTTATACCCGCAACTATTTTTCTAACCATTGATTCTGTTGTCAAAATTCCAATAAGCAAAATCCACATCCCTAAACCATAGGTGTTTTGAAGATAAGTCTAACTGATCGCGATAAAAAGGACTGATTTTAATTCTTTAGTGGCTATTGCAGCCGGCTTGTTGCTGTCATCTTAATAAGCTGGAAATTAATGGAAGCGTACGGCAAAACCTAAAACAGCTTCGGCTTGGTGGTCACTGAATGTTTGGGTAAAGCAGTGGACCAACTTGTGAAAGTATCAAGAGCCGTAAATGGAAAGGTGAAAATAGTTAGGGTAGGACGGTAGTAGACTGCGGGTGGTATTTCAATCCGGAATTTATTCATGCGCAGATTGAAGGTTCAATTCTAATGGCATTGGGTACGGCAACTACCCATGAAATCACGTTTAACCCACATTATGCATTAGAAAATCTACTACAGCTCACACCACCTCAAAATCAGTCGCTATACTTCACTTTTCGCTCTCATCGTAGCACTGCTACGACTCGATCTCCAAAGTGACTGATTTTCTTGCGGTTTGAAACTTCGCTACGAACGTTAATGCATAGTTCGGGTTTAAACACTGATTAGTAGAGTAGCAGGACTTTTGTAACTATCTCATACCAAGGATCAACTACATGCCTACCGTAGAAATACATCTCATGGAAAATGCCGGGGAAGCCGGTGAGGAAGGGCTCCCTCCATTCGCTCCTGCACTGATGGAATCCATTTTTGATCTCACAGCAGAACGAATCAGAGAATTGCCATTTGACCTGAACAAGTTTTAAAATATAATTCAAACCTAGGACTTTGAATTATTACAGCATTGCGGTTTATAAAAACAGCGTCTGAAGTAAACGAAACAATCTCTTCTTACTTCTAGAATTAATCGATATTTCCGGGCGGAAATGCCAGTTAACAACCATAAAAAGGCTGGTAAAGCTTATCCCAGATCAATTTTTAAGAGGGATTTACAGTATAGTTTGCTTTAGAGACACAATAAAAAAAGCAAATCTATCCCTTATCGAATTTTATAAAAATCAAGGGTAATATCGGGGATTTATAGGCTAACACCTCCACAATTGTGATCTCAATCACGCTTTTTTTGTGATTTCGCTCCTCGTATCCCGAGGGTGTTCCACGGTAAATTTGTTCTATAAATAAATCAACAACAGCTAACTAATTACAGAAATGAAAAGACTTATGATTATCACGCTGGCACTTGTCTATTTCTCGGCATTTGCACAAAACCAACAGGAAAGCACCTCAGAAAATCAAAAAAATAACTTTACAAACGACACAAAAATGAAAAAGAAAATTCTAATTATCGTGTCCAATGCCAATACGATTGGACCAAACAACAGGAGAACAGGAACATTTCTTCCGGAAGTGGCGCACCCTTATGCCGAATTTGAACAAGCGGATTATCAGATAGATTTTGCCAGCTTAACCGGTGATACACCCTATTTAGATGCCCTTAATTTAGCCGATGACCCCGCAAATCTTGCGTTTCTGACAGGTAAGGGTTGGGAAACGATGCAAAAGGCCGGTAAACTTGCAGATGCAGACGTTCGCAGCTACGATGCCGTTTTTGTACCAGGTGGTCTGGCACCCATGGTGGATATGCCGGAGAATGAACTTCTCAAAAAAGTTATCAAAGAAACCTATGAACGCAATGCAGTTCTAGGAGCTGTGTGTCATGGCCCTGTTTCATTTTTAAATGTGAAACTAAGTGATGGAACTTATCTGGTCGACGGAAAGAACATCACCTCCTTTACAGACGAAGAAGAGAATAACTACGCTATAGCTGATGTACCATTCTTGCTCGAAACAGCATTGAAAGAACAAGGGGCAAAATTCCATTCAGCCACACCGTGGTCCGACCACAGCATTGCGGACGGCAACTTGGTAACCGGACAGAATCCAGCCTCAGCCAAAGGAGTGGCTGAAAAAATGATTTCTTTATTGGAGTCCGCTCAAAAATAATAGGAGAACTGTATTGGCCTCCTTTAAAATCTTTATTGGAGGTCAATACATGTTTACCATGTTGGCATCTGCCATTCTATGTGAAAAGAAAATTAATAACTAAAAAAAAGTCAAAATGGAAAATCATAATCCAGTACATGTGTTTGCGACATGGAAAGTAAAGGAAGGTCAGCTCAAAAATGTTTTAACCCTACTAAAGACAGTACATGATAAGAGTATCCAAGAGGATGGCAATCTCTTCTATAAAATCCACCAAAGTAAGTTAGACTCGGATACGTTGGTATTATTCGAAGGATACAGCGGAGAAGCTGCTGTGGCGGAGCACCGTAACTCGTCCCATTTTCAGGAGCTGGTCTTAGGGCAAATTGTGCCTTTACTGGAAACTAGGGAGATTGTTTTAACCAACCCAATAAATCTTTAAAAACGAACAGGATGGAAAATAACATAAAAAACAAAGTGATCGTGATTACCGGGGCCAGTAGCGGTTTGGGGGAAGAAACGGCAAAGTATCTTGCTGAAAAGGAGGCAATTGTAGTGCTCGGCGCAAGACGTGCGGGTAAATTGAGAAAAATTGTAACAGATATTACCTCAAAAGGAGGTACAGCATTATATCAGGTAACAGATGTGACCAGTAAGGAGCAAGTGCAGCGCTTAGTTGATATAGCCATTGCCACCTATGGTAAAATTGATGTATTGATTAACAATGCAGGCATAATGCCCATTGCTCCCATGTCAGAGGTCAGAACTGATGAATGGGATGCTATGATTGACGTTAATATCAAGGGTGTTCTCTATGGAATCTCCGCCGCTTTACCCATTTTCCAAAAACAGAATTCAGGACACTTTATCAATTTAGGTTCTGTGGCCGGGATTAAAGTTTTTAGTCCGGGAGGAAGTGTGTACAGCGGGACTAAATTTGCTGTTCGGGCAATAAGTGATGGATTGAGGCATGAAGTAGGAGGTAACATACGTACGACCACTATTGAGCCAGGCGCAGTGGATTCAGAGTTAAAGTTGGGTACCAACCATCAAGAGAGTTCGGAGGGCGTCAATGAATTTTACAAGGTAGCTATTCCTGCCTCAAGTGTGGCAAGGGCAATCGCTTTTGCAATCGAACAACCTGCTGATGTGGATATCAACGAAATTGTAATTAGACCAACCATTCAGGATTTTTAATAAATCCTATCCTTATCAGTAGTTGAAAAGACTGTTTTAAAGAGCTTCTAATTTTAATTATCATTTGGTGGTCACTATATCTAGGAGGATCTTTTAGAATCCAACATCGGTTATGGGTGTTTCCAGCAAAAATTAATTTAGAAATAGCTTACAACTCATAGCTATCCAAAAAGGAAATGTTTATATAAAAATTAATCTTAAACTTAATAGTATGAAAATCTTGATAATTGGAGCGAGTGGACGGGTTGGGAAAAACCTAACCCAACTATTATTAGATCAAGGTCATACCGTAATCGGTACTTCCAGGCAAAAAAACAAGTTTTTCGAACACGCTAATTACAACCAAATTGAACTGGATATTACAGAAGAGCTGGATGTAATTACCGGAAATTTCCCGCAGGCTGTGGACGCAGTTTACTTTGTGTCCGGCTCCAGAGGGAAAAATTTACTTCAGATAGATCTGCACGGAGCGGTAAAAACGATGCAGGCTGCAGAAAATAGAGGGGTTAAACGATACATTATGTTAAGTGCTATCCACTCCCTCTCACCTTCCAAATGGAAAGTAGAAGGCCTCAAGAATCTTACAGATTATTATCTGGCCAAACATTATGCAGATTTGTTCTTGATCAACCAAACGAAATTGAACTTTACAATTCTACAGCCTGGCGCATTAATAGAGACTAAAGGATCGGGGTTAGTTGAGGTAAACATAGACCATCACGGAGAAAATTCCATAGAAAATGTGGCTGGAATGCTTTCAGAAATATTGGAAAGTAAATCCTCGCATAAAAAAGTAATAAGTATGCACGATGGTACTACACCAATTGCAGTAGCAATTGAGCAGCTTTCTTAGACAGGAAATCGCGTTTAAAATTTACTCCAGCTCCCTATTTCCAGGGAGCTGGCATTAAACAATTTACAGCTACTACTATCAGCAGTGTTGCCGGGTCTGAGCCAGGTATTGGCTGCCATCCCTGCCTGTCCCACAAAGGCCATCAGTGGATGATGGGAATTATTGGGATTGTATCCTTTGGTACTTTAGTTTTTGCACTGGCAAGAGACAAAAATGCAACACCCACAGAAATTGCCTTAGGTTGGCTATCGACTCAAAAATCGTTTATCGTTCCTATCCCCTGAACATACAATTACACCCATTGAGGGAAAATATTGTCTCGACTAATCTTTCATTAACCAGCAATGAGTTGGATATAATGAATGCGGCACTTTCGGCCATTAAAGTAGTATGAGAACGCTATGCTGCATCTATGCAAGCAGCAACAGAAGGGAAACAAAGGACAGAAACTAACATAGGTTGGATTATCCCCTCCCTAATAACTTCTTCACAACATATTCATCAAAAAAATAGCCGCGGTATACATCACCGATTGGTATTTCATTTTCTTGAATAAATACAGTGTTATTATCAAAGGAGTCAATGTGCTGCACATTGATGATGTAAGATTTACCGGTTCTCGCAAACAAGCTATGCGGTAATTGTTCGTGGATGGTTTTAATGTTCATCGCTGTGATTATTTTCCTTTCGGCGGTGTGCAGGACCACATAGTCTTTCAACCCTTCTATAAACAAAATGTCTTTAAAGTATATTTTAAAGGTTTTTCTGTCCGCTCTCACAAAGAAATAATCCCCTGCAATACCCTCGATGTTACTTCTGGAATGATCCATGGCAAGTAATTTGAAATAGGACTGTGCTTTTTCCACCGCTTTTTGGAACCGCTCCAAGCGGACCGGTTTGATCAAATAGTCAAGTGCGTCCACTTCATAACTGTCAAGCGCAAATTCACTGAAGGCCGTAGTGAAGATAACGAGTGTGTGCTGGGGAATGGTTTTGGCAAAATCAATCCCATTGGTTCCGGGCATTTGAATATCCAAAAAGATAAGATCTACAGAATTATCCGCTAAATAGGCAGCGGCAGCATTTGCACTGCTGAAACTGCCAAGCAAATGGAGATCTTTAATTTTACTCACCAAGGATTGGATAGCCTCTCTCGCTAGAGGTTCGTCATCCACAATCATGCAGTTCATAGGCTGATGGTTAATGATACACCGTAGGTGTCGGTAGTATCGTCTATTTGTAGGGTGTGTTTCCCGGGGTAGATCAGTTCGAGTCTTCGTTTTACATTTGCCAATCCTAGTCCTCCTTTCTCTTTTCTTGCTGTTGCGATCCCTGGCTTGGAATTGATGCATTTAAATTTCAGTTCGTCATTGCTTACATCAAAATACAACTGCACAAACGATTTTTTTTCTAAGTCCATGTTATGTTTGATGGCATTTTCTACAAATGTGACCAGGAGCAAGGGTGCGATTTGAACTCCGCTTAATTGCCCTTGTTTCGAAATTAGGTATTCAAAATTGTCTCTTCTTATTTGTTCTAGACTTAATAGATCCTCCAAAAAATGAATGTCTGCGGTCAGCAGTACGCGGAATCTCGCACTGTCATAGAGCTGATAACGGAGCAGATCACTCAGCTTCATGAGTACCTGCGAGGCTTTTACCGGATCCTTTTGGGTAAGAACGTTTGCATTGTTGAGCATGTTGAATAAAAAATGGGGATTGATCTGGTTTTTAAGCTGATCCATTTCAGACCTTAATGTCGTTTTTTCCAACTCGTTTATCCGGAGGCTATCGAGAATAGAGCGTTGAAACAGTTTAATCGCTGTGGAAGCCATCGTAAGTACCAGGACTACAAATGAAACCGAAAGTATACCGGCAGCTTCTCTATAGGCATCAGCCCTTCTATAGGAAGCCAAAATTCCCCAACTGAAAAAATAGATGGCAGAAATAATGGCAATGGTGGAAATTAGCGATAATGCATAGGCGAAATAGCGGTTGGTGAAGAAAAATCGGGGCACATACCAGTACATGTTCAGGTAAAACAACAAAACAAAAACCAACACAAGTCCACTATTGATAATGGACTGAACCGGTTCAATAAATTGCGGTTGGCTATTGAATAAAACTAAGGTGAGGAATATAATCAAGGAAATATGGCGTGCCAACCTGTAGTCGGAAGAAACAAAAAATCTGTATACCCAATCTTTTTCCATCACTGAACTTTTTTCTGAATTACTCATAACATCTATTACCGGGCAGTAGGTACAAGGAAATCGCTTTTATCTTAAAACTCTTCAAGGTCTTGCATATTAGAGGTCAAAAATCGACAAAATCAGTATGCTTACTTTCAATAAGATTAACCCTTGGAATGTTCTACCGATTGGGAGTTTTATAGACGATATCCCTGATAATAGGTAAAACTAAAACAGATTTTGGGGATAAATACTTTTTTTATACCAAAGCCTACACCTATTAGATGAAATCCTGTAAAACGATTGTTTGCATAGTTCGTTCATGATTGATTTTTTGGCTATACAGATGTTGATTTTCGGGCTTAATAATCCGGGATAGGAATGGGGGGGACCACATGTTTTTTTGCCCTTTTTTAATAGTGAAGGATAGTTCGTTTTGCTCAGAACCCCATTTGCTATAAAAGCTAGCCCATTTGGTATAATTCAAAAATAGGGTATCGGAATGGCAGCTACTTTAGCACTCATCGAAAGCAAAATCCAGAAGCAAATAACTATAAGCACTATGAAGAAGGCCAAACTATTACTACATCGACAACCACTTCCCAAGAGCTTGAAAACAAGCCGTTCACAAAGCCATCCCATGAGAAACACTAATTTTTCTTTAGGTCGTTTTTGGCTACAACTTAAACGTTTTTGGCTAAACCTGTTCGGAAAAGGCGAGCCAATTTTGTTTCGTCAATTGCAGGATATGAATTTACAAAAGATGCGTAGCATGAATCTCTACAAACCAAAAGAAAGAAATTTTTACAGATCAGATAAAATCCTGATGTTAACTCTCATACTGAGTATGATCAGTGTCCTGTCAGTTGCCCAGTCAACAGGAAATCTCAAAGGTAAAATTATTGAACAGGCCACCAAGCAACCGGTGATTGGTGTGACTGTTCAGTTGGACAATACCCAATTGGGCGCCATTACGGATATCGATGGAAACTTTTCGATTGAAAACGTACCTACCGGATCCCATTCACTTACGCTTTCATTTATTGGCTTTCAGACCAAAAAGGTTACTGATATACTAATATCATCAAATAAAACTTACTATGCTGAATTCGAGCTGCTGGACGATGTAGGCCAGCTCGGAGAAGTGACAGTAACAGCATTCAAAGGCGAGAACAATCCATCCACCCCTGTATCTGCATTTTCATATTCCAGGGAAGAAATATTTCGAAATGCTGGATCACAGGGAGATATTATGAGAGCGCTTGCCGTTTTGCCCGGTGTAGTAAGTGCAGGGGCTCAATTCTCGGCCATTGCGGCAAGGGGACAGGGGACACAGGACAATGTGTACATGGTGGATGACATGCCGATGTTTAATCTGTCACACCTGGAAGCTGAGGGGATCTCCTCAGGTTTCAATGATCCCAACGGGGGGAGGTTTAGTATTTTTGCTCCCCGTGTGGTGGATAATGTTCAGTTTCAGAATGGTGGTTTTGATGCCACGTTTGGACGCAAATCTTCCTCTTACCTTGGACTTGGTATCAAAGAAGGAAATAGAGAAAGTAGTTCTTTTAGCGCGCAGTTGGAGCTTTTGGGAGTGACGCTGATTTATGACGGTCCGCTTACCAAAAAGACAAGCCTTTTTACTTCTGCACGCTACCAGAATTTTGCAGGTGTGGCTAGCATCACAGGGGTGCCCAATATGGGATCGATATCGCTGGGCGATTATCTGGTAAAAACGACCACGGAGATCAATACCAAAAATAGGCTTTCCTTTATTGCCATGTACAATCCTGAGCGGCCCAGCAGGGGGATTGATGATATCGAGGCAGGTACCAATATCAATGATGACAACAGTGCGGGACAGGTCCTCTATAACCATCGGGGAAGCAATACCTTGGTAGGTCTGAATCTGCGTACACTAACCAGTACATCCAGTTATTGGAAAAATGTACTTTATTTCCGCGCTTCTACCGTGGACAACAGATTCGGCTATTATACTCCCTCCCTTACTTCCGACGGAGAAATACTAGATCCGGCGTTTGGTGCATACAGGGATGATCTCCGAACTATAAAAAATGACCAGCAGGAGATAGGGTACCGGTCCATCTATACCAAGAATTACGATAAAGTCACCTTAACAGCGGGGATTGATGCCATTGCCGTCAATTTGGATTATGAGCGAAATCTAGCCCGAACCGATACACTGTATACCTTTCGATCCACTGATTTTCGTCCTGACCCTTCCCGGTATTTTCAGATTTTAGATCCGGCTCGCTACAATTCCTCCTTCGAAAATACGGCTTTCAACGGTTCGGCATATGCCAGTCTTTCTTGGAATGTCACTAAGCGACTTACCTTAAATCCCGGGCTTCGCTACGATTTCACAGGATTTGCTGAGCAGCACACCATTTCACCGAGATTAAGTGGTAGTCTACTATTGGGAGATAGACAGAGTATCAATTTTGCTACAGGCATTTATTACCAGGATGTAGCCTATTCCAATGTCGCCGCACAAAGTTTTGGTGAGGTAATCAAAAACGAGCGGACCATTCAGAATATCCTCGGCTACAAAATGCAATTCTCAGGGGATTTGAAATTTGTGGCCGAGGCTTGGCATAAGCAGTTTGATGACTTGGTCGTGCAGCCAAACAGGGCTGAGAGTTATCTGACAAATGAGGGTACAGGCTATGCGTATGGTGCTGATTTCAGTTTGATCAAAAGACTTTCAAAAAAATACTATGGTCAGGTAAGTTATTCCTATATGCAAAGTGTGAGGGATGATAACGATGGCTTGGGAGAATACGACTTTACATTCAACATACCTCATGTATTCAGTGCCTTGGCAAGTTATAAGCCAAATGACAAATGGGTGCTGTCTGCCAAATTCAGGTACTCAACAGGACGTCCGATTGATGATTTTATCGTACACGAGAATGTTTTTGATGACCAGAGCATGTTGCGCTACTCGCAGGAATTAACATCCAGAAACGGAAGGCTACTGGACGATTTTGTGAGCTTTGATATCCGGGCTGACTACACTATACAGATGAAGCGAAGCGATCTGACCGTGTTTCTGGACATTACCGATATCCAAAATACGTTCAATGTGAATTTTGAACAGTTCATCCCGCTTTCCGGAGAGGTTTCACGCTCTGGACTTGGAATGTTTCCAACGTTTGGACTGAAAATCGAACTATAGTCCCGAGCATTACGCTCGTTCGGTAAAAACGTGCCGTCTGCTTCTCTCTTCAAAGTTCATTTTGATACGGGAAAAATCTAATCATTCAACTTAAACACCACTTTCATGAAGGTAAGTCTAATCATCAATGAAAAACCAATAGTATTGGAAGCCGATCCTGATATGCCTCTGCTGTGGGCAGTGAGAGACCTGGCTAAGTTAAAAGGTACCAAGTTTGGCTGTGGCAAAGCGCTGTGTGGTGCTTGCTCACTGTATGTGGATGGAGATTTGATAAGATCCTGTTCCTATCCGGTAAAAATGGCAGAGGGCAAACAAGTAACAACCATCGAAGGGCTTTCTGAAGACGAATCCAATCTACATCCGGTACAACAGGCCTGGATGGAAATCCAAGTGCCTCAATGTGGCTACTGCCAGCCCGGGTTTATGATGGCAGCCGCCAAGTTTTTGGAAGAAAATCCAACCCCAACTGTGGAGGACATCAAGAACGGAATTTCAAATATCTGCCGCTGCGGTACCCATCCACGAATAATCAATGCAATTCTTCTTGCTTCTAAAATCAAAGCTCATGGATCGATCAAATAAGGGCTCCAAAAAGGGGATTTCCAGAAGAAAGTTTCTGAAAGGTGCCGGAATTGGCGTGTCAGGTACTATGGCCCTGCTTTATTTTGGAAGGTCTGTCATAAGAAGGGGGCTGAGTGGCTTTGTGGCAGAAATGGATATGCCGTCAGGGATTTCCGATTTTGATCCACACTTGTGGTTTGAGGTAAATGCGGACAATACCATTACCTTAAAATCCCCTAAAGTAGAAATGGGGCAGGGCATTTTTACAGGCTTTGCCATGCTCGCGGCAGAAGAATTGGATATTGACTTGGATAAAATAAAAGTGGTTCATGCAACTTCGGTTAACGGGATTTTGGGAAATACAGGGGTCAGCAACAGTACTTCTTCGCTCTATGTAAATATCCGTGAAGTGGCTGCCACTTTGCGGGAAACCTTAAAGCTTGAAGCATCCAAATTATGGGGAGTTGGGCCTGATTCCATAGAAACAAAAGCAGGGGTGTTATACGGAGCAGGCAAGGAAGTAACCTATGCCGGCTTGGCAAAGCAAACTTCAAAATGGGAAACAGCCGAAACCCCTGCTTTGCGTCCCGCTTCAGCCTTTAAATACGTAGGAAAGGAATTTAATCGGATTGATTTGCCGGATAAAGTATTGGGAAAGCCTATTTACGGTATTGATACCACCCTTCCCAATATGGTTTACGGGGCGGTGATGTACAGCCCCTATATTGGTGGGAAACTAAAAAATGCGGATTTAAGTGGGGCTGAGAGCGCAGTCGGTGTCTTGAAAGTAGTGCAGGATAAAGATTGGATTGGGATAGTGGCCGGCACCAGATATGCGGCAGAAGAAGCCCTCGCTAAAGTAAAGGCAGCTTGGGAATATAATCCAAACTACAACACCAAAGATGCCATTGAAGCAGTCACGGTGGGTATTGGAACCGAAGTCAATATTCAAAAAGAGGGCAGTACCGGCAGGGTTCAATCAGAAGAAGTTAAAAGTGAATACCGGACGCCCATTGGTTTTCATGCCGGCATGGAGCCAAGTATTGTAGTGGCGGATGTGGTGGATGACAAGGTTACGATCTATACCTCCCACCAACATCTCCCTTTCATGCAGCAATCCATTTCAGATGGGTTGGGATTCAGTAGCAAAAACATAGTAATGGTACCTGTTTTTTTGGGAGGTGGCTTCGGTAGGCGGACCTTCAAACACAATGCTGTAGAGGCCGCCAAACTATCCCAAGCCGTAGGCAAGCCTGTGCATCTGCTTTACAATCGACAGCAGGAGTTTCAAAATGGGTTTGTAAGGCCAAACACTCATCACGTCCTTAGTGGGAAATTGACTGATGACGGCAAAATTCTGGGAATGCAACATGACTTTGCCTCCGGTCCGATGGGTTTCATGGCCATGCCAAAATTTGTGGAGCCCATTTTAGGAGCTGACTTTGTTGTAGCTGGCCACGGTGCGAGGATAGGGTATGCTATTGAAAACCTAAAAACCACCATGTGGCAAAGCAGCCTTCCTTTTGAGACGTGTATGTGGCGAGGGGTAGGCATGTTTGCCAATACATTTGCCATAGAGAGCTTTATGGACGAATTGGCCCATAAAGCTGGAGTAAATCCACTCAAGTTCAGACTGGATCACTGTGGAGATACAAAGCAATTAAATAGAAGAAAAAAACTTCTGGAATTAATCAGGGAAAAATCAGGGTGGTATCGCCCAATAGCCAAAGATGTTGGAAGAGGAGTAGCCGTTTGTGATGACCATAAGACAATCGCTGCGGCAGTGGTGGAGTTAAAGATTGAAGAGGGGAAGATTGTAATTACCAAGGTTTATCAGGCAATTGACCCCGGTATTTTGATAAATCCGGCAGGAATCCGGCAGCAAGTCGAGGGCGCTACGATGATGGCTATCAGCGCAAGCTTATACGAACAGGGAACGATAGAAAATGGCCGGTTTGTAGAAACCAACTTTCATAATTATAAGGTTGCAACGCTAAAGGATACCCCGGAGATCGAAGTAATTATGTATGAAGGATCCGATAAACCATCCGGGGTAGGGGAACCCCCTATTTCTCCCATTGCACCGGCTATAGCGAATGCTGTTTTTGATCTGACCGGTAAACGATTACGGACTTTGCCTTTGCAGGTAGCCTTGGAAAATGAAAATAATTCTATGTGAGTACAGCTAAATGAAGTGGGTTAAAATTAATAGCACCCTTACGTATAAAACTCTTAATTGTGGGTATTTATAAGTGATGCGATCGGTTGGAAAAAAATATTTCCGGCTACAGTAAAAGTGGTTTTGGCTAAGTCTGTGGTATCAAGTACTTGCATCTTTGCATATATCAATAACAGACAAGAAAATGGAACTAAAAAACAGTACAATCCTAATTACGGGAGGAAGTAGCGGGATTGGGCTGGAGCTTTTCAAACAGTTGACTGAGCAAGCTGCCAACCTTACTGTTACCGGACGTAAAGAAACCGCTTTGAGAGGTTATTAGGCGTGATCAAAATAGCCACCGGAATTGCTCCCACTTTCCTCATGAACTAGGGGAATAAGGAATTTGAAAATTTTCAAAAACTCAATCAAGTGAACAAATGAAATTGAAAAAAATAATTCTATTAGCCTCCATACTTATTGTTTCAGTGGCGGCCTTTGCGCAAAAATTACCTTCCGATAAACTAATAGGGGTTTGGGAAAGTGTGGATTCAGACCCCAAACTGAAATTTGAATTTTACAAATCAGGTGACAAATACTTTGGAAAGTTATTACACGCTTCAAATATGTATGAAGAAGACGGGAAAACCCCGAAAAAAGACTTCAAAAATCCCGATGAAAAATTGCGGGACAGATCCAGGTATGGGATTACCAATATCACCAACTTGACCTATGAAGATGGGGAATATACAGGAGGTAAACTGTACAACCCGGAGGAAGGCCGAAGCTACAGCGTGATGGTTAAATTGACCAGTGCCAACGAAATGGACTTCCGGGGATATGTAGGATTCTCACTGTTGGGGAAAACGATGAAGTTTAAACGGGTACTGGATAAAACACAGAAAGCGAGCAACGAAGATAGATAAGTTATCAAAGGTTTATTTATCAAATCCAATACCATTTCAAATCTATGATTCCAACTTTAATACATACACCTGCCCACTTATTCAATTATGAAAATCTTTAGCATAGCACTCTTATTCATTTCTGCATTCCTGAGTCTCAAACACGGATGGGATGCTTTTCAACCTGCCAATCCCCAACAGGCACAGACGATGTCCGAGTTGGGTATAAGCAATGTCATGATGCCATATTTTGGTGTCTTCTCCATTCTTATTGGCCTGATGTTGTTTTTCCCGCAAACATTTTTGCTAAGCAATGTTCTTCATGCGGTCACCATTGTGCTGATCATGGCACTCTCACTCAATGGGGGCAATTACAAAATGGCTTTGATAGAAATCCCGTTTCTGGCTATGCCATTGGTGATGATTTGGTTAAAATATCCTTTTAAATTTTAATCCTGATCCTATGTCAAAACTTGTAGAAAATTCCGCTTTACTCTATCCTCCTACATCGAAGGTAAGGAGGTTTAGTTCTGCTATGCTCCGTTGGTCGGGCATTGGGCTCGTCGCTACAGTATGGATAAGCGCAGGATTGTTTGGGCTTTACATTCTTACATTTTATGCTGTAGCATGGTATGAAGGAGATATGACTAGGTGGAACCATATCCTACCCAACTTATATGAAGAAAATTCCATCGGTGCCACCACCGGAATAGGAATTCATTTCGCCGCAGGAGGTATTATATTGCTATTAGGAAGCATTCAGCTTATAGAAAAGATCCGCATCAATTTCCCTTCTATTCACCGATGGCTGGGAAGTATCTATCTCATTTCATGCCTTTTTGCAGCTATTGGCGGGCTGACATTCATAGCTATCAGGGGTACCGTTGGCGGACTGATGATGGATATCGGTTTTTCCCTGTATGGAATTTTGATGGGTGTCGCCGCGATCCAAACTTTCAGACATGCAAAGGAAGGCCGGTTTGTAAAGCACAATGCTTGGGCTTTGCGGCTTTATGCACTTGCTATAGGATCATGGCTATACCGGATGGATTATGGCTTCTGGACTTTGCTGACTGGTGGATTGGGACGCAGAGCGAATTTCAGTGGCCCATTTGATCAGATTATGGACTTCTTTTTCTACATTCCCAATTTGCTGGTAGTGGAATTGTTCATACGTGTTAATCACTTTAAGACAAATGTATTTCCACAGCTAGCCGCTTCTCTGGTTCTTCTCTTTGCAACGGGGTTTATTTTACTGGGCACCTATTTTATAACACTGCGGTCTTGGGGGCCTGTAATTATTAATTGGTTTTCCAAGAGTTAAGTCCAGAGGATTCTGCCCACTCATAAAACACAAACGAAATAAAATGAAAAAGTTCACCAAACTGCGCAAGTTAATAACCGTGTTTCACCAATATGGAATAAGTTTATTGGGTGAAAAGAAAGGTGTGAGTCGCTACAAAGATTTAAATTGAAATTTTCATTCGGATAAGAATAAGTGGTTTTTCTGGGGAATATTAAGTTCCAAAGCTTTCCGGTGTCTTTTTATGGCATCGGCATGGATTCACAACTTACTTGGCAACTGCTATTGGAATTAAATTATAATAAAAAAGAGGCCGATTTTCCAAAATCGGCCTCTTTTGATATAAAAGACTATCTTCAACCCGGACTATGCATTAGGATTCGTAGCGAGGGTTCAAACTGCAAGAAAATCAGTCACTTTGGAGATCAAGTCGTAGCACCGCTACGGTGAGAGCGAAAAGTGAAGCATAGCGACTGATTTTGAGGCGGTTTGAAGCCGTAGTAGATTTGCTAATGCATAATGCGGGTTAAATTGTTAATTATCAATATGAGACAGCCAACTTGGATTTAAGCCTGTGGATGGGCTGCCGCATGAAGTTTGCCTAGCTCCTGATCGATTGTCCAAAGACCAACTCCTTCTTCTCCGATAATGTCGAATAGCTCCAAAGCTCTTCTAGACATAGTTTCCTCTTCCCGCTGTTCAGTGACGTACCATTGCATAAAACTGAATGTGGCAAAATCCTTCTTGGTGAAGGCATGATCCACGATATTGTTGATAGACTTGGTCACATTGATTTCATGCTCAAGGATCAATTCGAAAATCTCTCTCAATGAATTGAAATGATGTCTAATACCGGTGATTTCCGGTTGTATAGCATGTCCACCTGCTTCGTTGATGTATTGGAATATCTTCATCATATGCATTCTTTCTTCGTCTGCATGAGTGTAGAGATACTTAGCTGAATTTTCATAGCCCATCATGTGGCACCACGAAGCCATTGACAAGTAGTAAGCGGAAGAGGTGCCTTCCATTTCTACCTGCTTATTGAGTAATTTTTCCGTATCGATAAGTAAGGAACGTTGTAGCGTTACGATTTCTTTAGCTTTCATAATTTTAGTATTTGAAATAGTTAACTAAATATAATCATTGGAGTTCCAACGTACACTGCTTTTTAGAGAATTTGGAATTGATTTAATTAAGAACTGTGATTACCTGGAAAGGGGAGTAGGAAAAACAGGTAGGCTTTCAGCTCCCGATTCTGAGACAGCTTGTACCGCAAAGAAGTAGTTGTCTTTGGAATAGGGCAGTGTAAGCGTGGTCTCGGTTGTCCAAAACTTTCGTTCCCACATAGCAGAAGAAGTTTCTCTCATCAAGACATAATAGCCAGTTGCTTCTCCGGTTTCAGAGGCTTTCCACAGTAAGGTAGATTTATTGCTTAGTCCACGAACGTCTATTTGGACGTCATGAGGTTGACCGGGAGAATTGGCCAAAGAAGCCAGGGATGCCAGATTAACTGCAGAAACCTTTCTTAAGTACTCGAAGTCCATAAATTCCGGAAGATCTCCATATTGGATACCGTCTTCTATGCGAACATTTTCATGTTGATGGATGAAGTTTTCATTCATTTCAGACATTCTTACAGCAGTAAAGGCATTTCTGGCAAAAGGAGTTTGATCTCCTCCTCTCAGAAATCTATCTGCACGATAAATCAATTTTACTTCAAATTGATCTACATAACGTTCTCCAAGCTCTTTGATGTATCTGGCCAGTTGTCTTGATTTACTGTCATTGTCAGCATTGGTGTATCGTCGGGTATTGGCTTCCTGTTCAGTCTCGGCAGCCGGAATTGTCTCTGAAAAGACACGCATCTTCAGGTTGTCTTTAATCAATGTTTCTGACGAGCTGCTATTGCCCACGATGTCGTTGTTCAGCACAGCAGCAATATTCCAATTTTCAATTTTTGCTTTATCGGCCAAGTAAGCAGCACCTTTCAGCCCCTGCTCTTCGCCAGTAAATGCGACAAATAGAATTGTTGCGGAAAACTGATGTGAAGCCATTACACGGGCTAACTCAATAACGGCAGCCGTTCCACTACCATCATCATTGGCACCGGGAGCGTGTCCTTCAGCGTCCATCACATCCCTATTTCGTGAATCCATGTGAGCAGAAATAATGAAAATTCTGTCATCTGCCGGATCAGTACCTTTTAGGGTTGCGATTACATTAGCACTGGGGGAATCTTCCAAAATCCTTCTTTTATCCCCTGAAATAGTGAAATTCTCAATTTTAGCTGTCATTCTTCCTTGAGATTGTTTTGAGAAATGGGAAAACTTGGAAAGTACGTAGCGTTGGGCTGCCGGCATGCCGTCCTCCTCATCCGTACTAAGTGTATGACGGGAATTGAAGGATGCCAAGGCCCGTACATGATGCTCAAGGGAGTCAGAAGAGATTTCGGCGATCATCTGAGCTATTTCCTGATTTCGGATTACCGTAGTTTGGGAAATCGCAACGTGACTACAAAGAGACAGAAATAAAAGAAGTAAATTTTTATGCATGGGATAGGGGTGGTTTATACGAATGACTTAAATTTATCTCTTTAATAGTTAAGCCAAAGTAATTTTACATGAAAACCTTAGATCAGCCGAAAGAAGGCGATTATTCTGCTTTTTTCTCTACCTATATCAAGTTAGTATCCGGTAACAACTATGAAAAACAGGTACTTAACCAAGTAGATGAACTTTTAAGATTATTTCAAGAGAAAGGTGCAGACTGGTCCGAAAAAGCCTATGCGGAGGGGAAATGGACTCCAAAGGAAGTGCTTGGACACGTAATTGATACAGAAAGAATCATGACGTTCAGAGCCTTGTGTTTCGCCAGGGGAGAGCGGTCTGCCTTGCCTGGTTTTGACCAAGATCCCTACGTGCTGAATGCCCGGTTTGGACAAGTTCCCATTGAGCATCTACTTGAGGATTTTCAGGCTCAGCGTAAAGCTTTGCTCACAATGATTCGAATATTGCCTGAGGGATCCCTGGATTTTGTAGGTCAGGCAAGCGGTAATCCGATCACGCCCAGAGCCTTATTTTGGATTATTCCAGGCCATTTTATCCATCACTTGAATATTCTTAAAGATCGATATTAATTATGAAATTAGCTATAACCACTGTAGATGCCTTTACAGATAAAGTCTTTTCAGGCAATCCTGCAGCAGTATGTCTGTTGGATCAGGAACTATCGGATGTTCAGATGCAAGCGATCGCTATGGAAATGAACCTAAGTGAAACCGCTTTTGTGAAGAAAACTTCTGGACCGCATTCCTATAACTTACGCTGGTTTACGCCAACTGTTGAAATTGATCTTTGTGGGCATGCTACGCTGGCATCAGCCTTTTGGATGGTAAAGTCAGGTTGGGCAAAGCCGGGTGATATGATCAGATTCCAAACAAGAAGTGGTGAGCTTCTGGTGAAAAGTAATGGTGATTGGATTGAAATGGATTTTCCACTGATTCCAACTGTTGCCGAGAGACATCCATTTTTCGAAGGTGATTTCTTTGGAGCGAAAATTCATTATTCAGCTAAGTTAAAGAGGAATTGGATTTTTGAGTTGCAGGATGCCAATGCGATTGAGTCATGTGAGCCAGACTTTTCTGTGGTGAAAAAGTATAGCGAGGAAGGAATTATTATTACTGCTGCTGGAAAAGGTTCATTTGATATTTACAGTCGTTTCTTTGGACCAAATGTGGGAATAGATGAGGATCCTGTTACTGGGTTTGCACATTGTGCTTTGATGGATTATTGGTTTCAACGATCTGGTAAGAGTAAGCTCAAAGCCTTTCAGGCAAGTAAACGAGGAGGAGAGCTTCACTTAGAGAAAAGAGAAGAACGTGTAATGATTAGGGGTAAAGCGGTCAAAGTGTTGGCAGGTGAAATTGAATTTTGATGAATCAATTTGTAAATAAAAGGAGGAGACAGGTAAAACACGCATTCAAATCCTTTGCAGATTATTGGTTGACAGATGCAAGTTTTGGAGTGTTGCTTTTGATCTTACTATTCACAGTTTTTGTACTGCCTATTTTGATTGAATATGGTCATGTGCATGCGATTTTTGTTAATACCGTCTTCCTATTTTTGTTTTTTACCGGAATTTGGTCTTCGAGATTTAAAGTTTTGGTAGTGTTGACCACGGTGCTTTTCATGACTCAATTGGGACTTAGATTCATACGTTTTTCTAATTACGATTTTGAGTTTTACCTGGCAGAGCGGATCGTAGGTGTTTTGAATATGTTGGTATTTATATTTCTGAATATCAGATTGTTATTTAGAAATCATGAAGTGAATATTTATAGAGTGATTGGAGCGATTAATGTTTACTTACTTGTAGCGATTTTAGGTGCTTTTCTCTTTGAAATCATCTATTTGACCACAGGGTCAGGAATAGGAGGAGACGTGTTTTTGGAAGGAATTGATAGGGATTTTGCCATGTATATATATTTTAGTTTAGTATCACTTACTACCGTTGGGTTTGGGGATTTGTACCCCATTCAGGTCATGGCTAAGATGCTCTCTGTTTTTCTTTCCACAATAGGGATTCTTTATCCTGCAGTCGTGATCGCTAGGCTTGTATCAGCCAGCAAAGTTTAAAGAATTTTCCCCATCTGTGTAATTTTTTTCAGGATTCTATTTACAATTAGTAGTTTCAAAATCGATTAATTATACCACTATATTTTATGAGAAAGCTAACTTTTACTTTACTAATACTCCTTACCGCAAGTTCACTTACTGCCCAGACAGAAAGGCGAAGTATTGAAAGACAGATAGAAATAGAATCTGCCGTGGTGACTACCCATGAAACTACCATAAAAGGCAAGAAAGTGCCTTACAAAGCTACGGCCGGCACTCAGCCAGTCTGGAACGAAAAAGGTAAACCAATCGCTTCCTTATTTTACACCTATTATGAGCGGACAGATATTTCAGATAAGACTACCCGTCCTCTAGTTATTTCATTCAATGGCGGTCCGGGATCAGCGTCTATCTGGATGCATATTGCTTATACCGGTCCTGTGGTATTAAATATTGACGAAGAAGGCTACCCGCTGCAGCCGTATGGTACCAAGTCCAATCCATATTCTATTCTTGATGTGGCGGATATTGTTTATATAGATCCTGTGAATACGGGGTATTCTAGAATTGTAGATGAAGAAGTCGACCGTTCTACTTTCTTTGGAATCAATTCTGACATCAAATACTTGGCAGACTGGGTGAATACATTTGTAACCCGCGCTAATCGTTGGGCTTCGCCAAAGTACCTTATTGGAGAGAGTTATGGAACCACTCGTGTTGCCGGCTTGGTGGCACAACTTCAGAATGCTCATTGGATGTATTTCAATGGTGTGATTATGGTTTCTCCGACTGAACTGGGAGTTGAGCGTGGTGCACCTATCCATACTTCTAATTATCTGCCGTATTATGCGGCTACAGCTTGGTATCACAAGGTGTTGGATGCGTCTTTGCAAAGCCATGATTTGGATGATTTATTGCCGGAAGTAGAGGCTTTCACAATCAATGAATTAATTCCTGCAGTAGTGAAAGGCGGAACCTTGTCAACAGCTGATCGAGACGCAATTGCTACTAAATATGCACTGTATTCAGGACTTAGCAAAGAAGTGGTGCTGGAGCATAATCTATTGATTCCTACAAATTTTTTCTGGAAGGAATTGCTTCGGGATCAGGGAATGACCATTGGTAGATTGGACAGTAGGTACAAGGGGTTTGACCATGCGGGCACAGGATCCAGACCTGATTTTGATCCTGCCTTATCCTCATGGAACCATGCATTTGCTCCTTCATTTCAGATTTACGTGAGAGAGGATCTGAATTTCAAAACTGATCTGACCTATAATCTTTTTGGCCCGGTGCATCCTTGGGATCGCTCTAATGAGAGTACAGGTTACGATTTGGGAAGCGCCATGCGCCAGAATCCTTACCTTCACTTAATGGTGCAGTCGGGATATTACGATGGCGGAACCGATTTCTTCAATGCCAAGTATAACCTGTGGCAAATCGATGCAGCCGGAAGAATGGCGGACAGGATCTCGTGGAAAGGGTACAGAAGTGGACACATGATGTATCTCAGAGCGGAGGATTTGGAGACTTCCAATGAAGATATCCGAGAGTTTATTAAAAAGTCCATGGTAGCTCCTGATATGCCGGCAAAATATAACTAAGTATTAAGTAGATCCTATGAAGAGCCAAGAATCTAGAGCCAATACTCTGGAAAATAAAGGTTTTAAATTGACTTGCTATCTCATTTCACTAGATAAAAAGCCGGAGATCATTCCTTCCTTCGGCTTTTTTACTATACATGGCTTAGGGTTGCAAGATCCAGTCAGATTTGCAGTGGGCTAAACGGAATAACTAACGTGTAGTTTTTAGATTATAAGATTTGCCTTAAAAGAATCGAAATCCCGAATGGGCTCTTTCATTCCAGTCATTTCACCCAGAATTCCATAAATATCAGCAGGTTTCTTGCCTTCTTTTCTCAGAAATTGAAGAGATGTAGCTCCCTCGGATTTAGACAGCTTTTTGTTTTTCGGTCCTTTTAGTAGAGAATGGTGATGGAATGTCGCTTCTTGAAAGGAGGAGATATCAAGACCTTTGGCTACGATTTGCTGATCCAAAGTCGATCCCAGTAAATCATTTCCCCTTACGACCAGATCCACACCGTAGTGTACGTCGTCTAGTACTGAGGTCAGCTGATAGGCAGGAAGCTTGTCTTTTTTCCTAACTATAAAGAAAGCAGAATCTTCCGGAAGGGTATAGGATTTCACTCCCTCTGAGTAAGTTTTGACTTTGATGAAATCCGTGTCGAACGTGTCTATACGCCAGCAAGTTTCATTTCTTTCCAACGGAATATTCCTGATTTGGCAATGTCCCAAATAATAGCCGGAAGAATCCATTTGTTGTATTTTCTTACGGGTGCAATCACAGGCAAAGACTAATTTTCGATCTCTGATTTTCTCCAATGCTTCCTGATACATATTCATTCTATGGATCTGAGACCATTCTTTTTCAAATTCTTCAATGGTTTTTGGTCCAAGATCATAGCTGATTTCCATAAAATCCAGCGTATCAAAAATGTCCTGAACGTATTCAGTTCTGTACCGGTCACGGTCCAAGTCGTCTATCCTTAGAAGGATTTTGGCACCGGTAATTTCTCCTAGAACTTTGGTTACTAAAAAAGAATAGAGATTTCCCAGGTGTAAAAAACCACTCGGGGTAGGGGCGTATCGTGTAAGCGTGAAATTCATTGTGCGAAATTAACTAGATTCGGATGATTAAAAGTGATCAATTGGCAAACGTTGGGAATTGGATTTTTACTTTCAGGTTCTTAAGCTTCTTTAACTTTCTGAAATTTAATACCTAAGTAAAGCTTGCTTATTTTTGGGCTTTATGAAATTTAGGCTCCTGTTCTTTCTGTACTTTGCTTTTCTCCCGGCACTATTGGCTCAGAGATCATATACAGGAAATGTATTGGATGCAAACGATAAGAGATATCTCGAAGGAGTATCAGTAGAGGTGGTAGGAACAGAAAATGTAGACACCACCAATACTCGAGGTTATTTTTCGGTCAATGGAGAAAGTGGAGATACACTACTTATTTCTTTTCCGGGATTTATAGCGCAAAAGCTGGTGCTGGAGGAAGAAACCTTTCTTATGATTCAGATTCAGGACAGAGCCAGGTTGCTTCCTACATTTGAAGTGAAATCAGACCCATATAGCTTCCGCTTCAAAGACGGCAAGCTGGTGTTGATAGATCCTGATGAAGAAACATCACTTTCCAAAAAAGGAGGGATTAGTGCGGGATATCTGGATTCCCCTAATGGAGGAGTAGCCATAGCAGGTGTATTGTCTTCTTTGACAAAAAGAGCCAAGCAAGAGCGGGAATACCAAAAAAAGCAAGAATGGATGAGAAGGAGAGCAGGCTATTATGAAGTGATTGAATCGGATTCAGTACGTCAGAATTTTATGGTTAAGTATCAGCTGAAACGCTCGGATTGGGACAGAATGATTATCCGATTCAATGAAGGAAATAGTTATCATGAATTTTTAGACTGGAGCAAAGAACGTGTTTATGCTACTTTGAGCGAGTTTATCCAGCGAGAGGCTCAATGGGGTTATTAGAGTTTTCTTTTGAAAGACCAAGTTACAAAGAAGCGAGCTACTTCTTCGCCCTGCGGATTCTTACCGCTGGAAATCATCATCAACTTTCCCGTATCATTTGGCTTAAGAGATTCAAGCATTTCAAATAATTCAGCCCCCTGCAAACAGGAAAACGTGATTTTTTGATTGGCTTTCTTAAAATATTCTGCTCTGAAATCAACAACCAGCATGGAATATTTTCCCAACCCGCTTATTGCCAGTTGACACAGTGCGCCTGTGCTCAATTCGGCCGCCCCTGCCATAGCCGCAAAATAAATAGACTTAAAAGGATTCTGTGTTCTCCAAGAATATGGAATGGTTACTATACATTTTTCAGCTCCCAATTCCTCAATTCGGATTTTCCAGAACACAGCAGAAGGAAGCCTGACCAACATACCAAACCAAAAATAGAGTGGATTGCTCATCTTTTTTTGATAAGACAAAGCGTCTGAATTTAAGGTTCTTATGGTTTTATTAATGCTCATATATTTTCTAATTGGGCTAGTAAAGTAGTGAAAATTGATTTGTGGTATTTAATTTGGGACTTTTATACAATCGATGAAAATACTTATAACATGAAAAAGATAGCAATTTTATTTTGCGCCGGGCTAATACTTTATTCCTGCGCCAAAGTGCCATTGACAGGGAGAAGTCAGCTTTCCTTGGTATCAAATGAAGAGATTCAGCCTTTGGTGAATGAGCAATATGGTCAGGTTTTAAAAGAGGATAAGGTGTTGACCAATACAGCGGATGGGCAGAAAGTACTCAGAGTGGGGAAACGTATGGCTGCGGCAGTAGAAGATTATTTGGTATCTAAAGGCTATAAGGAATTGGCCAGCTCCTTTGATTGGGAGTTTAACTTGCTTGAAAGTGATCAAGTAAATGCTTGGTGTATGCCGGGAGGCAAAGTAGCATTTTACACAGGGATTATGCCTCTAACCCAGAACGAAACAGGTATAGCCGTGGTGATGGGGCATGAGATAGCCCACGCAGTAGCCTCTCATTCGGCAGAGCGTATGTCAAATGGCATGGTTACCAACATGGGGGTAAGCGTATTGTCTACAGCCATGGGACAAAATCCGACCTTGACCCAATCTCTTTTCTTGCAGTCTGTAGGGATAGGCAGCCAACTAGGGATGTTGAAATTTTCTAGAAAACATGAGTTGGAAGCTGATGAAATGGGATTGATTTTTATGGCTATTGCAGGATATGACCCTAGGGAGGCACCGATTTTCTGGCAAAGAATGCTGGAGAAAGAAAATGGAGCAGCTCCACCTGAGTTTCTTTCCACACACCCGGCTTCACAGACCAGAATTGACAAACTGAATAACCTTATGCCAGAAGCGCTAGCTTATTACAAAAAGTAAAAGTTGATTAGAAATTCTAAAAGCAAAGAGGCTGTCTCAAAATCAAAGGCAGTCTCTTTGTTTTATAATTTATAGGCAAAATTGAGAGTCAACTTTAAAAGGGGATGTTGATTGATTTTTTTCAGTAAGGGTTTTCAAGCTATTGTTTATTTACTTGAATCAGCTCTTGCATCTAGGAAATTTGATTGATTAATGTACTGAAGCCTTGGGAGTCTTTGTGAATCTCAAAGGCATCCATAAAGTTCTCCAAAGGCGGTATAGGTTTTGAAGCTTAGCACATTTTCTTTTGCTTTGATCCACTGATATGTCTGTGTGCCTTAGGCTCTTCGATCCATCCGGTTATCTGCTTTGACGTAGTACATTTTTGGTTCTACGACATAAACTATATGTATAGTTGTTTTTTCATAGTCGTATTGATCCTCTGTTTCGAAAGCTCTTCCCGCATGCATAGGCATGATCGTGCCCCTGTATCGCCAGATCAACCTTGAATTCATGCAATATTAGCCGTATATATTCTATCATTTTTCATGATACCTATTCGGAGATGTAGCATAGACAGGGTAGTGGAAGGTAATTACAGGCCATTTTCGGGGATTATTCGACAAGACATCTTTCAGCCAATCTATTTGAGTTTGCCTCCATGTGGCGGGTAATCCGCATCCCCTGCAAGTAAACCAAAGAAAATAATGCTCTTGGAATCATTGCGGTTAATCATGTGAAAATGAAATTATTTCTTACACTCATCAGTTTCAGGAGACAAGTGATTTGGAATGTCAGGCCTTATTTCCCATGCTTAAAAGCAGCAAATGCTTTTATTGGAATGTCTATAAATTATATTCTAAAATAGGAACAAAAAAAGGGTTGTCTCATAAGTAGGATTTCTTGTCAGGCTGAGTAAGAAAAATTTGGGATTTACAAAAGATAAGGAAGGTTTGGGATTTATGAGCAAAGGTGGGGTCGCATTCGCGGAGTCAAAGGGTCCTCGACTCCGCGAATGCGACAATTATGAGTTATGAGACAGTCTGTTATTGATTAAAGCCTCTCAGCTTGATTTGGGTAAGTTTTCGTTTGGTGTCAAGTGGAAAGTCGCCACGCATCATCCAGTCGTAATAACCAGGCTCATCTTTTAGCACCTGAGTGACTGGAGTTCCTTTTTGCTTTCCGAAGTTGAATACTTCTACACCCTCATTATTGAAGACAAACCTTCCTGCCAGATCTACCATTTTTTCATTGAGGAGCTCATGTAGCTTCTTCATGTCATTTTCGAAAACCCCCATTTTATTGCCTTGCAAATCTTCCATTTCTTCACCCACATAGCGTTCTACCTGAGCTTTAAATACATCCAGTGTTGCTAAAGTGTCAGCTTCGGCACTATGTGCATTTTCGAGTTTTTGTCCGCAATAGAATTTGTACGCAGCGGTAAGATTTCGCTTTTCCATCATGAAAAAGATCTTTTGTGCATCCAGTAAATTTCGCTTGTCCAGATCAAATTCGATTCCTGCCCGTAGAAATTCTTCCACTAGTAAAGGAATGTCGTATTTTAAGATGTTGAATCCTGCAAGATCCGATTGTCCGATAAACTGGAATATTTCCTTTGCCAGTTCCTTAAACGTCTTCTCCTGTTTGATATCCTTATCGTAGATGCCGTGGATTAGCGAAGACTCCAAAGGAATAGGAATAGTAGGATTGATTTTTTTGGTGTAGATCTCCTGACCGCCATCCGGCATTATTTTTACAATAGAAATCTCCACAATCCGGTCTGTAGAGATATTGATTCCGGTTGCTTCCAGGTCAAAAAATGCTATGGAATTCCTTAAGTTTAATTTCATAATTAGTTGAATTTGGTTTTAATCGGTTCCAGGTCCATTTTGTCATAGGATCCCGAACTCATCAAAAGAAGGTTGGAATTAGTGTAGTCTTGAGCCAGAAGATATTCCTTCAGGCTTTTGCTATCGGTAAATAATATTAAATCTGGTCTCTGGAATCCATCACGCAAGGTATCTACATCCATCAGCTCTAGTTTTTTCAAAGCTACTGCATGCGGATCAAGGTACACAATTGCTACGTCCGCAGCTTCCATTGAGCCGGCATAATTAGGCAAAAACTCCTTATTCAAAGAAGAGTAGGTATGTAATTCCTGCACAGCATAAAGTTTTCTTTGAGGGAATTGGGTTTTTACCGCCGAGACTGTGGCTTTCAATTTGGAAGGAGCGTGGGCGAAGTCCCGGAAAAGGCTTGAATTTTCATTCCTGACCAAGAGTTCTTGTCTTTTTGCTGCTCCTTTGAATGTCTGAATGCTTTCGTAAAACTGTTTTTTTGACAATCCTAAGGACAGGCAGATATCCATCGCACCTTGGAGGTTTTGTAGGTTGTGTTCTCCAAAAATACAAATAGGAATTAATCCATTTTCGGTTTCCAGATAAGTCTTTCCGTCTTTGATTATTGCCGGATGGGCTTCGTAAGCCGTTTTCTTAGCATCAATCGGACTTTTCTCTGCTGCTTCTTTTACCAAAGGATCAGCTTCGCAATAAATTAATTCTCCTGACTCAGGAGTCATATCCATCAATTTGCTGAATTGTTCCCTGTATTCTTCGAAATCGGGAAATACATTGTAATGATCCCACGCGATTCCGCTGACCAATGCAATGTCATGCTTATAATGGAAAAACTTCGGAGTTCTGTCCAGTGGAGAAGTGAGGTATTCATCGCCTTCTATGATGATCAGGGGAGCATCCGACAGTTTTACCATCAGGTCAAACCCCTCGATCTGGGCACCGACCAAGTAGTCAAAATCAATTTGCTGATCTTTCAGCACATGGAGAATCACCGAAGTGATAGATGTTTTGCCATGAGAACCGGCCACGATCACCCGCTTTTTGTACTGACTCTGGTTGTATATAAACTCAGGAAAGGAATAAATGGGTATTCCGCACTCTTGTGCCTTGAGTAGCTCTGGATTATCAATTCTGGCATGCATTCCCAGAATGATGCCATCCAAGTCTGAAGTGATTTTCTCAGGAAACCAGCCGTACTCAGCAGGTAAAACCCCGGCTTTTTCTAATCTTGTCCTGGAGGGCTCGTAGATTTCATCGTCCGAACCTGTAACCTGATAGCCTTTTTCTACCAGTGCCAGCGCCAAATTATGCATCACGGCTCCACCTACGGCTATAAAGTGATAGTTATTCATTAGGGAAAGTAAAGAGTGGTAATTTCAGATCAAACTTAAAAATAATTATTGGCTGCTGAGGAGCCCTGTACTTCTTATTCAAAACTTTTTCTCTGAGTGGTATGGATTGCCTTTACAAGTTAACCCCGATTTGCAGTACAATTCACCGGATATTCAACTTTTTGAGTATCAACGGCTCTTTTCCCTACTCAGTTCTGTCTCCGGTTTCAGGCAAAAAGAATCGATGTTTTTTTCTAAATGATTTTCCTTTGGGGCTTGATTATTGAGCTCTTCGAGTGTTGATAACTCTGGGCAGAAGTTGTTTAAAACTCTTGCCTTTTTCCCAATACATTTGTTCTATGACCGAGAAAAGCAGCAATCCACGTATCACCCGCAACAAGCCTAACAATCAAAATTCCAATATGCTGGGTAAAATGCCCCCGCAAGCCATTGATCTTGAGGAGGCTGTGCTTGGTGCTTTGATGCTGGAAAAGGAAGCGCTTACGAATGTGATAGATATTCTGAAGGTAGAGAGTTTCTATAAGGATTCGCATCAGGTTATTTTTCAGGCTATTCTGGATTTATTTACCGAAAGTCAGCCTATTGATTTGCTTACCGTGACTTCCCAGCTTCGAAAAAGCGGTAATCTGGAGATTGCAGGGGGTGCCTTTTATGTAACCGAACTTACTTCCAAAGTAGCTTCTGCGGCTAATATCGAATATCATGCAAGGATTATCACCGAACAATCGATCAAGCGTGAGATGATCAGAATTGCTTCAGATATTCAAAAAGATGCATACGAGGAAACAACCGATGTTTTTGAGTTGTTGGACAAGATGGAGCAGAATCTTTTTGAGATATCCGAAAAAAATATCCGAAAAAATTATTCTGACATGAAGTCCATCATGCGGGATGCTATTATCGAATTGGAAGCCAGAAAAGGACAGAAAGATGGACTTACTGGAGTTCCTTCCGGTTTGACAGCATTAGATCGGGTGACCTCGGGATGGCAGAAATCAGATTTGGTAATTATTGCAGCACGTCCCGCGATGGGAAAGACGGCGTTTGTACTTTCGGTATTGAGAAACGCCGCTGTGGATCACAATCGTCCCGTTGCTATTTTCTCATTGGAGATGTCTTCCATTCAGTTGGTGAATCGTTTGATTTCTTCAGAAGCTGAGCTTGATTCTGAGAAAATAAAAAAAGGAACACTTGCAGAGCATGAATGGGCTCAATTGGTTCATAAGACTGCCAAGCTATCCAAAGCTCCACTTTTTGTTGACGATACGCCTGCACTTTCCATTCTTGAATTGCGGGCGAAATGTAGAAAGCTTAAGGCGCAGCACGATATTCAGATGATTGTAATCGATTATTTACAGTTGATGTCCGGTGATTCCAAAAGTGGAGGAGGAGGAAACCGTGAACAGGAGATTGCGAGTATTTCCCGGGCCTTGAAGAAAATCGCAAAAGAACTTGAGGTGCCCGTAATTGCGCTCTCGCAGCTTTCCAGAGCTGTGGAAACAAGGGGCGGGGATAAGCGTCCACAGCTTTCGGATTTGAGGGAATCGGGTGCTATTGAGCAAGATGCCGATATGGTGATGTTCCTGTACCGTCCCGAATATTATGGAATCACTGAAGATGAGGACAATAACTCTACTCAAGGGGTAGGGGAAGTAATCATCGCAAAACACAGAAATGGTTCTTTGGATACGGTAAGACTTCGATTTATCGGTAGATATACTAAGTTTCAGGATTTGGACGGCTTTGGGACTATGCAAGATCCTCAAGGTGGAAATGCTCTGTACAGACCAACTTTTGCCGCTCAGTCAAGCGGAGTGTCTGAATTTGATTCAGGAAATACAATCAAACTCCAGAGTAAAGCCAACAGCGATGATGGAGATGAGCTACTGAATAGAAATAATTCTGAAGATGCTTTTTAATTTTTGGATATGAAGGCAATTACATTAGATAGTACTAAGAATTCCAACCTGCTTTTGACTGAAGTTCAGGAAAAGGGGGTGTCCGAGGGAGAAGTTCGGGTTTCCATCAAAGCGGCAGCATTGAATCACAGGGATGAATGGTGCCGCCAAGGGTTATATCCGAATATTAAAGATGGCGTGATTCTCGGTTCTGATGGTGCCGGGATAGTAACTGAGCTGGGAGAGGGTGTGGATAAAGAATGGTTGCAAAAAGAGGTGATCGTTAATCCCGCAATGAATTGGGGGGAAAACCAAAAAGTACAAAGTGCATCTTTTGAGATTCTCGGAATGCCGGGGAATGGAACATTGGCTGAATCGGTGATTGTACCTGTAGATAGGCTTCACACTAAGCCTGACCATTTATCTTGGGAGGAGGCGGGAGCATTGCCTCTTGCAGGTTTGACTGCTTTTCGTGCCCTTACTTATAAGGGAAGCATTCAGCCGGGGGAAAATCTGCTGGTCACCGGCTTTGGAGGCGGCGTGGCTCAGTTTGCTGTGCAGTTTGGGCTGGCCTTAGATGCCAAAGTTTCTACAAGCAGCAGCAGTAAGAAAAAATTGGAAAAAGCCCATGCATTAGGAGTGACACATGTATTTGACTATCAGTATAGCAACTGGACATCGAAGGCACTAACTAACGTAGATGGCTTTGATTTGATAATTGACGGAGCAGTGGGAGATACGTTGGGCCAGCTGATACAAGTCGCAAAACCTGGAGGGAAGATAGTGTTCTACGGAGCTACTCTAGGCAATCCAAGTAAGCTTGAGGCGAGAAAAATATTCTGGAATCAGTTACAGATAATAGGAACCACGATGGGCTCGGATCTGGATTTTAAGAATATGGTTTCTTTAGTTTGCAAAAAGAAAATACATCCGATTATAGATCGGGTTTTCAAGTTCGAAGAGGCTGAACAAGCCTTTGACCGTATGCGTGATGGCAAACAGATGGGTAAGATCGTGCTGGTACCTTAGACTTCCATATAAGTTTCTCCAAATTCTTTTTTTGCTATTCTGTAGATTTCATCCTTCTCTGAAGGGACGACCAGCATGTCTCCTGGTTTTACAATCATCGTATCTTTCCAGGGAGCCTGAAATTCCAGTGCGTTTGGATTCCCCAGAGCTTCCAAGTGCGATTCACTCACGACCATTCCTGAGGTTTCACCTTTAGGCTGATAGCATCCCCAGCCTTTCTCCAGCGATTGAACTAGAGAATATTTTTTCTTAAAAGTTTCTGCTTTTACGAGATAATGCTCATTGCTACTCGTTTGATTTTCGACAAGCCAATCGCCCGATTCTGCCGTGTTTTTGGTTTCGCTGCCATCCGATGTCTTAGTGATGACAACTTGTCCCGATTGAGCTTTCTTGGCACGAACCATACTTTTCTTTTTATAGCGTTTGCCGATTTTTTCTAGAATTGGCAGAAAATGGGCCAGCATTTCTTTTTGGGTAATCATTGAAGCAAGGAGTTTAATAAGCGGAGATTGGAAAGTTTAAGATAAGTGGTTCCTTCAGATTTATGCAGAAAAAGACGCTGATACCGGCAGATTTTTTTAATCTCATTCCTTAGTTATGCGTGAAGACCTGATCGATAATTGTTTTCTGAGAAAGGAATAAAAAAACAAGTCTAGAGCTACCAATTTGATGTTCTAGTTTTAGCAGTCTTTTTAGGCTAAGTGCTGTATGTTTCAGGGTTAATCCAAATCATTCTCAAAGAGAAAATTCTGATAGGCATTCTGTAGTTCTTGAAGAGCTTTCAAATTATCTTGCTCCCGAGCCAATACTATTCCCTTTTCAAAAATCAATTTTGATTGATCTATTTCACCCATTTCCGCATAGAAATGAGCTGCGGGAAAGTAAGCCGCAAGGTAGGTTGGATGGTCGGTTAGTACCTTTTCAAATAGGGTAAATGCCTCTTCTTCATCCGTTTCTCTATATTCTAAAGCCAAGGCATACCAGTTGAAGGGATTTCCAGGTTCTTCTTCGGCAAATTGCTTGAGTAATTGTGTCCTTTCCAGATTGGTCATCAATAGTTTTTTTAATTAAGTGCTTACTGTTATTTTCACGGGAAATAAATCTAAACTAATCTAATTCTAAACCAATGAAGATTCTTGTTTGTATCACCCACGTCCCCGATACTACCTCCAAGATTCAGTTTACGGCCGACAATACCAAGTTCGATACTACCGGAGTGCAATATATTATCGGTCCATACGATGATTATGCCTTGGCACGTGCTGTGGAACTTAGGGATCAGGCGAGTGGTAAGTTAACTGTTTTGAATGTAGGAGAAGCGGATTCCGATCCTACCCTGAGAAAAGCGCTTGCAATAGGGGCTGATGAAGCGATCCGTGTAAATTCTGTTCCAAAGGATTCTTATTTTGTAGCACAGCAAATTGCGCATTATGCAAAGGAAGGTGCATATGATTTGATCTTGATGGGTAGAGAATCTATCGATTTCAATGGAGGCATGGTCCATGGCATGGTAGGAGAGTTGTTGGGAATTCCTTCATTTTCTCCTGTGATGAAGTTGGATATAGACGGATCTACAGTAAAAATGGTCAGAGAAATTGAAGGTGGTAAGGAAATGCTGGAAGCGAGCCTTCCGCTAATTGCAGGCTGTCAGGAACCCATTGCAGAATGGAAGATTCCAAATATGCGTGGAATTATGTCTGCGAGAACCAAGCCGCTGAATGTAGTAGAATCTGTCTCTCAGGAGACCCAGGCTGAAGCAAGCAAATATGAGCTTCCTCCGGCAAAGGGCTCGGTGAAACTAATAGATAAAGATAATGTGACAGAGCTTGTGAAGCTGCTGAAAAACGAAGCAAAAGTTTTTTAATACAAACCCAATAACTTATTAAAAATTAAGATATTATGTCAATATTAGTTTATATAGAACAAGCTGAAGGCAATGTGAAAAAGACGAGCCTTGAGGCGGTCTCTTTTGCTAATGCTTTAGCTGCACAGACCGGTGAGGGAGATGTGGTGGCGGTAGCACTGGGCACTATCGGTCAGAAAGAATTAGCCGCTATTGGGAAAGCCGGTGCGGCGAAAGTACTTCATGGAGCAGACAGCAAATTGGATGCAGGAGTGATCCAAGCACATGCTTCAGCGGTAGCTCAGGCATTTAATCTTATTGGGGCTAAAACTTTGGTGTTGGCAAAGTCATCCTTGGGTGATGCAGTAGCAGCCAGATTGGCTATTAAGCTGAATGCCGGGCTGGTGTCCAATGTGGTGGAATTGCCAAAAACCGATGCAGGATTTGTGGTGAAGAGAAGTATTTATACGGGAAAAGCTTTCGCGGAAACAACTGTTACGACTGACAATAAAATTCTGGCAATCAAAAAAAATGCAATTGATCTGAAGCAGGATGGCCCTGATGCAAAAGTGGAGAGCTTCGATGTCGCTATAAGTGATTCGGATTTCGTTTCTAAAATCACTGCTACAGAGCGAGCTACCGGTGACATTTTACTTCCGGAAGCCGATATCGTCGTATCGGGTGGAAGAGGATTGAAAGGTCCGGAAAATTGGGGCATGGTTGAGGAAATGGCAAAAACGTTGGGAGCAGCTACAGCATGTTCTAAACCTGTTTCTGATCTTGGATGGAGGCCTCATCATGAGCACGTAGGGCAGACAGGCATAAAAGTCGCTCCAACTTTGTACATAGCGATAGGAATTTCAGGAGCTATTCAACATCTTGCAGGGGTAAATTCCTCAAAGTGCATTGTGGTAATCAATAAAGATCCGGATGCGCCCTTTTTCAAAGCTGCGGATTATGGAATCGTTGGTGATGCTTTTGAGGTTGTACCCAAACTAAACGAAGCGTTTAAAGCTGAATTATAAATTTTTGTGGAAAAACTCATAGAACTTGAGATTTTGGGACTTTCGTCCAACCATTCCCAGTCAGGGTCATTTACCTTGGTACTGGGAGAAGTGGGGGGAGCTAGACGCTTACCGATAGTAATCGGTATGTTTGAAGCTCAAGCGATAGCTTTAGAAATCGAAAAGATTGTGCCTAATCGTCCCATGACGCATGATTTGTTTAAGTCATTTGCCTCCGGGTTCAATTTTGACATCGAGAGAATTGTCATCACAGATATGAAGGAAGGAGTGTATTATGCCAAAATTCAGTGTAAAAGCGACCATATCGAATCTGATATAGATGCACGGCCTTCTGATGCGATAGCAATCGCGATAAGATTTGGAAGTCCTGTATTCTGTACCGAAAAAGCCATGTCAGAAGGAGCAGTGGAACATTATGAAGTAGAGAAAAAGGATGAAAAAACAGAGCCTAAACCTTCAACACAAAAATTCACAGCTAAAAAAGAGCCTTCTTTGAAGGATTTCAGCTTGGACAAACTCAATCAAATGCTTGACAAAGCGATACTCAGTGAGGATTATGAGAGAGCTGCCCGTATTCGGGATGAAATCAACAAAAGAAACTGATACATTATCAAGACCCGGGGTAACTCGGGCTTTTTTTATGGCGAATTTAGTCCAAGTCGTGAGACTTGGACTTTAATTAATGAAGTCTTCAGACTTCGAAATACGCTAGGGGGAATTTACTTCATTGCTTACAGAATGTTGCAGTCAGGAGAGGGGACTGCATTAAGGTGAGTATGTGACACTGTTCGTAATGGCATACACAGTGCTGAAGTGAAATTTGTAGAGTGTTTGGAAGGGGAATAGAATGGCAGTCTGAAGACTACATCAAGCCGTGGCAAGTCTGGAGACTTGCGCCAATCTTCAGCGTCTGGTGCTGGGGATTAGTCCCAAAGGGACGAAAACTTTGTAGAATTAGAAATTAGAGTTTGCTTTTCCTTGGCCATTGAATTTGAAAATTGATCATTTTATTTAACCACATGGAAACATAGAAGTTTGTATTTTCAATAAGTCTAATTCATGAGACATTTTAGCCTTAACCTTATAACCCTTAACCCTTAATATTATAACCTTTAACCAATTTTGAACAGACTGCTTTCTGCTACTGAATACAACTTACTGAACACTTTTTGCCCTTTAACCCGTATTATGCATTAGCATTTCTACGCCACGGTGTACAAGTTATTGCGACCAATAATTGCTTCAAAATCAGTCACTGCGTTGCAATTTTCGACTTCACCATATCCGCCGCGGCGGACTCAGTCTCCAAACAGCCTGATTTTATTGCAATTAATGGTCTCTTAACGAAACCTAAGGCAAAATCCGGGTTTAAACTACCTTTTATACCCATTTTCGCTCCCATCCTCCTAATTCATGATTGTTTTATGAACCTACGTTCCTTATTTTTAGGCCTTACTGCAATAATTATTGAATGGATTACTTAAGAGGGGTTTTTGGTCTGGCCGTCATCGTTTTGGTGGCTTTTGTTTTTTCAAGCAATAAGAAAAGAATTGACTGGAGATTAGTTGGAATTGGGATTTTGCTTCAATTGGTTTTTGGTTTTTTAATTACTCAAGTGCCCATCGTAGAAAGTGCCTTTGCAATGATCAGCAGAGGCTTTGTGAAGTTTCTGAGTTTTAGCCGGGACGGAGCAGCCTTTATTTTTGGGGATTTGGCGGGTGATAGCTATGGATTCATCTTCGCTTTTCAAGTGCTGCCTACCATTATCTTTTTCTCTACGGTTTCCGCCGGGTTATATTATTTGGGGATTCTGCAAAAAGTAGTTTTCGGAATAGCTTGGGTGATGGCCAGAACAATGAGACTTTCAGGCCCTGAAAGCTTGTCAGCAGCCGGAAATATCTTTTTGGGACAGACAGAAGCGCCACTTTTGGTACGGCCTTTTATTCCCCAGATGAGCAAATCAGAATTGATGTGCTTGATGACTGGAGGTATGGCGACGATTGCAGGCGGAGTTTTGGCAGGTTACGTGGCTTTTCTGGGAGGAGACAGCCTGGAGGAACAAAGCAAATTTGCAGCTTACCTTCTAGGTGCAAGTATCATGAATGCACCTGCTGCAATCGTGATGTCCAAGATATTTATCCCCGAAGTAGAAAAGGAGCGGGTGCAGGAGAAGCTGGAGGTGAATGAGGAGGCGATGGGTGTGAATCTTATCGACGCAATGTCGATAGGGGCTTCAGAAGGGTTAAAACTAGCGCTAAACGTAGGAGCGATGCTTCTGGCATTTATAGCTGTGATCGCGGCGGTTAATTACCTTTTGATGGGAATATTGGGGGATGTCACAGGTCTTAATGAATTTGTGGTAAATAGCACAGGAGGTCAGTTCAAAGGCTTTTCATTGGAATATCTTTTCGGGCAGATTTTTCGGGTATTTGCTTGGGTAATAGGAGTGGAATGGACAGATACGCTTCAGGTAGGAAGTCTGCTGGGACAGAAAACCGTTATTAATGAATTTGTAGCTTATCTGAGCCTTTCCGAAATGAAGGAGATGGGTAGCCTGAGCGCAAAATCCATTGTGATCGCAACTTATGCATTGTGTGGATTTTCCAACTTTAGCTCTATTGCAATTCAACTGGGAGGTATAGCCATTATAGCTCCAAATCAGCAAGCAAATATTAGCCGACTAGGGTTGAAATCTCTACTGGCAGCTTCACTTGCTTGTCTGATGACCGCTACGATAGCGGGGATGCTGTTTGGATGATTTTAGAGTAGCAAAGAAGCAAGTATCAAGAGTCTAGAGCCAAGAAACAAGATCAAAGAGGCAAGATATACGAGTGTATTGAGACCTGTAGAGCTTCCCCTTGCAATGATGACTTGGGTTGGAAAAAGTAGCTAGAATCAAGACTTTAGTGACAGGCATGGAGATTGCCCGTCAATTTTCTATGGGGATGGAGCACAACATATAAACTCACTAAAAATGAAAAGAGGTAGAAAGTGAGACGCATTCATCTCACTTTCTACCTCTCACTTTTTACAACAACTACTACTTACGAATCAAATACTTACTCTTTCTCTCCATAAAGCTTATTGCCTGCCTCCTCGTATTTATCACCTGCAACCCACTTAGGTTGATTAGCTGCATTGGCGATATTTTGAGCTGCAAGAATATAGGATTTCCAATAAAGCGTCACATAATCCAAGTCAACGGAATCTACTTCATCTGCAGCTTTGTGGTAGTATTTGTTAATCTCATCATCAAAAGCTGTAAATCCCAGACTGAATGTGGGAGCGGGAATACCTTCTTTGGCGAAGTTCACATTGTCCGATCTATCGTAAAGCCCTTGTTCAGGAGCAGGATCTGCAAGGGCTTTCAAACCGAAATCTTCTACGGCTTCAATAACCAAATTATCTCCGGTGGTTCTTCCCAGACCTATGACCGTAATAATCGTAGTGTCATTATAGCCGGCTCCGTCGATATTTAGATTGTAAATAATCTGATTGAGCGGAATCAATGGGTTTTCGGCAAAATACCTACTGCCAAGCAAACCTTTTTCTTCTGCAGTCCAGAGTGCCAACAGGATAGATCTTTTGGGAGGATTTTCCGAAAAAAACTTAGCGGCATTCATTACGGCCACCGTTCCTATGGCATTGTCACGGGTTCCGTTATAAATGGAATCTCCGCTTTCATCAGGCCGGCCTATTCCTACATGGTCATAGTGCGCAGAAAGCATCACATATTCATTTTTCAGGCTTTTGTCTATTCCTTCTATCCAGGCAACTACGTTTTTTCCATCAACAGGTGTGTTGGTTTTTCCCTCGATTTCCAGAACTGCTGATTTGGCTTTTTCAGTAGTGATCCCTTTGGGTAGAGCGTTCGAAAGATCTTTCACCCAGATGTATGGAAGGTCACTTGAATCGCCCTTGTCGATACCCATTTGGGCACGGTTTAGGTAATTAGAGATCAACTGCCATGGAATAGAAGGAATATTGAATCGTTCGATTAGAGCCACCGCCCCATTTTTTTTGGCATTGGCAGATTTCTCGCTGCCCAAAGCAAATAAATCAGCCGGGCTCATTTTATCCGGAGCACCTACGCTGCTGACAGCGATTTTTCCAGTCAAGTCCTTACCTTCAAAATCTTCCGGCATACCAAACCCCACATCCACCAATTCATAGGTGCCGCTCAGAGATTCACCATCCAGCACAAGCAGATCAATACCCTGGCTGTAGGAGGAATCACCTATGGTCACTTTTCCTTTGGAAGGAGGAGAGGATAGTCGGAAAGGAATATTTTGAAAATAGCCGTCCGCCCCCGGGATAGGTTTTGCGCCTACACTTTCCAGATGTTTGGCAATGTAACCATATGCCAAAGCCATTTCAGGACTGGCTGGATCTCTGCCTTTCAGCTCATCGGATGCCAGATAGCTTAGATCCGTAATTGCTGCTTTTTCGTCAAATTCTTCATCAATTTTCTTTTTTTGTGCTTCAGCTACAAAAGCCACAGATAATAGAAGGCTAAGGCCTAAAAGTGATTTTTTCATAGGGTTTATATATTGTGCTTTCTAAAGTAATTCAAATTACGGAAAAGCATTCCATTATTCCTTCGTAGGAGGATGGCCTAGCGCAGTGTTAACCATGACCTGACAGGTTTACACCCCATCGGTTTTAGATAGATGATTTGGTTTTCGAGGAGCAAATTGTAAAGCCTGTCAGGTTTGTTCAGTATATGTTATGAGTAACGTAAATCCAGGTCCTCACTTATTTTTCGGAAATGAGTAGGAAGCGGAGAGGATACTTTTATGAGTTTCATGGAAATAGGATGTTTAAATTCCAGTTTTTCAGCATGTAAAAGCAGATTTTCCAAGCCAAATTGCTTCTCGAAAAACTGATTTTGTTTGTTATCTCCATGCTTTTTGTCACCTAAGATGTAATGCCTCAGATGCGCCAAATGTCTCCGGATCTGATGGGTTCGTCCGGTTTCCGGTTTTAGCTCCAGTAAGCTATAGCGGCTGGTAGGATATCTTCCTGTGGTATCAAATGGAATTTCTGTCTCTTTCAAAACGGTATAATGAGTTTTGGCCTCTTGCAATTTTCCGGAGCGTTCGCTTGTCAAAGGATGATCGATCAGGGCTGATTTGATCACCGGTATTCCCCGTACGATCGCCAGATAGGTTTTTTGTATAGAGCGATCAGCAAACTGCTCTTTGAGCATAGGTAGAATTCCTTCCTTCTTGGAAAAAAGCAATACTCCGCTCGTAGGTCTGTCTAGGCGGTGAACCGGAGACACATGCTGTCCGATTTGGTCCCGGAGCAACTGTAATGCAAAGACAGTTTCATGGGCGGCGATGGAAGTTTTGTGGACAAGCAGGCCCGATGGCTTATTGATGGCAATGAGGTATTCGTCTTCGAAAAGGATTTTTAGCACGGGTGAATTTAAAATTGGAAAATTTGAGATTTGAAATCGACAATTAAGGACAACTTTTTTGGGTCTTCAGACTTGGACCTTCAATAATGCAGTCTCACGACTGCTCACTTTAACCCAAAATATGCATTAGCAATTCTACGCCACGGCGTACAAGTTATTACAACCATTAATTGCTTCAAAATCAGCCATTACATTGCAGTTTTCAAGTTCACCATATCCGCCGCGGCGGACTCACTCTTCAAACAACCGGATTTTCTTGCAATTAAGTCCTTCCCGATTAAAATCGGGACAGGTTATATCGAAACCCAATGCATAATCCGGGTAATGATTCAATGTAATATACAAGCAGTCTGAAGACTGCAATGCAATAAGCACAAGTCTGGAAGACTTGTCCTAGTTAGGTCAGAGACTTGAGCTTATTACTGAGTAAATCCTAGAATATTGTCCCCGAACCTATGCATTCCTCCCCATCGTACCAAGCGACAAATTGCCCTGAAGCTACGCCTTTTTGAGGTTGATCGAAGATGACATAGAGACCATTTTCTTTCTGGATCAGTGTAGCTCCACTTAACGGCTGACGGTATCGGATACGGGCTTCATATCCGGCAGTTTCACCAATAGCAAGTTTCAGGTCTTCCCGAATCCAATGAATATCATCTGATTTCACAAAAAGCGCATTTCTTAGCAAACCGGGATGGTCTTCTCCCAAGCCGGTATAAATCACATTTTCCCGGGTATCTGTAGAGATCACAAATAAGGGTTTCCCAGTACCACCCACATGAAGTCCTTTCCGCTGTCCTACGGTAAAGTAATGGGCTCCATTATGTTCTCCCAATATTTTCCCCTGGTCTTGTGAATAATGAGTGGGGAGTGAGATTGCATCCAGCGTTTCTTGATCGTAATCTTCAGGAGCTATTCCAGCGGGAATTTTGAATTTCTGATAAATTGGAAGCTCTTCGGGAATTTGTATAATTTTTCCCTTTTTAGGCTTCAATTGCTGCTGAAGAAAGTCAGGCAAACGTACTTTTCCTATAAAGCAAAGTCCTTGACTGTCTTTTTTATCAGCAGTGATCAGATCCTGCTCTTTAGCTATAGCCCTTACATCAGGCTTTAGCTTATGTCCGATTGGGAAAAGCGCCTTACTCAACTGACTTTGGTTCAATTGACAGAGAAAATAACTCTGATCCTTATTAGGATCGGCTCCGGCGAGCAACTGATTGACTACTTTCCCATCTTTTCCCATGGTTTCGCTTTTCCGGCAATAATGCCCTGTGGCTACAAAATCAGCTTTAAGTTTCTCGGCAGCTTTCAGGAAAATGTCAAATTTGATCTCCCTGTTGCAAAGAATATCCGGATTGGGAGTTCTACCGGCTTTGTATTCGGCAAACATATAATCCACGATTCTATCCTTGTATTCTTCACTTAGATCAATCGCTTGGAAAGGAATTCCCAATTTCTCAGCCACGAGCATCGCGTCGGTGGAGTCTTCCATCCAGGGGCACTCATTGGAAATAGTGACGGATTCATCGTGCCAGTTTTTCATAAACATCCCGATGACTTCGTAGCCTTGCTCGATGAGTAGGTGAGCGGCGACGGAACTATCGACCCCTCCGGAGAGGCCGACTACTACTCTTGGTCTTGTTTTCATACGCTGTAATAAGTAATGGATTCAAGGTCCACTAGGTTACAATGAGTGTAGAACAGCAGTTTCTATAAAATTGGTTCTGATTGGGACAAAGGTAATTTAAAACCAGCATTAAGTTACTTACATATTCTTTGTAAGTCCAACTAGCGTTTTACCCACCCCACCACGGCTAGGCAAACTGAACAATTGTTAAGATGTCGTTTATGACACGAACGACGACGAAGGGTTTAAAAGCTGAAGGGTTCGAACATTTATAGAAAATGCAGGATTACGACTTTATGTTAACCCCGAAGGAGGTGAAATATATTCTAAAAGCGATTTCTCTGCTGCTCACTGCGGCGAGGTAAGCTGATCGGAGGCTAATCTCTAATCTTGATGTATGACCAATTGATTCTACGCTTTGGTTTGGTCGCTTACGGTAAAAGGAAAGACGTCAAAAGGAGTGGTTCGTGGGACTCGAACAACGGCAAAGTTTGTGCGATTCTGATAGCAAAATCTGGCAGGCAGCCTGCCCTTCATACTAGTTGGTTTTTGCCGGCTGATACTTCCCATAAACAGCATCCTTGAATTTCTTATGAAGCCCGATTCCATCATATGGAAATAACTGCACAAAGAGTACGGCAGTAATTTCATTTACCGGATCTACCCAGAATAATGTGCTGGCAGCTCCATCCCAAAAGAATTCACCGACAGTTCCTGTAATTTCTTCAGCACTGGCGGGAGGAGCAATCCGTACTGCGAAGTCGATTCCAAATCCAACCTTGCCTTTGGTGGGCAGCCAAGATCTTTCGCTTACCGAATCCGGAAGATGATTTGTAGCCATCAGTTCTACTGTTTCTGGTTTGAGAATTCTTGCTTCTCCAAATTCCCCCTTATGAACCAGCATTCTGGCAAAAGTCATGTAATCATCCAAAGTTGAGGTCAGTCCGAAACCGCCTGGAGTCAAAGGATATTTATTTATATTAAAATCATGAGCTTCTTCATTTGGAATTTTCTCCAACTGGCCTTCACCTGTTCTTCGATAGGAGGATGCCAAACGGCCCCGGTCGGCTTCGGGTACGAAGTACCTGGTTTCATTCATTTTCAGCGGATTGAGAACATGTTCTTGCACATATTCATTATATGGTATTCCTGAAATTCTTTCTACCAAAAAAGCTTGCACATCCACTGACTGACCATATTCCCATTGTGTACCGGGTTGAAACCAAAGCGGAACCTCTCCAATCCGCTTAGCCATTTCGGTTAGCGTAATCTCAAAACTTCTAGGATCTTTTTCCTCAAGAATTTCACTCAATCCCGGGATATCGGCTCGGTTGGGAAATCCGGCGGTATGGCGGGTAATATCCCGAATGGTTACTGGCCTGTCAGCGGCTACAAGCTGAATGTTGCCATTTTCATCTACGCCATCATACACTTTCATATTTGCAAACTCAGAGGCGTATTTTGCCAAGGAATCGTCCAATTGAAATTTGCCTTCTTCATAGAGAGTCATCAAGGCCGTTCCGGTGATCGGCTTAGTCATGGAATAAATCTGCACAATGGTATTTCTATCCATTTTTACCTCATTTTCCTTGTCAGCATACCCAAAAGCATTGAAATAGACTTCCTGATTTTTTTCAAAAATTAAAGCTGAAACACCGGCAATATTGCCGCTATCTACAAAGTCCGATAGGGTAGAGTCAATTCTCTCCCTCACTTGATCATCTACGAGCAAAGTATCTACGGATTCCTGTTCTTGCTTTTTTTCACATCCGCTAGAAAAAAATAGGATTGCACAGGCATAAAGGAATAACTGTTTCATGTGTTAATTATTTGATTTTCTATGGCCATAACCTGTCCCGTGACGAAGGAAACCGGATACCCGGTTGTCGTACAGACAGCGAATCTCACATAGTATATCTATAACTAGCGGAAAATTCCAAAAGGTGTCGATTACTACAGGTCTTTCTCCCAAAGACAAGGTCGATTTCATAGGTTTGGTTTTTGGATTGGTTGGCTAATTGAGTATTGGTATTCAATCAGTTTGGAAAATACGAAAAAACATGTAGATATTAAGTCTTAAAAATCCAGAGGAAAAGGAAGAGTTTTACCATAAAGTACGCTGAGTTTATACCTTATAAAGTGTGTTTTTTTTTCCAAAAAACACTACGATTTTCTTTGCGATCTCAGCGTCCTCCTCTGCGATTAAAATCTAATTTGAAAGTAAAGCTATTCTTGACTTCTAAAATCTTACAGTTTGAAATCCTCTTCCCAAAATTTAAATCCACCTTTGAAAGCATTTTCGTTAGTTCCCAGTCTACATCCTTCGGGAAGAGTGCTAAGTAACTTAGAATTTCCGCCACCGAGTAGAATATCTTCGGGCTGAAAAGCTGCACGGAAAATTTCCACCGCCTTTAGTACGTTTTTCTCCCATCTCTTTGAACCGCTTTTGGTCAGGTATTCTTTGCCCACGTACTCTTCAAATGTCTTTTTCTTGTAGGGGAGATGTCCGCCTTCAATGGGGATGATGGTGTTATGGTGAACTATCGCAGTTCCTAATCCGGTACCCAAGCCAAGGAATAGGAGCTTTTTACCTTCATAACTTCCAAGAGCCTGCATGGCGGCATCGTTGATTATTTTTATTGGACAATTGAAGGCAGCTTGATAATCGAATGTATTCCACCCTTCACCGAGGTTTACAGGCTCTGAGACTATTCTGTTGTCCTTTACGACACCCGGAAAACCAATTGTAATCATATCGTACTCCCATTGGGAGGCATTCTCTTTAACCAATTCCACCATTTCCTCCGGTTTAAAGTCGGCTCCGGAAGGGATTTTAATCCGCTCGGGAGCTCCTGTGGCCAAAATTTTAACATTTGAGCCACCGATATCAATCACAAGGATTTTCTTTCTGTTTTTTTCCATCCATTGAAACTAAATAGAAATGTTTAATTACCGAAACAGATTTTGATTCAATTCCGAAATTTGCCCATAAATTGCTTTAGTATGATGCAAATATAATTTTGGCTTAAAATGATTTTTCTTTAATCAAATGCTATGATGTCACATTTCTTGCTTTAAATTACATGCATCACCGGCAACCCAGATAACCCAAATCATTTTATCCAACGAATTATTTGATCCGTTTTGAACCAGAATTTTCTCCCTAGCTTATGTCTATAAAAGTTGCTATTCGGCACTATACCAAGTATGAGTATGATCATCATATCAGTCTAAGTCCTCAAGTGATTCGATTGCGTCCTGCTCCGCATTCAAGGACGTATATCAAAGGTTATTCATTGAACATCAAGCCGGAAAATCACTTTATCAATTGGCAGCAAGATCCCTTTGGTAACTATCTGGCACGGGTAGTTTTTCCTGAGAAAGTGAAGTTTTTTGAGATTGATGTGGAAGTGATAGCCGATATGGTGGTAATAAATCCCTTCGATTTTTTTGTGGATGACTACGCCTCTAAGTTCCCTTTTGGCTATGAAGAAAGCCTGAAAGTACAGCTAGGCCCATATCTGGAGATCAAGGAAAAAGACCCTTTGCTGATGAAGTTGGTGGAGAAGGCCAAAGGATTGATTACTGAAGATATTATTACTGTTGATTACCTGGTAGCGATCAATGCAATGATCAATCAGGAACTCAAATACAATGTACGTATGGAACCGGGGGTGCAATCCTGTAGCGAAACCCTGACCATCGGCTCCGGTTCTTGCCGGGATTTTGCATGGCTTTTAGTTCAGGTTCTCCGTCATGTAGGCCTTGCTTCACGGTTTGCTTCCGGCTATTTGGTGCAATTGACTGCTGATGAAAAATCCTTGGATGGGCCATCCGGCCCGGAGGCCGATTTTACGGATTTGCATGCATGGACGGAAGTGTATGTGCCCGGTGCAGGATGGATCGGATTGGACTCGACTTCCGGATTATTTGCGGGAGAAGGGCATATACCCCTTGCCTGTACACCTAATCCTCAGGATGCAGCCCCGATTTCAGGATTGGCTGAACCTGCAGAGACGGAGTTTTTTTTCAAAAACGAAGTCACTCGGATAGAAGAAACACCACGTGTGACCAAACCATATTCAGAGGAGCAATGGGAACAAATCCTCGCTGTAGGAGATACTGTAGACGAAGATTTGGTCTCCAATGATGTACGGCTTACGATGGGAGGGGAACCGACTTTCGTTTCAGTTGACAATCAGGATGCTCCCGAGTGGAATTCCGAGGCTGATGGAGCCCATAAGCGAAGTCTTTCCAACACACTTTTTCACAAACTTAAGGGAGAATTCGGTACAGGAGCGTTGATGCAATATGGTCAGGGAAAATGGTATCCGGGTGAACCTTTGCCCCGCTGGAAGCTTGCGTGTTTCTGGAGAAAGGACGGCAAACCGATGTGGCACAACGATGCATTGATGGCCGATCTGTCAAAAGACTATGGCATGGGAGACAAGGATGCGGGAAAGTTTATGGCTGAATTGGTTTCACAGCTGAATCTTGACAAAAGCAATTTGACCCCGCTGTATGAGGATCCATTCTACTTTATCTGGCAGGAAGGGAAAATTCCCGTAAATATAGATCCGTATAAATATGATTTGAAATCTCCTTTAGAGCGCCAGAAATTAGCGGAATTACTCAATGAAGGTCTAGATAAACCGGTAGCATTTTCTATACCTCTTGAATGGGATTTGGAGGAAGGTGTTTGGCAAAGCTGTCGATGGAGATTTAGGCGAAAGAATTTGTTCTTGATGCCGGGGAATTCTCCTGCCGGATTACGATTGCCTCTGGACTCTATAGAGTTTACGCCTCCTGAAGAAGAGCCGATAAAGCCGGAAACAGATTTATTTGCTGAAGTTCCCGCATTGCCGGATTCTGAAATTGAAGCTACAGAATTTAAAGTAGCTCCCAAGAATTCTCAGCGGATTTTCAAGACTTCCCTGGTAGTGGAAGTAAGAGAAGGAAAGTTGTTTGTGTTTTTTCCTCCGCTCAACCTTATTGAGAATTATCTGGATTTGGTCAGTGCGGTGGAACGTACGGCCGAAAAGCTACAACTCCCGATTTTGATAGAAGGATATGATCCACCTTCGGACAAGCGGATCGAAAAGATGATGATCACGCCTGATCCTGGGGTGATCGAAGTGAATATTCAGCCTGCCAAAAGCTGGAAAGAAATCACGACCAATTATGGGATACTCTACGAAAAAGCACGGGAATCACGTCTAATCAGCGAGAAATTCAATGTAGATGGAAAGCACACTGGAACAGGAGGAGGTAATCACATAACCCTTGGCGGTTCGTCACCGGAACATAGCCCCTTGCTAAGGAGACCTGATGTGCTGAGAAGTTTTATTACCTATTGGCAGCATCACCCTTCCTTGTCGTACTTGTTTTCCACACAATTTATCGGACCTACCAGTCAGGCGCCAAGAGTGGACGAAGGCAGAGACGATATGCTGTATGAGTTAGAGTTGGCATTTCAGCAAGTTCCCGAGGGAAAGGAAAATGAGATTCCATTCTGGATGGTGGACAGGATCTTTAGAAACTTGCTGGTGGATATCACGGGCAATACCCACAGGGCTGAGTTTTGCATTGATAAGCTTTACTCCCCGGATTCCAGCACTGGTAGGCTAGGGATCCTAGAATTCAGGGGATTTGACATGCCTCCGCATTACAGAATGAGCATGGTGCAGTTGCTGCTTATCAGGGCACTGATGAGTTGGTTTTGGAAAGAGCCATATACTCATAAACTTGTGCGTTGGGGTACATCTTTGCATGATAAATTTCTGCTTCCTCATTATTGTGAGAAAGACATGAAAGAGATTGTGGCCGACCTGAAAGGTGCCGGATACAATTTTGATATTGCTTGGTTCGATCCTTTCTTTTCTTTCCGTTTTCCTTTCATCGGAGAGCTTCAAGTGGATGATATTCATGTTGATCTGAAAATGGCAATTGAGCCATGGCATGTGCTTGGAGAAGAGATGTCAAGTACAGGGACTGCCCGCTACGTAGATTCTTCTTTAGAAAGATTACAGGTGAAAATCTCGGGGTTGACAGACTCCAGGTATCATTTGCTTTGTAACGGACATCGGATTCCTTTGAAAAACACGGGAGTCCAAGGAGAATATGTTGCAGGTATACGATATCGTGCATGGCAGCCATATTCTGCATTGCACCCTACCATCGGTATTGATACACCATTGGTGATTGATTTGTATGATACTTGGACAAAGAAGTCGGTAGCGGCATGCCAATATCATGTAGTTCACCCGGGAGGAAGGAGCTATGATAATTTTCCTATAAACAGCAATGAAGCAGAATCCCGTCGAATTTCCAGGTTTTTTGATTTTGGCCACACCATAACCCCAGCGACTGCAGCACAGAAAACTGTGAAGGATGACCAGAAATCAGGCAGGTATATTACCAAGGTGAATTTAGAAACCACTTATGATGACTCACCTGAGATAGTTAATCCTGAATTTCCTTATACAATGGATCTCAGGCGATATAAAAAGCGATAATTGTTTATTATTTCAGAGTTATTTAGTTCAATTTTGAGACATGATTGAGTCTTATCTTATTGACAAAATGTTCAATAATGCACCATTTCTGGATGAAATGGCAACCGACCAAGGTAAAATACATCCCCATTGGGATAGATTGGCAAAATATTATGAGCAAATCGGTCCGGAAAAAATGGGGCAGTTTCATGAAGAAGTGGGGCGCCAACTTCGTGAAAATGGAGTGACTTATAATGTCTATGGAGATCCCAATGGGATGAACAGACCATGGATTTTGGATCCTGTGCCTATGGTATTCAGCAGTGATGAATGGGAGGGCATTGAGAAAGGACTGCTTCAGCGTACAGAATTATTGAATCTAGTTCTAACTGATTTATACGGGGATCAGACATTGATTAAAGAGGGGCATGTTCCATTTGAATTGATCTATAATCACGGTGGATTTCTCAGGCAAGCTCACAACATCAAATTGGACGGTGACCAGCAGCTCATCCAGTATTCTTCCGATTTGGCACGTGGCCCCAATGGGAAAATGTGGGTGCTACATGATCGCACTGATGCTCCTTCAGGTGCCGGCTATACATTTGAAAACCGCGCGGCCATGACAAGGGTATTTCCCGAATTGATCCGAGAGAATCATGCCCGTAAAATTACTTCCTATTACCAGACCTTCAAAAATACACTTGGCAATCTAACCACAAACAATAAAGAAAACCCAAGGGTAGTTTTACTGTCTCCTGGTCCTACGAACGAAACTTTTTTTGAGCACGCATACATCTCCTCTTTTATGGGATTTACGCTTGCTTTCGGCGAAGATCTTACTGTAAGTGATGGCTATGTGTGGCTGAAGACTATCAAGGGATTGGAAAAAGTGGATGTAATTATCCGAAGGGTGGATGATGTGTTTTGTGATCCTTTGGAATTTAAAAATGATTCACATCTCGGAGTCGTGGGGCTGATGGAAGCGGTAAGACAGCGGAAAGTATTGGTGATTAACCCACTGGGATGCAGGTTGCTGGAAAATCCCGGCCTTATGGCTTTTTTGCCTAAAATCAGCAAACATCTGCTGGGTGAAGATCTTATTTTGCCTTCAGTAGCTACCTGGTGGTGTGGGCAGCATGAGGAAATGAAGTACGTTTTTGAAAAAATAGACTCATTGGTGATCCGAAATATATATCGGGGCACTCAAAAAAAATCTGTTTTTGGAGGTGATTTGTCGAAAGCCGAACTAGATGATCTAAAACGGGAAATCCGCCGAAGCCCATATATGTATGTGGGACAGGAGATGGTGGAGTTCTCTACCACACCTTCTTGGATCAACAACAAACTGGAAGCCAGAAACGCTGTATTCAGAAGTTATGTAGTGGCCGATTCAGAAAATAAAAGCTATAAAGTAATGCCTGGTGGATTGTCCAGAAGTTCACCTACCAAAGGAGCCTTTTTGGTTTCAAATCAAACAGGTGGAATCAGCAAGGATACTTGGGTCCTGGGAAAGGGAAAATACGTCACTGCTCCTGCGGCGAAGACGGTAAAAACTCAGCCATTGGTACGCAATGTGCTGCCAAGCCGGACAGGAGAACGTTTGTTTTGGTTGGGAAGATATCTGGAGAGATCCGCCTATGCTGTGCGCTTGATGCGGATGACTTTGCTCTCATATAATGAAGCCGACGAGGATATTCATATTCATGAAAATCCGGTACTCAGCACTCTTTTGCAAACACTAACCGTGACGACTGGCACCTTACCGGGGTTTACGGTGAAAAAGAACCTGAAAAATCCGGAACCTGAGTTGCTTGCTTTGGTTCATGATGTAGATAAGCCCGGTAGTCTGGCTTATTCTATCCAATGTTTCCTTACAAATGCCTACTCCGTTAGGGATAGGTTGAGCTTGGATACTTGGAGGATTCTGGATAGCATTTCTGAAGAGCTTACCCGTATGCGTAAATCAGATTCTTCACTTACGCAAGCTTACCAAAGCCTGGATAATATGGTTGTGAAATTGATGGCGTTTTATGGGTTGAATATAGACAATATGACTCGTGAACCCACTTGGCACCTGTTAAATATCGGAAGATTTATAGAATCAGCAGCTAATAACTGTTTGATTTTGAAGGGAATGCTAAGTAAATCTTTTGATGTTGAATCCAACAAGGAACTGATGGAGGATACCCTGAGATGCAATGAAAGTTTGGTCACTTACCGCTACCGTTACCGATCCAATCTGGAAATGAACGGTGTATTGAGTTTGTTGATTCTGCATGAAGACAACCCGAGATCATTGATTTTCCAATTATTGGAAATAGACAATCATCTAAAGACATTGCCAAATCAAGATGAAAAGGAGCTTTTTAGTACTGAGCGAAAGAAATTGCTGGAAGCAATCACTAAAATCAGATTATGTGATATAGAGGTGATTTCCATCGCGAATTCGCTTACTCAGGAGTTTGATGAGATGACTTCTCTTTTGGATCAAATCATTGGGTTGCTACACGAGACTTCTGATTCGATTTATGAGAAATATTTCAGTCATACAGATTCAAGATACAGTATGATTCAATCCGCCGTAATTCCCGAAATATGAAATTGAGCCTGTCTGAGACATAGAGGCATGACTCTATGGGTAGACGGAAGACCAATAAAGACTAAGTAGAGGCCCATGAAATCGAGCATGACTCAAGAGTCACACACTGTGATGATTATTCAATTCGACCTGCCTTCCGCTGAAAAACTATTACAATCATATGAAATATAAGGTCACACATATCACAGATTATATCTACGAATTCCCGGCGACACTCTGCCATAATTTAATGTTTCAGATTCCTCCGAATCTGCCATTCCAGGATGTGCAAGAGTATAGTTGTGAAATTAGCCCAAAGCCAAGCTCTGAAATGGAACGGGTTGATTTTTTTGGAAACAAGTACCTATATTTTTCTGTGGAAAGATCGCATAAGAATCTTAGCGTAACCTCCAAGAGTGTGGTGTCCCTCTCTTCTCCACCTTGGATGGACGTAGATCCTTCTGATACTATGCCTTGGGAGGAGGTAGTCGATTTGCTCCATACTACCGCTACTGCTACGGATGTAAGACAATACTACTTGGAGTCGAACCATGTTCAATTTGTGGAAGGGATACATCGGTATACTGTGAAATCATTCACACCCGGACGGCCTATAATGGAAGCAATGATGGATTTGAATACCAGGATATTTAGGGATTTTGCTTTTACTCCCGGTTTCTCAGATATCAGTACTCCGCTAGAAAAAGTATTTAAACACAAAAAGGGAGTATGTCAGGATTTTGCCCATTTTTCACTTGCATGTTTACGCGTAATAGGTTTAGCAGCTCGTTATGTCAGTGGATATCTGGAAACTTTGCCTCCTCCCGGCAAATCTAAATTGATTGGTGCGGATGCTTCCCATGCGTGGATTGCAGTGTATATTCCAGGCCATGATTGGGTGGAGTTTGATGCTACGAATAATTTATTGGTCGATGATAGGCATATAAGGGTAGCGGTAGGACGGGATTTTGCTGATGTAACCCCTCTCAAAGGAATAGTTTACAGTGGAAGTGAGCAGGAGATGAAAGTGAGTGTAGATGTAAGGAATCTGAAGAAGACTTGATTTTTTGGTCACAGGAAGCAGTTTTTTGGTGTTGCAGTGAATTCTTAAAAGTTAAGACGTTGTTATCTTAGTCCATGCCTACAATCATCCATAGTCTCAGATTGAAAACTGAGACTGATTACAGCATATAATGCCATCAAACACCCGTGCAAAGAATCTCTTCAAACCCTATTTGTACCCGCCTATTCTTACCGAAGAAATCCCTAAATCATCAAATTTCCAACTTGGAGAGCCATTTTTGAACTTATCTTCCCGAATTAAGGTATTTTGTATTATTAGACAATTCGAAAATGGATTCACAGGATAAAATTAAGCTGGATTTCAAAAGCTCTTTTCTTGACTTTAAACTTTTATTTGAAAGATGGGAAGCTCTTGCAGACAAATCACATCCGGGTACATGTCTGTATCATGATTATCTGCAACGGATAAGCAAATTTCCTCAGCTGCTGACCTCAAACATTGACCCTCAAATCTTAGACAATGATCAGAATAGACTAGGGTTTGGTTTGATCCTCAGTTCCTTATTTCCTCTATCGGGTCAAGAGGACAAAAAAATCCTAGCCTTATCCAAACCATTTGAGTATAATCCTATTTATGCTACGCCTACCTTCAAGGCACAATTTTTAGATGAAAATGGTAGAATAAACATGCCTCAAGATCTAAACGTTGAACGTGTGGCATTTGATAAGCTGGTACATGTATATAGCATGATCGTACATCAGTTTTACGGAATAAATATAAATCAATTTCCTCCGATGATTTTTAAATTCAGAGGAGCAGACGGTGTAAATAAGCACTATCAAATCCAACTCAATACACAGTTTGTCAGAGTAGTGGCGAAGGGGAATTTACCGGAAATCCCGAATCCATCTGAATTATGTGACAAAAATGAATCATACCAGTTTGAACTGGATCGTCTACAGAAATTGCTTCCTTTGGATCTTTTCGAATTCCATGGCTTTATTATCATGGAAGCGATTGATCTGACGGTGGCGCAGAGCGTGGCGACATTGAATGAAGCTGTGCTAAAGCAAGATCAGGTTAGCTCAGAAGAATTCATGGAGATTGTGGAGGATTCTGTCAAAAGTCTTTTGGGTGTGGGAGGCTTAAAAGTAGGGCTGGCAGTACTGCAGAATATTTCCGGTAGGATAATTATGTCTGAGAGTCGACTGGCCTATAGTTATTTGATCCGTCGACTATTGACAGCCGGAAATGAGGAACCTTATCATGCGATTATGGAATTTCTCTCCCAAGTGAATAAGCCTGTATTTTTAAAAGATATACAAGACACGCTAGATGATTTGGATCTGGTAAACCGGATGGTAGAAATGGGACTACAGGAAGTGATCCTATATCCTTTGAGACATAACGGTAATCTGGTAGGGGTTTTGGAAATATGTTCTTTCGAAAAAGGAACTTTTGATCCTATGATGGTTCATACCCTAGATCACTTGGCTCCCTCTCTTTCCTTGGCCTTGAACAGGCAGGCGGAGAACTTGGATTATAAAATTAAGGCCATTATCAGAAAAAATTTCACCGCTATACATCCTGTGGTTGAATGGAAGTTTGATGAAATTGCCTTGGATTATGTGCTGGATGAAGAGGAGGGTAGGAACCCTGAGATAAAAGCGATCCTGTTTCAGGATGTGTATCCACTCTATGCGGCCATAGATATAAAAAACTCCTCCATCGAACGGAATAAAGCGATTCACGATGATTTTGTTATCCAACTGGATAAGGGAAAAGCTATTTTGGAACTTGCCGGAACTTTGCACTACTTGCCTTTACTGGATAGTCTTATCGATCAAATTGATGAGTACAAGCGTCGGATTAATTTGATTTTGCTCAGTGAAGAAGAAGTAAGGATTACAGAGTTTTTTCAGTACGAGCTAGAACCCACTTTTATCCATTTAAGTGAAACTTATAAGGACTTACAACAGGAGGTCAAGGCTTATTTTGATAGTTTGGATTCACAGCTTCAGGTAGTGAGTAGACATAGAAAAGCCTTCGAAAAAAGCCTTCAGTTAATCAATCAGACTGTAGGATCTTTTATGGATGCGCAAGAACAGAAAATTCAAAATATTTTTCCCCACTACTTTGAGAAATTCAAAACTGACGGCATAGAATACAATATTTACATCGGTCAGTCTTTGGTGAAGCACAGGAAGTTTGATCTTATTTATCTGAAAAACTTAAGACTTTGGCAACTTCAAAGTTTGATAGAAGTATATCATCTAATCGAGGATAAAAAGCCCGAATTAGAGAGTCCACTTGAAGTGACTCAGCTTATTCTTGCCCATAGCACACCTATTTCAATAAGTTTTCGTTTGGATGAGCGAAAGTTTGATGTGGAAGGTGCCTACAATATCCGCTATGAGATCATGAAAAAGCGTATTGATAAGGCCTTGGTGGTAGGAACTCATGAGCGCTTGGTTCAACCAGGTAAAATTGCCATCGTCTATTCTCAGCAGCGGGAAGCCAGGGAGTACAGGGACTTTATAAATTATCTTCAGAACAAAGGGAAACTACAAGATCAAATTGAGGAACTTGAACTGGAAGAGATGCAGGGAGTTCATGGGTTAAAAGCTATTCGGGTAGCGATGACTTCAAAAACTCCTCCTACAACTGATACTTCGTCAAAATTGATATCCGAAGGTAAAGAAGGGTAAAAACTCCTCCTCATTGAAGCCTACAGAAAAGGTCGCTACTAGCTGATTTAGCGGTGCCAGCCAGATTCCGGTACCTACTGAATTGTGCCATTTAGTTGATTTTTCGTTTTGTAACCACACGCGCCCGAAATCATTGTACGCCAATATCCCTACAGTAGCAGGAAGTATATAGGTTTTCAGATTGAATAGTCGGATTCTGACTTCAGTATTGTTGTAAACCATTGCATCACCGTTGAAGCGGTATCTTCTGTAACCGCGTAGGTTATCCAAGCCACCAAGCGTTTGTCCTTGAAAAAATTCAAAATCACCCCAGTTCTTTCCGCCACCAAATCTAGTAGCCCAGACTAATCTGGAAGGATACCTAAATGACCAATATAGGGCAAGTTCGCCATCAATTCTAGTGAAGTTCCCGGCGTAATCGTTCAGTCCCCACATTCTTTTTGCCTGCCCTTCAAAGTACAACCCTCTGCTGGGTAGTTCTTTGTGATCTCTTCTGTCAAAAACAATTTTGGAGGAAAGTCCGGTGTATAATTTGGTCTTTTCCAAAATTGCCTGATCCAGACCACTTTCGGGGGAGGTAACGAACTTACCGGCATTGTCATCCGAATCAAATCTAAACATCTGGTAGTGCGGCCCGACTGTTAAGGTTCCGCTTTCACCCAGTTTTGTTTGTAATCCTGAATACAATTCATACCAGTTGAATCGTGCTCTGTAGTAGTCTATGTTATAAATGCCTGTGTTGTATTCAGTCTCATTTCCAATTCCGAAGAAGTTGAAAGCAAAGTCAGGTGCCTTTACATCAGCTTTCCACACTACATCAAGGTTTCCCAGTACATCCACTGCATGGCCTTTGTATTCAATATTGAAAGCAAATGAACTAATCGCATAATTGCCCACAATGGATTGGCGGATAGAAAATGGCTCTTTTTTGAAGCCCTGCTTTTCCCATAGTACTCCGGCTCCCAAGAAGAGGCCATCATCCCGATTGAACGCAACAGAAGCCAATGGCATAAGTTTGTCATACTTGAATTCTTTTCTGTTGTAGTTTAAATAGGAAAGAGAAGGTGCATATTTGATTTTAGCGCTTTCACCTAGTTCCAGTGATCGTTTTTCTTTGGGGTTTTGGTAAATGAGCGTATTCTTCTTTTTTGTATAGCCTTTGTCTTCAACTATTTTTTCTCCGTTTCCCGGAATTATTCTCACTTTGATTTTACCCGGTCCTTCTCCCTTGGAACGAAAAGTATCCCCGCCTTTTAGTCCATAAAGTCGGATTTCCCGGGTTTCCTCGGGAAGGAAAGTTCGCTCATAAAGTTTCTGTTCCAAGTTTCCTGATTTATCGATTTTTCTCAGTTCCACTTTTACCCGACCATCTTCGCGGTAGGTTATTTCAAATTCCTCATTTTTATTGGAGCCCACGATATCGACATTCTTGGCCAGGAATGCGTAATGTTTCAGCATCTCTTCTTTTAACCACGTTTTTCGCTGGCGAAGTTTTGCCTGAATCTCGGGAGCATCCTTTGCCGCAATGGTATCGGGCCAGTCTCTAAATGCCTCTGAGATCGTTTGCTCACTCATCTGGGGGATGATCTTGTCCAATGCTTTTTCCCAATCTTCCCGATCCAGTTCATTTAGAAAGCTGCGGTCAAAATATCTCGGGTTAAACATAAACCCTGATACAAAGCGGGGAGGGGTATAATCAAATCCCTGAAAACGCGGATCTAACCATTTTCGGCTTGCAATTTTTGGAAGTATGCCTTGGTTTACGAAAAATGCCTGATCTCTATCTCTCGGCATAGGAGTGAATTCCCACCCTTTTTTTCCTTTTTCTCCAACCCATCTCCACTGATCGTCATGGCGGTCCCAATCGGCTATCCAAAAATCAAATATTCTGGCTTTCAAAACTTCCTTCTGCATTACCTGATGATCGTTGTCACCATGGATTTTTTTGAGCATTTTGTCCGTGCTGAAAAACTTCACATCTTCGGGAGCGTCTTTTCCCGCTATTTCCCGCTCTTCAAAAAGATACAAATCATCTCCAAAATCCTTTCTGTAAATCCCCAACAAAGGGTCATCGGGTAAATAGACTATTTTAGGGTTGGTGTGCACTACCCCAACTTCCTCAGCCAGTCTGGCTACTGCGAGTGCCGCATAGGGGTGTGAAGAAGAGATTTGATCCTCTACTACCTGTTTGGCGATAGTTTGGCGGAGTTCCGGTGAAAGTGCCTTTTCAGGATATTTGTTGACGGAGCGCATCACATATTCCTTGCCGTCTTTGTTAGCCAGTCTTAAGGAATGTGTTTGTAAGCCACCACCTTTTTTGATGATTTTAAGGCCTGTTTTGGCTGTGGTGATATCTATGGATTCGAAAGTGGCGGGTATAGCCCAAGATTCGCGGTAGTTTTTTCCCAAGAAATTATAGTAACCTTTCCCATGCAAGTATTGGGTAGAAATGGGACGTGTGACTTTTTCGGGTATGCTTCGGTCAAACAATTCCAGTTCCGAAATACTGCCCGCAAATGGCTCTATTAACTGTGCTTCATAGAGTGGTTCTGTCTTCAGGGGATCAAAAAAGGCAATCTTTACTTCATGATTGTCATAAAAATCCAACGCTGCATAACCCTGCATGGGATAAGTGAAGTCTGCAGGATTACGCTTTTTTATGTAGGTGTTTTTGGCCCCGGCACCGCTGATGACATAGTGCACATTGTTCTCCCGTGTATATGCCAGGCCATGCTCATGCCCCGCAACATGTATTACATTGGGATGACTTTCAAAAATCCTGTCCAAAGCTCTGGTCATCGCTTCATATTTTGGGTGGGGAAGATCTTGTATGTCCCCAAACCAGCTTCTATATAATGGATAAATGGAACCAATTATCGGTAGAGGGATATATAAGTTTGGTGAGGTTGCAGTGAGCGGAAACAGATGATCTTTCCAGCTGTAAGCACCATTATGTGGTCCATAGGATCGGAGGGGATGATGCATTGCCACCAAGATGGTTTTATCCTGATTTTCTTCAAAAACATACCCCAGAGCAGCCAAAACTTCATCTTCTGACTTGTACTCACAATCTGAATCTGCAGCGGGTTTGTCCTTGAGCTGTAGCCACCACTGGCTATCCAGGGTAATCAGAATTGTCTCTGCATCTAACGGTATCACATTGGGACCGGGACAGCCACCACTTGGTATCCACTCCACCTTGTCTTCGGGATAATTGTCCAAGACATACTCTTCCGCACGAAGCACCGCAGCCCAGCCACCGGATTTTCCCCGTTCCCAATCGTGGTTGCCGGGCACCATCCAAATTTTTCCTGAAACGTACTGATACAGATCGAGCTGTGTCTTCAATATCAGTTCAGCCTCTTTCCTGTCTTTATTTTCATAGTCAGGCATACCGGAGGGATATATATCATCACCTAAGTATATGATGTGGGTTTGGATATTTCCATCATTTTGAAGTTTGCCCCGCAGATCTTCAACTACTGGATGATGACCATTTTCCATTTCTCCCGCGTCCCCGATCAGGTAAATACGGAATTTTAGCGAAGCTTCCTGCTGTGCCCATAGAATAGACGACAGTGTGCTAAAAATCAGAAGCAAAATAAATTTCTTCATGGGGTATAAGTGAATTTGAGAATATTGGCGTCACCGTCTTGCGCTTCATTTGATATGTACATATTGCCCTGTGGATCGAATGTAATCCCCTCGGGTTGTTTGAATAACCTAGAATCTAGCCTATATACATTTTTCGGATTGAAATCCGTATCCGTAATACATAGCCACTTACCACTGGAAGAGAGAATATAGATAAGATTTTCTATCGGATGCAATGCCGCCGCAGAAGGCTGTATTTTCAATGGTTCTGTCTTTTTGGTCAGTAACAAAGGCTGTAAATCTTCTCTTTTCAAGACAGTGAACGGGATAGAATCATAGCTTTTAGTAGTCAGGTCAAACCTAAAAATAGAAGCTTGTTCAGGCCCAATGTCCCATTTACAAGCTTTACAAACAACAAACAAGTATGGTTCTGTTTTGGAAGCTATTATTGCCTCAATATCCCTCTTTTTTTTGACTGGAAAATGGTGTAGGGTAGTTTCTGGATTTTTGCTGAGCGGAGAAGTGACTTCGTAGAGAGTTCCGTTGCTTTGTAGAACCCAGGCGACTTTGTCACGGACCAAGAGATCTTCAATATCCTTGTTCTTTGCAAATTTCTTTTTTTTTAGAATTTTGCCTGTTTTCGGGTCAAGTCTATAAATAATGGAAGATTCATCTTCTATAGCCCAAAGCTGATCCTTACCAACCCATTCCAAGCCGGAAATTTCCTCCATTTCATCTTGAAGTATAATTTTCTCAAATGTTTCCAGTTTATATCCTTCAGGAAATGGCATGTTTTCCAAATCCGATACACTCGGGCTACATTTACTGGTCAGAAATAGGAGTAAGACTAATATATTGAAGTAATGCATCGTTATTCAACGGGAACTAATTACCTTGAATTTGGTATGCTCAAAATAAGTGAATAACTGTGGATAAACAATTGGAAAAATTCGAATCCTGGATCAGGAACATGTTTGAAAATAGGCAAAAATCCGAGATTTGCTATCATAACATTGATCATACACTGCAGATTGTGGAGAAAGTCAGAGAGATAGGCGAGTACTACAAACTAGCGAGAGAGGAGAGCGAGGATTTATTTTTTGCAGGATGGATGCATGATGTGGGCTATTGGGAAGGAAAAGGAGAGGGGCATGAGGCACGGGGAGCAAAGATAGCGCAGGAATGCTTGCTGCAACTGGGGATTGGGAAGGAACGGGTTGACCGGATAAAATCCATTATTCTAGCGACAAGGATTCCCCAAAATCCTCAAAACCTGTTGGAAGAAATCATATGTGATGCGGATTTGTATCACTTGAGTTCAGAGAAGTTTTATGAGCAAACGCTTTTATTGAAAAAGGAAAAGGAAAATTCAGGATATGGGAAAGTTCCACTCAGTGATTGGTTGAGAGGCAGTCAAGTATTTATGCTTTCGCATCGCTACCATACCGAGTATGCGAGGAGATTTCTGCAGCCGGGAAAGGAAAAAAATCTGAAACTTATTGAAATGAAGATAAAAGAAGCATTGAAAGAGGAAGAGTCCAGTTCTCAGGGGAAAAAAAATAAAAAGGATAAAAAGAAGTCTGAACGGGGAGTAGAGACGATGTTCCGCGTTACTTCTACCAATCATTTGCAGCTTTCGGCTTTAGCGGACAACAAAGCCAATATCATGATATCCGTGAATTCGATCATCTTATCCATAGTAGTGACGGTCTTGATCCGTAAGCTGGAGGAGTATCCCAATTATATGATTCCTACATTTTTGCTGGTGGCTACATGTCTTACGGCGATGGTTTTTGCTATTTTGGCTACCAGACCCAAGGTATCTAACGGGGTGGTGACTAAAGAGGATATCCAAAAGAAACAAGGTAATCTCCTCTACTTTGGGAATTTCCACGAAATGTCACTTTCTGAATATAAGGAAGGGATGTATACGTTGATGGAGGACGGGGGATACTTATACGGAAGTATGATTACTGATATTTATTATCTGGGAAAAGTACTTTCAGTGAAGTACCGGATGCTAAGGAAGAGTTATAATATTTTTATGTTTGGGTTTGTTATATCAATAATTTCCTTTTTGATAGCCACACTTTTTTTTGATCCGATTCAGTATTGAAGGATTGCGTAGTGATATAGGACCAAATAGACTCGACAACCCTTTTTGGGTTAGTTAAAGAGGATAATCAGTGCTGATCCTACAACCATAATGGCTGATCCAATGATTTTCTTCCGGATCTCTTTCTCCTTAAATATTCTATAGCCTAAAAGTACACTGACGATAACGGAGAGTTGGAAAAGCGAAAGTGCGTATCCTACCTCCATATTTTTGAAGACGTAATTCGTGGAAAGCTGCATGATGCCAATGCAACTAATCAGAAAAATGAGTTTGCCAAGACTGTAGAACTTAACATTGGAGAACTCCCGGGCGGGATTTATCCTGAAAATCAGCAAAAGTAAAAATGAAAATAGGGCACCAAACAAACACCAAGAGATAAAGGCCAGAGTAGTAGAGGAGGCAAGTATGACTTTCTTTACAAATACTGCTTCTATAGCCGTTAGAACCATAGCCCCGAGGCGGAACTGGATTTCCCTGTTTCTCAAAAGAGCAGGTGAGAAGCGTTCTTCAGTAGTGTCAAGCACAAGGTAACTTCCGAAAACGATAATCCCAATACCCAAAATTCCCCAAAGGCTGGGGGTTTCTCTCAAAAGAAAAATCCCGAAAATTAGCCCTACAATAGATTTGTATGAATTGATTGGGCCGAGAATGGAAAGATTGCCTCTATGGAGTGCTTTAACCAAGAGCCCATTTCCCAAAGCACCAAAAATCCCCCCAAGTATAGCGTAAAACCAGAAGCCATCGGCCAGATCACTCAAATCCAAAAATAATAACCCTACTAAACAAGCACTTGCCAAGAGGAAATAAGTGAGGAAATTCACCCATAGGGGATGCGATCCCTGAATCGTTAATTGCTTTTGGAAGACATTTGCAAGAGGATTGGAAATGATCCTTAGGATGATAACAACAGAAAGGAGTAATGTATCGTGCAATAGATTTCCGTAAAATTATCAGTTAGCTTTTAAGGGCATTGTACTTCAACTTTTACCGTTTATCCTCCTGACTTTTTTGCTCTGTAACCGGCTGCCAGCAAAACCTGAACTACCTTGTCTCGATGATCGCCTTGGATAAGGATCTCCCCATCCTTTGCCGATCCACCGACTCCACATTTATTTTTAAGCATTTTTCCCAATTCTTTAAGATCATCATCACTTCCGATGAAACCTTCAATCAAAGTTACTTTCTTGCCTGCACGGGCTTTTTTGTCCAGCAATACTTTAAGGTTTTGCTGATTTGCTGCAAGAGTTTCTTCGATTTCATCATTTCCTGTTTGAAATTCAAAATCATCACTGGTGGAATACACCACACCATCGCGCTTTTTCCAGTCGTTACTTTTTTTTGTCATATTAAAACGAAAGAGGCTATCTCAAAATCAGGTTTTCTTGTCAGACTGAGTGCCTGTCCTCCTGGAGGTGGTAGTCGATCAGCCTGACAATTATGATTTGTGAAACAGCCCCAATTTATCAATTGAGGAATCTACTTAGTTTTAAATGTCCAGACAGGACGTTTTGCATGGTTGACCACATCTTCAGCGATGCTTCCCGTAAACAGGTGGGCCAAACCGGTTCTTCCATGAGTTGCCATAGCAATCATATCTGCATCAATATCTCCTGCAAATTCCACGATCCCTGCTTCTTCAGAATATGAATTATATATTTCAGCTACAGCTCCTACAATAGCGTACTTGTTGACAAATCTTTTAATTCTAACAGCTGACTCCCTGGTGGTCTCAAAACTTCCCGGAGTATTGATTATTACCAAGTAGAGATCGGCATCAAATAATTTTTGGAGAGCTATGAGCTGATTGGCTAACTCATCCTGATCTTCACGGAAATCACTTGCAAACACAATTTTTTTAATGGTAGCGGGATCTGTTGCGGTTTTGACAGTGACAACGGGGCAATGGGCTGTACGTACTACCTTTTCGGTATTACTTCCAATCAAAACTTCTTCCATTCCGCTAGATCCTTTAGAACCCATCACAACTAAATCCGGATCTTCCTCCAATATTGCAGAAGAAATACTTTTGAAGGCATTTCCCAATACTAATTTAGTTCTGAAGGAATAGTTGTTTCCGGAATACTTGGATTCCATTTCTTTAAACTGCGCTTTTCGGCGGTCCATCAGTTCGATAAAGAATATTTGATTTTCATAATCAGGAACCATTTCCCCACCGCCCATGGTATTCATTCCGGCTGTAGAAGGGATTTCTATGACATGCAATACAGTAATTTCCACATTATCAAGTTTACTAGAAAGGTTAGTGGATAGATCCAGAGCATGCTGTGCCTGTTCTGAAAAATCGAAAGGGACAAGTATTTTGTTCATATTAGCACTGAGTTGGTTTATGCCAAATTACCTCTAATTTGAAGATTAGAAAAGGACTTTTATCAGCTTTTCCCTAAAAAAACCAAACCTATCCCAAAAAGAATAACCCATAGCAAAGTGCTGATTGCCATTTTTTTTAGATTGGGATCTATCGCTTGAGAATCCTTTCCTTTTTGTACGCCTATTCCAATTTTGATCATCAACGGCAAAACCACCAGGGCAAGTATAGCAGTCCATTCTTTGGTGATAAAAGCGAAAATCACCAGACAATAATTTCCTCCCAAAATCAAGAACCAGTTGTAAACAATAGCCGCCTTCTTGCCAATCCGTACAGGAATAGATCTTTTTCCGGCCGTTGTATCAGAATCTATATCCCGGATATTATTGATGTTTAGCACCGCGGCGCTGAAAAATCCTAATGCTATTCCAATCCAAATGACCGAATCATCCCAAGCTAAACTATGGAGAAAGTAAGTGCCATAAACACCCAGCAAACCGAAGAATACAAACACGGAAATATCCCCAAACCCGGCATATCCGTAAGGATTACTCCCGGAGGTATATGAAATAGATGCCCAGATAGCAGCTAGTCCCAAGCCTAAGAATACTCCGAAAAGTACCCAGTCCTGTATTGCGAGGAATAACAAAAGCAAGCCTGAAACCAGGGCCAATGCACCAAATAAGTACATGGCTTTCTTCATTTCGGGTAAAGAGATCAGACCGGATTGTACGGCTCTCACAGGACCCTGACGCTCTTGGTGGTCTGCGCCGTGCACAGTGTCCCCATAGTCGTTGGAAAGGTTGGATAGGATCTGTAGAAAGATGGTGGTCAATGAAGCGAATAGTAAAATCTCCCAGCGGAAAACTTCCTTGTAAGCTGCCAAAAATGATCCTGCGAAAATACTCGCTAGAGCAAGGGGTAAAGTTCGAAGCCTGACCGCATGCAGCCAGGCTTCCTTTTTTGTATGTATTGCTTGTTTCACTCAGTAGGGAATAGTCTGATTAAGCGTTGATTAAATCCAGGATTTCCTGATCTAATGGTTCAACTTTCGAAGGAAAAAATTTGATCAGTTCACCTTTTTCATTAAGCATGTATTTACAGAAGTTCCAACTCGGTTCTTCGTTATTCCAGCCGTTTAGTTCGGCATCCGAAAGCCATCTGTAAATAGGGTGTTTGTCAAAACCTTTTACTGAGACTTTTTCAAACACCGGGAAAGTGACCCCATAATTTTCCGAACAGAAAGATTTGATTTCCTCGTTCGAACCGGGCTCCTGTCCGCCGAAATTGTTGGCAGGAAAACCTAAAATGATCAGTTTGTCACTATTCTCAGAATACAATTTTTGCAATGCTTCGTATTGTGGGGTGTAGCCGCATTTGGAAGCGACATTTACTACCATGATTTTTTTGCCCTTGAAAGTCTTGAAATCAACTTCATTGCCCTCTAAGTCTTTCATGGTGAATTCATAAAAGGATTTTACCTTGCCATGTTTGGAAACTAAACTGGTCTTAGCTTTAGACAAATGGGTTTTACTGATAGAATAAGCACTCACAAGTAAAAGGAGGCAGCCTAGAAATAGTAAGTTTTTCATTTGTTTATAATTTATTTTTTAAAGTTATAATCTGTCCTGTGACCAAGGAAACTGAACCTGCCTTCCGGGCAGTCAAATGGAACCTCGCACAGTTAATAATCATCCCTCTCCCGAAACAAGTTGTGAGTCGATTGAGTCGTGCTCGGTTTTAGTATTACATTCGTTCCGGTACCGTGATTCCAAGTAGCAGCATTCCTCTTTTCAGAGTTTTGGCAGTATGCGCCGAAAGTGCTACGCGGAAAGAAAGAACAGTTGGATCATTTTCCAGAAATATAGGGAGATCTGCATAGAATCTATTGTATTCCTTGGCTAAATCGAAAAGGTATTGTGCTAATACTGCAGGAGAATAATCCAATCCAGCCTGAGAGATTTTCTTTTCAAAATCATTAAGCAGGTAAATTAAACTCGACTCTGATTCTTCAATTTTAGAAATAGCGGAGAAATCCGCTTGCTTGTAATCAACTCCAATTTGCGCTGCTTTTCTCAAGATAGAAGCGATTCGGGCATGTGAGTATTGGATAAAAGGCCCTGTGTTTCCCTGAAACTCTATAGATTCTTGAGGATTGAAAAGCATTCGTTTTTTTGGATCTACCTTCAGCAGAAAGTACTTCAAAGCTCCCATTCCAAGGGTCTCATAGAGTTCGGCTGCCTGCTCTTCATTGAAGCCATCGATTTTGCCAAGCTCCTTGGTGTGTTGAGCTGCAGTATCTACCATCTCCTGCATCAGATCATCAGCATCTACCACAGTTCCCTCACGGGATTTCATTTTTCCTGTTGGTAAATCTACCATGCCATAGGACAAATGATACAGTCCTTCACCATAAGGTCTGCCCAATTTTCTCATAATCTTAAATAAGACATCAAAGTGATAATCCTGCTCATTTCCAACTACATATACAGATTTACTGATTCCGAAATCATCGTACTTCAGATCAGCAGTTCCCATATCTTGAGTGATGTAAACAGAGGTGCCGTCCCCACGAAGAACAAGCTTTTCGTCCAATCCCTCATTAGTAAGATCCACCCAAACTGAGCTATTTTCCTTCTTGAAAAAGGCTCCCTTATCGAGACCCTCAGCGACAATATCCTTGCCTAACAGATAGGTGTCCGACTCATAATAATACTTGTCAAAACTAACTCCCATACGTCGGTAGGTTTTTTCAAACCCGGCATACACCCAAGCATTCATCTGCTTCCACAGTGAGACCACTTCTTCGTCATTGGCTTCCCACTTGCGGAGCATATCCTGCGCTTCAAGGAGCAGGGGGGCATTCTTTTTGGCTTCCTCTTCTGTCTGTCCTTTTTCTTTTAGTTCAGCAATCTGCTTTTTGTATTCCTGATCAAAAATCACATAGTATTTGCCGGCCAGATGATCTCCTTTCAGTCCGGAAGACTCCGGAGTTTCACCATTGGCAAAATGCCGGTAAGCCACCATGGACTTACAGATGTGAATTCCCCTGTCGTTTACCAGGTTGGCTTTGATCACTTCATAGCCATTTGCTTCTAGAATATTGGCGACTGAGAAACCCAAAAAGTTATTTCTCAAGTGGCCTAGATGTAATGGTTTGTTCGTGTTTGGGGAAGAATATTCCACCATCACTTTCTGACCGTTGGCAGGAAGCTGGCCGATGTTTTCATTTGCAAAAAGCTTTTGGAACACATCTACCCAGATCATATTGTTCAGTTCCAGATTCAGAAAACCCTTCACCACATTGAACCCCGATACTTCAGCGACATTTTCTTTGAGGTATTCACCGATCAAAGTGGCGGTAGCTTCCGGAGTTGCCTTCGATACTTTCAGGTAAGGAAAGACAACGAAAGTATAGGTTCCTTCAAATTCCTTCCGCGTAGGAGCGAGACTGATCTGCTCCAACGGCAGGTCGTGATTGAAGATATGCTGAAAGGCAAGCTGAATGCCGTTGTGTATTGATTCTTGTATGTTCATGATAATAATTTTGCCACAAAGAGCGCAAAGGTTCGCAAAGGATTAAAAAGGTCTTGGCCCTTTAGTATTTATAACCCTCTTGATTCCGTATCGCAATTTTGAGACATTAAAGTTTATAATTAAACCTAATTTATAACCTCCAAGCTTTAAATAATTTATTGCTTGGGCCAAATGGACGTCAGATATTTCTTTAACAGACTTCAGTTCGATGACCAACTATTTTTGAACAAGTAGATCGATTTTATAACCGAGGTCAATTGAAATCCCATCAATCGTAATTGGCATTGTCTTTTCAACTTCAACTTGCAAACCTAAGTTTTGAAGTTTTATTGCTAAAACTTTTTTGTAGACATTCTCAAGCAATCCAGGACCTAGTTGCGTATGAACATCAATTGCAACACCCAGAACGATATTGGATAATTCATCTTCATTCAATTCTTTTTTCAGGTCCATCTTTGTGTCACTTTGTGTTCTTTGTGGCTTAAGTTAGAAATTATCTACCAGGCTTTTAGTTGTTGCTTCGAGGACTTCGAAAGCGTTTTCAGCCATCAAATTCTCTGAATCCAGCGTGGGGTTTACTTCCACGATTTCCCAGCAGCAGACGCGTTTGTCCCGTATGAGTTTGACATTTAACTCTATCGCTTCTTGGACTGTCAATCCATCAGGAACAGGTGTGCCCGTACCTACAGAAATAGAACTATCCAGACTGTCCACATCAAATGAAATATAGATTTGATCGCAGTCTTTAAGTGTTTCTAAGGCTTCAGTGGCGATCTGTTCTATTCCCTTTGAGCGAACTTCTTGGGTACTGAAGTTTTTTATTCCGTAATTTTTCATCAAATGATCCTCCGGAGCTTGCGTGTCCCTGACTGTGATGAATACTATATCACTTGGGATGATTTTTGGGAAGTCACCACCGATGGTTTTGATTTTCTTCCAGATCGCCAAAGTCTCCTCGGATGGCTCATTGACCCGGCAGTCCAGGTTGTCCAATTGGGAAACCATCGCCAATGGCATTCCATGCATATTTCCGGAAGGAGTGGTGAAAGGAGTGTGCAAATCAGCATGGGCATCTATCCAGATCACCCCCAGTCGCTTTTCGGGATCGGCAGCTTTGATTCCCATGATAGTTCCTGCGGCGGTGCTGTGATCCCCTGCCAGGACGATAGGGAATTTCTTTTCCATCCTCAGTGATTCTATGGTGGAATACACATTTTTCAACACCTGATATACACCGTCTATGTACTTGGCATGGGGAAAATTATTTCCTTTCCAAAGGTAATTATTGGCATCAGGAACATTAATTGGATCAAACTGGGTGAAGAAATCAGACTTCTTATCCAAACTTGCAATTTTCAATGCGTCAATCCCCATACTTGCTCCCCGGGTGCCGGCAGCTATTTCCGAACGTACTTCTACTAGTTTAATATCTCGCATTTTGGTGGAGTTTTAAAGTTATATTGGGTTGGCTAAAGCGAGGCAAAAGTAGTCAAAAATGCCTAAAATTCATCTGGCGCAAAGTCTTCAGACCTGCCTACCGGTCGGGCAGGCTTGTGCTGATCATATTGCAGTCTCCTGACTGCTTCATAAAACTTTCATAATAAATTCAGCTGAGACCAATTGAAAGGCAGTAATTATTTTGTCCAAGTCGGGAGATTCGAACCGTTACAGTAGTCCATATTTATTGGAAATTCTACTAAGAAAATCAGCGTAGATCTGCGGTGTTTTTCTGCGCTAATCTGCGGAAAATAAAGACAATTCTGTACTCAATTCGTTCACATTGAAAAATACTATCGCAAAATCAATAGTTTTGAAGTTATGCCGAGTTCATCCAAACTTCCCCATGTAGGGACTACAATTTTCACAGTCATGTCGAAGCTTGCAAGTGATAGCAAGGCAATTAATCTCTCGCAGGGATTTCCGGGCTTCGGATGTGATCCGGTATTGCTTGATTTGGTAAATCACTACATGAGAGCAGGTTTCAATCAATACGCCCCTATGGGCGGAGTGCCTTTATTACGTGAGCGGATCGCTGAAAAAACCAAGTTGGTTTATGGGGTTGACTTGAATTCAGAGTCAGAAGTGACTGTAGTCTCAGGCGCTACTGAAGCGCTGTATGCTGCTGTGACCGCGGTGGTGAAGCAGGACGATGAAGTGATCCTCTTAGATCCTGCATATGATTCCTATGCACCTGCGGTGGAGTTGAGTGGAGGAATTCCGGTTTTTGTACCCTTGGAGATGCCTGACTTTTCGGTTAACTGGGAAAGAGTGAAATCGGCTATCTCTGACAAGACACGATTGATCATGGTCAATACACCGCATAATCCGAGCGGCTATGTGTGGACTAGGCAAGATCTGGATACGTTGGCTGACTTGATTCAGGACACCAATATTTTGATAGTAAGTGATGAAGTTTATGAGCACATCACCTTTGACGGGCGGGTACACCATTCTCTTTTGACCCACCCGGCGCTGAGAGAAAGAACGTTTATCTGTGGTTCTTTTGGGAAAACCTTTCATGTGACGGGTTGGAAGATCGGCTATTGTATTGCTCCGCCGAAGCTAACGGAGGAATTCCGTAAGATCCACCAATTTTTGACTTTTAGCACAGCTACACCTTTACAATATGCACTTGCCGATTACTTGTCTGATGCGGGACGCTATTTGACACTTCCGCATTTTTATCAAAAGAAAAGGGATCTTTTCTGCGATGGACTGAAAAATACTCCATTTCAATTCACGCCGGCGCAGGGAAGCTTCTTCCAAATGGTATCCTATGCCCACCTGTCGGACGAATCTGACTATGGCCTTTCTGTGAGGCTAACCAAGGAAATTGGAGTTGCGAGTATTCCGATTTCCGTGTTTTTTTCGGATGGAAGTGACCGTAAAATTCTTCGATTTTGCTTTGCAAAGGATAATTCGGAACTTCATCTGGCACTGGATAGATTACTGAAAGTGAAGTTATAGAGTTGTATATTAAGTGTGTATGTTTGTATTTTATAAAAACCCTATAAAAATTATAGGGAATATAGGATTTTAAGCTATTCTGACTTATTTTTGAGGGTATTTTAACTTCTAAAACTCAAAAAAATGAGTGCATTACAACAGACCAAGGTTTCGTCTTTTGACCAATTACTTAGTTTATCCGTTGGCTTTTCTAAAGTTTCCGTAAATCAGCAGGAGGTCATGAAGATTTTCAACGAAAAATCAGGTATCGTTATGCAGGGGATGTGCAAGTTTGAAGAGTGTTTTGAGGAGCTATATCCACTTTTTAGAGGATTGAGTGAAGGAGGAAAACCGAAAAGTTTGGATTTGGGGTTTTCCCCATCAGACAAGTCTGTTTATTTTCATTATCCTGCGCCAAGTCATCCTGAAGTAACTCTATTCTTCTCCCGATTAGTCTCACTTTTGGAAAAGGAGGTGAAATTTAAAAAAGTGTTGAAAGAGGTAATCGGTAACCGAAGACATTTTAATTCTGAGCAATTTCTGCTTCAGAATGCATTGATGGGTCTGTAGAAAATTAAGAAATCATTACCTTTATCTATTAATGGGACAGTCCTTTGGGATTTGTCCTTTTTTCGTTTGAATTCCCCTGATAAAAAGCAATTTTTGCATGCCTTTAACACCAACTACTCTTGCTAATGAATACCTACAAAGACCTGATTGAGCAGACATTTGATTTTCCTACCAAAGAATTTAAAGTAGAAAACAATGAGCTGCACTTCAATGGAGTGAATATGATGGAGATCATACAGACCTATGGAACTCCACTTAAGCTTTCTTATTTACCTAAAATCTCCGAGAGTATTCAGAATGCCAAGTTGTATTTTAAGAATGCGATGGAACAGCATGACTACAAAGGCAAGTATACATACTGCTATTGCACCAAGTCATCGCACTTCAGTTTTGTGCTCAATGAGGCGTTGAAAAATGATATTCATATTGAAACTTCTTCGACTTTTGATATTCCTTTAGTCAGAAGTCTTTATGCTCAGGGCAAGATAACCAAGGAGACTTTTATCGTGTGCAATGGCTTCAAGCGTGAACTGTACAAGCAATACATTACCGAATTGCTCAATGACGGTTTTGTGAACTGTGTGCCGATTTTAGATAATCTGACTGAGATCGATTACTATCTGGAGCATGTGAAGGTGCCTTTCCAAGTAGGGATAAGAATAGCTGCCGATGAAGAACCTAAGTTTGGTTTTTATACTTCAAGGCTAGGAGTGAGATATAATGACATCATCAAGTTGTATGAAGAGAAAATCAGGGATAATCCGAATGTAAGCCTGAAAATGCTGCATTTCTTCATCAATTCGGGAATAAGGGATACTGCCTATTACTGGTCCGAATTGACCCGTTTTATCCAGAAATATGTGGATTTGAAAAAAGTCGCCCCTACCTTGGATACCATGGATATCGGGGGAGGGTGGCCGATCAAGACTAATGTCTTTTTCGACTATGACTACCAATACATGGCGGAGCAAATCGTGAAAAATATCAAGTGGATGTGTGGTAAAAACAATGCGGAAGAACCGAATATCTTCACAGAGTTTGGGAGCTATACAGTAGGAGAGAGTGGAGCGGTACTTTATTCTGTACTGGAAGAAAAGCTTCAAAACGACAAGGAACTTTGGTACATGATCGATGGCTCATTTATCACACAGTTACCTGATAGCTGGGGGCTTAACCAGAAGTATATTATGCTTGCCGTAAACAACTGGGATGAGGAATATCACAACATCAACTTAGGAGGATTGACTTGTGACAGCATGGATTACTATAATTCTGAAGCTCACCAGTTCAATATTTACCTTCCAAAGGCGCGGGAAAAGAAAGTACAGTATTTGGGCTTCTTCCATACAGGAGCTTACCAGGAATCCCTTGGTGGATACGGTGGGATCCAACACTGTCTGATCCCGGCACCCAAACATGTGCTGATAGATCGGGATAAAGATGGGAATATTACCCATAAGCTATTCGCAGAAGACCAGACAGAAGAAAGTATGCTGAAAACTCTTGGATACTAAGAATTGAAACCGCTCCTAAAACGAGCGGTTTTTTTTAACAGTGTAAGAGGAGGCTAAATCAGAGTGCACTGATTGATGTTGCCCTGCTTCTCCAGAAGCAGGGCTAGTCTTAATGTTAAGTGTGAAAAGTATCTGATAAACCTGACAGGTTTTGGTTATCACTACACTGGTTGGCAATATTATTTCCGTAAAACGGCTATCTTAATAGGCCAAACCCAATTTTAGCCAAATGAATTTATTGTTTCCCAGCATCAGGAATCTTCTAGTGATATTTTGTCTGGGAGTAAATTTTTTGGCGAATGCCCAAACAATCTCCGGAACAGTAAAAAATGCAAAAACAGGTGAGGCCATGCCTTTTGCCAATGTTTTTATTAACAACACTACTTTGGGAAATACTACGGATGATGAAGGCCATTATCGTATAAGTGGAGATCTCCCAAGGAATGTTGAGTTGGTAGCTTCCTTTGTAGGTTTTGAAACAGCTACTAAGACATTGAATCTTTCTGGTTCCACCACGATGAATTTTAAGTTGGAACCTTTGGAATCTGTGCTGACTGAGGTAGAATTGAAATCACGTCGTGACAAAAAGTGGGAACGTGACCTTAGACGGTTTAAACAGGTTTTTTTGGCTCTTCCTGAAGATCCATTTGCTTCCCTGCTTGATATTAAGAATCCCTGGGTGTTGGATTTTGAGACCATAAAAGAAAGAGGACCAAACTACGTCCATGCCACTGCCCAGGAGCCGTTACAGATTGTAAACAATGCTTTAGGATACGATGTGACATATTATTTGAAGGATTATCGTTTTTATAACAATCGCTCCACCTATGTTGGGTTTGTGTTTTTTGATGCTCATGAGTTGACTGACTCTACCGAGGTAGCCAAAGTAGAATCCGGCAAGGTGACTAGCTATATGGGGTCAATTAGACATCTGTTGAAATCAGTATTGCTGGCGAAGGTGTATGAAGAAGATTTCGAGATTTTCAAATTGCTTCCTGTTGATCATTTTAGGGACCGTACAAATGTATATATAGAGGAACTTGACAAATCTACTAGCCGTGTATATGCAGATTCTATACAGAGAATACCATTGGAAAATGGGAATTATCGGGTAATCTGGCCCTTTGATGCAGAGATTCACTACCGCGGGAAAAAATGGTTGAATGACTATTATACCGATGTTTATTACCCAATCAGCTGGATTTCAGCACCATTGGGCTACTTTGATATCGATAGAAATGGAATCCCAGTGGAACCTTCTCAGGTTGTTCTGTCCGGGTATATGGGAAGACAGCGTATGGGCAGATTTTTACCGCATGACTATGAGCCCTCGGAGGATTTTGAAAGCTTGTTGACGGAACTGGATGAATCCCAATACAAATTTTCCCGCTGGAATAACCTGAGGGAAAAGCCGTACATCAGTACTAACAAGCCCTATTACTATCCCGGAGAAACGGTTTGGTTTGGAGGACAAATGCTCTATCAAAATAATATCATGTCGGATACGCTGAGTAGAGTTTTATATATAGACTTGATGAATGAAGATGCTGAACTGATCCAATCTGAAGCTTACCCTGTGAAAGCAGGAAAGATTGCAGGAGCATTCGTTTTGCCAAATGAAATTAAATCAGGTGATTACTTCCTGCGAGCATACACTGAATGGATGCGCAATTATCCCGAGCAGGATATTTTTCTGCGAGCACTTCCTATTTTGAAAAAAGAAGAAAATATCCAAACCGTCGCCATTACCAATCCTGATCTTTTTGGAGATCTGACTATCAATTTGAAAGACTCATTGTTTTTCAGAGATTCTTATAAAGAAATGGAATTTCAGTTATCACTTCTGGATGAAACGGAGGAGCTGACAGACGCACAGTTTACAGTTTCCTTAACGGATGCAGATTTGGTCTCAACTGTTGCTGATCAAATGACTATTTTAAATGCTATGGAATGGCTTGATGTAAAAGATCCACCTAAGAACCTTACCCTTGGCAATCATCAAATCGAGTTTGGGATTACAATAGAAGGGCAGTTCACCAGAGATAAGAAGCGGGATCCATTGGTCAATCCCATCACTATTGTAAGAGATGATTTGGCAGATTATGGAATAGTCAACACTGATTCCTCAGGATATTTCCGAGCTACAGGTTTGTACTTCACATATACGGCGACGATCTCAATTGCAGCATTGGATCAAAGACAAAGGCATTATGGATCTGTGTTGCTAAATGATAAAACCAAACCTGTTTTTAGAGGTTCTTATCCCAAGCTCCAGTATCATACTTACTCAAGAGAAAATGAAGCATTAGTCTTTGATGATTATGGGGATTATATCCTGCTGGAAGAATTTGTAAAGGAAGATGTCAAAATAGAAACTCTGGAAGATAGAAACTATGGCTATGGGACACCGGACAGAGAACTAAGTGGGGATAGGTTGGGAACCATTTCAGATGCGGCTTTAGCAGCGTATTTTGGATTTAAGAGAGGTGGAAAAAGTATTGGGAATTACAATTATGGTTTGAAATCTTCCAATCCTCTGTTGATAATTGATGGAGCTCAATATCCTTTTTTGGACGATACAGCCTTCGAAACTTTGATGGAATCCTTTATTCCTGCCGAACTGGAGTCAATTAAAGTGTACACATTTAATTCGCCACCTTTTGGTATGGCGGGATTTGGGGGAGTAATTATGATCACGACAAAAAGGGAAAGAGAATTGATCCAACTAAGGAAAATACGTTTAATTCTACAGAATTTCAGCAGTTTAAGATTCGTGGTTTCTCACGGGAAATCCTTTTCCCAAACAGCTCTGAAAGTGATCAGCCAGTTGAAATCAAACCTACGCTGTTTTGGGATCCAACTGCCGAGACTGAAAAAGGTGTTTACTCTTTTAAAGTAAAAATCCCCCAATCTCAGAAACATCTAAATCTGAGGGTTGAGGGATTGACTAAGGACGGATTAGCCTTTGTGAAGACTTTTGAAGTCGTAGTTAAATAAAGCGTTGATTACTTGGGCAGCCTACTTCTCAGCATATTGATTTGTCCCATGTGATTGGCCTGATGCTCCATCACATGAAACCAAGCCCAGTGATTGTCAGTCTGTCCGCCTTCTGCCAATGCGGCAAACCATTTGTCATCCTTGGTTTTGAGTGTATCCAATGTCTTTTGGCGGACTTCAGCCCAGATGTCCAGATAGTATTTAATAGGCTTGCCGACAAACTTAGCTCTCGCTTCATCTCCCAGATTCAAAGCAGTTTCCCATTTCTCTTTTTCCTCTTCATTATAACTTCTGCCTTCGAATGTGTATGCTTGGTAGTAAACTTCTGTAGCCGCCAAATGCATGATCATGGCACCGATCCGATTGGCTTTATCGTCCAGCAGAAAGTCGGTTTGATCCTGATTTATTCCTTGGGTACTGTAAATTATCCTTGCCCTTAGGTTTTCCAGCATGGATACCATAGTTCCTATATCATGATCGTAGCCTGCGGGAGGATTCATTGTGTTTTGCCCGAAGGCAAAAACTGAAGAGGTAAGGGCTAAGGTAAATAACAGCGGGAATTTAATGAGGTTTTTCATTTGTGAGAAAAGTTTGTGTACTAGGAAATTGCTAATAAAATCAGAAAACACTTTGTCAATGGTTGTTAATTATTCACCTGACTTGAATATTCTTTTCATCAATACCCACTTTTCACCTGGTTTTGCCCAGGGAATAGGCTGCTGATACTTCCACATGAATGCCTCCCATTCTAAGATTTTTGGATTAGAGGCATCGAATTTAGCCTTCTCAGCGAAATCAAATTCATCAACTGTTTCCAACAGCATAAACATGCGATTGCCAGTGCGGAATATTTCAAGATTTAGAATTCCAGCGTCTTTATCATGCTGTGTAACTTCAGGCCATGCAGCTCCGGCGGCGTGATGCTGCTCGTATTCTTTGATGGATTCCTCATTGTCGATGAGGTCTAGTGTAAGTGCGTAACGTTTCATTTGTGCAGTATCAAGTAGCTAGATGTAAGTATCAAGATATTAATAAGCTTAAGATTTTAGAAATTAGAGTCTAGAATCAAGAAATGAGAGAATGAAGAACACCGGTTGATAGAAGTAGAAGATACGGTTCACTAGTGAATTCATGGGTTGGAGTACCTAAGAATCTTGTAAATCGTATTTCGTAAATCCAACTTCCCTTTAACGAAACCATTTCCTAAACTCAGCTATCGTCTGCTCAGCTGCAGCATCAGGATCTGGGTAGGGGAAAGCTTCCGCAGAGGCATAATCACTATACCCAATTGTATTAAGCGCTTCAGCGATCGGTTTCATGGAAGTATGTCCAAAACCCATGGGTCTTCTGTTGCTGTCCGCAAAATGTACGTGGCCGATATTTTTTCCCCAGTTCAAAATACTTTCTTCCGGATTTCCTTCTTCAATATTCATATGGAATAAATCTGCCAACAGTTTCACTGACTTGGTTTCTAGGGTATCCAAGAAATTTGATCCGGCTTCAAGCGTGTTTAGTAAGTTGGTTTCGTAGCGATTAAGCGGTTCATAGATCAGAATCACTTGGTTTGATTCAGCATGTTTTCCCAGTTTATTTAATCCTTCAGCCAGCCAAGACATGGTTTCTTCCCTGTTACTTTCGGGAAGTACATTTCCCTGCATTGAGCCGATAATTGCAGGAGCTCCTAAAGCAGCACCAAAGTCAATCATGTCTGAGATAAAGGAAATAGCTTTTTTTCTAATTTCTGAATCAGGGTCAGTAAGCGTCAGTCCGTGAATTACCTTACCGGCACCCGTTCCCACGGCAGCTAGTTTTAGCTTATATTTTTCCAGCAGCTCTTTAAGTCTTGGGATTGAAATTGCATCAGGGGAAGCCGTAAAAAGCTCTATCGCATCAAAACCAAGCTTGGCAGCTTTTGCCATTCCGGCTTCCAAGTCTTCCCAAAAAATCCAAGGACCGGTTTTGATCTGAGGTACCAGGGCGATTGTTACGCAGGATTTTATCATTTTTTTACTTGTCAAAATCTATCATTATTTTAATAATTCCCTGCTGATCTATGGCCCAGTCAGCAAGTGCTTTTTCGGACTCGTCTAGGGGTACCACTTTGCTGATCACTTCATCTACAGGAAATTTTCCCTGTTCCAAGTAACTGATCACTTCAGGGAATTCTGTTGTGCAGTTTCTCGAACCCAAGATTTCTATTTCTTTCTGTACAAAAAGAGAAGTGTTGAATTCTACGGGTGTTTTTGCATAGCCTATACAAACTACTCTTCCGGTAAATGCGACTTCTTCTACGGCTTGGCGATAAGTAATAGGGCTACCCACTGCTTCAATAATCACGTCGGGGCCATCGTTGGTAGTCATTTCCTGTAGAGCCTGATGCAAGTCTAATTTCTTTGGGTTAATGGTATGCCTGACTCCGATTTTCTTTGCAATATCCAGCTTGGCATCATCCAGATCAATGGCGATCACTTCCGCACCCCGCTCAACCGCAGCAGCGACAGCTCCCAAACCGACGATTCCACAGCCGATCACAGCTACACGATCTTGAGAAGTGGCTTTAGCGCGGTTTACTGAGTGAAAACCAACGGTGAGGGGCTCAGCCAACGCTAATTCCCGAAGGGACAATTTCTCTGATGGAAAAACATCCTGCCATGGCAAGGCAATGTATCTACACATAGCGCCGGGACGTCGCACACCCATAGTTTTATTTTCCTTGCAGGCATTTCGGGCTCCTTTGCGGCAGGCTATGCATTTTCCACAGTTCAAATAAGGATACACCGTCACTTTCATACCAACTTTGATATCAGCCGGAACATTATTACCTAAGTCCTCAATTGTACCGCCAACTTCATGACCTAGAATATTTGGGTATTCTTGCAATGGAAAAAGACCTCGATAACTATTCAGATCTCCTCCGCAAAAACCGACCATACCTACTTTAAGGAGGACTTCCCCGGATTTTGGAACTGGTTTTTCTACTTCCCGGAGTTCAGTTTTACCGATAGCTGTGAGGACTAGTGCTTTCATAAGGTTTGAGTTACTGTATTAAATTAATCCTAGAAATTATATGTTTTTTGATTGGCAGATTGGAATAAGATAAGTCTAGTCAAAGTCTGAGTTTGCCTGACATTATTTGACAAATTTAGTTTTATCTACATGCGAAGAGATCGCTTCTCTCCTTCGTCGCTCGCGATGACGCTGCCAACTGTGATCTGACTACTGCCATCTGCCTGCTAAATATTGTTTTCGGGCTTGCCTTCATACCACATTTGGTTTTTGACAGGAGCTACCAGCGTTTCTATTTCTCCTAACAGCCCTACAGGAATTCTGAAATCCAGAGCACCCACATTTTGCGTGATAGTGGCAAGATCACACATCCCCACGATCGTGGTAGTAATATCGGGATGATCCAATGCATAGCGGATTGCGACATCACTTAGTTTTACTCCATAGCCCGCACAAAGCTTAAGCAACTCTGATTGCATTGCTTTCATAGCAGGAGGAGATCGATGCCAGTCCGGCAATGGAGCATCTGAAAGAATACGCTGCATCAAAGGAGCTGCATTCATCAGTCCGAATCCTTTTTTCTTCGAAAGCGGCACGAGTTCCCGATTGATTTCGTCTTCCAGCAAATTGTAATGTGCCCAAGAAAGCACAGTGTCCACCTTTATATTTCGTGTGATTTCTGCCAGGTAATTTACCGGTAGCCCAGTGATTCCTATAAACCGGGCTTTTCCGGATTCTTTTAGCTTTACCAAAGTAGGCCAGGCTTCATTGAGTATTTGGTGCTTATCTACAAACTCGATGTCGTGAAGTTGGAGTAAGTCTACATAGTCAGTTTTAAGGCGGCTAAGTGATTCATCTACGCTTTGAAGGATTCTCTTCTCAGAAAAATCAAATTCCTGCAAGTCATAACGCCCACATTTAGTTGCTAAAACCACTTGGTCACGTTTTCCTTCGAGAGCATTGCCCAATCGCTTTTCCGCTAAGGTAATTCCATAAAAAGGTGAAACATCGAAGAAATTCACACCATGGTCAATCGCATAATGAACGGCACGATATCCATCTTTTTCGTCAGAAACATTAAAAACATCTCCCATGGGTGATGCTCCAAATCCAAGAACAGACAAATCTAAACCTGTGTTTCCTAACTTTCGGTATTCCATAAACTGGGTTATTGTTGGGGTGTAATTTTTAATTCCAATATATGGAGTTTTTGCCAGTAGGGAAATCCAATTACCGCAGATGGACTAAAACTTTCAATTTCCCATAGCTAACTCCGCAATATCTCTTGCCAATTCAGTGGGCGAGTTACAATCACAATTACTTAATCCGACTACATAAATATCTTCTTCAGGCAAGTACACCCCCATGGATTTAAACCCAAAAATGCTGCCCCCATGCTCAAAACTTACAGCATCATTCAAAGTGGTAATATGCCAGCCATAACCGTAGTTGATCTTTTCGCCATTTTTTAAGGTATAATTTTCAAATGCTTTGTTCTTGGTTGCTTCTTTGACCAATGTGTTGTTTTTGATTGCTTCATTCCATTTGAGCATATCATCTACAGTGGACATCAGCGATCCTGATGCATACGGCAAACTCAAACTGACGTAGTTCTTGTTTACATATTTATCCTTGCGGTGGTAGCCATATGCGCGGTTTTCAATAACTTGGGAATGGCTGGCATATTGGGAAGAGTTCATTTCGAGCTTGGTGAAAATGTGTTCTTTTACAAATTCAGCATAAGACTGCCCTGACAGTATTTCTATGATATGCCCTAAAATGACATAGCCTGAGTTGTTGTATTTGAACTCTTCTCCGGGATCAAAGTCCATAGGTTCATTATTGAAGAAATCAATCAATTCTGGTGGGGTCAAATCTCCCCTTTCAATAGTACGCAGAGCCTTCATACTTGTGAAGCTTTTGATGCCTGAGGTATGTGTCAGCAGGTGATGAACTGTAATGCTTTTGCCACGGGTAGGGTAGTCGGGAATAAAATTCGTGATTTCATCGTTAAGTCGGAGTTTTCCTTGGTCTACCAGCATCAAGATAGATACAGCTGTAAATTGCTTGGTCATGGAGCCAATTTCGAAGACGTTACCGGGAGCCATTGGAACATTTAGCTCCAAGTTAGCCTTTCCAAACGCTTTTCTATAAATAGGTTTTCCGGCTTTGGCCACCAAGAAAACAGCTCCTGGACCTTCAGGAGAAAAAGCAGTTTCGAGCAAAGAATCTATCTTAGCATCCAATGCTTGGGAATAGACGAGTTGAGGGATTTGTGAAAAGAGGCAAAAGGTAACAATCAGCAGTTTGCTTAGTGGGTTAAAGGACTTCATGTGGGGAGTTTGTTGATTGTCTCTTGGATACTGGAAACTGTGATATGGTTACAAAATTAGCTTTGTTCGAACTGGATTTTATATGATTATTACTTCAATAAAAAGTAAATAATATTGAGTGTGAGCAGCCTATCGTGTATTTATGCCTGTTTTTTACAGCTAAAAATAGTATCATCGCAACACGAATAAACTTAACCCGAATATGATATGAAGAATAAGTTCTTCCTTACTATGGCGGTAGCACTAGCCGCCATTTCTGTTTCTCAAGCTCAGGATAAGCTGAAAAGCATGCCCGGTTATGAGCAATACCAAAAAATAACCCCTCAAATTAGATTTTCAGTAAAACCAGGCAGCCTAAATGTAACCTGGACAGAAGATGGCAAATCCTTCGAATATGTAGAAGATGGTAAACTTCTGTCTTTCTCAGTAAAGACCAAAAAGGTAACTGAAGTTGGAGATGCGCCTAAGCCAGAAAGGAGAATCTGGAACCGCCCTGCCCGTGGCCGTCAATTTGATTCCGCTGAGTCTCCGGATGGGAAATTCAAAGCATTCACCAAAGATAGAAACATGTACCTCAGTGATGCTGATGGCAGCAATGTAATCGCCATCACTTCAGATGGCAACGAAGAAAATCAGATAAAATACGGTATTGCGACTTGGGTTTATGGTGAGGAATTGGGACAAAATACCGCAATGTGGTGGTCTCCTGATGGAAGTAAGATCGCTTTTTACAGATTTGTGGAAAAGGATGTAAAAAAATACTATGTGCTTTTGAATCAACTGAGTTTGTATGATTCTCTTGAGATCGAAGCCTATCCCAAAGTAGGTGAGCCTAATCTTCCTGTGGATCTGATGGTCTATGATCTAGCTACTAAAAAGGTGACTGAGCTGGATATCAGGGATGGCAAGCCTTACAGTGATGGAGATTTGGGAACTTATATTTATGACATTTCCTGGACTCCCGATGGCAAGGAATTGCTTTACCACAGTACCAATAGACGGCAGAATATACTGGAATTACGCGCTGCTAATCCTGAGACAGGAAAAAGCAGAACTGTAATCAGAGAAGAGTGGCTTCCAAGTTTTGTGGAGAACTCTCCGGAGATTGAAGTTTTAGCTGACGGCAAACACTTTATCTGGGCCTCGGAAAGATCTGGTTTCAATAATTATTACCTGTATAATTTTGATGGAACATTGGTGAATCCAATTACCACTCATCCTTTCGAAGTATCCAATATCGTCAAGGTAGATGAGGATGCTAAAATGCTATATTATATGGCTCGCAGCGGCGATAACCATATGCTTATGCAGCTTCATCGAGTACAGCTTGATGGATCAAAAGATACCAGGTTGACAGATCCGACTTACAATCACACAGTGACAATCTCTCCTGACGGGAAATACTTTGTGGATATTGCACAGACTCATGATATAGCTCCGTTCACCAATTTGGTGGACGCCAAAGGCAAGGTAGTTTCCGAGTTGGCAAAAAGTGACATGAGTAAGTTTAAAGAACTGGGATTGAAAAAAGTGGAAGTATTTACTTTCACATCAAGAGATGGAGTGACTGAATTGCACGGAATGATTCATTTCCCTTCTGATTTTGATCCAGCTAAGAAATATCCTGTAATTCTAAGTAACTACGGCGGACCGGCGACTAACGCTTTCAGAGAGTCATTTACATTGCCTGATCCATTGACAGAATATGGCTTCTTGGTGTTGAATATTGACGGTAGAAATGTTAGAGGACGTGGCAAGAAATTGCTTGATCAGTTATATGGGAATTTGGGCTTGGTAGAAATGGATGATTTTGCCGAAGGCATTAAATCACTTCATGACCGTCCATATTTCGACAAGGATAGAGTGGGTGTTTACGGGACTTCTTACGGTGGAACTACCGCGGCTTCCATGCTGCTTAGATTCCCGGAGTTGGTTCATGCAGCGGTTGCCAACTCATCGGTGACAGACTGGAGATTGTATGACAATATCTACACCGAGCGCTTTATGAGTACGCTGGATACTAACGAGGAAGGTTATAATAGATTCAGCTTAATGAATAAGGCTGATCAGCTTGAGGGAGAATTATTGATTTTCTTCGGTACTGCGGATAATAACGTACATCCATCCAACTCGCTAATGCTAATCAAAGCATTTCAGGACGCCGGCAAAAGCATAGAAGTGCAGATTGCCCCGGATGGAGGCCACACAGCTTTAAATCGAGATAGAATGATGGAGTTTTTCATCGAACATTTGGTGACGGATTATAAGAAAGAAGTTCGTTAATCAAGATTTCATTCTAATTTAAAACCACCTGCTGAATTTATTGGCAGGTGGTTTTTCTGATTATATACCCTGATGTTCCTTTTTGATTGTGATGATCTGGATTTAACCTTTCCTTTGACAACTGCTGGAAATAGGACTCTTAATTTTGGTTAAGGTCAAAAATTCTTTTTTCTTATTTTTTTAATTTCTCTTAGTTTAACAAGCTAATCTGGCTAACTATGAAGGAAAACACGATTATAAAGAGCTTTTTAATGATCTGGGTGGGTATCTACATTTTTATCTATGGATTTCCGTTTCCATTGAGTCATATACCTTTTACCCATGAATTGTTCAGTAAATATATTCTTCAGCTAAAAACCGGCTTCATTCTGTTTTTTGGAAAATCTATTCTGGGTATTGAGAATTTGGAGAAAATAGAATTGACTGGAAGTGGGGATACGACCTTCGACTACGTCATGATTCCAGCTATGTTGAGCATTTCATTTTTCATTGGCTTGCTTGTGATTTTCATAAAGAAGATAAACCGCAATGCTGGTGGGTTCTATAATTGGTCTTTGGTATATGCGCGATATTTTGTAGGACTGACACTTATTTCTTATGGAGTGGCCAAGTTTTTAGTAGGGCAATTTCCAGGCCCTAGCCTTTACTCTATGGAAGTGATGTATGGAGAAATGTCGCCAATGGGGCTGGCTTGGAGGTTTTTAGGTTATTCTGATTCCTACAAAATTTTCATGGGCTTATCCGAAATCATAGCAGGGTTCTTATTGCTTTTTCGCCGCACAGCCATCTTAGGAGCACTGGTTTCTATTGCTGTCTGTACTAATATAGTTCTGGTCAATTTCTCATTTGATGTACCCGTTAAGCTTTTTTCATCCCATCTCCTTGTCCTGTCAATTTTGGTTTTATTGCCAAGTTTGAGGTCACTTTTCGACTTCCTAATTCTTCATAAAACTGCCGCGCTTGGAGAATTCAAACCGTTATTTACTCAACGGAAATTCAAAATACTTTAGTTACTGATCAATATTTATTTTGTAGGAGTGATCCCGGTTAGTAGGATGTTTGGTCATTATCAAGGTCAAAAGTTTCGCACCTTTGATAATGAGTGGGAGGGGATTTACAGCGGATTCGAAGCGGATGAATCCAGAACTTGGGATCGGGTTATGGTGGAAGACAACTACTTAGTACTTCTGAGAAAAGATGGGGAAAGGGAGTTTCTATCTATTCAGGAAATCAATCCGGAAGGAAAAATCAGCCTAAAAAATTCCGGAAACCAAGAGGAACCCAATGAACTATCCATCAAAGAACTTTCTGAAAAAGAGTATGAACTTGAATTGAGGATAGGGAATAAAATCACCAAGGTAAATGGCGCTAGAAAGCTGACATCAGAATATCCGCTAGTGCAAAGAGGTTTTCATTGGATCAATGAGTATCCCTATAATCGATAGTCAGTCCTGCTATTTGAGATTATCCACGTCTATTTTGAACAATTCGGCGGCGTTTTTCCAAAGGATCATTTCTTTTTTATCATCAGGCAAATCCAGGTTTTTCATAAAATTCAAATAGGATTTCATCGAAGAAATGGGCCAATCAGTTCCATAAAGCAAATATTTTGGATTTCCTGCATAGGTGATCATTTGCTCCAGCTCATGTTTCATCCACTTCTCAAATTTCTCTGAAAAATCACCAAGCACTAATCCGGAAAAATCGGCGTGTACATTCTGGTTTTTATAAGTGACTTCCATGCAGTCTTTGATCCATGGATTGCCTACATGACAAATCACGATTTTCAACTCAGGATAATCTACCGCAAGATCATCGTGATGAAGAGGGTGGGAATATTTTACCCGTCCTGTGGGTGAATAGGTATCTCCGGAATGAAACATCACCGGTACATCATATTCTATTGCCATGTCATAGACTACCTTCATACGCATATCATTTGGGTAAAACGGCTCATAGCCAGGGTAGAGTTTCAAGCCTTTGATAAGACCTGATTCTAGGTATTCAGCAATTTCCTGTAAGTCATGGTGGTTGTAATTTAGGTAACTTATACCAGCGACCACACCCAGATTATTCCTATTTGCAATAGCCTCAACCACCTTTTGGGTGCTTGGTCTGTGTTCGTTGACTTTGTACGATGTGAGGACCAAAGAGTAGTCTACCTGATTTTCCTCCATGGTTTCGGTCAGCTTATTCAGACAATCTTCCAGTGAAACCACCCGCTCTTCATGGTAATTATTGATGTGGGTATGTACGTCTATGATCATGTTTCAAAAATTGGTTCTTGGTTAATATAGCAATTACTCCACCACCTTCACCAACAACTTCTCACAGACCTTTTCTGACAAAGTTTCACTGTTGTGGTCTAAATAGCACACAACAATACTTTGGTCATATACTTCTTTGGATAGAATTTTAAGCTCAGTGCCTAAACTGAGGTTTCGTCCATTGAGAAATTCCAAAAATTCAGTAGATGAATTCGTAAGCGCAGCGAGTATAACAGTTTGACCAGCCTTACAATCAGATAAACTGAGGTAATTAATTTCTTGTATTCTTCCTAGCTTGTCTGGAATAGGGGAACCATGGGGGTCAATGGTCGGAAAACCCATCATTTCATCCATTCGCTCAAAGAATTTTGGAGCGTGGATATGTTCCACCTGTTCTGCTATTTCATGTACCTCTTCCCATCCAAACCCCATTTTATTGACCAAAAACATCTCCGTTAGTCTATGCTTTCGGATGATCAGCGCAGCTTCTTTTTTGCCTTTGGGGGTAAGTGCCACAGGTTTATACTTTTCATAGACCACCCATTCATTTTTCTGAAGTGTTTTTACCATGCTATTTACAGTGGGCATACTGACTTGCATCTGGTTTGCAAGCTCCGAGATGTTGATCTCATTCTTGTCATTTGCCAGGTTGAAAAGTGATTTGAGGTAATTTTCTTCAGTCTGAGATGCCATATCCTATTGCTTTAGTATTCAAATATGGTAAAATATTATTGAAAACAATTTTGTTAGAATGATCTAACAATGTAGATTTGTGCTATCTAATTTAAAAACAGCCCGGAAAGCATGAGACAGATTTTTACTTTTTTACTCCTTTATTTCATAATTACTAACAGTCTTTTCAGCCAGAATATGCTTCTGAAAGGGAAAGTTATTTCGAAGGGAGAACCTGTTGAATTTGCCAATGTCTATGTCAAGGGCTTGTCCAAAGGAGCTGTCACAGATAGGGATGGAGGCTTTTCAATAGCTATTTCCGAAACTGGTACTTACACTGTTCAGGCATCCATGGTGGGCTTTCAAACTGCACAGAAAGTGGTGAAAATTCCAAGTGAGAACATGTCAACTTTGGTTTTTGAGCTTCAGGAGATGGACGGAGGATTGGATGAGGTCGTAGTCAGCGGAACAATGCAGGAAGTCTCAAAACTGGATAGTCCTGTACCCGTAGAAGTGTATAGTGCCAATTTCTTTAGGGCAAATCCCACTCCTTCGATTTTTGAATCCCTCCAAAATGTGAACGGTGTTCGTCCGCAGATCAACTGCAATGTATGCAACACGGGTGATATTCACATCAATGGCTTAGAAGGCCCATACACCATGGTTTTGATAGACGGAATGCCAATTGTGAGTGGATTGGCGACGGTTTATGGTTTGACGGGGATTCCTCAATCATTAATCGACAGAGTGGAAGTGGTAAAAGGACCTGCATCTACACTATATGGTTCAGAGGCTGTGGGAGGGTTGATCAACGTAATCACAAAAAAGCCGGAATCTGCACCCTTGGTGTCGACGGACATCTTGGCGACAGGTTGGGGAGAAATGAATCTGGATCTGGGCTTACGTTCAAATTGGGGATCAACTATTCAATCGCTTACCGGTGTGAATGCTTTTTATTATGACAATCCTATTGACAATAATAGCGATGGCTTTACAGATGTGACACTTTCGAAGCGAATCTCGTTTTTCCAGAAAATCAATGTTATGAGACCGGAAAACAGACTATTTACTGTTGCGGGAAGGTATGTCTATGAAGATCGTTGGGGAGGGGAAATGAACTGGACCAGTGCGGATCGGGGAGGAGATGAAGTGTATGGAGAGAGTATTTATACCAGTAGATGGGAGGCTTTTGGAACATGGGAGCTACCAACTGCCGAGGCTATAAACTTCCAATTTTCCGCGAATGGACATAGCCAAAACTCAGTGTATGGAACAACAGTCTACAACGCCGATCAATACATAGGCTTCGGGCAATTGACTTGGGCCAAAACGGCTCAAAAGCATGGGTTGTTACTTGGGATGGCTTATCGATATACTTATTATGATGATAATACGGTCGCTACTGCTAAGTCAGGTTCAGACGAAAATGCGCCTTCTGTCATTCATCTACCGGGAGCTTTTCTGCAGGATGAAATTAAGCTGACTGCCAATCAAAGTTTACTGTTGGGAGTCCGTTACGATTACAATTCCATTCATGGATCGATTTTTTCCCCACGCATGAATTACAAACTTTCCTCTTCTGACAAAAGCATGGTATTCAGGCTTTCTGCCGGAAATGGTTTTCGGGTAGCCAATGTGTTTACCGAGGATCATGCAGCATTGACCGGTGCAAGGGAAGTGATATTTACGGAGGAGTTGAAGCCTGAACAAAGCTGGAATGTAAACGCCAATCTGGTGAAGAAAATCTATACTGATAAGGGGACTTTTATTGGGTTGGATGGCTCTGCATTCTACACTTATTTCACAAACCGTATTATTCCTGACTACGAGTCAAACCCAAATCAGATAATTTACGCCAATCTGGATGGTTCGGCGGTTTCTAAAGGTATTTCATTGAATGTCAATGCGATATGGGCGAATGGCTTCAATCTAACAGGGGGCGCTACGCTGATGGATGTAAATATAGAGGAGGAGGGGATTAAGACACGACAATTGCTTACTGAGCGTTTTTCCGGTGTTTGGTCAGTAGGTTATGAGTTTTTCCGTCTCGGACTTTCGGTGGATTACACAGGGAATGTCTACAGTCCGATGCGTTTACCACTATTGGGAGCGTTGGATGATCGTCCTGGTTATTCGTCTTGGTATAGTATTCAAAATATACAGCTGACCAAGTCTCTGGGGGAAAAATGGGAGATCTATGGAGGAGTCAAAAACTTATTGGACTTTACTCCTCCTGCAAACAGTATCGCAAGAGCTTTTGATCCTTTTGACAAAAACGTCATTGTTGCCCCTGATGGCTCGGTGGTTCCTACCCCTGATAATCCCAATGCACTTACTTTTGATCCTACTTATGTGTATGCTCCAAACCAAGGCATTCGAGGTTTCTTGGGTGTTAGATTTAGAATTTCAGAATGATAAAAAGTTAGATTTTTGTAAATTTCAGTTTTTCAGTATGCCTCGATTAGTATGCGCAACCTTTTTTTACAGGAGATTAGATCCAAAAGACCACGACTAATTGGCGAAGTATAAAATGCAACTATCACCAAGTTTACTCCTGTCTTTTGTCTTCTTACCCCTAAAACTAAGAAAAGGAAAGGACTGGTTTCACTGGGGATAGTTGCGTTTTTATCTACAAGGCGTTTTCTAAATACTCTTTGATTGTGTCATCTGTGAAGAAACCACTGTAGTGACCACCATAGCTAGCTTTGATCTTGAAAACTCCCTCTTCCAGAAGCAAACTTTTCTGAGTGTCAGCACCTTCCTCCGGAATATTATCGACAGTGATAGAGTTGATGCTTTCCTGTGCAGCTTCTTTTCCAAAAGAGTCAGCACAAAGGCCTTTGAATGCATCTACTGTTCTCTGTAAACAAACACTTGGGATAAATTTGATTGCATTGAGATTAAATGAATCCCAATTGATTTCAATAGGTAATTCTTTACCCACAATCTCATTAAGTTCTTTTTGATACGCACCAAGATATTCGTCTTTGATGCTTTGAGCGGCTTTTTTTTCCTGAAGTCCCATAGATTATTGATTAAGATTATACGATCAAAATTATCTTAAACTATAATTCCTGTCCTAACCGAGTCCCGTGAATTCCAAATCTCATGGTATTCCGTGAGGCGATTTGGTGGAGTTCAGGATAGAAGTAGGGAAATCGCCTTTATCAATACTGAAGTGAGAAACCCATCGAGGGTTGATCCCCTGAACCCGAAATACGCATTAGCAATTCTACGCCACGGCGCACAAGTTGTTACAGCCATTAATTGCTTCAAAATCAGCCATTACATTGCTATTTTCGATTTCACCATATCCGCCGCGGCGGACTGAATCTCCAAACAGCCTGATTTTCTTGCAACTAATGTCTTCATAACGAAACCTAATGCATAACCCGGGTTGAAGGGATAGCCCCAATTTGAATATATCCATCAGACTTATTTAAAACCCCCGAAGGGTTTTAAGGCTAAGAGCGGCTTCCCTGAGGATAGAAGGTGTCACAAACTAGGACCTCAATCAAAATAGCCATTCTCTATGGCAAATTTAACGGCTCCGATTGTTGTCTTTGAGCCTGTTTTGAGCAGAATGTTTTTCCTGTGGGTTTCCACGGTATTGATAGAAATAAATAGCTTCTCTGCCACTTCATTGGAAGTCAATTCATCAGCCAGCAGTTTCAGAATTTCTTTTTCCCTCTTGGACAACTTTACTTCTTGGTTGGCTTTGTTGTTGAATACGCCCTCCATGTACTTTGTTTTTACAGCAGGAGAGAAGTATTGCTGCCCCAACAAGACTTCAGCGATCCCTGCTTTTAGCTCTTCCTTATCGGCAAATTTCAGTAGGTAACCATCTGCCTGCTTTCTTATGGCATTGTTGATTGTTCTGATGTCATCAAGCATGCTGAGCAAGAAGAATTTAATTTCCGGATGGGATTCCTTTACTTTTGACAGGAGTTCCAGTCCATTCATTTTGGGCATATTGATATCGCTGATTACCAGATCTATGTTGTGAAAATGAGACAATATCCGCAGCACTTGCAAGCCGTCAGTAGCTAGGTGGATAGTGTTGATTTGTGGGATTTCGGTGAGGATATTGTGCAGTCCATCCAAGAACATCACATGATCGTCGGCAATAATGATATTATAAGATTCTTTCATTTTCTCAGGGATAGATAGTTAACTAGTCACCGGTAGGTCTATACTAATTGATGCGCCATTTCCCGGCGAACTGTCTATTTCAAGTTTACCTTTCAGCATCTCTACTCTTTCACTTATATTTCTCATTCCTATGCCTTTTAGTGCGGCTTTTTGAGGCATTCCTATCCCATTATCACTTACCATTATATTCAGATAAGCTTCATGTAGACTAAGCTGGAGTTCTAACACTGAAGCTTGAGCGTGCTTGATGCTGTTATTGAGTAATTCCTGCACTATTCTATACACCTCAGCGAGCAATTCATCGGGAAGTTTGTCTATTTCTTCCGTGGGATAGAAAATTTTATCGACTTCAATTTCTACATTTTCAGTTATCCCATCCACAAAATCCGATAAATACGCACAGAAGTCTGTTTGGGCAAATGGCGGAGGGTGCAATTGATGGGAAATAGACCTCACTGCCTTGCAGGCATCTTGCAAACCAAGCAAAATTCTCTGCGTTCGTGTATCTTCCGGTGTCCGTCCGAGGTGATGTTCCACTGCCATTTTAATACCTGCCAAGTCACTGCCAATGCCATCGTGAATCTCCCGTGCGATCCTTTTTCTTTCTTCTTGCTGCCCTTCCTGATAACGCTCTATAGCTTTCAGTCTGAAGTCTTTGATTATTTCAGAAGTCTTTCTACGTGCATTCTCTTCTTGTTGCTCTGCTAACCTTTGCTGGGCAACTATCTTTTGTCTGTAAAAATATCTGAGTACCAAAAGTCCGATTATTATAAGGATAAAGCCCGAAATCATAAAATTTCTAATGACTCTCTGCCTTTTCAATGAAAGTGCCGATTTCTGAATTTCGGCTTCTTGAAGGGATTTCTCCTGCTCTAACAGCAAAATCTTGCTTTCTTTCAATTGATCTTCATACTGTGCCTGGATTTCCGCAAGGTGCTTTTCTTTTTCCAATGAAGTATAGGCTTCTTTACTTTCCACGCTCTGTCTATAGTAAGCCAAGGCCGATTCATAGTCCTTCATTTTCAAATACAGGTTGGAAATATTTTGAAGAAGATCAGCTTTGAAGTAAAGGTCATCACTGGTTTTGGAGAGTGCTTGCCGAAAATACTCCAAAGCGATTTCATTTCTTCCCATAGCCCTTGCACATAGCCCCAAATCGTTGAGTACGATGGCCAGATCAGCAGTGTAATTCAGTCTGGTTAATTTCTCCCTAGTCTCCAGCAATAGGTTAAATGCCTCATTGTACTTTCCTTCTTCCACCAGCATTTGTCCCAGATTCATTTCGATATGGGCTTGCTTTGTCAGGTTTTCAGTTTGCGTATAATAAGTTAAAGCTTCCCCATAAAAATTTCTTGCCTTCTCAAACTCACCCTGTTCTTTGAGAATATTGGCAAAATTGAATCTGGTCGACATAATACCGGAATAATCATCCAATTTATGGTAAATTTGGACTGCTAGATCCAAGTTGTTGGCAGCATCCAGGTATTTTTTTTGCTGGAAATATATCAATGCAATATTTTGATAGGCATTGGCTTCCTGATTCTCTTCTTTAAGTTTTTGTGCCCATTCCAAGCTTTTCTGAAGGAAATGCATAGAGTTGGTCAGATCACCCTTATACTTATAAGCCAAGCCCATCAAACTAAAAGCAACGGGTTTGCCATTTTCAACATTGGCATTATCCAGCAATTGAATGGCTGTTTTAAGATTAACCACAGTGGAGTCATAATTCCCTTGTTTGAAATAGAGGTTACCTATGGCATAGTGTGCTTTTGCAGTGAAGACAGGCAATTCGTATTCCTTGCTCAATTCAAGCATTTTTTTGGCATGAAACCAGGCTTTTTCGGGATTTGTAGAAGCAAACTGGGCATACTCCGTCAAGTGGCTGTTCAGCTCCTCTTCAGGAGTACCTGCCAGTGCAGCGACAGCTGAAATCAATGAAAAAATAGAGATGAAAATTAGGATCCTCAAAGTCGGGTTGAAGCGCTGGTAAATGTAATTAAGGATGTATTAAAAGCTATTTACGGTAAAGAAATACAAAGATCTGTCTTTTGCCTGAAATTATTCTTTTTTGTGGTAAGAAGAACGCAAGCTCCAAATAAAATATTATCCAGTGCTTGCGAACTAATGAGGAGAGCTTATTCAGAATATTCAAGATAATGGCCGAGAACATTTTATTCAACCAAATAGCTCAACACTACCGCAGGAGAAGTGGAATGCTTCTCCCGGGTATTCTTTGGAAGAGTTACTACCGTTTTTCCTTCCACTGTTTTCCACTGAAGCGATTTGTTTTCGCCGAGAATGATGATTTTACTGCCTTTCTTAGGAGGATTCAGAGTCCAAGTGATGCTGTCCTCTAGTTTATCACCATCTTCTAATGGTAATAACGCGTACATTTCTCCTGTTTTCCCTTGGGTAAAATATAGTTTGCCGTCTTGGAAAGTTTCTAATGCCCGGGTACCGTAAATCCCCTTGCCGTTAATTTCCAGCCATTGACCGATTTCCTCCAATCTGGAAACCTGTTCAGGAAGGAAAAGTCCATCGGCAGTGGGACCTACACCAAGTAAAAGGTTTCCACCTTTTGCCACGATTTCAATCAGTTGGTGAATGACTTTACGGGAAGGTTTGAATTCGTCATTGGGCACATAGCCCCATGCTCCACCCAGCGTGATGCAGCTTTCCCAAGGATCTGGAGACATGGTAGCAGGAATTCCTTGCTCCGGAGTTCGATAATTTTCGAAAGGCCCATGCACCGTGCGGTCTACAATCAGAATCCCTTCCTGGTTTTTTCTTACCATCTCAGCCACTTTGGGCATATTGATTTCCTGATCAAAATCAGGGATAGGAGCTCCCCAGCTTATCACTTCCTCATTTACTGTGGAGAGGGGTCTTACCCAACCGCCGTCTAGCCAAAGGATATCTACAGCTCCGTAATTAGTCGTGATCTCATTGAGTTGATTGTGGGTGAATTGTACGTATTGATTCCATCTCCAAGGATACTTACGGATATCATAATTCACATTGCGGTCAGGAGTAGCACGGTAGTCCCACCAATAGTATTGGGAATGCCAATCCGGCTTGGAGTAATAGGCTCCGATCATCATATCTTTGTCCCGGAATGCATCAAATACATGCTTCGCAACATCGGATTTTGGATTGCTTTTGAAAGGACCGTCAGAAATCTTATAATCAGTGAATTGGGTGTCAAACATATTGAATCCATCGTGGTGTTTGGTAGTAAAGACCACGTATTTCATTCCCGCTTTGGATGCGGCATCGGCCCATTGAGCCGGATCAAAACCTGTGGGATTAAACTGCTCCTTCAGTCCCCAATACCACTTCTTATATTCTTCGTAGCTTTGGGTGGTATCATTTCTAGTAATCCAGTCCTCGTTTACAATGCTCCAAGACTCGATAATTCCGGGGACTGCATAGATGCCCCAATGAATCAGTATACCAAATTTCTGGTCTCTCCATTTTTCAAGTTTTTCTATGACTTTTGGATCCGTAGGGTATTCGTATTGGGAGGAAGTAGGATGTAGGGTGTTTTGTGCGTTGGCTTGAATTACAATCAATAATGCAAGTAATGCCAGCCAATTAAATTTCTTGGACATCGTAAGAAAATGAATATCTAGTAAAATAGGTGAGTGATAACTTCTAGAGCCAAAGGTAAACTAGAAAGCAAATCCTCACAAGTAGAAAAGCTATCAGTTTTAACCGTAGCAGGTAGGCTGCATTCAACCGGATAGCATAAGTTGCGCCTCTGTACCCTTGCGGGAGATACAATTGCAGATTAAAATTATGTTTGCCGCATAGTCACATAGAAAACATAGTGGTCTCCACTTTATGCATTAATTGTGCTTGTTTCCAGATGTAATTGCGTACAGTCTTGGCTTTGTGGTTTAACCGCAGTCAGAGACTGCATTAAAATAGGTCCAAGTCAGGAGACTTGAACCGGATAGAAGATAGCATTAGTTGCGCCTTTGCGCCCTTGCGGGAGATACTCAGCCTTGATCATTGAATTTTATCAATCTCACCAATCTTCCTCCTCATCAACACGCTCCGAAGCATCAGCCTTCATAGAGCCAAAGACCGCCAGTCCACTTTCAGAAATCGTCAAATGAATCCCGTTCAACTTCCTATGGATTGATTGTAGGGTTTGGAAATCAGGCTGCTGCACATGAAAAGGAATACTGATCAGGTTATCGGCATTTTTGGAAAATGGGGGAGGAGTGTCGCTTCCGAAGAAATAGGGCCAGAGCGTTTTGCCACAGCTGATTCCCCAGGTGGTAACAGGAAAATTCTCATCATACTGCTGAAGACGCTCATTGATCTCCACAAAAAACTGTTCGGATTCTCCAAGCCTCAATCTGGAACCGGCTCTGGATTTTCCTTTGGTTTTAAGGTATTTGATCTGACTTTTTCCCTGTTTTTGCCTTACCATATAAGCCCGGAAAACTTTATGATCCAGCATAACTCCATTATGAAAATAGCCCGCTACAGCGATTCCTGCCCGGATCATTACCAATCCCAAATGGAAATCATCTTTTACAGAAAGTAACCCTAAGGCACTTGGTGTAGTATTCCAGGGAAGAGAAACCTTGGCAAGCCAGGAATCTGAATCAGAAATTACCCACTGATGCTTGGCTTTATCAAATGCTCCCTGCAGCTGCATCTTGTCAGATATATCCAATATCAACTGGTACTTTTCTGGAGTAATTAACTTTGCGTTGCCGGAAATCATAGCGGGGGAGGCTTTTCAATTATATTTGCACAAATAAACCGAAAAATCATGGAGGATGAAATCCAAGGCTTGATCAAGCGAATGTCTGACCCAAGTGAAAAAGAAGCTTTTTATTTTGCGGATAAACTGGGCAAAATTCTGGATGAAGCTGGAAGAGATACCGTAATTGAGCTGGTAAAAGGAGATAACTGGGAGGTCGGCTACTTGGCCTGTAGAGCACTTTCTCAGTCTACCTTCAATGAAGAATCCCTTGATGCCATTTTTGATGCGATCAATGACAAGAAGAACAGAGCTCACCAAGGAGCATTTGTTCAGATTTTGGAGGAGTTTGACTTGAGTCTGCGTTTTGTGGATATTTTCAGGGTATTTCTCTTCGGTAATTTCAAAGCACAAACCCTTGCCAAGATGTATTTAGATGAGGTGGAATTTGATATGACACCCCGTACGCTTCGCAAAGCTGAGAAGCACTGGAACCACTACCTGCACAATCCAGAGGATGAAGGAAGCTTGGAATTGAAAAAATTGGAAGTAGAGCCAATTCTGAAAGAGATCCGACAATTATTTGCCGAAGAATAACATACAAAATCAAAGGCTTCAAAACTTCCTCTTAACTCCTCTAACAGCTTCTGCACCGATAGGATCTTCTGGCCATTCGTGCTTGGGATAGCGTCTTTTCAGCTCTTTCTTTACTTCGAAATAACCATTCTTCCAGAAGCTTTTCAGATCCTGCGTAAGCTGCACGGGTTTGTACCCGGGAGAAAGCAGCTCAATCAGTACATTTACACTTCCATTATTCACAGTGAGTGTTTCCAGCAAACCAAACAACTCCTGCAATCTTACGGCAAGCAGCGGAATGTCCTCTTTTCTATACTCAAGTTTGATCTTGCTTCCAGAAGGAACTTCTATGTACTGAGGAGCAAGTCTTTCCAATTCCTTTTGTTGCTCAAAATCAAGTGAGTGCAAAAGAATATGACTGATGTTCAATTTTTTTAAATCATCATTCTTTTGGATTCCTTCCAAGTATGGAGCTATCCACATTTCAGGTTTCTCACAAAGTGTGGCGATCGACCATTCAGGCCAGTTCTGATCTGGATTCCATCTTTTTAGTGATTCTACCCGCAAAATCAACTGCTCCACCTCCTCATTGAAATCAAGCAAATATTCACCTTCCTCACGTATGGCTTCCAAAATCGCTTCCGTCACATCTCCCGGCTGATACTTTGCCAAAGGCCTGGTACCAAGGATAATGGATCCAATCCTAATCTCAGAATGGGCCTGAAGCCCACCTTTTTTTCTATCCCATTTCAATACCTCTTTAGTCTTCAGCATGGGAGCCAAATCCTTTGGATTTATCGGAGCTGCCATCCATATTTTTCCCATTCCATCCCGGGCATCCACATGAGCCACGGCCAGCCATGATTCGTGGGCGAGATCATCTTTGTGACCAATCTGAGCTATTTTTCCGTTGGCCAATTGGAACTGGGCATTATTTCCGGGTCTTGCAGCTGCGATCCGTTCGGGATATGCATAGGCTAGGAGCAGCCCTGTCTGCCAGGGATCAACCGGACTCTTATCAGCCTGAATGGAAAACATCCTGCGGTAGGATGCGGCTATCTTTTCGATTTTCTTGATTCGGGGAATGCTCACATCGTGCTTTCTATATCTCCGCAGTGCTTCAATCCTCAAGTTCAAATCCACACCGGCATCAGGACCCAATGGATCACGTTCATCCAAAATGGCTGCTATATCGGTTGCCAAACCCAGTTGATCAATTTCTGCTGCATTTATTAGCATATGCGCGATGCGCGGATGCGTAGGTAACTGGTGTACCTCTTTTCCATGCGGCGTCAGTTCTCCATCCACGATAGCCTCTATGGATTCCAAAGTCTTTTCTGCCAAAGCCAAGGTTCCTGCCGGAGGAGGAGTAAGCCAAGTCATGGAGCGGATATCCTGCTTGCCCCAGGCCTTCATATCCAGTACCAGTCCTGTGAGATCAGCTTCCATCAGTTCCGGCGTACGGTATTCATTGAGTTGGTTTTGAATGGCTTTAGTCCACAGTCTATAGCTATGACCTGCGGTCAATCTTCCCGCTCTACCACTACGCTGATCCGCAGAGTCCTTGCTGATTCTATGCAACACTAGTCTTGAGAGCCCTGATCTGGGATCGAACTTGGATGATTTGGCGAAGCCTGAATCCACCACCACGGTCACTCCTTCGATGGTCAGGGATGTTTCCGCTATATCAGTGGAAAGCACAATCTTTCTTTTCCCCGAAGGATGCGGCATGATCGCTCTATTCTGATCTCCTGGTGAGAGCTGTCCATAGAGAGGCAGAACCAGATCGTCCGGTAATGCCTTTCTCATAATTTCCTGTGCTTTCCGAATCTCTCCCTGTCCGGGAAGGAAAACCAGAAAATCACCGGTATGAACCTTGGTCAATGGAATAATCTGCCTCGCTGCATCTTCTCCTATGGCATATTCATCCACCTCGTTCATGTAATTCACTTCCACTGGATACTGCCGGCCTTTGCTTTCGATCAAGGTTGATTTAAGCAAACCAGAAAGCACTCCGGCATCTATCGTGGCAGACATAAGCAGGATCCGCAGGTCAGGTCTTAGCACTTGCTGCACTTCACGGCATAGAGCCAGCGCAACTTCAGAATGAAGATTTCGCTCATGAAATTCATCAAAAATCACCAATCCCACGTCTTCCAGCGCATTGTCTGAGTGAAGCATGCGCGTCAAAATCCCTTCTGTGATCACTTCCAGTCTTGTGTTCTTAGAAATAGCCGATTCAAAGCGGATTCTATAGCCGATCAGATCACCCAACTTGGTATCCGTCATAGACGCCATTCGCTGCGCAATGGTCTTGGTTGCCAATCTCCTAGGCTCCAGCATAATGATCTTCTTGCCCGCCAGCCAGGGTTGATCCAGCAGCGTGAGGGGAAGCAAGGTGCTTTTTCCGGCACCCGGAGGAGCCTGGATAATCAAAGAATTGGCTTTGGAAAGCCGGGATTTAACTTGAGGAATTATCTCCGCTACCGGGAGGTCAAAGGAAAGGGGATCGAAATCTTGAAGCATGGGATGCAAAAATAGGATTTCTTGGGTAGAAAGGGAATTGTGGGAGTTTTTACGTCACTGCGAATGGTGAGGTACGAACCTGAAGCAGTCTCTTGTTGAATAGAAAGTCTATAATGGGGATTTACGAATGACGAGCTTCGGGATCCGGTAGTAGGGACTGGCTATTAGAAGTTTAAATTTTTCAATTTCTTGAGAAAACTCTCATAACTAGTTTGCAGCCATCTACGAAATTTTTAATTTGGATACAGGAGAAAGCCCAATACAGATAGAGGCCATAAACGCCATAGGTTAATCAAACGAAAAGTATCCCGATATGAGTAAATACATTGACGCAAGCCAGGAAGCAGGAAAAAGATTCTACCAAAACTTCCACGATAAAGGGAAAGTAGTAATGCTAAATTTATTGAGGTTTAGAAGAATTGCCGATTATACAAACTTGGAAAGAATAAAACCTACTGATGAAATCAGCGGAGAAGAAGCATATCAATTGTATATGGCCGGCATCTTGCCTGAATTGGAAAAAGCGGGAAGTCAAATCATATATTACGGAAAGTCCAAAAATTTTCTAATTGGACCTGATTTCGAAGCATGGGACGCTATATTATTGGTGGAACACGAATCTGTTTCAAAGTTTATGGAATTTGCCCAACAACAAGACTATCTGAAAAATGTAGGACACCGGACTGCTGCATTAGAGGATTCAAGACTATTACCGAGTAATGAAATAAAGAATTATACTTAGAATGGGCATTTTAAAAAAGCAGAAAAGCTAACTTTTAGAAAATTTAGAATGTCACCAAATTAATTTCAACTACTTCGATAATGGCTCAAATATTTTGCAAAAACCGATCAAGCTGCTCCATATACCATCCGCCAAATCCCTTGTTTTCATGGTCGACCTGAAATCCGGCCAGGTGTTTTCCGGAAAATTGGACAATTTGGCATTTTTCACCTAGTTTAGCCTGAAGCGCTAATGCATCGCCATGGGTGGTGATTGTATCGTCGGAAGCTGTCAAAATCAGGAGCGGAACGTCAATGGACTGAATAGCTGTTTCGTAAAGTACGGAGTTCTCGGGAAGAAGGATTTGTTTATCCAGTCCTTTATAGCGATCCACAATTGTGGAAGTATCCGTCACAAATCCTTCTCCAATTATAAAATCAATTTTATCCTTTATCTCAGGATATGCTCTGGAAGCAATAGTGGTTCCCATCGACATTCCCCAAATCCCAATTTTCTTATCCTTGAATTTCTCCGCCATGGTATTTACCACCGCTTTCAGATCTAAGGCAAATTCCGTGGAGTAAAGGTATTCCCGCTGAATTTCAAAATCTTCACTTTTTCCAAATCCCCTGTAATCAAACGTAACCACCGTATACCCTTCATTGGCAAGAATAGCTGAGTGATAAACAAAATAGGACATATTTCCGGCATCAGGATAAGCCAGGATTAGGACAGTGTCTTTATCATTTTCTTTATCCGCTTCATAGATCCATGAAATCAACTTAACCTGATCTTCCGTCCTGATTTCCAATTGTTCGTACTTCCAGTCAACTGAGTCCGGAGTCAAGATGTATTCCCTATCAGGATTTATGGAATAAGCCGGATTGAATAAGCCCAGATAGACTAAAAGAACTAATGAAAATGTAGTTTTTTTCATTAAGTTAAAGTAGAGCATAAATCAAAATTATACAAGGGATCAGGTTCGCTTATTTCCAATTTTTAGAGAATCAGAACATCCATGGTTTTTACTTAAATTTAAAGTGTATATGAAAGAGACGATATCAAGTGAAAAACCATGGTGGGAGCAGTTTAGTCATTTTTTCACACCCCAAGAAATACCTGCCAAAACGACTTTGCTGCAGGAAGGTCAGGTGTCCAAAACAGCTTATTTTATTGAAAAAGGTTGTCTCAGGCTTTCGTTCAACAACAATGGGAAAGATATTACTTTTCAGTTTTTCTTTGAAGGGGAAATTGTGTCTTCTATCGAGAGTTTTAGGGGGAATCAACCCAGCTTGTTTAGTCTGGAAAGCATAGAGCCATCTGTGGTTAGAAGTGTTTCCAAAATTGACATGGAGTCTATTTTTGTGACTTCTCCTGAGATAAAGAGTGCGATTGAGGAGCAGACATTTCAGCGCTTGATTTTTTACCAGAAACTATTTCTTTCCCGCATTAAGGATAACCCGGAAAAAAGGTACAATGAGTTGTTGACAGAATATCCCCAAATCTTGCAGCGAGTCCCACAGCACTACATTGCATCCTATCTGGGAATCACGCCCGTCTCTTTGAGCCGAATCAGAAATAGACGCTAGTTTTTCTTTCTTATCTTTTGTTATCGTCCTCCTATTTTAGCGTGCGGACATTTGTGGTGTACATTAAAAATAACACTACAGCATGAAAGTAGCTATCGTATTCAATCACCCTTACGAGGGTAGTTTTTGTAATGCAATCTTAAATTCAGTGATGACAGGCCTTAGGCTGTCAAACCACGAAGTAGACTTGATTCATCTTGACAAGGATAATTTTAATCCTGTCATGAGCTCGGCAGACCTGAAAGCCTTTCGGGACAAAAAGCCTGTGGATCCTATGGTTCTGGAATATAAAACCCGTCTTGAGCAAGTAGATCATCTGATCTTCATTTTTCCGATCTGGTGGGAATTGATGCCGGCGATGACAAAGGGCTTTATCGATAAAGTGATCTTCCCCGGAGTGGCATACGATTATGTCAATGACAGCAGCACCAAAATGAAACCTCTTTGGAACAAGGTCAAGGGAGTCACGATGATCACTACTATGAATACGCCTGGATTTCTGTATTGGGGGATTTTTGGCAATGCCATCCAAAAAGCTTTAATGAGGGGCACTTTTTGGAAGTTGGGCTATAAGAACCGCAAATGGATCAGTTTTAATATGGTGAAAATGGTGCCCTCAGAAAAGAGAATCAAGTGGCTTAATAACATTCAAGACAGGTTTATGAGTCTGAAATAAGTAATTGCCAGAAGTAGAACTAAAGCAATCAAGTAATATGAGACCTGAAGGGGACTAAGTTGTAATAAAGACGCTATATTTGCAACTTTATTGCGGTTAACGAAGCTAATACTCAATTGTGGTGTCCGAAAGGGAAGGGTTAACTGATCTTAAAATCAATGAAATCAAATCAGAAATGAAGAGACAAATCAGTTTGATCATCAGCTTGGTGATCATGTCAGGATACGCTGCTGCCCAGTCTTCCTTTATATTTCAAAATAAGGAAATTAAAGCAGGTACCAAGGAACATTTTAGTATACCGATTGTGAATGGGCAGGATTCTACATTTATTCCTATTTCGGTATTTAATGGCGTAGAGGACGGCGAGACCTTGGGAATCACCGCCGGAGTTCACGGCTATGAGTATGCTCCGATTATGGGTGCGCAGAAGTTGATCCATTCGATCAATCCACAGAAATTAAAAGGCGTAGTCATTCTGGTTCAAGTGGCAGGCGTAGAAAGCTTCTTGGGAAGATCTCCCTACATCAGTCCGGTGGATGGAAGGAACTTAAACAGAACATTTCCCGGTGAAGAAAATGGAACGACTACGGAAAGAGTGGCCAATTTTATCTCAGAACATATCATATCCAGAGCAGATTACTTCCTTGATATGCACTCGGGAGATGCGCCTGAAGATCTGATGAAATACGGAGCATACTATAGCAACAGTGATATGCCGGAGATTTCTGCCAAAGGAAAAGAGATGGCCCTTTCCTTGGGTTTTGACCATGTGGTGGTATTCAATACGGATGGGAAGGATTATATGAAAGCCGATATGCCAAGCTTGTATTGTACGGCAGAAGCTTTCAAACGGGGAATACCTTCTATAGATATTGAGTGTGGTCGATTGGGAATCATGGAACAGGACGCAGTGGATAAGGTAACCGGGAGTGTATTGAACTTGCTGGATTATTTAGGCTTCCTTCCGCTAGATGCAAAAAGAGTAGAAGTAGAGTCGCCTATCCTAATTTCCAATAGGATCTATTCCGCCTCCAACTTTGACGGCATATTCTATCCTGCCAAAAAAGCGGGGGATTATGTGATAAAGGGGATGAAGCTAGGTCATGTGACCGATTATTTTGGTGTGATTCTTCAGACTATCTATGCAGAAGAAGACGGATTGTTACTTATGATTATTTCTACTCCACCGGTCAACAAAGGCGAGGATGTGACAGTGATTGCCAAAGTGGATTAGCCGCAAGTAACGTTTCATTTTTACTTGTTTTTAGAGGCTGTAGCATATTGGGTACAACGGCTTGTTTCATCTCCCTTTATCCGATCGTTTTTTGAAAAGAACAGCAGGAAGAAGCTGAAATCCTTAGGTACCTTTGTTCCAAAATCGAACAAAATCGTACACTTCTGATTAATCTTAAGCGTTGAAAAAGCCCTGGAATTGCTATATGAAGCGATTTTTTAGCCCGGCATAATTTTTTAATACTACAATTAGGAATTAATTGTTTTGCCATGAAGAAATATCAACTGGGGGAATTTGAGGAGGTCGTAATGCTGACAGTAGGCGTGCTGTTTGACGAGGCTTATGGAGTGTCAGTAAAATCTGAAATTGAATCAAGACTGGAACGGAGCGTCAGCGTAGGCGCATTGCAAACTGCGCTTAAACGCTTAGAGGAGAAAGGGTACTTGAAATCTAGAGAAGGCGAGAGCACGAATGAACGGGCAGGCAGGCCCAAAAAATATTTCCAAATCACTGCTTTGGGAAAGGAAGCCATGCAGTATACCCGGCAGACCAGGGAGGATCTCTGGAAAGCCATTCCTGAGGTTGCATGGAATCTAAAGATGAGCTAAAAGGCGATGGGAAACAAAGAAATACAACCGCCGGGATTAGCTCAGCGCTTTTTTAGATGGTTTTGTGATAAAGACCTTTTGCCTTCCATAGAAGGGGACTTATTTGAACTATATCGTGAGCGGCTTCTGAAAGAAGGCAAGTTTAAAGCTGACTTACATTTTATCAGGGATGTGCTATTGCTCTTCCGACCCGGAATTATTGGAATCAAAAACAAAGAATACAAGACTAACTACATTGACATGTTTCGAAATAATTTTAAAATAGCCAGAAGGACACTTTGGAAAAATAAGTCCGCCACAATCATCAATATGCTGGGTCTTATAGTGGGGATAACTTCGTGCATGCTGATCGCGCTCTTCATCCAACATGAAATGAGTTACGATACCTTTCAGCCCAATGCTGAAAGGATAGGTAGGGTGATTATGGAATATTCATTTGACGGCGGAGAAGAAAGCTCAAAAGGAACATTCACCAGTACCAAGGTGGCTCCGTATTTTTCCAGAACTTTTCCCGAGGTGGAAAAAGGAATACGCATGACTCAAACTTCTGCAATTTTGCAACTTGAGGGAAGCCCCGTTACAGAATCCGGTTTCATGTATGCGGACTCCACTTTTTTCGATGCCTTTGCTTACAATATGATCCATGGGAATTCAAAAACTGCCTTGAATGGCCCAAAGAAAGTTGTTTTGACTGAAAGCATGGCCAAAAAGTATTTTGGAGAATCTGATCCGGTAGGTCAGGCTCTAGAGGTAGGGGATAATAAAACAGTCTATGAAGTGACAGGGGTGATGGAAGACTACCCGTACAATTCCCAGTTTCGATTTGACTTTTTGGCATCTTTCTCGTCTCTGGGAGTGAATCAGGAGGAATCTTACTGGAATGCCAATTATACTACTTATTTTCTTTTACAGGATAAAAATTCCTTTGCAAGTATGGCAGAGAAGTTGCCTCCATTTATGGCAAAGGAATCGGCTGGTTTTGGAGCGGATATCAACTTTACTTTAGAGCATTTTAGCCGAGTACATCTGTATTCTCCCTATTCGGATTTTGTGGCCAATACCAATATCAAATACCTCTACATGCTTGCAGGAATTGCGTTGCTGATCTTGGTGATCGTTTGTTTTACCTACATCAATTTAAGCACCGCAAGATCTGTGGAGCGGGCAAAAGAGGTGGGAATCCGCAAAGTCTCAGGAGCCGGCCAATCCCAACTTTTCTGGCAGTTTATCGGAGAGTCATTTCTATTATGCGGCCTGTCTGTGGTGGTCAGTTTTATATTGGTTTACCTATTACTGCCAGGCTTCAATAATCTCATTGATCGAGAATTAATACTTGGAGACTTGATGTCGCCCACATTTTTGACTTTTATACTGGGGCTTACCTTGGGATTGAGCGTGATTGCGGGTGCTTACCCCGCGATTATTTTGTCCAAATTCCAGCCCATGAAGGTTTTGAAAGGAGTATTCAAAAATACGTCATCGGCAAAGTGGCTGCAGCAGTCGCTTACGGTCTTCCAATTTGGAATTTCAGTTTTTCTGATCATTGCCACATTGGTAATACAAGGCCAACTCAACTATATCCAAAGTAGGGATTTGGGATACGACAGAGCACATATTGTTTCTTTGCCGATAGGCTGGAATACCGATTTTCAGAAAATCAACACACTGAAAAAAGAGTTAAAAGCCAGTTCACAGATCATTGAAGTTTCCAGAGCTGCTTCCAGTCCCGTAAATATCAGTAGTGGATACAGCATGAACTTACCGACCAGGCCCGAAAATGAAGTAATCTCCGTCAATGCCAATCCGGTAGATGAAAACTTCATAGCGGTGACAGGACTGGAAGTGATTGCAGGATCGAATTTTACCGAACAGCATATCCGGCAGACGGAAATAGAACCATGGGAAAAAAAGGAATTCCATTACATCATGACCGAAAGTGCAGCGGGTAAATTCGGATGGAGTCCGGAAGAGGCCATTGGTAAGGAAATGATCCTAAACGAACAGGGAACAGTAGTGGGTGTGGTCAAGGATTTTCATTTCCAATCCTTAAGAAATGATCTTCAACCTCTGGTATTGTTTTCAGCCTCTTGGGGAGGTAGATTGTTGGTAAAAATCAATGGGGAAAATATGCATGAATCTTTAGGTTTCATTGAGAAAACCTGGGAGAAAATCCTGCCTGAACGACCATATACTTACCGTTTTCTCGATGAGGATTATAACCGCATGTATCAGTCTGAAATGCAGCTGGGCAAGTTGATGAACCTGTTTTCCACCTGTGCTATTGTTTTGGCCTGTCTGGGCTTGTTTGGATTGTCCTCTTATATGATTCAGCAGCGATTAAAGGAAATCAGCATCCGAAAAGTCTTGGGAGCTTCGACTTTTCAGGTTCTCAATATACTTTCAGGAAATTTTGTTCGTCTGATTTTGTTCGCTATAGTACTTGCATCGCCGATTGCTTATTACGTAATGAGTAGCTGGTTGGATGATTTTGCTTTTCATATCTCCGCTCCCTGGTGGGCGGTAATGTTAGCTGCTATTCTGACGCTGGCAATTGGGCTGATAACCTCGGGAATCCATGGGTTAAAAGCAGCTTTAAGCAACCCTGTAACTAGTTTGAAGAGTGAATGATAAAGTAATCTTTATTTAAATCGAGATTACACTGAAAAACCCAAGAGCTCAAACTGTAGGTAAAGGCTATAGAACCTTTACCTACTTAGGAGTGCAATCCTGTTTTTCCATGGAGGATTAAACTTATATCCCTACTAACTAAATGATATAACCGTCTATCTTAAAGTCTGTTATATTCTATATCCTCCGGAGACTTCTATTCGTTGCGCATTAATCCATTTGGAATCATCAGAACAAAGGAATGCAACCACACTTCCAATATCATCCGGCAAACCAACTCTTCCCAAAGCTGCTTCGGAAGCTAAGTATTTATTTACATCTGACATATCACGAACAACACCGCCATCAAAATCAGTTTCAATTGCACCCGGGGCAAGTGCATTGACTCTTATTTTTCTATTTCCCAGTTCCAAAGCCTGGTATCTTGATAGTGCATCGATCGCCGCCTTCATAGCGCCATAAGCAGAGTACCCGGGAGATGAGAATCTTGCCAAACCCGAAGAAATATTCACGATACTGCTTCCGTCATTTAATAATGGCAATAGTTTCTGCGTTAAGAAATAAGGTCCTTTGAAATGAATATTTGTCATTAAATCGACGATTTCTTCCGTCATCGTTTCAAAGCTCTGGTTTATTCCTATACCTGCGTTGTTTACGAGTGCATCCAGTTTTGCAGAAGAAAATTGTGTATCCAAAGTATTTTTCACTTCCGTTGTGAATTGATCAAAACCAGCCGTTGTTGAGATATCAAGAGATAATGCAAATGCTTTTTGTCCAATACTTTCAATTTCCTTTACCACCTCATCTGCAAATTCTTTCTTTGTTTGATAAGTAAGGATGATATCAAACCCTTTTTTTGCCAGTTGCAAAACTGAATCTTTACCCAATCCTCGGCTTGCGCCTGTTACTAATGCTATTTTACTTGTCATTTTTATTGTTTTATTTATTATAGAGTTTAAAATAGAATATTTATATAAATCAAAAAAATCAATAACCATCTGGTTATTTAGGCTATCAAATGTGCTTCTGAACTTATTGGTATGTTCAATACTTTAGAAATTAAGCAATTTTTCTCAGCATCTTTTGTAATGATTTCAAATTCATCTGCATTAATACCAGACACAGCCCCAGAGATTGAAAGATGCATTCCTGTTATGGCAAAACCATCCATGGTCAATGTAGCTTCGGTATCCAATGATGTTGGGTTTAGTCCTTTTTCCGTTAATGCAAAACTAACCGCCATAGTAAAACATGCAGCATGTGCTGCTGCCAACAATTCTTCAGGATTTGTTCCTTTTTGATGTTCTTCAAGACGAGTTTTAAAACTGTAATTTGTCTTGTTTAGAATTTTACTTTGGGTGGTCAACTCCCCTTTACCTTCTTTTATAGTGCCAGACCAATGCGCTCTTGCTGTACGTTTCATACTTTGTGATGTTATATTTATAGGTCGTTATTGCCGCTGCTATTGCTAGTTTAAGAAGCGTCCTCTGAATTGATTAGGAGTGATACCTACTTCTTTTTTAAACAGACGGGAAAAATAAGTTGTGTTTTCAAAGCCTAGTAAATATGAAATTTCAGAAATATTTAGCTCACCTTCAGTCAATAGATTTTTTGCCTCACCTATTAAAAACAGATGGATAAGCTCTAACGCTGTCTTTCCTGTCTCTTCTTTAAGTAAATCGGTTAAATAGCGGGACGATATATTCAGTTTTTCTGCCATTAACGCCACCGTCGGCAATCCAATGTCTTTTGTTTTTCTTTCGTCAGAATTTGCAACAAGTAGTGTATTAAACTTCGTTACCGTTGAACCTGTTAGTTGCTTTCGGTTGATAAATTGTCTTTTGTAAAATCGCTGTGCATATTTAAGCATTGCGTCAAGATGACTAACGATGATGGCCTTGCTAAGCTCATCGGTATTATTGTTATATTCCTTTTCAATGCTGAAATACAAATTCCAGATGATGTCCTCTTCCGCAGGGGAAAGGTGCAATGCTTCGTTCACTTCATAATCGAAATAGCCGTACTTCTTAATTTCATGGTAAAGGGAAGTTCCCGCCAAAAAGTCTTCATGGATAAGAATTAAAAATCCCTTCTCCTCCAATTCTACATTTTTAAAGACCACTTTCTGATGGGGCTTTACAAAAGACATGGAACCACGGTCTTGGTCATATTTTGTTTTCCCATACTGCATGCTGCCCGATTTCAGCTTCTTGAATCCTATGATAAAAAATTCCGAAGAAAACTCGATTACACTATTGCCGCTGCAGCTGTCCCGCTCACCATATGCTGCGCTAAAAAGTGGGTGCTCCGGGGGCTTAATACCAAGCGCTTCATGCAGCTCGCTTATTTTTTTAAAGTGATCCATTTTTTAGCAATTGTAAAAACAGAACCCGCAAATCCGACCCCTGCTGATTAAACTTCTATTAACCATGTGCTGCCACAGAAACGTCCTGCCATGATTCCCATGTTCTAAGACGTTCTTCATAAGTGTGTTTAACCCAAGGGAAGGTAGTTTTGCCCAACAGCAACCGCAGTGGAGGATTTTCTGAATCCACCAGGCTAAGAATAGCTTGGACAGTTGCCTCAGGTTTACCGGAATCCTGGTCATTAGCGTGTTCATAAAAGTCCCTTCTTATACCTTCGTAAGCAGGTATTGATTCACTTAATGCAAGGGAATTTGTACCGAAGAAATCTGTGGAGAAACCGCCTGGCTCCAGTATGGTTACTTTAATGCCAAAACCACTTACTTCACCTGCCAGTGTTTCGGTAAGACCTTCAACGGCGAACTTAGCTGCACTGTACAGTCCCATTAGAGATACCGTATTCAAGCCCAAAGCACTTGAAAGTTGAATGATTTGCCCTGAATTTTGCTCCCGCATGATTGGAAGAACCGCTTGTATAGTCCACAATGAACCCAATACATTTGTTTCAAACTGTGCCCTAACATCTTGCTCGTTTAGTTCCTCTACAGCTCCAATGTGCCCAAAGCCAGCATTATTTATCAATACATCGATTATTCCAAAGTGGCTTTTTGCGGCTTCAATTGCTTCAAAACTTGACTTTTTATCGGTAACATCAAGTTTGAGCACCAATAAATTAGATGGAAATTCTTTTGTTAATGCTGTTAATGCATCAAGGTTACGAACTGTTGCCACTACATTATCACCACGTTTTAGGAATGCTTCTGTCCAAATTCTTCCAAATCCACGGGATGCTCCTGTTATAAAAATTGTCTTTGCCATTATTGTATTTTTTAGCTATTTGATATAGACAAAATTATGCAGCAAACAAGCGTTATAATGATACAGAAGTAGGTTATAATGAAACGTTTTAACGAAATGCTGTCCCTCTACTAATGCTATATTTTACTTTGTTTTAGGATTTTTTTCAAACAATGCTCTATTGAATTTAACAACATCGGGATGAGATGGATAGCTTGACATTGCTGAAAGTTCAACAATGGCTTTATCTCTCAAAACAGGTGCATTTTCCTTCACTCCGTCGGCAAGCGCCTGCTTAAGTTCTGCAACAGTTAATTCGGTACAATAAGCAGGAGTGCCGGGCTGGTGTCGCCAAGACTCTGTTAAATCACCCGCATCGACAATATCAAAGCCTGCGTCATTGATTAATCCGGATATTAAAACTTTAGCCTTTTCATCATCGCCGGAAATAGCCATTGCTATTCGTCCCTCTAAATTTTCAGGTTTTCCTCCATATTCAAGGCTGTGCGCCAATAGGTTATTAAACGCTTTAATTACAGGGCGCCCTAATTGTTCGGCAACCCATACACTTTCAACCTTACCGTCTTGGAGTTCCTTGATTTCCTCATCACGAAATGGATAGTAATTGGAGGTGTCCACCACAATGACATCTTCCGAAACACCGGCAAACAACAATTTGGACAGGTTGGGAATAGCTAAAGTGGGAACGGATAATATTACAACATCTACATCCTTTGCAATAGCATCTGCGGTTGAGGGTGTTGCACCTAACTCATCCGCACGTAACTTTAATTTTTCAGACTTATTTGTGTTATGCACCTTTACATTATGTCCTGCTGTGATCAATTTTTTTGCAATAGTACCGCCGATTGCTCCTGTACCGATTATTCCTATTTTCATTTTTTTATATAATTAACGTTATAAATTTTATTGTTGAGTGTTTCACATACCGGAAATACCTTTTTTGGGCTTCCCAAAGCAGAGAAAGTGAATTATGAACCTAGCTCCGGGACTGTTTGGAACCTTAAATTTTTCTGAAAGCCGGCTTGGGCAATTCCAAATTGCCCCTAAGTGTATCTGATTCATATTCCGTTCGGAATATTCCTCGTTCCTGCAAAATAGGTACGACTAACTCTATAAAATCCCTCAAGCCATGGGGGTGGTCCTGACGGAGAATCAGCATATCAATTGCTCCCTGATCATACCATTGCTGCACCTGATCGGCAACCTTCTCGGCTGAACCAAAAAATAAAGGACGGGAGAGGCTGTTATTGGGAATTAACCGTAGCAATTCCATGTATTTTTCCCGGGCTTCCTGTTCGGTTCTGCCAACGATTGGATTCTGTGAAACCGACACGATAAAATCTTCCGGTTTCCTGCCTTTTAGGACTAATTGTCGTCTTAATTCGGTAGCAATTGCCACTGTTTCCTCCAATGTACTGCCATGGGTAAATACACCGTCTGTATAGCTGGTGGCATGATCGATAAACTTTGCAGACATACCTGCTGTATACAGCACCGGCCTCCCCTGAACGGAACGGCTAAGATTTAGTGGCCCTTCAACCGAAAAATATTCTCCGCGGTAATTCACCTTATGCATTTTTAGTGGATTTAAGAATATCCCATTTTTCTTATCCCGGATAAAAGCATCATCCTCATAGGTGTCCCACAATCCCAACACGATTTCCATAAATTCCTTATTCATGGGATACTGGTCTGACTTTCTGAGGTGACCTCGGCTGAAATTGACCATTCCTCCCGGGTTGGAAGTAATGGCATTTAAGGAGGCTCGGCCTTTACTTATTTTATCCAATGAAAGGATTTGCCGGGCAACAGAATAAGGATCGGCATAGGATGTCGAAACAGTAGCCGAAAGTCCTATGTTTTTTGTATGCATACTGAGGGCAGACATAATGGAAACACCTTCGAACATACTCAGGTAATGTGGGATGTTTCCGGGGCCTACATGGCTTACATCGACCAAAAAGAGCGTATCAAACTTTGCTGATTCTGCCAGCTTAGCCTGTTGGATATAAAAATCGATGTTTTCACCGGCATCAGCCGGCATATCGGGATACTGCCAGCCCACAAAATTCCAACCTGGACCATCAATATTGGCCGCAAGCTTTAACTTCTTTTTATGCTTCATTGCTTAGTTTCTCCATTTATTTCCATCATGATTTCTCCGAATAATTCAACAGATTTTATCCGGTCTTCAAATGCGTACAGAGTGGAGACCGCTATAAGCTCATTTGCCTGAGTTTCGGCAAGAAATTCTTGAACCTGCTTTTTTACAGTTTGCTTACTACCCACAAAGGAATATTTGAGCATCTGTTGTAAAGAAGGATGTTGCCACATGCCCTTCAATTCAGAAGTCATTTCCGTAGGTGGGTGCAATGCATCCTTGGATCCGGTTAATACCCCGAAAAACATTTGTATCAATGTGGTAAACAGTTTCTCTGCTTCCTGATCTGTATCAGCAACAATAATATTTACCCCTGCTAGAGTATACGGGCGTTTTAGAAACTCAGACGGCTGAAACTCCTGCTGATAAATGCTTAAAGCATGAAATAAATGTGTGGATGCAAAGTGGCTGGCAAAAGCATAAGGCAATCCCTTTTTTGCCGCAAGATGCGCACTGTCCGTACTGGATCCCAGAATGTAAAGCGGCACATCGGTACCTTCCGCAATGGTTGCCCGCACTTTGGAATTTTTATTTTCACCGGAAAAGTATTTTTGAATCTTGTCTATTTCCTGTGGAAATGAGTGTGCCGCCTCCATGAAATCAGACCGTATAGCACGTGCAGTTTGAGGATCTGTACCTGGAGCTCTTCCAAGACCTAAATCAATCCGGTTGGGATATAAATGAGCCAAGGTTCCAAACTGCTCTGCGATAATTAGGGGTGAATGGTTGGGCAGCATAACTCCACCTGAGCCTACCCTGATGGTTTTGGTGTTTTCTGCCACATAACCGATGAGGATGGAAGTGGCACTGCTGCCGATATGGTCTGCATTATGATGCTCGGCAAACCAATACCGGGTATAATTTGACGATTCAGCTTTTATCGCCAATGCCAACGAATTATTCAGCGTCTCTTTGATCGTACCTCCTTGGGGGACGAGCGCAAGCTCTAAAATCGAATAGGTTATTTTTTGTGGATTCATATCTCTGGACAACTGATTTAGTGTTTGGATAATGACTAGTTCTACTTTGATTGGTATCTGAATAAAAATAGAGTTGCAAAGTTACCGATTTATACTTTCCTTTGTATAGTGCTTTCCCAAAGGAAAGTGAGATTGTTGAATTTGCAAGTATGGCACAAAAGAAAATGCATTGTGATTGCCTGAACACGGTGAAGCCGGTAAGGGATGCCCTTGATGTAATCAGTGGTAAATGGAAATTGCCCATTATTATTTCTTTGGGAGTTGGTAACGAGCGATTTACCGACATACAGGAAAGTATTCCGGGGATTACTCCCAAAGTATTGGCCAAGGAACTGAAAGACCTGGAGCAGCATAAATTAATCAAGCGTACCGTCTTGGATGAGTACCCGGTTAAGATTTCTTATACGTTAGAGCCTTACGCAGATACGTTAACCCCTATAATATATTCGCTTAAAGACTGGGGGCTAAACCACTGGAAAGTTGTAACAGGGGTTTGATTTTGACATGTTCTTTCCGAGAGCTAATAGAAAACGTAAATGTATCTTTTGATAGTGTCTTTGCTTCCAAGTAGGAGGGCAGTATTCAGCTGGTTAATGAAAGAGAAGCTAATTCCACAAAAATTAAAGTAGCTTGCTTTTAGGTGAACTATAAGAATTACATACTGGAATTATAGATGCCTAAGAAAAGTATAATGTTTTTAATAACAAAAAGGGAAGTTAATGTCGCCAACGGCGACATAATTTCTAAAACACTTTCTATAGTTAGCTATTTGTGCGATTGGGAAAATCAATGCCAGCGATATTCTGTATCAGCTAGAGGATCTATTTCATCAAATTCCGTAAAGTCCTTATTCTTATTACTTTCCCACCACTCAAAGTATGAATCAGCAACTTCTTGCTGAAGCTGGGCGGTCTGTTCTAAATATTCAAGATCAACCCGATTTTTCACAAATGGATTTAAGGACGGAAATGTCCTGGTCAGCAATTCGCTCCCTATTGACCTTGCCCTAATGGATTCAACTGTCCATAAAATATACATGCCCAAAGAACATTCGGGGAACCAAGCTGATGAAAGAGCATTTATTGGATAATCAGAAATTATTTCAGTTTCATTTCGATACGATAAAAGTTTAGGGATGTCTTTTGAGTTGAAATCCGGAAGTTCCCAATGGTCGTAATCTCCTGCTTTCAATAGGTTGACGTAACGTTCCACGTCCATTTTTGGAGGCTCTGATTTGTCCTCACAACCAAGGAAAATCAATAGTAAAAAGATTGAAATAGGAAGTCGTATAGCTTTCATTACTTATTAATTAAAAATTCACAGTAGTCTTACTTTAAAAGTAGTTGATTTTTAGTTCTTTAGAAAGTTATTCTGGAATTTTCCGGTCCTCTTAAAGACCCTTAAAAAATCACGAAAATACCATGCCTAATTATGCTTTCTAACAAACTACTTAAAAACGATAAGTCCTATAACTATCTTAATTAGAGGGTTTTATTTATATTCACTTATAGTTGTTTATAGGGTTCTATTTTCCGATGCAGAAAGTACAGCTATTTGTTAGTCAGTATGTTAACGTTATTTCGGTACAAATTCGGTACAAAAAAACCATGTGATTTGATTTTTTAGGCTTATTCTAATTTTAAATTTAATTTTTATAAGATGATCAGGTCTAAAAATTTACTTTCAGAACTATACAGTTTTCATTACTCAAATTCAACTACACTTCTCAGATTTAAAAATTAGGTTCTTTTCATGAAAAATGGGTAGAATTGATTTTCTAAAAAATTCTTATGAATCTGATTTTAGAATTTTGCCATTAAGTGCGGTTCCTATTCAACACACTAATCACCAATTTCTTTACCGTGTCCATTTTCCCGTCTTTCGTCGGGACAGGCTCTCTGGTTTATTTGATGCAATGAAAAGCCTTAAGCTGGCTAGAGCATCATTGCTAATGATCTTTATTCTTTCACTGTTATTCAATAGATCATTCGACTGCAAAAAGAGAAGAAATGCCCATGAGAAAAGCTTCTCACACAAGAGGATGATTACACAGGGCATTCCATCTGACCGCTGAAAAACAAATTATAATCAGATGAAAACAAGCTGCAGCAATTCGTTTGTTACCATCTACGAAACCATGATTCTTCACAATCAAGTAGAGTAGGGTTGCTGCTTTTCTTCCAGACTAGTATAGAAGTGCTCTCAACGAAGCTTTTACTGATTTTTGCTATTACACTTTCGAAGCTTCCATCTCTTTCTTTTGCAATTTCAGTTCACCTACTTATATCCAGATTGCTAAAGAAAATATGCCTGTGCCCATTATCAGTATCAACCCCGCCTGCGGCAGGCAGGTGTATTCTATTTGGCAAGTTTACCCTTATAGAAAAATCGTGCATTTTGGCAACTTTAGCGAATAAGTACAAAAGTGCCTTTTTTCTCCTCGCGCTGTGTTTTTTTATCCAGAGTGTAATAATATTTGACCATATAGACATAAGATCCAATGGGAGCCTCTTTCCCGTTTATACTGCCGTCCCAGCCAGTATCCCCGTAATAAACCAGTGCTCCCCAACGGTCATATATCCATAGTTCAAAACTGACCTCGCAATGGGATACGCCTTCATAAATCCCCGGAGCTTGCCTGGGGTCGAAGCCGGTTGGCATCCTGATTATGGGAACGGTTTCGCTCACCTCAATGGCTTTGATGACCTGGCTGCACCCTTTTTGGTTCCTGATCGTGACCGAGTAAAATCCTGCTGATAAATTTTCTGCGATTGGGCCATCTAAGTTGGGATCATGCTGCCATTCATAGGTATAAGGACTGTGGTCTCCAAGTAGTTTAAGTTCGATTGTCCCAGAGGATTCGCTGGCGCAGGCTACGTTTGTAACCTGCACATTGGCCAATGGCTCAGCCACGTTGATGTTGATTTCAGTAGATATACCCACACAAGAAGGATTTTCTGTGCCATAAACGGTGTAGCTAATTGTGGCTTGTATTCCGGGTTGATCCCAAATTACTTGGATTTCATGGCTTCCCTGTCCTGAAACAAGTTTACCCCCGGTAACCGTCCATTCATACGCTCTTCCCTGTACGTGGGCTTCAACGCTGTAAGTGTGGGCCAGTCCAGGGTCAAAACACACTTCTTCCGGACCAATTGGTCTTAGTGCCTGAAGATCGGAGTCAATCTTCACTTCCAATTCAACTGGGCGGCCCGGGCAGCCATTTTCAGTATAGGGTGTCATGATGAGCTTTGAGTCGGGATTGGTTGGACCCCACCTGACCAAGACAGAGTCTAAGTAGCTTTCCAGGATTTCCCCTCCAATAGCTTCAAATTTAGTGTCGGTGATATCCTGCTTGTCCACCAACCGGTACATTACTTCTTCGGTAAAGGGACATACAGTTGTCTGCCCGACCAATTCGGCTTCTGGATTCATTACTTCCACTTCAAATGTGGCCTCATTCCCGTCTTCACAGGAACCGGTGGATGCGGTGACACTGATCATATACTTGCCAGGCTTGGTAAAAGTATGAGAGGCATGTTGACCTGTTTGGGAGGGACTACCGTCTCCAAAGTCCCATACAAAATACGTAAAATCGGAAGTGCCGGTACTGATACTCCATGCCCCTTCCTGATCAAGACAGGCCACTTTGTCGCCATTTACTTCAAATTCGTATTCTGATTGGATATCGATGTCCAGATTACCCAATGCTGCCCCGGCAGCATAGCCATAAGACTCCCGGAATCCAAAACCATAAACATATGCGGCAAAGCCATCCGGGTTGGTCAAATGGTGCACACCTCCTGATATCCTGATCCTGGCAATCTGAAAATCGGTATCGCCAGGCAATGGTTCAAAAAATCCTCCGATGTTGTCGCCATCCAGAGCCGTCTTGTGCTGTGTACCGGCTTCCACTACAATGTTGACATAATGGTTGCTAATGTTAGCCATTTGGAAGGAATTGAAAACCAGGTCTTTTAGAAATTGCTCAATCGGACTGTAGGTGATCATAAAAGGATCCCCGATGTCAGAAAGTCCCGGAATATTACTATCGTTACATCCTACACCTCTCGAAAACACGGTGACAGATGAGGGCTTGGATGTTTCAATTTTTCCCGATTCGTCCGCACGGAAATTGATTGTCAGAAATTGCCCCTTCTGAATGGTCCCTTGAGGTATTCCATTAAGACTGACTTCAGTGTCGTCCTCCGAAGCCAGTACTTTAACCAACTCTCCTGAAGTCCTCTCTTGCAATGCGATATGTACGAAGTGTTTTCCCCAGGAGCTGACCGGATAGGCTTGCTGGAAAAGATTGTCACATGCCTCACAATCTCCCACCCAAGTACACATGCTTCCTCCAAATACAGCAATTTTTTTACAGTCGTTCTCATTATCATCTACTATCCGTACCCTGGAACCTGTCAAATCTTTATCTGCTTTGATCTGGTAACTCTGCCCACGGTTAAGTACAATAATAGACGGCACCCCGGCCCTGTTGCCGCTGACCGAATTCACGGAAGTGGTGATTTCTATTTTGGTATTGTCCTCTGAGGCCACCACCAGTAAGGTACTGGGAAATGGACTGACTTCCTGATGCGAGGTGATGTAATAATCTTTTCCCAAACCCCCAACAGGCAAAACCACTGTACCATCAGTAGTTCTGAACATTTCGTTGAAAGCATGGACCGCAATTTTTCCGGTTGCTTTGATAAAAATACCTTTGTTTTCCACCTTCCCTGAAGTTCTGTGGACCAGGTTAAGATTACCTGAATTCACCCGGAATTCATACTGTTGGCCTGTATTCAAATCAAACGACGATGAGCGACCGAGGTATTCTATCACCCCTGAAGTCTTTTCATTAGCTGTTATGATTAGGACAACGTCACTGTAACGACCATCTTCCATATCAAGATTCTCCATGAATCCGACCCAAAATTCCGTACCAATAGTCGAATTCTGCCCCATGGCCATCTGCCACGAGCTGATAAACAACAGAAGCGAAAGAAAATATCTACAGGGCATTACCGTATAGACGATATATAGTGGATAGACTCCAAGTAATTATACCCGGAAAGCAAATTAATGCCAGGATGTGGCAAGGGACGCATGATCCTTATTTCCATTTAGCAACACGTTACTGCATGCCGGGAATCATATTTTCGAAGAAAAATCGGTGCCGGAAGGAATCTTAGTTTAGTCCTTCACTCCAGCGGTCATTATCTTGGTATTTGAGTCGCCGATATCAATGTATAGACAAATTAACTTACTGTTGACCGTGAAGTTTCGGTAATCATTGGCACTCGCATGCAATGGTTACCATAATTATTCGGTTTTATAAAACCAAAGATAATAAGTCCAATAAATTTTTAAACTAAAATCACTATAAAAATAATCAGAAACAGTTATCTGTCCTTTTTCCTTGTGTGCCATAGTCTTGGGTTTTAGAATTCTTTTTTACTTGACTTTTCCAATCAATTACGATTCCTATTCAAAACACCAATCACCAATTTCTTCACCGTATCCATTTTCCCGTCATGCGTCGGGACAGGTTTTCCGGCTTGCTGGATGCTATGAAAAGCGTTAAGCTGGCAAGTGCATCATTGCTAATGATTGAGATTTCCTCTTTATTATGCAGTAGATCATTCGACTGTAAAAAGAGAAGAAATGCCCATGAATCCCTTTAGCTTAATCCATGTTTTTCTTTTCTATTACCCAGCCTGCAGATTTCGCCAATGTCGGAGAATTGCCTGTGAAAAGCTTTCCTGCTTCCACATCTCCTTTAAGTTGCCATTGATACCAGTTCAGAGCTACCCGGGCAAACTCTCCGCCATGTGGCTGTCCATAGGTGCCCCCATGTCCCACATCCAGATTGCCCACAAATACAGGAATATGATTGATACGGCTAAAATCATCCATTCCATTTCCATAAGCGATGTCTGATTCTCCGCCCAGCAAATAGAGGGTAGGAACTTTGATTCTTTGCAATTGTTCCTTGCTGACTTTTGGCATGCCAGCCATTCCACCTCCGGGATTCCCCAATACGCCACTGTTGAATATGCCAACTGTGGTGATTCTGGGATCATCGGCGACTTCAATAGTCTGCAGGCCTCCGCAAGACATACCGCTCACTGCAATGTGGTCGGTGTCGATCTTTTGATAATAGGGGCTGTTGGGATCATTATTTTGTGCAATGGCCCAATCTATTGCATCCAGTAGTTTTTGCGACTTGGAACGAATATCGGTCTGTTTGGGCATCGTACCGATTGCGACGACAAGAAAACCATGGGAAGCTATTTCATTCAGGAAGTTGACATGCTCCCAAGGGGAATCGTAGCAGGCACCATTGCCCCAAGCAATAATAGGAAGCTTGTGTACTCCGCCAAAAGCCTCGATGTTCTGGGGCCTAAAGATTGTATGCGTGGGCAGGCTGGTCTCCGAAGTCATCAATGCAGGATACTGACCCGTACCTCCATTTTCGATGATTTCGCTTACAGTGCTTTTCTGAAAAACAAGGTGTTCTGAAAAGAAAGGCAAGGCTTTGCTCTTTCAATGCGTTCCGCGATCCGGTTGAGGTGGTCTCCTTCGTAGCTTTCATAAAGGTGCTCAATCCGGTAAGCATCCAATACCTCGTGCAGCTTTTTGGTGGCCGCGCTGATACCTCTATCGGCTGTGCCGGCATCTATTCCTATGGCTTTTAGCCTTTTCAGGTTGGGGATATATTGATCAATAGTAGTGAGTGTCCGGCTTGCGATGATCTTATTGATAATTTCCTGTCTGGGCGCCCCGTCCTTTGGGGGTAGGTCCAGATAGAAGGGAGGATTTTGGGGATTTGGTGCAAAGGCAGCCGAAGTAGCGAGGGCCGCTATCTCAGAAAATGATGCATCCTGCAGCTGATCAGGAGTGATTTTTTCCAACTTTGAGATCATCTCAGGATTGGTCGATGCTCCGCCGTCCATACAGCATGGGCTTAAGGCGTAGATGGCAGAATAAACATCAGGATTTTTCATACCTAGACGAAGTGTGCCATAGCCGCCCATAGAATGTCCGGCAAGACCTCTACTGTCCTTATTGGCTAGTGTCCGGTACTTAGAATCTATGTAACTCACTAGCTCTTTGGTGACAAAGGTTTCCCAGTCGCCTATGGTGGCTGAACTTGCATACATGCTCCCTTTGAACTTATTGTAAGCATTGGGCATCACCACAATCATCTCTTTGGAACTTCCGGTGGAGAGAGACTGCTCGATTACATCCTGAAGGTTGATCCAGTGATCTTCCCATCCAAACCACTGGGAATCCGTATCGGTAAATCCATGAAGCATGTAGAGCACAGGGAAGTTTCTGTCAGGCTCGGTTTGATAAGAAGGCGGGAGATAGACTGTCACATCTCGGTCTGCAGGATCACCAATCAGGTTGCCTTCTAGTGCGCTGCTATGTACTTTGACTCGCTCCTTGGTTCCTTGTTGTGCCTGGGAGACAGTCAATCCAAGGCATAGGAGTAGGGTAAGTAGAAAAGTTTTTTTCATAGGTTAATGGGTTTAGGTCTTTTGTAAAAATAGGTCAAAGTGACAAGTTGTCCAACCTCTCCGGATAAGAATAAGGGTCAATTAGTAAGAAGGAATATTGAATAAGTCGTATTGCAACTCCTACAATAGTATATTAGGTTTTATGTATGAAAAATAGGTACTACGCTTTAATGAGAAATTTCCAATTAATATAAATCTCGTTGGTACCGAGGGGCTGCCGAAAAATTTGCTATAACTACTTCCATTACCAAACCAAAATTATCTCAGGGACAGGTATCAATACATGGCCAAACCTGCTCAATACCTGGTTCACCTTTGATAAATTTAGTTTTTCTTTCCCTTGCTCGATCTTTCTGACTATAAAATAAGTGCTACACGGGCTTTGTCCGCAAATTTTCTTGGGTTAAGTTAAGCGTGGTTGCTTTCGTCTGGTTTTCCCAAAGTTTGCTATTTGATTTATTTGTATATAAATGCAAGTAAAAGATTGTATTTGCATCCTTTTACGGATAAAAATAAATTCAATTTGTTTTTATATGCTCTTTTGGATAAAGTATCAATGCCAGCGATATTCTGTACCGGCTAAAGGATCTATTTTATCAAATTCTTTAAAATCCTTATTCTTATTACTTTCCCACCATTCAAAGTATGAATCAGCAACTTCTTGCTGAAGCTGGGCGGTCTGTTCTAAATATTCAAGATCAACCCGATTTTTCACAAATGGATTTTGGGAAGGGAATGTGCCAATCAGGAACTCACTTCCAATTGACCTTGCCCTAATGGATTCAACTGTCCATAAAATATACATGCCCAAAGAACATTCGGGGAACCAGGCTGATGAAATTCCATTTATTGGATAATCAGAAATTATTTCAGTTTCATTTCTATACGATAAAAGTTTAGGAATGTCATTGGAGTTGAAATCTGGAAGTTCCCAATCGTCGTAATCTCCAGCTTTCAATAGTTTGACATAACGTTCCACATCCATTTTTGGAGGCTCTGATTTGTCCTCACAACCAAAGAAAGCCAAAAGGAAAACCAGTGAAATAGAAAATCGAAGTGCTCTCATTACTTAATTTTTAAAAATCAGAAATTATCTTTCTTTAAAAATAGTTGATTTTTAGTTCTTTAGAAAATTATTCAGGAATTTTTCGGCCTATCAAAGGGCAGTAAAAATTGTGGAAATAACTTTTTACGTCGGCTTTAGAAAGAGTTTTAAAAAGGCTTCGTGATTAAATTTCGATCTTAGGCTGCTTATCACTACCGATCTAAGGCTCGTTAAATCAATTATTGACAATTATTGATTGATATTTTGATAATCTCTCTAATTTCTCCTGTGTGCTCCTTTTAATTTTTCACTAAGGAAATCTCTGTTTACCAATGAGGAAAAGTACTTTTCTGCTTATAATTCAACAAAATTGCTAATCCATATAAATAAATATGATTAGGTCTTCTTCCGTTTCACGGGCTCACGGGCGAGTGAAAAGGTCATTGGGCTTTTTGAGCGCGTCTTTTGGCTTCTTCTAAAATCTCAGCCATGGATTTGGGAGATAGCCCGCTTTCCTCACCTTTAATTAGCTCAGTTCGGACAATTTCTTTACCTGCATTCCTTTCAGCCTTCCAGAATAGGTTTCTCTTTTGTTTCCCAGATGTTTAGCCCACTCTCCGGAAACAGCTAAATGCCCTCTTTTTTTGTGCGCCATCATTTTAGGTTAGATCCTTTCTGGTTGCTTCGGTTAAATTTCTTTTAGGCCAGAGCCGTTTCGCATTCACTTTGTATTCTCAAGCATATATCTGGGCTTACATTAAAAATAGACTGAATTCTAATTACCATAGTTGTCGTGATGCCCACTTTTTACATCACAATTTGTGATGCTTTAATTTTGATATTTGTAAGAGTTCCGTAACCTATACAGATTTCAACTTTCTTAGTTTTCACAATCTCATCGGAAAAAAATTCCAGAGATGAATGTATAGTACTTTCATTGTAAAATCTACAATCGTTTTATATGGTTCTTTAGGTAATGTAACACAGAATAATCAAAGCCAGTAGGTATGCCCCCAAGATGAAGTTTGCCGGTAGTAGCTGTTTTGTGTCCTGCCTATTGGAGGATTTTTGTATAAGATAGCAGGGCAAAATCGAAATTGGAGCCAATAGTATTGCCAATAACCCCTTTTTGGTGGCTATATTTTCCTGTAAGGATAGTTGATCTTGAAGGTCCACAAATAAAGTTGGTTACAAAGCAGTTGTTAAAGTATTCCCGCTTCTGCTATCCGATCAATAGAGGTAGGAGCCAGTTCTGCCATAATTCCACTATGGGTGCTTATTGCCTGATAAGCATGGTCGTCACTCATACTAAAAATGATATTGGTTTTTTCAGAAGTTAATGTCTTCTTCTTCGTAACCACGATCAAGTGTTGAGTAAATACGTTAAGCGGCTTCATTATTTGATTTTTGAAATTTCAATCAGTATTTTTTATTGAAAAAAGGAAGGTATGGATATGTTTTATTCTAAGAAAAATTGATTCACTATCTTACCCATTGTAACTGTTATTGTTTTACTAAAATAACCTCTTAGTGAGGTACTTGATGTTATATTTGAGTATTGTAACCTTAATGTTTTTTTAATGCTTGCACCTATCACTCTTGCCAAATTGTCATATAAGCTCAGATTTTCCCTTTCTCTACTAACTCATTGAATTCTACCTCGTAGGGTTGTCCTAGCAGATTTGAGTAGTCTTTGCAGAATTGGTTGTAAGCTGCTAAAGCCTGTCCTTTCTTGCCAAGTTTGAAAAGTGAGAAACATTTCATCTTCAAAGCCTCATCATTTAAAGGATCTAATTTTAAGATCGAATCTGAAATCATTGCGATCTGCTGATGATCTTGGGTGCGATGAATCATAATCATCAAAGCATCTAAAAGCTGAGCGGTGAACTCAGATTTGAACTGGTCCATCCATTCCGCTTGTACACTTGGACAGATGTTTCCTTCAGCTGAATTTCTTATTAATCGATCTGCTTCGGATTTAGTAAGTTTTATGTTGGATTTTAGTTTCTGGATTAATTGTAGGGAATCCAAGACATCTGAATAGACGGTTTGGTTATGTTCTATTTTCCAAAAAGTATTATCATGTGTCAGGTGCAGGTTTGGAGATACTTTTTCAAGGATTAATCGAATCTTACTAATATTGACATTTCGGTTATTTCTGGCACTGGTGGCCGATTTATCGCTCCATAATAACTCTGTCAGCAATTCTGATGATATGCCTTTTTTGTCCAGAATGCTTGAAAGATAGATCAACAGGAAAAGTTGTTTGATAGTAGGTGTGAACTGGCCAGTGATGTCTGATCCACAACTGTCATAGATCTGTAATCCGCCCATTAGGATTATGGATGCGGTTTTATTTGCAGGTACACCGTGCAATTCAGTGGTAGGGGATAATTGTTTATCGTCGGTAGAATCAATTGGATTAGGTTGTTTTCTATATTTTCTATAAGCTATAATGCCTGCAATGAAAAGGCCTGCAACAATAAAAATATAAAGTAGCCTAGTTTTTCCAGTACCTCTTTTAGCAATTTGAGTGGCTCCGCTTTTTAACAGAGGAGGGAAGGCGTGTTGGAATATTTCAACCAAGCTATCCGTTTGGGTTATTGCAATGAGGCTTGACTTCGAGGTGTTTAAAAATAAACCTGCCCAGCTTTTGGTGTCAAGAAAATTGTATGGAATAGAGTCCTCATACACTCTGAATTCCTCTTTTGAAATGCCAATCTCAGCGAGCTGCAGATGCGTATTGTAGTTGATGTTATTATATATTAGCGTATAGAAGCTTGATTTATCTTTCGTTAAAATGGCGTTTGCTACGGGAGTAAAAGGCGGGATGTTATCCTGTAGTTCACGGATCTTGTCTATGTTTTTGCTTTGAAGATCCAGAGAATAAAGATCATAATAATGCCGGGGGTTTATTCCTTGATTTCCGGAAGGACTTCCATACCCGCCAAAAAACAAAACTTTTTGATCATCTATCCAGCCCATAGTACTTAGATATCTGGGCGGAACTTGACTGGATTTGTTAATAGAATCCCATGTGGTGGCGCCATCTTTCAATGTCATCAAGTTTGACTTATAGGTATAATGCCCATAGCCTCCGAAAGTCATAATTTCGTTCTCTGGAGCATTATACAGACGGATATGATGCCATAAATCGGGCTCAGGGCAGGTGTCAGGGGCTGCTGTCCATTTGAATGTTTTAAGATCCAGCTTATTGATGACTACCGTATCAAAAGAGTATGACCATATTTCCTTGGTCAGGGGATTATATACCAGATTATTATCCTGGCAGGGGTAGGGTTTTCCGAATTGGTAGGAAAATGTAGATATCTCCCCGCTTGTGGTATTGTATAACTTCAATTGGTCCAACCCCACAATAAAGATAGAATCAGAAGTCGGAGTGCTAGTAATACCCAGGATTCCGGGCATTACTATCCTTTGGCTTTTACGCCAATGGATATGCTTGTCTATCTCCCAGTTTGCAAATTTTACTTGAGCTTCATAAGCTTTTACTTCATCGTACACCAGGCCATCCCCATGTTTTTTTAACTCCCAGTTTCTTAACATGACATCTGCGTCATGTATTCTAATGTTTTTCAGAGTCATCGGACACACATCACTATTGAGCATTTCAGGGACTTTACTCGCTCCAAAAACAAGCTGAAAATCTTTCACATTAGTGAAGTCCTTAAGGGTTGTTTTTTTCTCAATCCCATTCATGCTTAATGAGAATTCCCCTGAAACCGGAGTATAGACCAGTTTTATTTTTACCCACTCGTTGTAAATAACTCCTCCAAGATCTTCCCAATAAAAGGACACTACAGATTGGTCGCCTACTACTAGCCAAAAATTTTCTTTTTCGGAAGCCAAATTGGAAACCAGGTCTATAGGAACGGACTCCTTGCCGAGCATTTTAAAAATATAGCCGTAGTAGCCATCACCCGGTCTGAATCGAATGTCAAAATCCAAAATGAGTTTTTCTTTGATAGACAGCAGTTCATTCGGTGTTAAGTCTAAAGAAGTTCTTTCATCCTGAATTACCTCATGGGAATTAAAGTGCAGCCCTGAATTCAATCCGTTCTGTGCATTGGCTCCTATCCATAGAAGCTGGCTTAAAAGGAAAAGTAAAAGGAACTTGATTTTGCTCACGTACATTTATGCTTTTAATCTATCTCCTTTTGGAGAAATTCGGGTTATTGTCTTTACAGTGTTACACCAATATAAACCTAGAAAAGAATTTTAGTGTGAGCTATTATTTGACCTTGGATTTTTGAGTGTTTTTAGCTGATAGCTATACACCACAGACTAAAAACTAGGCTTAATAATTTTTGGCAGCGGAATTTCTACGGTTCCAAATAGAGATATTATTGCCAGACTTTTAATTTTTTTTTGAGTTTGTTCAGTTTTTTTTTTGGCTTTTAAGCGATTATTAATTCCAAATTAATTGCTCTGTGCTTCATTTAGGACAGTTTTTGATCCTAACATTAACTGAACCCAAAATGAAAAATCTACACTTTGCCATTTCACTGGAGAATTTTCTCCCGCTTTTTTATCCACTGTCCTTGCTAAAGGTACTTTTTGTTAGGAAGAGGCACCTAGCTTTTTTTAAGTAATCAGGGGACTTTATCCAGCCATCAGATCGGATTGATTTATCTATTGGTTCTATACAGGACCCTGTACTTTATCTATAATCCAAGACTAAAAAACAGTGCCAATGAAACATGATTTTTACTTGATTATTCCCTATCAATCGCTCTTTTCTGAGTGGTTTTCCTTTAACAATTCCCAATCCTAATCTAAACAACATGAAAAAAAACAAACCTCTTATTAGAAGGGTAATCGGCCAATACTTCCTAGCGGTAGTATTGGTTTTGCTGATCTCCTTCTTTTCAAATGCTCAAACTGATCCTGTTCAGAAAAAGCAAGTATCAGGTAAAGTACTGGATGCCAAACAAGATCCTGTTCCAGGAGTGACGGTTCTCCTTAAAGGCACTACCACTGGTACTGTGACGGATATAGATGGATCATTCCAGCTTTTAGTGCCAGTAGAAGGGGCCGTGCTGGATTTTAGCTTTATTGGTTACAAACAGCAAAGTGTTTTGGTGGGTAATCAAAGCGAAGTTACGGTTACTATTGAAGAAGATATTGCGGGGCTGGAAGAAGTAGTGGTAATCGGATATGGTACCCAAAAGAAAGAATCCCTGACTAGTGCGATTAGTAACATTAGCGCAGAAGAGATTCAGACTACCACTAGCTCAAGCTTGGCCCAAAAACTCCAGGGAAAGGTGCCTGGCCTTCAGATCCGACAGAATTCTGGTCAGCCCGGAGAATTTAATACCTCAATTAATATCCGTGGGTTTGGAGGGGCTCCTCTATATGTGATCGACGGTATTCCCAGAGATGGAGGAAGTGAGTTTCAACGTTTGAATCCGGATGATATCGAAAGTATCTCGGTTTTAAAGGATGCATCTGCAGCAATCTACGGAGTGCGTGCAGCAAACGGTGTAATAATCGTGACTACTAAAAAAGGCACTGCCGGGGTTACAAAATTCAATTACAATGGTACGGTAGGTTTTCAGACCCCTACGGGAGTTCCTGAGATGGCTTCTGCATCTCAATGGGCTCAGATGAGAAATGACGCTGCCCTTTTAGGCACAGGTGCTCCATTCTATTCCCAAGAGATTCTCAATAACTATATCACGGGAGTATCAGGATATGAATCTACTAATTGGTATGATGAAACTTTGAAGGATAAAGCTTGGCAGTACCAGCAGAATTTAAGTGCTAGTGGAGGGAATGAAAGTGTGAATTACTTTCTTAGTGGAGGGTATTACAATGAACAAGGCCTACTCCAGTCCAACGATATCAAGTATAAGCGCTATACGCTGAGATCAAACATAACGGCTAAACTTTCAAAAAATCTGGAAACTCAGGTATTTATAGCAGGTAAAATAGATAAGCGATCAGATCCTGGTGAGAATTTCTTTAATATTTTCAAAGGGACACGCACCACGCTTCCTATCGAGCAACCATTTGCCAATGGCAATCCTCAGTATCCTTCCAGTGTAGGTTCTGGTCAAAACCCCGTTGCACTTGCAAACAGAAAGCTGACCGGTTACAATGAAACTACGGATAAGAATATTCAATCCTCTGTTTCTTTAAACTACAAGGCTCCTTTTTTGGAGGGATTGGCTTTCAAAGGCTTAGTGGCCTATGACTTCACTGCGAATCTGAACAAGAACCTGTCAAAAGCATACAACCTATACAATTATGATTCCAATGAGGATAGTTATGTAGTGCAGAAGCAGCGTGATGGGAACTCAAATATTTCCAACAGAAGCTCTGATTTCAATAGGATTACTTTACAGGCTCAGGCATCTTACAATACCAAAATCAATGAAGATCATAATCTGGGTGGTGTCTTGGTGTTTGAGCAGCAGCAGACCTGGTCTAGATGGGTGTCGGCACTGCGTTATTATGATTTCTACACGACCGATCAGATCAACTTTGCCGGCTTGAATAATCAGCAGGCTGGTGGGCTGGAAGAGCAGACCGCAAGAGTTTCATTTGTGGGCAGGTTCAATTACGATTTCAAGGATAAATACCTGGTCGAGTTTTCTTTCCGCGAAGACGGATCATACCGGTATCACCCCGATTCGCGCTGGGGATTTTTCCCGGTAGGTTCACTTGGGTGGAGAATATCTGATGAAGGGTTTATGAGTGGAACTACTTCCTGGCTTTCAGATCTTAAGATCCGGGGATCTTATGGTTTAGTAGGGGAAGATGCCGGAAATCCTTTCCAATATGTCAGCGGATATACCACCACGGGTGGTGGAGGATATGAATTCATTGATGGAACGTATACCGTGGGGGCTGGATCTCCATCTATTGTGAATGAGCAACTCACTTGGTTTACTTCGGAAATTCTTGATTTGGGCTTTAACCTCGGGCTTTGGGATGGAAGATTCAATATGGAATTTGACGTGTACCAAAGAAACAGAGAGGGATTGCTGGCTTATAGAAATCAGTCCTTGCCCAATACCTTCGGAGGTAATCTTCCACAGGAAAACCTGAATAGTGATCAGGTGAGAGGGTTGGATTTTATGCTTGGCTACCGAAATGAAATCAATGGTTTCCGATACGGAATCAGTGGTAATTTCAACTATGCTCGAACCAAGAATATCTATGTTGAAAGAGGCGAATTCCTGAACAGCATGGATCGCTGGAGAAATGGCAATTTGGACCGCAACAACGATGCAGTATGGGGTTTCCAGTACCAGGGGCAGTTTGCAAATCAGGAAGAGATTCTCAATGCACCCATTCAGAACGGAAGTTTGGGCAATATCCGTGAATTGCCGGGGGACTTCAAATATGAAGATGTGAATGGGGATGGGATCATCGATGGAAATGACATGCTTCCCACATTCTGGAACGGTACCCCAAAAATGTTTTTTGGTTTGACCTTAAATGGATCTTACAAAGGCTTTGATTTCAATTTCCTATTCCAGGGTGCTGCTAAGTATTCTGTGCGATTTAACGAAGTCTATGCTGAGATTTTGGCATTCAAAGGATCGAATACGCCTGCATATTTCTTTGATCGCTGGAGAAAAGAAGATCCATATAATGCGGATAGTGAGTGGATTCCGGGTACTTGGCCTGCTTCACGTCTGATCGAAAATATGGGGATGATCTATGCGGAAAGCGAAGTGTGGAGAAGAGACGCCTCTTATGTAAGATTCAAAAGTGCTGAAGTCGGTTACACAGTTAATTCCACCGTGCTCAATTCCATTGGCCTATCAAGCTTAAGGGTGTTCGGTAACGCTCATAACATCTTTACTATCACAGACCCCTTCGTGAAGGCCTTTGATCCTGAAAAGCTGGAAGGCCTGTTCAATGCCGGATTTACCTATCCGCTTCAGCGTAGTTTCAACTTTGGTATAAGCGCAAACTTCTAATTATACAGACATGAACAAGATACATTATTCTATACTTATACTTCTTGCCCTGTTGATTCATACTTCCTGCAACAATGTGCTGGATAAAGAACCCCTTGACAGGATTCAGGGCGAGCAACTCTTTTCAGATCCCGAGGGAGTGAGACTTTATATGGCAAACCTCTATTCACAGCTCCCTGTAGAGGATTTTGCCTACTTCCGTAATGGATTTAATATCAACGGCGGAGATCCCAATAACGGCGGGTTCGCAGTCACAATGTTGACAGATGAAGCAGTCCACTCTGAATTTGGTGATTTCTTTAGGGATGAAGACATTGCATGGTGGGAGCCTGCTTACAGACTAATCCGGGATGTCAACCAATTGATAGCGATCATTCCGGAAATTGATGTGACAGAATCAGACAGAAATCAGATACTTGGAGAAGCCTTGTTTATCAGGGGGTATGCTTACTTCGGTCTGGTCAAGAGATATGGCGGAGTTCCGCTGTTGGATGAGGCCCAAGCCTATTCTGGAGATATTGAATCCCTGAAAGTACCTAGGTCTACAGAAAAGGAAACGTGGGATTTCTTGTTGAATGACCTACAAATGGCAAGCAGCACCCTTCCTGGGCAGTGGTCAGGAGGAGAACGCAGAGCTACAAAATGGGCTGCACTTGCCTTGATTTCTAGAGCTTCCTTACACGCAGCATCTATTGCTAAATTCTCTGATAAAGCACCTCTATCAGGAAACGCTGCTGATGCGGGTTTAGTGGGATTGAATACTGCAGATGCCAATGCATACTATGAGCAAGTGATTGAATCTGCTGAGGAAATCATGAACAGTGGTGCATTTGGATTGTATCAGCCGAACCCGGCCAACCCAGAAGAGGCTGCCGGCAATATCCAAGGGATGTTCCAAAATCCAAATGTGGCTAGTACAGAAGCAATATTTATCAAAGGCTATGCGATTCCGGGCAATGACCGTGGGCATAACTATGATATCTGGTTTGGGCCTGCCCAATTAGCCAATGGATGGCCACACCCTGGGAGGATGAACCCTACATTGGATTTTGTCGAATTATATGAGACCTATGACAATCCGGGAGAAATCACACCTTTTGAGACCCGGTTAGATGGGATTGTTACAGATTACAATGGTTTTAACCCATCTGTATCCTATATAAAGTTCAACGATCCCGCTGTTTTGTTTGCAAATAGGGATGCGAGATTACATGCCACAGTCATTGTGCCTGGCTCGACCTGGAAGGATAGGGAAATTGTAATTCAGGCAGGCTTTATCAAACCAGATGGAGCTCCGGTCATCCGAACCAAAGACCAAGTAGAGGTCGACGGTAAAATGTTTTACTCTTATGGTGCTGAGAACGTTTCGCAATATTCTGGTTTTGACACTTATGGTGGCAATAATACGAGGACTGGATTCTCCTTTAAGAAGTTCCTTAATGAAGACAAAGCAGTCGTCCCTGGCTGGAACCAAAGCACATCGGATTTTATGGATATGCGCTACGCAGAAGTATTACTTAATTATGCGGAGGCAGTGGTCGAGAGTGGCCTTGGGGATCCTGCACTTGCTGAAAAAGCTATCAATGATATCCGTAAAAGAGCTGCTCATACCGTGGAGGTAACACTCACTCAGGAAAATGTGATGCGTGAAAGAATCGTGGAGTTGGCCTTTGAAAATAAGCGATACTGGGACTTGATCCGAAGAAGAGAATATGAAGAGGAATTCACCAACAGAAGGAGGCATTCCCTCTTTCCGATTCTTGATCTTAGGGAAGCAGATCCGGTTTACATTTTTGTGAGGGAGAATGTGCCTTCTATGGAAGCTCAGAATTTCCAACCAAAATTCTACTACAGACCTATTCCTGGTATCGGTGGAAATGGTTTGACTCAAAATCCATCTTATTAATCTACTGCATACTATGAAAACTTCATTCTATACATTTTGTCTATGTGCTATTGGGCTTTTCTCCTGTGAATTGGACAACTATGATGCTCCAACGGCAAGTCTTTCAGGTCAGTTTATTGACGCCCAGACGGGTGAGCTGGTAGAGCAGGACCTGATCAACGGCACCGTTATTCAGCTTGCAGAGCATGGCTATGACCCGGTCGGTTTGCAATACATGGTGGTTAAAAATGACGGTACATTTGAAAACAAGCTCCTTTTTGAAAATACCTATACGGTTCAGCCTGTAAGAGGGAATTTTTACCCCGTTGATGCTCAGGATTTAGCTATTGGTTCAGGGACGACCATGGATTTTGTGGTGACTCCCTACCTGAGAATTATCAATCCTCAGATCACTTATCTGAATGGCAAAGTAACAGCCACTTTTAGTATCGAGCAAACCGGGGCGAGCAATGTCCGAAAAATCGGATTCTTTGCCCATCCCAATTCGGTGGTTGGTCAGCCTGTACAGTCATTTTCTGTTGAAAATGACATCAATCGGGACGTGTCTGCGGACGAAGTCTTTAGCCTTGAAATGGATGTGGCAGCTAACAGTGCCATTTTTGGAAAAGCTGATGATTTCTTCTTCAGGATTGGAGCTATTGCCAACGCCGCTGAATCAAAGTACAATTACGTTCCTGCAAAGCGAATTACCCTTTAATCTATGAAAATTTATAAAACTATGTTTTTAACCTATTGGCTATCCATCCTACTTCTGAGCACTTTCGGGTGCTCAGATTCCAATGACCCTAATCCAACTCCTGATCCTGACCCTCCGACCAAACCAACTACGGAGATCGACTACGATGAGACAGGACTACTGTATACCACGACTGAAGGATTGGTCATGGCCGGTTATCAGGGTTGGTTTGCTGCTGAAGGTGATGATTCTGACCGAGGTTGGTACCATTACCAATCGGGTTGTGGATTTCAGCCGGGATGTTCCACCATTGATATGTGGGCTGATGTGAGTGAATATCCCAAGACTTATCCGACGGATTTCAAATTTGAAAATGGGGAAACTGCACACTTGTTTAGTTCTTATGATGCAGAGACAACTGATTTACACTTCAAATGGATGAAGGAATACGGAATTGATGGGGTGTACCTACAGCGTTTTGTTGTGGAAGTGAAGGATTCCAATCCGGCGGGAAAACGCCATTTTGATAAGGTACTTAAAAATGCCCTAGCGGCTGCAAAGAAATACGGCCGTGCAGTATGTATCATGTACGATCTAAGTGGAGCTACAGGCGAGGATGTCAGGGAGTTTGTAGAGAAAGACTATTTTGAATTAGTCAATAAGTACAAGCTATTTGATAACGAAGAGAATCCTACCTACTTAAGAGAAAACGGAAAGCCATTGGTCGCAGTTTGGGGAGTTGGTTTTAATGATAACAGGAAGTACACCATAGAAGATGCTATAGTTATGGTGGATCAGTTGAAAGGAACCCAGAATAGGGTGTCAGTGATGTTAGGGGTGCCTTACTGGTGGAGATCCTTAGGTAATGACACAGAAAACAACACCAAACTCCATGATCTGATCAAGAAGTCAGATGTGATCATGCCATGGGCTGTAGGAAGATATAATTCTACGAATTATGGAGAGGTTTCATCCCAGACGCTGCTGTCCGACTTACAATGGTGTAACTCAAATGATGTGAAGTATATCCCGTTGGTTTTCCCTGGATTCAGCTGGGGAAATATGAATCAGGAGGCAGAATACAATGCAATCCCAAGACTTAAGGGGGACTTCTTCTGGCAGCAGATCAATGGTGCGGTTATGTCTGGAGCAAAATCCTTATATGTGGCAATGTTTGATGAAATTGATGAAGGGACGGCAATTTTCAAGGTAATGCATGAAGGAAAGACTCCGATGAATGCTGATGGTAAATTCATTGGGATTGATCCGGAATTGCAGACAGACCATTACTTATATCTAACCGGTGAGGCTGGCAAATTGGTCAAAGGAGATGGGTCTTTTTCAGCCACCCAGCCTAGCAGATAACTAGTTTTCTTCTAGTTGATCATGACTACCAATTCGTTTCAAAGTAGATGAGATGGAAGATGATTCAGAAAAGGAAAGCTAAAGATGTAATCGTTGTCTGATCTGGGGGCCTGTGGAGGGATGGATTCCAAAATCCGTTCTGAAGCAGGCCTATCAGTGGCTGTAGATGATTTTGAGTGTACAAAACTCATAAAAGTCAAAATCGAATAGCCTTATCAAAAAAAACCACATTAGAGTTTTTTGCTCTAATAACCCTGAATTAACCGTATGATTAACCTTATGCCTGTTAATTTCCTTTCTGAATGTGAAGATGGTATTACTTGATCACGGATTTTCAAAGGCTATTGCCTGGTAACTTAGGTAAGCTCAGTGACAAGGAGAATTAAGCAAGGTCTTTTTCCTTGAAAAGCTAGAGCGCCATAAGTAAGCGAATACTTTAATTAATCTTAGATAAACAGTATAGAATATGAGTTTTCAAATAAAATCATCAGGGGACAGCTATGATGTGATCATCGTCGGATCCGGGGCCGGCGGGGGGATGGCTTCCAAAATTCTCTCTGAAGCAGGTCTATCCGTGGCAGTTGTGGAAGCAGGGGGAGACTTTGATCCTGCAAAGGATGAAGATAGAACCCAGCTGAGACCGCCTTGGGAATCCCCGAGGAGAGGCGCAAGCACCAGAATCAGGCCTTTTGGAGACTTTGATGCTGCCATTGGTGGCTGGGATATCGATGGAGAGCCCTATACTCATAAGGACGGCACCCGGTTTGACTGGTTCCGTTCCAGAATGGTGGGAGGTAGGACCAACCACTGGGGGAGAATATCCTTGCGATTTGGACCAAATGATTTTAAGCGTGCCAGTATTGATGGTTTAGGCGACGACTGGCCGATTGGCTACGATGACCTGAAGCCCTATTATGACAAAGTGGACAAGCTTATCGGTGTTTTCGGATCCAAAGAAGGCATTTACAACGAACCGGATGGTTTTTTCCTTCCACCTCCAAAGCCCAGACTACACGAACTCTTTATTAAGAAGGGAGCAGATAAGGCAAATGTCCCGATGATCCCAAGCAGACTCTCCATGCTCACCCGTCCGATCAACAACGAGCGCGGGGTTTGCTTCTTCTGCAGCCAGTGTAATCGTGCCTGCCAGGTTTACGCGGATTTTTCAGCAGGAACCTGTTTGGTTTACCCGGCAATGAAGAAAGGGCAGGTGGACTTATATACCCATTCCATGGTGAGAAAAGTGACCACTGATGACAATGGGAAAGCGACAGGGGTTTCCTTCGTTAGTAAAAAGGATATGAAGGAGTACAAGCTGAAGTCCCGGGTAGTAGTACTTGGAGCATCCGCGTGTGAATCAGCGAGGATCATGATGAATTCCAAATCCAAATCCCATCCCAACGGGATAGGGGGTGATTCGGGTGCTTTAGGCAGATACCTTCATGATTCTACGGGATCAGACAGGATGGGAATCCTTCCAGATCTCATCGACAGGGATAGATATAACGAAGACGGCGTAGGCGGCATGCACATGTACACACCATGGTGGGGAGATAATAAGAAATTGGACTTTGCCCGTGGCTACCACATTGAATACTGGGGTGGAATGACACAGCCTGCCTATGGTACTGGGGGAAGCATGAACTCCATGCGCCAGTACATCAAAGATGAGTTTGGGGAGCCAAGCCAGAATGGAGGATATGGTGCAGGGCTGAAAAAAGATATCCGTAGACTTTACGGTACTACCTTGGGTATGTCTGGCCGGGGGGAAAGTGTTCCCAGGTATGAAAACTACTGTGAAATCGATCCGAATGTGGTGGATAAGTATGGAATCCCTGTACTCCGGTTTAACTACAACTGGACCGATCAGGAAATTCTGCAGGCAAAACACATGCACGAGACTTTTGAGGAGATCCTAACCGGGGCAGGCGCTACGTTATTGGGTAGCAAGCCAGGTCCTGAAACCAACTACGGTTTGCTGGATCCGGGAAAGATCATCCATGAGGTAGGGACTACCCGCATGGGAAACAGTCCAAAAGGATCGGTGGTGAACTCCAATTGTCAGGCACATGATTGCAAAAATCTATTTGTGGTGGATGCCGGTCCTTTCGTGTCACAGGCAGACAAAAACCCTACCTGGACCATATTGGCCTTAAGCTGGAGAACTTCAGAATACATTGTGGATCAGTTGAAACAAAAAAATATCTAGGCGATGAACAGACGGGAAAATCTGAAACTACTCTTTACCGGTTCTGTTGGCACGGGCTTATTTATGACTGGCTGCTCTCCTGAAGAGCAGGCATTGCCACCAAAGGCCGTTTTGAGTGGGGAAACTAAAGGTTATAGAACCGAGGAAGAGAGACAACGCGACCAGGAATTGCTTTCAGAGACCTTTTTTACGAAAGATGAAAGAAAAAAACTGGGAACTCTGGTAGACATTATACTGCCAAAGGATGAGGAATCTCCTGCTGCCACAGAAGTGGGAGTGGTGGATTTTATGGAATTTATGATGAAGGACCAGCCAAGCAATCAGACTCCTATGAGAGGTGGTTTGATGTGGTTGGATTTTGAGGCCAATGAAAAGTTCGGCAAAACCTTCAATGAACTTTCCAATGATCAGGTTATCGAGATTGTTGAGGAGGTGGCTTGGCCGGAAAAGGCAAAGCCAGCATACCAGGGAGCGGTAAGCTGGTTCAATATGCTACGAAATCTGACCTGCTCCGGATATTTCTCCACTGAAGCAGGCTGGAAATACATCGGCTATGTAGGTAATCAGCCGAATGTCTGGGACGGGGTTCCGCAGGATGTGATGGACAGATACGGTCTAAAACTTGAGGAAAAATATCTCCCGATTTATCTCAAACCCGAGCAGCGGGGTATAGTTGCCCAATGGGACGATGAGGGAAATTTAATTGGGTGATAAAATGAAAGTTCATTGTATTAAGCGCAGTATTTATCTGTCAGTCATTTTAGTTTTTTTGTGGGCATTGGGAGCAAGCCCTGTCGCTAGTCAACAGTCAAGTAGTAAAAGCTATGAATTTGATGGGGACGGGATTAGCAGAGATGTGCTCGAGAATTACTTGGATAGAGCTATTACGATGGTCTACTTGTTAACTCCTGACAAACCTGAAGGTATAAAAGCATACATGATTTCATTAAAGGGTAAATAAAATTGGGGCTTCCTTTGGGCGGGCTATCCCTCCAATCTTTTGAAGTTCACAGCTATTCTAATTCAAAAGGATTTCCGATCCTATCCCTAAGACATATCTTCATGTTTGGTTTTGTAATATCTGTGATTTCGTTCCTGATAGACACACTTTTTTTGATCAGGTTCAATATTAAATTTATTGAAGTCTAACTTCTAATGTGATTTCTACTTTAATAGCCATACTAATCGGGCAAGTAGCCTTTGCATGTTCTGCAATTTGCAAAAACCGCATCTCTGTAATTCCTGGTACTTTCGCCTCCAGTGTAAGTGCCGAACAAGTAATAGTGCCATTGATTAACGATACAACAGATTCCGTAACAAGTATTTCAGGAGGAAATCCAGCAGAAGTTAGTTCTGCACTTAGCTTCATCGTGAAACAACCCGCATGTGCCGCCGCCATTAATTCTTCCGGATCTGTTCCTGTTTGTTTTTCAAATCTTGAAACATAAGAATATGGCATTTTAAACAAACTTTTACTTTGAGTTGAAAGACTTCCACTACCTTCTTTGATCGTACCATTCCAGATGGCTTTTGCTGAACGGTTCATTTTATTTTTATATGTTGATAATGCAAAGTTGGGAGGGATTTTAGCGTCGAGTAATGGACAAAAGGGAGTTTGAGTTGTAAGTTTTCCCCAAGCTGCTCCAATTTTTTTTGAGAAGATATTATTTTTGAGCCTAATGATTTATTAATGCTCAAGGCTTTACTTGGACATCACGGCACCTGTTTTATAGGCATATTCTTCAATGCCGTTGATGACCAGTGAATGAAAGTGGATGTCTATTCTCGAAGCGATCACCGCGATGGTCAGTGTCTTACTTTTTCTTCAGAAGCTGGCTAGAATTACATGGGGTATAAAGTGAATCAACTTATTGTCTACGATGGGATACCGAATCATGTAATGGATAGGCACGGGTTCAAACTGGAGGAGAAATATGTCCCGCTTTATCTGAAACCGGAGGAACGCGGAGTAGTTGCCCAATGGGACCATGATAGAAATTTAATTAGGTAATTAAATGGAAATAGGATGTATTAAGCTCAGTATTTCTTTTTTTATCATTTTAGTTTTTATGGCGGCTTTGGGTAGGACCCAAGTTTAAGGATCAGTCTGAATTCTGCGTGGCCAAACTTCAGAATTTTTCTGAAAAAGGCAGGTATTATCCGATACCATTTGATGAATACCAGCAGGACTCGGAGAGTATGGATCAGACTCCAGGATATAATAGAACTAGTGATTAAAATTTAAAAGAGGTCCTTATCTAGGTGCCCTTTTAATTTTTGGAAGACATTGTAATGGAGAGTAATGGAGACTGAAAAGTACTGCACTGAAAGTAGTGGCTTTTTACATATAATCCAGCGACGTTTAACGATTTCCCAACCAGTTTAAAAATGCTGCAGCCTTGTCTTTACCCACGATCAGTTGCTCAGTCGTGGGAATTACTAATTTTACAAAAAGCTTTCTAGCTAAGTAATGCTCAACCTCCTTGATTGCGCTATAATTAACCAAGTATTGTCTGTTTGCACGGTAAAATTGATCGGATGAGAGTTGGTCATATAATTCTTCCAGTGAATAATTTATCAGGTATTCTTTCGCTTCAAAAGTCACTAATTTTGTTGTTTCATTTCGGATATAGAAATAGGCAATATTATCTGTTTGTAATGTTATATATTTATTGTTTTTATATACTAAAAAGCCTTTTTTTTCCTTTTTGTTCAACTGATTTAATAGAGTATTTAGATCATTTATGGGGTTTTCATGAGTTTGGAAGAAATTTTTCATTTGGCGAACTTTAGCCATAGCAGCGGTTACACTTTCGCTGGAAAAAGGTTTTAAGATATAATCAATACCATTGGAGCGGAACGCTTCCATTGCATATTCATCAAAAGCTGTACAGAATATTACAGGTGGGGCGACGGCTATTTGTTTGAAAATATCAAAACATAAACCATCCCCCAATTGCACATCCATAAAGATCAGGTCGGGTAAAGGCTTTGATGAAAGATAAGAAACTGCTCCGGCAACACTTTGGATGGTAGATTCAATATGCGCAGATTTTTCAGCGGAAACTATAAGCTGACCTAGAGCTTTAGCAGTTTTTAGCTCATCTTCAATTATTATGATATTCATGGATTAATGGAAGTTTTACCCTGAAAATCTCAGAGGTTTTTTCGATGGAGATATTTTTCCCAATAAGATGAAGATAACGTTTATCTATATTTTCGAGCCCAAGGGTAGTTGAAACCTCCGGCTTATTTTTTCTGGAGATGCGGTTTTCTACCACAAGTACATTTTCGTCATAATATACTTTGATTGTTAAGGGATTATCTAACGTAACCACATTATGCTTGATGCAATTTTCTACCAGTAGTTGTAAAGTAAAAGGCGGGATGCCTCCCGTGTGTGCAACCCTAGCAGTATCATCAACTAAGTGAAGACCGTCCTCAAATCTTGCTCTAAGTAGATAGATATAGGAATGTAATATTTTTAATTCTTCCTGAATTGGGATCACATCCTGCTTTCTCTTTTCTAGCGTGAAGCGATAAAAATCTGATAACTTAAGAATGAACTCATTTGAGTGCGGGTCACGTAGCTCAATCATGGATTTTAGGGTGCTGAGACTATTAAAAAGGAAATGAGGGTTTACCTGTTGCTTGAGGAGTTCAAATTGAGCCCCTAAATGATTTGACTTAACTTTTTCCAGTTCAACCATAACTAGCTGGGAATTGTGATTCTGGTACAGAAAAAAAAGGAACATGCAAATGGTTAAGTTTATAAGCACTCCCCGAAATTGGTACATCAGGATCATAGAACTGAAACTATACCGAGGAAACAGGAGTTGGTGTATACTTACCAGAATCAGCATAAGCACAATCCCAATAATGATACTGTAAACTAGTCTTAATGTAAAAAAACGACGGGAAAATTGATTTTTGGTATATTTTGGAAGCTTATAAATATTATAATACCAAACATACAGTGAGAATAGGAATGCCACTGAGGCATCAACAGCAAGTTCTATCACAGTGATATTGAGCTGCATAATTTTTGGTATGGATGCTAAAATTCCCATAAACAATGCGCTTAACCATATTAGACTAGCTGATACGGAAAAAACTTGACTGTCTGATTTACTATACTTTTCAGCGACCATAATGGAGCAATTGACCCTATCAAAGATAGCCTTTTTCCTTATGGGGTTAAGTAAGTAGTTCAATTTAAAATAGGGACTAGAGGGTTGGATTTGTTGCCTGAAACCGTTTGAAGCCTATGCTTCCAACAGGTGGGCATTACTAATTGATTGCTTGTTGGGGAATCAGTATTTTTTTAAATATTGATATGTATAAATGTCAGATTTTCAGTTAATAATAAGATATTATTAACTGAAAGGATTAAATAATTTAGCGCACTATTTCATGTTCTGGCTGTGCTCCTCCCAATACTGATTAAAGCTGCAAATAACGTAGATAAAATCTGTGGAATGCTTGCAATTCTGATAGTATGGTCTACTCCATGACATAAACGGCAGCTCAATTCTGGCGCAGTTGTGTGCTGCTTATAATTGTGCTGGATCTGTACAGTGATTCCGGATAGTAGGTGAACATTTCAGTATAGTTTTCCACTCCCGGGTATCTGTAGGCTATCCTAAAACCAATGAATGTTAGGCGAGGCAATAAATTTGCTAGGGATAAAATTAAAATTTGGCTTGTTGCAGAGCTATAGAACATCATCGAGGAGGGAAGTTTGGAGGTTGTCAATAAGTACGGGGTTACGGGTTTTTGCATCCAAAATTAGTATATGCTGATATGGTTGGGTCTCTTCGGAATCTCCGGATTTTATTAAACCGGTGGATTGTCCGGAATATTTTCCGTTTGAATCTGTCCGGAACTCGTTGAGTTGGTAATCTACAGCGTAGGGTGGAGATGTTGCTTTCGATAAAACCAGCAAATAATCCGAGTTTGGCTCAAGTGCATAAAAAGCTTGTTCCACTAAATCAGTTAACCCAATTTGTCGTACAGAAATTCTTCCACTCGCATTTTGAAGTAGCCCTGTGGTTCTCAATGTAATTACCTGTGTTGAATTCATGTCCTTTAGTGACCATTCATTACCGGACTTACCCGTCTCTGAAACCGCATTTTGTGCATAAACCAGTGCTTGTGGACTTTGACCTACAGGTATTGTAGCTACTACCTTCATGGTGTGAAGATTAATCACCTGGACCTGGTCAGCAAATTCCAGCCCAACATATAGAAAATTACCGTCTGTTGAAGGCCATAAACCATGGGGCAATGCTCCTACATTAATGCTGTCTGTTAAATTAAAATTATCAGCAACATCAAATGCAAGCACTTTATTCTCTCCTCCGATGGAGACCAACATTTTTAGTCTACCATTGACTGTAGTAAATGTGACGTGGTTAGTAATTGCACCAGTGCTTATTACTTTGCTAGTAGTTAAATTTTCTGTATTTATAATGCTCACTTTACCTACGTCTTTATGGGTTAGCGCTACCCACTTTCCGTCTGGGCTTGTGAAAATATTTGGTGAAAACGGACTGATCACAGGTATTTTCTTAATCAATTGGTAGGTTTTAGTATTTATAACATCCACCTCAGATGTGAAACTGGAGCATACATAAGCACGGGTTCCATCAGGTGAAAAGGCCACCATTCCAGGACCATCTGCCACAGGAATCTGTTTGATTTCAGACATGGATTGAACGTCAATTACACTGATGTATGCTTCCCCGCGTACCGTTACCCAGACTTGCTTGTGGTCCGGAGTGAAAGTAGGTTCATGTGGAGATCGTCCGATATATAGTGTTTTTAACAGTTTGCTGGTTTCAGTGGAAATAAAACTGATAGAATTTGATCCTATTGCCACCACTGCCAGTATCTTCAAATCCGGAGAATACCGTAATCCATGTACCAGCGTCTCACCCTTATACAAGGGGCTAAGTACATCGGTAATAGGATTTCCTAAGGTGATTTGCCCAAGTAATTTGTTTTGTGATGGGTCGATCACAGATACCGTGTTGGATATTTGGTCTGCCGTATATACACGGTCATGTGTGTATGGGGATTGGGCAAAGCTGTATAGAGCAAGCATGCCCAACATAAGAGTTAGGATAGTCATTTTCATAGTTATTTGGAAATAAAGTCTTTCATCAAGTCAATTTCAATCTGTTCTTCTGATATGAGGTGCCGGGCAAAACCCAAGATTAGTTGATCCGTGCTATACCGGATTACTACTTTTGCCATATTTATGGCAGCTTGGTGATGCGGTATCATTACTAAAGCAAATGCCCGGTCCAGAGTATCAGGGGCTTCAGGTGATGGTATGGATTCCATCATGATATCCATCGTTTTATTCATGGCTTTTCGGTAGTCGGTGGAGTCGGATAGGAAGATGTCTGGATTCTGGGTTAACCAACGGTTCATCTGTATAACCTGACTTTTTTGTTCAGTTAAAATGCTTTTTGCGAGTTGGATCATCTTAACATCTTTTCCATGTATTATTTCATATTCAGCCATGGAAATAGCCCCATGATGATGAGGTGTCATTTGGCGCATGAACTCCTCTTCAGGCGAATTTGTGATAGGAATATTGGCCATTTCTGCCATCATACCATCCATCATTTGAAGGTAAATATTTTTAGATGATGTCTCTCTCCGCTGGTGATGTTCCATGCTGGTATGTTGTGCTATCACCTTTGTTACGGGTAACTGCCAATACAAAAACAGAAGAGTGATAAGTACTTTGGTGTGCCTGCCCATGTTGTTTGAATTAAGAACAAAGCAGTGATTTTGATGGGATTTTTCAAGGGGCTTTCAAAGTGAACCGGGCATATAGGGAAGTCAATCAGGCAGAAATCATTCTGAATTGTTCAACGCAAATTGATTTTGGTTTTGTTCGAGCCGATCTGACTTTTACCGGGAGTTAGTGTTGCCTGTATAAAAGTGGATGGTATGATTACCCAATGCCCGTTTTATCCATCGTACAGGGATTTTTAGCAGTACCTCACATTTAAACCTGACAACATGGATATCCTGCCGTTTTGTAACCCTTGCCATTTCATATTGCCTGATTTAGCTGATGATTTGTCCGTTTCAACCAAATATGGTTAGTCCAATGTCTTGGTTGTGTATTGATTTGCGGAGTTTAAAAAATTGTAATCAAAAAAAAATGACAATGAATAATCTTAAAAAACTGAATTTCGCTTTAGTAACAATGCTTGGTTTAAGCTTTTCCGCCTGTGTTGACGAGGATATGTCTTCAGCAGATCCAGGGGAGGAAACCCTTGTGGTAAATATAGTATCTCCTGCCTTAAACGCTCAGGTTACAAGGGGAGAAGCAGAGATAGGTAAGGGAAGTTTTAACGGGAGTGGTTTCCTAATTAACCTTGAAGCTATCACACATGATACGGTAGGTATAATAGCAAATGAAGGTCTTAACATTCGAAATACCTCCTTACTTGGTATGCCGAACCCCAATTTCCCGGGATTGAAAGTTACTGTTGACTGTGATTTAGTCAAACCTGATGGAACAGTAATTGCGGAAGGGACTAACCTTGCCAGTTTATTTAATATTTTAGGGACAGATGATACACCAGGTGATGGTGTTACTGTTTGGACCAGTTGGCATGTATTAGAGTCTTTTCCAAAGGATGTTGATAAATTTAATCTAATAGTGGAAGTGGCCGATAAAGCCGGAAATACGGCTAAGGATACCAAGACCTACAAGATTACAGAGAGTGTTTCAAGTGGACAGCTACTTACACCTATGCCATTATCAGAACTTCCTGGAAACGGAATGGATGATCCAGATGGCCCTTTGGTCACAATGATAGCACCCCGTATACCTTCCGGCGTTTCCACTGGTCCAAAATCTTCACCAACTCCTCCCGCTAATGCTTCACTATTTTTTATCCAGGTTTCAGCCTTGGATAGGCAAAGAAATGGAATTGGTGTAAATGAGAATGGAGAAGGTAAGCCAGATGAGATGCGTGGGACTATAGTAGATGGCACTCAATCTTCCAAAGGTCCCAATCGACTTGTACCTGGGCTTAATGTCACTTTCGATGTGGACCTGTTGCAGCCAAATGGAAATGTGATCAGGGCAGGGCAGAATCTTGCGCCGGTTTTTAATACCGCAGGGAGTGAAATTGACCCAAGTGGATACGTACGAACAACGTTCGGCTGGACTGTAGGAGGTTCATTGATTTTACCGACAGGTAAGAATAATGTCACTATTAAAGCCCAAGTCACTGATAACTCCGGCAAGACGGGTAGTGTTACAAATGTTGTCAATATTAGTCCTGTGATAAATGGACAGGAGCTAACACCAAATAATTAGTCCCATTTTCCTATTCAGTATTGTCTGAATTATTAATTCGAAGGTGGTAGCACCGGGGAATTCTTCGGTGCTATTTTATTTTGGTGGATTAAATAACCAATTAGACATTGATCTCGGCGAAAAACAAATTGTCTAGAGTTTTATTCCTTTTAAATTTTAAGGAATAGAATCTTTAAGAAGATCTTTAATATAAAGGTGTATACGTAGACATTTATCATCATTTTTCAATCTCTAGTGCAGCAATTTTTGAACCATAAAGCAGTAATGTTTCTGTCGTTCGCTCAGTAATAGATGATTCTAGAAGAGGGTAAAGGCACATTATTAAAAGCTTTTTGTCCATATAATAAGTCTAAAATTCATCTCAATTAGCGTTACCAACTGATCAAAATCTTATAAGGGAAAAATATCCAATCCAAAGAGAAATTCATCCATTGTTAACCCTACAGTATCCTGACACCTTTGCATTATCAAATATTAATAACCAATAAAATATATACTCATGAACAAATTCACAGTAAAAGACGGAACTGAAATTTATTTCAAAGATTTAGGGGCGGGTCAACCTATTTTCTTTCACCATGGATGGCCTTTGTCATCAGATGACTGGGATGCACAAATGATGTTTTTTCTAGAGTATGGTTTTAGAGTAATTGCACATGATAGACGTGGTCATGGTCGCTCCACTCAAACTTTCAATGGAAACGATATGGATACCTATGCTGCCGATGTGGCGGAATTGGTTGAGTTCTTGGATCTAGAAAACGTAATTCATGTGGGACATTCAACCGGAGGTGGAGAGGCCATCAGGTATGCTGCCCAACATGGAAAAGGCCGAGTTGCCAAAGTGGTCTTAATTAGTGCAATTACACCTTATATGATTGCAGATGAGCGCAATCCTAATGGTGTTCCCTTGGCAGTGTTTGATGATATTCGTCATAAGACACGACACAATAGAGCTCAATTTTATCAGGATATCACTATTCCTTTTTTCGGTTACAACCGTGAAGGAGCAGAAGTTATAAAAGGAATCCAAGACAATTGGTGGCGCCAGGGAATGATGGGGGGAATCAAAGCACAATACGATTGTATTAAAGTTTTTTCTGAAACTGATTTCACTGAAGATCTAAAAAGTGTGGAGTTCCCTGTTTTGGTTCTTCATGGTGAGGATGACCAAATTGTTCCTTATGTAACAACTGCTATTACAGCTGCTTCATTATTGCAGAACGGAAAATTGATCATCTACCCTGGTTTTTCCCATGGTATGCCAACTACGGAGGTAGCTACCATTAATAAAGACATCCTGGAATTTATAAACTCATAATGATGAGGGGGCAATGTAGCACGGAATTCATCCTTATAAAGCTTGATCATTTCGCTCAAATATTGCAAATAAAACCGTAACGAATTTTAAAAAAGTAAAAAATGAAAAAGTCAATTTTAGCATTAGCAATATTAGTTTCTCTTTTCACTAGCAGCCTTATGGCACAAAGCAAAAGAGTTAATGCTTCGGCAGGAAGGGCAGAGTACATTGAGGTAGAAAAAAATGTTAAACTACATATTACAGATATTGGTGAAGGACAGCCCATTGTTTTGATCCATGGTTGGCCATTAAATGATGAGATGTATCAGTACCAGTACCAATACTTGAGCCGAAAAGGATTTAGGGTTATTGGTATTACACTTCGTGGTTTTGGCAAATCAGACAAACCATATGGAAAATATGATTTTGACGTGTTTTCTGATGACATTAAGGTGGTTTTGGAAAAGCTGAATATTCAAAATGCAGTTTTGGGTGGTTTTTCGATGGGAGGTGCAGTTGTTCTTCACTACGTTAGTAAATATGATGCAGCTCACGTGAGTAAGCTTGCTCTTTTTGGGGCTGCAGCCCCGTCATGGAAACAGAGAGATGGATCCCCTCACGGTATTTCCGAAGCTGACGCGAATGGATTAATTACCCAAACATTGACTGCTCGGGAAGATTTGATTGCAGGTCTTGGCAGTGCGTTTGTTGCCAAAGAGGGTAACATATCCAAAAATGTAGAAAGATGGTTGGAGAAAATGAATTTGGAAGCTTCTCCTTATGCCGTTACTGAATCAATTAGTGCTTTAAAAGACCTGGATTTACGTCCAGAGCTTTCAAGAATAAAAATTCCTACTGCCATATTCCAAGGTACTCAGGACAAGTTATGCCCATTTCCATTTGCCGAAGAGCTCAATAAAGGGATTAAAGACTCCTATTTAGTGAGGTTTGAGAACAGCGGTCACGCACTGTTTGTCGAAGAAGCGGAGAAATTCAATACTGAGCTTGAGAAATTTGCTCTTAAATAATGAGGTACTCACATATGGAGCTGTTTAAATACAGCTCCATATTGTTTAACGATTAAATTCTATAAAATTCCTAGAAAAAACTCAAATTGGATTAGACGGAGAACAAAGCAAATCACTTGCTGAGGGCTTAAATTACCTATTCGCTGATTACATGATAAGCTCTCAAAATACAAGAGGATTACACTGGAACATCAAAGGAGAAAAGTTTTTTGAACTGCATCAAAAGTTTGAAGAGCAGTATACAAACTTTCTGTTGAAAGTGGATGAAGTGGCCAAAAGAATCCTAACCGTGGGAGGAACCCCACTACAGAACAATGCTGAAAGTCAATCATTTTTAGGATTATTGTTTATTCAATACCATGAATGATTTTATCCCGGTGTTGTTGCCCCCATTTTTCCCTTGCAATCAGGACATCATTTAATGTTTTACTGTAATCTGTCAATTCATATTGAACGGTAACAGGTTTGGTGCTGCAAACTTCCCTGTTGACTAAACCATTCATTTCCATATCCTGTAATTCTTTTGATAAGATTCTTGGTGAAATTCCTGCTTCACGGGACAATTCGTTGAACCCTTTTTTACCACTTTGTAAAACTGTGATTAAAACCAATTTCCATTTGCCACCTACAACATCTAAAGTATCGCGTATTGGTAATTTTGCTTTTAAGCAGGCTTCTACTGTATGCTTTTTCATTAACTATCCTATATGTACTAACTATACTTTTTGTAATTGATAAAAAATGTATAGTATTTATAAGAAAATTCGAAGCCTATGTAAAATTAAGGCTAAATGATTAAGTTTTTCTCTGTTCAATTCAGACATCAACAGGTTGATAGAATTTAGTTTGTGATAATCTTTGATTCAAATCAAACAGAATCTTGATAGGTTCCAAAATGTACCATAGGGAATAAAATATCAGTATATGAATCGATATTCCGTACTTGTAATAGCTGTACATAAGACTGAAATTTGTTAAAAATAAAATATATGGAACAGCAATTTAATTTCAATAATGAATTATCAGGCAAAATAGCATTGGTAACAGGCGGAACAAAAGGGGCAGGGAAGGCCATTGCGGAAAGATTAAGTGAGGCAGGGGCTACTGTGATTATTACAGCAAGAAACAGCCCTGAAAATTTGACTGAAAACCAACATTTTATAGCGGCTGATTTAAGTACTAAAGCAGGCACATCAAAGGTAATTGCCGAAGTTACATCAAGGTTTGAGAGGCTTGATATTTTGATCAATAATTTGGGAAGCTCAACTACTCCAGCCGGAGGGTATAAAGTGTTGAATGATGAAGATTGGTTGCAGTCATTTCAGGCAAACTTGCTAGCCCCGGTTAGATTGGATAGAGGATTCTTGCCTCAAATGGAGGAACGAGGAAATGGAGTCATTATTCACATCGCTTCCATACAAGGAAGGTTGCCATTGTATGATTCTACTTTGCCTTATGCGGCAGCAAAAGCAGGGCTTATAAATTATAGCAAGAGCCTATCAAATGAAGTTGCCTCAAAGGGCGTGCGTGTATTGACCGTATCCCCGGGATGGATTGCCACCACAGCGTCTGTGGCAATGATGGAGCGTATTGCCAGCAGTTCAAATATTAGTGTAGAAGAGGCAACACAAAGTGTGATGGATGCATTAGGTGGAATACCTTTTGGCAAGCCAGCACAGCCTCGGGAAGTTGCAGAGTTAGTCGGTTTTCTTGTTTCCCCTAGAGCAAGTTACTTAACAGGTACTGAATTTGTAATTGATGGAGGTACAATCCCAACTATTTAGTAATCAGTGGTTTAATAAGTCATGGCGTCACAATTTTAGATTTAATCAACCTCTTAAACACTAATGATAGTTTGATTTATGTATCTAGAACGATGTGGTGAATAATAAATAGTTTAATTTATTTATATAAATAATATGCCTACTTCATATCTACGAATATTCAATTCTTCTAGTGTTTCTCCTGAGTTTTTTCATGTTTGTTAATTTGAATAATACTTAGGAGTTAATTTTAATTAACCATAAATAATAATACCATGTCTAATTTACCAAAAGTAGTAGCAAGCTTAATTGAAGCTCAAAACAATTACGATAGCATTGAATTCTCTAAGTGTTTTGCTGAAACAGCAATAGTCCATGACGAAGGTCATAAGTATAATGGAAGAAAAGAAATAAAATCATGGATTGAGGGAGCAAATGATACCTATAAAACCATTATGCAGCCCGTAGAATATTTGGAGGACAGTCAGAAACTCAAAGCTAAAATATCTGGAAATTTCCCGGGTAGTCCGCTGGTTTTGACTTATCAGTTTGATATCAAGGATGATCAAATCCATAGTCTAAAGATTGTTTGATTATTCCTGATGGGAAATTTTTGGTTTTAGAGAGGGCTTTTACCCTCTCTAAAACCTCTTGTTTACAAAGAAATACCGGGAATCATTTCTTTTCAAGCTCCTGTAAATTAACTACCTACCTGTTTTACTTTCCGATTATGCTTAAAGAATTCAACTTTAAAAAATTTGGTTATCTCGAGCTTAAGGAGCTACCCCAAAATGGGAATGAATTCGTGCCTTTTCATGACCACATTAAAATGTTGTTCTTGCCTAAAGGCTCAGAATTGAAAGTTGACTTTGAAGAATTTTATCTAAAAAGTGATTGTCTTCTCTTTCTTAATCCAAAAGTAATTATCCAAGCCTTAAACCATGATATTCAAGAGGGCGAACTGATTTATTTCAACAGGGATTTTTATTGCATTGAAGTGCATGATCAGGAAGTTGCCTGCGACGGCATTCTATACAATAATGTATTCGAAGTTCCTTTTGTAGAGTTGACTCCTGATCAATCCTCTGAAGTACAAAATGTCCTGCAGGAAATAAAAGCTGAAATGAATAATCAGGATAGCAATACAGAAGAAATGTTAAGGATTTTGTTGAAGATGGTGATTCTAAAGGCTACCCGCATTTGGAAAAAAGTTCATCAGTTTACTGAAATACAACAGGACGAAGATGTACAATTTCTTCGTAAATTCAGTCAGTTGGTTGAACGTCACTTTAAAACACATCATTCTGTTTCAGATTATGCCGATATGTTGTTCATTACACCCAAAAACCTCAGTAAGAAAATAAAGTTGCTGAGTAATGAGAGTCCAAATAACATTATCAAAAACAGGATTATTCACGAAAGCAAACGACTTCTGGTTCATACCACACTCACGGTAAAAGAAATAGCATACCAATTAAATTACGATGACGTGGCCTATTTTATCCGTTTCTTTTCAAAAAGCACGGGAAATTCACCTACAGCTTTCAGGAGAAAATTCTGAATAAGCAGTACTTAGCCCAAGGGAAGGGGTGAGTTTTTTAACTGATTTTTTTCTGTATTCTACCATCCCGACTCTACTTTATTTTCTAAGGTAAAGTCGTCATCGCATGCTTTTCATCTGGGAAAAAGTCCAATGCTTAGGGGAACTTGTCCATTGAGTCATGATTAAAATTGCGACAATTTTACATCATGAATTCCCAACCTCTTAATTAGAGGAATTGAATGATCAAAAGGGAGGTGGCAAACTTGGCTTGCCTTTCCTTTTTTTATCCTATAAATTGTATGAAATCTAGTAAACGCACTGCACTGTTCCTTGGAATTTTATCTGCGCTGTTTTTTGCCATTACGTTTGTATTGAACAGATTTATGGCCGTTCAAGGGGGGCATTGGATATGGAGTGCTTCAATACGCTATTTCTGGACCGCCTTATTTTTGTTGGTTTTAGTGCTTATATCCAAAAAGCTCAAACCTGTAGTTCTGGCTATTAAAGAAAAACCAAGTCAATGGTTATTCTGGAGTACCATTGGCTTTGGAATGTTTTATGCACCGCTAACCTTTGCATCCGCTTTCGGTCCATCATGGTTGATAGCAGGAACCTGGCAAATAACTATTTTAGCCGGAATAATAGTTGCGCCTTGGATACAGAAAACCCATCCTAAAAAAGCACTACCGTTACAAACTATTCTGTATTCCCTCATTATACTTTTGGGAGTTTTACTTATGCAGGTCGGACATGCCCGTCAGGTTTCCATAAAAGACTTAATACTAGGCTTTGCCCCGGTTTTGGTTGCCGCTTTTGCTTATCCGATAGGAAACAGAAAAATGATGGAAATTACCATTGGGAAAATAGATGCCCTGCAAAGAACTTTTGGGATGACAGTCGCAAGCCTCCCGTTTTGGATTTTACTCTCTTGCATAGGACTTGCATTTGAAAAATTCCCAACAGCTTCCCAGGTAAATACAACTTTATGGGTTGCAATCTGTTCAGGGGTAGTAGCTACGGTTTTATTCTTTAAGGCAACTGACAAAGTTCAAAAAGATCCTAAGGCTTTAGCTGCTGTTGAGGCTACACAATCCACTGAAGTCCTGTTTGCATTGGTGGGGGAACTGCTCATTTTGAATGAAACAATCCCTGATAGGTATGCCATTGCAGGAGGCTTTTTGGTTTTGTTGGGCATGGTCCTGCATAGTCTGAAAAAGTGAATTATATGCTTCTTAAGTTGGGTTGGTCACTGCATTTTGACCTCAATCTACTTGCTTCAACGTAGTAATTCCCTCAATAATCAACAGTTGCAATGTTGGTATATAAATGAGGTTTTTCGCTGTTTTAACAAGTAATCTCCACAATAATTATAACCTAAGTAGCCACATGAATTATGGTTTGCTTTGACTAGGTGTAACTGTTTTTAGGCTTTAATTTTCAAATGTTGACAATCCGCTTTAGTTTCGTTAACAGGAGGGAAAGTTGTATCAGCAATACACCTCCATTTTAAAGACCATTTGTAATTATCGGAAAAGGTTTAAACAGCTTCACGGAAGCATCTCAACCAACTATGGAAAAGCGTCCAGAAATTGGTTCGCATAAGTGGACTCATCTTAGCGTTGGAAAACACAGTAGGGGACCATTTACGGCTAATTATAGTTTTCATTAACTTATTCTCCTGATAAACTCTCTTCCCGCTTTACGATTACATTTCTTAAATGGTCTTGGTGTTCATCACCCCATTCTCCTAATTTTGAAATAATTGGTATGAGAGATTCCCCAAATTCAGTTAGTCTATATTCTACTTTTGGTGGGACAACTGGATAAATTTTTCTGGTTATTAACTCATGGTCTTCCAACTCTTTAAGCTGAATATTCAACACTCTTCTTGAAGCATCCGGGATTTTGCGTTGCAGTTCGCTTGGTCTCATATGTCCCTCATTGATAAACCAAAGCAGACGTATTTTCCACTTTCCATAGAGCACTTCCCCGATTAGGTCGAGACCGCAATTCAGGCTGACAGGTATCTTTCTTAAATACATGCTACAATGATAATGCAATGATCGAAAATGTGCAATAGGGGTATAATTTATCCCTATGCAATTAGTAATTCCGTACTTGTAACAAATAGACATACTTCTCATCTTTGGGGCCTGTTGAGAAGTCAAATAACTTCGAGCCTTATCATTGATATAATAGATTAATGTCTGGAGTTGGGGAGGAGGTGATTGGTGGAATTTGCCTTATTTGTGGGTAAAAGCAAAACGTGTTTTGCTATTTTATTCACGTAGCAGTTGTTTGGAATTAATGCCCTATACTATTAAATAAAGAATAGAATTATGTCCTATTGTACTGCAATCCAATTGATGACACCAAGTGATAGAAGGGAATTGCATAAAAATTACCATGACAATCACTATGGTTTTCCCATCCATCATGATAATGAGCTATTTGGACGCCTGATCATGGAGATTAACCAGGCGGGATTGAGTTGGGAAACAATACTGAAAAAAGAACAAAGGTTCAGAACTGCATACAGCAACTTCAATATTGCCGAAGTGGCTAATTATACGATCGAGGATAGGGAAAGACTTTTGGCAGATAGCGGAATTATCCGAAATAAACTCAAAGTAAATGCTGCTATTGAAAATGCGAAGGCAGTTCAAATACTGCAAAAAGAGTTTGGTTCCTTTGATAATTGGTTAAGGTATCATCATCAGAAAACAAAAGATGAATGGGTGAAACTATTCAAAAAAACATTTCGCTTTACAGGAGGAGAAATCGTTAATGAATTTCTGATGAGTATAGGGTATTTGCACGGTGCTCATGATGAAGATTGCCCCGTTTACAAGCAAATCTTGGAACACCAACCCATGTGGTCAAAATTGTAACAACTATAATGTTTATAGCAGGAGGTAAATAATAAAATGTACGTAGCATTTTTTACATAACCAGCCCATTTGAATTGATTCATATCCTTGAGCCTAAGTCCTTTTAAAACGCAAATTCATAATAAGGGATGTTAAATGAGCTGGAAGGAATAAATAGTCAATTCTTTGTAGGAGATACGAAAGTAATGTGTGCGGTTTGTAAAGATTGTCTTTAATCAAAATGTATTATGTCGTATTGCAGTGTTCAAACTAAAGTATGGGATATCCCTGTTTCTTCAGGTGCTTCACCATATACAATTGTTCCTTTTGAAGTGAATGAAGAATTGATTTCTTCGGTAGGTGGGGATAATCTTACTGCATTTATACAGGGAATTGCCTTTTTTATTTGGGAGGATTATTCGCTGGAGGATTTCAAGGATTTTATAAAGAACAGTAAAGAATATCGTTCAGTTTCTAAAGATCTAAAAGAACTGTACTTAACGCAGAGGCTAACCAAAATTAGAGGAAAGGCTGATTTGCTGGACTGGCAGAATAACCAAATGAACCTAGCCCTGGGTATTGCTATAAATGAATTAAGAAGTACTAATGTTGCATTTAAGAAAGTAGAGGATGTTGTTGCATTCAGTCAGGTAATTAAAGTCGACAAGGCTATACTTTCTGATGTAATTTTGTGTTCATAACCTTAATTAATATTACATATGCTGGAAAATAGTATGGAAAAAGCCATCATGATTACCTTTGCTTTAGTCATTTTTATAGCGCAGACTCAAGCTCAAAAAGTTGAAGAACAAAATGTTTTTTGCCTAAATGACAGAGTCGATATAACGCCTGATGATATTATTTTGAATTTTCAGGAGATGGGAATGAATCCGGTCAATCATGTTCTTACACCTACAGAGCAGGAGGTAATTGAAATGGCCTTTGATGCGCTTCCGCCTTTACATCAGAAAATCCTCAAAGAACATCTTTACAGTATTAGCTTTTTGGACAATATGCCAAATACAGCACTTGCTTCACCTGTAGGTGAACCGGATGAGAATAAGATGTTTACCATTACCTTTCGTTCTGAAATTCTACACCAGACCATCTCTGAATGGGCGACCTGGAAAGAAAACAGCCTTTATATTCCTGATTCTGATTATCAGGTGGTTGTCGATGCAGGTGATTTAAATGCCTTGGTGTATATTTTACTTCATGAGGCAACACATGTTTTGGATGCTGTCCTTGGAATCTCAACACAAGCAATAGACGCAGATACCTTGGTTATTCCTTCTGAATTTAGTCGGGAGACTTGGGTCTCCATGAATAAGCCGAAGGAAGAGTTCAGAAAAAGTATACTGGAGACAACCCGCTTCCGTGGTGGGGGGCCTATAGCTATGTCCTTGGCAGCAGAAGTTTATCAAAGCCTTCAGGAAACTGCTTTTGTTTCCTTATATGGAATGGCGTCATGGCATGAGGATTTGGCCGAGCTAGCTACTATTCACCATTTGACAAATATACTTGGCCAGCCTTACCATATATTGGTAATCAAAAAGGGTAAAGAAATTTTTCGTTTTGAGCCGATGAAAAGCCATGAGGTACAGCAAAGGGTACATCATCTGGATTTATTTTATCGTAATTAATCCCTATTCTACTATACTTTACTGCAAATAATCTTTTGAAATGCGGGGTATAAAAACGCCCGTTTGATCAGTTGTATACCTCACATACTAAAGGACTCCTTGGGTTGATTTTAACATCATTTATTTCATTAAAAAGGATAGTTCAGTTTCCTTTAGGAAGGATAGTAGTTACATAAAGGATAGTATAGGTTTAAACCTTCTTAGAAAATGTTGTGTATAAGTTACTTTTCAGTGAAGTGATGTTGGCCGGTAAATTGTTCCCGGTTCCAGCTAAAGGCCATATCCTGTGTTAAAGTGACGTAAATCATTTACTTTCAAAACAGGATTGTTCCTTCTGATACGCCAGCTTGTTTTAAGCCTACTGTTAATTCAATTATGTACAGCAGCGGTAACGGTTCTAGTCATTGGAAAAGATATTTCAGAGAAACTTTAACCAGTGAGACTTACTTCTATGAAATCCAATTTTAAGCAAGGGTAAGCATTTATAAAGTTAAAAGGGATAGTTTTTCAATGGACTGAGCAAGTTGTACCTTATGAAGTTGCAGGATCTTCTAAAGTCTCAATTGGAGTATACCTAAAAGAATCCATGCTTCCACACTTTTGAGCTTTATCAAAAACGACAACCGTTATGAATCTCGAAGCTCAGAATCTCAATTTTTCAAGAAATGTTTCTCCTACACTGGAACAGGAACAGGCTTACTTTAACTCCCTTCAAGTTCCGGCTTCCGAAGCCGAGGTTTTCTATTTCTATTACCAGGGGATGGACTGGCGAAATGAAATGGGATTTCCCATACGTGATTGGGTAATGGCCGCTGACGATTGGGTGTGGAATCTGGAAAACTGAGGCTTTTGCCAAGGATTAAAATTTCTACTTGATCAACTCGACCTTCCACTGAGGGCAAGCTTGGCATTGCGTGTTGGCAATGAGCAAGATGTAGGATTGTGCCACAATCCGATCTTGCCCACCGCTGTCGGAATTGCGGTGGGGGTAAAATTCTCCGAAGTCGAATTTTAAAATGCAGATGCTTATGAAAAAGGCGGAAGCTCCCAAACCGTTATGGCTTACCGTTAGAATTACAACAGAGGAAAACCTGCATCTCAAATCGTTACTCCCCAAGGCTTCCTTTTGTCAGACCACAAGTGAACTTGTCAGGGCTATTCTATTTAAAAGAAAGCTAACTGTCATTACGGGCAAGTCAATAGGCGGTGCTGTACGCTACAATGAGCAAAAGGTAAACAACGGTAAAGCACGTCTGTTGGAAATGAAGGGATTTGCACTCAGAAATCTTTCCGTGGGGGGAAAAAATTAGAGTATTTAAGGAACTGCAAAGTTTAAACAGGAGAACTAAGACCAATTGCTTAGGAGTTCAGGACTACAGCCAGCTTCGGAAAGATTAAGGGAGGGAACAGGCGGATGTGATTATGAATACCGTAGGGAATGTTATCAGTGGTCAGGTTTTGGATGATACGGGCAAGCAACTTTCCGAACGGTTTGGAAGAATCATTCAGAACCGCGAGAGCATTTCAATCAATAGTTTGGAGACTTCTATATCAAAATCAACCCAGCTGGATCAGGCGGTTCCCGCTTCTACAATATCTTCTCTTTCTTCGGGTGAATTTGTCGGCTTGGTGGCAGGTACCCCTGATCAAAAGATCAGGCTGAAAGCATTTCATGCTACAATTATTAATGATGATAAAGCATTGAAACAAGAAGAGGATGTATATCAGCCTATACCGAAAGTCCGGGATGTCTCCCAGGAGGAGGTCATACAGAACTACCGTGGGATCAAACGGGACGTGGAAGAAATTATCCGCATGGAAATGGAGCGGGTGTTTGATACACCTGAATTGGGACATCTGCCTATCAGGGGGTGACAACCTTTGAGATTTGCTGACTATAGGTAATCATCCCAGTATGTGATCCCGAGGTAAGGGATCGAGCCTACCTGATGCAGGCAGACTCGATTTCATCTGTTTATATTTTGATTTTTAATGGTCAGATAGAATCTTTGACGATTAATCCGTCAGCTGACGGAGTCCTGTGTGTTTTAATGATGATTTTAATCGTGCCGATTTCATATCATTTTTTCTGTCTGTCATTTTCGGGCTGAAAAGATATGGATTGGGTAGTTAAGCATTACTTCTTCACCAAACCATCTTGCGTTTATTCCCAAATTATCAACTCCTATATCCTGAAGAATCATGTTTTTCAATTCATCGGGGTTTGTCGGAAACGAAGCTTGGAGTTGTTCATTTAGGGTAATCTGCATTACATAGTCATCGGTTTCAGGATGTTTTAACCCAGTCTTTTCAAAAATACTGGCAAAACCGGCCTTTGAGATTGTTGATACATGGGAATAGTCCCTAAGTTTTTCCATTTCGTTGTACTTGTTGATTTTATCGTCAGGTACCGAGACATCCACTACCATAATCAGGCCGTTGGATTTACAGACTCTCGTCATTTCACTCAAAACTTGAAGTGGGTCTAAAAAATGGTGAAACCCAAATCTTGATATCACTAGCGAAAAATGGTTGTCGGGATATGGTAAATCTGTAACGTCTCCAGTCTCCCAGGAGACGTTTTGGAGGTTCTCCTTTTGTTGCGATTTTCTCGCATGATCAAGCATTTCTTCGGTGATGTCAATACCGGTAACAAAATGGGCATGTTTGGCAAATTCGCAGGATACAATGCCTGTACCGCATGCAATATCCAGTACCGTGTCTTCTTTGGTTATTCCGGAAATCTGAACCAATTTGTCCAAAGCATCGCTGTGTGAAGTTATTGAGGAGTACCCAACTGCCTGTTTGGAAAATTGCTTTATAATGTTTTCGTTGTGCTTTTTGCTTTCCATAAATATTCTATTGTTTACATGCAAAGTTCGGTAAGCCAGACAATGTCATAGTTACTATATTAGGACAATGAATAATGATTATAAGACAAATATCAGTGTTGACCACGGTTTTGAGAAAAATGAGCTACGCCCGGTTACCACTTATTCTGAAACTATCCGGAATGCAAAATGTGCTGATTATCATTCTCATCCACGGGCCCAAATCATATCATGCGATCGAGGGATTATGGAAGTTGTAACAGGAAAAAATATTTGGATAGTCAATCCATCCCAATGCGTGTGGTTAGCAGGTAATGAGGGGCATCAGGTATACTTCCCAAGGAATGTGAAAGTTGTTTCAGCATTTATTGATGAGTCAAAATTGTGCAGTCTTCCCAAAGTGAGCTTTGCTTTTGACACAACGGTTTTTATAAAAAGCCTGCTAGCCAAAATCACCTTTTTTTCGAACCCTGAGCGATTGACATCCCAACAAGCTAGAATTTTTGAAGTACTGTTGGATGAAATCTCCTGCTTAACCCCCAGTCCCACATTCCTTCCGACAAGCCGTGATGAAAGAGTTAAAAAAGTAACAGATGCTCTGATGAACGATGTTTCGGGAACGAAAACTATTGAGTATTATGCGGAGCTATCATGCATGAGTTCCAGAACGCTTTTACGGTTGTTTACTAAGGAGTTGGGTATGGGTTTCGGTGAATGGAAGATGCGTTTAAAATTGCTTGAAGCAATAAGGCTACTTGGAGAAAGAAGAGCGGTAAAGGACATTGCTTTTGATTTGGGATATGAAAATGTGAGTTCGTTTATTACCACATTCAAAAAGCATTTGGGCACCACTCCTGCTAAATATGTGATTGAATAGGGGATACTGTATGTTTTCAGTATTTGAGTAGGTATCTCATTGTAAAATAGCTTTTTACAAATCATAAACCTTCAGAAAAAAGGCAGGAGGAGTAAGCTAAATTCTGACTAAGACTTTTTTTGGTTCTTTGTGTGTGAATAATGATTTAGTTAAAAAAAACAATTAACCAGTTAGCACATTTAATTTCTGAGGTAATCTTATAGGATAAATTAATTTATTTGCTTCAGAAAGCATCTGAAATAGCATAAGAAGTTCCTAACTTTAAGGGCATGTATGTAAAAATAATAGCTACAATAATTATTGCTTTCTGCTTCTCAATTCATTGTTTTGGACAAACCAATAACAAAATCAAAAAAGCTTATATTGGAATAAGTGCAGGTTCAACAATGTTTACCGGTTCAGAATTTACACTAGGCTATATCGTTCCCGGTTATATGAATGGTTTAAATTCTAATACTGGAGAAACTCTTTCTCTGAATCCGGGAGGAGTGGGGCTGACGATCAATCTTATAGACGCCGGATATTTTTTCGGAAAAAACTGGGGCGTTTCCCTTAAATGGCAGGGAGGTGCACATGTTCTGCAAAGATCCAATGAGGAATTTATCAACACATTTGGAGCTTTAATGATTGGTCCTGTTTATACTGTTCCAGTGAGCCCAAAACTGAATATTGATGCAAAGGCTAGGGTGGGCAGAATGTATATGGGGTCAGAATATGAATACAATGGAAATGGCATCTTGATCACAGCAATGACGGATTATTCTAAGGTTGGCGTTGAATTTGGGATTTCTCTCAGGTATCACTTTGCATCTAAATGGTCATGGCTCAATAATATGGAGTTTCAGAAGCAGTTTGTTGATCGTAATTTATTTCAGATTAGTAGAATTAATTTATCTACCGGAATAGGATTCAGATTTTAAATTTGAATCTGCCTTAGGAATTAGCATAGCAGATTCTTGCATTTTTTTTATCAACGATTTTCGCATAGCTTGCCGTGGTTTTTATTTCCTTATGCCCAAGTCTTTTTTGAACTGTATACAGATCTGTTCCATTTTCAAGAAATAAAACTGCATTAGTATGCGCCTGGCACTGTGAAAAGTGATGTGCTTGAAAAACCCAGCCCTGTTGTACCAGCTTACCAATTCGTTATTATACACTGCATTGTATTTGAGACCAATGAAAACTCTATCCTTTGGAGATTCTCTCTCACCAAGAAAATCTCTTCTGCAAGCTTTCTGTTTTCTTTGTTCTCTTTTCTTTCAACAGCATCTTTTGGATGTTGGTGAAGATGAATCTTTAGAAACTCAAAATCTCGAATATGGAAGCGTTTTTCATTAAAATCCGTCTTGATATTCAGGGAAAATCAAACAAAGTCAAGCAAAGAAAACTAGGCTTATTTCCCGATACAAAAATTCCTAAAAATATTCTCCAGAAGATCATCTGTGGTAATCTCACCGGTGATCTCTCCTAGGAAGTGAAGGGAGCGGCGGATATCCATCGCCACAAAGTCATTGGTCACTTCCTTGTCCAAACCAGTGAGAATATCCAATAAGGATTCCCGGGTTTTCACTAATGAATCATAGTGACGCACGTTAGTCACCACAGTATTTCCTGTCCGGAATTTGTCCAGATTTACTAGTACCAAAATCCTGGATTTCAGTTCTTCCAAGTTCTCTTTTTGCCCGGCAGAGATAAAAATTGTGTCAGGGTATTTTTCTTTTAACTTACTCATTAACTGTGGGTTACCTTTATCTACTTTATTCGCTACTTTCAAGAAAGGGACTCCCTGATTTTCCAGCTTATTGACATCCCGGTTGATCTCTACCAAATCTGTATCACCCAAATCAAACAGATACAAAATCAAGGAAGCGGACTTCATTTTCTCCTGGGTTCTGCTTACGCCAATTGCTTCAATGGTATCGGTTGTTTCCCGTAAACCTGCTGTGTCTATAAATCGGAAGATCACGCCTCCAATATTAATTTCATCTTCGATAAAATCCCTCGTCGTTCCGGCAATTTCAGACACGATTGCTTTCTCTTCGTTGAGCAGCGCATTGAGTAGGGTGGATTTGCCGGCATTGGGTTTTCCGGCGATCACAGTAGGTACGCCATTTTTGATCACATTTCCCAGGTCAAAACTCAAAATCAATTCTTCCACTACTCTTAGAAGGCGTTCTACCAACGTCCGTAATTCTTCCCGGCTTGCAAATTCCACATCCTCTTCACCAAAGTCCAGTTCCAGTTCTATCATTGAAGCAAAATGGATCAGTTTACTTCTAAGCTCTTGAATTTCAGAGCTAAATCCGCCTCTCATTTGGCTAAGTGCAGCCTGATGTGAAGTCTCGGAATCCGCATGGATCAGATCTGCTACTGCCTCAGCCTGTGCCAGATCAAACTGACCATTGAGAAATGCGCGCTGGGTGAATTCTCCCGGTTTAGCCGGGCGGGCTCCTTTTCGGATAAAAAGCTTTAGAACCTGATTGATGATATAGGACGAGCCGTGTGTGGATATTTCCACCACATTTTCCTTGGTAAATGACTTGGGTGCGATAAATAAGGAAACAAGAACTTCATCGATGATCTTCTCGCCATCACGGATAGTTCCAAAATGTATGGTGTGGGATTCTTGGTTCTCCAAATTTTTACCAAAAAAGACTTCATTTGTAAGCTGAATGGCATCTTTTCCGGAAAGGCGGATTATGGCAATAGCTCCAACGCCCTGGGGAGTGGCTAAAGCGACTATGGTGTCGCTTTGTTCAGAAAGGGAAAAACTCATTTTGCGCCGATTCCATTATCTACGATTTGTCCCAATCCATCCAGAAACTGTACGGGCTGCCTGTATCCGGGCAACTGGGTAATATTCTTCAATGTAGGATCGATGATCACAAAATTAGGATAGGAGTTCACACGCATGGCTGCTGCCATTTTTGCCTCAGTATATTCTTTTCCTTTGAAGTCAAACTTGCGCTTATTGTCCTCAGCGTTCATTTTGACGGCATAGAATTTCTCATTGATATAGCTGACTACTACGGGATCGGTGAAAGTTTCCTTGTCCATTTTTTTGCACCAGCCGCACCAGTCCGTATAGACATCGATCAAGAGCATTTTAGGATTGGCTTCTGTAGCGGCTACAGCCTCTTCAAATTTCAGCCATTCTATTTTATCCTGTGCTCTCACAAAATGGGCAGTGAATAGAAATAAACTTATAAATACTATTTTTTTCATGCTTCTAGTTTTCAAATCTCCAACGGCTTGTTTGGGGTGGAAGTTCCGAATAGCATATGCGGCTTGGTGCTTTTGACTAAAGCGCTCCCTAAAAAGACAATCCCACCAACTGCAACCATCATTCCTGCTATAGAACTGTCAACCAAATATGCCATATAATATCCTGCTATTGCGATAAAAATACCTAAAGCGCAGGTAAGTTTAATCAGGGAGGTTAATTTTTTAGTCCAAAGAAATGCCGTGGCAGGAGGGACTACCAACAAGGCTACCACCAAAATAGCACCAACAGCTTCGAAACTGCTGACGGTCGTATAGGAAACCATACTCATCAAGGCAAGGTTGATGGCTCCTGCCGGAAGACCTATTACCAAACCGAAGTTTTCATCAAAACTGGTCAATGTTAACTCCTTGTACAATAAGAATATAAATAGACTGACCAAAACTAAATTCAAGATGGCGAGATAGGTGATTCTTGGTCCCATGCTAAACCCGGCTTTGGTAATCCAGAGATCTATCGGCAGGTAGGCAATCTCACCATACAGCACACATTCCTGGTCCAAGTCGACTTTATAGGCCAGCATATTTATCAGGATAATTCCGATGGCAAATAAGAGTGTAAAGGTGATTCCTATAGATGCATCCAGCTGTACTTTAGCTTTTGTTTTAAGCCAATTGATAATCAAAGTAGCCAAAATACCGAGAAGTCCAGCTCCTATAATTACCTCCAGTCCACGCTGGCTGCCGGATACGAAGAACCCTATGACTATTCCCGGGAGTACTGCGTGGGAGATGGCATCTCCTGTCATGGACATTTTTCGCAGCATCATAAAAACACCCAGCAGCCCACATGAAATTGAAATAATGGATGCTGTGAAAATGATTAGAAATGCGTTTTGGTCAAAGCTCATCGGTGTCGCGGGGGATAGTCTCCTGGTGAGGATCGAGTTTAGGATAATTTAGCCTGTTCTCCAGCAAAGCTTCGAGTTCAGGAGTGAGGATATGTTCCAGTTTTTCGGCAGAATCATGCACGTGATCAGGTGCAATATTCATGTACTCATTGAGGTAAAGTTCCCATAGCCTATGAAGTCGGACAATTCGTTTAGCTTCTGATTTTCCCTCAGGAGTGAATTGTATAAAACCTTGATTTACAACAAGTAGGTTTCTTTTTATTAAATTATCAATTGTATGCTTCGTCTCTCTCTTTTTGTAGGGAAAGGCCTCATAGATTTCTTCTATGCCAAATGAGTTTTTGCCATCTTCCAGACCGTGGAATATACCTTTCAATAAGTGGTCTTGATGCGTCTTTTTCAAGTAGTGCTTTCTTGCGACAAAGCGGAAGAGCACACCTTTTTTGGGAGCAAAAAGAAATGAGACAAACGCAAATATAGAAAGGAAAATTACTACCCAAGGACCTGTAGGCATCTGTGGAATTACAAAGGATACATAGGTTCCGAGGATTCCCGAAATAGCCGAAAATGACCCGGCTATAAGCAGAAGCTTCCCGAGGTTATCTGTCCAGAATCTTGCGGCGGCTCCGGGGGCGATCAGTAAAGCGGCCATTAGCACCACACCGATGGCTTGGATCCCAATCACCACGGCCAAAATCATCAGCACATTGAAGGCCAGCCGGATCGATCCCATAGGGTAGCCAATTGACTTTCCGAAGTCAGCATTGAAGACCAGCATGGAAAATTCTTTCCTGAAGGCAGAAAGTGTAATAATAATCAGTATTGCCAACCCCCCGTAGATATAGAGGTCTTCTTCCAGAATAGCTATCGCGTTTCCAAAAATAAATTGATTCAGCCCGGCCATTTCCGGGTTTCCGGATTTTTGAATGACGGTGAGCAGGACTATCCCAAAGCCAAAGAATATGGAAAGGATAGAGGCAATAATCGCATCATCACTTAACCTCGTGTTGCTCTTCAGCCAGGAGGTGAGAAATGTGGCAAGTGCACCTGATAAAAATGCACCGGCGACGATGTAAATAGGATTTTTTTCGCCTGCCAGCATAAAGCCTAGGCAAATCCCGGGGAGCACGGCATGGGAAATAGCGTCTCCGAGCAGGGCTTTCTTGTCAAGAAAACTGTATGTTCCCACATATGCCGAGCCTATTCCGAGCAATATGATTCCAATGACCACAAAGGCGATTGAAGCATCCTGAAAGGTAAAGAAATAGACAAAATCGCTCATCAGTTTTTCAATGGGTTAAAGTCCTTTTGTCTAATGATGTCAGTGACTTTGGTGAGCAGGTTGAGTTTTCCTCCGTACGTTTTACGTAGGAGTTCTTCCGTCATCACATCGGCTTTCGGGCCGGATGCCACTAAGTGAAGATTTAGCATAATGATCCAGTCAAAGTAATTCATAGCAGAATGTATATCATGGTGTACTACGATCACTGTTTTTCCGGCCGATGTCATTTCTTGAAGGAGCTGGAAAATGGCCGTTTCTGTAGCCATGTCCACTCCTGCGAAAGGTTCGTCCATCAGATATAGATCTGCTTCCTGGGCAAGTGCTCTTGCTATAAATACCCGTTGCTGCTGACCGCCGGAAAGTTCGGAGATTTGCCTCTTTTCGAAGGATTGCATCCCAACTTTTTCCAGGCAATCCATGGCGATTTTCTTTTCTTTCTTGCCCGGTCTGCGAAAAATCCCGAGTTTTCCATAAGTCCCCATCATCACCACATCCAATACGGAAGCAGGGAAATTCCAGTCTACTGATTCTCGCTGGGGCACATAGCTGATGCGGCTTCTCACATCGTTTAACTCCCGGTCAAAAATCTTGACATATCCACCTGTGATCGGAACAAGTCCCATGATTGCTTTGATCAGGGTGGACTTTCCCGCACCGTTGGGACCGAGAATTCCAATAAGCTTTCCCGCAGGCAAGCTCAGGTCCACGTTCCATAAAACAGGGCTTTGATCATAACTGACAGTCAGATCATGTATTTCTAAAATAGGGGATTCTACGTGTGTGATCATTGCGTTAGGCTTTCGAAAATTACTTGAACATTGGTACTTACCATTCCTATATAAGTGCCGGCCGAAGAGTCCGCCGCGCCCAAACTATCTGTATACAGTGGTCCTGCCAATTTGATTTCATGGTTTTGATTGGCGCAGCCTGCAACCACCGCTTCTATTGCCTTGGGGGAAATAGTCTGCTCAGCGAATACAGCGTGAATATTCCGCTCTACGATGAAACTCACCAGCCCGGTCAAATCTCTCAGTCCCGGTTCACTCAGTGTGGATAGGCCTTGGAGCCCGAGAACTTCCAAATCATACGCTTTGCCAAAATAGGAGAATGCATCATGTGCGGTGATCAGCGCTTGATTGGCGTTGCGAAGTGCAGCAACTTTGGCGAGATTGTCATTATGTAATGTTTCCAGTTGTGAGAGGTAAGACTCGGTATTCTTATTTACCGTTGACTTCCAGCCAGGCTGCCATTTTACAATTTCTTCTGAAGCGTGGGACAGTGCCAGAGACCATAGTGAAACATCAAACCAGATGTGTGGATCTACGGAGTGGGCTTCCGGTCCGGATCTTAAAAGTAAATTATCGGGAATGTCTTCTGAGACATTGATCAGGCTTTGGCTGAATGCCAGCTTCTCGAAAATCTCCGTCATTTTCCCTTCCAGAAAAAGCCCGTGATAAATGACTAGGTCTGCATTTTGGAGTAAATCCAAATCCCGCACGGAAGCTTTGTACAAATGTGGATCCACTCCGGCAGGCATAAGAGAAACCACTTCTGCGTTTTCGCCCACAAGGTTTCTGATTCCATCCGCTAGAATACTGGTGGTGGCTACGATCAGTGGTCTCGCTCTTTCTTTAGGATTGTCAAATTTGCATCCAAAGAAAAGAAGTAAAATAGGAAGTAGGACAACGGTGTTTTTCACGTGTTTATATTTTTCTTTCAAAGGTTATACCCTATGTCACGAACTTCGGAACCTGCCAGCCTGAGGCGGGCTCGAATTCATGACTGAATTGCCAAAATATTTGCTGCTACGTCCTTCGACATAAAGAGCGTTTTTTTTTGATCTACAAGAATTTCCATGGAACCGTCAAACTCCACTTTGTCCAAAATTTTGATTCTCGCTCCGATGTAAGCACCTACTTTATCCAGGTATTTTAGGAAGGCCGCCGAGCTGTCTTTTACGGCTACAATCTGCCCGGACTGATCCACTTCCATTTCATTCAGTGCAAGCCTTGGTCTAGCCCTCACATCTCCATATTCATCCGGTATTGGATCGCCATGCGGATCAAATTTTGGATAGTTTAAGTAAGCGTCCAGTCGCTGAATTAGGAGAGGGGATTGGATGTGTTCCAGCTCCTCTGCCACCTCATGAACTTCATCCCAGGCAAACTGTAGTTTGTCCACCAAAAAGACTTCCCAGAGCCTGTGCTTTCTGATTGTTTGAAGCGCTCTCTTTTTTCCTTCTTCAGTGATGTTGACTCCGTAATATTTCCGGTATTCTATCACCTCCTTGTCACCCAGTTTTCGGAGCATATCCGAGACGGAAGCAGGCTTGGTTTTCATCTCGGCGGCTACGTCGTTTGTGGATACGCTTTTCGTTGCTCCTTCCGAAAGGTGATAGATGGCTTTCAGGTAATTCTCCTCAGCAGTGGTTAAGACCATTGGTAATGTAAGTTGTACTGAGGCAAAGGTAAAAATTAAATTAGATATATCTAAAAATTAATTCAACAGTGGCTAAATCGCCTGTGGATAACCTGTTTTCAAATGTGTTTACGTATTTAGCCATGTCTAAAAATAAAATTAGTCATACGTTATTATTAGTCTAAATAGTTGATTTATAGTATTTTGATGTATTAAGATTGTATAATTAGTTGATTTATAAGCGAAACTATCCCAGTTTCCGTTTTATAGGAATGAGTGTAAAAATGAGGGCCTAGGTGGATAAGTGTGGATAGTAATCCACATCCTATTTTATTGGATTTAGGTTCTTGATAGCCAAAACGAAGTCTGTGTGTTGGGATTTCCACAGGATAGAATCATCAGGGCTTTGGGTGAAATACTCCCGATGAAGTGCGGCTCTGAATTGCTGACAAGCGTGCTGGGGGTCGAAAAAATCAATAGGAAATCCTCCGGAAAATGTTCCGAGAAAGTCTAGCCATTTAGGATTTCTGCTTATCAAAACAGGCACTCCAAGCGCTGCTGATTCAAACAGTTTGGTAGGCATTTTATCCTTTATTGCATTCCTGTTTTGGTAGGGTAAAACCGCAAAATCTATCTCGGAATATTCGGTGATGATCAGCTCGTTCGGGATAGGAAAACTGGATGCCTTCAGCTGAATTTGGGGAGTGTTTTCACAAGCCTTTTGAAGGGAAATCCTGAAGCTTGGAAGCGTACAATGTCCTATTATTTTGAGGATGGATTTTGGGAATTCATTTAAGATTTCCTTAAACCAATCGATTGCTTCGAGTGTGCCAAATGCAGGAGTAAGTGTGCCTGAAATCAGAAAACAATACCCTTCTTTTAATGAGAATTTGAACGGTGATACAGATTTGATTTCTCCTGCATATTTATTCTCCAAAATCAAGAATGGAGTTTTGTCCGGCATCTCTTCCGTATAGCAAAGTTCAGCAAGCAGGAATAAATCGATTCCTTTCATCTGCTCCATTCCCCTAATTAATCTACTGATTTTTCTCTTTTTAGCAGGGCTTAACCTGGGGTTTAAATCCAGATTCTTGATGTAGTTTTCCTGCACATCATAGACCAACTTGTAGCCCAAAATCCTTTTGAAAAATGAAGCAATTGGTAAGTATTCATAGGTGCAGCAAATCAGGATTTTTGGACGAGTCCGTAGTAATGTTTTGAGGAATATTGCCTGTGAGGAGATCCTTCCCCAACGTGAGTTAGTGTTTGAAAGTGAACGATAGAACTTTTCATCTTCGGAATTTTTCAGTCGAATTTGTGAAAATCCCATAAAAATCAGACTGAAATGCCCTGATTCTCGCAACGAAAGGCCAAGCTTTCCCCAAGCTCTTGTATCTTTGGCGGGCTTAAGGCTTGATGCAATCAAGACTGGAATTAGGGAAGCTGATTTTTCACTCATTAAACGAAACTAACCAAAATAATGGAACTGAAAACCATCATCGAAAAGGCCTGGGACAACCGGGAATTATTAAAAGAAGAAACAACACAACAAGCAATCAGAGCCGTTATTGAGGATCTGGATGCAGGCGTAATACGTGTGGCTGAGCCTACTGGGGATGGCAACTGGAAAGTAAATGACTGGGTAAAAAAGGCAGTAATTCTATATTTCCCTATCCAAAAAATGGAAACAATCGAAGTTGGACCTTTCGAATTTCATGATAAAATGGCTCTTAAAACCAACTACGCTGAAAAAGGAGTACGTGTAGTCCCTCATGCAGTGGCCCGCTATGGTGCATATCTTGCAAGTGGAGTGGTGATGATGCCAAGTTATGTTAATATTGGTGCGTATGTGGACGGTGGCACGATGGTTGACACCTGGGCTACTGTCGGTTCTTGTGCGCAGATCGGAAAAAATGTTCATTTGAGCGGCGGAGTAGGAATCGGCGGCGTGTTAGAACCTATCCAGGCAGCACCGGTGATTATAGAAGACGGCGCATTTATTGGTTCCAGAGCTATCATAGTAGAAGGTGTACGGATCGGTAAAGAAGCTGTAATCGGAGCTGGTGTTACATTGACTGCAAGTTCTAAAATCATAGATGTGACAGGATCAGAGCCTGTAGAATACAAAGGATATGTACCTGAGCGTTCTGTGGTAATTCCGGGGTCGATCGCCAAAAACTTCAACGCAGGCACTTTCCAAGTTCCCTGTGCTTTGATCATCGGTCAAAGGAAAGCTTCCACAGACCTTAAAACATCTCTAAATGACGCGCTCAGAGATAATAGTGTAGCAGTCTAAACCAATACTAATGAAAACGAGTACACTGGCGATTATAACTTTAATTATTTCATCCTCGCTTTGGTCCTGTTCAGAAGACAAGACCAGTGCCGGCGATGCCTATTTCAATAAAGGGGAATATGACGAGGCGACGGTTGAATATTCAAAAGATTTAAAGTTCAGACCAACTGATGTTCGTATGCTTTACAATAGAGGAAGAGCATACGAGGAGCAGGGGAAATACGAAGAGGCAAAAGCTGATTTTGAAAAAGCAATGGAAATAGAACCGAATAATTTTCAGGTGCTTCTTAGTCTGGCAAATGTTCATTACAATCAAAAGAACTACACCAATGCGTTACTCTACGCGGATCAGGCAGCAGAAATTCCAGGAGCACCGGCCATGGCTTCTTTTATGAAGGGCAGGGCTCTTCACCAAATTGGAAAGCCTGATGAAGCCTTGAAGGCTTACGGAAATGCAATTTCGGTGGATAAGGAATTTGGGCAAGCCTATTTCAACAGAGGGTTGTTGAAAATCGCCATGAAAAGCAAGGTGAGAAGTGCCTGCGAGGATTTTCAGCTTGCTTCGGCTTTGGATTATCCCGGAGCGGACGATGCAGTAGCCAAATACTGTAAGTAATTTTAAAACCGGCTAAGGCCGGTTTTTTTTAGCCTTTAATTAATCCCGCTGAGACCTGACCATTCTTGGGCAGGTCAACTCAGATAGACGCATAAACAGGCAAGAAATTAGTTTTTAAACATTGGGAGTTCTAAAATTTTATAAGAGGAAGAAGGATAAATAAAATTTTCGAGCTAAGTTGTTTTAACAAACCCAATCCCCTTATGTATTCTTTTAGCTGTTCTGTATTTCATCAGAGATGTTTAAATCCACTCCTTAAATTACTTGTTTTCTGTCTCAGTGCTATTTGCATGACACTATCAGTTCACGCTCAGCGTGCATCGGATGACTCTAAGGGATTTGTGGCCCATGACCCTGTAATGATCAAGCAGGATAGCTTGTATTATCTTTTTATGACACATGGGGGAATAGCTAAAAGTTCTGATATGAAGAATTGGACGAGAATAGACCCCGCTCCCCGAAACTTGGAATGGGTAACTCAGGATATGGTGCCAGGATATAGAGGAGGTTTTTGGGCTCCTGATATCCAATATTATAACGGGTTATATTATCTATATTATTCTCCATCTGCTTTTGGAAAAAACACCTCTGCCATCGGAGTGATGACTAATAAAACGCTGCATCAAGATGACACGGATTACAAATGGGAGGATCAGGGCATGATTTTACAGTCTATCCCCGGACGGGATTTTTGGAATGCTATCGACGCCAATGTGCTATTTGTAGAGGAGAATTCAGGAGAAACCGTAGGTTGGTTATCTTTTGGATCCTTTTGGGGAGGATTGAAATTGGTCAAACTAGCTCCGGATATGATGTCCTTGGCAGAGCCGCAGGAATGGTATGGTATTGCACAACAAGAACGAAGTTTTGGAAGGCCTGACCATAATGGCGGAAATGGAGCCATTGAAGCACCGTTCATTTATCACAGAGATGGTTATTTCTACCTATTTGCCTCTATAGATTACTGCTGCCGTGGATTGGAAAGTACCTATAAAACAATTGTGGGAAGATCTAAAGATGTTCGAGGCCCTTATTTGGATAAGAGTGAAACTGCAATGTTTGCAGGGGGCGGTGAATTGATCGCCGGTGAAACGGATAACTATGCAGGAATAGGCCATTGCTCTGTATATGATTTTGATGGAAAGGCTTATTTTGTAGCACATGGATATGACAAGCAAGATAATGGGCGTTCGAAACTTATTATTAATGAAATCCAATGGGATGTAGATGGTTGGCCATCAATAGAGTTTTGATAGTTTTACCACCACTTTAGCATCTAATCTGAATCTAAAATCAACCTACTTATGATAAATAATATAAGACTTGTTCAGCTGATTCATCCCAGCTATGGCCGTAGTATTGCCATGGTGAAAGAACCGGAATTGGTATTTTTAAAAGGGCATGGCTCTATTTACGAACTTGCACTAAGCGCATTGGAGAATAGTCAGAAACTAAAGGAACTGATTCTAGCCAGCTTGACAGCCGAAACGTTGGATTACTCCGCAGTATATGACGGTACAAGTGAATGGAAGTTGCTTCCTTCTTTCGATCACCCGGAGTCTCCATTTCTGTGTATGGTATCCGGTACCGGGCTGACGCATCATAATAGTGCCTTGAATAGACAAATGATGCACGGGCAGCTGGAAGAAAAACCTACAGATAGTCTGAAAATGTATGAAATGGGAGTGAGGGGAGGATCACCGACACCTGGGGAAAAGGGGGTTCAACCGGAATGGTTTTATAAAGGTAATGGTGAGGTATTAAGAGCTCATGGACAATCGCTTGCTGTGCCTTATTATGCCAATGACGGTGGGGAGGAGCCCGAGATTGCGGGCTTGTACGTAATTGATAAAATGGGCAAACCTTGGAGGATTGGTTTGAGTACAGGGAATGAATTTTCCGACCACATCATGGAGAAAACCAACTACCTCTATCTGGCACCATCAAAAATAAGGAATTGCTCCATAGGTCCGGAAGCCGTGATTGATGCGGATTTCGAAAGCTATTCGGGTGAAGTTACCATCTCCCGAGATGGCCGGGAAGTTTGGAGCTCTGCCATAAACACCGGTCAAAAAAATATGTGCCACAACTTGGAGAACCTGGAATTTCATCATTTTAAATACGAGTCCCATAGAATACCTCTTCAGGCGCATGTTCATTTTTTTGGAGCAGATGCTTTTAGCTTTGGAAGTAAAATCCACTTGGAAAATGGGGATAAAATGACCGTGGAGTGGAAAGGAATGGGACGGGCATTGGAGAATTATGTAAACGTAATGGATCCAAGTGAACAAAATCCTCCCGTCATAGGTCAGTTGTGATAAACAATGAAGTCGGTTTAACAGAGTTTGTATAATTGGATTACCTGTCGTGTAATTTTTATACGCATATTCTTTCCCTGACAATGAGATTGAGTTTTCTTTGCTTACCTTGATCTAAAATTTAGATAAAGTAAAATCTATTTCGAAAAATAATTGTTAAAGAATAACCGGAACGTCCATTGAAACCTAACTTCTCTTTATTACTTCAACTTCTAATTTTAGTTTTTGCGGCAGGCTGTACCTCAAATAGTAATGAACTATCCCAAGAATCAGAAGATGTACTACATTCAAATCCTGTGATCATGGCTTATTATGTGCCAGAACGGAATTTTAAGCCAGAAGAAATACCCGTAGAAAAGCTTACCCACATTATATTCTCATTCACTCATGTAATCGATGGTGAAATGAAATTCAGAAACCCGGAAGTAGTTGGGCCAATGTTGGAGGCACTTGTCGTGCAAAAAGCACGGAATCCTGACCTAAAAGTAATGATTGCATGTGGTGGATGGGGAGCAGATGGCTTTTCGGATATGGCACTGACGGAAGAAAGCCGTACTAAATTTATCAAAAGTGCAGGGGAATTCATCGAAGCCTATAAGCTTGACGGCATGGATATGGACTGGGAATATCCCGGCATATCAGGTGACGGTACTATGGCAAGGCCGGAAGATACACAGAATTTCACTGCGCTGATGAAAGGATTGCGTGAGATGTTGGACACATTCGATTCCCACAAAGTTCTGACTTTTGCTTCTGCCGGCTGGAAGCGGTACTATGATTTTATCGAAGTGAATGAGGTGATGAAATATGCAGACTACACCAATGTAATGACTTACGATCAGGTTTCCGGTGTATCGATTTATACAGGTCATCATACACCTTTAGGGGATGTGAGTAGTGAAGATATTGAGGGGACACCTTTTCGTGATCATCTAGATAGCTTGTATCGGTCAGGTGAGAATTTGGATCCTGACCCACGGTCTGCTGAGAAAATCGTAGACTTTCTGATCGAAGAGGGGGTTGATCCTAAGCAGATCGTGATCGGTGCAGCTTTTTACGGCAGAGTCTGGAAAGGCGTACCTCCCGTAAACAATGGCTTGTACCAGCTTAGCAATGGTTTGCACATTGGGTGGATGGCCTATCATCAAATTCGGGACAAGTATGAGCAGGATTCTAGTTTTCACAGGTTCTGGGATGAGAAAGCCAAAGCGCCATACATGTACAATTTTACCGATAGCTTATTGGTGTCATACGATGACACGGTTTCCGTAGCAATCAAAACAAAATATACGAAAGACAAAGGAATAGGAGGCATTATGTTTTGGGAACTGGGCAATGATACCAAGGAGCAAGGAAGTTTGCTTGATGCCATTTATAAGGCTGCACAGTAATTAAGAATAGCTGCATTGCTAGTTTTAACTTGAAGAAGGGGCAAGGTTTTTTTTACCCCTTCTTCGTATAAGCTCACGGAGAATGATCGGCCATGTTTACAATATGCCAAAATGACATTTAACCCGGGATATCAAGCGGAGGAATAAATTGTAAAAAGTCTTAGTTAAAAATAATGACAGGTTTACATAGCGCTTACTTATAGGTAGTGATGTATTTTAGTCTATTCATGTCCACTCCAATCAAATACTAATTTACTCCAGGAATGCATTGGTGGATACTGCTGACCACCAAATTGAGTTTTAGTTGCATTCTTTCCAATGAGGTATGTTCAGGTCTATCCCGGGCGATCCTTTGGATTGATTTTTCAGCCAAAAGGCCACAAGGATTACCCTGTGGCCTTGATGAGTTTTCTCGATTTGATTAATTACTCAGCTTAGCGGAAGCTTTCCCATATTCCCATCTTATTTCAAAGCTGTCCGGTTTAACTTCGTATACCAAACGCTCTTCCAAAGTGGAATTCTCTCCTGAAGGAACATCAACTCTTAGAACATCTTCACTTGAATCGTAGTCAAAGGCTCCCCATTGCTTGGAGACTTTGTTGAAAATAAAGGTAGACTGTCCTGTTTCACTTGGGATAACAAAGAAACCGTAAGTACCTGCAGGAAGCTTCTCTCCTTGTACAGTGATATCTTTGGTCGTGGTGAAGGTAGTTGCCTCATTGGCACCTGCTCTCCATACCTCTCCCATAGGAACCAACTCTCCCCAAATAGTACGTCCTTTTACCGCGGGACTACTGTAGTTAATCGTGATTTTGGCATCGCCTACCATTCCTTCTGCGGTTTTGGCTGGGCTGGCTTTCTCTTGTGCATTAGCGGCAAAGCCTACAAATGCAAGTAGGGCAAAGGCTAAAAGGTTCTTTTTCAAGTTCATTGTCATTGGTTTTGGATTTGACATCAAAATACGACATTTTATCAAAAGAGAAAGTCTTTTTTTGGGATGAATAATGTCAGATGACGGGTGTCAAATGTTTTGTCATTTCCAGAGTTAATAAAGGTCAAAAACTCTTGGGAAAAGCATCATCGGTCACCCGGCATCCAACTTTCAATTAAATCTTCACCCAAGCTTCGTTTGCATTACTTTCTACAATCGCATCACCAATGATAAGCTCTCTCAAGCCGTCAGCGAAAGTTGGGAACGTAGGGGACTCAGGCTGCTTGCCTTCTCTTATCGCTGCATACACTTCTTTGAAAAGTTGCTTGGAAGTATCCGGAAAACCTTCTTGGTGGCCTCCCGGAAAACTTACCAATGAACGTGCTCCTGCATCTACCAAAGCAGGATCTTTCATCAAGATAGAATTGGCAGAGTCTCTTTTTCCTATCCAAAGTTCGTTTGGCTTCTCCGCATTGAACTCAAAATTGGACTTCGAACCTGAGATCTCGATGTTCAAACGGTTTTTGCGTCCTGCATTCACTTGGCTTACCACGATAGAGCCTGTTCGGCCATTATCAAAGCGAAGCATTATAGTAGCGTAATCTTCAGATGTTACTTCATATTCTTCGTAATCCGACGGATCAAGCGCTTTGCCGGAGAAGGATTCAACTGCTTTCAATGGCTTTAGACGGGTGGGATGAACTATGGAGAAATCAGCCATTACCGCAGTGACTTTCAATCCTGTCACATATTCAGTCATATCCAACAGGTGAGAACCGATGTCTGCAACCACTCTTGATCCTCCGGATTGCTTAGGATCCAATCTCCAGCTGTAGTCGGTCTTGTGGATAAGCCAATCCTGCAGGTAAGAGCCCATCACAGAATAAACTTCTCCCAATTCGCCTTTTTCACGCATTACTTTCATCTGGCGAACCATAGGATAATAACGGAGATTAAAGTGAACGGCATTGATCAATCCTGTTTCCTTGGCCAAGGAAACGAGTTCTTCAGCCTCTTCCACAGTAACTGACAAAGGCTTTTCGCAGACGACGTGCTTACCGGCTAGCAAACATGCTTTTGCCTGAGGGAAATGTAGAAAATTAGGTGTACAAATATGCACTACATCAATGCTGTCATCCTTCAGCATATTTTCAAACGTGTAGGCATTTGGGATTCCAAGTTCTGTGGCTTTTGCATCCGCCACTTCCTGATTTACTTCTACGAGGCCTGTTACCTCGATATTAGGGATTCTTCTAAGTGCTTCTAAATGAGCAGGACCGATAAATCCGGTTCCCACAATAGCAGCTTTAATAGTCTGAGACATAGGTTTTTTAGGTTGTTATAAATTAATTTTTAAACTAATTCGCAGAGACTCTACTAATAAAAGACTTAGAAACATATCACAGGAATAAGCAGGAACTTACGATGATCGAAGCGCCAATTCCATTAGAGTTAAGCATATCCAAATGAGTCTTTCCCTTTTATTGGTAGAAAAACGAGTAGTTGTTGATTTTCAAATGTCAAATTAGGAAAAATGCCCCAAAAGATCTCCATAGATTAGAGGTGATTTCCCTATTAATCTGCCTTCGGAAAATGGAAGAAAATGTAGGATATGCGAAATTTACATTTCTACTGTTTGGAAATCATTTGGTTAGACGCTGGGGAAGGCTTCAGCCACCACTGACGTTTGGTTACGAGATTTTTTCCCAACTCAATGAATTCTCCGATTTCAGGGACAAAAATGGGCTGGTTTATCTCTTCTGCTTTTGCGATTACCCGTTCTACAGGATCTGTCCAAGAGTGCATCGCCAATGTAAATGCAGCCCAATGGATAGGCATAAATACCTTAGTGTTGATGTCCTTTGCAGCTTGGGCGGTTTCTTCAGGAGCCATATGAATATCTTTCCAACGCTCGTTGTACTGGCCACATTCCATCATTGCAAAATCGAACGGACCATACTTCTCGCCGATTTGCTTGAAGTGAGATCCGTATCCGCTGTCTCCGCTGAAGTAAATGTTGTCACTTTCGCCTCGAACCACCCAAGAACCCCATAAGGTAGAGAAGCGATTGTTCAATCCGCGTCCGGAGAAATGTCTGGCGGGCGTCAAAGCCAAGAGTAACCCTTCCGCCTGAATTTCATCCCACCAGCCTAATTCATGAATACGGGAAGCGTCAATTCCCCATTCTTCAAAATGTGCCCCCATACCCAAAGGCATGTAGAAAGCATTGGTCTTGTCTTTTAATTTCCGGATTGAGCCATAATCCAAATGGTCATAATGGTCGTGAGACATGATAATCATGTCAATCTGCGGTAATTTTTCGATGGCTATAGGAAGTTGGTTGCTGTAACGTTTTCTTCCCAAAAGAGGGTTGGGAGCAGGAACGTCTCCGAACATAGGGTCAATAAGGATTGTTTTTCCGTCGATCTGGAGTAAAAATGTAGAGTGCCCAAACCAAACAAGACGGGTAGTTTGCTCTTTTGTGACCAACTCCAACGAATCTCGATGCACTAACGGCAAATCAAAATCCGGTCTTCGTGTTGGATCGTTCTTGAAAAATTCAGGAAGCATTTTGATTGCTTCCGTAAAATTCATGTCCATATTGGTCGGCATCAGGTTGCTGAATTTACCATCTTCGTAGTAGTCCAGTTTTTCGTACTGAAGGAGCCTTTCTTTAGATGGATTTGAACCAAATTGTGGACTAAGATTGACAAAAAGAGCAGCACTAATAGCTACAAGAAGTATGATTGAAATGATAGTGATCATTAGGTATTTAAACGTTTTGAACAAAAACTTAAACATAAAGAGCCTTAGAAGCGGAGAAATAAATTACAGGTTTTAACTCTAAAGAAGATTAAAAGGTGCATGTTGAGCTGTTTTTTCTGAAAATTTTTAGTCATACTACTTTATAGCATTAACTTGATACTAAAAACCATGAGATTGAAATCTAACCCCATTTTAATTATTCTTATAGTTTTGATACTATCATGTAAGAATCAAAATAAAGAAAATGGATCGTCCAGTCATCAACAATATGAAATCGCTGAAAAGGATAACCAAGGCATAGAGAAGGATAAGATTATTGAACAATTGCAGGGTAAATGGAAAGAAATTGAATATCCCTATCGTACCGCAGAGTTTGAAGAATCCACCGTAAAATTTGTAGAAGAAGGGACTCAATACAACCCTAAATTTGAAAAATTTGAGGTTGCAGAGAACTGTCAATTCGATAACAACAATATCAGGGATCTTAAGCCAAATGATGTGATTTTAACTTTACCCGAAACTGCTAGATGTGAGAAACTAATGGTCTCTAATGATACGCTTACCCTTAGTGGATTTTCCACCAACACTAATGAGGACTATACTATTATTTATTTGAAAGCGAATTAGTCAATTTTAGAATGATTTCAAATTGACATACTACTCTCTAAATTTACATAGCCGGTTTCTCTACTCATCTGATTTTCTTTATCTTAAAGGCATAAACGTAACCAATAACCCATGGCACTTATAAACCTAAAAATCAACGGAAAGGCTCATTCGGTTGATGTAGAAGAAGATACTCCCTTACTTTGGGTTCTTCGGGATCATCTAGGATTAGTCGGAACAAAATACTCTTGTGGCATCGCACAGTGCGGTGCCTGTACTGTCCATAGAAACGGAGAAGCAATGTTCTCCTGCGTCACCCCTGCATCCACACTGACTGAGGATGAGATTACTACTATTGAAGGACTTTCGAAAGACGGTGATCACCCTGTACAGAAAGCCTGGGCAGAAGTAGACGTGGCCCAATGTGGCTACTGCCAGGCAGGACAGATTATGGCTGCAGCTTCTCTGTTGAAAAAAAATGCTGCTCCTTCCATGGAGGAAATAGATGAAGCAATGAACAGAAATATCTGTAGATGTGGTACTTATCATAAAATCAGAGAAGCCGTTGCAATGGCTGCCAATTCCAAATAACCATGGCGACACTAACAAAAACTAACCGAAGGGATTTCCTGAAGATTGCCGGAACCACGGCAGGAGGATTGTTTATAGGCTTCAATTGGATGAGCTGTGACTCGCCTAAGATGGAAGTGCTTAGTACAGAGGAGGTATTGACAAATGCCAAGAATTTTAACGCATTTCTAAGTATAGCACCAAGTGGGGATATTATTATTTATTCACCGAATCCTGAGTTGGGACAAAATATCAAGACCTCATTTCCGATGGTCGTAGCCGAAGAACTGGATGCAGATTGGAGTAAAGTCCGTGTACTACAAGCGAATCTGGACACGGACAAGTTCGAGCGGCAATTGACAGGAGGTTCAGGAGCTATGCCCCATTCTTGGGAGCGGCTTCGTAAAGCTGGGGCTACGGCGAAATACCTCTTGGTTGCTGCCGCTGCCAAGGCATGGGAAGTACCGGCCGAAGAATTGACCACTTCAGAAGGAATAATATATCATAAGGCAAGTGGAAAGGAAATAGGCTATGGAGAAATGGCCAATGAAGCTTCACTAATGACTGCACCTGATGATATCGCATTAAAGGATAAAAAAGACTTTAAGATTATCGGCACGCCGGTTAAGAACGTAGACAGTGGTGCTATTTTCAAAGGGGAGCCACTGTTTGGATTGGATTTTTACAGAGAAGGAATGCTCCATGCGATGCTTCAGCGTGCGCCTTTTGGCATGAAAATCAAATCCATAGATGATGCCGAAGCCAGGAATGTGGCGGGAGTGAAAGACGTTGTGACTTTTGAAAACAGTGTTGCGGTAGTAGGAACTTCTACTTGGCCATTGATGAAGGCCAAGAAGCTGTTGAAAGTGGAATATGAACCTGATGGAAAAGTTGAGAGTTCTGCCGACCATGATCAGATTTTCAAGGACTTATTAGCCGATGGAAAAGCCGAAATAAAGCGGGAAGATGGCAATGTAAATGCTGCATTTAAAGACGCAGTACAAGTAGTGACAGCTGAATACCAGTGTCCCTTTCTTTCACATTCTCCTATGGAACCCATGAATTTCTTTGCTCATGTCAAAGAAAATTCTGTGGAATTGATCGGCCCAACACAAACTCCTGAGAGTGCCAGAAGGGCTGCTGCTGAAGTATCGGGAATTGCTCCCGAGAATATCTCGGTCGAAATTACGAGACTTGGAGGAGGTTTTGGACGTAGGCTTCGTGCAGATTATGTAGCTGAAGCAGTGCATGTATCCAAACTGGTAAATGCACCTGTAAAATTAACCTGGAGCAGGGAGGATGATCTGACCGGGGGAGCATATAGACCAGCCGTACGGTACAGATTTGAAGCTGCCTTGGATGCAGATGGTAATATGACGGGTTACAAACTTCGGGGTGTAGGGATGAATGCAGGCAATAGTACCAGAGAGCATAATTTCCCTTCCGGAGCGGTTGATAATTTGCTGATAGAAAATGTGAATTATGAATCTTCGATTACTACCAATGCATGGAGAGCGCCTATCACGAATTTCTTAGCGTATGCTGAGCAGTCATTTTTGGATGAAGTGGCTTTGGCTGCCAAAAAAGATCCTGTGGCATTTAGACTTGAGTTACTGGAAAAAGCAAAAACCAATCCAGTAGGAGGAGAGCTTCAATATAATGTAGACCGCATGATCGGCGTCACGAAAATGGCCGCCGAGAAATCCAACTGGGGTAAAAATCCTAATGTAAAACAGGGATTTTCAGTGTATTATTCTCACAGAACTTATGTGGCACAAGTTGCTGATATCGAGATTGAAAATGGTACTCCATCTCTTAAAAAGGTTCATGTGATTACAGACTGCGGAATGGTAGTAAATCCCACAGGCGCCAACCACCAAGTGAGAGGAGGAGTAGTAGACGGTATGGGACATGCGATGTATGGAAACCTGACGTTTGAAAACGGTCTTCCCACTCAAACAAATTTTGACAAGTATAGATTGATCCGGATGAAGGAAGTGCCTACAGTGGACACTTACTATGTGGACAGCGGCTATGATCCTACCGGTTTGGGCGAGCCGTGTTTGCCACCCACCGGAGGCGCTATTGCCAATGCCATCTTCTCTGCCACCCAAAGGAGACTGAGAAGTCAGCCGTTTATAGAGCAGAAGGAATTTCAGGATCTGAATTTGGGGATAAAGCGAGTGTGATTTTAAGTATCTAGTATTTAGACGTAAGTATCAAGACACTAGATTCGGGAATCAGGATAAAATAACCGGTAATAAAGCCTCTTTCCTGTTAGTTGGAAAGGGGCTTTTGTTTTTTTTACGTGTTACAATTGACCGATTTTATAGTGGGATTATATTCCACTTGTCTAAGTTTTGCTATAATCTCTCGGATCTAAAATTTTGACTTTTTGCTCAAAAATCTAAAACCTTGGCTCTAATTCTTGCTACTAGCTACTTGATACTTTCTTAAATCTCATCCATTTCCCTCTCGGGCCAATAGGGACCTTTGAGTCTAAGGTTATTGTTGACAATATCAAAGGTGATTTTCATCTGATCCCGTTTTTGCTCATGAATTGCCAGACAGGCATTGAAGTGCACCAAATCAAATTCCAATTTGAAATCCCCTGAATTTTGATCCTTAAAATTAATCTCAGAACCGAGATCCGCTTTCTCTGCCAGCGCACCTTCCTTCTTGAAATAGTAGGAAAGAAAAATTCCCAAGTCCTTCTGATTGTCAAGTAATACTTTCTTGATTTGATCTGAAAGGGGCTTTTCCGACTTAGGTAATTCAAATGTCCAGGCTTCTTGCATGATTAAAATTAGCAAATTCTAAATGTCTTTATTGTAGTGGAGACACATTATATCGCGTGGTGTTTTACCATAGACAATTCCAGCAGGAGGGTTCGACTCCGCTCAACCTGAAAAATCAGCTAGCCCGACTTACAAATGCAAGCTTCGGCTTTCAAATTTGATTTAAATAAGGAAGTGGTCAGTTAACTTTAATCTATTTACTAATTATAGGAATAATGACCCTAGGCTATGGTCTAAAAGCGATAGACTTTTTACTTTAGAACATGAATTACCCCATTTACCTCGACTATAATGCTACGACACCTTGTTCGCCGGAAGTAGTAGAAGCCATGCTTCCATATTTTGGCGTTCATTTTGGAAATGCCGCAAGTAGATCCCATGCATTCGGCTGGTTGGCTGAGAATGCAACTGAGGCAGCTAGGGAGCAGGTGGCCAATTTAATTGGAGTTCAAACGAAAGAAATTATTTTTACTTCGGGAGCTACCGAAGCGATTAATCTGGCAATCAAAGGGACTTTTGACTTATACAAAGGGGAAAAGCAGCATTACATCACGTGTCAGACAGAACATAAGGCGGTGTTAGATACGATGCTTGCCATGGAGAAAGAAGGTGCTGACGTTACTTTTTTACCTGTAGATCCGAAAGGCAATATTGATATTGAATTGCTGAAATCAAGTATCCTTCCCCATACAAAAATGATTTGCCTGATGTGGGCAAATAATGAAACCGGCATAATTCATCCTATCGAAGAAATCTCAGCCATAGCAGAAGAGAATAATATCATTTTCCTAAGTGATGCAGTACAGGCTGCCGGAAAGATTCCCCTTTCTGTAGCCGGAATTCATCTGATGGCGATTTCAGCACATAAATTATACGGACCAAAGGGAATCGGGGCACTGTATATCCGGCACAATCATTCTTTACCCAAACCCTTTGCTCAAACCCATGGGGGAGGACACGAAAAAGGCTTCCGAAGCGGAACGCTAAATGTTCCTGCTATTGTAGGTTTTGGGAAAGCGGCAGAACTACGAGCGGGAGAAATGAAGGAGGAGTCCAATCGCTTGGGGAAGCTACGTGATTTGCTGGAAAAGAAACTGTTAGCTCTACCAAGCACCGTATTGAATGGAAGTCAATACCGTCTTTCACACATGACCAATATTGCTTTTGGTGGAGTGGAGGGGGAGGAATTGCTACGCAAAGTATGTCAAAAAGTCGCCGTGAGCTCCGGTTCGGCTTGTACCAGTATTTCACCCAAACCTTCACACGTGCTAAAAGCTATGGGCTTGGATGCCGATCTGGGTAGAGCATCAATCAGGTTTAGTTTGGGGAGGAATACCACTGAGCAAGAAGTGCTGGATACGGCGGAATGGGTAGAGAAAGTGTTAGGGGAGTTGAGAGAATAATTCTATTTCTCCAGCAACGGTGCAGTTTTTTAGTTTCCTTATTTTCAGGAAAGATATATCAGATTTAATATCCATCAGATTTTAACCATAGGATGACTAATGACAAAAGGCTAACCCAAAAATGGATTAGCCTTGCCTAGGTTAGATAGGATCGGAGCTTATAAAAGGGGCTTACCGCCTCTTCTAAGGTCTGACTGTCTCTCTCCGCGATGATCTTTTTCTAGAAAACCATCTCCAAATTTCGGATCCCGAATCCTTTCCGATGAAGTATCAAATTGATCTTTCACAGTGTAAAAAGATCTATTGGTATGATCATAACGACCATATAGACTACGGGGCTCCTCACTGTAATAGGTACGCATGTCGTGAATGAACTCTTCTTGAGGGCCTGAAGGCCATTCATTCTCATCAAACCCTGGAGCATTTTCCAAAGTTTCTTTCAATTCTTTTACAATTACTACATCATCCTGTACGGGATTGAACTCGAAGGATTCAAATGGTAAAGCAAGAAGTTTTGAACCTAAATTGAGAAATCCTTCATCCACCTTCAGTACAACATAATCAACTTGGCCTGTTGAGGTGTTGATCATAATGTCTTTAATGGAACCTACAGATTCATCTCTTGCAGTTTTTACGTTACATGAGATCGCTTCCGAACAGCTGGCTTGTGCATTAATTAGTGTGTTCATGATTGCTAGTTGGTTAGTGAGTTAGTTACTAATTATATGATTCACTTAAGCCCAGATCCGTGCCAGCGAATAATTCTGCGTCTAGAGCCCGCTACGGCTTTTTATTAAATTTCGCCATGCGAAAGGCTTTCCCTTTTCATGGAATTATATTCCACCGAATGGGCACATTAGCGAGTAAGATGCAAACAGTAGAATGCTTCTACAATGAATCGCTTAAATTGCGGTGTAATTGTAGATTTTTGAAAACAAGCTGAACTAGAAGGAAAAGTTACCTCATTTAGAAAAACAGGTAATCTACTTGGAGAAATTGTCGTAGAGGGTGTTAAGTACTAGCAAGTTTCAAGTTGAAATTTTATAATATTCAATCAATTTTTCAAGGTCATCAATTGGATATAAGTATGAATTACGAGCGTGATCAGAATCTCCATTAATAACAAGCCATCCTAATCTTTCTTTGATTTCAATATCTTTTCCAGTAAAAAAATTATAAGGCTTAAGCTCTTTATAACTTATAGTTAAGATGTTTTTTTTAGATACCAATTTTGAACGGTGATAAAGCATAAACTTTTTTGAAACTTTGATGCCTTCACTTTTAACTTCAATTGTTTGCTTTCCACATTTATACCAAGTCCCCCAATAAAAAGTAAACCAGCCCGCCAAAAGCCATATTGTAATCCAAAATACAGTAAAAAATGTCTTTTCAGCTTGAATAAAGTATATGCCCAAAATGAAACCAAACAGCCAAAGAATTGTAAAAATAGGATATACGATAAATTGTAAATAGTAAAATATAGGATATTTGTAATTCATGTAGTCTCTAGCTTTAGATTCGATAATCTGATGGGTTGAAGAGAGCTTATTATTCAATTGAATTCTTGTTGAGAAATTATATCTATCATTACTCGTTTGAGATCTTACTTAACTCAAAGGTTAATCTGTTTTTATCTGGCTATATATCATTGTGTTATGAGTAAAAAGAATAGCGCCTTTGCGCCTCAGCGGGAGATAATCGTAGCGTCGCCACGAGAATCTTCAAACCTACAAATTCAAGTCCCTCAGATCCTCTTCCGTATCTATATCCACTTTGCCTTTTGGGAAAGGTATAGCTACTAAATCATCCTCATGGGCAAGCGCAATATTTTTGGCTCCTTCATCCCCTGTCAATTCCATCAATTCTTTAAAATGGGCTTCTCCGAAAAGTATAGGAACACCTATAGTTTTGGAATAGGCACAGGCAACAATTCCTTTTCCTTCCTTTTTCTGAGTTGCGATAAGTTTATTGAGAATCTTCGCATCCACAAAGGGTTGATCACATAGCATAATAATTACTTGATCAGGTTTATCGAATTTGAGCATGTATTCCATACCGATTTTGATGCTGGAAGACATGCCTTTCTGGAAGTGTGGATTGGGAATGTTGGGAATACTTGCCCCCGGAAAAGTCTTTTTGATCTCATCCCGAAATGCTCCCAGCACCAGAACTCTTTTGTCAGCTTTGGAATCATTTGCAGCATCTATGGCCAATTGCAGTAAGGTTTTTCCATTGAATTGTGCGATCTGCTTGGGATAGCCAAGTCTTGATGATTCTCCTGCTGCAAGTATGATGATTCCTGTCTTCATTTATTTTCTTAGTGTATGGGGCCTGTCTTATTTCTCAGAAAGGTACCTTGTTTTTTTGCCAAAACCGCTTTCACCTCTGCCAAAATGGACAAAGCGATCTCTTCAGAACCCTCTGCACCAATATCCAATCCCATTGGGGAGTAGATAGTGTCTTGATTGACAGCTGTTCCATTCTTCTCTAATCTATCCAGTAGTTTTTCAGACTTTTTCTTTGGCCCCAATATTCCCACATAGGGTAAGCTTAAAAGCAGCAAATCCGCCAAGACCAATGCCTCATAGTCAAAATTGTGTGTCATCAAGAGTGCTGCACTGTTGGAATCGGTTTCTAATTGCCGTACTACTTCATCTCCTGAACCTGTTATGATTTTCAGAGCCGATGGAAAGCGCAGGGGTGTAGCCAGATTCTTTCTTCCATCAATTACCACAACTTCAAGCCCCAGTATATCGGCCATTTTAGCCAAGGGGATAGTATCATTTCCTGCACCGAAAAGAAAAAGGCGAATAGTAGGTTTGATGGATTCTATGAATACCTGAATATCATCTAGCATATCATATTTTTCAATGATATGATGCGTGGATTGATTACTGTCCAATTCTTCTTGAACCCTCTCCCAAAGTGGATCTCCAAGTTTATGTTTATCACCAAATGTTCGGTTTTCTTTCAGAAGAACTTTCGTTCCTACTTGCTCTTGCTTGGAATATTTCACCGAAAACACAGTGATTAACCTGGAAAAAGCACGGTTGCTCAAAGCAATTTTTAATAATTCAATTGGATTTATAGGGTTTTGATAGTCAATTGGTTCTATCAATACATGAATAATTCCATTGCAACCCAGTCCTACGCCGAATTTCTGATCATCCTCATCTGTAGTATCGTAGGTGACCAGCATGGATTTCTGCTGGAAGATCACTGTTTGCGCTTTGCGAAGCGCATCCCCTTCCAAACAGCCTCCACTGATCGCCCCGGTAAGTTCCCCATCTTCGGAAACCAACATTCTGGCTCCGGGTCTTCTGTACGCAGACCCATCTACCTGCACGACGGTGGCCAAGGCAGTTTTCTTTTGTGTCAGCTTATATTGCTCATATGCGCTAATAATGGCCTGAAATTCTTTCATAAAACGAAAATCTTAAAGCATTAAGTTAAGCTATAGCAACACCATTTTCAACAGATTATATTCAAATGGAGACAAAGGCTTGATTTTCGTAAGGAATTATTTGAAAAACGCCTGCTCAAACTTCTCCCAATAGGTCGTTCCAATTGGAATTTCTTTTTCATGGATAAATACTGCCCTTCCCTTGACCGCAGTGATTGAAGAGAGCGGAACTATAAATGATCGGTGAACACGACAAAAAGTATCCGGCAATATCTCTAGCATGGACTTCATTGTTTGTCTCACGATAAGCGGCTTTTGCCCCGTTAGAAAAATGCGAAGATAGTCTGCAAGCCCTTCGATGTATAGAATCTCAGCGAGGACTACTTTCTGTATTTTATAGTCTGCTTTGAGAAAAATATGGACAGGATTTTGATTTGATGATTGCTTAAATAGAATATAGTCAATAGCCTTATCTACAGCAAATTGGAATCGGTCAAAATCATAAGGCTTCAATAAATAATCTATAGCGCTAAGGTTAAAACCATCTATTGCATATTGTGAAAAAGCAGTGGTGAAAATCACCATTCGCTCATTTCCATATTTCCTGTAAAATTCCAAGCCTGAGATAGCCGGCATCTGAATATCCAGAAAAATTAAATCCACTTCCTGGATTGCGAGGAACAGAACAGCTTCTTGGACTTTGGTAAAAGTCTGCAAAAGTGCTAACCCATCGATTTGCTCTGCGAAATTGGCCAAAATTTCCAGAGGCAAGGGTTCGTCGTCTATGGCGATAGCTTTGATCATGTGAGTTCAAGTCTTAACCGGATCATATAAGTTAACTCATCTTCCGAGAGGGTAAGGGAATTTTTATTTGGGTACAGGTGTGAAAGTCTTGATTTCACATTATCGATACCATGCCCGCTTTTCTCGTGATGGGCAAGTTGCTGATTCACTTTTAGATTCTTCACCGTTAAGACTAGGCTTGTGCCAATCGTTTCAATGCTGATCAGTATTTCGGATTTCTCGTCCGGGTTGACTCCATGCTTAAACGCATTTTCAATAAAGGGAATCAAAATCAAAGGCGCAATTACTTTCCTCCCGGCATCTGCCTCATTCAAAAATGTAAAATCCACACTGCTGTCCAGTCTCAGCCGCTGTAAGGATATGTAATTTTCTATGTATTCCAGCTCCTTCTCTAAGGGAACAAACTCCGTTTCCGCTTCAGTCACAACGTAGCGCATCAAGCCGGAAAGTTTGATAATACTTTCCGCAGTTTTCAAGGATTTCTCCCGGACCGCCATTCCATAAATGCTATTGAGCGTATTAAAGAGAAAGTGTGGATTTACCTGACTTTTCAAAGAATTCAGTTCCGCATCTGCCTTAGATTTTTCTGTGGCAAAAAGCCGCTCCCTAATTCGCAGCAGGATGGACAGTAGTACCACAGAAAGATACAGTAATACATGATTGTTTACGATACTCATGAAATTCCATTCCCCACTGTTCGGTTTGGGAACTCTTTGGGCGGGCATTCCTGTACCTGGGTGCCGGGGTTTAAAATGCTCCACCCAAGGAATAAGACCAGTAAGCATAGAAGGCAGCACGATGATCAGGCCAAAGGAAAACAAGATGATCAATGCGTATACCGTGTATTCCTTCTTTTCAAACAGGGTAGGGATGAGGAAGTAGTAATTGATGTAAAAAAAAGTGACCATCAGAAGATTGGCTATAAAATCCCTGATAGTTGGTGCCGTAAAAAGGAAGTTCTTTATTTCAGGAGGATGGGGATAAAGAAGAATGGGCAGCATCAGAAACGCCACAACTCCAGTCGCATGCAACCAACTATATTTTCTGAAGTCCTTACCCATACGTAGCTATCATTTCTCCTAAATGTAGGTTGCGAAAGCTCATGTTTCCAAAGTGAATAGGAAAGCATTTGGCGAGAGCGCTTCCAATTCTACTTTTTTGCTATGGCTGATTTTCAGTGCATCTCCTTTTTCCAAGAGGCAATTTTGTACTTCAAATGCACCGACAAGACAATAAGCGTATACAGTTCCCCTTACAGTAAATTCCAAGTCGGTTCTTCCCTTGAATTTTCCCAACCCAAGTTTGATGGATACTTCATCTTCGATAAAAGTAAAAATAGGAAAGATACAGTTTTGGAGCTCTTCTTGGGAAAAGCAGGTGATGGATGATTTGACTGATCCTGAAAAAGGAATTTGTATTCTAAGAAAGTGATTTTCAGTATTTTCATATCGATTTTGAAGAAGTATAACTTCTCCTGTCCTCAGTGATTTTCGCCAGCAATGGCCTACATCGACGGCAAAGTCTCCATTCAGACAGACCTCACCTAGCAGTGGAACGAGAATCAATAGACAATCCTGGAAAGCAAGAAACTCATGAGAATACCCTGCTTTCAAAGTCATTTCTGCCCAATCTATGGCAGACTGGCCGGAAGGCTGAGCCGGGAAACTATGACTGGAGGTGGCCATGGTTTCACTGTGCCAAAAGTCACGTGTTGAGCGTAAGAATATCTGTGTAGTCGAATCCGTCATCTATTAGGCTTTGACCACAATAGTATGGGTGAGATTAAAGCCGGAATCCACTGATCCGGAAATATTTGCCATTTCATTTGTTACGCCGTCGGAGAATACATTGTCTCTACTGTTCACAGTATATCCGTTCATTCCTTTGGTATAACCATTTTCGGAGCTGGCATTGACCACATTGACGGCACTTTCAGAACCTTCGGGAAATGCAATCTGTGTGACTAAAAGGGAATTTCCTGAAGCATTGTAGATGTGGACATGGACGTGGGTGGCACGTCCCGTGTACCAGCCCGGGAAAATACTTGTGAAGGCTACTTTTCCGTTTGAATCGGTTGTTTGTCTGCCCCTAAGAAATGAGACAGCAGTGTAATCGGCTGACTGCATGCCGGTGCCCCCATATTCAGAATAATTGCCATCCTTGTCGCAATGCCAAACATCTACGATGGCAGCAGCAAGCGGCAAGCAGCTTTGACTTGCATCCAAAACCGTAATCTCTAAATCAAGCGGTATGCCTGTCCGGTCTGAAGTGATATCAACCCGTGTAAGTGAGGATGGGTTCTTAGTGGGAAATGGCCCTGCAGTCTCCGAATTGGTGAGCTGACATGCTGCGGAGGTATCTTCAGAATCTACCCCCGAAACTTCTTCATTTGGGTCATCGATAGAATTGCAGCCCATGAGCAGTGGGAGTGCAAAACTTCCGAGACTTAGTCTTTTTAAAAATTCTCTCTTTTCCATAATTTATGATTAGGTTATTAATCTACGATAGTACGAAGACTGGAATCCTGAGTCTAATCTCCCCCGTACTTTTGAGATCAACACACGGTTTTTTGCGAAGAATGAGGACTGATCGGTAAAAATTGTTAAAATTTGATGAAGTCATTAACCTATTATTTTTATCATGAAATTCCCAACTCTCGCCCAACTCAAGAAAGAACTCAGCTTTCTCAATGAAAAAGAACTGATTGAACTCTTGGCAAATCTGAGCAAATTCAGCAGAGACAACAAAGCTTACCTTTTTTTTAAGCTTAACGAGAAAGACAACCCCGGACTGTTCTTGGAAATGATTCAGGAAGAACTGGAGTCTGATTTTGTAATGGCTCGAGGTGACCATTCTTATTATGCAAAAAAAGCAGCCCAGAAGCTTCGCCGTAAAATGAACAAACTGCTCAAGCTGAGTAAAGTCAAAACCGACCAGATCGAAGTGCTTTTGTTTTTCTGCGAAAAGCTTAAGGAATATGGCTTTTTGCGTCATCGAAATCCCGTTTTGGATAATATGTATCAGATGCAATTGGGAAAGGCTACTAAACTTATCTCAGGACTACATGAAGATTTGCAGTTTGACTACGAGGGAAGGCTAGAAGAGCTGGCTGGTCAAAAAAGCTAGTTGCCTTTTTTATAACACATATCAAGCCGCCACAAAGTGTGAAATCCTTTTTTCTATTGAATGATGGGATAACAACGATTGGAAAGAACAAGAGAAGTGAAGGGAAATTTTGTAGGAAGTTATATCAAAAGTATACTGTTTGTCACCATAAAATAAAACATAGCAATAATTCTGTGAAATACAAATAAACAATTGTATCAACCATTTTATAGCATCTGAAATACGTGATTACTTTTTTTGTCAGGGAGTGCTGAAAAATCACATTGAATAAAAATCATAACTCTCTATAATTTAATCATTTAATATTCTAAATTAGGATATATTTTACTATTACTTTTTACCTCTAAATTCTTTAACACTATGTATCCCTACAATTTTAGACTAAAGGGAAATGCCATATTAGGCTTGTCCCTGTTGCTTTTTCTTTTCGCTTCCTGCACTAAGTCTACCCATGACTTGTCCCATGTGAATGAAGAAAAATCAACAACAGTAAACAACAATTTTCCGGATTTTGGGAGAATGATCAGTCCGGCAGAATTTCAAAGCAAGTACCCCGGCGAAAAAGTTTTTAAACTGAGACAGGATTATCCTTTGACCATGCCTGATGATTCAGAACTACCTGACTTTTTGAATATTCCATTTGATGAGGATGACCATTGGATGGAATATATCAACGCCGTCCGGGATTATTCCTTTGAGGGAATGATCGAAGTGGACTTTGTGGCACAGGAAAACAAAACCAGAAACTGGTACCATATGCCTTGGATGCATTGGGGACCACAAGGTTCAGAAGGATTTCATGGCTTAGCGAAGGAAGCAGAAATCGGGCCTTACCAGCTGGGTGAAAAACAGACCCAAGCCTTTCAGACGTATGCCTTGGGGTTTTATAATGAATTTGCAGGATATACGCTTGCACAAATGTGGAAGGATGGAAATAATCCGGATCCAAATGCTACCCAGAATCCCAATGGATTTCCAATAGGCACGGTGATTTTCAAACTTTTGTTTACAGATGCCGATGAATCCTCTGCGGATTATTTGGTGAATCCTATGACTTGGAATGCCTACATCACTCCTACATGGAATAATGGTCTGGATACAGGACGAGTAGTCAAACCTATGCAATTGATCCAAATGGACGTGATGGTTCGGGATCCGAGGGCCGATAAATACGGGACGGGCTGGGTGTTTGGTACGTTCTGCTACAATGGTAAGTTGAATGAGGGTAAAGAAGGTGCCGGAAGAGCTGAGAACTTGGTTCCTGTTGGGATCCAATTTGGCAATGATCCACAGGACACCACCAATTTTATCAATCCTTACCCCGTTACCAGAACCATTATTAATCCGAATTTGACCCAAACCAAAATAAATCCTGATTCTACCAAATTACCACCACAGCATCTGGGATGGGGAGGTCGTCTAGATGGTCCGGTTGATCTGAACACCTCATCCTGTATGTCTTGCCATGCCACAGCAGAATTCCCCCAAATAGCGGCATTGGTTCCAAAGGAGGCATTTATTGGTGATACAAATGCCATGGGACAGTTGACTAAATTAACTGAAACTGATGCAGTTGCTTTCAGAGAGTACTTCCAAAATTTAAAATGTGCGACCCCCTATACGGAGACGGCGACCTCTTCTGATTTTTCACTGCAGGTTTCTTTGGCTCTGGGATATTTCACCGAATGGAAAGATGAAAACGTAGCAGGACATTGGGTTAATGAATATGAGCGCATACCGACACCAATGCACCGCGATGGATCCTTGAAGATCGAATCAACTCAGAAGGAATAAGTCAGTATTCAACCGACAATCCAATAAGTTTGAAAATATACTCTTCATAGCTGTTTTATTTTGGTGATACTCTTGCTCTTGAATAGGGGTAACTTTCACTATGCATCGTATGAACTTCGGTAAATTTTTTATTACCACACTTAACATACAATTAGGCTTTTTACAAGGCTTACATTTTAAACGCTACAATTATGAATAACACACTTTCATTTTTTCTCAACGGGAAGGAAGTAACCATTGAAAACCCATCCACAGACCAATTATTACTTGATTATTTAAGGTCTGATGAAATCGGGCTGGTAGGAGCCAAAAAAGGTTGTGGGCAAGGAGGTTGTGGTGCATGCACCGTAATTCTGTCTATTTGGAATGAGAGAAAGCAGACAGCTGAACACAAGTCAATAAATTCCTGTTTGCGCCCAATCTGTGCTCTTGGAGGCATGGCAATTACCACAATCGAAGGTACAGGTGGGATCAAAAGACCGGAAAACAGGCATCTTACTTTTTCACCATCTGCTTCTAGGGGAGCATCAAAATGGATGAATAGCTCTCCTCCGGGTTGGAACAGGGCTAAAGATGCTTTACTTAAGAAAAGTGAGCATCGAATCGAAGAGGCTGCCAAATCTCTACAAGCAAATGGAAATAGTAAGATCGCTGTGAAGAGCTTGACAGGGGAAGAGCACCAGGATCTTCATGAGGGAATTAATCCTGTAGCCCATCGGTTGGCAATTAATAACGGTACGCAGTGCGGCTATTGCACCACAGGATTTGTGATGAATATGTCAGCATTTCTTTCAGAAAATCCATCACCAACCAAAAAGGAAATTGAGGAAATTTTTGATGGAAATATCTGTCGTTGTACTGGATACCGGTCAATTTTGACGGGTATGAAGACATTCGCTTCAGATTGGAATAAAGAAGACGAAAAAAACCGAATGATCTGTATTACCGAAGACAAGTGCCAAGAAGTAATGATTCATGATGCCATTAATATTCCATTTCCCGATGGTGCTAAAATGGCTTTGCCGGCAGTATCAATACTTCAAGCTGAAAAACAATGGCTAAGTCCGGAGACACTGGATGAATTGATAAACATTCTCAGAAAAAGCTCTTCAAAAACAACCAGGATAGTTTTTGGCAATACTTCTTTTGGAATTTATGCCGATGAATTTCCATTGGTAAATCTCTTTGTGGACATCAAGTTGATACCTGATCTATACGGAATAAAGAGATTGGAAAATGGAATAGCGGTAGGAGCATCCACGACTTACTCACAATTATTACGCTATCTCGATCAGTTGATTGTGGATGAAAAGTTTTCTCCGGTATCAAGAATCGGAAGCATGCAGTTTATGTGTCATCGAACAGCAGGAATGATCGTGCGAAATGCCGCTTCATTGGCAGGAAACACAATGCTGGTTCTTAAGCATATTATAAGTGGAGAACCTTTCCCTTCGGACCTGTTTACTGTGTTGTGTGGCACAGAAGCAGAGATTAGATTTGTACGAATCAAATCCGGCCAGGAATTTCAGTTAAAAGCTGCAGAATTGGTAAATCAGCTTTTGAAAGCACCTGAGATCGCAGATGATTTGGTGGTTTTAGGTTATTTCCTTCCATTTGGCCACCAACAAGAAGTTGTTTTGGCTCAGAAAGTTGCCTTACGGGAAGTAAATTCCCATTCTATTGTAAATAATTGTACAAGAATTGAGGTATCCGAGGATCTAAATATTCTAGAAACAAGCATCGTCTATGGAGGTATTGCACCCATAGCTTGGCGGGCAACAACTAGTGAGCAATGGTTAAAAGGAAAAAAACTGAGCCTCGAACTCCTTCCGACCTTGACTGGAATACTAAAGATAGAAGTAAGCAAAGAATTAGAGTTTTGGGAAGAGAAGGGGAGAATGGACGGTGTCCCATCGGAAGGCTTCACCAATGACTACAAGATTAATCTGGCAGTCTCCTTTATTTACAAAGCTATCATCAGAAGTTTGATGGAAAAATCCAGAGGTCAAGTTCCCAAAGACATTCGGTCAGCAGGGAAGATTGATTGGGGAAATTGGAATGTAAGTGACGGGTCACAATTTTATGTAAATCAATCATTTAAAACTCCTGTTTCCCAGCCTTACATCAAGCTTATGGCATTCCATCAAGCGATGGGGGAAGTGCACTATACGCATGAGATAAAGCTTCCGCCTCTTGGTAAGAATGCGGCGTTTATTCAAGCCAAAAGATCACTTGCCAATTTCCATTTAGCGCATCCTATCAATAAAGAAATGATTGACTTTGGGGAACTGGAAGAATTCCTCGCCTCGAAATTCACTTCTTTTTTTGCGCTGATCTCCTATCAGGATATTCCCGTAGGGGGGTTAAATCTGCAGGGCATGGCACTGGATCAGCCTATATTTGCAACCCAAAGTATTCTTTATCCCGGACAGGCCATCGCTATGGTCATTGCCGATACAGAAAAAGCCGCGATTGAAATAGCTGAATATGCTTCAGAATATTGCCTTGCTTATTCCCCTATACAGTGGGAAAACAAGGAAAATCCATCTTGGAGCAAAGAGTGGCAAGATCCAATCATTACCATAGATGATGCAATCAAAATGGGAAGCATATTTCCTGATTGCCCGAGTACAGCTCCATTTGTATCCCATATCTGGAAAATAACCAGACCAGGAACGGAGCTTTATTGGGCAGATTTGGCAAAAGCTCCATTGGACAAAAAACCAATTCTCCGAAATGAGAAAATAGACGGAGCTGCATGCACTATCATAGAGAATACCCAAATCTCCGGTGAACAAGTTCATTTCTATATGGAAACTCAGGCTTGTGTGGCTTTTCCCGAAGATGACAATCAAATCTTGGTTCATCCCTCATCTCAGAGCCCGATGGAAATGCATCAGACTGTGGCGAGTACCTTAGCTGCAGAGCATAGCAAAGTCATTGTGGACATCCGTCAGCTTGGAGGAGGATATGGCGGTAAAACTGAACAGGCCAAGTTTGTCGCAGCTCCCGTAGCTGTGGCAGCGCATAAGTTGAACCGACCGATTCGACTCGTGATGAAGCGGGAACATGACACCGCTATGATTGGAAAACGACATGGGTACTATGGACAATATCAAATTGCAGTGGATCAGGGGAATCTAAGAAAAGAGGACAAGGGACTCATTCGTGGATTGCATCTGAAACTATGGGCTGATGGTGGAGCGTTCTACGACTGTTCTTACATCGTCAGTAACTGTGTTCAGCTTAGGATAGACAACGCCTACAATATCAAGAACTTCGAGAGCCAGTTGGATGTGTGTCGCACCAATAAAGCCCCCAATACGGCCATGCGCGCATTTGGGGATGTACAGGGAAAGCTTATTTTGGAAAATGCCATTGATGATGCGGCTTTCGCCATCGGTATGGATTCCGCTGAACTAAGAAGAAAAAACATGTATGTACGGGGAGATGTCACGCCTTTTGGCCAAGCACTTTCTTACTGCTATATGCGCGATGTATGGAAATATGTGGAAGAGAAAAGCGATTATCAAAATCGTTTAAAAAAGGTAAATGCCTTTAACAAGGAAAATAAATGGAAAAAAAGAGGAATCTACATGGTTCCTGTAAAGTACGGTTCGGGCTACAATCTGGTCATGATAGAACAAGCTGCAGCGATTGTATCAGTTTATTCCGGCGACGGCAGTGTGTCCATCAATCAAGGTGGTGTGGATATGGGGCAGGGGATGATGACCAAGGTAGAACAGGTCGCGGCTTATGTGCTGAATATCCCGATGGACCTGATTCAAATTCACAGTCCAAATACACGGGTCATTCCAAATCCTACAAGTACCGGTGGCTCCACAGGAACGGCATATAATGGGGAAGCGGTGAAGCAGGCATGTGAAAAGATGCGGTCACGGATGACTGAATTCGGCTATAAACTCTTGAAAGACAACGGGGATGACTGGTGTAAAGAACAGGGAATAGATTTCTGGAATTATGGCAAGGAGGGATGGTCTGCTTCCGTCAAACGACCGATAGACCAACATTCAAAGCTAATCTGGCAAAACTTGGTTGCCTTGGCTTACCAGTATAGGGTTGATCTCATTGCTTCTTTTACTGCGCCGATTCCAGGGGGAACTACACCGATTCCAGCCATGACGTTTAAACCTGTTTCGGAAAACAAGGCTATTCCGGGAATAGATTTGGCAGATGTAAATTCCACCGCAGGCGGTGTAGATTCCTTTGTCGGATTTACCTTCTCTGCTGCCTGTTCTGAAGTGGAAGTGGATGTGCTAACGGGTGAAGTAAAAATACTCCGGTCTGATATTATTTTTGATATGGGATGGAGTCTCAATCCAGCCATAGACATAGGACAAGTAGAAGGTGCCTTTGTGCAGGGAATAGGCTATATCCTTACGGAAAAACTTGTTTTCGAACCTGAAGGTGAAGAGAAGGGAAGGCTTAACACACTGAATACCTGGACTTACAAACCGCCTGCGATCACCACAATTCCTTTGGAAATGAATACCTATTTATACCCGAGAGACAATTCAGCCGATGTACCTGAAAATCCCAATGGATTGTTCTCTTCCAAAGAAGTCGGAGAACCACCGTTAGTTTTGGCTACAAGTGTATTCTTTGCACTCAAATCAGCCATCCGTGCTTCCCGTTTGGAAAGAGGGCTTTCAGGCTTTTTCAAACTGGATGCACCTGCCACTGTGCAGGAAGTAAGTAAGGTGCTGGACGTAAGTAAAAAAGATTATAAATGATATATATCATTTCCTGCAGCAAGTACCTTAGCATGTACTTGCTGTTTTCTTTTTTGACTGTTAATCTTCTCTTCCTTTGAATTGGGTTTTTGCACTTCAACCCGCAGTATGGTTAGACTTTAGCTGGTTTTTCCGCAAAAATACTTGAGCATTATTCTATGCTTAGGTCAAGGACAAACTTACTACGTGCATAGCTGGAGATGCACGTAGTATTTTTAAAATAATAATTACAACGTTGAGGATAATCACAATGATTTTTAATCAGTTGTTTACGTCTATGGAACCCATCTGTTTTCTTAGGGAAGTGGCCCTCCTTTTAAGATATCCTCAGACGAAAATTCCTCGAATTTCTCGAAATTTGACCTGAATGCATTTGCAAGTTCTTTTGCTTGGATATCGTATGCTTCCACATTTTCCCAGGTTTTCCTTGGATCGAGTATATGTGAGGGCACATTTGGACATTCCAGCGGAATCTGAAATCCAAAAAAACGATGCTCAGTGAATTCGACATGATCTAAATTTCCCTCCAAAGCTGCCGTAATCATAGCTCTGGTATATGCCAATTTCATTCTGGACCCTACTCCGTAAGGACCACCGGTCCAGCCGGTATTGATCAGCCAAACATTGGTGTTATATTTCTCCATTTTTTCCCCGAATAGCCTAGCATATTCGGCTGGATGTAAGGGGAGGAAAGCTGCGCCAAAACATGCCGAGAAAGTCAATTTTGGTTCGGTTATTCCCATTTCTGTGCCGGCTACTTTTGCGGTGTAACCGGAAATGAAATGATACATTGCCTGACTTTTATTCAACTTGGAAATAGGGGGGATCACCCCAAAAGCATCTGCTGTCAGAAAGAATATATTTTTCGGTACTCCTGCCTTGGATGGCACCAGTGCATTTGGTATATAGTCAATGGGGTATGCGGTACGGGTATTTTCAGTGACGGATTTATCCGTAAAATCAATTTCTCTGGATTTTCCCTTAAATCGCGTATTTTCTACAATGGATCCGAATTTGATAGCATTCCAGATTTCGGGCTCTTTCTCTCTGCTTAAGTCGATGACTTTGGCATAGCACCCTCCCTCGAAGTTGAATACCCCTTCTTCGGCCCAGCCATGCTCATCGTCTCCAATTAAGTTTCGGTTAGGATCAGCTGAAAGGGTAGTTTTGCCCGTTCCTGACAGCCCAAAGAAAATAGCGGTATCTTCATGCGATCCTACATTTGCGGAGCAGTGCATAGAAAGGACATTTCGCTCATGGGGTAGAATGAAATTAAGGACTGAAAAAATCCCCTTTTTCATTTCACCTGCGTAACCGGTACCTCCGATGAGGATGATTCGTTCGGTGAGATTGATAAGTACAAAATTTGAATTTTTGGTACCGTCAGTTTCGGGGTCTGCTTCGAATTCAGGAGCGCAGATGATTGTGAAATCATGCTCGAAATTTTGTAATTCAAGCTCAGATGGCCTCAGAAACATATTGTAGCAGAAGAGATTGTGCCAAGCTTTGGTATTAATCACCTTCAATTTGAGCCTGTAATTGTCGTCTGCACCGGCATACCCATCCCTGACAAAGAGCTCTTTGTCAGCTAAAAATGCCTTCATCTTGTTCATTAGTAGACTGAATTTCCCAGCATCAAATGGAAGGTTGATATCACCCCACCAGACCGAATCTTTAGTTTTGTCATCGAGGACAATGTAACGGTCTTTAGGGGATCTTCCGGTGAATTTGCCGGTATCTGCCATCAATGCGCCGGTGGAAGTGAGTTTTCCTTCTTTACGGGCTAAAGCAATTTCCACCAGCTCTGCCGGTGGAAGATTGACATGAACTTTTCTGTTAGTTGTGGTACGGAGAAAAGCCAGGGGGGAAGTCTGGATTGCCAGATCTAGTTCCTGCATAAATATTTGGGGTTACAATCTGAAAATTGTCTTCACAAAACTACTGAAATACCTTTTAATAAAACCAATAAAACATGCTTTATTTTTGATTACAATCGATTGCATGTGGAAAACAGATGAATATTTTGAATCTGTTTTTGCATAATGGTCTATCCTGTGGACGTTCCTTCCCAATGGTGTAATAATCAGACATTAGACCACAATTCAGCAGCTTTAACTTTGGAAACAAGCCCTAAAAAGGTTTATCATTGCAAAATTGATTTCACCCAAATAAAACTATCCTTGGAAAAACAACTTACTCCTGAATTTGAAGGGCCTACTATTTTTGGCCATCCTAAAGGCTTGATGACACTCTTTTTTACAGAAATGTGGGAGCGATTCAGTTATTATGGCATGCGGGCATTGCTTATACTGTTTATGACGATGACTATAGCAGAAGGAGGCTTGGGTTTTGACGACCAGACTTCCGGAGCTATTTATGGTCTCTATACCATGGGTGTTTATTTGTTGGCGTTGCCCGGTGGCTGGCTTGCAGACAGACTTTTCGGTTTGAAAAAATCCGTATGGTATGGGGGGATTATTATTGCTATTGGGCACTTTACGATGGCTCTTCCCGGTGTCATTGCTTTGTTTTCAGGAGATCGTTCGATCAAAACCGAACTAAGTACGCTGGACACCTCTTCATTTTTTCTGGGCTTGATATTAATTGTAGTAGGCACCGGGCTTTTGAAACCAAATATCAGCTCGATCGTGGGGCAGCTTTACCCGAAGGGAAGTACCAAACGTGATGCAGGTTTTTCTATTTTCTACATGGGAATCAACCTAGGTGGATTTATAGCACCCATTGCCTGCGGTACTCTGGCAACCTATGATATGCATCTCGGCTTTGGTCTTGCCGGTCTTGGGATGGTTTTTGGGCTAATTCAGTATAAGCTATCCGGAGGAATACTGGAAGGATACGGCGAACCTCCATTGGTGGTGACCGAAGAAGAAGTCTCGGGGCAAAGGAAGCTGAGGTCTTTGGTGAGTTATATAGTTCTTGGTGTGGTGGCTATAGTTGGAGTACTTTTTATGGGGGTGCTACCGATCAATGTTTCTGCTATAGCAGGGGCTTCTGGGACAATTATTGCACTTGTGGCTTTCGGTTATCTGGGGTATGTAATAGTCTTTGGGGGACTTGATAAATCAGACAAAAGTAAGGTAGGAGTAATTGCTATTCTATTCCTTTTCTCTGCTATGTTTTGGTCTGGATTTGAGCAGGCAGGATCTACATTGAACCTATTTGCTGAGCGTTTTACGGACCGTAATATCTTGGGTTGGGAGATTCCTACCAGTTATTTTCAGTCTGTAAACTCTCTGTTCATTATCATTTTTGCACCGGTTTTTGGTGCGCTGTGGGTGTGGCTGGGCAGAAGAAACCTTGAACCGAGCTCACCTCTAAAATTTACGTTTGGGCTTCTGCTTTTGGGTATTGGTTTTTTTGTGATGTATTTCGCTACCAAAATCGCAGCTTCAGGAGATCTGGCAGCGCCTACCTGGCTGCTGGTCACTTTTATGTTCCACACATTTGGTGAATTGAGTTTGTCTCCGGTAGGGCTTAGCTTGGTGACCAAATTGGCACCAACAGGCTACGCGGGCCAAATGATGGGAATCTGGTTCTTGTCAATTGCCTTGGGGAATCTTTTTGCCGGGTTGATAGCCGGTGAAGCCAGCGGGGGGACGGATGAAGCATTGGCCCAGATGCCGGATCAATACATGATGATCGTTTATACCGTCTTCGGTTCTGCTGCCTTACTCTTTCTACTGAGGCCTATGATCAAGAAAATGATGGGAGATGTAAATTGATAATTAAGTTGAGCTCCATCTATTGAGTAGAGCTTGCTGAAAAAGTCTCAGGTATGCCAGCTTCCGTAGAAGATGGTATGGCTGAGGCTAGCTTGAAAATCCCGATATTGGGATTTTCTGATGCACGGATAGAGATCCATTCTGCTCAATAAGCTTGCACTTGCTGAAAAACCGTTCGCATCAAAAATAGGTTAATCATTCAATAGGATAGCTTTTGATCTATTACTTGCGTTTTTCAGTGTGCCCTAAGTATATAAATAAAGGCTGGCGAGAGAGTTTTTCGACAGCCTTTATTATTTTATACCACCTGTGCTCGTTTTACTTGTACTAGAATAAACTAGTTTGCACTGTAGTTTTCTTGGTGGCTTGAATGGTGCCTTTTAGCATTTCTTGCATGAGGCGAAGAAATCCCGGTTCCCAGTTTTCTGAGTGGATTTTTAGGTCTTTACCATCGTATTCTATTGGCCCGAGCATTTTCTCATAGCCAATGATCATACTCCAGATGGTATAGAAAGTGATTTCCGGTTGTAGTTCAGCACGAATACTTCCGTCTTTGATTCCTTGACTCACCATCATTATTCCTATTTTGGCAGGTTCATGATGGATTTCCAGTAGCTTTTGAAAATGGGCAGATTCCAGTGTTTTCTGATCAATTAATTTTTGTGTTTCAGGATTGTTGTACTTCTTGAGTAGATCAAGGAAATTGAGAATGGAGTCATAATACACCTGATTGGATTTTGCAAAGGCAACAATCTTCACCAGTAAGGAACAAAGCATATCCAATCCGGTTTTTCCCTTGTTCCTATTAGACCATTCGTCCCGAAATTCATCTTTGAATTGATCGAAGGCTTTCTTTGTCAAAGCCATAAAAAGGTCTTCCTTATTCTTGTAATAGAAATAGGTCAAGCCTTTGCTGATTCCTGCGGCTTTGGCTACATCTTCCATTCTGGTGGCCAGATAGCCCTTGGAAGTGAAGAGTGCTACAGCCGAATCCAAAATGAGTTTTTCCTTATTTTTCTCTCCAGGCATAGGTTAAAATCTTTTTCTAAAAATAGAACCCAAAGATATTAAACTTGGGTCAAAGGGAGGCTTTTACTTATTGATTATTTAGCAAAATTTTATAAAAAAAGGCCTTAGAGATTCCCTAAAGCCTTTTTTAGAGTGAGTATCATGTACTTACTTCACTTCTACGATATAGTAATTTTTCTTACCTTTTTGTACAAGTAGATATTTGTTTTGAAGAAGAGTCAAACTTATAGGAGCACTAGGATCGGCAATTTTCTCTTTATTGATGCTTACTCCACCTCCTTGGATCATTTTTCTGGCTTCTCCTTTTGAAGGAAAAACAATCCCCTTAGTGATTTCCCCAAAAAGATCCAAAATTGAATTCAATCCTGAATATTCCTCTTGGCTAATCTGTACTTGGGGAACTCCTTCGAAAACCTGAAGGAAAGTCCGCTCATCCAATGCTGCCAGATCTTCGGTGGAAGATTTACCAAACAATATCTCAGATGCTTTCACGGCCATATCAAAATCAGATTCACCGTGAACCATGCCGGTGATTTGCTTGGCTATCTCTTTTTGCAACACACGAAGATGAGGTGCCTCTGCATGCTCTGCTTCCAGTGTTTCAATTGTTGTCCGGTCCAAAACGGTAAAAATTCGGATATATTTAGCAGCATCTTCATCAGACACATTCAGCCAAAACTGATAGAATGCGTAAGGGGAAGTTTTTTCGGGATCCAGCCAAACAGATCCGCCTTCGGTTTTGCCAAACTTCGTTCCGTCTGCCTTGGTGATCAGGGGAACGGTCAATGCATAAGCACTGCCTCCTCCCATTTTTCGAATCAATTCGGTGCCTGTCACAATATTTCCCCATTGATCTGATCCACCCAGCTGAATAGTGCAATTTTTATTTTTCCATAAATGGTAAAAATCGTAGCCCTGGATCAGTTGGTAAGTGAATTCTGTAAAGGAAAGCCCATTTCCGTCCTCCAATCTTCTTTTTACAGAATCCTTGGACATCATGTAATTTACGGTAATATGCTTTCCAATATCGCGGATAAAGTCCAAAAAGCTAAACTCAGACATCCAGTCGTAGTTATTCACCAGTTCGGCTTTGTTAGTCGTAGAACCGGAAAAATCCAAAAATTTCGAAAGTTGATCCTGGATGCCAGCCACATTATGATCCAGGGTGTTTTTATCCAACAGATTTCTCTCAGCTGATTTGAAGGATGGATCTCCGATCATCCCGGTAGCACCGCCTACCAGGGCAAATGGCTTATGTCCGGCGCGCTGGAAGTGCAATAAGGTCATCACCCCTACCAAGTGACCGATATGTAGGGAATCTGCCGTAGGGTCAAAACCCAGATATGCCGAAGCCATTCCTTTAGCCAGGTGTTCTTCGATTTCGGGTGTCATATCCTGAAGCATGCCTCTCCAGCGTAATTCTTCTATAAATGAGTTCATCCAATGAGTTGATTTTTCGAGGTGCAAATATAGCCTTGTATACCGAAGGAATGAAGGAAAGCTTTGATACATTATTGGATTTTATGAGTATCCACATGAATGCATGTACCAGAATTATATCTGGTTTTATTCATAGAAAATCCCCTCTGCCCCCTTTGAAAAGGGGGAATTGGCAGATTTGAACTTCTAGAATTAACTCAAAATACACATAGGCAGTTAAACGGGTACGCATATTGGATTTTAATCTTACATGTGTTGAATAACACCGATCAAAAAAAGTCAGGTAGTTCAAATTTTATTTTTGATTAATTTAAAGCACTAAATCCAATTTTATGACTAAAAGATTAAAGATTTTTGCATTGCTCCTTGGTTGTTTTCTAGGCAATATGGCACTAGCACAAGAAGCTCCTAAATGGATGCGATATCCGGCTATTTCTCCTGATGGAACCCATATTGTCTTTACCTACAAAGGCGATCTGTATTTGGTAGCAAGCACAGGAGGAACTGCAAGGCAGCTTACTTTTCATGAGGCACATGATTATCAAGCTGTATGGAGTCATGATGGAAAGACAATCGCTTTCGCCTCTGATCGTTATGGTAACTTTGATGTATTTACCATGAGACCTGAAGGTGGTCCCGCCACCAGACTTACATTTCATTCAAATGACGAACAGCCGTTCGAATTCTCTGCTGATGATCAATCGGTGATATTTGGAACCCAGCGGATGGATATAGCTGAGCACAGACAATATCCGTCCGGTTCACAGCCTGAGCTTTATTCCGTTGCCCGCAACGGCGGAAGGGTAGATCAGATTTTTACAATTCCCGCTGAATATGTAAAAGTCAGCAAAGACGGAAGCAAGATGGTTTACCATGACAAAAAAGGGGGAGAGAATGAGTGGCGCAAGCATCATCAGTCAGGCATTGCCCGTGATATCTGGCTGTACGATACCAGAGCCAATACCCATCAAATGCTGACCACCTTCTATGGAGAAGATAGAACCCCGGTCTTTTCTCCGGATGAATCAGAAATCTATTACCTGAGCGAAGCCAATGGAAGTTTCAATGTCTTTGCTATGAATACTGCCGATCCTTCCCAAACTGAGGCACTCACAACTTTGGAGAATTTCCCTGTCCGTTTTCTAAGCATTTCCAACGATGGGTTGATGAGCTTTGGATACGATGGAGAACTTTATACACTTCGCAAGGGGCAAGCTCCAAAGAAGCTTGCTGTCACGCTCCAGACACAAGCAATTACCAACTCTGACAATTACATTTCCATCAATGGGGGAGTTAGGGAAATGTCCATTTCTCCTGATGGCAAAGAGATTGCTTTCGTGGCTAGAGGAGAGGTTTTTGTAACTTCAGTGGACGGTGCTCTGACCAAAAGAATTACAAATACTCCTGAGCAGGAACGCTTTGTGGAGTTTTCCCCTGATGGAAAATCATTGGCCTATGCTAGTGAAAGAGATGGCAAGTGGCAGATTTTCCAAAGTACAAAAGTAAGATCAGAAGAGCCTTTTTTCTTTGCTTCAACATTATTGGAAGAGAGACCGCTCGTAAAATCGGAAGGTGAAGCTTATCTGCCTAAATTTTCCCCGGATGGAAAAAAGCTGGCTTTTGTAGAAGACAGAAGAACTCTAAAAATACTGGACTTGGCATCGCAGGAATCTATTGTGCTTATGACCCCGGATGAACTTTTCCATATGCGTGACGGAGATCAATACTTCACGTGGGCACCTGATAGCAAGTGGCTCTTGGCAACTTACAGGCCTACAATGGCAAATTCTGAAGTTGTGCTCTTGGATGCTTCCGGCAAGCAGAAAATGAAAAACCTGACTAAAAGTGGATATGGAGACGAAAATGCGATGTGGGTGAATGATGGAAAGCAAATGCTTTGGTTTTCCAACAGAGATGGTTTGAGAAGTTATGCTACCAGTGGGCAAAGTCAGAATGATGTATACTCGCTCTTTTTTGATAAGGCTGCCTGGGAAAAATTCACCTTGTCCAAAGAAGACTTTGACTTGATGAAAGAGATAGAAAAAGCGAATAAGAAAGAAGAGAAAGATGATAAATCTAAAGATGATAAGGACAAGGACAAAGACAAGAAGGTTGAGGATTTGAAGTTCGACTGGGATGGAATAGAAGATCGCAAGGCCAAACTGACCATACATTCTTCTTCTCTTGGCGATGCGGTTTTGTCAAAGGATGGAGACAAACTTTATTATTTGGCAGCATTTGAGAAGGGGATGAATCTGTGGAGTACAGACCTCAGAACCAAGGAAACAAAGCAGGAGCTTAGCCTAGATGCTAATTATGCGAATTTGACCTGGGACAAGGAACAAAAAAACCTTTACCTCCTCAGTAATGGAAGCATATCCAAAATCAATCCCGATGGAATGAAAAAGGAGGCGATTAAGATTGCAGGTGAAATGACGTATGACAGGGAAGCGGAAATGGTGTATATGTTTGAGCATGTATGGCTTCGTACCAAAGGCATATTCTATACACCGGACATGCACGGGGTTGACTGGGATTCAACCAGAGTGGATTATAAAAAGTATCTTCCATCCATCGGAAATAGCTACGAGTTTTCTGAAATGATCTCAGAGATGATTGGTGAATTGAATGTGTCCCATGCTGGTTCGCGATACTCAAGATCCGTAGAGATGGCTGATGCTACTGCAGCCTTGGGTGTGTTTTGGGATTACAGTCATACGGGCGACGGTATTAAAATTACTGAAGTTATTGCAGGTGGACCATTGGATAAGACCGGGTTGAATATTAAAAAAGGAATGATTATCGAGAAAATTGATGGTCTGACTCTTACGCCTGAAAGTGATATAGCAAAGTTTCTCAACAGAAAAGCAGATACGTTCACTTTGCTTGAATTGGTAAATCCGGAGTCAAATGAGAGAAAGCAGGTTACCATTAAGCCGATTTCACTTAGAGCCGAAAATCAATTATTGTATAAGCGTTGGGTCAAAATGAATCAGGCAGAGGTCGACAGTCTAAGTGGCGGAAAACTTGGGTATGTGCATATTCCCGGTATGAGTGATGGTCCTTATAGAAACGTCTATGAAGAAATGATGGGCAAATACCATGATAGCGAGGCTGTAATCGTGGATACGAGATTCAATGGAGGCGGTGATTTAGTGGCTGACTTGGCCATGTTCTTTACCGGTGAAAAGTTTCTGACTTACGCTACTGAGGCGAGGGAAGTAGGATATGAACCTACAGCGCGATGGACTAAGCCTACGCTAGCGATGTTCAATGAAGCTAATTATTCTGACGGACATTGCTTTGCATGTGGGTATACCGATTTGAATATCGGAAAGACGGTGGGAATGCCTACACCGGGTACTTGTTCATTTGCCGGCTGGGAAGCTTTGCCTGATGGATCACGCTGGGGAGCTGTGCCTATATCAGCTAAGAATAAAGCCGGAGAATGGTTGGAGAATAATGAGACCAAACCTGAATTTGAAGTGAAAAATATGCCGGGGAAAATTGATCAGGGACAAGATCAGCAACTACAGAAAGCCGTGGAAGAACTGTTAAAGGAAGTAGATTGAATTACTTGAACGTAGTTTTTTCGAATAAGTCGGATGTACATAATTTAGCAATAAAAAACCCGGTAGCAATACCGGGTTTTCTTATTTCCCATTTTCTCAAAAATGATTATTGATACGATTTCGTATTCAACGTTTCATCATTTTTGAAAAACTCATTGAGTTTTCCGAAAGAATTTTCGAAATAGCCATCCAACATCTTTTTGATGATGAATGAACGGTATTCGTCTTTGGATACTATTGGAAAGTATTCGTGACTTTTACCATAAGATTTGTGGCTTACAAATCCTTTTCGCTCCAAAATCCTGACAATCGTTGATACAGTGTTATAGGCGGGCTTTGGTTCGCTCATAGGAGTAAGGATATCTTTCACGAACCCTCGTTCGATATCCCAGAGGATCTGCATGATATCCTCTTCTGCTCTTGTTAATGGTTTCATAAATAAGGCGTTAAGTTTTAATTGCTAGAAAATTATTCGTTTAGTTTCACAATTGCAAAAAAAACCACCTTTACTTTTAATATTTTTTAACCAAAGAGATATGACGTTTGTACTCTAATTTATCAAGTTCAACAAAAATGGCCTCATTTGAGGCCATTGAATTTATGCGGATCTTAACTTGATTATCCTTGTCATGTGAAGTAGTTTGACGATCGGGTAGGTAGGATCAAACTCATACCATTTAACAGCGAAATTAGGCCTGTTAGGGAGTTTGTGGTGGTTGTTTTGAAACAACTCTCCAAGCATCAAAACGTCCAGTAAAAGACTGTTTTTAGACTGGTCATTATTGTCAAAATTAGCATATCCGTACTTATGCCCACTCCAGTTTACTATAGCGCCATGCACAGGCCCCATAAGGAAATGAATAGGAAGAAGAAAATACATCCACCAATGGGTTCCCGGCATATCAAACACTGAAATACACAGCACATAGATGGCGACGTACAGTAGTCCCCAGCTCACTCTTACAAGCATGGTGTCAGCAAATTTGTCAAATTTGTTCCAATCAGGAATATCCTTGGAGAATCGCTCCTCCGGTTTGAGACGGAAAGAAAAATATTCGTTGTAAATGTTCTTCGTCTTCCACATCATGGTAAATAAATTCTCTGTATGGTGGGGGCTGTGTGGATCCTTGGGAGTATCACTGTAGGCATGGTGCATTCTATGTAGGATGGCATATGCCCGCGGAGAGAGGTAAGAACTGCCTTGCCACATCCAGGTGAAGAAATAGAAGAACTTTTCCCAATATTTATTCATGTAGAACATTTGATGGGCAGCGTATCTGTGTAAGAAGAAGCTTTGGCAAAACAGGGAGAAATACCAATGCAACAAGAAGAAAATGATTATTATCACTTGGTGTAGGATTTATGTTGTGTTTAATGCCGTAAATATACGGCAACGTTTTTCAGGTAACGAATTTCATGCCTTTTCCATTCCATATTTTCGAGGTGATATTTGTCAGGTTTAGGAAAATTAAGGTAATTTCTTACTTTTAATCCCATGGAGAAAAGCAATAGACCATTGAACTTCCTTGTCAAAATCCTTTTAGGCGGTATTGCGGTGCTTATTGCAGCATTTTTATTGCCCGGGATTCATATAGATACGGTCATGACGGGATTTATACTTGCGGCAGTCATCATACTTATCAATGTTACGCTGAAACCAATTTTGGTAATTCTGACTTTGCCCATTACATTTTTGACACTTGGTCTTTTTTTGTTGGTTATAAATGCATTGATGATAATGCTGGCTGATCGGATTATCCCCGGTTTTCAGGTGGATGGCTTCTGGTGGGCTGTATTGTTTGCCGTTGTGGTGAGCATGATTAACTCTCTTTTTGGGAATGATCTCAATCCTTCTGATTGAGAAATTGAGACTTTCTTTTTTAGGATTCTTAAAGTGAAATAAAGAGAGAATCGGGGTGTTCATACCTCAATTCGCCGGGAGATTCCAAATCCAGTACACGATCTCACATCTACTTGTTTCTAAGAAAACTTCAATTCAGTTACAATTTCTTTATGAGACTTTGTAGATTTAATTATATTCGATTAGATTTTGATACTATATTACTATACGAATTAGTACTATTGAATTGCTAATCACTTAAAAAATAAGTACTCTTTAACTATTTGACCTATGTCAATCTCAAATCCAGGTTTTGACCCGCAGCGCATCGAGGAGCTAAAGGAAGAACTACGTATGCTCAATAAGACCTTCAAGATCATTGCCGATGAAGAAAACTCCGATGAGTTTGTGAATTTCTATTTCATAGGAATGTACCAAGGCAAAGAAGTAATATACGACGCTGCATTGTATACGCTACGGTTACATCATGCCAGCGAAGTCTATGAACTTGCAGAACATAAAGCAGCTCAGAAATTCCCCAATTTCAAAAGTATATCCTATGAAGAAGATGAAAATGGCAATTTGAAGCCGTTGACAAGTGAAGAAGAAGAGATCGGATGGTTTATTACTGAGATCATCATGGAGATCGAGGAAGAGGAGAGCGTGAAGGTGCAAGAATTCGTTGATGTGGATACTCATCATGACTTCGGGATTGGCTTAGATGCCGGATTGAATGTAGATCACATAGATGAGCTTGTGATTTCTAATTTTATCAAGGAGTTTAACGATGACACACTTGAGTTAGACGACACCATGTATGCTTTTCAATCTGAAGAGGAAGAAGATGCCGAAGATTGATCTTATTTGAGTAGAAATACCTAACGACGTTTGTTGATCACAAGCGTTTTTTTATGCTGAAAATTGCATTTTCACCTATTTACAAGCATCCATTGCCCCAAAATCATAGGTTCCCGATGGAAAAGTATGAATTGCTTCCTGGCCAGTTAGTTTATGAAGGAATCGTGTCAGAGGGGAATTTCTTTCAACCGGTACCCCTCAATGAACACTGGATTCTGAATACTCACGCAAAAGAATATTGGGAGAAACTAAAGTTTTTGACGTTGTCCAAGTCCGAAATCCGGGCTACTGGATTTCCTTTATCCAAAGAACTTGTGGAGAGGGAGATTACTATTTTGCATGGGTCAGTTCAGGCTGCGCTGTATGCACGGGAATATGGGATTGCAATGAATGTAGCAGGAGGTACTCACCATGCTTTTTCCGATCGGGGAGAGGGCTTTTGTTTGTTAAATGATATTGCTGTTACGGCTAATTATTTGATTGTCAATCAAATTTCCAAGAAGGTTTTGGTAGTGGATCTCGATGTACATCAGGGTAACGGTACGGCAAGTATATTTGCAGATAATCCATCTGTATTCACATTCAGTATGCATGGAGAAAAGAATTATCCTATGCACAAAGAAGTCTCTGACCTAGACTGTGCCGTCCCTGATGGTACAGGTGATTATGTATATTTGGCAATTCTCCAGTCCCAACTTGAACTTATTCTGAAGGAATTTACACCTGACTTCATCATCTACCAGTCCGGTGTGGATGTATTGGAGAGTGACAAATTGGGACGGCTGTCAATGAGTATAGATGGAGTGAAAAAGCGTGATGAGATTATTTTAAAATTGGCCAAATCACTGGATGTACCGATAATGTGCTGTATGGGTGGTGGGTATTCAGCCCAAGTGTCCAAAATAGTTGAAGCTCATACGATGGTGTACAGGTTGGCTCAGGACCTATATTTCTGACGGATTTGACGAGAGATTCTAAGTCATTCCTTGTAAAATCAATACTTTCTTTATATTTGCGCCCTTGTAATCATTAACATCAACAAAGTGAAAAGAGGATTAAAACTAATCGGTGCATTGAGCCTTGCTACAGTGCTTCTATACGGCTGTGATAAAGCGGGAACTTCTACTACTGGCGAAACCGCTTCGAAAGAAGTTAAACAAGGTGATTTGAATGTTGCTTTTGTTTACACTGACAGCGTGATCAACAAGTATGATTACTTTAAGAAAAAGTCAGAAGAACTGACTGAGAAGGGAAAGAAATTTGAAGGTGATCTTCAGGGGAGAGCTAGTGGATTTCAGCAAGAAGTTCAGACTTTTCAGCAAACCGGTGGCAATATGACCGTAAACCAGCAGAGAGCAAAGCAAGAGGAACTGGCTAAAAAAGAGCAAAACCTAATGACCTATCGTGATAACCTGATGCAGGAATTGTCTGCGGATGAGTCGGCGTTGTACAGTGAGGTGTATGATAAAGTACAGAATTACCTTAAAGTTTATGCTGAAAGCAATGATATTGATGTCATCTTGAGCTACACCAGAGGTGGGGCAATATGGTATGCCAATGAGGCGATCGACCTTACTTCCTCGGTAATTGAAGGAATCAACAAAGAGTACACTGCTGCTCCTGCCGACACGGCAAAATAAGCAGATCTACTTAATCACAATATTATTAAACCCAGTTTAGGCTGGGTTTTTTTGTGGCGAAAAATTGGGTATTTTTGAGGTTCAAACGAAAATTTATAGAATGAAAATCACTGAATTTTTAAAGCATAACTACCGACATTTCAATGCTGCTGCATTGATCGATGCAGCAGAAGGATATAAAGCCCATCTGGATAATGGCGGCAAGATGATGGTAACCCTGGCAGGTGCCATGTCTACCGCTGAGCTGGGTATTTCTCTTGCGGAGATGATCCGCCAAGACAAGATTCAAATAATTACATGTACAGGGGCCAATTTGGAGGAGGATGTGTTCAATTTGGTAGCGCACGATTATTATGAGCGGATTCCAAACTATCGTGAGCTTACTCCTGCACAAGAGCAGGATTTGGTAGAGCGCCATATGAATCGTGTGACAGACACATGTATTCCCGAAATGGAAGCAATGCGAAGAATCGAACATGTGATTTTAGAAGAATGGGTAAAAGCAGATCAGGCCGGAGAAGCTTTTTTTCCGCATGAGTTTTTCTATAAAATCTTGCTTGGGGGTAAGCTAGAAGATTCTTATCAAATCGATCCAAAAGATAGCTGGTTGCTGGAAGCGGCCAAAAAGAACCTTCCTATTATAGTACCTGGATGGGAAGATTCTACTTTGGGAAATATGTTTGCAGGCCATGTGATCTCAGGTGATGTGAAGAATGTACACACCGTCCGTAGTGGCATTGAGTACATGATGTATCTGGCAGAATGGTACACAAATACGGCTACTGACGAAAGTACTGTCGGATTTTTCCAGATTGGCGGGGGAATTGCAGGAGACTTCCCGATATGTGTGGTGCCGATGTTGCATCAGGATTTGCAACGAGAAAATGTGCCGCTTTGGGGCTATTTCTGCCAGATCTCTGATTCGACCACTTCTTATGGTTCGTATTCCGGAGCTGTTCCCAATGAGAAAATAACTTGGGGAAAACTGGGAATAGATACGCCGAAATTTATCATCGAATCAGATGCAACGATCGTAGCACCATTGGTATTTGCCATTGTGCTGGATCAATAAATATTATGAAAAAATTCACTGATGTATTAAAAAAAGCAAGTGGCGTAATGCTACTTGCTTTTTGCTTTTCATTCAATCTAGAAGCCCAAAAAGTAGTTTCGCTTTCCGGTGCCAATACTCCGCAAGACGATATGAATCCTGTTTGGATTGGAGACAATACATTACTGTTTACACGGGCTTTTCACCCTAAGAACGTAGGGGGAACAGCTGATCCCGGTGATATCTGGATGACTAGAAAATCCGATTCCGGTGAATGGCAGGAGGCTGTACACCGTGCCGATCTCAGTACCGATGGGTATGACTTTTCTCTGGGCTTGGAAGATTTCCTTACGTTGTTGGTATATCATACAGGCGGTGAAAGATTTGGGATTTATCAATATTCTAAGTTCGGCTCAGACTGGAACTATCTTAGGCAAGTATCCATGACAGGATTGGAGGCCATTTCCGGGCAAGTCACCGGGAGAGTGGCTTCAGGCAGAAATGTGATTTTTCTTTCGGGAAAAGGAAAAGATTCCAAAGGAAATGAAGATATCTATGTGAGTGAAAAAACCGGTCCGGCAGCATGGTCAGCTCCTGTCAACATTGGTTCAGCCATCAACACAAAAGGACAAGAAATGAGTCCTTACTACGATTCTAAAACGGAAAAATTATATTTCTCTTCCAATATGCACACAGGTGCACAAGGGAAGGATATATTTATATCAAAACGTATGGGAGAAGGTTGGAATAACTGGAGTAAACCGGTCATATGGCAGCAAATAAGCTCTCCCGGATCTGAGGTTTCAGTCACCTTTATCAATGAGGAGGAGGTGGTGTGGACCAGCACACAGAATAGTGACGGTTTTGCGGACTTATTGACTTTCGAAACTGTAGTGCCTCTGGTGACACCGGAGGAGTTTACCGAAGCTGTATCTGAGCCTTTGATTTCTAAGACTTTGCCAAAAACAACTAAAAGCGCATCAGTTGTGCCAATTTATCCTTCATCTGCTATTGGTTTTCCTGAAGTAAAAATGTCGGAGCAAGTAGCAGAAGAGGAAGAGGAGCCTATTTCTTGGTTTGTAGTAGATGCTAAGAACAAGACGTTGGTTCCTTACTCGATTACTTGGAAATCCGTAGGTGCTGTGGTATATAAAAGTGCAGCTGACTCGGTCAAACTATCTGAATTGAAGAATGCTCAAGTGTCAGAAATTACGGTTAATTCTAAGGGCTATTTCCCAAAGGCTATTTCTCTTAATGAGATCAAGATCGGTGAGCCAACGGTTGTTTTAATGACTAAGGCTGAGTCTGGGAATGTCATTTTGCTTGATGATGTTAACTTCAAGAGAGGTACTGCGGAATTGGAAGGAGAACAGACAAAAAAATCTTTGAATGAACTGGCTAAATTTTTAGTGGAAAATCCGGATATGAAGCTTAGGATTCATGGGCATACAGACAATGCGGGTGATCCCGGACTGAACAAAGGTCTTTCTATGGATAGAGCAGGGAGTGTTAGAGATTACTTGATCGGGCAGGGGGTTGCCTTTGAAAATCTCAGGATCTCAGGTTGGGGAGGTACCAGACCACTCGCTTCCAATGCAACCGAAGTAGGCCGATCCAAAAATAGAAGAGTAGAACTGGAGGTAGAGCGATAGTGAAAACGGCTTTGAATATATTTTCAAAGCCGTTTTCTGTTTGATTATACTATAGAGTGTTCGCATGGCACGGTACCGGAGTCATGTCTGGATTTTGAATTTCCATCATTAATTCCAAGTATATACCCGCAGCTAAGCGGATAGACATAAATTATAATGAATAATCGCCTCTATATTCTCTTCTTACAAATTGGTTGGCTGGTTCGAAATTGGTGACTTTCATTTCAGGGCCATCCCAGACAAGCTTGATTCCTCTGCCCGGATAATCAAACTGGTTGGGATTATCAGGTTTTGGAGTTCTGTAATCGTAGCTTCTTATGGCAAGGTTTCCCATCAGGACAGATTCAGTCAATGGACCTGCGATAGAGAATGGCGAACTCAAGTTTTTAAATTCCTCCGATCCATGTCCTGCAATACAGGCTTCTACCCAGTTATTGTAGTGACCGGTATCCCCACCTGAAACACGGTGCAGGGTCTGAGGTATATTGACCTCTTGAGTTTTTGACGTAGGCAGCAGCTGCGGATTTTTTCCATAAGTAGAGCACATCATTTTTCCTTTAGTGCCTTCTATGATTACGCCATTACCGCCATCGCCCATTTGCTCATTTGGGGCTAATTCCTCCGGTCTAGTTGGTTGAATACCACCATCCATCCAATGAAATTCCAGGTCTTCTTTTCCCGGTCTGTCAAACCGTAAAGTAATGTGTGAAGAAGGAGGGCAGCTTTCAGGGAAATAGCCTCTCTGGAATTCACCTACATACACGGAACCTACTGAGCATTCCGCAGATTTGGGATAGCCTAGGCTCAACACACGGAATGGAGGCTCCATAATATGACAGGCCATATCTCCTAATGCACCGGTCCCATAATCCCACCATCCGCGCCAATTAAAGGGAACAAGATTGCCTACATAATCCTTATAGGGAGCTGTTCCTAACCAAAGATCCCAATCCAAATCAGCCGGAGGAGTCACAGGTTCCGTAGGCCATTGGATTCCCTGAGGCCACACAGGTCTGTCTGTCCAAGAATATACTTTGGTGGCGTCGCCTATTAATCCTGCTTCATACCATTCCACCATTTGACGGACACCGTCTCCCGAAGAACCTTGGTTGCCCATTTGGGTGACTACTTTATATTTTTCAGCTGCTTCAGTAAGCATTCTAGCCTCGTAGATATCGTGGGCGAGTGGTTTTTGTACATAGACATGCTTCCCCATTTTCATAGCAGCCATGGCCGCTACAGCGTGCATGTGATCCGGAGTGGATACAGTGACAGCGTCAATGTTCTTCTCTTCCTTTTCAAGCATGTCTCTGAAATCTTTATAGTACTTGGCTTTCGGGTGTAATTCCCTACTAGACTTCGCTCTATTGTCATCCACATCACAAAGTGCCATAAAATCTACTTTTCCTGTTTGGGTGACTCCACGAACATCACTTCCGCCCATCCCGCCGACACCGATACCGGCTACTCTAAGTTTGTCACTCGGAGCTATAAAACCGGGGCCACCCAGGACATTTCTGGGAACAATGTAAAATCCGGCTGCTGCCAATGCTGAGCCTTTAAGAAATTTTCTTCTGGAATTCCCAGATTTTGAGCCTTCACTTTTCATTAGATTAATAGTTATGTTAAAGAGGGTTTTTTTTATGATTTTTATAATCAGTCCAACTTCTGACCATGTAAAATTTGAAATTATCAAAAACAACCCACAATCTTGAGTCCACTCATAAAAATACTTCAAGTCCTAGTTGAGATGTTTTATTAAACAGCAAAAAAACGGTTTAATTATAAAATCAATTAGTATCAGGAAGATTATTGAAAAAATAAATTAAGTTTACCCAAACCTTTTACTTTATGAAGCATTCCTTTCAGATTATTGCTGCACTTGTAGCATTTTCTATCAGTTCCTGTCAAGCACCAAATGCTGTTCCGTTGGATCAGACTGGCATTATTCCAATTCCAAGCTTTTTATCATCTTCATCAGGAAGTTTTGAATTAAGTTCAGGTTCTTCAGTCCAGTTGGTGGGGAGCGGCGAGGACTTGAAAAGAGTTGGGAATTACTTGGCAGAAAATCTACGGCCAGCAACCGGGTATGATATTCCTGTAGGCACTGATACCGGTGATTTGATTTTGGAATTGGTAGCCGGAGAGGCTTCAGAAAAGTATAGTGTCGAAATCAAAAGCGACTGGATAAAAATCTCCTCAACTTCTGCAGCTGGACTATACTATGGTATGCAGACTTTAATCAAGGCTTTCCCTGCAGAGATTGAAAATACCTCTGTAGTAGATTATGACTGGGTGGTTTCAGAGGGTAAGATCGAAGATGAACCGGAGTTTGCTTACAGAGGGGCAATGCTGGATGTAGCCAGACATTTTATAAGTATGGAAGATGTAAAGCATTACATCGATCAGATGGCAAGTCTGAAATTCAACTTTTTACATCTGCACTTAACTGATGACCAGGGTTGGAGAATTGAAATCAAATCTTGGCCAAAACTGACAGAGATAGGGGGGAAGACTGAAGTTGGCGGAACTGAAGGCGGTTTTTTCACTCAGGAAGACTACGCCGAGATCATCACCTACGCAGCTGAGAGATTTATTACAGTTGTACCGGAAATAGACATGCCGGGCCATACCAATGCTGCTCTGGCATCCTATGGCGAACTTAATCCGGGAGTAAATTTACCGAATGGTGATTTTGCTACAATGAACGAAGGTAAGATTGATTTTGACATCCTAGACAAGAATCCACAGCCGGCCGAGATTTACACAGGAATCGAGGTAGGGTTTAGCACATTTGCCACAAACAAAGAAATCACTTATACTTTTGTAGAAGATGTAATAAGAGAGCTAGTGGAGCTTACTCCGGGGCCTTATATTCATATCGGAGGAGATGAGTCTCATGTGACGGAGAAGGAGGATTATATTTATTTTATTGAGCGTGTGCAGGAGATAGTATCCAAGTATGGTAAGAAAAGCATAGGCTGGGATGAAATAGCCACAGCAAAATTATCTCCTGGATCAGTTGCTCAATTTTGGGCCTTGGAAGAAAATGCGAAATTTGCCATAGAACAAGGTAACCAAATATTGATGTCTCCGGCTAAGCGGGCATATCTCGATATGCAATACGATTCTACTTCTACGCTGGGGCTTCACTGGGCGGCATATATAGAACTTGATGACGCTTACAATTGGGATCCTGCCACTTATTCGGAAGGGATAAACAAATCTGATATTCTGGGGGTCGAAGCACCCCTATGGACTGAAACTATCACCGACCGTGCCGACATCGAATATATGGCCTTTCCCAGATTGACTGCCTTGGCTGAAGTTGCCTGGTCCTCTAATGAGCGAAGAAATTGGGAAGATTTCCAAAAGAGAATTGCTATTCAGGGTAAGCGGTGGGATATCAAAGGGGTAGGCTTTTATCGGTCACCTAAAGTCAATTGGTAAAGCATGCTGAAGGATAAAAAGACCCGGCGGAAGTCGGGTTTTTTATTGTTTGAAGCACAATATTCTTTGAAATTGATTAAAATGAGCCTAATATGGTTCTTAATTTAAAATGATACATTGAGCAGTGTGATCACTAAACCAAAAAACAATTAATGGGCGAGTACATTATTTCCTTTGCTAACTGGATTTGGGGAACCCCAATGCTTATCATATTAATGGGTGGAGGAATGGTTCTGTTGTTTCATTCAGGATTTGTTCCTTTCCGTCGTATTGGTCATGCGGTAGGATTGCTTCGGGGGAAATATGATGACAGCATGGCTCCTGGCCAGATCACTTCTTTTCAGGCATTGTCCGCAGCTATTGCGGCCACTGTAGGACTTGGAAATATCAGTGGTGTGGCCATTGCCATTAATATGGGTGGACCAGGCGCAATTTTTTGGATGTGGGTTTCGGCTTTTGTAGGAATGGCAACTAAATTTTATACCTGTAGTCTAGCCATCATGTATCGTGGAAAGGATTCTGAAGGACAGATACAGGGAGGTCCCATGTATGTGATTGAAGAGGGGATGGGGAAAAAGTGGAAATTTCTGTCTATTATTTTTTGTGGAGCAGGTATCATGGGCTTGCTGGCGATTTTTCAAGCCAACCAATTAACGGCCGTACTAAGAACGGTAATTCTGGAACCTGCAGGTTTGGATGAAGGAGATAAGACACGATGGATTATAGGCATTACAATGATGGTACTTGTTGCAATTGTTATACTTGGGGGAATAAAGAGAATCGCCGCCGTGGCGGCAAAAATGGTTCCTTTCATGGTCGGATTGTACTTCGTAACGGTAATTATAATCGTATTTAAATACCTAGGAGATGTACCGGAGATGTTGTTGAAAATCGTAAGTGATGCATTTACAGGGGAAGCTATGGCTGGCGGAGCCGTTGGTACGGTGATTATAGTAGGTGCGAGACGAGCAGCCTTCTCTAATGAAGCCGGTATTGGAACCGCTCCCATGGTACATGGTGCTTCCAAAAACAATGAGCCTATTCGGGAAGGTTTGATTGCAATGCTGGGGCCTTTTATAGACACTGTGATCGTTTGTACACTCACAGCCCTTGTAATCATGCTTACAGGCGTATGGGAATCGACAGAAAAGGACGGTGTTAGGCTTACGCTGGCAGCATTTGATATGGCACTTCCCTATGTAGGCAGGTACTTGCTGATGCTTGCTGTACTTGTTTTTGCATTGTCCACGATGTTCACCTATTCTTATTATGGCCACAAGTGTTTTGGTTATTTGTTTGGAGCCAAAAGAGCAGATTATTACAATTATTTCTATTTGATTACAATTGTAGCGGGTGCTGTAGCTTCGTTGGAGGTGGTGGTGAGCTTGGTAGATGGCATGTATGCGATTATGGCTGTGCCTACGATGATCTCCACATTCTATTTGGCACCCAAAGTAAGAGCAGCTTCAAAAGATTATTTTCGTAGAATGAAAAATACCTGATTGCTATGAATATTCTGATCTCTCCCAATGCATTCAAGGGCACTATGAGTGCACGTGAATCAGGAGAAATTATTCAGGCATTTATCCGGAAAAAGTTTACTCAAGTCAATACCGAAGTCCTCCCGATTGCTGATGGAGGAGATGGCACCTGTGAGTTGCTAGCTGAGATTTTAGGGTTGGAAAAAAAGTGTGTGCGGGTCCTTGATCCCTTTGGAAGGCCTATTCCTTGCTCCTATGGATGGGATAGAGATGCCAAAAAGGCCTATATAGATGTTTCTGCAGCTTCAGGAATAGCGAACTTGGGAACTGAGACCCTAATGCCTTTTGTAGCATCTAGTTTTGGGACAGGTTTGCTTATTCGAGATGCTGTGGATCTTGGTGCAGAGGAAATAGTATTAGGCCTTGGCGGAAGTGCCACTGTTGATTTGGGAATCGGAATACTGGCTGCTTTGGGAGTTGTTTTTTTTGATGAAAATGGAAGTGAACTGGTTCCTTTTGCTCCCGATTATCTTTCTAAAATCAGTCATGTACAGAAGTCTACGCATATACCCAAGGTTAGATTTTCATGTCTTTGTGATGTGAAAAATACTTTTTTCGGGGATAGGGGGGCGATTCCCGTTTTCGGTCCGCAAAAAGGGATTTTACCAAATCAGTTTAAGATTTACGAAGCCATATGTGAAACAGTCATTAGAAAGTTGTTTCTTAGGCAGAAGCGTACTTTTGAAGACAGGTCCGGATTTGGTGCAGCAGGTGGAATTGCGTTGGGCTTATCTGCTTTTTTCGAGACGGAGATTAAATTCGGATCAGCTTATTTTTTTGATCAGGTGGATCTGGAAAAGAAAGTGAGGTGGGCCGATTTGGTAATCACCGGAGAAGGGAAATATGATAGCCAATCTTCCGAAGGCAAAGCGTGCTATGAATTGCTGCTATTAGCCCATAAGCATGCGAAAAAGATCCTATTGATTACCTCAGGGAAGGAAAAAGGGACTGAACAGTTTGATCAGACGATTACTTTGCCCGATCTGGATTTTTCTCAAAAAAATTACAAAGCAAATTCCGTGAGAAATCTTCTAGATTTACTGGAAAGTGAATTTTCTCCGAAAATTTAAACCCGCATTATGCATTAGCACGCCACTGCGTACAAGTTATTGCGACCAATAATTGCTTCAAAATCAGTCACTGCGTTGCAATTTTCGACTTCAACATATCCGCTGCGGCGGACTCAGTCTCCAAACAGCCTGATTTTATTACAATTAATGGTCTCTTAACGAAACCTAATGCAAAACCCGGGTTAAACTTAGCCTGGTCTCTAAGTTTCTTCCGAACCGTATTGAGAGCATACACTTTCACGATCTTGAGAAGAATGTAAACTGGGAACGTATAGCTAACTATACCGAACAATACAGAGAACACCTTAAGCACGTTTTCTTTACACAGGGCCAATTAACCATTACATAATGAAAATTAATTTGACTGCAATTGTAAAAGCTAAACCTGAATTTCTTGACGAAGTAAAAACAGCTTTAGAGAATATGGTTATTGAAACAAAAAAGGACTTTTTCTTCTATAAAGAAATTGAGCCTGCTGCAGGAACAGGTGTTCACTGCATGCATAGACTGTTCCGAGGCTGGCGGGATACATGTTTTGGGTAAAATTGGGTAAAATAAAAAAGGCTAGCCAATTTTCGGCTAGCCTTTCTGACTAATTTAGAGACAATCTCTTTAATTAAGATATAAGTTATTAATGATCAGCTTTTTTCTTCTTGGTGAATGTGCTTCTGGTATCTATTGCAGTTATTCCGGCTCCAAGACCGATTAATATACATACAATCACTAGGAAGGTCTGTGCACCTCCGGCAAGTGGAGAACTGAAAACGTCAAGTAGTATCATGATCAAATTGTTGAAATTCTAAAGATTGCCCGAAGATAAATTCTTAACTCCAATTAACCAAAGGAATCCGGTTAATCGAACTGATCATCATCGAAATCTTCCTCTTCATCATCATCATCAAAATCCAAGATGTTGTCATCGACAAACTCACTTTCTTCATCGAGATCATATTCATCTTCGAAATCATTGCCGAAATCCTCCTCATCAGTGAAGTTGTCGTCATCTTCAAAATTGTCTTCAAAATCCTCCATAGTAGTTTAGATAGGGGTTTTTTAATCGTTGAACGATACGAATTAAAGTAAAAAATCATTTAGCACAATACTGCGGATAATTTTTTTTTCAACTTTTTTTATGCGAGTTTTATTTAAATAGTTTTGAGCCTCTATTTAATGCGGCTTTCTGATATACAAGGCTGGTTGACACGTCACCTTGATGATAAAAATAAATGTGAAAGCCTATTGTCGGACGAAAGAATGGACTTGTAAAAAATTAATTGAAAATAGATTTTATATACTTCAGGATAAGTGGTTTAGAAAGGTAATCTTTCACAACACTGTAGCCACTGGCTTTGCTGATATCCCTTTCGTCCACAGAACTACTCAGGATGTAGATTTGTGCTTCGTTTTGAGCAGGGTTAAAATTGTCCAGAAAATCCCAACCCGTCATTTCGGGCATATTTAGATCTAAGAACAGGTAATTAGGCTTAATAGAATAAATCTCTTCCAAGGCTGCCTTTGCACTTTGATATTTATAAAACCGGCATGGCTCTTTCACATTTCTGGAAATTAGCTTTTCAGTAACGAATGTACTGATCGGATCGTCATCTATTAAGACAATGGTAAGCATTAAATAGCAAAAATTTGCGTTTGAAATACAATTTATACGTTACAAAAGTAACATTCAATTCATGCAGAACAAATATTTTGCCAATTAAGGATGGAATAAAGTTGAGATTTCTGTGGGAAGATTCACCACTAAATTTATAATATAAATTCAGGTAAAAAGATTATGGCTGAATTACCGGAAAACACTAGTGATGATCAGTGGTTTTGCTCTAATTCATATAGGAAGTAATCGATGATTTTATCGGTGGTCTTCAGCACTTTTTTGCTTTTTGTTTTCTGACTGCCTACTTCAGTTACTCCTGTCAAAGTCATGAGTAATTTATCCTCTTTCTGGTCTATGAAGTCCACGATCACCTGAACTAACTCATAATGAGTGGTGCCGGAATTATTGTTGCGGTTGTTGTAGTAGGGGTTGTACATCCATGGATCCCATACTCTGTACCCCCAAAAAGGGTAAGGGTTGTAATTCTGGAAGTTTTCCCTTTTTCTTGGGTCTTCATTTGAGGTATATCGGATAACCAATTCAGGACCGGTTTTATCGTAAACCAATCCATGGGCTTGCAGCGCTTCTTTTAAGTGTATTTGAACTTGGTGATCTATAAGCTCTGAGGAAAAACCCCTCATACCCACTTCCTGATTGATGATGACAAATGATTGATAGGGACTTTTAATGGGGATTTCATTGTTCTCCTCAAAAATTTCTATGGAGCTGCAAGAGGTAAGACCAACTAGTAGAATAAGTGTAAATAGCAGTATTTTTTTGCGTGGGTTGTTCATTGTTATGATCTTTTCTTCTCAATACGGGGAATGTATCTGAATGTTAACTTATACCTTATTAACGAAAAACTAATACCTAAAATTTAGTATTCTTACCTGTCTTCGATTTCTAATGCTAATTTTGGCGAAAGTATAAGAAATGATTAGACCTGATTTTGATGATATTTTTATGGAACTGGCGGTCAATTTGGCCAAACGTTCTCATTGTATCAAGAAGCATGTGGGCGCTGTTCTCACGAAAGACACGCGTATTATATCCATAGGTTATAACGGTCCTCCTGCCGGAACGCATAATTGTGACGTTGAATTTCCTGAAAAAGGATGCGCAAGAGATAGTAAAGGAAGCTGTTCCCTTGCTCTTCATGCTGAGCAAAACGCAATACTTTATGCGGTGAAAAATAACACTTCAGTGGAAGGATCAACGCTTTTCGTAACGCTTTCTCCCTGTCTTGCCTGCTCAAGGATCATTTTCTCCATGGGGATATCACGGGTGATTTATCTATTTTCATATGCGGAATACAAAGGCATAGGTTCCGACGAAGGTGTTGATTTCTTAAGAAAATTCGGTGTACAGGTAGACAAATACGAGAAAAAGCTAGAAGTCAACGACCCATTGGTGTAACCCGAAATAGGCATTAGCAATTCTACGCCACGGCACACAAGTTATTACAGCCATTAATTGCTTCAAAATAAGCCTGATTTTCTTGCAATTATAGCCTTTCCCGATTAAAATCGGGAAAGGCTATCTCGAAACCTAATGCATAATCCGAAATTAAAGGAAGTTCACCTCCGGGTGAATGTCTATACCAAATTTCTCGAAGACCGACTGTTGAATTTTCACAGCCAATTCCTTGATTTCATTCCCATCTCCGTCTCCATAATTTACCAGAACAAGAGGCTGATCGGCATGCACGCCAATTTCCCCAAACCGTTTGCCTTTCCAGCCGCATTGCTCGATCAGCCAGGCAGCTGGAACTTTTACTCCTTCCGTATTTGGAAAGCCTGGAATAGAAGCATGCTCGCTTCTTAAATTTTTGAAATGCTCTTCTGGAATAGTCGGATTCTTGAAGAATGAACCTGAATTTCCTATTTTTTTAGGATCGGGAAGTTTTGATTGACGGATCTGGATCACTGCATCTGATATAGCTTTTAGCGTGAGTTCTTTTACTCCGGAAGCTTCCAATGTTTCCTTAATAGCTCCATATTCTATATGAAATTTTGGGACTTTACACAGCCTGAAAATCACGGAACAAATCACATACTTATCCTTGAGTTCGTGCTTGAAAACACTTTCTCTATAACCAAACCGGCACTCCTCTGCATTGAATTCCCGTATTTTTAAGCTCTCTCGATTCAAGGCTTTCAAGCTGTAAAATACATCTTTGATTTCTACGCCGTAAGCACCGATATTCTGCATTGGAGAAGCGCCTACTGTACCGGGAATTAGGGATAAGTTCTCTATTCCACCCCAACCATTAGCGATGGAGGTAAGTACAAATTGATGCCAATTCACTCCTGCACCGACTTCTACGAAATAAAACTCTTCTTCTTCCAGAACTAAATTTATGCCTTGAATTTCAATTTTGATCACTAAAGTTTCTTGGTTTTGAGTCAATAGGATATTGCTTCCTCCGCCAAGAATCAATGGATTGATTTTCTGATGTTTAGCCCATTCCAGTGCTTCTTTTAGCTCATTTACTGATTTTACAGAGACAAAAAATCGTGCATTTTTAGCAATTCCAAAGGTATTGTATGCCTTGAGGGAGATGTTTTCTTGTATATTCATAAACTTAGAGTGCCCTGCGAAATAAGCAAGATTTTACTCAAATAAGAAATGAGTTATCCAATCGAATCTATTATATGTAATCGAGCCTGCCTAAGACGAGGCATGACTCAAGCGTCACACATTGGGATGATTATAAGCTACACGGGATTCTCCGGAATCAAGTTCGGGACAGGCTATTCCGTTACCTTCGCCACGGAACAAGTTATGACCGGCGTAAATCAAAAAGTAATAAGATGAAATCGAGCATGTCGAAGACGACACACAGTGGGATGATTATAAACCGTGCGAGATTCCATGTGGCCAATAGAAAACAATTATAAACACATGAAAGAATTGGTTATAAATGGTGTGCGGATCAGGTCCGGCCAGTCCATGAATATAGAAATAGCAATTGCCAAACTCCCTACGCATACCTTAATAGATCTTCCTATTTTCATCCGATCATCCAAAGAAGACGGGCCCGTAGTTTTAATCAGTGGCGGCGTGCATGGGGATGAAATTAATGGTGTTGTAACTGCCAAAAGGCTTTTGGAGGAAATAGATGAAGGGCTTGAACTGTTAAGGGGCACCTTGATATTTATCCCTTTGGTGAATATATACGGCTTTCTATCCAATAGTCGGACTTTTCCTGACGGTAGGGACCTTAACCGTAGTTTTCCGGGGAGTAAAAAAGGCTCTTTGGCAGCAAGCATCGCCTTTATTCTCAGTAATGAAATCATCCCGCAGATTGACTACGGTATCGACTTTCATACAGGAGGACGTATGTTGGGGAATTTTCCACAGGTTCGTGTGGACTACAAAGATAAAATAGCGGTAGATCTTGCAAAGGCATTTGGAACACACTACATACTCAATTCAAAATACATAGAGAAATCCTTTAGAAAAGAGGCTTATAAAGCGAGGAAACATATTTTGGTGTTTGAAGGCGGAGAATCGATGCGTCTGGATGACTATGGGATTGAAGAAGGAGTGAATGGAACAAAGCGCATGCTGGCAAGTTTAGGGATGCTTGCAGAAGCACCTGCACCTCAATCGACAGTTTTCTTGAAAGAAAGTAATTGGGTAAGGGCGAAAGCCTCCGGGATTTTCAATGCCAGTGTGAAAGTAGGCGAATCAGTCAAAAAAGGACAGATCTTGGCACGGATTTCGGATCCGTATGGTCAGATTAAAATTCCGGTGAAATCGCCAACCAACGGTCATATCATAGGAATGAACAATATGCCGGTGATTAACACCGGTGATGCTTTGGTACATATTGGCAAGGAATAAAAAGCATCACCTTACTTAGTGTAGCTAAATATCAGATGTATATGAATTTATTGGAAGCTTTTCAGGAAGTCAGAAATCACACTTTTCATCTTTGTTCAAATTTGATTATTGAAGATTTCAGTCTACAAGCCTCAGAAGAAGTTAGTCCCCCAAAATGGCATTTAGCCCATACAACGTGGTTTTTTGAGCAGTTTATCTTGGTACCAAATGAGCCCAATTATGTGGTGAAACATCCCCAGTTTAACTTCCTTTTCAATTCCTATTACAATTCTCTAGGTGTCAGGACAGCTAGAAATCAGCGTGGTCTAATGTCCAGGCCTTCTGTCGGTGAAGTGAAAACCTATCGCGCATACGTTGACGGGGCCATGAAAAACTTGATTCAAAAGGATATTGCAGAGATAAATGAATTGGTAATCTTGGGGATGAATCACGAGCAGCAGCATCAGGAATTGCTGATCACGGACTTAAAGTATAGCCTATGGTTTAATCCTTTGAGCCCTAGCGTAATGGACATTAAGGAATACACTCCTGAACCAAGGTCAAAATGGGTTTCCGTTGATGCAGGAATTTATGAAATTGGATATAATGATAACGGGTTTTGCTATGACAATGAGCTAAATCCGCACAAGGTCTATATCAATGATTTTGCGATATCGTCCTCATTGGTTACCAATCAGGAGTATTTGGGGTTTATGGAAGCTGGAGGTTATGAAGAACCGACCTTTTGGCATGATGAAGGGTGGGCGTGGACAAAGGAATTGAAGGTCAAAGCTCCGCTTTATTGGGAAAAGAAAGACGAGGTTTGGTTTTACTATACTTTGGATGGCATGAAGCCGGTGGATCTTGCGGCTGCCGTTGCTCATGTGAATTTCTATGAAGCTTCGGCTTTTGCAAGTTGGAAAGGAGAGAGATTGCCTACCGAATTTGAGTGGGAGGTAGCCCAGGATCAATTTGACTGGGGTAAAAGATGGGAATGGACCAACTCTGCTTATCTGGCTTATCCAGGCTTTCAAGTTGCTCCAGGCGCAATAGGAGAGTACAATGGTAAATTTATGGTAAACCAGATGGTGCTTCGGGGAGCTTCAGTTGCTACCTCTAAAGATCACTCACGATCTACTTATAGAAACTTTTTTCATCCACAGTTTAGATGGCAGTTTATGGGAATAAGACTTGCCAAATCACTTTAATTTATGAATGCAAAAAACACGGATTTTGGGACTTTTGCCCAAGATGTAATGCTGGGACTTAATTCTACTCCCAAAACACTTCCTTCCAAATATTTCTATGATGCCAAAGGAGATAAACTCTTTCAGCAAATTATGGCATTGCCTGAGTATTACCTCACACGTAAGGAATATGAGATACTGGAAAGTCAGCACGAGCAAATTTTAGCTAAAATTCTTGCTTTGGGCGAACCGTTTAATCTGGTAGAACTTGGTGCGGGCGACGGATTTAAGACTAAGATATTACTTAGATATCTAGTAAAAGAGAAAGTAGAGTTCAACTATTTTCCTGTGGATTTTTCAGGATCAGTATTGGAAGAATTGCAGCAAAGTTTGGCGTCAGAACTCCCAGAATTATCGGTGAGCCCTATTCAGGATACTTATAGAGAATCGCTGAAGAAGCAGGAGTGGGAAGATGGAAAACCGAACTTAATCTTATTCCTGGGAGCCAACCTTGGAAATTTTGGAGTAAAAGAAGCCAAAAATGTTATCGATCATTTACGTGTGGGGACAAAGCGCGGAGACATGGTTTTACTCGGTTTTGATTTAAAGAAACATCCGCAGACCATTTTAAATGCTTATAATGATAAGCAGGGAATTACCCGGGAATTCAATATGAATTTACTTGATAGAATCAACAGAGAGCTTGATGCTGATTTTGACCGTGATTCATTTATGCACTGGCCAACGTATAATCCTGTAAGCGGTGAATGCAGAAGCTATTTGGTTTCTCTGAAACCCCAACAGGTTACGATAGGAGCACTAAACCAAAATTTTGAATTCGAAGCTTTTGAGTCAATTTTCACCGAAATATCCAAAAAATACAGTTTGACAGAGATAGGTTCTTTAGCTTCCTCAGGCGGATTTCATGTGGAAGAAAATTTCTTGGATTCTGAGGAATATTTTGCTGATGTGTTGTGGGAAAGGGTATAAACCAAACAGGGGCGGATTTGTCTCAATTGCCAACACGCCACCTCCAGCAGGCTTCTCGCAGTTCTGTCTTTGTAAAGGGCTGGGCAAGCCCTGTATGCTGAAGATAGGCTTTGAAGATTTGACTACCTACCAAATCTAGTGAGGAGGGAAGATGCCGCCTTGACAGGAAAATACCTACCAGGGAGTAACCCTGTATGACTATAGGGCAAAAACTATATAGGAGGATCCGACCGAAGATAAAAAAAGGGCTGATCCAATTTCGGATTAGCCCCTTCTCTATATGTTTGTTTATAGCGCTTAGCTAAAATACCGCTTCAATCCTTCTAGTCTTTCTGCAAGTGTAGTCTCTACTTTTCTGTAGTCTGCCGTATTGGACAACGGAGTATTTACCGAGAAGTAATACTTGATTTTTGGCTCCGTTCCGGATGGCCTGGCTGAAATTTTACTTCCGTCCGTTAGATAAAACTGCATCACATTGGATTTATCCATATCGAGTTTTTCTGACTTTCCGGATTTCACATCTTTGACGGTGCTTTCTTTTACATCCACTATTTTCACTACTTCCGCACCATTCATTTCTGCAGGCGGATGATGACGGAAATCAGTCATTAAGGCTTGGATTTGCTCAGCCCCGTCTTTGCCTTTTTTGGTAACAGAAATAAGTGACTCTTTATAGAATCCAAACTGATTGTATATCTCGGCAAGTACATCAAAAACTGTCTTGCCTTGAGTTTTGTAATAAGAGATTGCTTCTGCTACCATTGCGCAGGCACTCACGCCGTCTTTGTCACGTACAAAATCACCAATCAAGTATCCGTAAGATTCTTCCCCGCCTCCGATAAAGGTCTGTTTTCCTTCAAGATCTTTAATAATCGCAGCGATGTTTTTGAATCCTGTTAAAACAGAGAAGCATTTCACTCCAAAACCTTCGCAGATTTTATCGATTAGTTCTGTGGTGACAATGGTGTTCACCATATACTGATTGCCGTCCAGTTTACCTGCTTTTTTCCATTGGCTAAGCAAGTAATAAGTTAGAAAAGCACCGGTTTGGTTACCGTTCAACAGTTCAAATTCTCCGGAAGCATTTGGTACAGCTGCGGCGTATCGATCACCATCCGGATCACAGGCCAACACTAATTCTGCTCCAACTTCTTTGCCCAGCTTCAATGAAAGCGTTAAAGCTTCGGCTTCTTCAGGATTTGGGTAAATAACCGTCGGGAAATTCCCATCGGGTTCAGCTTGCTCTTTTACGATGTTGATGTTTTCAAATCCAAAAGCCTTAAGTGCTGCGGGAACCATTTTTCCTGAAGCTCCATGAATTGGAGAAAAGACAATCGGCATATCCTTCTGCGTGGCGATAGCCTCCGGAGCTAGGCTTAAGCCTTTGACAAGGGCTAAATAAATCTCATCGAAGTCTTCTTCTATATATTGGAAAAGATCATCGTTTTTATCCCAGTTGACATCATCAAAAGAGGTGATTTTTTTTACTTCTTCTATAATATTTTTGTCGTGTGGAGCGACTACTTGTGCACCATCTTCCCAATAGGCTTTGTAACCATTGTATTCTTTAGGATTGTGCGAAGCTGTGATCATCACACCACTTTTACAAGCGTAATGACGTACGGCAAAAGAAAGCATCGGAGTAGGACGCATTTCTTTAAAGTACAGGACATGAATTCCATTTGCAGTGAGGACATTTGCTGTCGTTGTAGCAAAAAGCGTATTATTAATTCTACAATCGTGGGTAATTGCTACACGGATTGTTTCACCTGGAAAGCATTTCAACAGGTAATTTGCCAACCCCTGGGTAGCCATGCCCACAGTGTAAACATTCATTCTGTTTGTTCCTACACCCATCAGACCTCTAAGTCCTCCTGTACCAAATTCCAGATCCTGATAAAATGAATCTGTTAGCTCAGAAGGATTTTGATCAATAAGGGTTCGGATTTGGGCTTTCGAGTCTTCATCGATATTGCCATTAAGCCAAAAGTCTGCTTTGGCTGAGATGTTGGAATCTATGGTAGTCATGTTTTAAAAATTATTTAGCTTCTAAGATATATAAAAACATAAAATATGCCATCTGTTAATTCATTCGATGTTGAAAATGACTCGTTTAAATTTCTTTCCAGTTGGATTTACGGACTTCTAGCAACTAGTTCTCTTTTTTCAATTCATCTTCTTCTCCATCCAACACGGGGTCTTTTGGCGGGGGGATAAAATCTCCCTCAAGTACTATTTCCTTTTTTTTTACTCGGGAATAATGTTTTCTGGGAATAATACCATAGCCATATCTAATGGAGAATACTTTGGTGAACTCTGCACCGTAGAAGAAAATCAAACAGGAGTAAGAAACCCAAAGTAAGATTAGGATGACAGACCCCGCTGCTCCGTAAGTTGATCCAGGCTCTGCCGCGCCAAAATATATGCCGAGGAGGAATTTGGAAATTGAGAAAAGAAAAGAGGTGAGAAATGCACCTACCCACACGGATTTCCATCTGATTTTGGCATCCGGCAGGTATTTGAATATTAAGGCGAAAAGGACAGCGATTACACCATAGGAAATTGCAAAATCCACGACAAACGCAAAAACCACTACAAATTCAGGTAATATACTTTTGATAAAATCACTGAAAAATGAGAGCAGGGCGGTCAGTACGAAACTGATCAGCAGCAGAAAACCTAATACCAGCACAAATCCAAAACTGACCGCGCGGTCCCAAATCGTATAGTACCATTTGACATCATCAGTTTGCTTAATACCCCAAATTGCATTTATGGAGATTTTTAAGTGAAAGAAAACACCTGAGGCTCCGAATATCAATACGCCAATTCCTATGATAGATGCTACTAAGGACTTGTCGCTATTCTGAGTTTGCTCTACCATATTGGTCAGAAAAACCGCCGTCTCCGGTCCCATTGCAGAAGCCAGCTCATTATTTAGTTTTCCTGTCACGATATCTACTCCCCAGAGGGCACCTACTGTATTAATCACTATCACCATGAGTGCTGGGAGAGAAAGTACTGCGTAGTATGCTACCACTGCACTAAGTCTCCATGGATCAGCTTCATTCCATTGCTTGAAACTCTCCACTATCAAGCTGGGAATGTGTGTGATTTTGAACCGTGAAGGGGTAAGATTTGCCATATTTTGTTCGTTTTCCATTATTCACTTAGGGTTGTATTTGAAAAGTCAAATCCTAGTAAAGCTGAGTGTTTCTTTGGTCTCAAAATCCCAAAGTGCAAATTAGGAAGAATATCATAGTAATATTTTGAGCAATTGATAGTTTAATTCGGATCATCGCTTAAATCCTGTGGGAGTAACCAATATGTGTGCTATTGCTATTACTAATAAGATACCGGAGTTCTCTGTCACATTTTCTGTCCATCACCCTGCCGGTTTAGGATATGAAAAAATAACTTTTGAATAGCATGATTTCATTTCAGCCCATGTTTTTTAACCTCTTCTTTTTAAGTGTAAAAAAACATGCCAAGATAGGCTTGGGAAAGTTCAGTTCAGTTTGGCACAAAGAATTTTAATCAACTGGATTTCCTCCGGTTTGTATCCTTTATTGGAAAATCCTTTTGGCAAACAATCCTTAAGTTTTTCGGGATTCAGACATCGGGATAAAATTTCCGGATGCAAATAGGAGCTTTTGCAGACGGCCACGGTATGTCCCATCTGTTCGGCCACCAATTTGATTAAAGTAGTCTCAGGCTTTTTTTTTGTCCCCTTACAAAGGAGTTCTACCTCATCTGCATGTTTGATGCAGACACAATTTGCTCCCCAGGTCCTAAAATATTTGGCCGTATAATACTTCCCTTCCGGAATCTCCGGACTGATGTAATCGTTTAATGCAGAAGAGTCTATTGTATGCCATGCTTCCCCTTCCTGGTACCTGAACAGTTCGTAACCGGGAAGCTGAGAGCAATCTTTAAGCAATCGGATCAGCCTTTTGTTGGTGAGGGATACAGAACGTTCTTTTCCGCTTTTTGCAGTGTAATTGATCAGCAGTTTTTTGCCGTCCTCTTTGAGGTGTTTTCTTCTGAGTGTAGTAAGGCCGTGTGTCTTGTTGCTTTCAGTGTAGTATTTATTACCTACCCGAAGATACAATTCATCCAAAAGTGCCGTTGCCAGTGCCAAAACTTTATTCTTACTCCAAGTTTTATCCTGTAAATCCTTCTTATATCGTTCTCGCAGTTTGGGTAAATAAAACCCAAATTTGAGCAGGTCATCATATTTGATTTTGGACGAATATTCAGACCATTTTGGATGGTAGAGGTATTGCTTCCTGCCCATTTCATCTATTCCTGTAGCCTGAAGATAGCCGTTCTTTTTTGGGCTGATCCATACATCCTTCCATGCCGGAGGTATCACCAAGTCTTTAATCCGCTTTAATTCCGATTCATCAATGAGCCTTTGGTTGTCTTTGTCCAGGAAAATAAATCCACGTCCCTTTTTCTTTCTAAGTATTCCGGGCTGGGAGTCCCGGGTATAAACCAGACCTTTTGGGAGTTCTGCTGCTGTGACCATATGCTCGTCATGTTTGGGTAATTTATCTCAACATAACAAGACTCATGCACAAGCTGATTTGGCTGCAGAGACTTTGTCCAAGTGAAGATTTTCCGGTGTCTTTTAGGGATTATTCAGGCAGCATCTTTTAGAAAGGCTTTGAATTGAAAAAAATCCCAATTCAAAGCCGACCTTTTTTTGAAGTCGGCTTTTTGCAATCAAAGGTTTCCGCGAAGTCCCTGCTCTCTTTCTATGGCTTCGAACAATGCTTTGAAATTCCCTTTTCCAAATGATTTGGCTCCTTTTCTCTGGATGATTTCAAAGAATAGGGTAGGTCTATCTTGCACAGGTTTGGTGAAAATCTGAAGTAAATATCCTTCGTCATCACGATCCACAAGAATATTAAGGTCTTTCAATGGCTGAAGATCCTCATCTATTTTTCCCACACGATCAAGCAAATCATCGTAATAGGATGGAGGTACAACTAAAAATTCAACTCCTCTTTTTCTCAATTCAGCCACCGTATAAATGATATCGTCGGTTGCGATAGCCATGTGCTGTACCCCTGGACCGCGATAGAAATCAAGGTATTCTTCGATTTGCGATTTCTTTTTTCCTTCAGCGGGTTCATTGATCGGGAATTTGATGTATCCATTGCCATTGGATACCACTTTGGACATCAATGCTGAATATTCTGTGGAGATATCCTCATCATCAAAAGTGATGAGTAATTTGAATCCCATGACATTTTCATAAAATTCTACCCAACGGTTCATCTCCCCCAAAGCCACATTGCCTACACAGTGATCTATATACTTCAGGCCGATAGGCTCAGGTTTATAGGTACTGGATCTCGGCTGATATCCCGGAAGAAAAATACCGGAATAGCCCTTACGCTCTACAAACGTATGGATGGTTTCACCATATGTTTTGATAGAAGACATCACAACATGACCGTGTTCATCACTAAGCGTTTCCGGTTCCGAAGCCGATACAGCACCTCTGCGGGTTGTTTCCTTCCATGATTGGACCGCATCGTCCACCCAGAGAGCCAGTACCTTCACTCCATCGCCGTGTTTTTGGATATGTGCGGCAATTTCTCCATCAGGATGTAAGGGAGAAGTAAGTACCAATCTAATTTTGTCTTGTTTTAGCACATACGACGCACGATCCTTTACACCGGTTTCTGGACCGGCATAGGCAATCAATTCGTATCCAAAAGCATATTGATAATACAGTGCGGATTGCTTGGCATTACCGACATACAATTCTACGTAATCAGTTCCCTTCAGGGGTAAGAAATCTTGACTCATGGTTAGTTATTTTTGGGTTTATCTCTTCTTCCAAAGTTATAAAATATCCCAAATAATATTTGGTCATGCCTATCTTTATTCCTGAGGATTCCGATTGCCAACGAGTGAGATCCAGGCCATAAGCAGGAATGCCAATGCCCAGCTTCCCAGCGATGTATCCATTGCAAGCCAAATTAGAAACAGGTAGTAAAAAGGGGCCAGCACAAAGCCTATCATAAACTTCCAAGTGGATGAAAAAACAGGATCCTGTACACTTGGCTTTTTCCAAAGCCACAGCCAATAGAGAGGAAAATGGAAGATTTTCATCAGTTTGTTTTTCAAACCTGATGATTCAGTAACAGGGTTTGGAACTTCTCCTGTCTTTAAGAACAGATCTACATCTACCCTTGAACTCACGTCTACCTGATGCTCGATTAGGTTTTTCAGATGTTGCTCATATCCTTCATTTGGTATCTCCACAACAAGGTCTTGCAACGCTTTTTGTACTGATTTGGTCAGCAGACCGGATTTGGAAGGTGGCATATCCACGGGAATGGCTTTACCGAAGGTCAATCGCGCCCTGCTTCCGGATCTTTTGTGTGCAGAGTAATCTAATGCCACAGGTAAAATTACCGGTTGGGTTTCGGGGTATTTTTCTTTAAGTCCAAAAGCCATTCTGGTAAACCCCTTACTCAAGGGACGAAGATTTCTTACCAAACTATGACTCCCTTCGGCAAAAATGATCACCGTACCGTTTTTACGAAGTACTTCATAGGTTTGGTCAAAAGTGCCTTGATTTTGTTGAATTGTGGCAAATCCATCCCGCACTCTGTACACGGGAAGCATGCGGATAAAATTGAGCAACTTGGCTACAAATGATTTTTTGAAAACCGAAGCCCTCGTTAAAAAATAAGGGTTCAAGGTAGTGTGGGTAGCCAATAGCAATGGATCAATCAGCGCATTTTGGTGGTTGGCGACCAGAATGACAGGTCTGTTTTTTGGGATATTTTCCTTTCCCTCCACGATTATTTTCCTGAAATATCCCTTCAACGCTATTTTAACTAGCAGTCTCAGGATAAAATTGACTAGGTATTTCATTTAATTATAAGCATTTCACAAATGCGTTTTTATTCAGTTTTTTGATTTCCAGAGACTTGAGATAGTCATACCTGAAATCAAATGCCAGATACCCCACCAAGCCGTAATAATAGCCATTCCACCAAGTCCATCAAAATAAGTGAAAATCAAAACCAGCCCCAAACCTGAATTTTGAATTCCGGTCTCGATCGTCAACGTTTTCACATCAGCCAGAGGTAATTTGAATATTTTACCTGTAATAAACCCAGATCCCATTGCCACGAAATTATGTGCTAAAACCCAGAGAAAAATCAGAGAGATATATCTGGTAAATAGGTCGAAATTTCCCGCAAAAGCAATTACTACAAAGGATGCGAAAATCAGAATGCTCAGTGGTTTGAGGATTCTGGAGGCTTTCTCAGCGAATGTGGGAGCATAGCGATGTGTAATTATCCCAAGAATCAACGGAACACCCAGAATCAACGCTACGGTAGAAAATGCATCAGAATAATCCAGGCTAATTTCACGTAATAAATTTGAAGTGGGGGCATAGAAACCTGCCCAAAGTGCAAAATTCAACGGGGTACTCATGATGGATATCGTACTGGAAAATGCCGTGAGACTTATAGAGAGTGCAGTGTTACCCTCAGCAAGATTTGTAAGAAAATTAGATACATTTCCTCCCGGACAGGCCGCTACCAAAAACATTCCCAAAGCAACCGATGGGGGAGGTTGCATAATCAGCACCAGACACCAAGTAAGAAATGGCAAAAGGAGAAATTGAGAAAATATGCCCAGAAAGAAGCCTTTGGGGTTTTTTACCAAGTAGTTGAAATCCTCGAGCCTCAAGTCCAGCGCTACGCCATACATAATCAGTGCAAGTGCAAGATTTAGAAGTAATAAATCACCGGAAGAAAAATTGAGTTGGATGGAATCCAGTTCTGTGTTTGGGTTCATTTATTGGGTAATAGATAAAAAGATAAGTCCTGATAACATAGCGGTGCCGAAGCTCAGCAAGGTTCCGATCAGAATGTACTCAGTAAGTTTACGCTCTTTGGATTTTCGAAGATCCCCAAAGCGAAAAACAGATTTGGCGGCCAGCAAGAAGCCTACAGCCTCCCAGTGCCCTGTGACGATAAAAGCAAAAACAAACAGCCGCTCTAGAATCCCTATGTATTTGCCGGCATCCTGAAGGGATTGGTCAGGCTGCGACGGGATGGAATCAGACCACTTTTTGAGTAAGGTAGACAAGATAATTGAAGTAGGTTGAGTAAGAAAAATCACTATTGTGATCAGCCCTAGAACAGCAGGATCCTGAAGTACTGACTGCCAATCCACAGTAACTTCTGTGAATACCCCCCAAATGAGTAGAATGCTTACCAAGTGCATTACTTGATCCGCGATGAACCACCTTGTTTTAGTTTTAGGTTTCTGAGCGTAAAGTTTGAGGATATCAATGATCCCATGTGCAATGCTGATATAGAGGGCTATTTGCCAAAGACTAATCTCCCAAAGCAGTAACAGAACAAGGGAACCGTGAATCAATAGATGGAGGTAAAGTTTGGATGATGCAGCTTTACGCCTTTCTTTTTCCTTCACCCATGAAGTGGGTTGCAACAGAAAATCACCGATTAGATGTGCGAGGATAAGTTTTATCAGAATTAGCATTAGAGTAGTTGGCTAAGTTTCTTTCTGAATAATTTTTCCATTGCCATAATGTCCTCCCCATGTGCTGTTTTGTACCGTTTACTCACAGAGTTTTGATTGATATGAAGCACTTCTCCGATTTCTGCCTGTGTACGATCCGGATTGGATAGCATTTCTGACATCAGTTCGCCGGAGGAGATCGACCAGCTGTCCATTTGGATGCCTGCCAGTTTCAGGTACAGGTTCATTTCTATATTCCATTCTTTCCAAGGAGAGTTGATGGCTAGCGTGATCATTTCGCCTTTCAATTGCTCAAATTTCTCACCTGATCTTACAAAAGCCTCTCCGTTGCTTTCGGAGATTCTAGGTGCGTCATAGGTCTTGGTGCCTATTCCTATTGCCATACGGACATCGATTGGAGAGCTTCTTTTATTCTCATCCGGATTATGAAGACTTTTGATGAGGGCTTTAATCCGTAAAGCCGCCAACAGGCTCTCTTTGGGATCCGGGATTTCCAATTGGAAACTATCACCACGGAATATTTCCCATTGTTTGGGAGGTTCCCCCCAGTTGCTCAACAAGTTCTTAACCGGTTGGATCCAGAGATTCTGATCTTTCAGTTCTCTGGAATTGATGATATCTCCTGTAAGTAATGCAATCATGACCCTAATATCACCGTAACTAGTGATAAATCAAAATATCACCATTTGCGGTGATAAAATAGAATATCACCGCAAATGGTGATAGTTTTCTTCTAGCGTAAAATGCTGATGAAATTAGCCTCCACGATTAAATATATATTTAGGCCAATACAATTAGGATACGTAGGGCTAAATCTCAAAGCAACATGAGGCGGATTGTCTTCCAGAGTAGGGCACAGAACGGGTAAAGGCACAATCGATTACGCAATCGTTTGCACAGGTTATTCAAGCATCCAAGTAATTAGTATTGATTAGTATGAGCAGAATGTTTAGATTAAAAAATCATAGCTGAAGAACTGTCTATCAGCGAACACGTGATTTATCCATAAACTCAAAAAAAACATTACAAACCCTATAACCTTACATCAAATGGAAAAAAGAAGAGAATTCATCAAGAAAAGTCTCTTAGGTACTGCCGGAATAGCAATGGCCGGCATGAGTATGAGTGCCAAATCATACGCTTCGATCATTGGAGCAAACGAGCGGATCAACCTAGCCGTAGTGGGAATACGGGGACAGGGGAGCAATCACATTAATCAGTGGTGCGCCTTAAAAGATAACCGCAATGTCAGATTGAAAACCCTATGTGATGCGGATGAGCAGTATTTCGAACCGAGTTCAAAAGTTGTAATTGAGAAAACAGGAATAACTCCCCAGACGGAATGGGATGTACGCAAGGTATTGGAAGATAAGGAAATAGATGCGGTATCACTTGCCATACCCAACCATTGGCACGCACTGGCCACCATCTGGGCTTGTCAGGCAGGAAAACATGTCTATGTAGAAAAACCTGCCAGTCACAACGTGTGGGAGGGAAGAAAAATGGTGGAAGCCGCCCGCAAATACGACCGCAGGGTGCAGGTAGGCTTTCAGAACCGATCCATTGCCAATGTAATGGAAGCCATGGAATTTCTTCATGGAGGAGGAATAGGCGATGTCTATATGGCCCGTGGCACATGCTTCAAGCCACGTGATTCTTTTGGTAAAGTGGCAGATAGTACAGCACCCGATTCTTTGCACTACGATTACTGGCGAGGTCCTGCTGAGATGATTCCATATAACGAAAAGAAAGTACACTACAACTGGCATTGGCACTGGGCTACCGGAAATGGAGACACAGGAAATCAGGGACCGCATCAGTTTGATGTAGCCAGATGGGGAATGAACAAGAATGAGCATCCGGTTTCAGTTTATTCTGCCGGGGGCATCTATGGGATCGACCCCAACGAATGCTCTCAGGAAACTCCCAATACGCAAAGCTCAGTATTCAAATATGCAGATGGCACTATGCTGGAATTTGAAACCAGAGGGAGATATACCAATGGAGAATCCAGCTTAGATGTCCACATAGGCAATGTGTTTTACGGAACCAAAGGGTATTTGGAGCTGGATGGAGGTACGTGGAAAGCTTTTCGTGAGAAAGAAGCCGAGCCTTTTGCCCAATCTAAAAAAGAAGCAGTTCAGGAGCCCAGTAATCAAGTTTTGGCAGCACCGGGCGGTGCTGAGCATTATGCCAACTTCCTAGATGCGATTAGAACTGGAAATGATGAAGCTCTTCATTGTGATATTGAAGAAGGGTTTAAGTCTTCCGTGTTGCCCCTGATCGCCAATGTATCTTACCTGACTGGCCGCGAACTAAGATTTGACGGAAGCACCGAAACGTTTGTCAAGGATAAAGAAGCAGATAAAATGCTCACAAGGGCTTATCGTGATCCGTACACCATTCCCAATAAAATTTGATTATATGAGCAATAATAGAAGAGATTTTATGAAGAAAAGCGTCGCTGCAAGCTTGAGTATGGCAGCGCTGCAGTTTCCCTTGAATGGTTTTTCCATGGCAAAGTCAGGAATGAAATTCGGATTGGTAACCTATCAGTGGGGTAGGGATTGGGATCTTCCTACACTTATATCGAATTGCGAAAAAGCCGGTGTGCTCGGGGTGGAGCTTCGTACTGAGCATGCCCATGGAGTGGAAACAAGTCTGAATGCAGCAGAACGGGCTGAAGTAAAAAAGCGATTCAAGGACAGCAAAGTGACGTGCTTGGGTTACGGAAGTAATTTTGAGTATCACAGTCCTGATCCGGCAGTACTCCGGGAAAACATTGAGGGAACCAAAGAGTACATCAAGCTTTGCAAGGACATAGGAGCTACGGGGATTAAAGTGAAGCCTAACAATCTCCCGGATGATGTTGCCAAGGAAAAAACCATTGCCCAGATTGCGGCTTCCTTCAATGAAGTTGGGAAGTTTGCTGCTGATTATGGACAACTGGTACGGGTGGAAGTGCATGGGCACTTAACCCAAGAACTTCCGAATATGAAAGCAATTTTTGATCAAGTGACTGAACCGGCCGTTAAGATATGCTGGAACTGTAACGACGAGGATCTGCTGCCTCCCGGATTAGAAGCTAATTTCAACTCAGTGAAAAAATGGTTTGGTGACACGGTTCATGTACGTGAATTCAACCATGGTGATTATCCCTATCCAGCACTTTTCAACTTGTTCAATGACATCAACTACGATGGCTGGATACTGATGGAAGCCAGAACGGAACCAACAGACCGGGTAGCTGCTCTGAAGGAACAATTGGCTTTATTCAACCAATTAAAGAAGGAGAACAGATAAGACTGACTGAACTTATCAGCCTTAATCTTTAAAACTATTAAAATCAAAACCCGAAATTGCGATGATTTTTCATAAACATAAACTCTTTAGCTATACTATTGTAATTGCTTTATCAGCAGTGACATTTGCCTGTGGCGGAACTCAGGAAAAAACAGTGTCAGAATCAGAGCCCGAACAGATGAAGGACAGAATAGAACTGATCCAAGACGAAACAGCCAAGAGGGTAGATGTCCTCATTGACGGAAAGCTCTTCACTTCTTACATCTATCCCGATTCTCTGGAAAAACCGGTTTTATATCCGATAAATACGGCAAATGGAAATGCCATTACCAGAGGCTGGCCAATTACACCCCGCCCGGGAGAGCGCGTGGATCATCCGCATCATTTGGGACTTTGGTTCAATTACGGGGATGTGAATGGTCTTGACTTTTGGAACAATTCTTCTGATATCAAAGACAAAACGAAGTACGGGCATATCGCACATAAATCAATCAAGTCTATGAAAAGCGGTAATGAAGAGGGGGTGTTGGAAGTAAGTATGGACTGGATGAACAATAAGGGAGAAGTGCTTTTGACCGAGAATACTAGCTTTATTTTCAGAGGAAAAGATGACCGGAGATCCATTGACAGAATTGCCATACTGACTGCTCCTAACGGTGAAGTGAAACTGACTGACAATAAAGAGGGTATGCTGGGTCTTCGTACAGCGAGACAATTGGAGCATCCTTCCGATAAGCCTGAAATATTCACTGATGCTTCCGGCAAAGCAACCGATGTGCCTACGATGAACAATGAGGGGATCACAGGGATGTACTTGAGTAGTGAAGGGGTGGAAGGACACGATGTTTGGGGAACCAGGGGAGATTGGGTCAGTCTTACAGGCAAGATCAATAATGAGAATATCTCTGTTGCCATCCTTGATTTCCCTTCCAATCCAGGCTATCCGACTTATTGGCACGCAAGAGGGTATGGTTTGTTTGCGGCAAATCCACTTGGACAAAAATCTCTCAGTGACGGCAAGGATGAGCTTAACTTCAAACTGGAGAAAGGCGAATCAGCGACATTCAAATATAGAGTCATCGTTTATTCCAATGAAAGTATTTTCGACGGTCAAGTCAATCAGGATTATATCGAATGGGCGAAATAGTTTGTTGTTTTAGCCTACTGCAAAATGATTAAACCACCAAACTTCTTTTCATGCCTTTTCCTGATGGATTGGGCGAGAATGGATCTGATTTTACTGTAGGTGCTGTTTTATTGGAAAGAGAAATGGGAAATTTCTTCAACGGCCAGATTGGAGGTCCGGTAGTTTTTGATCGGGCACTGACTGAGCAAGAAGTTAAAGACCTTGCAAATTTCTAGACTGTTATAAAAAATTGATAATTATTTCTAATCCTGAGGTGTCACCATCTCAGGATTTTCTTTTTTAACTCCGTATTTTACCTTATGTTTGACGTATTAAAATCTCTTTATAAAAATAGCTGAACACCCAATCTGTTGCTAGAAGCAGTGGAATAACATTTCCCATCAGGGTAGATGTTAGGGTATACTTTTATCACATTTTATAAAGAATCCCATGAATACAAATAAGAAAATAGCCGTAATCGGCGGAACCGGAAAATCAGGTAAATTCCTTGTCAAAGAACTCGTAAAATCAGGTTTTCAAATCAAGATGCTTGTCAGAAATCCTGATCGGGTACCTGCTTCTAATCCTCAGATACAAGTTGTACTGGGCGATGTTTTAAATCAAACTGTAGTCAATGAATTACTCGAGGATTGTGAAGCTGTAATCAGCGCATTGGGCTGGGGTGTGCCTTCAAGTAAGAATACGATTTCCTCAGAAGGAACTGCGAATGTACTTCAACAAATGAAACTTCATCAAATCAAGCGCTATATTGTAGTGTCAGGAATAAATGTAGATGCACAAGGAGATAAAAAAGGAACCACTACAAAAGCTGCTACCGAGTGGATGTATGCAAATTATCCTGATTCTACTATTGATAGGCAGTTTGAATATAAACTTCTCAAGGAGAGCCATGTGGATTGGACTTTGGTGAGATTACCTTTAATAGCTCTGGATGCGGAGAACAAGCCAATCAATGTCTCACTGGAAGATTGCCTTGGGGATCAGGTTTCTGCAACTAGTTTGGCAAATTTTCTAATTGATCAACTGTCAGATAGAAGGTTTATTAAACAGGCCCCATTTATAGCTAATCAATAGAAAATAGGCAAAAGACGTAGCAGTTACTACGTCTTTTGCCAAAATCTTATTTTTCTTTCAGTATAGTTATAGTGTATGTTTTCACATCACGTTGATGAGCTTCCAATTTCAGAATACCTTCTTTTTCCTCAAACTTCTGATTGGAATCTACACTATCGGCTATTCCCAACCATGGCTCGATACAAACAAAGGAAGCTCCGGGCTTTGCCCAGATTCCCAGGTAATCGAAATCATCGAATGTTAAAGACAGGATTTCTCCTCTGTTTTTATGCATTAAGGTAACTTCCCGGGATGTGAGATTTTTGAAAATCAACGCATCATCATCAAATAGATGCTTGTGAAGGGACAATGCCGAACTGTTTTCCAATACCGGTTTTGTGTCTGTCCCTATAAGTCCGCTAGACTCTACGCTCCAAGTTGAATCAGTTTCAGGATTGGTAAATTGTAGAAAGTAGTCTTCATATTCTTCTCCTTCATGTAGGGGACAATTAAACGCAGGATGACCGCCTACACTGTAATACATCGTTTCTTCACCGTGATTTACAATACGGTGGGCAATCTCGATTTTACTACCCGACACGGTGAATTTGATTTCCAGTTCAAATTTAAATGGGTACAGTTTTAGACTTTCCTCATCCCAAACTAAAGAAAATAACAATGAATTTTCAGTGGATTCCTTTAGGACAGGTTTAGGTGAATTTCTTAAAATTCCATGCTTTGGGATGGCATACTTTTGATTTTTATATATCATAAAGCCATTTTTCAGGGCCCCGATAATGGGGAATAACACAGGTGCCTGACCGCTCCAAATAGTTGGGTCACCTTGCCAAAGGTATTCAGTATTTGTATGTAGGGATTTTATGGAGGAAATCTCCATTCCTGTCTGATTGATTTCTATGGATAATTCTGAAGAGCTTATTTTGTATTTCATTTGTTTATAATTGATTTCGTCTGAAAATATGCTTTTATCGATTTTTCAAAAATAATTCAAGAAGATGATTGACCATGCCTCAAATTCAAATTGTTTGAGCCATACAGCATATTTTTTTCGACCTAGGCAACTGTTTTAGTACTACCTCTGTTTTACTCTCAAAAATCAATAACCATTACTTAACCTATTTTAATGATGAAGTACAATTCCGTCGGAAATACCGGCTTGATGGTCTCCGAACTATGCTTTGGCACCATGACTTTTGGGGGGCAGGAAGCTGACATGTGGGCCAATATCGGCAACCTGCAGCAAGATGAAGTGAATAAAATGCTTGAGGCAGTAGTAGAATCGGGCATTAATTTTATAGATACTGCCAATGTTTATTCCTTCGGGCAGTCGGAGAAGCTTTTGGGTCAAGGATTACTGGATTTGTCTGTACCACGGGATGAGGTGGTTATAGCGACTAAGCTGTTGGCCAAGATGAAGGACAAACCAAACAGTGCCGGACTTTCCAGGTATAATATTTTCAACTCGGTAGAAGCCAGTTTGAAAAGACTGCAAATGGATTATATAGATATTCTGTATGTTCACGGTGTAGATCCTTTGACCTCACTGGAAGAAATCGTCCGCTCATTAAACGATATTGTGGAATCGGGAAAAGTCAGATACATCGCTATTTGCAACTGGCCTGCATGGATGGTGGCAAAGGCTCAGGCAATTGCACATTACAGGGGGTGGCATAAGTTCATGGGCTTGCAGTATTATTACTCTGCGGTGAGCCGTGATATTGAGCATGAGTTGGTGCCGATGGCAATAGATCATGACTTGGCTATATTTCCTTGGAGTCCACTTGCAGGAGGTTTCTTGACCGGAAAATTCACCAGAGAAGGGGCAGATTCGGATTCTAGGAGATCAAAATTTGATTTTCCTCCGATTGACAAGGAGAAGGGGTATGATTTGGTAGATGTGATGGGGGATTTGGCAAAGATCCATGATGCAAGCGTTGCACAGGTTGCATTGGCCTGGGTGAGGCAGCAACGCGGTGTTACCAGCACTATCATTGGAGCCAAAACGCTGGAGCAATTGAAACTCAATATAGATTCAACTGATCTCTTATTGACAGAGGGAGATCTTAAGAAAATAAATGAAGTCAGCCCCCTTGCTATGCAATACCCCGGCTGGATGGTAGAACGACAGGCTAATTATAGAAAGTAAATTAGTATAAACCCCTTGCCGAAATAAATCAGCAAGGGGTTTTCTAAGTTTAGTAAAGTTGCAGACTGTGGAATATTATCTGGCAAAGAGTACCAATTGCTTCATTGCCCAGGGTTCTTCGCCTTTTTCAACAGTTTCCATTTTCAGGAATCTTGCGTTTTCTTCAGCTTTCCATTGAATGGTGTTCAAGCCTTTGACGCCTGATCCATTGGCAACTTCTGTCCAGCTTTTTCCATCAACGGAAAGTGACACTTTATACTTTTTGGGAAACTCTTTATCTCCCGCATCAAACTGTATTTCTGTCAAGTTTCTTTCTTTTGGAAGTTCGATTCGGAACCACATCCCGGATTCTTGTGGAGTTTCTGTTTTCCATCCTTTGAAGCTAAAAGCATAAGAAGGATCTTTCGTGGAGCCCACACCTTGTAGTGCCGTGCTGCTTGCAGTGATTTTCCAATTATCCTGATAGCTAAGTGCCTTGGGAATTTCCTGAATCAGCTCATCAAATTGGTAGGTGCCTTCTCTGCTTGCAGTTTCTTGTCTCACTTGAGTTACAAATTCAGGGCTCACGAAACTTCCCGAATTACCAAACTCATTGCGGATGTAAGATATGACTGATGCGATCCATTCGTCGTCATTGCTATCCATAGCAATCATCACACCTTCGTATTCTTTGCCATCAATCGCACCGGTCAAGCCATGCAACAGGGTTTTAACAGCATATTCAGGATGCCCCATAATTCTAGGAGAGCCTGAGAAAGCAGGTGCAATCAGTTGTCCCCCGCCGGTAGGAGTTCCAAGCCCTTTTGCACCATGACAGGTAGAACAGTAGCTGTCAAAAATGCTTTTTCCTTTATTAAAAAGCGCCAATTCCTCAGGAGCATACTGGGTAGCTGCGAGTTCCTTCTCCTTAGCAATACGTTCCAAAAGCTGAGTCCCTATGACCTGAATTCCCTGTGCTTGGTTCTCTTTCAGCGTAGCTTTGATCAATTCTTCCACCTGGTCAACATTCAATACATAAGCACTCAGCAATGCCTGTAATGCCACATCTGTAGCTGAATCTTTGATCATTTCTCTGTAATCAGCTGCCAAACTTTTCTCTCCATACTTATAGAGACTTTCGCTGGCACGCAATGCTTGGATACGTATCTGGGGGCTGGAATTCTTCATCAGTTTTTTGACGAGGGCAAGATCCAGAGAAGTTAAGCCTTCCAGTGTCCATAGTGCATGAATACGGGTCAATTCATTATCGGAAGTGTTCACCAGATTTTCCAACTCTTTCACCACGGATTTATCCTGATTCAAGATGATCAGCTGCTGTGCCTGATCGCGCCACCAGCCGTTTGGATTGCTCAGATGGCGTACGAGTTCGGCGGAAGTTTCCTCGTACATCCTCGGCTTCTCCTTGTTTCTTTCCATTCCTTCGTAGGTCAATCTCCAAATCCTTCCGTTGCCTATGATATCATCCATTTGGTATTGTTGGATTTTGGTGCGTAGGTAACTGCCGTCCTGAGTCCAATTTCCCTGCTGGATGATCCCACGATACATATCGACGATATACATCGTGCCGTCGGGAGCAGTTGCCATATCCACGGGTCGGAAAAGCGGATCGGTAGATTGGATAAATTCAGTTTCAGCTTCTCTGTAAGGGTTTTGGATATAGGAAAGTCCTTCCGATTTCTCTACCTGGACTTGTCGTACAATTCGTCCCACAGGTTCACCATAGAAGTATTGATTTTGGATTTCCTTTGGAAGTCTATCGCCTCGAAACACATCGTTTCCAGCTGAACCGGTTACATTACTCAGTGAGCCATCAGGTTTTGTTTCTCTCATTCCGGGTTCGAAATCAGCCAGCTTCACCAAGCTAAACGGTTCTCTAAAGCCATCTTTAAACTGTCCCTTGATCGCAAAGTTGCCGTAGACGATTGGCAAATTGAAGTTTTGAGGGACTCCGCCGGCACCGTCTTGGAACCATACCTGTCCATAGTTGTCTTGGGTTACGCCCCATTGCCCGTAAGGATTTCCTGTAGGTTCCTGAATGACCCCATCGGGTGTCCAGCGGATCCTTTTCGAATTGTAGGTGCTATACATCCAGTTGTCCATAGTCCAAGTCAGGAAACTCGTCTGGTGCTCTACGTTTCCGGATCTTCCGAGTCCGGTTGCAAAAAGCTCCTTTTTGTCTGCCTTACCATCGTTATTGGTATCGGTGTATTTGTAGACATTATCCTCGTTTGACTCCATGGATAAAATGGTATTTTTCCCAAAAGGAACTACGAATCGCGGAAATATCAGACTATCCAGAAAGATGACACTTGTTTCATAAATGCCGTCGTTGTCCTTGTCTTCCCATCTTGATATGCGGGAGGTCGGCATCAGTTCACCATTGGCATCGATGTCTTGCATGTATGTTCTCAGTTCCAGGACATACATTCTCCCATTACCGTCAAACTGTATCGCAGCGGGTTCCCGAATCTGAGGTTCGGAAAGAATAGGTTCCAACTTATAGCCAGGCTGCAGCACAAAAGTCTTCAGCTGCTCATTTGCAGATAGCGGAACCACAGGAGGCTGGGGAGATAAGTCAATGCCTTTCCAGCGTGGGGATTCCATATCCGTTCCTTCGGGAATACTTATGGAAGGGTAGGGTGCTTCCATCCTTTTTGGATCCAGGGAATCTGCAGGAGAGATGTCAAAAGGAGATTTTTCGGGTGTACAGTTGGAAAAAACAACAAGTGATATACTACAGGAAAGAAGTAGCTTAATAGGTTTATGCATTTGGAGAATAGGTTTATTTAAAGTTTTTCTGAAAGACTTTTAACCGTGAAGGACACAGTATTAGCGATAATTGTCAGACTGAGCGCCGCCTACCGGAGGGTAGGAAGTCGGAGTCATATTTCCCAACAACACTTTTATGCCTGTTTGTAAAGTCCCTCCTCATGATTGTTTTCTTAGCCAAAGGATTTGCAAATTATGAGATTAATGGGATATCATTTTTACCGAAAAAGTAAAAGTGCAAAGAATAAGTTAGATGTGGTTCTATCTGAATCCATCGCTGTATAATTTCTCTGCTCCTTCTTGCCGTAAGACAAATGACGCTTGCTTGACTGAATTACTAAAGTTTACCGAATCCCAGAGTGTTTTTATCTTCTTTTACCGAGGAAGTTTGTTACCGGAATTTTTATAAAAGTCCATTATCGACCAATAATGTTCCATTGCGTACGCCTAAAGTTCAGAAATAACCTTTCATTAGTCAGAATTGGGTTGTTTTATATTGGCACGACTATTACTCCTACATTTGGAGAATATACTGTATGCTATGAAAGATTATCAACTGGGCGAGTTTATTATCAACTGGGCGAGTTTGAAGAGATCGTAATCCTTACGGTGGGAATTCTGAACAATGCCGCCTATAGCGTTGCGATCAAAGATGAAATAGAATCCAGACTCACCAGAACTGTGAGTATGGGAGCGCTACACACAGCATTGGGTAGGATGGAGGGTAAGGGGTACCTCAAATCCTATGCGGGTAAATCTACCGAGGAGAGGGCAGGCCGCCCCAGGAGGTATTTCGAAATTACGGCACTTGGAAAGAAAGCTATTCAATATGCCAAAGATACCAGGGATGAACTCTGGAGAGCGATCCCAGAAACAATTTGGCAATCAAACTTAGCAGGAATATAAGTGATGAAGAAAGAACAAATTTCTCCTCCCGGGCTTTTCCTGAGCTTTTTCCGCTGGTTTTGTCAACCAAGACTGCTGGATTACATAGAAGGAGATCTACTGGAAGTATATGACCGCCGCTACAAAGAATTCGGAAAACGTAAAGCAGACTGGAAATTTATTGTCGATGTAGTGCTGCTTTTTCGTCCGGGTATTATCAAATCAAGAAAAGGATATCAAAAATTTAACACAAACGGTATGTATAAAAGTTATTTCAAAATCGGATGGAGAACCATTATTCGGAACAAAGAATATGCACTGATCAATATTGCCGGACTGGCACTCAGCATCACCTGCTGCATTTTAATTTTCGCACTGGTGAAGCATCATACCGGCTTTGATGATTTTCACCAAAATAAGGATAGAATATACCGAATTGTAACAGAGCAGCATCGTGAAACAGTTTCTTTTGTCAATGCAGTCCCCTCACCATTGGGAGAAGTTTTTAGGGAAAATCACACCTATGGAGAGAAAGTAGCAAGAGTGTTTAATGAAACCGATGCGCTGATCACATTTGAACGGGGTGGGGAGCTGGTGAAGATCAAAGAACCAGAGGGTATAGCTTTTACAGAGCCAACTTTCTTCGAAATCTTTAATTTCCCGCTTTCCCAAGGGGATATCACCACAGCATTAAATGATCCAAATACTGCAATCATCACCGAACGCATGGCTCGGAAGTATTTTGGAACCCAGAATCCCATTGGCCAAGTTATTTCCTACAACAATAAAATACCTTTTACCATTACGGGCATCTTGAAGGATCTGCCTGTTACCACGGATATCAAAACGGAGCTATTTGTTTCTTATCCTACGTTGAAGGATTTTAATCCCTGGCTGGCAAGCGAAAATGCCTGGGGAGGAATCAGCAGTGGGATGTATTGCTATACTTTGCTTCAGCCTCATGTGACTCCCATGCAGGTAGAGGAAGCGCTACAGCCTTATGTAAAACAGTTCCGGCCAACTAGTAAGAATGTACATCACTACAAATTACAGCCGCTGTCGGACATTCATTTCAATGGCAAGTTTGGAGGAGCTATAGAGAAGTCTGATTTATGGATTCTGTCAGCTATTGGGATTTTCCTTTTGATTACAGCCTGTGTAAACTTCGTGAATCTTGCTACAGCGCAGGCGCTTAAGAGATCAAAAGAAGTGGGCGTAAGAAAAGTTCTGGGCAGTCTCCGCGGACAGCTTTTCTGGCAATTCCTTATGGAAACAGCCATAATCACGTCCGCAAGCATATTCTTGGCAGTAGTGGCAGCATATTTCTTGGTGCCCTCCGTCAATTCTTTTTTCAAAACACAGATACCGCTGAATTTCGGTGCAGACGGAGTGTTCCTGCTGTTTATTGCAGGTCTGGGTATCCTGATTACTGTTCTGGCAGGATGCTATCCGGCGCTTATACTGACTGGATTCAAGCCGGTGACTGCACTGAAGGGAAAACTTTCCATGCAGCAGTTGGGCGGCTTCAATACCCGGCGCTCACTTATTGTTACGCAGTTCGCTATTTCACAGGTGTTGATTATAGGTCTGATTGTCATTATGAATCAAATGCGTTTTTCCAGACAGGCGGAACTTGGTTTCGACAAAGAATCGCTGGTGATGGTGAAACTGGGTGGGGATTCTCTGAATACTATGCACACGCTGAAGAATGAATTTTTAAGGTTGCCCGGAGTGGAAAAAGTTTCGCTTTGCCTTGCGGCTCCTGCTTCATCCAATGATTGGGGCAATTCTATCAGGTTTGAAAGTGATACTGAAGAGGTAAATTTTCGGACAAATATGAAATTGGCAGATGCAGATTATATCTCCACGTTTGATTTGGAATTATTGGCTGGGAGAAATATTCTTCCCTCAGATACAGTGCGGGAGGTGATAGTAAATGAAGCTTTACTTCACAAACTTGGGATAGAATCATATGAAGAAGCACTTGGAAAAATGATCTATGCGAATGGTGGATCGATGAAAGGGCCCATTGTAGGAGTAGTCCGGAATTTTCATGATAAATCATTCCATGAGGAAATTTCCGCAGCATTGATTGCTACCGGAAGTAATTGGTATTCCAACTTTGCCATTAAGATCAACAGTAACACAACGATTGCTACCCTGGGTGAAATAGAGAAGCTTTGGCAAGAACACTATCCGGATCAACTTTTCGAGTACTCATTTGTGGATGAAAGTATTGCCCAATTTTACGAATCCGAGGAAACTATTCTAAGGGGAATTCAGGTTTTTTCTTTTATAGCAATCTTCATCGGATGTCTTGGCTTGTATGGATTGGTCTCTTTTATGGTTGCCCAGAAAACCAAGGAAGTAGGCATCAGAAAAGTAATGGGTGGTGGGATACGCCATATTATCTGGATTTTTGGACAAGAATTCGTCCGGCTGATAGTGATCGCATTTCTTATCGCAGCACCACTGGGCTGGTGGTTTATGAACAATTGGCTTCAGGATTTTGCATTCAAAATCAAATTGGACGTTTGGACATTTGCCATTGCAGTAGGCTGCTCATTTTTGATAGCAGCACTATCAGTGGGATATCAGGTAGTCCGTGCGGCAGTGATTAATCCGGCGGTGAGTCTCAAGACGGAGTGATCAGAAAAGGCAACAGAAGAAAAAAGTTTTCTACTGTTGCCTATATAAGACTGTGTTGAAGGTTTGGAGGAGGTAAGTTGTCAGGTGATTTTGATTGGAGAACTTCTCGTAATCAAAGATGTGGAAGGACCTGATTTTAGTTAGCCAGTATAACCTTTACCGTGACCAGCAATTGCCCAACATGCCGCTGGGTATGTTCTGCAGCATGAAACAATAATCCACCGACAGTGGAAGGCAACTGTGCTCTTCCCACTCCCCGGAAATCAGGTAAGGTATTGACATCGAGGACAGAAAGAAAATCCAAGAATTCAGTGATCTGATCGTCCAAGTTTCCGACTAGAATTTCTGTAGTCAGGTCTTTATTGGCCAGCCCTTCATTTTTCAAATAATCAAATTGTTGCTGAGCTAGGATTTCCGCTTTAGCATATGTGACCATGCGATCCAGTACTCCTGCGATATGCTGAAGATGAAATCCGGGACTTGCCATTCCCGCAGGTCTTTCCCAAAGTAAGTCGGAAGGAAAGTCTTTCGTCAGCTGATGGATTTCTTCCTGTGCCTGCAAAATAGCATGCACCACTGGTTGCAATGCTGAAGAAAAACCGGTTACGGGCCCTCTTAACCAAACTTCGGGTTGGGTTTTCATTACCATTAGATTTGACGTCTTCTACTTATTGAGTTGTTTATTTTTACGTGTTTTTAAAATTAAGTAAAAGCTGAATACTTTTGGGGGATCATGGAATTGAGAGAACTAACCGACGAAGAATTTGATTTGCTTTACCCTGTAAAAATCAAAAAACTCTCCGGCACACATTGGACGCCTGTGGGTGTAGCAAAGAAAGCTATAGCATATTTGGGGGAGGGAGGGGGCAAATCTGTCTTGGATTTAGGATCGGGAGTTGGAAAGTTTTGCTTGGTAGCGGCGGTAAATTCTGAAGCTAAAATTACCGGAGTGGAGCAGCGGATGAATCTGGTTCAAATCTCAGGAAAACTGGCAGAAAAGTATCAGGTAGAGAATACAAATTTCATCTGTGATGATTTGAGGAATCTGGATTTTAATCAATTCGATTCCTTTTATTTTTTCAATGCATTTGAAGAAAACATAGATCTAAGAGATAAACTGCACAAGGATAACTCCATCAACCATGAGCAATATCATGCGTATAAGAAGCTAATCCGGAAGAAGTTTGAAGAACTACCCGTTGAAACCAGAATCGTAACCTACTGCGGTGATGCTTCCGAGATACCCGAAAGTTACCGACTGATCAAGTCAGGTAATAAAGGGAAATTGAAGTTTTGGGAGAAGAGGGTATAAAGTGGAGGATAGCATCGTTAACTTTATTCCGGTTTCTTAGGTTCTATCACGGAATATCCACCAAAACATTATCCCATTGGGCTCTAAAAAATACATTGTTCCTAAAATTGCCGTCGCGCAATTCTGCGAAGAGAATGGTTTTTATACTACAAAAGCCCGCTCACTGAACATGTCCAAAATCAAGTCAAAGGGGACAAAACCTGAGAAACTGCTGAAAAAAGCACTTTGGGAAGCGGGAGTGAGGTACAAGACGCCAAAGATAGCTCTTATGGGAAAGCCTGATATCAGTATAAAGAAGCACAAACTTGTGATTTTTGTAGATGGATCTTTCTGGCATGGCTACGATTGGGAAAACCGTAAACTTACCATCAAGTCTAACCAAGAATTTTGGATTTCCAAAATCGAGCGAAATATGCAGCGGGATCGAGAAGTCAATGGTTTTTACCATTCAAAAGGCTGGACAGTGATTAGATTTTGGGATTTTGAGGTGAAGAAGGAAACAGGGATCTGTTTGAAGAAGATTTTGGATGTGATTGGTCACCAGTATACAGCTAGAACTGACGATTGATGTCAATTTTTTAATATTATCCAATTCCATATAAGAGGCTAAAGCGATAATGGATATATTTGAATATGATTATCCTCAACGCTGCCAGTAACCATATTTACCTTGTTTAACTGACTGGAAGACCTATGACGGATGACCGAAGTGGCCTAAATGATAAAGTTCCCCACTTCCTTTGACGCTTTAATCGCTTTAGAGTTAAAAAAGCAGATATAGTCTATATTTGAAGTACCTTATTTTAATGAGAATTAGTTGAGGGCAGTTTGTTGAAAAGTGCCGACTCTGCCTAATTTTACCCAGAATGAAATTTAACGAAAGCATATCCCTAGAAGAGGTTTTCAGTCAGAAGCCGAAGAGAAAAGAAGTTGAACCTTCTGATTTTGGCAAAGCTGCCTTTACGCATTACATGCATAATAGCCGGAACGGAGTTTCTCAATTTTATAAAAACGAAGCCATTCAGCATGTGAAAAGGGCCTTGGAGTATAAATATCCTGACGTGGATATTTCCATGCCTGATGCTGAAAAAGCACTTGAGAATATGCTTTCTGACCCAAAGTCAGATGTTCAATTCCCCGCTCCTGAAGAACCAAAATTCAAATTCATCGATTTATTTGCGGGGATTGGGGGCTTTAGAATGGCTATGCAAAGTTTGGGTGGGAAGTGTGTGTTTACCAGCGAATGGGATGAGCAAGCCAAAAAGACTTACCAAGCTAATTTTGGAGAAGTTCCTTTTGGGGATATTACAAAGGAAGAAACAAAGCAATTTATACCTGATGGGTTTGAGGTACTTTGCGCGGGGTTTCCTTGTCAGGCTTTTTCGATTGCAGGAAAAAGAGGTGGGTTTGAAGATACCAGGGGAACTTTGTTTTTTGATGTAGCTGAGATTATCAGAAGGAAAAAGCCAAAAGCCTTCTTCTTGGAAAATGTCAAAGGGCTGCGCAATCACGATAAAGGAAGAACTTTGGCAACAATACTTAATGTATTGAGAGAAGATCTGGGGTATTACGTGCCTGATCCGCAGGTGATGAATGCAAAGAACTTCGGAGTGCCTCAAAATAGAGAGCGGATTTTTATTGTGGGATTTAGAGCGGATCTTGGTGTCAGTGATTTTGATTATCCGGCTCCTCTTGATCAGGCAGTTTCTTTTGAAGACGTAAAGGAAAAAACAGTGGTTTCTGTCAAATACTACCTTTCCACGCAGTACATGAAAACCCTCGTTGAGCACAAAGCCAGACATGAGGGAAAAGGAAATGGGTTTGGATATGAGATTATTCCTGATGATGGAATTGCCAATGCAGTGGTGTGCGGGGGAATGGGAAGAGAGCGCAATCTGGTGTATGATCATCGATTGGAAGATTTCACTCCTGTTACCCATATCAAAGGAGAAGTAAACCGACTTGGAATAAGGAAAATGACACCAAGAGAATGGGCAAGGCTTCAGGGTTTTCCTGATGAGTATGTTATTCCCGTTGCAGATGCATCTGCTTACAAACAATTTGGAAATTCTGTGGCGGTACCCGCAATCAGGGCAACCGCCCGGCAAATCTTAGAAAAGATGGATGTTTTTTAAAAATATTTGGGACATCGTAATTTCAGACAATTATATGTCCGTAATAAGAGAGCCCAAAATAGCAGTCAAAGAGTTAGAGGATCAAATTGAAAAGTTAACTTATTCAGGAGAATCTAAACCAAAGGATTTTAAGGTTGAGCACACTAAGTTCCCACCTTTTATACAGGTTTTTTATTACCTTTTTTTTGCTTCACTTAAGATCCCAAGTGAAAATGATTTTATCGAAAGCTATATCAATAGCTTTGGGAAAATCGAGAACAACCATTTTATTTTTAAGGGAGAAGTGTTTGACCTTGGGGGATTAAAGAATAGAATTCTCAGAACCTACCCAAGCCTAATCAGGGATTTACATTTTGTTTATTTATTGATTGAGTCCGCAAAATTCGATAAGGTTACCTATTCTATGAGAACTGATTACATGGATGGGCTGGATATTAAGATCTCTTATTTAAATGTCGATTATTTCATCTCCTTGTTTATCAATACTTCAAGAGCACAATTTTACAAGCGGGAAAAAGAAAACAGACATGATTATGCAGGTATCAAACAGGTAGAGTTTTCAGTAGACAGATTTTCACTAAAGAAATGTGGAAAGATTTTATTGTTGACCGAGAGCCACATCGATTCCTTGGTTTTAACCCTAAAAACCCTATGATGCTTACCGGGAACAAAGGAGAATGGAGCGAATTATATGCACTTTTTAAGATTATCTCAGACAGAAAACTTTTTGCCGGAGACGGTCAATTGAATAGAATTGATGAATTGGCATTTCCGGTACTGAAAGTTATAAGAACTGAATCAAATGGCATTTTCGAGTTTTCTGTCCAAGATGATTTTGTGGAAATAGCTCATAAAGGAGTTGAATCTTCTTCATTATTTAACTTAGCTAAAGAAGAACCATTACGAATTCCTACTGAGCGGTTTGGTGAAATGGCCCGGATTCTTCTAAAGGAAATGAAAAAAGCTTCCGGAGCTTTTGCTGTGGATGAAGTGATTGACTTTATAAATTCTTACAAATGCCATTCATTAAAAGCAAATTCTACAGTTAAAAGTGATATTGATATAGTACTGCATGACCTAAGAACAGGGACAACTCCTCAATTAGGCTTTAGTATCAAATCCCAGTTAGGAGGGGCTTCCACGCTTCTAAACGCCGGTAGAACTACCAACTTTATCTATAAAATAACCGGAGCTTCTTTATCAGAGTTGCAAATCAATGAAATCAACGCGATAGCTACTAAAAGTAAGATTAAAGATAGAATTGAGAGAATCAGGGGATTTTCCGGAAATCTAGAATATACACGTACTGAGAGTGCAGTTTTTGGAAATAATCTTACTTTGATAGATAGTGCCTTGCCGGCAATACTTGCTGAAATGGTTAAACTGTTTTTTAGTGCAACTATTTCGAAAACAAAAGAATTGGTTTCAAAAGTCTCTGCAGCAAATCCGATAGGTTACAATTTTGACACTAAGCATCCATTTTACCTCTATAAAGTCAAACGCTTGTTGACTGATATTGCGTTGGGAATGATGCCTGCTAAAGTATGGACTGGAGAATTGGAAGCTACGGGAGGTTATCTAATAGTCAAAGAAGGTGGCGAAATAGTATGCTACCATATTTACAATAGAAATGAATTTGAAGACTACTTGCTAAACAATACAAAATTTGAAACGGCGAGTAGTTCCAGACATGATTTTGGTAAAGTCTATAAAGTAGGGGATCAGTGTTTTTTTAAACTGAATCTTCAGATTAGGTTTTTGAAATGATCTTCTAGACCAACTCCCTCAAATCAACCGGAACTACCCTAGAAACCCCGGCTTCGATCATGGTAATTCCATAAATAATATCCGTGCTGGCCATGGTACGCTTGTTATGCGTGACTATGATAAACTGGGATTCTCCACTGAATTGCTGGATAATCTGGTTGAACTTATCAATATTGGCATCATCCAGCGGTGCATCCACCTCATCAAATATACAGAAAGGCGCAGGCTTCAGCAGGTAAATAGAAAAGAGTAGGGAAGTAGCCGTAAGCGTCTTCTCTCCTCCGGATAGCTGGTTGATTGTCAGCGGTCGCTTACCTTTTGGCTTTGCCATAATCTCTATCGCAGATTCCAGAGGATTACTTGGATCTACCAAGGTCAAATCACAATCGTCCTGCTCGGTAAAGAGGGAGCGGAAAACTTTGATGAAATTCTCCTTGATCTTTGCGAAAGCTTCCAAAAAGGTCTCCTTGGCAACCTGATCGATCTCCTTGATCGTCGTCATCAAAGACTCTTTCGCTTTGATTAAATCTTCTTTTTGAGTGGTAATGAAGTCATACCGAACCTTGATCTCATCATACGCTTCCATCGCCATGGGGTTGATTGGGCCGATTTTATCGAGTTTTTCCTTTTGTTTGCTGACAAGATCACGGAGCTTGTCTTCGGCAAACTCCCTGAATTCCTCATCTATTTCAGGATTTTCCTCCATCAATTCATCCAGATCCAGCTCAAATTCCACACTGAGCCTTTCCTTCATTCCGGTCATTTTCAGTTTGATTTCATTTACTGCATTCTCCAGTTCATGAATCAGCTGATCATAGCTTTCTTTTGATTTTTGGAAACTCCGGATCTTCTGATCAGTCTCGTCTATCAATCCCCGTGAAGCATAATAATCCTTCTCTGCCTCCTGTACGCCTTTTTCGATTCCCTCTTTTTCTGAATACAATTCGATCAATTCGTCATCCTTCACTTCATTATTGTCAAGTAGGGATTTGACTTCCGTGTCCAGTTGGGAAAGCTCAGTTTGAGATTTCTCTATCCGTTCTTTGGAGCCCTCATAAGCCGATTGCTTAAACTCTATTTCCTGATCCAAACTCGTCACACGGTTCAGATGCTGATGGTACAGAATATTTTCGGCATTGAAAGCTTGGGATTTTTCGGTAAGTAGTCCGGATTCCTTTTCGTAGGACTCGTTTAGCTCTTCGAGCTCGTCGTGCATGGCTTCAAATTCCGCCCGCTCATCAAAGAGCTGTGGCTGAATCTCGGTCAAACTTTCTTCTATGGAAGCGATTCTGTCCAGAATATCCTCCCGCTTATTTGCATTGGAGCTGAGTAATTCTGCCAGCTGTTCCTTTTTGGTTCGAACAGATACGAAATCCTGATTGATGGCATTGATCTTATTTTGCCATTCTTCCAAAGTCTTTTTATAACTGATCTCCTTCAGCTTCATAAGTTCAGACAACTTGTTGTCCAGGTTATTTCTGGTGCTGCTGACTTTCTTGTTTAGTTCTTTGATTTCTTTGTCAAGCTTCTCCAAGTTCTTGGCTCTACCGATTCTTTTCCCTTCGAAAAGGCCCACAGAACCTCCTGAAATGCTGAATTTCCGCTTGGTATATTTGCCGTTCTCGGAGATGAAGACGGCCTCAGTATCCTGAGGGAAATCTCTGTGCTCACCTTGGACTATGTACACATTATCCAAAATGAAATTGATCAAGCGGGAATACTTTACATCAAATTCTATAATCTCTGTAGCTGCGATTGCATTGGCAAAAAGCTTGTTTTGACTCGGTTTGAACCGCTCAAAATGCTCAAGCACAAAGAAATTGGCCTTTCCTCTCGCAGAGTCACTCAGTAGTTGGATGGCAGTAATTGCCTGCAATTCCGTCTCCACTACATAATAATTCATGTAGCTGTCCAGGTAATTTTCAATGGTGACTCTATACTTTTCTGAGGTAGTCAGCAGATCGGAGAGGAGCGGTACATCCTTTCCCCAGCTTGGATTCTTCTTCAGGAATTTAATTGCCTCAGGAAAACCTTCCAGATTCTCGACCAGAGATTTGGTGAGGTTGTACTCGTTGGTTTTGGAGTCGAGTTTACGGGAAGATTGTGTCAATTCCTCACGGATCATTTCGATCACCCGATTGGTTTCTTCGATCTTCTGATCCAGATCTTCCTGCTTAGTTTTTAACTCCTGATAGCCACTGTTTGACTCATCGAGTTCGGCCTTCAGTGCAATCAGTTTCTCTTCGAAATCAACTAGATTGGCTTCTTGGCTGGAATCATCGCTGGAAGTTCTTTCCAATTCCTGCTTAAGTGTAGAAAGCTGAATTTGTTTGATCTCAATATCCTTACTTAGCTGATAGACTTTTTCCTTAAGGACTTCGAAGTTATGATTGATTGTCTTTTGGGCCAGTTGCTTCTCAGCTTGAATTGACTTTTGGTTTTCGTAAGCTTCCCGTAGTTCCGAAACGATCATTTCCTTCTCGGCAAGCATCTTTTCGGCTGATTCCTTTTCCTGCTCTAGAGATCGGAGACTAAAGCCTGCGCGATCATTTGACTTTCGGTCAGCATCAATCTGTTCCCTCAATTTTTGGGATCGGTCTTCCAAAAATCTCAGGCGTTCATTTTTGATTTTCTTTTCCGACTCAAAAGTCCTGATCTTATTTACATGTTCATTCAGTGCTTTTTGGCGGCTTGAAAGCAATTTTTCTTTTTGGATCAAATCAGCCTTTAATTGGCTGAGTAGCGCTTCTTGGTCTGCAACCTGCGTTTGAAGTTGTAGTTTTTTGTCTCCTTCTTCCTGGATTTTATGATTTGCCTCAATAAGCGATTTACTGTATTTCTCTATGCTTTTCTTTGCTAGATTGATACTTGCTACTCTATAATCCTTTTTAATCTCAAAATACTTAGAAGCCTGCTTAGCCTGTTTTTCCAGGCTTTTCAGGTTTTTTTCTATTTCATAAAGCACATCTTCCACACGTGCCAAGTCATCGTCTGTATCCTGAAGTTTTCGGAGCGTCTCCTTCTTTCTGTTTTTGAATTTTGAAATTCCCGCAGCTTCCTCGAACAAATCCCTACGTGAGTTATTCTTGTCATTGAGGAGTTCATCGATCATTTTCAGCTCGATGATGGCATAGCTGTTTGAATTGATCCCGGTATCCATGAAGAGATTCGTGATATCCTTCAGGCGACAGGTGACTCCATTGATTTGATATTCACTTTCTCCGGATCGGTAGTACCGACGTGTGACGGTGACGTAGGTGTATTCGGTAGGAAGTAGATTTTTGGTGTTTTCAAATGTCAGGGACACTTCGGCAAGGTTGGATGCTTTACGGTTTTTGGTACCGTTAAAAATCACGTTCTCCATCTTGTCGGAGCGGAGCATACGGGTTTTTTGTTCTCCGAGCACCCAGCGGATGGCATCCACGACATTGGATTTGCCACAGCCGTTTGGCCCTACCACACCGGTGATTCCCTTGTCGAAGTTGATCACCATTTTATCCCCAAAACTCTTGAACCCTTTGATCTCCAGCTTACTGAGCAGCATCCTTTTTGATTTGTCTTAAATAATCAAACAAAATAAGATCATTTGGGAGATTGTCCAAAGATTTATGGTGTAGCATCTGGGAAAAGTAGTGATCAGTTTTCAGTCGCAGTGGTCAGGGTTTTATTGTAAAAGTAATCAATGATCAAATTCAATGTTCAATTTTTAAGTTGAAAAGAATCGAATCATGCGCTCCACATCACCCTCCGCAAACTCCGCGGTAAAAAAATATGTAATACTAAATGAAATGGATTAACTTCCCCTGTGGATTTAGGAAATATACTTTATATCGTCGCCATATTGGCTTATTTTATTTATCAGGCTACCAAAGGCAGGAAAAAGAATCAGGATGGAGAGCCACAGGAAATGGTGGATGAGCCTGACCAGAAACCTGTTTCATTTGAGGATTTGATGCGTGAAATCCGTAATGCGCAGAAGCCAAAGCCTGTAGAGCCGCAAAAGTCCAGAATGCAGCCTGCTCCCGTAGATCAACCAAAGCCGGTGGAATACAAGCGTACTGCTGAGCCCGTCGTAAGACCGGAATGGAGAGCAGATCCACCTCCGGCAGTGAAGCGGTTCCCGACCAAAAAAATGGAAGAGGCTGACGATGAAATTGAATATTATCAGGGGGCATTTGAGAAAACAGAATCTGATCTGACTAAAACTTCCAAGGGTATTCCTGAGATTCCTTCATTGAAGGAAGTGACTGTGGAATCTTCCGGTAGTGGGAAAAGCCGCTATGCACGCATGCTTAAAAATCCTCAATCCATCAAAGATGCGGTGGTGCTAAAGGAAATTTTAGACAGGAAGCATTTTTAGAGACAGTAGTCAGTGTGTTTGGTTTTTTTCTGAACGTTTTCAAATGGTTCCCGCAGATGATCGCTGAAAAGAACGCTGATCGCCGCAGATTTTATAATACAGGAGTATATCCGCTTTACTGCCAGTAGAGAGACTAAAGCAATATAGGATTTGGTCAACACTAGCATTGAGGCCACTTCGGTCACCCGACTTCGATCTTCCAGCCAGGTAAATAAAGAAAATATGGCAACTGGCTCGATTACGGATAATCATATTAAATTATTTCAGCTCTTCCACATAGATTCCCTTCCATATTACTCCGTCACTTTCTTCTTGCTGTAAGGTGTATCCCAGCTTTTGAAGCTTCAGCAGTACACGGTCAATTTCCTCTTGTTCCTGAGGATAGGCATGCCTGTAATAGGAGTATAGCACAAGCCTAACAGTATCCGTTTTTGGTTCATTCCACCTTGAGAGACACTCTAATCCATTGAGCTTTTCTTGACTGATTTCATCATCAGGGAAAAGCACCTGATCACTGAATTCCAAGAAATCATTGGTTACTAAAAATGACTGATTTCCAGATGATTGAACTTCTTTACTTAAAGTTTCAATCATAAAATTGTATTGCTTCAGATTTTGTTGATACGGGATAGCCATTAAGGCTGGAGCAGCCAGAATTCCGGCGAAAACTATAGACTGAAATTTTGTACGATAGACAAATACAGCTACCACCAATGCGAGTTGAAATCCTGCCATTTTCCAGTCCGTCTGTACGATACCGATTACAGTGCCCATGGTAAGTAATCCCATTATTCTGAATCTCCATTTTCCGTCACTTAGCCATTCCTTCCAGCCTAATGCAATCAACATCGCAAGAATGGGAATAAGTATGATCAGGTGTCTCGGGTTGAGATAAATTGGATTGTAAAATTCCAGTGTGGAACTCATCAACCAAAAGCCAACCAGGAGGCATAGAAATGCTAAACTGAATTCAAATTGAGGAGATCTTTTAGTTTTCAATCCGAGGGCTATCCCCGGTATGGCAAAGACAATCCAAGCCCAATAAGACCGCTCTACAAAAGTAATGATGGGTAAAATTGTCAACCTTTTTAGCATTGACCAACAACTTTTGTCAGCATAAGTGAATTCAGAAATGTAATGGCCGGCATTAATAGAACTGATACGGTGAAATGGATCGTCAAATTTGACCCAAAAATAGCCTAAGTAGACACTGAGAAGCACAATCCCTGTGACGAAAATGGATAAGTAAAAGGCTTGGGATAGTGACTCCTTTTTCAGATCAAATACAAAAAGTAAAAGGGGAAACGGGGCCAATAATACACTGGTTTCCTTTGTTAGAAAACCTAAAAATAAAGCCAGAGCCAACATGAATCCAGAAAATACCGGTTTAGCATTTCGGTAGCTGGCTGCTACAGGAACTAGGCATACAAAGAGCACCAAAAGACTGTCCGGATAGACTTTGCTGAGGAAATGAAGAAAATAAACCTGCGTACAAAACCATAGGACGAGTATCCAAGGAGGGACTGATTTGGGAAGAATTTTGAGTACCAAAAAGAGCGTCAAAACATAGCTAATGAGTGAAATCAGAGAGATGATATGGGCATCAAAACCAAACAAAAATCCAATAAGTCCAGCCGGAACATAAGCACCCCATCGGCTGGAGAAATGGTAGTCATTTACTACCATTTCTCCAGCCCAGAATTTTTTGCCGGCGAGTAAGTAATAGACGTCGTCACTGAATGTGATGCCGTCGTACCCAAAAGCCCAATAAGCCAGAAGAAATAGAAAACCTATTGCGAAAGCCTTCAATCGTGCCTTTTCTAAAAACAGATTGGATTGTAACTCATTCATTAAGCTAAAAATAGGAGGAAATTTGTACTTACAACTACAAAAAGTAAGTTAGATAAACTGACAATACGCGTCAATTTGCTAAATACTTTACCTGATTTGCTTACTTTTAACTTTCTAAACTAATTATGAGCCAGGCAGGAAAGATCGAACAGCAAAAAATACTTCGTGTTTTCAAATTGATAAACCTTTTGCAAAGCAATATTGGTAAGCCTGTGCACAGACTTGCCGAACTTTTGGAGACGGACGAGCGGACGATCTATCGCTACTTCAAGCTGCTGGAAGCATTGGGTTTCGAGGTGGTGAAGGAATTCAGTAAATACAAAATTCAACAGCGCCCAGGGACTGATCAAACCTTGAATTACGGGGCTTTTTCGCAGGAGGAAAGTCAATGGCTGAGAAGTGTGATAGAAAGTCAGGGCAAGAATAACTTACTTCACGATTCGATTATCAAAAAGCTTGATGTAAGATCAGAAGTAAAACAGGGAACAGAGCAGCTTTTTAAAGCGAACTTAGGAAGACTGGTAGATGAAATCGGCCGGGGGATTCAGCAGAAAGTGCAAGTCTGGCTAAAGGATTATTATTCCCTCAGTTCGGATACCACCAGTGATCGCTTAGTCGAGCCCGTGGCTTTTTCCTCAAATTACGAAACTATCCATGCGTTCGAACCTGCAAGTAAAAGCATGAAGGTTTTCAAAATCGAGCGGATCGGGGAAGTGGTCTTAAGTCAGGGAACTTGGAAATATGAAGGGAAACATCAGCTTCCCGGAACGCAGCTATTTGGGTTTACCGGTAAAAATAAGTTCAAGGTAAAATTAAAACTAAGCAAGAAGGCCTATCAACTGATGATGGAAGAGCATCCGAATGCCCGCCCATTTATGGCTATCAAGAACAGAAATCAATATTATTTCAATGGAGAGGTACCCCAGTTGCCGGGTTTGGCCAGATTTATTCTGGGATTGCCTGGAGAAATCAAAGTGGAAGAAGGAGAGGAGATGAAGGCTTATTTAAGGGAGCAGCTGGCTGATGTGAGTTTTGTGTAAGGCTGTTTTAAGTTGGTCACATCTGTTTAACCCAGATTTTGCATTAGTTTTGCATTAGCATTTCTACAAAAGCATTCATAAGAGAGGACTTTACGAGCGGTGACGAAAGGATCAATTAAATCCTGCTTCTGGAGAAGCAGGATAACAGGGTTTCATCAATTTACCTTACTGGCGAATCTGTAAACTTTTTCCCAAAAACAATCAAAACTACTGCACCTATTAAGACTACGGAAATATTAATACTTCCACTTAGATCTGGCTTATTTAACCCAAATGCAGCAAAATATCCGGCAATTATTATTAACCCCATGAGACAAAAGACAATAAATGCGAATGTAGGCAAGCCGTTGCTTATCGAATTTTCTCTTTCTCTCTGGGATAATTGATTATAGCCTGCTAGTAAATTCGGGAATAATTTGATCAAAATTCCGATTGCTATAAAAGCTAAGCCTGTGATATGGTTCCCTTGATTGTACCGTTTGATGCTTAAAAATAATCAATTATGGAATATAGCGAATTCAAAGCTATTTGACAAGAAAGTTAGTTTTTCTTACTCTTATCTATGATCGCGTAGTTCTTTAAAATAGGCAATGGATCTAACTATCAGTTATCAAATATGCCATTACAGTAGATAAGAGCAGCCAGATGCCTCTCATCGGTTTTTTTCATAAATCACTTTTCCCACTCTCCTAATATGGTCTAGCAATGCTTCATTATTGATGTAACTCAATATAGCAACATCAAAAAAATAAGGCTGGTAGCTATCATCAAGGTCTCCTGAGAAATTCAACTGGTCTTTAAATTCGAGTTGATCTCCTACTATCACCAAGTCCAAATCACTTCCCGGTTTGAAAGTCCCCTTTGCACGTGAGCCATAAAGAATGACTTTTTCAATGGTTGGATATTTTTGGGCGAAATTCCTTATTTCCTCTAAATGGGCATCTGAAATGCCAATTTCTTCCGCTAGCAAATCTTTGATCATAAGCATTAAATTAACTTTCTGAATCAAGTCTTTCAATTAATTTTTTGAAAGCTGGGTGAAATTTCTTTTCTATATCATTCTCTACGAAGCTTGCTGTTTCCATGTTGTAGGTGTGACTGGTTAGATTTCTACTTTTAACCATCTCCATCCAGAGATCCCCATCTTGGATCAAATTTACTTGGAAAGCCAATCTAATTGTGTCTTTCGAACCCATCAGATCGGTATTTCCCTTCTGTATAAGAAAATCTCTCATGGTATTCCATGCCAGTTCGTAGGTATATTCAAATGATTTGATAAGCCCTTGCCTTTCTAATTCGTTAAAATCACCCTGGCGAACTGCCTTATCCAATTGAAAAAAAGCTTTCTTTAAATTATCAAACCGTTGTTTCCAGCGTACATCCTGATTTTCCATTGCTGAATTTATAAAGAATAAATCCAAGAGTGAAAAGTTTCCACCCTTGGATTTTATTGAATTTCCCAGTTTTACTTATATACGAGATACGTCAATCAACGAGTCTCGTCAGCTTCTCCACTTTCTTGCTCAAGTCCAAAATTGCTTTAGCATAGCGGGCATCCCATTCTTCCAAGCGGCCTGTTGATTTGGTTTCTACCTCGTATTTGATGCCTGGCAATATCCATGATGCGTAGCCAGAAAATGGATCTGTGCTCACATAGAGCGATCTATACCAGCTGCCAAAGTACATACCTTTGGGGTCGATCCAGCTTTTCTCCAATGCGATCAATCCTTTGTTCAATGCGACTATTTCTTTTTCAGAGAGCTTTCCTGCTGCCAAAGCAGCATTCATAGCAGTTTGATAAGCATCGGAACTGGATTTCAGTTTATTGATAGCAGCATCTACTTTGTCAAAAGAGGTGAATGTGGAGTCCAACTCCTTAACGGAATTCACGGCATTGTCAAAATGCATTCTCAAATCTTGCGCATATTTAGGAACATCATAAGGAATGATGGTGGCATTAGCCAACCGTAGGGTAAGTACACCAATCACTGAAGCTACGGTTCCGCCCATTTTGAACGTAGGATCCACAAACGTGCTGTAATAGTGGAAGTTGTCATAGTTAGAGTGATAGGCAGAAGTTCCACCGGTTCCTCCACTCAAACTTGGCACTCCGGCATACATATAGAAGGCAATGTGATCAGATCCACCTCCGAGATTTCCGATTCTAGGCTCTTCGTTCTTTCCGGCCCAGACCTCATAGACTGACTTCGCTGAATCCGGATAAGCAACTTCCTTGGAAGCTTCTATAATCAGATTCTTCAGCGTAGGGGCAGCGGACACACCAAAATTACGTCCTGAAACCGCTGCGTCAAAATTCATATATACTACCGCTTTTGCTCCCAGCTCATCCTTGAACTGTTCTACCCATTCGGTAGAACCGATCACACCTTGCTCTTCGGCATCCCAATGCCCTATCAGGATTGATCTTTTTGGGCCTTCTCCTTTTTTGATCAATTCTCCCAATGCTTCAGCAAGTGTGAGCATCATTGCAGTACCTGAATTCGGGTCAGTAGCACCAAAGCTCCATGCATCGTAGTGACTTCCCAGAATGATCCACTCGTCGGGATATTCACTCCCAACAAACTTTCCAACCACATTATTTGCCCTGATATAATCAATGGGTTGCTCCACTTTCACCCGAACTTTCAATTCTGATCCTCCGGTGATTCTATACTCGAAAGGCAACCCTCCCTGCCATTCTTCAGGCACAGAAGAACCTTTCATTCTGCTCAAAATCTCCTTGGCCGCACCATATCCTATCGGCGAAACAGGGATCGAGTGAAAAGCAACATCTTTTGGATCCAAACGCTTCACTTTTTTGTCGCCATCCAGTGGAAGCGCAGGTTCAAACGGGGTCAATGGATCTCCGGTGTAATCTAGCGTCAGCAAAGAACCCCTTTGAATAGTAGTTTCGTTATAAAATGGCCCATCCGGATATACATCGCCTCTCTCAAATCCGGAATCTTTTGGATCAGTATAAATAATCAATGCAGCAGCTCCATATTGCTCAGCAAATTGTGCCTTGTATCCGCGGAAGTTTCCTCCATAGCGGGCTATGACTACTTTTCCTGTTAGATCAACTCCCATTTCAGCAAGTTTTTCAAAGTCGGCCTTTACGCCATAATTAGCGTAAACCACCTCAGACGTGACATCTCCGGAGCCGGAATAAGCATTGAATCCCTTATGAAGCCTGGGATCTGTGGAGAATGGATCGCCTTCGATTGGGCCCTCTTGCTGAGATAATGTGATCTTGTCTGGTGTGATGATCTCCAGAAGTGACTCTCCGGGATCATTTGGCAAATACACATCATAAGGGTAGGAGATCACGTCCATTCCTGCTTCGCTCATCACGCTGGTCAAGTAAGTTGCTACCTCTTCATTTTCGGGTGTCCCTGCTATATGTGGTGATTTGGTCAGCTCTTTTAGATGGGCTTTGAAGCTTTCAAAGTTGATAGCTTTCAGCAAATCCTGCTCGATGGCTGTCTGCTTGCTTTTATCCTGAGGGAAAAAGCCGGTGACTTGTTGGGCATTAGCTGAAAGACCCAAGCTAATTACCATTGCAATTCCTAAAAAAGGTTTGGTGATGGACATATTTTTATTTGTTGGTTAACAGTTCTGAAACGGATAAAACATGCTCCGAAGGAACATTGACAATTCTTTTGGTTCTAAGGTATCTTCCTAATTCATACTCATCGTAATTGGGATTTTCAGGGTCAAAGCTTGAAATCCTCACCAAACCTCTAGAGTGGATAAATTCTCTATTCCCAATCCACATGCCCACGTGTACTACCCGCTCTTTTTTCTCAGGAGTACCTTTTACGCCGAAAAAAAGCAAATCTCCCACTTGCAGTTTATCCCAGTTTTTATCTGCATCTACCAGTTCACCCTCATGGATTTGCTGGGAGGCATCCCGGGGTATTATTTGTCCATTGAGGTAATATACCGTTTTGGTAAAACCGCTGCAATCCACTCCTTTGATGGAAGTTCCGCCCCAGAGATAAGGAATACCCATCATTTGCTTCGCCGTAGCTATTAAAGCCTCCGGTGATGTCTCTCTGGATGCTATCCAGCTTTCCCAGTCCCGGGCCTCGCTACTCGAAATCCAACCCTCACGTCCGTCGGGAAGGCTTACCTTCAACTGATCCTTTGTTTCTTCTTGGAGTGTTAGGATATTTCCGGCTACGAGGTCAGACACCATTTCCTTCTGATCAGTATTTTGCCAAAGGTGGCCGCTGAGTGCAGTGAAAACTATTTTCGGCTCTTTGTGCCATCGCTCCAATTCCGCTTCGCTCATCAGCTGTATTCCTGCTCTGTCTACCCAGGAAAGATAACCATCAGGAGTTTGTACCAGAAACCATCCATCGTCTTCTTTAAGGACATTCAAAGGTGTTCCCATCAATGCTTGCGTGGCAAGCTCAGCAGAGTGTTTGGGATTGCTTCGGATATTAGCAACAGAGATAGTTACCAAGGCTTTGGTTTTTTCTCCAAGTGATGAATCAGGCAACCGGTGCACCGCATCCGTAAAACTGATTTCCTGAGACTTGAGCTCGGCTAGTAGTTCTTCCAAGGCATCAATCAGATCAGTTTCCCCTTTCAAAGAATCATTTTCAAATTTTAAGTCCCAAATCGCAACCCTTTTGTCAGGTGCAACTTCGGCTCTTTTGGCTTCAATCAATGTGCTTACTTCATCACTATTCTCCTGGCTTACGCAAGAAAAAAAGGCAGTAATCAGGGATACTAAAATTGGGATATATATTCTTTTCATAACTGAGACAAAATAAAAGAAAACCACAAGAAAAGCTCATAATTTGAGTTTAACCTGTGGTTTAAAATGAAATAGATTGGAAGTTTAATTCATCTTCAGTCCAGGAGAACGATCAAGAAACTCTTGGTATAGTCTGATCTGACGGTTAGACAACGGCATTCTATAGCCGTCTATAAACACGTGCTGGATATTGGTTTTGGTTTCGAATGGATCTCCATCTGCGACGATTAGATTTGCCACTTTTCCTGTCTCTACAGACCCGTACTGATCGGCCAAACCGAAGATCTCGGCAGGATTGATTGTCACGGCTTTCCAAGCTTCTTCCTTTCCCATACCATATGCAGCAGCAAAGGCTGCGAAGAAAGGAAGGTTTCTCACATTTTCTTGACCGTTGGTTCTGATGGCAACCTTGACACCTGCTTTAGCCATTTTTCCCGCATTCGCATATGGGGCATCGTAGCGATCGGATTCCCTGGTCGGAAGTGATTGGATTGGTCCTGTCACTACAGGTATTCCTGCTTTTGCGATTTCATCGGCAACTCTCCAGCCTTCTGACACTCCCATAAAAATCACTTTAGCATCTTTTCCCTCTACCCATTTGATCGCTGCTTGAATGTCAGAAGCTGTATTTACTTCAATCAAAAGTGGAAGTTCGCCTGTCGTCGCTTTGGCGAACTGCTCCATTTCCGGATAATATTCCAATTCTGCACCATTTGAAGCTAGAGATGCATAGCTCTTTGCATTCTCCCAAAGTTCATCGGCTTCATTCAGTGCTTTTTCTTTAGCTTTTTTGATATCCTCATCAGATCTCCTGTCGTATCTTCCTCTTCTTCCGGAGCTTGGGAAATTCATCACAATTCCTTCAAAACCTGCATACATCTGATCGGGAGTGTATCCATTGAGATTGATTAGTGCGGCTGTTCCCGGAAATAATCCACCACCCGGAACAGAAAGCACCGTTGTTACCCCGGAAACTCTTGTCACTGGAATGGCGACAGAATTAGGATTCACGGCAGTCAATGCCTGCATGTTAGGAGTAAAATTTCCCAGTTCCATATAATCCACGGTTTCCTGAACAGAGTTGATTTCCACTAACCCAAGTTTGGTTCCTCCATCGATCATTCCGGGGTAGATGAATTTCCCGCTACAGTCAATGACTTCAGCTCCATCAGCCGAAATCTCAGCTCCAATTTCTTTGATTTTACCATCTTCAACCAAGACTGAGGTGTTGTTCAGGGTACCATTGGTGATGGTTACTACTGTGGCATTTTGCAGCAAGAACTTCCCTGCTCTAGGCTTGACAACTTCACCGTCAAGTTGTTGCCCTATCGCCATCATAGGCAATAAGGCAAGGAGAAAGGCGAAAAAGGTTATAGTTAATCTTTTCATATCTTTTTTAGTTGCGGCTGATTATTGATTTAAAAGGAAAAGAGAATTGGTGGTCTCGAACAGATGTTCAGTATCCTGCATACACCGGTCATTATGGTCGTCAGCTATCCTAACCGGTTCTACCATTTCAGTGGGGCTCACTTTTAATCGCTGGTCATCAGCATCTTCCTTGATATCGAAATATTTCACGCCATCTACAAAAGTCATTTGAGGAACAGTATAAGATGAAAGAGGATGTCCTTCAAAGATCACCAAATCAGCCTGCTTGCCTACTTCTATTGAACCTACTTTATCAGAAATCCCAAGTTGCTTTGCCGGGTTTATAGTAATCATAGCAAGTGCCTGCTCATCTGTCATTCCACCATAGCGCTGGGTTTTGGCCGCTTCATGGTATAGATGACGGATGAGTTCAGCGTCATCAGAATTGATAGAGGTGATAGCTCCGTTTTCTGTTAAGATAGCAGCATTGTAAGCTGTGGAGTAGTACACTTCAAATTTGTAAGCCCACCAGTCTGCAAAAACCGATGCACCCATCGTATACTCTGTAATTTCCGGAGCCACTTTGAATCCTTCGTTGGTATGCTGGAATACCAATTTGGTGATCCCAAAGTCCCTTGCCACAGTGATGAGCATATAGATCTCATCGGCACGGTAGGAGTGGCAATGGATGATTATTTTTCCCTCTAGAATGTCTGACAAAATCTGTAGTCTTTCATTATGGACAGGGGGTAGTACGGTGCTGTTCTTTTGGGAAGAAGCCGAGTTATATTCATCCCACGATTTTTTGTATTGAATTGCTTCATTGAATCCGTTTCTGAGAATCGCTTCTACGCCCATTCTGGTACGCGGCTGAATACCATTTCCTCTTCCGTGTACTCTGGTTGGATTTTCTCCCAAAGCAAATTTGATCGTACGGGGAGCATCCTGCATAATAATATCTGCCGGATCTGTAGATCCCCATCTGTGCTTTAGCGTAGCATTTTGTCCACCGATCACATTTGCTGATCCATGCATAGCGTGAGAAATAGTGACTCCACCCGCCAAAGCACGATAAATTCCAACTTCGTAAGGATTCACGACATCCTTCATCCTCACTTCAGCTACAATAGGGGAGGTAGCTTCATTTACCACATCCAGTCCAAGGTGAGAATGTGCATCTATAATTCCGGGCATGAGGTACTTTCCCGTAGCATCTATAGTCGTCACTCCATTCGGAGCACTAAGATTTTGTCCGACTTTTTTGATGATTCCATCCTGAACGAATACATCAGAATTTTCAAGAGTTCCTTCTGTAATCGTAAGAACGGTTGCATTTTTTATCAATATGCTGCCTTTTTTCACTTGGGCCGAGGCAAACTGAATACTCAGACCCAACAGAACGGCAAGAAAATAATTTGTTTTTTTCATGTGTTTATAGTTTGCTTTTCAAAGGTCACACGGAATCTTTGACGATTGAAATAATCACTGCTCCGTATGTTTTAATGATGATTTTAATCGTGTCGATTTCATGCCTTTATTTCTTTGCTGTTAGGGTTGGATTGAGTGTGCCATTGAATGGGAATGTCCCAAATTCCCCAACCGTCATGGTGGCTTCATAGCTGTCTTCGCTTACTTCTCCCGATACATCTACAGTGATCTCCATGCCATTTGCCGAAACTTTAAATGAAAAGGATAAAGTACTTCCGTCTAACGTCACATTCTGAATAGCAGCAGTAGCTTTTCCTGAACCTGATGGATCATCATAAGTAATCGTGCCGGTGTAATCAGCCCCTTCTTTCTTAATAATAAGTACTCCATCTGAAGATCCCGCAGGACTTTCTGATGTATAATCCCAGTTTCCTTCGATTTTCGCTGATCCCTCACCGTTGCCCTCTTTTGAGGCTTTCTTTTTAGCCTTGGTTTCATAGTCGTAGATAAAGCCATCCACCACCATGTGCTTGATTTGAGTATCTTCTGCGAAAAGGGAATCTGTACTCAAAATCAAATTTGCCATTTTGCCTTTTTCGATTGATCCCGAAACTTTGCCGATTCCTAAAATGTCAGCCGCATTGCTAGTCAAAGCTGCAAGAGCTGCTTTTTCGGAAAGGCCGTTCGCAATCATTGTCCGTAAGGCTTTAATAATATCTCCTGATTTTACTCCAACAGTAGTGAATGCGAAAGGAATTCCGGTTTCTTCCAATTTACTTGCCTGTGCAAGCGCCTTGTCATATGCTTCCTTCACTTTTGCATTTAGCAACTTCACCTCGTCTGTAGCATCCTCTTTCTGAGCTTTGATAGCCTTATCATCCGGAATTTGCAATTTTACCAGCACACCAACACCTGATGTTTTCAATACATCCAAGACTCCTTCGTATTCTTCTAGATCGGTCAGTATTAATTTGAATCCTTTTTCCTTTTGAAGACTGATAGCTCTTCGTATTTCCAATTCGGAAGATGCAGAAAACATTACAGGGATTTGACCCCTAATTACCTCTTCCATGGCACTGTAGGTAGGAGTGATCTCAGGGCGCTTTAGTCCTGATACGGTTGTGTATTTCTGTTCTCTCAGGGAAGTAAGCTTAGCATTGTCATATATCTCACGGAATTTGGCCATTACGCCTACAGCAGTCCCCGGGTACATACCTCTTGATCCCCTAAAATTTGCTGCCAAGGCTGTGTTTTCCAGTAATAAATTAGTAGAATGCCCATTGCCTAACAGCATAACTGCTGTCTTCCCTGCGAGCATACCGCCATCGGGCACAATCTGCACTATGGCAAAACCTGCTTTTCTCAGGTCATCGATTTTACCGTCCTTGATAGAAAATTGATCAACTGCCGATCTCCAGGGAGTGATACCGGCGATTTCATCCGATGGGTTTGAAGAAACAAAATCTTCAGTGCGCTCCGGATCATTTGGCTTCGTAATTCCGACATCACTCGCTCCGGCCACAAAGGCGGGATAGACGTACAAAGAGTCGCCGGCGATCGTTTTTGCTTCTTTGGGAAGTGCAATATTGCTTCCTACTCCTTGTATTAAGCCATTTTTTATAAGGACAGTTGCTTTTGTCCCTTTCTCGCCCGCTGCAGTAAAAACGGTGGCATTTGTAATTGCATAGGTATCAGTGATTCTTTTCTTGCCGGATGGGTCACTCTGAGCATGAGCCATGGTAGAGGAAAGAAAACCTGTGACCAACATGCAAAAAACTCCTGCATACAGTAGTTGTTTTTTCATATGATTAAAATTTGTTTTTCAGAGGTCATATGGAATCTCGCCATGATAATCATCCCGGTGTGCGACGTTCTTCGTCATGCTCGATTTCATATGTTTATATTTTGTTTTTCAATGGACATAATCAATCGGGATGCCTGTTCCGAACTCGATTCGAGTGAGTCCCGCATGGCTTATAATCATGCCAGTGTGTGACGTTTCTGTCATGCCTGGCCTCAGGCAGGCTCGATTTCATGTGATAGAATTGGTTTTAAATTAAAGAGGAAACATTGAAACTATGATTGAATGTTCTTATAATTATTTACTGCTTCAATCTCCTCCGGGTTGATGGTTGAGTTTAGGAAAGCAAGCTAATAAAAGCACTATCAGAATCCATTTGGAATTATTTTTTACAACTTATTATTTGATCAATGGCATGTTAATGGGTATGAAATGCTGTTTAATTTCTATAAGAAACATCCTCGCTAATGTAAATTTATTTGACTGGTAAATAAGGCATGGTTTTAAGCATTAGATATTATATTTGAGACTAGTATTACCTAAAAAAGAATGAAAAAAATCCTGATCATCGAGGATGATTTGCTTATTTCTAGCCTAGTTCAATTCCGCCTCAAAAAAGACGGATATGATACGGTAATGGTAAAAGATGGTAATGCAGGAATTACCGCCATCGATACAGAAACGTTGGATTTGATTATCACTGATGTCATGATTCCTTTCAAAAACGGAATTGAAATCATCCATCATGCCAGAAAGACAAAACCTGAAGTCCCTATTATAGTCCTGAGCTCTTTAGGGGAAGAGGAGAAAATCGTTTTGGAAGCGTTCAATTTGGGCGTTGCTGATTTTATCCCAAAGCCATTTAATCCGAATGAATTGGCTATTCGTGTGAAGCGTGTCCTAAAGTCTTGATCTATGTTTGGCAAAAACGCAGTTGCATTCGTGTTCTTGCTGTTTTTGATGACCAAAGCAGTGGTGGTTTTGGGTCAAGAAGAGGAAGTTTTCACTGACTCTGTTTCTTTTATCGGTTTTTTGGGCAGTCAGGGAGAAATTCCAGGATTGGAATTTCGCTTAGTTGATAATTCCGGAAAGGAATTTTTGGATACATCATCAACTCGCTCATCGGAAATATGGGCTACACATGATTTTGAAACAGCTCTTCTTCTAAAGGATAGTCTTTGGATTTTGAATCATGTCTATAAGATACAATTTCTTGTTTATGGAGAACCAAATTCCTTTACCGCAGCTCAGGAACATGTGGCAAATCTTCTGAGAAATGGAGATATAGAAGTCAAAACTGCCAGTAATTTAAACGGTAAAGATTACATTTCTCTAGCAAGCAAAGAAAGGTACTCACCTCTGTTTACTGGAAGATTCGCCTATTTGGACAATTTTAAAGCTTTTACGATACTCCTGATTCTTTCATTTTTCTTGCTTTTTGCTTTTGGGATGGCCTTATTTATGTTGATTTACAAAGCTCAGAAAAACCGAAAGGAAAAATTACTGTTATTATATGATGAGCAGGTTATTGAGCCTCTTTCTGAGATTTTATTTGAAAAAAGTTTAGAGGAGCTGGAGTTACTGAGTGATGAAGAACTCTATAAGAGCTTTCCGGCCAAACAGCTGCAGAAACCTCTATATGTGCAAGTACTCGTGAAGCGAATATTGACCCTGAACAAGAAGGTTAAAGGCGATTTTAAACTTAAACTAAAAGCACTCTATAGAAGACTTAAGCTTGACAAGATTTCTATTATGAAGCTTCAAAGCTCACAATGGGACACAGTCGGGATGGGGTTGGTAGAAATAAACGAAATGGATTTGAAAGAAGCATTAAGGGAAGTAAAACAGCTCGTTAATTCTCCCAATTTTCAAATTCGTTCCCAAGCTGTAGCTACCGTATTGAATCTTTCTGAAAGTATAGACCTTTCATTTCTTCGTGACCAGACTTATCCACTTTCCCGCTGGCAGCAAGTGAATTATTTGAGGATAATAAAATATCTTAATACTTCCAGAGATCTTCATATTAATGTCTTATTTACTTCCAATAATCAAAGTGTAAGATTGTTTGGATATAAGCTGGTACGAATCCTAGGGCTGACAGATTTATTGGAGGAATTAGAAGGAGGTTTTGAATCTGCTCCTTACTTAGAGAAAATTGAGATTATCAAGACATTCGAATATTTGGGGATACCTTCAGAAATACAACTTGTAAATGGCTGCTTAAAATCTGAAAATACTGCACTGGTTTCGACGGCAGCAAAGGCTGCGGGAGCTATTGGTGATGACAGTTCAGCCGAAATAATTTTGGAATTATTGAAAGATGGTCCTGATTTCAGACTGAAACTCATTTTGCTTAGAAGTCTTTTAAGCTTAAGCAGAGAACTTTATAATCAATTTATTGATGAAAATCCAACTTCTGATTTGCTCAGAATCAACAAGCACTTATTAGATCCTTTGCTAAAAGATGTATAGTTTCTTATTTTATTTTATAATGGAGGTATTGGGGATAGTTTTTCTTATTCTCAGTTTAATCGTGATTGTAATTTATTTTTTTATAATGACTCTAAGTGCATTGGAAATGCGCAGTCACAGGAAAAAAAACAGATTTGCCGATTACCAAGATATTATAACTTCACCGATTGCTCCCGGTGTTTCTATTTTGGCTCCAGCCTATAATGAAGGAGAGTCTATCGTACAAAACGTCAAGAGTCTGCTGTCTCTTCATTATGGGAAATTTGAAGTGATTGTAATCAACGATGGCTCAAAAGATCAAACGCTGGATAAGCTTATTGAAGCTTTTGAATTGGAAATTACCGATTTCGCCTATTTTGAAGAAATACCTGCGCAGCCGGTACGGGGCATCTATAAATCCAAAAATCTATCGTACAACAGGCTTGTGATAATTGATAAGGAAAATGGAGGGAAAGCGGATGCACTGAATGCTGGAATAAATGTTTCTTCAAAGGAGCTTTTAGCCTGTATTGATGTAGACTGTATCCTTTCGAGCGAGTCTATCACCAGGATGGTCAGGCCGTTTATGGAAGAGACCAACCGACAGGTCATTGCTGTAGGAGGTGCGATTGGTATTGCTAATAATTGTGATGTACAAGATGGGACTGTAACGACGTATCGGGCACCCGAAACGCTTTTGGGGAGATTTCAGGTTATAGAATACTGTAGGGCCTTTTTAATGGGAAGAATGGCTTGGACTAGAATAAATGGGCTGATGCTTATCTCAGGTGCTTTTGGTTTTTTCAAACGTGATCTTGTAGTGGAAGTAGGAGGATATTTTCCCAAAACTGTAGGAGAAGACATGGAGCTGGTAGTTCGTATGAGACGCTACATGGAGGAGCGGAAGATTCCACATAAAGTTGGGTTTGTCCCTGACCCGCTTTGCTGGACGGAGGTTCCTGAGAAGGAAGAGGTACTTTCCCGACAAAGAAATCGCTGGATGCGGGGAACAATCGAAACATTACAGCTTCATAGGTTGATTCGTTTTAATCCAAGTTATGGCGTCATGGGGACGGTATCCTATCCTTATTGGAATGTGTTTGAGAAAATGGCTCCCGTTTTAGAATTATTAGGCTTACTATATACCCTTATCTTAATCATTGTCGGGGATTTTTCAGCATTCTATTTTATTACTTTATTTATAGTTCTATACTTGTTGTCAATTTTGGTTACAATATTCAGTCTACTATATGAACAGGTTTCTTACAATAACTACAAGGACAAAAAGGATCTTCAAAGGCTTATCCTTACTGCTTTTCTTGAACCTATGATGATTCATCCAAAGATTGTTTATTGGGGTTTAAGTGGACATTGGGACTTTATTAAAGGAAAAGGTGGCTGGGGAAAAATGATCCGAACGGGTTTTAAGAAATCGGAGGATAAAAAGAATCTGGAGCCTAATACATTGAATTCATCATCATGAAAAAAGCTTCTATTCTTCTGATTTCATTCATAGTTTTCTCAACTGCTGTAACAGCTCAGGAGTCATTTGATCCGGATGTTTTGCTTGTAGATGCAAGGACTCTGATTATGGATGATAAATATATTGAGGGTAGGAAAATCGCTTTTCGAGCATTGTCCAAATATCCAGATTATGCAGACATTCTAATTTTGGTAGGTAGGAGTTACTCCTGGGAAGGGAAGAATGATTCGGCATCAATTTATTTAGAACGAGCTATCGTAGTTGCTCCTGATTATGTGGATGCCTATTCCGCCTATCTGGATAATCTGTTCTGGGCAGATCAGTATGACGATGCCGACGTAGTTCTGGACAAGGCTAAAATAAATCTTGGAGAAACCCTTCCCGACGAGCTTCGCTATAAAGAGTCTAAGTTGCTGTATTATAAAGAAGATTTTGATGCTGCCTACAAAATAGCCGGAGACCTTTTTAAAAAAAAACACAAGTATGAAGGTCTGCTTGATTACATGCAAACCTTACAGCGCTTGAGAAGAAATAACGCTGTGGGCGTTGCTTACGATTATGATTCTTTTGAAGGAGATATTTCCGCATGGAATACTTTTTCACTTTATGCAAGAACGAGGACTAAATTGACAGGAACCCTCATAGGAAGGGTAACTCAATCCTCTAGGTTTGATGATAACGGCACACTTTTCGAACTTGATGCCTATCCATCTTTGGGAAAGAAAATGTATGCCTATTTGAATGTTGGGGGATCTTCAGCAAACTTCTTTCCGGAGTTTAGAGTGGGAGCCTCACTCTATTACAATCTGCCCAAAGCATGGGAGATTGATGGTGGGTTTAGATACCTTCAATTTTCGGAGGCCACTACAATTTACACAGCTTCTTTAGGTAAATATTTAGGCAATTGGTGGTTTAACCTTCGGGGAAATTTGATCCCAGGAACCGGCAACAGCCTCGGAACCTCCGCCAATTTGCACGCTAGATACTACTTTAAAACAGGGGAGGACTTCTTCTCCGCACAGTTGAGTTCTGGTGTTTCACCTGATGAGGAAACACGGGATCCAACCCAGCTTTTAAATTCATACCGAATTAGACTGGGTTATCAGCAGTTGGTTACCGAACGTTTTATGGTTTATGCATTCTCAGGGTATAGCCATGATGAGCTTGGCCCGGATCGGTTTAGAAACAATTTGAACTTTTCATTGGGTGTTGAATATCGTTTTTAATGAAAGAAATAATTACTGAGGAGTTTAAATTCTTTGTAGGCAAGGTCTATCCGATCGCTGTGATTTTTGTTTTTTTGCCATTGATCAGTTATCTGATTTGGCTATTATCTCCCGCCAAGGAGATGGAAATTCTTATCATAGATAAGACCGTTCCCTCAGATAGCTATCAAGAGCACCGCTCTATTTTTTGGGCATTGGATTACCTCAAGTTTCAAAATGGTAATGGAGAGCTATATGACGAGGGAAGGGACTATTTCGGCTTTTTCCCAGATAAGACTCCTTCCTTTGGAACTGCGAGAGATCTGAGACAATTGTCAGAAATCGAGATTGTAGAAAAAGCCGCTAGTCTAGATCTAATTTATTTTGCTGACACCTATGGTGTGTATGAAGATGATTTCAAAGAGATGGATTCAGAGGAGAGATCAAAGAAGATTTACGGTGGATTGAACCGGGGAGATATCAATTTACTTCGTGAAGCAGCCGCACAAAATAAAACCATTGTTGCTGAATTCAATACCATGGCTTCACCTACATCTGTTGGTTTTAGAACTGATTTTGAGAACCTTATGGGACTCAAATGGACAGGCTGGATCGCACGGTATTTTGATGAAATGGATACCACTATCAATGCTGATATACCGGATTGGCTAGTAAGCCAATATGTAGAACAGCACAGTAATACTTGGGTAGCGGGCGGTCCTGGAATTGCCTTTGTCCATGAAAATGGAAGGGTCGAAGCATTTTCCAACAGTATAGATTACTTTGGAGAAACTCCCAAAATCCGTACTCAAAAGATCAATCAGCATGGATTTAAACTTCCTGAAGTTGTTCCGTACCCCGACTGGTTTGATATAGTGCTTATTGAGCGTGATTATCAGGTTATTTCCTATTTCGACATAGATCCATCTGAAGAGGGTAAGGCGAAATTGAGAGATATGGGATTGCCGCGGTATTTTCCTGCTGCTGTGATCAAAGAGATGGAAGGTGGACAATATTATTACCTGTCCGGAGATTTTTCCGATATGCAAAATTCCATCGGATCTTCCCGCTTTCGCGGTTTGCCAAAGCTTTGGAGAGGCCTTCATGTAGTTACCGATTACACCGATCGGGAAAGCTTTTATTGGAATTACTTCTACCCACTTCTTTCACAGATTTTGGCAAAAACATACACCGAAAAGCACTCCGACTAAGAATTAATCCTGGGGCAATAGCTTTCGAGTCTGTATGGTGTAATTATTTTTGCTTTTAAAATCCTCGAATTCTCCGATCATTTTATTTTTTAGACTCTGATCTTCCACAGGATCTATATTCAGGCCATCAGTAATAACAAAAAGTTGATCGTCTGAGAGGAAATATTCGCTATTCAAATATTCTATCAATTGGGTTTTAGTACGCATTAGAGGCATGGCGATTTTGGATTGAAACACACGGGAAGTATCCAGCACTTGTCCCATCCAAATTTTCTTATCAGGAAGTTCAATTCCCACTTGGGCTCGTAAGAATGCCAAAAGGGAAGGGGTGACTTCGAAGTGGCTTACCATCGCCTTAAAATACGATGGTCGATTGATCAATGGGGAATATATAATCAGGGGAACATGGAATCTGTCGATTCGGGAAGCCATAGGTATTTCCGGTAAGCGATGGTCACCGGTGAATACAAATATTGTATTGGCAAACTCTGGCTTCTTTCGGTATGATGTAATGAAATCCCTTACGGCATCATCAGCATAAAGTACCGTCATATAAATATTTTTATAGTCTCTATACTCAGTTTTTTTAGATTCGGGTAGTTTCAGGTAGTTTTCTAAGTGATCTTCAAACTTATGTGAATAGAATTCCCTTTCCGGAACCAGATAAGGATCATGTGTCGTGCTAGTTTGGAATATTCCAAGTTGAGGTTTGCCGTTATTTCCGGGAAAAAATGACAACCCGTTATTAAATAATTCTTTATCTCCATATCCCCAAGAGAAGCCATTGACAGAAGGCATTTTTTTATACTTAGGATCGAAATGCCGGATATCAACTAATTTTGAAACACCTGCGTATTCAAGAAAATCTCTTTCGTGATCAAAGCTTAAATCACTCCCCATAAAAAAACTGGACTCATACCCGTTCTTTCCCAAGATACTGAATAAGCTGTTGTGATGGGGAAAATCCTGATATAGCTCCATAAACCCCCTTTCTCCGTAAGGGAGCCCTGCAAAAAGCCCTGGGAGTAGACCAAAAGTTCTGCCAGTAGAAGATAAAGTATTAGTCCAGACTAAACTATGGGATTCCAATGAATCGAGAAAAGGAGTAAAACTTCCCAGATATGCATCTTTTCCGGAATATGCTTTACCAAGACTTTCGAGAAGTACAAAAACAATATCAGGAGGAGTGGAAAGACTGTCAAAATATGGACTCAGTACATCAGGATAATCTGTAAAATGAAGAAATGGGTATGTGGGATCGGTAAATTCTTTTTTGACAAACAAAGCATCGTTAAGTGATCTAAGATAAAAGTCAAAGTAAAACTCATTCTTATACATAAAGTAATCGAACGATTGCTCGGAAAGGTATTTGGATTTATTCAGCTGAATATTCGATTTTGTATCACTGAGTTTTTTTGAGTCTGTGACTGGTACGAAATAGAAAAAAATCAGAAAACAATACATAGTAATGGTAAAAATCAAGGCTGGTTTCGTGTTAAATACCAGGTATTTACTGGCAAAATTAAAAATGAAAAATATTAGAATGCTGATAAATAAGCCACAGAGGACAGTGGTTGCATTGAGCTGTCCTGAAGAGCGGACAGTAAGAATTATGTCGTTTATATTGTACGCAAAAAGATCTTTCCCCAGCGGCTGAAGTGTTTTGAAAAAGTATAGAGCCAAGGCACTTTGAATTAAAAGTGCAATCACTAGCCAAACTTGGGTGAAACTTTTTGCAAACCTCACTGACAATAAAAAACTATTGATGATATGAAGTATAAAAAGTAAGCCCAGAAAATAGAGAATCCAACTCAGATCCTCAAAGAGGCTAAAGCCGATCACATCTCCAAAACTTAATCGTACAGCATGATTATTGAAAATTAAAGTCAATTCAATGATTCTCAGTAAAATCATTAAAACAGAGAAAATCAGAGACATACCCCAGAAGTCACTTAAGCATTCTTGAATTTTTGCAGGTAGGTTGGATCGAATTTCAGCCTTTTGGGCCATATTTGTACGTTAACTTTTTGTCAATGGACTGAAAAGATAGGGCAAAATCAGGTATCTTCAAGAAGAGAATTAATTATTATATGGGTAAATCGGATTTGTTGTTGGAGCTTTATTCCAACCTGGGAACCACTGGAGCATTGACTTTCAGTTCAAAAACATTGGTTAAAAAAATGCTTACACATGTAGATTTTAAGGGAGCCAAACTGATTATTGAATTGGGAGGTGGGGACGGAAGTATAACCAAAGGGATAGTGGATAAATTGGATCCTGAAACAGAGCTTTTAGTTTTCGAAATCAGCAAATCTTTCTGTAGTACCATGGAAAAGTTGTTTCCCCAACCAAACGTCCGAATTATAAACGATTCAGCTGAAAATATAGGCAAGTATATCCAAGGCCGAAAGGCGGATTATGTACTTTCTAGCTTACCTTTCAGTTTTATTGCCCCTGATGTTAGGAAGCAGATTTTGGCACAGAGTAAAACAGCGCTTACACACAGCGGAAGTTTTATTCAGGTTTGTTATTCCTATATGTTGAAGAATCTATTCAAAAAATATTTTGGGGATGTGAACACGAGCTTTACCCTTAAAAATTTGCCTCCCGCATTTGTGATGGTCTGCAAGTAAATCTCAGCTATGGAAGTACTCCGAACAGCCATTTTAGACATGCTCAGACGTAAAAAAGGGGAGGGTTTTCTCACATCTGAGGTAGTAGAGCAGATGTTTCCTGAGGACTGGGAGGAATTTCTTGAAGAAGTGAACAGGGAAGCTATGATTTTGTATCGTGAGGGACTAATAAGTATCGATGGGATAGGTAGTCTTGAAGTGAGAGATACTTACAAGACTAGTTCTTTGCAGATATTACCGCCAAACAAACTTTAATAGATTCATTTACCTAAGGTTTTTGACGATCGAATTGTAACTGAGGTTTCGGCTCTCATTAAGTTTTACCGCCTCGAAGAATATCACAGAGATTATTATAATCAGAACGGAGCTCAGCTTTACAGGAGAAATCGCTTTTTAAAATACATTTCACCTCCTTTGGGGTTAACATGAAGCGGTAATCCAACATTTTCTATAAATGTTTCAATGCTTCAGATTTTAATCCCGAAGAGCATGCCCGCTACTGGGATAATAAGATTATAGCTTAAAATGTCTTTATTTTGTGTAATACCCCCGAAGGGTGGCATTATTTCTATCTAGAAAATTAAAAGTGATTTCCCTGTCAGCCTTATTGCCAGTTGGTAATCAAACCTAAAATAGATAAGTTGAAAAAATTCTTTGCTGAGCGCTTAAAATAGTATTTACTAGTTTTGTCTAGCAGAACCCATTTGCACTTATGATGAAAAGAACCCGAGCACACGAATCCAGAGCCGCGATTGAACGATTGTACATCACGATGAGGCACCTTTTTACCCGTGGCAGCTACAAGCCTATGGGGGTGTCGGGTGAAAGTTTGGTAGATGCCCTCCGTGTATTGAGTCCTGAGATTTATGGATTGGTTACGGATCATGAAAAGATGGAATTGGATGGTTTGCTCTATGTGATGGAGCGACTGCCAAGGGGAATAGAAGAATGCCGCTTTGTAAGACTGATTAGCCGTGAGGGATACGAAACATCTAAGTTGGAGGCTATTGTGCCTGCCAAGCGTAAGCGAAATTGCTACAGATTGGACGAGCACATCATGTATGTGGAAATGACCCGTGGCCGTTCTGATATCTATGATATTCTGACTCACCTGACATTTTTATACATAGAGTCAAATAAAATCTATAACAACAGCACTGATGCTAAAGGCAAGATTTCTACCAACTGGCTTATGCTGGAGGAGTTTGTGCAGAAGGAAGCAGCAGGTGAAGAGTTTGAAAAGGAAGCCGCAAGTGCTTATTTGAGTCATCTTATTGGCAGAACTTACGAGGAGACGGTACATGCGGTGGATAAATTTGAGAAAAGCAGTAATTCCAATAGCCTATTTTCCATTGTTTATCACATGGGGAAACTGGCGCAGGAAGAAGCTACCAAACACTTGGATCGTGAAATATCGTTTTCTACTACTCTAAGGGAGAGAATAGGACATCACGTCTATGGAGAGATGTGGGCGGGAAGAATAAAGATTGCGCTTGATAAGCATGATTTGCTGAAGCGTCCCATACATATCATATCCGCCAATCTTCACTCTGTAGCCAACACCATCTATGGAACGCAACTGCTCGGTCTGAAAGACTACGAAGCACTTGAAAATGTGGTGATGGACATCTCGGTAAAAGCAAAAAACAACAAAGGTGCAGCTATAGATAAGTATGCCGCAAATCACGGCTTCACCAACCTTCCGGATGAGTCAGGTACAAACATCGGTGCCCAGCTCATTGATACGGCTCTTTTGGAGAAGGATGAGTTGATCCCCGGCGTGAAACTACCAAAGGAAAAGGAGAAGAGACCCGTGTTTGTGGTGATGGATTATGCTTTCGGAGAACAGGCATATGAGTGTTTTGATGAGCTGCTTAAGCCTTACAATAAGGATGAAAAGACAATTCCCTTGAATGTGGTATCCACTTCAATCATGGGAAAAGCAGGGATACTCTATGGGGGAAAAGGCGATCTTATGATTCCGGATGCCCATGTATTTGAAGGTACAGCGGATAATTATCCATTTAAAAATGAATTGAAAAAGTCTGACTTTGAAGGATTTGGACTTGGGGTGTACTCAGGAACTATGATTTCAGTATTGGGCACTTCACTTCAGAATAAAGACATTCTCACCTACTTTATGGAGTCATCCTGGAAAGCAGTAGGTCTGGAAATGGAAGGAGCACATTACCAGAAAGCAATTCAATCCGCATCAAAAATCCGTAAATCCATACGTTCCAACGTGAAGGTTCTCTATGCTTATTATGCGTCGGACAATCCACTGGAAACAGGAAGTACACTGGCATCAGGGGCTTTGGGAATGGAAGGGGTAAGACCTACTTATTTGATTACCTATAAGATTTTGGAGAAGTTATTCGGTTAAAAATCAGGAGAATAGTAGCACTCATCCTAATTTTGTCGTCTTTTGGAAAAAAGACTGAGCATGAAATCGAGCCTGTCGAATGAGACACACCCTGGAATGATTATTTCCCATGCGAGATTCCATGTGACCGCTAAGGATCAAATTATAAACACATGAAACATTTTCTAACCCTTCCGCTTCTACTTTTCCTTTTTCTTCAAGGCTGCCAAGAAGAGAACACGTTAAATCCCGTGGAATTCTACTGGGAACAAACTCACTGTACTGATCCATGGTATAATAGTGCCCATGAGTCAGATGGAGGTCAGATGGAGAAATCCTACAAGCAGTTGAGGGTTATTTGAATGAAGAAGGAGTAAAGGGGGCAAAAGTAATTTCAATAGCAAGTGATCAATCTCATTTAGTTTGCTATGCATGCTCTTGCACAACCGGAAATCGGATTAATGTGACAGTTCTCAGAAATCAAAAAAGCAAGATGATAGCATTGGGATTTCAGGAATCTAACTAGCTAAAATTAGCTGTAATAGCCTTATTCATTGTGCTTTAATTTAACCGGAACCCAGAATTCCTCCTCAGAATCCGGGTCATTGTTTTTATACTTTTCTCCCATCAATGCAAAATGAGGCCTATGGTCAAGTTCGTACACTGAATTGGGTAACCAGTCTGACATTATGTATTGATACATTTTAGGAACTTCACTCTCGGATCCCCTAAATGGAAACACAGCATAAAGTCCTGTTGGAATAACCAGCTTTTCCATACCAACCGGAACAAACACAACATCTTCCACTTTTACAGCCGCCCATTTCTCAAATTCCCGGGCAGGATCAAAAGAATCGAAGTAGGAGAGGGAGTCATGCACTTCGACGGAATAAAATTCACCCGAGATGTTATGCCGGATTTCCTTTTTTCTAGGCATAAGCGACTTCCATAACTGTCCTGTCTGATTGTTCAGAAGGCTCATTCTTTTCTTTATCCCAACGAGTTTTGTCTCAGGAAGTGTGATGATAGTTGGACTGATCATGTTCTGCTCTTAGAAAAGGAAATTTCATTCCACCCATTTCAGATCAGGCTTTGACTTCTTCCTGTCTGAAATGGAATAGGAATGGTACATACATTAAATTTACTGAACGGTTGTATTATTGCAAATTGGAGTTAATAGGAGGAGGGCCATCGGGTACAATTCCTTTGTAGACATAATCTCCTTTTTTCTCCTTAAATTCTTCTTTTACGGCAGTTCTGAGTTCTGCACTTTGGAATAAATCCACCATAGTCATCGACAAGGCTTTTGCTGCATAGGCCATTCCTTTATGCCCGATAGACATCCCGCCGGAAGCTACCACGGCCCAGGAGTGCCAAGGCGTGCCATTTGGCGCAGTAGTGGCACTTAGACGTATTGTAGGGACTACATAACTCACATCTCCTACATCGGTCGATCCACCCATGGAATGTTCTGCAGTTTCTTCCATAGGCTTGATTTCAGACACCAAACCTATTTGAGGCTTGCCGGTGCTTTCCTGGATTTTCTTTGCAAAAACCTGCTCCTCTTCGGTGTATGTGATCGGACCAAGTGCTTCCAGATTCTTTTGCAAAGCAGCTGATCCGGTACGGTTGACCAATACTTCATGGATCCCTGAAATAAGACTCACTTTGTAATCCACATTGGCCATAATAGCAGCTCCTTCGGCCATTTTCTCTACCTGTTTCCATACAGGTTCTAATCCATCTCTGCTGGAATCACGAACTCTCACCCATATTCTGCTATAATCAGGTACTACGTTGACTACTTGACCTGCATCCTGAATATGGTAATGGATTCTCACGGTAGGCTTGATGTGTTCCCGATAGTAATTTATCCCAGTAGTATAAAGCTCTAATGCATCGCTAGCACTTCTTCCATTCCAAGGATCTGCCGATGCATGCGCTGCCTGACCGGAGAATTCCACCTGAAAATCCACCAGAGCCAATCCTTTCTGAACGGCAGCTTTTGTTTCTGCAGCAGGATGCCAGTCCATCACTACATCTACATCGTCAAAAAGCCCTGCACGGATCATCCATAGTTTGCCAAAGAATTTCTCCTCTGCCGGTGTACCATAGAAGCGTACGGTTCCTTTGATTTTGCCTTCATCCATCAGATCCTTGATGGCTGCGGCAGCTCCGAGAGATGCAACTCCGAATAGATTATGTCCGCATCCGTGCCCAGGAGCACCTTCATGCAGGGGGCTTTTGGTCGGCACGGTGTTTTGCGATAAGCCAGGCAACGCATCAAACTCACCCAAGATCCCTATAATGGGAGAACCACTTCCGTATTCTGCTACGAAAGCAGTGGGAATTTCCGCCACCCCCCGGGTGACTTTGAAGCCCAGACTTTCAGCATAATCGGACAATGCTGCAGCGGATTGCGTTTCTTGGAAAGCAATCTCCTCAAAGGACCATATTTTATCACTCAGGTCTGTCAAGGCTTCAAAACGTGAATCCACAGAGTTAACCACCTCAGCTTTTAACGGGTCAGCTTTGGATTTTTTCTGCGCTATAACATTCCCCGTAACTAAGAGGACAGGGATGAGTAAAAGATTAAAATAGTTTTTTTTCACTTTTGTAAGTTTATGGGTTGATATTTAGATTAGGCTATTCTGGGGGTGCATATATCTTACCATGCAATTCCGTAATCATCTCCATAATCGCTGGATCCTCCCCAGAAACTGCCATGTTTCCGGTCAAACCAAATCGCATTAATGGGACCTGAAGTCTTATTCCAAAATTCTAATTTATAGCCTCTTTTTAAGAGTTCTTTTCTGATCCATTCTGGTGTATCTTCTCTGAGTACGATAGCCCCCGGGCGGACTTCATGATCTCCAAAAGAGCTCTGCATCTGATAAGAATTGAAATTTGGTGCTTCAGTTGCTTCCTGCACATCCATCCCGAACTCTACGATATTCAAAAATAGTTGCAAGAGATTTTGATCTTGGGAATCCCCTCCCTGGACTGCAAATGAAAGAAAAGGGTTACCGTCCTTCATTGCCAAGCTGGGCGTAAGTGTCACTCTGGGTCTTTTTCCGGGTTCGGGCAGATTAAAAGGGCTTATCGTTTCATCCAGCACAAAACTCTGCATACGCTGGGACAGCCCAATTCCTGTATTCCCGGCTACCACGGCTGGAATCCATCCGCCACTGGGTGTCACGGAAACTACCCAGCCTTCGGCATCGGCAGTTTCTATAGAAGTGGTGCCGCTATGAAAGTCGGCAATAAACTGCTCATCTAAGGTGCTATTAATCTGATCCGGTGAAAGTGATGCCATAGCCGCTTGATTCTTCTTCAGCAATTCTCTGTAAGGGCTGGTCTCATTCCGGAAAGGATAGGGATCTCCTGCACTGATCTTAGGGTCATTTAGTTCTCCGATTAGCTTTGCACGCTCCTTGGCATACGCTTTAGAAAGGAGCCCCTTCATGGGAGACTTTACATAAGCAGGATCTCCATAGTAAAAATCACGGTCGGCAAAGGCCAAACTCATTGCTTGATATACCGTGTGGATGTAATTGACAGAATTGTAGCCCATGGGCTGCAGATCAAAGTTCTCCAAAATATTCAATGCCTGCAGCAATGCAGGCCCTTGGGTCCATTCTTGAAGTTTGTAGACGTCTATTCCTTTGTAGTTGACATGAAGAGGTTCTTCGATTTTCACTTTCCAGTTTGCCAAATCTGTCTCAGTGAAAAGCCCTCCTTGTTCACGGGTTCCTCTCACGATTTCTTTGGCTATGTCTCCTTTGTAAAATCTATCGTAAGCTGCATAAATGGCTTCTTTTCTGCTTTTGCCTTTCGCTAAAGCTCCCTTTTCCGTCTCCACCAATTTAGCCAGCATCTGATAAAGGTCTTCCTGTACGAAAATTTCTCCTGCCGACGGTGCTTCTCTAGCTTCTCCCAAATGAGGAAGGAAGATCTTTTTAGAATAGGGCCATTGTTTGATTCTCGTTTTTTGGGATTCTATAGCATTTGCCGTTTGCGCTTCTATGGGATATCCCTTTGCAAGTTCCATGGAAGGTGCTAGAATTTGTTCCAAACTCATGGTGCCATATTCAGCCAGCATGGTCATGATTCCGCCCGGAGTTCCCGGGGTAGTCGCAGCCAAGGGGCCATATTGCGGAGGGTAATCCATGCCTTGGGATTTGTAGAAATCTACTGTGGCACCTGTGGGGGCATAGCCCAACGCATTGATGGCAATCACCTTTTTAGTGTGTGGATTATAAATTAAGGCTTGTGTTTCTCCGCCCCAGGAAAGCACATCCCACATAGTTGAAGTGGCTGCAATCATGGCGCAGGCCGCATCTACGGCATTACCGCCTTGCTGAAAAATAGCCGATCCGGCAGTCGCACCAAGAGGCTTTCCTGTGATTGCCACCCAGTGTTTGCCATGTAATATGGGTTTGTTATTAGGGGTAGTTCCTGCTCCCAAACCGGGAAGTCCTTGGCTTTGGAGTTGGCAAGTAATGAAGAATAAAGTGATAAGGTAAAGTTTATTCATATGTTTATAATTGTTTTTCAATGGCCATATGGAATCTCGCCGTGTGAATAATCATCCCTCTGTGTGTCGTCTTCGACATGCTCGATTTCATATGATTATAAATTGATTTTTAAAGGCCATATGGAATCTCGCATAGCTGATAATCATTCCAGTGTGTGAGGTTTTTCCTCATGCTCGATTTCATATGAATTGGGAAAACGGTTTAGTTATATTTTACCAGCGTTGTCATTACCGGTTTGAAATCAGGAAATTTGGCATTATAAAAAGTGAACAGCTGAAACAAGGTTTTTGGATCTTTTACGGAAAGCTCATTTGAATCGACATATTCTTTCATTTCTTCGGCTTTTTGCCCGAAGATTCCGAAAAGCTTTTTCCGGTTGGTGGGCACCTCTATCACATCCCTGCCTACCAAGTAATAATAAAGATCCCGCTTGATTAGTTGATGGTTTCTATTGCCTATCATTAAGGCCTCATTGTAATTGGACTCTTTGAAAATGGCTATAGTTCTTCTCATAAGCGGTAGTTCACCATCCACCAGCACTTCAAAAAAGCCTGAAATTGGAGCTCCCTCATCCAAGAAATCTTTTCCATTGACAAAATACCGTGGAACCCTGTGCGCAGAATCCACCCAAACTAAATTTTGAACGCGAATTCCCGGTATTGTGCTGATTTTTAGTGTCTCAGAATTCAATAGCTCAAACAGATTGGAGGTAATGTTGTAACGGACTCTTGATCCTTCAAGCATTTTATTATCTCTATAGAGAAGGATAGAGGCAGTATTCCACTTGGAATCCAGGTAATTATCACCCTCTACTTGGGTAGGCTCGGGTGCGATGCCGTAGATCATATTGCCGCCCATCAGGTTAGGCCTTTCATTGAAAAGATTGGTGATGTTGGTAGCTCTGATTGTATGGTTCAGAGCTGCACCTGTCCCGGAAGCCCCTTGTTTTAGCAAATATATTGTGCCCAAGTCCAGTTCATCTTTGAGATTAACTACTTGCTCATAATGTACATATCCTTTAGCGTTTATGAAAAGTGTGTACCTGCCTTTGGTAATATTTTCTAATTTGAAATAGCCTCCTCCCACAGAGACTTCACTAATGTCTGAGCCCTTCAGATTAATATTCGCATTGTCTATGGTTTTTTGGGTTTCGGCATCAAGTAGCTTTCCCCTAATCCCAAAATTCTGCCCATTAATCACCAATGGGTCAGTGAAAAACAGAATGAAAAAGCATCTGAATAACAAGATAATCCTGTATTGGAGTTTAAAGTAAACCATGATTTATCAATTTCAATGAAATATAGCCTAAAAGAAGGATTCAAACCAACCCTAATCTTAGAGAAGGTTTGGAATTAAAGTAATTTGATTTCTAAAAATCCATGTATTTGTGTTTCTGTACATTTAGGGGTTATATTTGGGAAGGCGAAAAAGTATTGCCTGCTTTTTATAATACTACACTCACCACAATTTGGAATTCTCAGCATTTAATTTCGAAATCTCGCTCCAGGAAGGACTGGACGCAATGGGTTACGAAAAACCAACTCCAATCCAAGAAATGGCCATTCCGGTCATTATGGAAAACAAGGATCTTATCGCCTGTGCCCAGACAGGAACAGGCAAGACTGCCGCATTTATTCTTCCTATCCTTAATAAAATAAGCAAAAAAGGGAGCAGTACACTGAATACACTTATTCTGGCTCCGACTCGTGAGCTTGCTATACAGATAGATCAGCAAATCCAGGGTTTTGCCTATTTCTTGGGAATAAGCTCTATCCCAATTTATGGAGGAGGGGACGGCATCGTATGGGAGCAACAGAAAAAGGCTCTAGAAACAGGTGCAGAGATTATCGTAGCTACCCCCGGTAGACTGATTGCTCTGCTGGCGGGAGGTAAAATCGACTTGACATCGCTAGAACATTTGATTCTTGACGAAGCGGACAGGATGATGGATATGGGATTTTCAGATGATATTCTGAAAATAGTCAATTACCTTCCCAAGGATCGTCAAACGGTCCTTTTCTCAGCCACCATGCCTCCGAAGATCAGGCAGTTCAGCATGAAGTTTCTGAATAATCCTTCTGAGATATCCATTTCAATAGGAAAAACTGCTGAAGGAGTCACTCAGTCAATGTACTCTGTATATGATACGCAGAAGGAGGAATTAGTCAAAAATATTCTTTCTCAGAAAGCTTACGAAGCAGTGATAATTTTTGCTTCGACTAAGGATAAAGTGAAATCACTGTATAAAGTGCTGAAAAAGCATTTTGATATAGAGGCATTTCATTCAGATCTAGAGCAGGTAGAGCGGGAAAAGATCATGTCTGCCTTCAAGAATAAATCAGTGAAAATTCTGATAGGAACAGATATTATTTCCCGCGGCATCGATGTGGTAGGAATAGAATTGGTGATTAATTATGACACTCCATCTGACCCTGAAGACTATGTACACAGGGTAGGGCGTACCGCCCGTGCAGATGCTAAAGGCGCTGCTATTACGTTCGTCAATCCTAAGGATCAGCATAAGTTTGACCGAATAGAAAAACTAATAGGGATGAAAGTGCCTCAAATGCCTTTGCCGGAAGGATTTGAAGCAGGACCGGTGTATACAGGAACTGCTGAAAAAGGCAAATCTGACTTTGGTTCAAAGAAAAAACCAACACTCAGCAAAAATAAGAAATCAGGTTCCGGAGGAAATAAAAAGCCATTTCCAAAAAGAGAAAATTCTAAAAGCCAGACGAATATTGAAGGGCAAGCTAAGCCAATAGAGGGAAAAAAACCAACTGAACCGAAGGATCCTTCTGAGCCAAAAGCAATGAAAGCCAGTAAGTTTGGAATGCGTAAAAATGTGATTGATCCTGAATAATTGGTAATAAATGTAATTGCTAATATGAAGCGCTTCAGTTAACTTGAAGTGCTTTTTATTTTTAACTGATATAGCAATGCAAACTATAAGACTGAGATCAAGGGGCTCATCTGTTTCATTTTTACAGGAGCTTCTCGGAAAGGTTGGCTATGAGATTCCCGCATCAGGATATTTCGGAGTTGAAACCGATACTGCTGTCAAAGACTTCCAGAAAAAGGAGCAACTCGTAGTCGATGGGGTAGTGGGAGTAAAAACCTGGACTCTGCTCATTGACAAAACAAAACCTGCAGATGTATTTGGTGATGTATTTCTTGGGGAGCAGGATCTCATTGATTTCGCAACTAAATATCAACTGGAACTTGCTGCAGTAAAAGCTGTAAATGAAGTAGAAAGTTCGGGGAAAGGATTTTTAATAGATGGCAGACCCAAGATTCTTTTCGAGGGGCACGTTTTCTGGAGGCAGTTAAAAGCCAGAGGCATTGATCCGGAGCATTTCGCCAATTCTTCCAACAAAAGTGTACTGCATAAGAGTTTTGTCAAAAAACACTACTTGGGAGGTACAGCAGAGTACCGGCGCTTGGAGCAGGCAATTTCGATTTCCACTGATCCGGGATTCAAAGAAGCTGCACTTGCTTCTGCATCATGGGGAAGCTATCAGGTTATGGGATTTCATGCACTACCCCTTGGTTATGAATCTGTTCAGCAGTTTGTAGATGAAATGCACCTGCATGAAAGAAATCACTTGGAAGCTTTTGGTAGATATATCCTCAAAAATCGATGCTTGACGTATCTACAAGATAAAAACTGGGCAAAATTTGCGTACTGCTATAATGGCCCTGCATACGCTCAGAATAAATATGATGAAAAAATGGCTAAAGCCTATTTGAAATACTCTACATTTTAACAAATATGACAATTGAAGAATTAATACAACTTTTTGAGCGGGATACAGATCGACTGAAACAGGAAATCGAAGCTTACTCCAACGAAGAAAACTTGTGGAAAATAGACCACAGTATTGCAAACTCAGCGGGCAACCTTTGTCTTCATCTGCTGGGAAATATGTCTCACTTTGTAGGCAAAGAAATAGGAGGGTTTGACTACATCCGCAATCGGGAATTTGAATTTTCCGGCAAGGGTGTCCCCAGATCTGAATTGGTGGATATGGTGGAGAAATTACAAGGCATAGTGACAGCCAGTCTGGAAGGTTTGGATGAAGCAATGCTTGACAAAGACTATCCTTTGAAAGTATTTGGATCAAAAATGTCTCACAGTTATTTTCTAATACACCTTTATGGCCATTTCAACTACCATTTAGGCCAAATAAATTACCATAGAAGGCTTCTGGATAGGTAGCGTAGACTAAGAATGCAATGCAGTCTTCAGACTGCATTGTTCAGGGGATCAAATCAGTCTAGGTAAAAAGAAGTCTTGAGCCTTTATTACCATAAGTCCAAGGTTGCCTGCCGTTCCAGGCAGGTCATGAGATGTCGGTCAAGCAAAACACTTTTATCCTAAAAAACTCTTCAAGGGTTCGTTAACGTAAGTGCGTTTATTTTCAAATATTAACCCTTGAAGAGTTCTACAAATTGGAATTTTAGAGGTGATTTCCCTTCTGTAGTAGTTTATCTTACATAGCCATAACCTTTTCTCAGCAAGGAGAGACTTTATTTTCCAATAATTCTTCCCAGTGCATTTTTCAGGTTTTGTAATTCTTTTTCAGCTTCAGAGAGATTGCGAGAGGGGGATAAATGGATTCCGTTTTCGGATAACAATTTTAGAATATCCAACTTGTAAATATCTCCCATCAAAGCAAGTTGTGCAACAGTCGGCTGGGATTTGTTGCTCTCTATATTGGATAGTGTCTTTTGTGAAATGCCTAAAAGGTCGGACACTTCATGCTGGCTTAGTTTGTTAGATTCTCTGGCTTTTTTCAATTGATGGCCTATTTTCATCGCTTAAAAGGTTAATTGGGTTAGTAAAAAGTTACTGAAAATTAGAAAATACGGTATAGTCTTTTAAAAACTTATTTTTCAAATTTATTGAATCATTTTAAACATCAAAATTTTAGTTGAATTTTTATTTCTTCTCAATGGATAACTGTTTTGTCATTTGCAAGAGATTACTGGAAGCCCTTAAGGTGCCTTATACTGGCAAATTCCTTAAAGAAAAAATTCTCACCCATCCCCAATATCCCAGCTTACTTGGTATATCAGACACCTTAGAGGAGTATGGGGTTGGATCTATGGCGGTCAAGCTGGGGTCGGATCGGCTGGATGGCTTTCCTCTACCGGGAATCGTTCAGGTATCGCTGCCTAATGGCAGCTATTTTAATGTGATCACGGCTGTTTCTGAAAATTTAGTATCACTATTTGATGAAGAGGGAAAGCAAAGGGATGTATCCCGGCTGGATTTCTTAAAGAGTTGGACAGGTGTGAGTCTATTGGTAGAAGCTGGAGAAGATGCGGCGGAACCGGAAATCAACCAAAAGATTCGGGATCAGAGTATCATCCAAGGTATATCAATAGTTTCTGGAGTTAGCCTTTTGTTTTGGCTTGGACTTAGGATAATTGAAAATGGGATTTCAGGATTACACCTATTTTATTTTGTTCTTAAACTATTGGGATTGTCCATTTCGGCTGTCCTACTATGGTACCAGCAGGACAATGATAATCCTACCCTTCAAAAGTTCTGCTTGGGAGGTAAGCAGGTAGATTGTAATAAGGTTCTGAATTCAAAAGCTTTCCAATGGCTGGAAGGAAGAATCAACCCAAGTCTGCTGGCATTCGCATACTTTTTTACAGGGACGGTTTTGCTTGTAGGATCAGCATTCTCATCCATTACATTTCTTGCCTGGATAAGTGTAGCGACCCTCCCGTTGGTGATCTACTCTTTTTATTATCAGTCACTTGTAATCAAGAAATGGTGTAGTTTCTGTTTGCTGATTCAGGGAGTGTTAATATTAGAAGTTCTGGCTGTATCTGGAGGACTATTTTGGTCAGGCGGAATTGATGTGTCTGTAGTCGGTTTCTTTCTGTTTTTATTCTCTGGAATAATCTTAGTAGGGATTCTGATCAAACCCCTACTTGGTCTACAGGATAAGATCTATAGCACCAATAGAGAAATGGCTAAACTTAAAAGCAACAAGGAGTTATTTGAATTGTCTCTTTTGCGGTCCAGAAAGATCAAGAATGATCCTCATGGGCTTGGAATATTGATGAAAGGAGAAAATGCGAAACACCAAGTCATAAAAGTATGCAATCCTTATTGCGCCCCATGTGCCCAAGTACATCCAGTATTGGAAAACCTTTTTACAAAGGGGAATATAGATCTTCAGATTCTTTTTACACCGGGTAACGGGGATGAGAAAAAGGAAAAGACTGTTCGGCATTTATTGGCAATAAAAGGTAAAGGTGATTCAAAACTTACGCACCAAGCTTTGGATGACTGGTATGGAGCAGAAAAGAAAGAATATAGTGCATTTGCTGCCAAATATCCAATGAACGGTGAACTGATACAACAGGAGGAAAAAGTGATGGCTATGGAGGAATGGTGTGTTAAGGAAAACATTTCTTATACACCAACCTTGTTTATTAACGGGTATGAGTTGCCTCAAGATTATAACGTAGACTATCTAAAGTACTTACTTGATTAAATCAACTTTTCAATTTTTCCAGTTGGGAAGTAAATAATATTCAGTCGCGATGAATGGGCATATTCCTAGGTGCTCCGCCAGGTCTGGGAGGTTAAATACAGTTTTTAAACATTTAAAAAAACCAAATTATGAAAAAGTTAAGATTAGGTAAAATCAACTTTGCAGGAGCAGAGGTGCTAAGCAGAGAGCAGTTAAAAAGAGTGATGGGTGGAAGTGGTTCCGGTTCAGGTACACCAGGAGGCAACAACGGCAACCCTTGTCCGAATAATTGCACCCAATATTGTCACGCAAATAATAGTGGTAGCTATGGCTATGGCACATGTGGCTCTAGTGTCGGTGGTACAAGTTGCCATAACTACTGCTGTGACGGCGGCTCATATAACAACGGTTCTACCTATTGGTGCTAGTTGTAATTACTGCCAGCAAAAGAAATTGACCAAGAGAACCCGGAGCAGTCTCTTTTGTTGGCTTTAGTACAAGTTAGGATCTTCGCTTATATAGATTCTATTGCACTAACATCGGCTTGCTAGATGTTCAGTTCTTTAGACAAGCACTTTACTCTAATAAATATGCTACCTGATTTTTATAAGACGCTTTCCATTCTTTCATACCTGTTTATTTGGTGTGTTTCATGTTATTCGCAGAATGCCGAAGTGCTCTCTGATGAAAAGCCGGAAATCTATAACACAACAATTGTAATAAACCTCAAAAAAAATGCTGACAGGAAATATTTGTCTCTTGGCCAACATAATCCACTGTTTTTTAATCCTAGGTATGTTCCTCCCCCACTAAACACTATTGATACTACAACCAATCTAAAAACAGAAATAAAAGTTGCCATAGATAAGCCGGTTTATTTGTCCTTAGATTTTAGTTTTTTTTATATTGAGCCGGGAGACAGCTTAAACATGGACTTTGAAACCTTGCTACACACAAAGACAGTCTACAAGGACACCCTACACATTAATCATGGAAATGTATTCTTTACACATAGAAATGGAGGTCACCGGTCCTTGTTCGATAAATATTTGGACAATATTTACGGTTCTCTCAAAAATATAGAAACGGCTGACCGAATGGCTGAATTCCTGTCTACAGAAAGCCTAATGAACATGACTGATAGTTGTACCGTGCTGATTTACAAAGATCACCCCAACCTGAAACATGACAGTTCTACTTTTGGAACTGTAAAAAAAAGTGGTGCTGACCGGTTTTCACGAGAATTGATTTACAGGATTAAGCATCTTTATATTAATACAAAAGACGAATCTTTAAAAAATGCTATTGAAAAAAGTGTACTAAACATCCTTGAATACTCTTGTGTGCAAGAAAATGCTTATGATGACCCCATGACCTGGGGGAAATATGAAGCCATCTATCACTTTTTCAAGGAAATGGATCTAGATGCACAATCTATTATTGAAAAGTTCAATGGCTGTAATGATACCGTTAAGCAGTATGCAATCCTAAGTCTTTTTAATGACGGAATGTTAAGCGTAGAAGAAAAATCAGGCATTATTGACAGACTGACGTACCCGGCTTTTAAGGAATATGCAATTAAGGCAAATCAAAACCCCAATAAGGGGATTGAAAAATCGGGATATATAAACAATGCAATTAGAAGTGCCCGATTGTTTGATGTGAATGACAAAGAACTTGTTTTTGAAGAGCTGTTTAAGACAACAGACCAGCCCTATCTATTACTTGATTTTTCAGGATCATGGTGTAAGCCCTGTCTGGAAGAGATGTCTGTATATGCAAAAACAGGACATTTGGACAACTCCAAAAAAGTACGACCTATTTGGCTATTTTTCGAAAATGATAAAACAAAATGGCTCAATATTGTAGAGAAATACAATTTAAAAAAGGAAAACTGCTTTGTGGTTGTGGGTGAGCCAGGCCCCATATTGCAGAAAGAGTTCGCTTTGTTGTTTGGATGGGAAGGGGAATTTCCTCACTATTTTCTTTTTGCCAAAGACGGGGGAATAATAAATAAGAGAGCGAAACCACTATCCATGTTTGAGGAAAACGATGTGTCTAATTTGCCGCCAAGGGAAAACAACAAGAAATCCGGATCTTCAATACCCCCACCACCTCCAAAACAATAACCTAAAATATGATAAGAACAATTTTATATTTCTTTATCGGCCTCAGAGAGATTGCGGGGGGGATAAATGTATTCCGCTCTCGGATAATAATTTCAGTATATCTATCTTATAAATGTCCCCCAAAGCGGCCAATTGGAGGACAGAAGGTTGTGTTTTGCCACTTTCCATATTGAATAGTATTTTTTGGGAAATTCCTAAGCGATCCGATACTTCCTGCTTGCTTAGTCTTTTGGATTCTCTGGCTTTTTTCAATTTATGTCCAATTTTCATGGGGTAAAAGGTTAATTGGGATAGTAAAAATTTACTGAAATTTAGTAAATACGGTATAGTGTTTTAAAAACGTAATTCCCAAATTCATCCAATCTATTTAAACAACAGAGTTTTAGTTGAATTTTTATTTACCAGTCTATGGATAACTGTTTGGTCATTTGTAAGAGAGTATTGGAGTCGCTTAGGGCGCCTTTTACCCAGCAATTCCTGAAGGAAAAGATTCTCACCCATCCCCAATATCCCAGCTTGCTTGCTATATCGGATACGCTAGAGGAGTATGGAGTGGAGTCTATGGCTGCCAAGCTGGGATCGAACTGGTTGGATGAGTTTCCTCTTCCGGGAATTGTACAGGTTTCACAGGCTAATGGTACCTACTTTAATGTGGTCACGGCTGTTTCTGAAAAAATGGTTTCCGTATTTGATGAACAAGGGAAACAAAAGGATGTATCCAGACTGGAATTTCTGAAGAGTTGGACGGGTGTGAGTCTATTGGTAGAAGCTGGGGAAGATGCAGCAGAACCGGAAATCAATCAAAAGATCCGGAATCAGCGAATCATCAAAGGCGTGGCAATGCTATGTGCGGCTAGCCTCCTGCTTTGGTTAGGGTTTGGTATAGTGGAAAATGGAATTTCGGGATTATCCCTATTTTATTTTGTGCTTAAGTTATTGGGATTGTCTATTTCGGGTATACTACTGTGGTATTCACTTGATAAGGAAAACTCTATCCTTCAAAAGTTCTGCTCTGGGGGAAAAAGCGTGGATTGCAATTCCGTGCTGGATTCAAAGGCCTTTCATATTTTGGACGGCCGGATTAACCCAAGTCTGCTGGCCTTTGCCTACTTCTTTGCCGGGACAGGTTTGCTAGCAAGTTCAGGCTTATCCTCTGTGACATTCCTTGCTTACTTGAGTATAGCGACCATTCCGGTGGTGATCTCTTCCTTTTATTATCAGGCTCTAGTTATTAAAAAATGGTGCAGGTTCTGCCTGATGATTCAGGGAGTGCTGGTAATGGAGGTTCTGACAGTACTGGGTGGAGCGTTTCGGTCAGGAGGAGTTGATGTGTTTGTTGTCTCTTCGTTTCTTTTACTTTTAACAGGGGTGATCTTGGGAGGCATTTTGATTAAACCAATGCTTGGACTACGGGATAAAGTCTATAAAACCCAAAGAGAACTTGCCAAACTCAAAAGCAATAAGGAATTGTTTGAATTGTCTCTTTCGCGATCGAAAAAGATCAAGAGTGAGCCTCGGGGGCTTGGGATATTACTGAAGGGTGAAAAACCTAAATACCAAGTTATTAAAGTGTGCAATCCATACTGTGCCCCATGTGCCTGGGTTCATCCTGTATTGGAAAGTCTCGTTGATAGAGGAAATATAGACCTTCAGATCATTTTTACACCTGCGAGTGGAGATGAGCAAAAAGAAAAAACAGTTCGGCATTTACTTGCTATAGAAAGTAATGGTGATTCAAACCTTACCCGCCAGGCGTTGGACGACTGGTACGGATCAGAGAAAAAAGATTATGGAAGATTTGCCGCTAACTATCCGATGAATGGAGAGCTTAGGCTTCAAGAAGAAAGGGTGAAAGAAATGGAGGACTGGTGCAATAAAGAACAGATTTCCTATACGCCGACCCTGTTTATTAATGGTTATGAGCTTCCTAGTGAATTTAAAGTGATGGATTTGAAATTTATACTTGTCTAAGTTACAAATACAAGTGTGCTTGTATTTGTCCTAAAAATATTCGGTCGCGACGGATGGGCATACTCCCAGGTGCCCTAATTTGTCTGGGAAATTTTATAATAATAATTTTATTAGCATGAAAAATTCTAATTTTAAAAAAATGAATCTGTTTCCTGAGGAGTTACTTGATCGTACTCAATTAGCTACTATTATTGGAGGTACTTTTTATAATTGTACCTGCAATGGAGGTGAACCTTTTACTGTAATGACTGATGGAGACCCCGTAGACGATTCTGGATGTCCTATTGATCAGGATGTTAGTTGCGTCGAGGCGTAAAATTTTGATTAATTTTCATAATTAAATGGTAAGCCATCAGTTCGATGGCTTACCATTTAACTACTGGGTTAATAATATCGAATTTATTTTAAAATATTAATATTTTGGTATGCTGAAATATAGGTTTAAGAATTTAATTTTGTTTCCTTCTAGTTTTAAACTATTAATTGTTTGTATTGTTTTTCTTTATTTAAGTGCAGCGTGTTCGAACTCTATTTCGAATGATTTGCATTCGATTGATATTCCTGATACTGATTCAGAATTGTTGATAGAGGATTTAGCAAAGTCAATAAAATATATTCAGCTTGAAACAACCGATGGTTCCTATTTGACATCAATTATGGAAGTTAAGTATTCAAATGGGAACTTATATGTGAGAGATGTGAGTGGAAAGGTCTTGATTTTTGACTCAGAGGGGAAATTCTTGAATATTTTAGGTAAATTAGGTGATGGCCCAGAAGAATATTCTAGAGCTTATTCAGTAGCAATTGATAATTCTGGATTGATATATTTGGGCTCCCAGAGAAAATTGCAAGTTTATTCAAATGAACATGAGTTTATTAAAGAAAAAAAATTCCCATTTTTTATTCAATATTTAAGTGTTGAAGGGAGTGAGCCGTTAGTAATATCTAAAAAAAGTGGAATTCAGGTAGGAACAGGGTACTCTAGTCAGACTTTTGTATATAGTTTGAATACATCTCTTGATCTTATAGATAGTGTCCTTTTTAGGACTGAAATTCATAAGAAAAATACGTATTCAGGCTTTACAACTAAGAATTATATTTCTAAAAATAATAACGGATTGTTTCTGTATACCCCAGTGTTAATTAGTGAAAAATTTATTAGAGATACGTTATATAAGATTGATGCAGATTCGGTAGTGCCTATAATGAAATTTAATTTTGAAGACCCTACTATGTCTAGTGATGATGTTAAGACAATTGATCTTTATAATGTAATGTACTCCACTTCATACCTGCTGTGTCAATATTCTAGAAATAAAATTCCTATGTTATTTATATATAATATAGATAACGGAATTGGTTACAATTTTAAAAGGGGGATCTTGAATGAACAGGGAAATCGCCTTCAGTTAAAGCCTTTAGACTTAGCTAATGACATTTTTTATTTTATTCAAGAAGGAGTTTTTTTTGATAGTTCTTCAGAAGAATTAAATCCTTCAATTGGAATAGTTGAATTAAAGTAAATTTGAAAGTCTCATTTCCATTTTATAAACAACCCGACTCAAAGGACTGCGGGCCGACCTGTCTGAGAATCATTGCAAAGCACTACGGCAAGCTGATCTCTCTCCAGGAAATCCGAACCCTATCCGAGACTACCCGATCCGGAAGCAACTTGCTTAAGCTTAGTGATGCAGCAGAAGCAATTGGTTTTAAGACCATAGGTGCTAAACTGGATTTTAAAAGGTTGGAGCAGGCTCAGTTGCCCTTAATTGTACACTGGGACAAGAACCACTTTGTGGTAGTATATAAAATCAATAAGGGGAAGGTTTATCTTTCAGATCCGGCGTATGGGTTAATTCACCTTACGAAAGAAGAGTTTATCTCCCGGTGGATAGGTAACAATGCCACGGAAGAGAGTAAGGAAGGAATTACCTTGCTTCTTGAACCCACCCCCAGATTCAAAAAAATGAAATGGGAGAGTGCGGATAAGCGCTCATTGGGTTTTCTTTTCAAGTACCTGTTCAAGTATAAGAGCTTGATCGTTCAACTGGGTATTGGTTTGTTAGTGGGTAGCCTTCTCCAGTTGATTTTTCCATTTTTGACCCAGAGTATAGTTGATATTGGGATTCAAAACCAGGACGTAGGATTTATCTACCTAATATTGATAGCACAGGTGATGTTGTTTTTTGGCCGGACAAGTGTTGAAGTTTTTAGGAGTTGGATTCTGCTACACCTCAGTACCCGAGTCAATATCTCTCTGGTATCCGATTTTTTTATCAAGTTGATGAACCTGCCAATTTCCTTCTTTGATACGCGGATGACCGGGGATATTATGCAGCGAATCGGAGATCATAGCCGGATAGAAAACCTGCTGACAGGCACGGCATTGAACACCTTCTTTTCTTTTTTTAACCTTTTTGTGTTCGGTGGGGTGCTGATGTATTACAGCCCTATGATCTTCCTGATATTTATGGGAGGAAGCGTAGTCTATATCCTATGGATTCTCTATTTCCTAAAGCGGAGAAAAGAGCTGGATTACATGCGCTTTGCCCAGCTTAGCCAGGAGCAAAGTACCGTAATCGAGTTGATCAATGGCATGCAGGAGATCAAGCTACACAATGCCGAAACCCAAAAGCGCTGGAAATGGGAGTTTGTGCAGGCCAGTCTCTTCAATGTTTCTATCAAGACACTCGCTTTGGAGCAGACCCAAGGTGTCGGATCTTCTGTAATCAATGAGCTGAAAAATATTTTTGTGACCTTTGCCTCTGCACTTTTGGTGATAGAGGGACAGCTTACTTTGGGTATGATGTTATCTCTCCAGTATATCATCGGCCAGTTGAACGGTCCGATTATGGGTATCGTGAGCTTTGTGCGTACTTATCAGGATGCAAAGATCAGCTTGGAACGGCTCAACGAGATCCACGACAAAGAAGATGAGGAAAGCCGCAACAGGCAACTAGTCCATGAGATCATACCCGGGGAGGATTTAAGTGTTGAAAAGCTCAGTTTTCGGTATTTGGGAGCTGATGAAAATGTCCTCCAAGAACTCAGCCTGTGTGTTCCTTCGCAAAAGATCACAGCAGTAGTGGGGGCCAGCGGATGCGGGAAAACCACTCTGATGAAACTCCTCCTTAAATTTTACGAACCGACTAAGGGGGAAATCCGCTATGGGAGACATGGTTTTGATTCCATCTCACCCCGGAGCTGGAGAGACCATTGTGGAGTCGTAATGCAGGAAGGCTACATATTCAATGATACCATTGCCTCAAATATAGCGGTGGGAGAAGAAGTGATCGACCTCGATCGACTGGTCGTGGCTTCCCAGACTGCCAATATCTATGACTTTATCCAATCCCTACCCCTTAGATTCAATACTAAAATTGGGAATGAGGGAGTAGGGATCAGTACCGGGCAAAAGCAACGTCTGTTTATTGCCCGTGCAGTGTATAAAAATCCGGAGATTCTTTTTTTTGACGAAGCAACCTCTGCCTTAGATGCCAAAAATGAACGTATTGTAATGGAAAATTTAAATAGATTTTTGAAAGGGAAGACGGTTTTCATTATCGCCCATCGGCTCAGTACGGTAAGAAATGCAGACCAGATCATCGTGATGGATGAAGGGAGAATTAAGGAGACAGGAACCCATGAAGAATTGGTTTTACAAGCTGGTGTGTATTATAATCTGGTGAAAAATCAATTGGAACTGGAAAAAATTAGAGAAAACTAGTTATGCCAGAAAGCCCCCCAAGCATTGACAATCTACAGCTCAGATCCGAAGAGGTTCAGGAGATTATTACAACTCCTCCTGCCTGGCTGATCCGGTGGGGAATCACGCTGGTGTTTTTGATTACCTGTGGATTGATTTTTTTGTCCTTTTTCATCAAATACCCCGATTTTATTATGTCTAGGGTAATGGTTACCACAGTGGAACCAACTGAAAAGATTATAGCGAGAAGTTCAGGGCAGATTGATAAGCTATGGGTGGACAATGGCGAAAAAGTACAGGCCGGTCAGTCATTGGCCAGTATAAAAAGCACCTCTGATGTGCAAAGCGTATTGTTATTGAAAAAGATGCTGAAAGACATTCCCTTTGGGAAGAACAATGGGTTTTTCTTCCCGTTGGATTCTCTTTCAAATGCGGTCTTGGGAGAAATAGAACTGGCATTTGTGGAGTTTGAGCGAAGCTATATGGAATTCAGACTGCTCGAAAGGCTTCAGCCATCCCTGGTCCAGCTGGAAGGGAACCGGCAGTCTATTCAGGAAATCCATGAACGGCTCACAAGCCAAATGGCTCAAAAGGAAATTTTGGAGAGAAAGGTTAGTCTGGTAGAGACCGATTTTAAACGAAACAAGATACTCTATGAAGACGGGGTAATTGCATCCAAAGACTTTGAGAGCCGGGAGATGGAATACCTTCAGATGCAGGAACAGGTAAATGGAATGACCATAAGCATTTCCCAGCTTCAGGAAGCTTTAGTCAATGCGGGGCAAACGCTTAAAAGTACACAAGTGTCCAAAGAACAGGATGAGTCCAGAGCCTTAATTAATCTTATCCAGTCCTATCATGGTTTGAAACGGGTAGTAAAAGAATGGGAGAATAATTATGTGCTGGTTTCCTCTACCGATGGAGAGGTTAGCTTCCAGGGAGTATGGGGAGAGCATCAATTTGTCCAGGCAGGTGAACAAGTCTTTTCCATACTGCCTGAGCAGCGGTCAGAACTTCTGGGTAAAATGATTGTCTCTTCGCAAAATACAGGCAAAATCACCATAGGACAGCGGGTGTTGATCAAGTTGGATAATTTCCCTTTTCAACAATTTGGAACCCTTCGAGGAGAAGTAGGGAGTATTTCAGTTTCTCCTGATGAGGAAGGGAATTATCTGGTGTATTGTTCTCTTCCAGCTGGTATGGAAACCTCCTACGGAAAGGAGATACAGCTGAAGCAAGAACTGCTGGGTACGGCGGAGATCATTACAGAAGACCTGAGTGTGGCTGAAAGGCTGTTTTTTAAGTTGAAATCGGTGACAGAGTATTAATAAATCATATGCATAACCGTGTAACTACATGTATGGGTTTTGCAGAAACTATAGAAGTTCCTATTTGGCAACTCCCCCTTTTTCAAAGGGGGTAGGGGGATTTTCACTGGTTATAAACGACATTAATTCTGTCACATGCATTCATGTGGATACACTATAAAATTTAGTAATATGAAACAAGCATTGAAACAACTTCATAAAATCAACGAACTTCTATTGGAAAATGCCAAGGAAGAAAATGGGTTGGGCTTGCTGCACGGAAAGCTGGGATTGAGTATTTACTTATATCACTTGGCAAAGAAGACCGAAACCCAGGAATTTTTGGAGGCAGCGGAAAATCTGGTAGTAGAGATTTTAGAGAAGCTAAGCGAAGCCAAACTTTCTTTGGATTTTGAAAGTGGTCTGGCCGGTATTGCTTATGGTATTAGTTATTTGGTTAATTCAGATTTTGTCGAAGCGGATCTTGACGATACTCTGGGTGAGCTGGACGATAGGATTTTTAAGTTTTTGGAAGATCAAAAAAACAAGCTGCCGGCGAATTTAAGGAATGGGATCATCGGGTACCTCTTTTATTGCCTTGACCGCTTGGAAAGTTCCTTGAAATCAGGCCATCAGTCAAATATCTATGTTTTTAGGAGACTTGGTGCTGGCCTGCTTAACCAACTCGGACAATTGATAGAGGAGGAAAAAATACAGGATAGGGAACCGCAATTGTTTAACATATTTTGGGATCTGCCTCTTGCATTGATCGTGATGGCAAAGGCAAAAAGCTTAGAAGTGAACGCATATAAGGTGAATCGGATTCTTGAATACCTGCTTCCAAACTTGCTTTCTCTTTTTCCTTGTCTCCATAGCAATAGATTGTATCTGTTGCTGGGAATCGAAACGGTGCTGAAGGAGATTGATCATTCTGATTTAAGAAAACATGCATTGTTTTTACAAAGTACAATTGACATGGAAACGGTCCTCAACATCGAGTGTAAAAACCTTAATATCTCCTTCATGGATGGCACTAGTGGTCTATGGCAAATACTGCATAAACTTGAAGATAATTCTGGGAATATACGGCTTTTACTATCAGATGAGCAGTTTCTCAATAAGATCATTAATGCAGCATGTTGGGGTGATAATGATTTTTACAATTCATTTAAAAAAAGCATTGGTTTAGCGGCAGGTTTGTCAGGGGTTGCTTGGACTTTATTGGAAAGTATGACTGTGGCAGATATGGAAATGGGTAAAAAATCGGATGTAGTAAAAGTTTGATACTATGGGAAAGATAAATTTAAATGATTTTACTTTTTTGATTCCCTTGCGGATTGATACGGTCAATCGCTTGGAGAATACGTTGGTGACCATTGAGTATATTTTGTCTAATTTTGATACACAGGTAAGTGTGTTGGAGGCTTCGGGAAGAAATACTGGTTTGCTAAGTAAATTATTGCCTCAGGAGGTAAACTATGTATTTATAGAAGATATGGATACTGTTTTTCACAGGACTAGGTATATAAACCAAATGGTCAAATTGGTTGACAATGATTATATAATTGTTTGGGATACTGACATAATTATTCCTGTAAACCAGCTAAACCAGTCTGTTGATGTGTTGAGGAAAAAAGAAGCTGATTTTGTTACTCCGTATAAGGGTAAGTTTTTGGATACTTCTGAAGCATTAAGGGATCTCTATATTCAAACGCGTGACATAGAAGTTCTTAAAATTCACCAGGGTAAAATGAAGGCCTTGTATACTCCTGATCCTGTAGGCGGAGCATTTTTAGCTCATAGGCAAACGTACATAGCTTCAGGTATGGAAAACGAAAAATTTTATGGATGGGGACGGGAAGATGGCGATCGCGTGAACCGTTGGAATATTTTAGAATACAAGCACCAACATGTTGAAGGAATTCTTTATCACTTGACCCATGAGCGGGGAGTGAACAGCACTTTTCATAGTCCCAATCAAGACAGTAGGAAAATGACTGAAATTCACAGATCTATAGCTATGTCCAAAGATGAACTGCTGGAAGAGATCAAAAAATGGGAATGATTTTGTGAGAGGTATATTTTGGACATTCTTTCCAGATAGACTATTCAGGCTTTTTCAGTAGTAATACTTTACCGAAATTCAGAAAAAGTAAGTAGTGTAGATGCCTAGATTCAGGTGCGGTGTAAAATTCGATCACGACCTTAAACCAACAAAAAAGTCCCACCTTAGCGGGACTTTTTTGTTGGAAAAGAATCTTATTTCTTAATAAAGAACTCTAAATCGTATAGTTCCCGGAATAAGTTTCAAGGCATTGATGGCTTCATTGGAATATGCCTTGTCGATATCTGTAATCACATATCCGATTTTCTCGTTGGTCTTTAGGTATTGACCTACGATATTGATTTCAAAATCTGCCAAGATCTGGTTGATCTTTGCCAATACACCGGGCTCATTTAAGTGAATATGGATAAGTCTATGAGCATTTTGCAAGAAAGGCAACTGGATATTAGGGAAGTTTACGGAATTGTAGGTATTCCCCGTGTTGATGTATTCCATGATCTTGCCGGGAACGAACCGCGCTATGTTCTCCTGTGCTTCCAGTGTACTGCCCCCGATATGCGGAGTCAAAATTGTATTAGGCAAACCAATCAATTCAGAAACGAATGGCTCTTTATTATTTTTAGGTTCTTCCGGAAATACATCGAAAGCACAACCTGCTAATCTTCCGGAAAGGATGGCGTCACGAACAGCAGGGATTTCTACCACATGGCCACGACTTAGATTTACTAAGTAGGAGCCAGCCTTCATTTTCTCTATTTTCTCTCTGCTCAAGATATTATGATTTTCTTTTCTGCCATCTACATGAAGAGAAATAATATCGCATGTTTCAAGCAATTCGTCCAGAGAATTGACTTTCGTTGCATTACCAAGGGCTAGCTTTTCTATGACATCATAATAGAACACATTCAATCCCATATTTTCTGCAAGAACTGAAAGTTGAGCTCCGATATTTCCGTATCCAATGATTCCTAGCTTTTTACCTCTGATCTCGAAACTCCCTGAAGCAGATTTGTCCCACTTACTTTCATGCATGGAAGCGGTTTTATCCACGAAATTTCTCATTAGGAAGATGATCTCAGCGATTGCCATTTCCACCACAGATCTGGTGTTGCTGAAAGGGGCATTGAATACTGCGATTCCCTTTTCCTGGCAAGTTTCTAGATCAATCTGATTTGTTCCTATGCAGAATGCACCTACAGCGATCAGTCTATTAGCATGCTCCAATACCTTTTTGGTGACATTGGTCTTAGAACGAATTCCAAGAATGGAGACGGTTTTTATTTTCTCGCAAAGTTCTTCCTCTGACATGGCAGAGCTCACTACTTCTACTTCGTAGCCTTCTTCTTTGAGTAAATCGATACCGATTGGGTGTACATTTTCAAGGAGCAATACCTTGATTCTGCTTTTTGGATAAGAAAATTTCGTGTTCAAATTATTGACGTATAGGATTTCATCCAAACTAGGCGCAATATGGTCTGCCTCTTTGGTTACTTTGGGACGGTTTACATTTTCGGTAAAAGCATAAAACTTATTGGCCAAACCGGATTTCTTGATTTCGTAATCTGTGTAACCATCACCGATTACATAGATTTCTCCTTCAAGATTGATTTTTTTGATCGTTTCCGCTTTGCCGTTATTTTGGGAAAGCGGGTTGTCGCGGTTGAAATCCACGATATTATCCGATTCGTCGTAGACAAATTCATTGGCAAAAACGTTGTCGTGATGAATACCATAATCGGCCACAATAGGGATGATGAAATCCTTAAAACCATTGGAAACAATGTAAATATTCTCCGAATTATCCTGAAGAAATTCTTTGTTTCGTTCAAAGGATTTGGAAACTTTCAGCTTTAATGCCGCAATAAGATCCGTTATTTGGGACTTGCTGGCTTTAAGAATATCTATCCGTTGGATCAAGCTGTCCCGAAAGGTCACATTGCCTTCCATTCCTCTATCGGTAATATCCTTAATTGCCTGTAGTTTTACTTCCCGTTCAGGATCATTGAGAAGACTGATTTCTCCCAGTATATCCAGCGCTTCTACTTGCGTGAACGTACTGTCAAAATCAATGATGAACTTTGTTGGATGAGGCATGTGCAGGGTCAATAGGTTAATTAGTCTGCAAAATTACAGGATTGTTAAAAAAATCGAAGTTTTATTGAAAGAATTGTTTAAAATCTTTTTCGCAATCGATCTTTTCGTAATAAATAGAGCAGATAGACGGTAATTTCGAATTACTATAAGTTTTCCAAACATTTCAGTATTTCTTTTACGCTATAATTTTAACCCGTATTTTTGAGCATAAATATCAGCAGGCTATGAAAAACTCTCATTTGATTATACTCGTCTTCGGTCTTATGCTCAGCGCAGCTTGTCAAAATAAAAATTCTGAAACGGCTCTACCTGAAGTAGGTACTGAAGTGAATGCTACTGATACCATTCCTGGAGTCTATGGTGCTAAAGTGGATGCCTCAGGCGTAGTTTCTTCTGCCGAGATGCTTTCTGTGGTGGAGAAGGAGGGGGATTTCGAGGGGAAAATTTCCGGACAGATAAAGGAAGTATGCACCAAGAAAGGCTGCTGGCTTACCATGGAGCTTCCCAATGGAGAAAACATGCGTGTGACTTTCAAGGATTATGAATTTTTTGTTCCTACTACTTCTCAGGGATATCCCGTAATTTTGGAAGGCGTAGCTGTGGTGACTGAAACGGATGTGGAAACGCTGAGACACTATGCTGAAGATGAAGGAATGAGCAAGGAGAAAGTGGATGCGATCACTGAGCCTAAGCGTGAAATTACTTTTGAGGCTGTGGGAGTAATCATAAAGAATAAAGCCTAATATGCCCATAGCACTTGATAACCTACGTGTAGGAAGAAAATATCAGTTGGTCAATATGGGAGAAATCAGACAGGTGGAGATTATCTCCCGTCTGAGAGGGACGAATTTCAAAGTCAAGGATCTTGATACACTTGAATATTATACCATTGAAGAACTTCTTCAATGGGGGATAGGCAAGGATTACGATATAGACGAGATCTTTCGGTGATATTAGTCAGGCGATTTCTTCACCTATAGTAAAGCCCTTTATACCAGCCCGTTTCTTTCTGTAATTCCTTTACAATCCCAAGAACTAATAATGAGTAATAAAAGTACGATTAAGGCAGTCATAGGGGCCAAATGCCCTCAATGCCACGAAGGAAAGCTATTTCCTGTGCCTGTCAGCAGTTTTCGGAAATTGTCTGATGTCAATAAATCCTGTTCAGTTTGCGGAGCTAATTTTCATGCAGAACCTGATTTTTTTTACGGTGCGATGTATGTAAGTTATGCCTTCTCGGTTGCGTTGGTAATCACTGTCATGGTGGTTTTGAATGTATTGATGGAGAGACCTGCACTCTGGATGTACCTTACGACAGTTGCGGTGTCAAACATCATTTTAATGCCAATGATGCTCCGCTATTCCAAAGTGCTATACCTCTATAATGTCGGGAAACTGAAATATAGAGGCTATTGACCGTTCAAGCAGGGCTTGCTGAAAAACCGTTCGCATGAAATAGAGCATGACTCAAAAGTCGCACACTGGGATGATTATCTGTTATGCGACCTGCCTGTGGCAGGCGGGGATTCCCTGTCCTACGACAGGCTGGCACATGGCTTAAAAAATCAATTATAAACAGATGAATCGAGCATGTCGAGAGCGACACACACTGGGATGATTATAAGCCATGCGAGATTCCATATGACCATTGGAAATCAAATTATAAACAGATTAAAAAAGGGTTAATCATTCAAAACGATAGCCTTTGATCTTTTACCGGCGTTTTTCAGCATGTCCTAAATATTTTTTTGGAGAAATAAGAAGCATCAGCAGGCATACAGAAACTAAAAGCAAGAAGAATAAGGCAGGTAGTCCGCCTATCACTGACAAAATCCGCACACCGTCTATTCCTGAGTAGCTTATCATTATCCAGGAAAGAAAACCAATCAGTACTCCCCAAATGACTTTTAGGTTGGTGTCAGAGCGAAATGGATCCCCTTCTTGCTTTTTCATGCTAATACTGGCCAACGCATCGGTGCTTGAATCAGCAGCAGTTACGTAGGAAATGAAAATACCGAGAATGAATAGCTGTGCGAATAGTTTGAAATAACCCATATCCTCAAAAACCCTGTAAATGATAGATTCAGGCCCTGAATTCTCAAAAAGGATTATGTAATCGCCGACATTCAACGATGCGAAGTCAAGCGTAGTCCCTCCAAAAATCCCCATCCAGATTAGACAAAAAAGAGCCGGTAAAAACCAGTTGACTAACAGAAACTCCCTGACGGTTCTACCGACTGCTATTTTCCCCAGAAATAAAGCCGTCATGGGAGCCCAAGCCATCCACATGGCGAAATTGAACGTGGACCAATCATAAGTCCATTTGTTTCCGGCTCCACTCAGCTGTAAGCTTAGGTCCGTGAAATTTGCGAAGTAGTGGCTGAAGCCTGTCAGAATTGAGCCTACTATTTTACTTTTTTCTCCTAAAAACACAAATAAAACAGCGATTAGGAAAAAGAATCCCAAATTGAAAAGTGAAAGGTTTCTGATTCCTTTCTCAATTCCTGTGGAAGCAGAAATAATGAAGGTGATCAAAATGGCGAGTGTAATAAATCCCGTAAGTATAGTTGGGTCCAAACCAGGAAAGAAAGCTAAAAATCCACCTGAAAGACTCAATATTCCCGCTCCAAGGGCAGCTGCCATTCCTGTGACTAAAGCAAATAGACTGAACAAGTCCAATCCTGTTTCCCATAATCTATGAGGAGTATTGCCGATCAGCGGTCTCAGCATGATTCCAAGACTAAACCGGCTTCTGCCAGAATAATACATCAATGCAAAAACTAATGCGGGGACAGCGTAAATCGCATAAGGGGTAAAGCCCCAATGAAAATATAAAGCTCCCAATGCAAAAGCCTTAGCTTCTTCTGAGTGCGGGGGGAATGCTTTGAAATCCGGTGGGTATAGAAAGTGGGAGAGTGGCTCAGCAGCCCCCCAAAACAAGATCCCTACCGCTATGGTTGTGCAGAGAACAATAGCAAACCAACCGATTCTATTTAATCGCGGAATGGCTGAATCACCGCCAATTCTATATTTGCCCAATGGAGAAAAAAGAACAGCTAATACCAGTAAGGTCATCAGTAATGAAACCCAGCTAAATCCTAGCGAGAAGTTGGTAAGTATGTTCTGCTGTGTATTTCTGATTGTCTCAATAAAGGACTCAGGCAAGAGAATACTAAGCAATACCGCTAGTATCAAAAGGATAAATGGAGGCCAGAAGACCCAAGGGCGGATATTGAATTGAAAAAAACTTGATTTGTCGTTCATCGGAAATTAAGATACCTGATTTTGTAAAAGTCAAAAAATAATATCATATAAGTTTGCTGAGCGGTTAGCATCTCTTGTCATCTACAGGGTTCCAATTAGCTTATTTCAGGCTATCCTATAGTTGGGCGGACAGCCAAATGAGGTGAAAGAAATACGCTGACAGATGCTGTGATAGAGATGATGGTTATCTCCTTGGATTTATCAATTTTTGGACATATCCACTTTACGGGAGAATACTATTTGGTCTTTACTTTAATAAGGATCATATCGTTGTATAAGATCCTGAAACTAGTTATTGGTATTGCTTTTTGGTCTATCTACGAAATTTAATACTAGTCAATGTTTAATGGATGGAATTTTACATAGAGTTTGGTTTTGTTAGTAATACTAACTTTTTGAAAGATTTGTTAACTTTTTTGGGACATACCCGTTTCATAAATCGTTAATACTGCTTTTATTATGGAGAATTTACTCAATAATTTGAAGATGGAGGTGCATGACAATCTCTACCTAAAGGAACCATTTAGTTCAGAATTGGGTAGTTCCATAGTGCAGGAAGGAGCCATGCTTATACGGGATCTGGGTATGGAGCACTTTACATTTAAGAAGCTAGCGGTGCATATAGGAGTGACTGAAGCGGCAGTTTATCGCTACTTTGAGAACAAGCATATGTTGCTTCTATATCTCACTGCTTGGTATTGGGCATGGATGGAAGTAAATTATGTGTATGCTACAGCTAATCTGGAAAGCAGTAAGTCCCGTTTGTCCATAGCCATGAAACTTTTGGTCAATGGGCCGGTTTTTATAAAAAATGCACATATAGATCCTCAGGATTTGCGGAGCATAGTGGTCAATGAATCTCTGAAAGGGTATTTGACTAAAACAGTTGATACAGAGCATGAAAACGGTATTTTTGCCCAAGTCTATAGCTTCGGTGAGCGAATTTCCGAATTGATTGCTGAAATAAACCCATCTTATCCCTACCCAAAAACCTTGGCATACACAGTCATGGAGTCCAGTTTGCTTCATGCATTTAATTCGAAGCATCTGCCTAATATGACAGAGCAATCATTAGACTCAGAAAACAGGTTGGTCTTTTTTGAAGATTTAATAGTAAAGGCAATTTCAAATGAATAATGCAAAGAAAATCAGTCCGATGAAGCGATTTTTCAATCTGCTGAAGGAGGAAAAGGATCAGGTGTATTCAATCTACTTTTATGCTATTTTGAACGGTCTGGTAGCACTTTCTCTGCCGTTGGGGATTCAGGCAATTCTGAATTATGTCCTTGGGGGAAGAATTACTACTTCTTGGATCATCTTGGTTATAATAGTGGCAGCCGGTATTGCTTTCGGGGGCTTTCTGCAGATTTCCCAGCTACAGATTACCGAGAAACTACAACAAAGGATATTTGCCAAATCCGGTCTTTCCCTAGCCTATAGACTTCCCAAGATCAAGTCAGAACTCTTTCATGGTAAGTATGCGCCTGAGGTTGTAAATAGGTTTTTTGATACCGTTAATCTTCAAAAGGGAGTTTCCAAGATTCTAGTTGAATATTCTACCGCATTGATTCAGGTGGTGTTCGGATTGATCCTATTGTCCTTTTATCATGCTACCTTCATCTTATTCGGAGTTATACTTATCATCCTCCTATTGACTATCTTCTATTTCACTAGTCCCAAAGGCATGTCCACGGCTATGAAAGAATCCACGCACAAGTACGAAACTGCATATTGGCTGGAAGAGATCGGAAGGACACTCAACACGTTTAAGCTAGTGGGCGGCAATTCGAAATTGCCGATTTTACGTGCTGACAACCTATTGAAAAGATATGTAGAGTTCAGAACACATCACTTTTCTGTGTTGGTTTTTCAATACAAAATACTTATCGGTTTTAAGGTGTTGATCGTGACCAGCCTTTTGGTAGCGGGCAGCTTGCTGTTGATCAATGAGCAAATCAGTATTGGTCAGTTTGTGGCAGCGGAGGTGATTATTTTGATGGTAGTGAATGCTGTGGAGAAATTGATTATCTCGCTGGAGACTGTGTATGATACGCTAGTGGCTTCAGAGAAACTTGGTCAAATCATGGACATGGAACTTGAAGATCACAATGAATCCGAAAAGGATATCACATCGCAATCAAAAGGGATCAAACTTACAATGGAGAATGTAGTCTTTCAGCCTAGAGACGTAAGAAAGCCCATTTTGAACGGTGTGACACTTACGGTTGAATCAGGTTCAAAAGCAGTGATTACCGGCAAAAGCGGTAGTGGAAAAAGTGCGATGTTAGCACTCTTTTCAGGGCTTTATGAAAGTTATCTGGGAAGCATCAAGATCAATGACCTTTCTCTTGAGATGATTCATTTGGATAAATACAGAAGTGTAGTAGGGGATTGCATGGAACTGCAACAGATTTTCCATGGGACTATTGAAGAGAATATTTTGGTAGGGCGTAAAGTTGACCCGAAGCAGCTGGAGTTTCTTATAGAATTGGTGGGATTGAAGGATTTTATATATCAATTACCGGAGGATCTACAAACCATGTTACTTCCTGAAGGCAGAGGTTTATCAAGAAAATTGGCACAGGCTATAATTTTGGCGCGCTCAATGGTAGGAGAGCCACAGGCAATGATTCTGGAAAATGCCTTGCAGCATGTGGACAGCGACATTAAAGCCAGAGTAATGGCTCACCTGTTTGGCGGCAAATGGACTCTATTGATGGTCACACAAGACGAGGAAGTGATCAGGCAGGCCAATCAAGTAATCGTAATGGAGGAAGGTCAAATCATCTACCAAGGAAATCAGGCGGGATACCAAGACTTTTTAACCCTCAACTCATAACGCTATGTTAAACATCTCTGAAAATAAAATCAAAGATCGAAGGCCATTTGAGCAAGCAGAAAGCCTTAAGCTGACGGTGGCAAGTGAACAGAAGAGGAGGCGTGTAAGGATCTTGTTTGTGACCTGTTGTATAGTGTTTCTTATGCTGTTTCTTCCTTGGACTCAATATATCCGCTCTAAGGGTTATGTCACCATGCTGCAGCCTGAGCATCGTGCACAGACTATTCATTCGGTGATAGCGGGTAGAATAGAGAAGTGGTATGTAAATGAAGGTGCGTTTGTAAGTAAGGGAGATACCATAGTCAGTATTACGGAAGTAAAAGACGAATACTTCGATTCGTTGCTTTTGCCTAGAACGCAAAGACAAGTGGATGCAAAGAACCTTTCTGCCCTTTCTTATAAAGAAAAGGTAAAGGCATTGGAAAGCCAGATAGCTGCCTTGAAGCGAAACAATATATTAAGGAAGGAACAGGCTAGAAACAAACTTGAAATGGCAGAACTGCAGGTAGAATCAGACAGTATCCGCTTCGAGCAAGCCAAAGTCAACTATGAAATTGGCCTTAAGCAACTCGGAAGAGCGGAAAAACTTTACGAGGAAGGCTTACGGTCCCTTACAGATCTAGAAACCCGTAGACTTAAATTTCAGGAAGTGCAGGCAAGTGTGATCGGTGTAGAAAACAGCCTTTTGAGCAGTAGGAATGCGTTGATTTCCGCTAAACTGGAACTGGATGCAATAGACAATGACTTCAAGGACAAGCTGTCCAAGGCAGAATCGGATATGTACACAGCACAATCTAGCCAATACGATGCTGAAGGATCTGCCACCAAACTGGAAAACCAATATTCAAACTATGAAGCGCGAACCGGCTTTCGACACATACTGGCTCCTCAGGATGGATTTATAGCTGAAGCTATACAGGTCGGGCTTGGCGAGACGATAAAAGAAGGGGATCAGATAGTCAATATTGTGCCATCAAATGGTAAACTGGCTGTTGAAATGTACATATCTCCCGTGGATTTGCCTTTGATGGAGGTAGGCAAAAAAGTACGGTTCATCTTTGATGGCTGGCCTGCTATTGTTTTCTCAGGATGGCCGAGACTTTCTAACGGCACTTTTGGTGGAGTAATTGTGGCAATAGATCAGTTTGCAGGAAGAACAAATCAATACCGGGTCTTGGTGGCAGAGGATCCGGAAGAGATTCCATGGCCTGAGATGCTGCGGGTGGGATCAGGTGCAGATGGAATAGCCCTTCTAAACGACGTTCCTGTTTGGTATGAAATCTGGCGACAGCTTAATGGGTTCCCTGCTGATTTCTATACCCGAACTCAGAAGGAGGAAATAGCAAAAGGAAAGAAATGAAAAGATTACTCTTCACTTTCTTACTAATTTCAGGCAGCATGAGCCTACATGGGCAGACTGCCGATACATTGTCGTTTGAGACTTATTTGGAATGGGTAAAGGCTTATCATCCTATTTCAGCTCAAGCAGATATTGTCCTTACCATGGGAGATATGGAAGTCCGTACCGCAAGGGGCAATTTTGATCCCCTGCTATTTGGAAACCTGGATAAGAAAAGCTACGATGAAAAGACGTACTACGAAAAGCGTGAAGCCGGTATTTCGATTCCTACTTGGGCGGGAATCGAATTGAATGGAGCATTTGAGCAGAATTCAGGACAATATCTTAATCCTGAAAATTCGGTACCCTCAGGAGGTCTGTTTTCGGCAGGTGCCTCTGTAAATCTTGGTCAGGGTTTAATATTGGATGATCGAAGAGCTGGCTTGCGTAAAGCTCAGATTTATCAGCAATCTACAGAATCAGAGCGAAAAAACTTATTGAATGAGTTATACCTACAGGCATCAAGCGCATATTGGAACTGGTCTCTGGCTCATGCAAATAAGGCCTTACAAGCAGAAGGAGTGGCATTGGCCAGAACCAGATTTGAGGCTGTGAAAATAAGCTACGAACAGGGCGATTTTCCTGCGATAGATACTGTTGAAGCGTCTTCTCAACTTTTGAACAGAGAATACTATTTGCAAGAAGCAGAAAATGAGCTTTTCGTAAGAACTCAGGAACTCAACAATTTCTTGTGGGATGAAACAGGAAATCCAATTGCGCTGGATCAGGGGATTCTCCCTGAGGACCTGTATTCCGATCAGTTGCTGATTTTAAACGAAGAAGAGCTGCGCGTGATGATTTCAGATCATCCCGAACTGATGCTGGCAGATTTTGAATTGGCTAGTTTGGATGTGGATAGACGACTCAAGGCACAGCAGATCCTGCCTGTGGTGAAATTGAAGTACAATTTCCTCACCGAAAGTCTCAATCAATTTGATCAGGCAAATTTCTTCGAGAATGACTACAAATGGGGACTTACAGTTTATACTCCCCTTATGTGGAGAAAGGCCAGAGGGGGGATGCGCCTAGCGGAAGCCAAAATTAATTTTAAGCAAAACTCAAGGCAGTTGAAGGAACTTCAGCTCCGGACTAAACTCGAAAATGAACTCAATGGGTGGACTGTGATAAATTCACAGATAAGTACTTATACCCGCAATGTTGAGGCATTGGAAATGTTGCTTCAGGGAGAATTAAGGAAGTTTCAAATAGGTGAAAGTAGTCTTTTTTTAGTGAATACCAGAGAAGTATCTGTTTTTAGTTCAAGAATCACTTTAAACGAATTGCTAACTAAGCGAAAAATTTCCTTTGCCAAAACCAGGTATGCTGCCGGTGTAGGATTTGAATGATCCTAGTATTTAAAGTAAGTTTACCAATAACCAAAATCAGATTTTATGCCTGCCTTTGTAATAGTAGAAGTAGATATCACTGATCCGGAGAAGTACAACGAATACAAGGAACTGACTCCTGCGACTATCTCTCCATTTGGAGGAAAGTTTGTGCTACGTGGCAATCCCGTTACCGTATTAGAGGGAGATTGGAATCACGAGCGCTTGGTTATGTTACAATTCCCTACCAAAGAAAAAGCGGAAGCTTGGTACAATTCAGATGACTATCAACACGCCAAATCGGTAAGGTCCGGAGCTGCCAATGCAAAATTTTTATTGATAGAATCGTAACTATAGTGTTAAACCTGCATTATGCATTAGCATTTCTACGCCACGGCGTACAAGTTATTGCGACCAATAATTGCTTCTAAATCAGTCACTGCGTTGCAATTTTCGACTTCACCGTATCCGCCGCGCCGGACTCAGCCTCCAAACAGCCTGATTTTAGTGCAATTAATGGTCTCTTAACGAAACCTAATGCAAAATCCAGGTTAAAAACCTTATATAAAAAAGGCTTTCCATGGGAAGCCTTTTTTAATTGATTTACAGCTTGTTATAAATCAGGTTGAGGAGTAGTTCTCAAGTAAGGTTTGATCACTTTGTGACCTTTAGGAAATTTGGCAGGGATATCCTCGTCTTTAATAGCGGGAGCAATCACCACATCTTCTCCCTGCTTCCAGTTTGCCGGAGTAGCTACTGAATAGTTAGCGGTTAATTGAAGAGAATCGATTACTCTGAGTAGTTCTTCAAAATTTCTTCCTGTACTTGCAGGATAAGTGATAATCAGCTTGATCTTCTTGTCATTTCCAATTACAAAAACAGAGCGGACGGTAAAGTTTTCATTGGAATTGGGATGAATCATATCATACAATTCCGATACTTTTCTGTCCTCATCTCCGATGATGGGGAAATTAACATTGGTGCTTTGCGTCTCATTGATGTCAGAGATCCAGCCTCTGTGGCTTTCTACGCCGTCTACACTTAGCGCCATTACTTTTGTATTGCGCTTAGCAAACTCATCCTTGAGCTTAGCTACTGTACCCAGTTCGGTGGTACATACCGGAGTATAATCTGCAGGGTGGGAAAACAGGATTCCCCATCCATCACCTAGATACTCGTAAAAATCAATTTTTCCTTCTGTGGTGTCGGCCGTGAAATTTGGGGCCAAGTCGCCTAGTCGTAATGCCATGTTCGTTTATTGTTTAAAAGTTCTGAATTCAATACGTTCAATATAACATACATGGTGCTTTTCAGTTCCTGTTTTTTTACAATCTTTATAAAAAGCGGTCAAACCTAAACCCATTTCCAAAAATGTGAGTTGTAAGTCTAGCTAATACTTTTACTTCGTAAATATAATCCAATCAAAGCACTCATGAAAACTTACTACAATCCCGATGATCTTAAGAATTTTGGCAAAATAGGCGAATTTCAAAAGCCCCTTGCAGACAAGTTTTTCGATTATTACGGAGAAGTCTTTGCCGAAGGCGCACTTACTGCCAGAGAAAAATCACTGATAGCACTGGCTGTTGCCCATGCGATCCAATGTCCCTATTGCATCGATGCTTACACTACAGACACAATGGAAAAGGGCTGCGACGAAGAACAAATGATGGAGGCCGTCCATGTGGCAGCTGCCATCAGAGGAGGGGCTTCACTCGTACATGCCACTCAGATGATGAATAAAGTGAAGGAAATATCTATGTAATCAATGAAGTCCCTTAAAGCACAAGATCATCCATTATCCAGCTCTGAAGCTGAGATTCAATTCTTAGAAAGCAAGATGCCCGGCTTTTCGGGGGATCGCTTTGCTTCTGAGCTGAAAAAATCAAATCTCTTTCCGTTGAAACCGACCCAGATCGAAATATTACAAATCAATCTGGGGAAAATGTGTAACCAGGTTTGCAAACATTGTCATGTAGACGCAGGTCCAGACCGAAAGGAAATAATGACCAGAGAGACTATGATGGACTGTCTTGAAGTCATTGAAAATCATAAAATCAAAACAATTGATTTAACGGGAGGCGCTCCCGAAATGAATCCTGATTTCCGATGGTTTGTAGAATCCATCCGATCCATTGACACTGAGACAACAATAATTGTGCGATGCAATCTCACCATCATTCTGGCAAATCCCAAATACCTCGATTTACCCGGATTTTTCAAAAAGCATAGGGTTGAAATTGCCTCTTCTTTGCCTTATTTCACCGCTATGAAAACGGATTCACAGCGCGGAGATGGTGTTTTTGACAAATCCATAAAGGCTCTCAAACTGCTAAATGAGCAAGGGTACGGAATGAAGGAAACAGGATTGGTATTAAATCTGGTGTATAATCCATCGGGAGCTTTTATGCCTGCAGCTCAAAGTGGCTTGGAAGTCGAATTCAAAAAGCGGCTTGCAGATAAATTTGGGATTTTCTTTAATTCTCTCTTTACTATTACAAATTTGCCGATTAGCAGATTTCTGGATTATTTGATAAAAAGTGACAATTATGAGGGATATATGGAAAAGCTAATCGACAGCTTTAATCCGGTAGCGGCAGCGGGAGTGATGTGTAGAAATACGATCTCAGTAGGTTGGGACGGATATTTATACGATTGCGATTTCAACCAAATGCTAGAGCTAAAGGTGACGTCCGAAAATTCCCAACATATCAAAGACTGGAATGAAAAATCGCTTACAGAAAGAGATATCATAGTCAAAAACCACTGCTTTGGCTGTACTGCAGGCGCAGGATCAAGTTGTGGGGGAACCACCGCTTAAGATGAAAGATGGATTATTGATTTTCCAGAAAAATGCAGAACCGGGAAAAGTAAAAACAAGGCTTGCCGCTACCATGGGAGATCAGGCTGCTTTTGAAGTATATGGGCAATTGGTGGAATATACTCATAGTGTAGCTGCCCAATGTCCTGCCCAAAAGATTCTCTTTTTCTCAAATTGCCTAGAAGGAGACCTTTCGGTATATCCCACAAATTATAGATTTGAACTACAGTCAGGAGGCGGATTGGGTGAAAAAATGAGTAATGCGTTTCAGCTACTCTTCGGGGAGAAATTTGATCGCTTGGTAATAATAGGAACGGATTGTGTAGAGATTACATCAGAACACATTTCCGCAGCATTTGAAAAGTTGAATACAAGGGAGGTGGTCATAGGTCCTGCCGAGGATGGAGGATATTACCTGCTTGGCATGCGTAAATTTATACCGGGATTATTTACCGGGATTCCATGGAGTACGGATCAAGTAGCCTCTCTGACTAAGGAATATTTGACCCGAAATGAGATTTCCTTTGCCTTGCTTCCAATGCTTTCAGATGTAGATTTTGAAGAGGATTGGAACAGAGCTAAGGATAAGTTTAAATCTTAATGTTTCTTCAATCTTTGGGAGGAATTAAGGTAAACCTCCATCTTATTGTAGATTTGACCCATTGAAAATTATAAAGTCAGTCCCTTTACTTCTTGATAGATATATATGTTTTTAAATAGCTTTAAATCAGTTAGTTTTGTTTTAACAGTTCTTGCCCTTTCGTTAGGAGTAAGTCCCAAAGGCTTTAGTCAAACCAAAACAAATACCTATGATATTGTGCTTGCCGGATTTACAATCGGTAGCATGAAGGCTGATAAAACTACTACTCCGAAAGGGGAAGATTATCAGATTCACAGTAAAGTGGAATTCTGGTTTTTTGGTAAAATTCATGTGGAGTTTTTGCAAAAAGCACAGTATGAAAACGGTCAACTGATGAAGGCAACTACGAATTCAGACTCTAATAGGGGGAATTTTTTGACTTCAGTCACGTGGAACAAAGACCATTACGAGGTGGATGCGAATTCCTATAAATTCCACAATGGGGATCCCATCGATCAGGTCATTACTTCAAGTACGGCCACATTATATTTTCATGAGCCGAAAGCCGGGGATGTATTAATCTCTGAGAATTTCGGAATGTTGACTACCGTAAAGGAAGTAGAAAAGGGTGTGTATGAGATTGATGTAAATGGTAATATGAATCGTTTTTATTATGAAGGTGGGCTTTTGCAAAAGGTAGTGCTGGAAAACAACATCAAAAATTACTCTATCAAACGCAGAGTTGACTGAGGCGAATAAGATTTCGGTGATAATCCCATGCTTAAATGAGGAATCAAATCTCAAAGAATTGATTCCTTACCTTATGGAATATGGAGAGGGGTTGATTTCCGAAATTATTGTAGCAGACGGAGGATCTGAAGACAATTCTCTTGCAATAGCGGGGTCATTAGGAGCGCAGACTATTCTTTCTACTGTTTGCAATAGAGCTAATCAATTAAATCTAGGGTCAAAATATGCCAGAGGCTCCATTCTTTACTTTGTGCACGCAGACACTAGGCCGAATAAGAAATTTGCGAAAGTGATCCTCGAAAGTATTGAAAAAGGAAAGCAAGTTGGATGCTTTCGATACAAATTTGATTCTGACAGTAGCTTATTGAAAGTTAATTCATGGTTTACCCGATTTAATGGGCCTTTTGCCGGAGGGGGGGATCAAACGCTATTTATAAAAAAATCATTTTTTGACTCTTTGGAAGGTTTTAATGAGTCCTATTGCATCATGGAGGATTTTGAATTGGTAAGGAGAATCCGTCAAAAATCTGATTTCCATGTCCTTCCGCAGGAAATTACAGTTTCCGCACGCAAATACAGCTCAACTAATTGGGTAAAAGTACAGCTGGCTAATCTTATGGCTTTTTCTCTTTTTTTGTTAAAAGTTAAGCCGGCTTCAATCAAAAGTTTATATTTAAATCTTTTAAACCAAAAGAAGTAAAAGCATAACAGTAGTTGAATGAATCAAGCGACAATTAATGGAATCCAGCAAGTAGGGATAGGAGTAAAAGATGCAGATCAGGCTTGGGCTTGGTACAGAAAAGCATTTAGAATGGATGTGCCGATCTTCCAGGATAGTGCTGAAGCTAAATTGATGACTCGTTACACTTCTGGTAAGGTAGAAAGCAGACATGCTATTCTAGCTTTGAATATGCAAGGTGGCGGTGGATTTGAAATCTGGCAATACACTTCAAAGGAGCCCATGGCATCGGAGAAAGCGCTTAGTTGGAAAGACCTGGGGATTTTGGCTGTGAAAATGCGCTGCCACGATATTCAGAAAACCTATGCTCACCTTAGAAAGATAGGGGCAACCATGCTTGGGGAGCCTGTAAAAAACCCATTGGGCGTATGGCATTTTTATGTAAAAGACCCTTATGGCAATACGTTTGAATTGATTGAAAACGGTTCCTGGTTTAGCAAAAACAAAGACCTTACAGGCGGCGTTTTGGGTGTAGTGATTGGGGTGTCATCTGTGGACAATGCATTGCCTGTGTATCAAAAGCATTTGGAGCAAACTGAAATACTTTGTGATAAAACCGGTGTTTGGGCAGATTTCGCACAAGTAGGAGAAGGGGCTACAGAATACCGAAGAGCTATCCTACAGGGATCTTCGGTAATGACAGGTGCATTTGGCAGGTTGTTTTGTCAAACGCAAATTGAGTTGATCGAGACAAGTGCCCAACCTAGGAATAAAGTATTTGAAAACAGAAACTGGGGGGATTTGGGATTTATCCACGTTTGTTTCGATGTCAACGGTATGAGTGATATCAAAGAAAAACTGTCAAAAGATGGTATAGAACTTACCGTGGATAGCCAAAATGAATTTGACATGGGCAAAGCGGCCGGACGATTCTCTTATTTGGAAGATCCGGATGGTACCTTGATCGAGATGGTAGAGACTTTCAAAGTCCCTATTATGGAGAAGTTTGGCTGGTATCTCAATCTGGGGGAACGAAAAAAGAAAGGAAATCTACCAAACTTTGTAGTAAAGCTCCTTTCTCTTAACCGTGTAAAAGCTTAATCCTTACTTATTATTATTCTCTGATATCAAGCGGGCTAGGTCGACCAAACGGTTGGCATAGCCCGCTTCGTTGTCGTACCAGCCTACGAGTTTGATCATTTTTCCTTTAGCAGAAGTAAGCGCAGAATCTATAATACAGGAATGTGGATTTCCTATGATATCTATAGATACAATAGGGGAGTCTTCCACTTCCAGATAGCCCTTCAAATAGCCATTAGCGGCATCTCTGAATGCGGTATTTATTTGCTCTTCGGAGGCCTCCTCTTCTAGCTCCACGATCATGTCCGTCAATGAACCGTCCGGTACAGGAACCCGCATGGCCGAAGCTTCAATTCTGCCTGACAAATCAGGCAATATCCCGTCCAGTGCTTTTCCTGCATTGGTAGTAGTGGGAATAATAGAATAGGCAGCCGCTCTTGCACGTCTCAAGTCTCGGTGGGGTGCATCATGAAGGTTTTGATCATTGGTATAAGAATGGACCGTGGATGCGAAACCTTTAACCACTCCGAAATTGTCATCCAGTACTTTTACCATGGGAGCCAGGCAATTTGTGGTACAGGAAGCATTGGAAACGATTTTTTCATCCCCTGTCAAAATAGAATCGTTGACCCCCAAAACCACCATTTTGATAGTCGGATCAAGTGAAGGTGCGGAAATAATGACTTTTTTAGCACCGGCCGTCAGGTGTTTTTCGGCTCCTGACCTATCTGTAAATCTCCCCGTACATTCAATGACAATGTCAATAGCTAAACTTTCCCAGGGAAGTTTTTCGGGATCAGATTGTCCAAACAGCAGGATTTCATGCTCATTTACTTTAAGGATGGAATCCTTAAGCTCGATTTTACTTCCGGATTTCCCATGAATGGAATCGTACTTGAGCAAGTGTGAGATGGCAACTTGATCTGCCAAATCATTAATAGCTACCAGATTAAATCCTTTTTTCTCCAAGATCAATTTGGCTGTATACCTTCCTATCCTTCCGAAGCCGTTTATGGCTACTCTGATGTCTTTTGTTGGTTTCATGGGTAGTTTTCTAATTTGAAATCAAAAGTAGGAAAATCAAGAACAAACCATTCCAAGAAAATTTTATTCCTTTGGACTCAGCTTTTTAACTCAAATCAGAAGAAATTTTCGAAGCCAAATTGGTTTTAAAAACATAACCCTCTATATTTGCACAACCATTTGAAAAAGCAAGTTTTTCAAGGTCATTAATGGTCGGTTCGTCTAGGGGTTAGGACGTATCCCTTTCACGGATAAAACACGGGTTCGATTCCCGTACCGACTACATTGTCTCCTGTTTTACAGGAAGTTGTGAATATTTTTGATTTAGTATGGTCGGTTCGTCTAGGGGTTAGGACGTATCCCTTTCACGGATAAAACACGGGTTCGATTCCCGTACCGACTACCAAGACGTTTAAGCTCAATCCCCGCTTTGTCTTCAGAAATTTTTGTTTTATGGTTGTTAGTGGTTAAAGTGAACAAAATCCCGATCCTTGGTCGGGATTTTTGTTTTACTCTCTTTTTGATTAATGGCTTAAAAGGCATTTTTAATTTTGTTAATTTCAAATTTGGAATAATAAAATTAACCTATGCCTCAACCCAAAATTAAACAATGCTACGTCAAAATCATTTTGGCCGCCGCAATCCCTCTATTAATTTCTTGTAGTGAGAATGAACCGGTAGATCTCCGTGAACGGACATTGACCAAGGAAGAAATCGCCCCTATGGTTCAAGCAGCCGAAGCAGGAATAAATCCCACGCTCAGCCCCGGACTTAAACTGTCCTTATGGGCGGTTGACTCATTGGTGTATGATCCCATTTCGATCCAGGTGACTGATGATGGTAGTTTATATTACACCCGGACCAATCGCCAGAAAAATTCTGAATTTGACATCAGAGGTCATCAGGAGTGGGAAATTGAATCAGTTAGTTTGCAAACCGTCGAAGAAAAAAGAGCTTTTCTTCAAAAGACGTTATCTCCTGAGATGTCTGATAAAAATACTTGGCTCGGTGATGTGAACGGTGACGGATCACACGACTGGCGGGATATGACAGTGGAAAGAGAGGAACTTTATAGACTTGAGGACAGAGACGGGGATGGACTTGCGGAGTATTCCCAGATTATGGTTCAGGATTTCAATGATGTAACCACCGATGTGGCGGGTGCTTTGTTGAAACTCGAAGACAATCTCTTTGTAGGTGTGGGGCCGGATGTATGGAGACTTACTGACAAAAACGGCGATGGCATCATGGATAAGAAAGAATCAATCTCACATGGCTATGGCGTTCACATTGGTTTTGGCGGGCATGGGATGTCCGGGCTTAAATTGGGTCCCGATGGCAGGATCTATTGGGGAATTGGAGATATTGGTTTCAATGGAGTAGGACCTGACGGGACTGAATGGAAATATCCAAACAGAGGTGTAGTGGCCCGTGCAAATCCTGATGGAAGTGATTTTGAGGTGTTCGCCATGGGCGTGAGAAATACGCATGAGTTCACTTTTGACGAGTACAACAACCTTATCTCTGTAGATAATGACGGGGATCATGCAGGGGAAAGTGAAAGGCTGGTTTACCTAGTCAACGGATCGGATACCGGGTGGAGAATCAACTGGCAGTTTGGAAAATACCGTGATCCGGACAATAATACTTATAAAGTCTGGATGGACGAAAAGTTGTACCTGCCAAGACATGAGGGACAGGCGGCCTACATCACTCCACCGATTCAGAATTACATCAATGGGCCTACAGGAATGGTTTATAATCCGGGAACAGCCTTGGCAGAAAAATGGAAAAACACCTTCTTCGTGGCTTCTTTTGTAGGCAATCCTACGCGATCAGGAATTCATGCCTTCAAGCTGGAGCCTGACGGGGCTTCGTTTAAGATGTCCCAAACAGAGAACATCATGTCAGGGGTGTTGGCTACCGGATTGGATTTCGGTCCGGATGGCTCTCTTTATTTTGCTGACTGGATAGATGGCTGGAACACCAAAAACTATGGTAGAATCTGGAAAATCGAGGATGAAGGAGGAACAAACTGGGAAGCCAGAAAGATCACTGCCCAGGTGATGAAGACCGATTTCAAAACACTTACCGATGAAGCTCTGAGTGGCTATTTGAGTGATGAGGACATGAGGATCAGAAGAAAAGCCCAGTTTGAATTGGCAAAGAGAGGAGAGGACGGAGCGAAGATTTTTCAAGCTGCCCTTAATCAAAAAACCAATCAATTGGCTAGAATCCACGCTATCGTTGGGATGAGCCAGCTGGCGAGAATGGATAAAATGGACTATGCAGATGCATTGATTCCCCTGCTGAAAGACCGGGATTTTGAAATCCGGGCGCAGGCTGCCAAATGGCTTGGAGACATTAAGTATGCGAAAGCGGGGGCGGCCTTGATGCCCTTGTTATCGGACAGTGAAATAAGGGTAAGATTCTTTGCTTCAGAAGCATTGGGCAGAATCGCCCATGAGCCTGCGATTGAAGGCTTGATCGGAGTACTGGAAGCCAATAATGACCAAGATGCATTTTTACGGCACGCTGCGAGTTTAGCGTTGGCAAGAATCAATAAGAAAGAACCAATTATTGCGCTGGCTTCTCATCCCTCAAATGCAGTTCGCCTTGGAGCTGTTTTGGCACTGCGTAGAATGGTAGACCCGGGTATCACAGCTTTCTTGGCAGACTCGGACGAATATATTGTCACAGAAGCCGCCAGAGCGATTAATGATGATTTCTCTATAGAAGATGCTTTACCGGCTTTGGGTGACCTATTGGTAAATACAAATTTCGAGAACGAGCCGCTGATTAGAAGAGCTATCGGTGCAAACCTGAGAGTAGGGAACCAAAAGTCAATGGATAACCTGAAAACTTACATTGCAAAGCAGGGAGTAAATTCCATTCTGAAAGCAGAAGCAATTGCAGCGTTGGGAACTTGGGCAAAGCCATCAGTTCTGGATCGTGTGGACGGCAGAAACAGAGGAGCTATAGAAAGAGATCTTGTCCCTATTCAAAAGTCAGCTGAATCAACTTTGATAGGAGTTTTGGATGATAAGGATGAGGCTGTACGGGAGGCAGGAGTTAAAGCAATCGGGAAATTGAAGATCGCCAGCGCCGAATCGAAACTAGTTTCCTTGTTGAAAAATGATAAATCAGAAAATGTACGAGTAGCTGCAATTTTGGCATTATCGACGACAAATCCTGAATCCATCTCAGCTCCAATAGAACTGGCAATGAAAGATAATTCCAGAGCTGTACGGGTGGTGGGGTTGGACTTGTTGACTAAAACGGATATTTCTCAGGAATTAATGGTGAGTTTGCTTCAGGATGTGATTCAAAACAGGACCACTACAGAAAAGCAAGCCGCATTGCTAAGTCTGGGGAACCTGGATAATTCAGGTGAACTTCCTCTTTGGAATACGCTTCTGGATGATTTGTCAAAAGACAAGTTGCCGAATGAAGTGATGATAGAGTTGGAGGAAGCTATAGACGCTACCAAGTCTACTGACCTAAAGGCTAAATATGACAAAATCCAAGAGACTCGTACCAAGGGGAACTTGGTGGCTCTTTATAGTGGTGCCCTCGAAGGGGGTAGTGCGAGAGCGGGAAGGGCAATATTCTTCCAAAATCAAACCGCACAGTGTATTCGCTGCCATGGATATGATGATATGGGAGGTGTCGCCGGGCCGCACCTGAATGGTATAGCCAATAGAGTCTCTAAGACAGAACTTCTGGAAGCACTGATCGATCCAAGCAAGCGTTTGGCGCCGGGCTATGGATTTGTGCAACTGGAATTGAATGACGGAACTTCTTTGAACGGAACCCTGATGGAAGAGAAGGCGGATGGGTTAGTCATTAAGGAGGGGGCTAAGCCGGATACCTTGATTATGAATAGCAGTATTGCTGAGCGGAAAAATTCTCCTTCCAGTATGCCTGACATGAAAGTATTGCTTACCAAAAGAGAAATCAGGGATTTGGTAAGTTTCCTAAATACGTTAGACAAGGAATGGGAGTGAGAAGTCTAATTATCGGCTTGATAATTATTGGGATCATCACTTTGGTGGTGGTCCCTTTGATTTTGATTCAGGTTGGCAAATCGCAGCTACATGATTCCGAAATTCCACAACATGAGCTACTATTCCAATCCGATGGGCCGAAGACTATTATGGCATTTTTTCCTCACCCTGACGATGAAGTGACCGTCTCCGGCACCTTGATGAAAATGAAAGATGAGGGACACCGAATCATTTTAGTTTGCTTGACCAAAGGAGAAGCAGCCGAAACGGAAGGAAAATATTCCAGAGAAGAGCTAGCCCGGATTCGAACATCAGAAATGCAACATGCGGCGCAGACAATCGGAGCAGACCATTTGGAACTTTTAGACTATTCTGATGGCGGAATGGAAAAGTTGGGCTTGGATTCGCTCAAATCCATTGCGGTAAAATTAATAGGACAATTTAAGCCGGATGTTTTAGTGAGTTATGATTCAAAAGTAGGACTCTATGGACATCCGGATCACCGGCTGACTGGACTGGCAATTGAAGAGTTATTCATGGAGGAATTTAGGAGAGCAAACTTTACTCCACAAAGGTTGTTTCAGGTTACGCTATCACCCAAACAAATCCGGGTGGAGCTGAAGCTTTCGGAGGGATTTCAAAAGCATTATCCAAAAGACTTGACCCAAGGACTTCCTGAACCTGACTTTTCCATCAATACTACCGAGTATTTTAATCGGGTATTGCAGGTAATTTATGGTCATGAAAGTCAGGCAGAGACCTTGAAGGACTTGCTGCCGTACCATGATCAAGTTCCTTCAATCATCTACTCTAGAATTTTTGACCGGGAATATTTCTATGAGGTAAAACCAAAAAAGCCACCCGGAAATTTGCGGATGGCTCTCAGGTAAATTGGGCTAATGTTTATCAGTTTTTGCATCAATGACAAAATCAGCGAGATGAGCCACTCATTTTTGTCAACTTGTTGTAGGAATACCAAGAATTAAGAAGTCCTAAACCTCAGAAAATAACCGCCTGATTCATTCAAGCGGCCTGGATATAAGGTAGTATTCAAACAAGTGCTATTGCACAGGTAAGTCATTCCCAGGGATTGCGTTTGGATTAAGCAATGGTATATTTGATCCCCATTTTGCATTTATCTTATGTATAAATTCATTGGCAATAAATCCATGAGCTCTTCCATTGGGATGTACTCCATCGACTGAGAAACCTCCGTTTGGAGGAATAATACTTGCCGTAAGTGCCGCTCCGCCGTAGTTTACCTGTCCTTGGAGAACACGATTCAACATTCCGTTTATATCCACTAAGACCAATCGCTCCGCATTGCTCTCAACTGCTGATGAAATCACTGCATTGAAGGCGTTGATCTTATCTTGGATTTCATTTTGCTCAGTCGGAGTGAGGACGTAGGGATCTTCTACCGGAAAACTTACGCCCCTTACTGCTTGTGGGTTACCATTTATAGGTTGACCCAAAGCCTGAGAAAGTGTTAATGTCGGTTTATCGGTTGATTTACTTTGTCTGATGGACGGAAGTCCGAATTGTGTCAAATCGGTTAAACTTTCATCAGACATCAGAAACCCGTTTTGTCCTGCTGTAAAATTTATTGTACGTAAAATCCTCTCCTCTTCCGTGATAGCCTCCATTGACTCCAACTGGAGTAGGGCACCATTGTAAGCGGCAAACCCTTGGTTAACCGCCCCGGCAGTCGGGCCATCCAGTGGCAAAGCATTCCAAGGGACAAGATTGAAATAAGGAAGAACATTTAGGTTCGGAATGTTTGCTACAGCTCCTTTAGCCTCCGGATTGGCTTGAAGCATAGCGCCTAGCGCCAAAGAGAATCTTTGAGCGAAGGCATCATCAGATGTCAAAATATCAGGATTGGAGGCACCTCCAATAGCATAACCCAATACATCGCTATTACCAAGCCAGAAAGTAAAGAAAGTTCCGCTTGATCCCAGAGCTGCAGCAGCATCCCCAATTGGTGTAGAAGTCCCCGGGTTAGAAGCAAATCTAGCATAAAGTGGATTGTAAGCCGGATTCTCAGGGACATTTGGCCCACCGGCCTGTGGCACTAGTGACACACCTAAGGTCATATTCGGAGCCGAGAAATTGTTCAATTCAGCTTTATTTCCATCGAAAGGAGTAGGGATGTCACCTATCCCAATCGGAGCAGGAGCTGTAGTTCCGTTAGTGGTTTTTAGTATCAACCTTCCCAACACCGTATTTCCCGGTCCCAAGGCATAAAAACCATTAGGTGAATCAATGGAAGGCAGATTAAAATCGCTTCCATTGATTAGCTTCATCTGTTCTGCTAAATGAACAGCAAAGGAATTACCTTGCCCCCGGTCATAGAGAGCTCCATCCATAAAACCTGCAGCAATTCCATCACCGATGACGATCATCTTAGTAAAATCTGCGGTACCTGCTGTAGGTTCCTGAATATCTTCCACAGGAAAATCATAGTTACATGAAGCTAGAACTCCTACAACCGGTATAACTATATATTTTAGAATATTTTTCATAAACAATTTAGTTTAGCAATTCATCAAATGTGATGGAGATGTAATAAATGGATCCAATAGTAGGTCCTCCAAAATTCATGAAGTACCTATTGTTAAAGACGTTTGAGCCTCCCACTTTGATGATTGATTTGATAGAACTTACCTTGTAGCTAACCTGAGCATCGAAATTAGAAACCGCGGGAACATCACCTCTAGCAAATGAAGATTCCCAGCGAAATGAAGTCTGGTATCTCCAAGCTACATTGAAACCAAGATTTTTAGTCAATTTCCTATTGCCGAAGACAAGGTTTCCTTTATGTTCGGGAGTGTTGAAGTCATTCAAAAATCCTTCTGTAGGTGAAGAAATAAGCTTATTGAAGTTATAGTTTCCTGAAAGACTGTAGTTCTTTGGTAGATTAAATGTCAATCCAAGTGCAGCCCCATGTGCCTTTACATTTCCACCGGTAAAGTTCGTGTAGGTCTGAAAAGTATTTTCACTACCCGGAGTGGTAATGGGAGTAAGCAGGGTAGGGGCGTTTACAGCATTGATAGCCAATTCCTCTCCGTTCGCAGGGACAGGAAAGATGGGACCAGGAGCCTTTCTTACTGCGTTTTGAGTAATGAAATCATTGTAAACATTATAGTAATAAGCAAAATCGACCAAAATCTTATTGCTGTTCAATAAGCTCTTGTATCCGATTTCAATTGATCTAACCTGTTCAGGTCGCAACTCAGGAAAATCTTCCTCAGTAGCCGGTTTTAGCAAGCTTGTAGCTTCAGGTGAAACCGGACTTGAACCGGAACCAACTTTAGCAACATATTCCTCAACAGAAGCGAGCGTAAACGCATTGGTTAAAATGTCGTATTTCTCACGGTAAAAAGGCAGTCCTCCAATTAACCTTGCCGACACAACGTTTAAATCGATATGTTGTGCTTGTGTAGTAGGCATTCTAAAGCCCGTCTGATAGGAAACTCTGAAATTATGGTTTTTCTCAGTCAAGACCCCGGAAATTCTCGGGCTGAATTGACCATCGAAATTTTCGTTTTTATCATATCTCAAACTTCCCGTGATTTTTAATTTTTCATTCAAGACCTTTTTACCTGCTTGCGCAAATGCGCCGTATTCGGAAATGGTGATATCATTTCCCTCTACATCGGCGAAGATTGTACCGTTGGAACGGAGATCATATACCCGATATTGAGCTCCCACTTGGAGGTCTATAAAATCAATTTCTTCACGGAAGTCATATTGACCTTCTGCCATGTACATCCTCGATTTATCATTAAATAAGGAACCCTCCGGAATAAATTGTCCACGAACATTTCTAGACGCATTTTCAAATTCCGCCGAACCCGGTTCATATCGACCTTGATCAGCAAATCCTCTGGCAGCACCGTGGGCAATGGCTTGCTGGTCTGATGTACCCAAAGTACCCGGTGCAACTTGCTGCTGGGCTAATGCACCCATGTAAGCTAAAGTGTACTGCCCAAACCAGCTGGAATTGTCCTTCCACATTGAATTAATGTTTACCCCTGTGAGATCAGCGATATAGGATTCCCCTGAGTTTTCGAGTGTGGTATATGCCCGTACAAAATAATTAGATCCCTTTAGTTCAAGCTTGTGCTGTGTGATCTCAAAATTTCTCAGTGAATAACGCTGAGCTCCGGTGTAAACTGATGTTCCTGCTCCATAGTTTAAGGTGTAAGAAAGCTCTGATTTGTCACTTAATCTGTAGTGAAGTGCTCCGTTTACTTTATAGTTTTTAGCACCATAATCCACTAAGTCACGCTCATCATATCCTGTCCGGGATACAATTTGATCCGGAATACTACTTAGATATCCTTGCAATCCCAAAGCTTGGGCTTGTTGCTGAATAGCTCCCACATTTCGGAGTAGACCAATGTTATTGGCTACTTCATCGCCAAATACATGGACTCTGTTAGCCCCTGGATTAAATGACAAGTCTCCTTGAGCAGAACTTGAAAGATCCGTTTGGTCTGTACCATACCAATCCTCAGCCTGCATGAAAGATACGTTTATTTTGAATGCAAACTTATTGTTGAAGGCTTTTGCATAACGTATAGACCCTTCATACATAGGTTGCGGGCTGGTGGGTTCACCGGCAGTCCCTCCAAAATGATTGAACCCCTGCTTGTAAAACGCACTTAGTCCCTGATATTCAAATGGGCTTTTACTGTTGACAAGTAAAATACCGTTGAATGCATTTGGACCATAGAGAGCGGAAGCTGCTCCGGGTATAAATTCTACACTCTCCACATCCAATTCAGATGGTCCGTTAAGGTTTCCTATAGGAAAATTCAAAGCAGGTGCCTGCGTATCCATACCGTCAGTAAGCTGGACAAATCGTGTGTTACCTGTAGAATTAAATCCCCGTGCATTGACAATCTGAAAATTGATAGAAGAGGAAGTGACGTCCACTCCCTTCAAATTTGCAATTGCTTTATAATAGGTGTCCGCAGGAGTGTCACGTATTGCAAGGATATCCATCTTTTCTATTGAGACAGGAGATTGTAAAATGCTTTCCTCAACTCTGGATGCAGAGACGACCACCTCTTGTCCTAGAATGGTAGTTTCTGCAAGTTGGATATCTACCGTGGATTGGCCTCCTGTGATCTCCACCTCCTGGGAAGTATAGCCTACCATTGAGAAAACCAGTGTCAATGGCGGTTCCTGATTTACATTAAGAGCGTACTTTCCGGATAGATCGGTGATTGTTCCGATTACCTTGCCTTTCACCAAAATATTGACGCCTACTAGGGTCTCTTTGGTATCTGCATCGGTTACTGTCCCAGAAATTCTCGTCTGGCCAACAACCTTACCTGCTGTGAGGGAAACCAGGAGTGTCAATAAGAACACTGAAATCCTGATTTTTAGTGTAAAATTGCTCATAGGCTATTTTAGTTAATATTAGGGTTTATTGAATTACAACTGAAAATTCATATTGTAATTATCGAAAATTAGCCTAAAAAACGAATATTTGGCATATTTCAAATAAAATATAAAGCTATCCAAGGAAGTCCTAAATATTGGTTTAATTGGAAACTTGAGTATTCACTTAAAAATCTAAAAATATTTGATCGCTTTATTGTCAATCCCGAATCCAGTGATCTGTTTCATTGACAATTCAAAAAACTATATATTTTTATGAAAAGGCATAAAAATATAAAAGCCCGATAGATGCCGGGCTTTTATTGCATGGAAATAGAATAATTACTTCTCAACCATTTTTATTTTCTTCATTTACATGTTTTACCAAGCGGTCACATAGGACTTTAATTTCCTCAGACATGTACTCGTCAGCTGTACTGTTGAGGATGGTTTGGGCCATTCCTCCCAAAATATCTATATAAAATCGCTTCATTTCGACCACAGACATTTTTTCTGTCCAAAGGTCAATCCGAAGTGTGCTGTGATTTTGATTGTCCCAAACATTTAGACTGATGCTTTTGGTGTCTTCCAGACCGGCACCTTCTTTATCTGAAGCATCCCACTTGATAGTTTTGGGGAAGCTGTTTTCATCTAAATCCACTTGGAATTTAATCTCTGAGTTTTTCATGTAATTATAATTTGATTCTTATAGAATCCTATGTTGATTTTGCAAAATTAATCAGGTTAACTATAGGAGTGTTGCCTGAGTTCATTTTTGGTTGTTTTATTCTAAAATCATCTCAGGCACTTCTCCTTCTATAATAAGTTTACCGGCAGTTTTGGATTTGATTTCTTCTACAGAGATACCGGGGGCTCTTTCCTGAAGTATAAAACCTCCATCGGGTGAGATTTCCAGTACAGCAAGATCTGTTACTATCTTTTTCACGCAGCGAAGTCCCGTGATAGGCAGGGAGCATTCCCGGAGAAGTTTTGACTCCCCGGAGCGGGAGCAATGCTGCATGGCAACAATGATATTGACTGCCGATGCCACTAAGTCCATGGCACCTCCCATGCCTTTCACCATTTTACCCGGGATTTTCCAGTTGGAGATATCCCCATTCTCCGAAACTTCCATTGCTCCTAATATGGTCAAATGTACATGACCACCTCTGATCATTCCAAAAGACTCTGCGGAATTGAAAAGTGCGGAACCCTTTGTCATTGTAACAGTTTGTTTTCCTGCATTGATGAGATCGGGATCGATTTGATCTTCGGTGGGGAAGGGACCGATTCCCAGAAGTCCATTTTCAGATTGGAGTACAATCTCCAAACCATCCGGAATGTAATTGGCTACCAATGTGGGAATTCCAATACCTAAATTTATGTATTGCCCATTTTTCACCTCTTTGGCGATTCGTTGGGCTATTTGATCTTTGGTTAGCATTTTGGGTTGTTTTTGAGGTCAAAGGAAAAAGACGAGATCAAGTTTCTTGAGTTGTGGTAGCCAAAACCTATCAGGTTTATACCACTGTGATGAAAAACCCGGCAGGTTTGTTTATGCGTACTATTTGGAAACTGTTCGTTGTTCAATTCTCTTCTCGTAGTTTACTCCCTGGAAAATACGCTGCACATAGATTCCGGGGGTATGAATTTGATTTGGATCAAGTTCACCTGCTTCCACCAATTCTTCCACTTCAGCAATGCAAATCTTGCCTGCCGAAGCCATCATGGGATTAAAGTTCCGGGCGGTTCCCTTAAAAATCAGATTTCCGGCTGTATCGCCTTTCCATGCCTTGACGATCGAAAAATCAGCTTTTAGCCAGTTTTCCAAGAGATACATTTTCCCGTCAAATTCCCGGGTTTCTTTTCCTTCAGCGACTTCAGTACCGACTCCAGCGGGAGTAAAGAAGGCAGGAATTCCTGCTCCACCCGCCCGCACCCGCTCTGCAAGGGTTCCCTGTGGAATCAAGTCCACTTCAAGCTCTCCACTTAGTAATTGGCGTTCAAACTCGGCATTTTCTCCCACATAGCTGGAGATCATTTTCTTGACCATCCGCTTTTTGAGTAAGAGGCCAATGCCAAAATCATCCACGCCCGCATTGTTTGACACGATAGTCAATCCGGAAATATCTCTTTCCAACAGTGCAGAGATACAATTTTCGGGAATCCCGGTCAAGCCAAAGCCTCCCATCATCAGCATGCAGTCGCTGGGAATATCCGCTACTGCTTCACGGGCATTTTTTACAGTTTTGTTGATCATATCGTTTGGGTTTATAGCAAGTTCTTGGCATTCTTCTGATCTAAAAAAAGCTGTGCCTTTAGGGACTTCAATCCGTCAAATTTCCTTTCTTCCCGAAGGAATGCCTTGATGTAAATTGTAATTTGCTTGTCGTACAAATCACCCTGAAAATCAAATAAATTAGCCTCTACGGTTTTTTGAGTTCCATTTACAGTAGGCCTATTCCCGATGTTCAGCATAGCTTTGTAAAGCGAACCATTTACCAAAGCTTCTACTGCATAAACGCCATCTTTGGGGATAAGTTTGTAATCGTTTGGAATATGAATATTAGCAGTCGGAAAACCAATTGATCTGCCAATCTGCTGTCCTTTGATTACCAAGCCGTTCAATTCATACGGCCTACCAAGGCAATTGATTGCAGTTTCAATGTCGCTGGTTTCTAATGCACGACGGATTTTTGTGCTGGAAACGCCTATGTCGTCCACGTCCTGTCGGGGAATTTCTTCCAGTTCAAATCCGTATTCCCTGTGGTGAGTTTTTAGGTATTCGAAACTTCCCTCACGGTTTTTCCCAAAACGGTGATCGTAACCGATGACCAGCTTTTTAGTTTGGATCGTGTCTACCAGAACTGATTCTATAAATTGCTTGGAGGTAAGTTGGGAAAATTCCCTGGTAAAGGGAATCGTGATCAAATGGTCTATACCAAATTCCCTTAGTAGCTTAGCTTTTTCTTCAAAAGTGCTCAAAAGCCGGAGATTATGCTCATCCGGATAGAGAACTAGCCTAGGATGCGGCCAAAAAGTAATTAAAACGGTCTCTCCATTGATAGATCGGGCTATTTCACGTATTCGATGAAGGATTTTCTGATGTCCAAGATGCACTCCATCAAATGTACCGCTGGTGACTACCGCATTGTAAGGTTTCGGGAAATCACTTAGTCCTTCATAGATTTTCATTCGTTCTTGCTTTGATTTCTTCTACCAAAGGTAAAAGCTCATGTGCTTCCGAGAGTTTAAAATTACCAATTCTTGTTCTACAAAGCGAACTCATATATGCTCCCACATTTAGTTTTTCGCCAAGATCCCTTGCCAAGCTACGGATATAGGTTCCTTTGGAGCATACTATTCTAAACGCTATTACGGGGTTTTCAAACTTTGTAATTTCAAATTCACTGACCGTGACGGGGCGAGGATCCATTTTTACCTCTTTTCCTTTTCTGGCAGATTCATAGACGCGCTTTCCATCGACCTTGATAGCGGAGTGCATAGGAGGAATCTGTAGAATATCGCCTGTCAGTTCGGCTACAGCTTCTTTTACTTGCTCGATTGTAACTGCTGAAGGATCTGCTACATGAATTATTGGCTGCTCCAGATCAAAAGAATCCGTAGTGGCTCCGATCACGAAGGTTCCCGTATATTCTTTCTCCTGCCCCATGAAAGAATCAATTTGCTTGGTCATCTTTCCTGCACATACGATCAGAAGACCTGTAGCCAACGGATCCAGTGTACCTGCATGGCCTACTTTTTTGATTCGAAGTGCGTTTCTGACTTTTTTTACCACATCAAAAGATGTCCATTCCAGTGGTTTGTCTATCAGAAATACTTCTCCGTAAGGTTCTTGCATTCTATAAATATAATCCTGCTACAATAGCTATTATACCAACTATCAGACAGTAGATGGAGAAATATCTTAGTTTACTATTCTTCACGAGTTTGATCATCCAGGTACATGCTGCTATGCCGGCAATAAAAGCTGCGGCAAATCCGGCAGTTAGGTAGCCTATTCCCTCAGTTTCCATAGAAAGTCCCCCGTCTAAAATATCCTTGGCTATTTTCCCCAGGATCAAGGGAACGACCATTAAAAAAGAGAACCTGGCAGCTTTCGCCTTGTCAATTCCCAAAAGAACAGAAGTGGAAATCGTAGCACCTGACCTGGAAATTCCGGGAAGAATAGCAATTGCCTGCGCTATACCGATGATCAGTGCCTGTCCGAAAGTCACGGGTTGGTTTGTAAATTTGGCTTTGTCTGCCAGATAAAGAAGCACAGCCGTCAAAATTAACATACAACCCACAAACACAATTTGCCCGCCGAATAATGTCTCTAGCTCTTCTTGGAAGACAACTCCAACTATAGCAGCGGGAATCATTGAGAGTACTATTTTAGCTACAAATTGTGTCTCGCTGTTCCACTCGAATTTGAATAAACCTCTGAGAATCTCTGCAATATCCTTACGGAAAACAACTATTGTACTCAAGGCTGTGGCAAAATGAACCACTACTGTAAACATCAGGCCTTCAGCAGGCATTTTACTTTCTCCCAAAATTGCTTTTCCGAGTTCCAAATGGCCGCTGGAGGATACCGGCAAAAATTCTGTCAATCCCTGAATGATTCCAAGGATAATCGCATCAATTATTTCCACGCTTAGTTACTTTCAGTTTTGGCAAAAATCGCATAGAACTCAAAAATAAATCCGGCCAATGTCACTATTGGACCAATGGTCAAACCCAAAACACCGTTTCCGTGCGGTTCGCTGTCCATACCAATAATGATAAATCCAAGAATAATCAGACCTATGCCTATAAACATCAGCTTGTAATTTTTGCGGGAAAATGGAAAGGAAGATTTGCTCATTACGTTAATATAGTTCGTCCAAGGACATATTTAAATACTTATTTACAGCTCGCAAGGTACTTAGGACAGACAAAATTCCACCTACAGTTATTAAAATACCAAAGAGAACCAATAGCAATTGTTGGTTTTGGAGCATGGCAAACCCCTCGATATTTGCCTGTGTGTATTTCACCAAAGCAAAGAGAATCACGGAAGCAAATGCCCCTGCCATCAAGCCAAACATAAAAGCCCTCGAAAGAAATGGTTTTCTGATAAACCCTCTTGTAGCCCCGACTAATTGCATAGAGCGAATCAGAAAACGCTGAGAGAATAGTGCAAGTCTTATGGTATTATTGATCAGCATGACCACTGTGATGATCAGAATAAGGATGAACCCACCAAGAACTATACTGACTTTGAGCAAATTCTTGTTAATAGAATCCACCAGATCTGTCATATAGGATACCTCAAAGACTCCGGGAATAGCCTCGATTTCTGCTACGATTGCTTCTAGTTGTTCTGAAGTTTGGAATTCTTCCGCGATAGTCAACACAAAACTGTCACGCAGCGGATTATCTTCCAGAAATTGGGTGAAATCTTCCCCGGTACTTTCTATGAACGTGGCAGCGGCTTCTTCATCGGATACAAATTTAAGATTCAGCGTATCTCCTTTTTGAAGAATAAAAGACCGCTTGGACAGATTGCCCTTTATTGCATCAATTCCTTTTTGATCCAAGTTTTTTTCCAAGAAAACCTGTACTTCGATATTTTCCCGGATCATGCTTGTCAGCGTTTTTGCCTGAATCAAGATTACGCCGAAAAGACCTACAATAAAAAGTGATAATGTGGTACTGAAGAGAACACTTCCGAATTTGAAGTGCCCTAACCTTTTTTTCTTTCTCGGATAATTGGCCATAAAGTATGATTTCTGCTCAAAAGTAACCTTCCCCAAGGATATTGCCAATCTATTCCCAAGAAAGGATTATGAAGAAATTTTAAGTACTGTTTCAATTACACCAAGAAATGGGGTGTATCTAGACCATGCTGCATACCTACTAGTACAACAACCAATTGATTTCTACCAGAATGGAAAACCATTGACTTGCATAACGAAAATAGCCAAAAACAAAAAGAACTGATTTGTGTTTGGTATGGTTTTAGGTTAAAAATAGTTAAGTGTGATATAATTCATGTGATTACATTTCCAATGTTTAACTCAATTGATTTTTATGAAACCATGTAATTATGCTTCTTTATCCGTGGTAATGGTCCTTCTGGGCTTAGGTTCACTGCATGCCCAATCCAAATCTAAAGTAGAAGGTGTGTGGTCAAATACTGAAAATACTGCACGGATTGAGATTATGGAAACAGAAGCTCAGCTAATCGGGAAAATAATCTGGATCAAGCAGGAGGGAAGGGAGTCAGGCTCTTCTACAGATGCGGTAAATTCAGATACCACATTACGGAATCGCCCACTGATGGGGCTTACGATTTTGGAAGGCTTTCAATATAACAATGGAATATGGTCAGACGGGAAAATATATGATCCCGAATCGGGATTGAGCTATGCCTGTGATTTACAGCTTAAAAAGAAAGATATTCTTGAAATTAAAGGATATCTCGGAGAATCTTGGATCAGCCGGACTATGGAATGGAAAAGAGTAAAAAAATAAGAAACTTCAATAATTAACAATCGCTTTATTACATCATAAGTAATGTTCTGTGAATCAATTATTTTTGAATGAAAGGTCAAAGAAAAAAGAGGCTATCTCAAAACTCATGATTGTCGTATGGAGCAACCAGTCTGACAAGAAGAGCTGATTATGAAACAGCCTCTTATTTTTGTTTTCAAGACTTTTTCAATGTTTTTGCTGTAAATAAAATGACTTCAGAATATACGATAATTGCTCAAACTCGATCAGAAATGCATCGTGTCCGGCTGTGCTAGTGATTTCCTTATAGGTTCCTTTTAACACATTTTTACTGATATATTGGGATTCTTCCGGAAGAAAAAGCAAATCAGAATCCACTCCAATTGCTAAAACATTCGCTTCAATTTTGCCCAACGCTTCGTCTAATCCGCCACGATTTCTTCCTAAATCATGGGAATCCATGGTTTTGCTCAGTGTCCAATAAGAAAGCGCATTGAAGCGTTTTGCAAGCTTTTGGCCCTGGTATCGCAGATAAGAAGAAGCACGGTAATCGTCCAGTTTATTGGCTGCGTCAGACTGCTTAGCAGCCAAGTCAAGTGGATGTCTATAAGTTAGCATAGCGATAGCACGCGCGGTTTCCAGTCCTTTCTGCCCCGCTGTTTCATTGCATTCTCCCCAGGTACAATCAGATTCTATAGCCATCCGCTGTGTTTCATTGAAGCCAATTACCCATGGTCTGGTTTTGGCAGTGGATGCCAGAATAATTGCATTCCTAAGCTTGTTACCCAATAGATATGCCCACTCCAAACCAACCTGCCCCCCTAAAGACCCGCCGATAAGGGTATGGATGGTTTCTATTTTCAAATGAATCCTCAAGCGTTCCAATCCCTCAGCGAGATCCCGTGTTGTCATCTGAGGAAAATCGTAATAGTACGGCTTACCGGTTTTGGGATTTTCGCTGAATGGCTGGGTAGAACCATAGCAGGATCCCAAAAGATTGGCGCAGATAATAAAATGATCGGCAGGGTCGAAGAATTTATCTTCCCCGATCAGACCACTCCACCACTCTGAAGCATTCGAATCTCCCGTAAGCGCATGGATAACCCAGATCACATTGGATTTGTCTGAATTGAGTTGGCCATACGTGGTATAGCCAAGGTCAAATTCAGGGAGAATTTCTCCTGATTCCAGATGTAAAGGCAAACTTGAATAAAATATTTCCTGGGTCATGGTAATCGAAGCGTACTGACTTTTAAGATTCATTTGATAAGATTAGATTTTATCGAAAGCTTGTTGCAGATCCGATTTGATATCTTCAATGTGCTCGATTCCACAAGAGATTCGCAACAGCGTAGGAGTGACTCCTGCGGCTAGTTGCTCTGCATCTGATAATTGTTGATGGGTAGTAGCTGCAGGCTGGATGATCAATGTTTTGGCATCACCCACATTGGCCAAATGGGAAATTAATTCCAGATTATTGATCAACGCAGAAGCTTGCTCTTTGTCACCTTTCAGCTCAAAACTCAGCACTCCTCCAAAGCCGTTTTTCAGATATTTTTTAGCCAATTCGTGGTAAGGAGAAGACTCCAATCCCGGATAATTCACTTTCTGAACAGAAGGATGTGTTTCCAGCCATTGTGCCAGAGCTAAGGCGTTTTCTACTGTTTTCTTAACCCGGAGTGAGAGTGTTTCAATCCCCTGAAGTAATAGAAATGAATTGAATGGACTGATGGCCGGGCCGAAATCACGAAGACCTTCTACTCTTGCGCGGATAGCAAAAGCTATGTTAGGCAGTCCCAACGGATTGTTTTCTCCGAAAACTTCCCAAAAGTTCAAGCCGTGATATCCTTCTGAAGGCTCGGAGAATTGTTTGAATTTTCCGTTTCCCCAGTTGAAATTCCCACCGTCTACTATAATTCCTCCGATGGAAGTACCATGTCCGCCTATCCATTTGGTGGCCGAGGAGGTTACAATATTTGCTCCATGAGTGATAGGCTGGCATAAATACCCTCCGGCTCCGAAAGTATTGTCTACCACCAGCGGGATATCGTGCTTTTTAGCGACAGATGCAATAGCTTCGAAATCGGGAATATTAAACTCAGGATTTCCTATGGTTTCTAGATAGATTGCTTTGGTTTTGCCATCAATCAAAGCTTCAAAATCATCAGGAGATTTACCTTTGGCAAACCTGGCATCGATGCCTATTCGTTTGAATGAAACTTTGAATTGATTGAATGTTCCTCCATATAGAAACGGACTGGAAACGAAATTATCACCCGCTTCCATGATGTTATTGAGTGCGAGAAACTGGGCTGCCTGTCCTGAGCTCGTAGCCACTGCTGCCACACCGCCTTCCAGTGTAGCTATTCTTTTCTCGAATACATCCGTAGTCGGGTTCATGATGCGGGTATATATATTCCCGAATTCTTTCAAGCCAAATAGGTTTGCTCCATGTTCAGCCGAATTGAATACATAGGAAGTCGTTTGGTAAATAGGTACCGCACGTGAGTTTGTAGACGGATCAGGCTCCTGCCCAGCGTGTACTTGAAGTGTGTCGAAGTGAAGTTTTTTTGACATGATTTTTTGGATTTATGGTTTGAAAAATAATAAACGTACGAAAGCGCATGACGAATTACTCCGACATAGGCGTAAATGAAATCAACACATGAATAAAGCGGAATGCTTGAGCACGGATGATGATGAAGTAGTAGTGTAAAGTGTATGATGTCCTGAGTGCATTTTACATTGAACTTATAGTTCCAAAAGAGAATATCTCTCTTGGCAGGAATTGGCACCTTGGACTTTCCAGGTTGCCAGAGGGTCTATGAGCCTGTCTCTCGCCTCTTCTTTATAAATCCGAGCACTTAAAAAGTGAAAGGATGCTGCAAATAAAAGGTCAGCGAATGGAAAATCAAAATTAATTTTCACCCGCTGACCGAAAAACTTGAATTATTTATCCAATTCTTCCAGATCGAATCTGAAAATAGGATTGATCGTCTCAAAATCTGATTCGATGTTTACCAATTCTTTGACCAAACCATCTTTTAATCCATAGACCCAGCCATGAATTTTCGGAGCTGATCTATCTCTCCATGCCTTCTGTATGATTGAAGTCTTGATCAGATCCTGGCACTGTTCTATCACATTATATTCTACTAAAGCATTTACTTTATCTTCATGGTTTTCTAGAGCATCAATATCTTTCTGATAAATTTTGTACACTTCTTTGATATTGAGAAGCCATTTGTTGATTAGACCGAAACTTTTATTACCAAGTGCAGCTTCTATTCCACCACAGCCATAGTGACCGCATACGATGATATGCTCAACCTTCAGCACTGCTACGGCATATTCCAATACACTGAGTAAATTAAGATCGGTATGCACCACCATGTTGGCTATGTTTCGATGTACGAATATTTCTCCCGGATCGGTACCTGTGATCTGATTAGCGGGAACTCTACTGTCTGAGCAGCCAATCCACAGAAATTTAGGGCTCTGCTGTTTTGCCAATCTTCCAAAAAAGTTCTCGTCGATCAGCTTTTGATCGTCTGACCAAGCTTTGTTTTGAATTAATAGTTTCTCGTAAGGGCTCATATGTTTTCGTAAATTTTATGCTTAAATCCTTCTACTGTAACGCGGATATTCCTATCTGCACTCGAAGCTATAAAGTCATTTAAGACTTCCTGAATGTCATGATCTATAAACTGCGCTTTTTGGGCATTGATAATCACTTTACTATCGGAGGGGATTTTGGATAGATTCTTCATTAGTAGTGCTTTATTGAGGAAGGAAACATCTTTGTGAAGCTGAAGGAGATAGTTTCCGTTCATTTCTGTAAGTGATATCGCCCGTACAAAATTTGTTTTAATCACAAAGAACAGACCGAACACCATCCCAATCCCTATTCCCACCAAAAGATCTGTAAATAAAATCGCCACTACAGTCACAATGAATGGAATAAACTGATCCCAGCCATTCTTGTACATATTGACAAAAAGTGAAGGCTTGGCCAATTTATAACCCACCACAAACAAGACAGCCGCAAGACAACTTAGCGGTATTAGATTTAGGATGTTTGGAATACTCAATACCAATATCATCAATAAGATACCATGGAAAATAGCAGACATTTTTGTTCTGGAACCCGAAGCTATATTTGCCGAGCTTCTGACAATTACGGCCGTGATCGGAAGTCCGCCCAGCAGCCCTGAAAAGGTGTTTCCTACACCCTGAGCAAAGAGTTCCTTGCTCGGTGGGGTAGTTCTTTTTTGCGGATCAAGTTTGTCTGCCGCATCGATGCTCAATAAAGTCTCTAAGCTGCCAATGATCGCAATGGTAGCCGCAACGATCCAAAAAGTACCCTCACCAATCATGGAGAAATCAGGGAAAGTCAATAAATCGCCTAATTGCGCAAAATCCTGCAATACAGGAATACTTACGAGGTGATCTCCACCTAGCTGCCATTCAGGTTTCCATATACCATATAAGGTATTAATAATTATCCCCGAAATAACAGCCCATAAAGCACCCGGTACCGCCCCCAAAAGTTTATGATTTTGAATTCTTGGCCGTTCAAATAAAATAAGGATAGCTAGTGCTATAAGTACAATAGGAATAGCTCCCGGGCTTAAGTATTTGAAAGCATACCAAATTTCTGTAATCGTATTATGATTATCAGCCTGAAGAAATGCCTGGTCTCCCATCGCATCTACATCATAGCCCAATGCATGTGGAATCTGCTTCAATATCAAAATTAGCCCAATGGCGGTAAGCATACCTTTGATCACCGCATGGGGGAAGTAATAACCTATTACTCCGGCTTTGGCTATTCCCAAAGCCAACTGGATTAAACCCGCAATTACAAGTGTGGCGAGAAAAAGAGGGAAGGTCCCCATGCTATTAATGGAATCTAGGACTATCACAGTCAATCCGGCTGCAGGTCCGCTCACACTTACGTGAGACCCTGACAGTGCACCGACCACTATTCCGCCGACAATCCCTGCTATAAGACCTGACATTGGAGGCGCTCCACTGGCTATAGCAATACCCAGACATAGGGGAAGCGCCACCAAAAAAACCACCAAACTGGACTTTAAATCATATTTTAAATTTTTTCCTAGAAGGGTATTCATTTGCGTAATATATGTTTAAAGGCCGGTGGTATACTGTTTGTATTGATTTTAATTAGAATATTTAGCTAAAATATTCAAAAAATCAAATTATTCTTATTTTACCATATGCGTAATGACTTGATTAATTGACTTAAAATTGAATTGCTTAACAGCCAGATCCATCTTGTGTGCAATAGCCTCAAGATTTAAATTACCTATACTTCCCTCGTGCGTATGATTAAGCTTACTTTGATCAGGTGAGAAGCGATCTGATTCTATGTCCATTCCCACTTGCTTATAAGCGTCTCTAAAAGGTACTCCCCTCAAAACTAAGTCATTAACTACTTCCACAGAAAAAAGATGCTTATAAAATGGATCCGATAGTATGTTTTCTTTGACCTTTATTGAGTTCAGCATGAAACTTGTCATACGGATACAGCTTTTCAAGGTTTCTATCCCGGGGAAAATCTCCTCTTTGAGCAGCTGCAAATCTCTGTGATAACCCGTTGTAGTATTGGTCAACAGCAACGCTACAGCATTGGGGATTGCCTGGATTTGATTGGTTTTTGCTCTGATTAGCTCAAATACATCGGGATTCTTCTTGTGTGGCATAATACTGCTTCCCGTTGTGAGATCATCCGGAAAAGTGATAAATGCAAAATGCTGATTCATGAAAATACAGACATCTGAAGCGAGTCTGTTTAGCGTACCGGCCAGTCCGGCCATCGCAAACCCCAGTGTTCTTTCCGTTTTTCCCCGGCTGTTTTGGGCGTTGATCACATTGTGATGCAAGTCTCCAAAACCAAGAAGTTCGGTGGTAAGGGTACGGTTCAGCGGAAAACTTGATCCATAGCCGGCAGCCGAGCCCAGCGGATTTTTATTGGCCAGATCAAAGGCAGCTTTGAGCAGTCCCATATCTTCTGACAGGCCTTCGGCAAAGGAACTAAACCAAAGACCGAAAGAAGAAGGCATTGCCAGCTGGGTATGGGTATATCCCGGCATCAAGTCATTTTTATGCTTTTCCGCAAGAGAAATAAGCAATTCGAACAGCTCAGAGCATTCCTCTACGATTTCCTTGACAGCATTTCTATAATAGAGCTTCAGATCAACCAACACTTGGTCGTTACGACTTCTACCGCTATGCAGTTTTTTGCCAACATCACCGAAACGCTCCGTGAGTAAGAATTCTACCTGAGAGTGCACGTCTTCCACACCGGGAGCAATCTCAAATTCGCCCTTTTCTATTTCCGAATAAATATCCTTTAATCCGCGCTGCAGAATTTCGTTTTCTTCAGCAGTCAAAAGACCAATGGTAGAGAGCATCTGCGCATGAGCCATAGAGCCCAGCACATCAAAAGGAGCCAAAAGTATATCAAACTCTGGATCGCGACCAATGGTAAACGATTCTACTTCCTTTTTGCTTCCGGTTTCTTTTTGCCAAAGTTTCATTTCAAATTAGTTTGATTAAGCATATCAGCATAGGCTTCAAGGATTTTTATGTATCCTTCTATTCCTTTCTGAATTTCGTTCAAATAAATATATTCATCAGCAGAATGTGATCTTGCAGAGTCGCCGGGACCAATTTTGACAGACGGATAAGGGATCAAAGCCTGATCAGATAGGGTAGGGCTTCCATAAGTATTCAGCCCCAGCTGCCCACCTACCTTAAGAATTAAATGGCCTTCCGGTACATGCGAAGATTGGAGCCTCATTGAGCGGGGAACCAGTTCAGCACGTAGAGTCCCTCTTAGTTCTTCTAGTGCTTCCTCTAGTGTATATGCATCGGTCACTCGAACATCCAATACAAACTCACAGAGATCGGGAACCACATTATGTTGCTGCCCTGAGTGGATTACGGTAGCTGATACCTTCGTCTTACCTAGAAATAGTGATTTTTTTTGAAATTCAAAATCCCTGATTTTCCCCAAATCATCCAAAGCAAGGTAAATTGCATTTACACCTTCTTCACGGGCAGCATGACCTGCTTTGCCATGAACTATAGCGTCGATCACCATTAGGCCTTTTTCGGCTACTGCCATATCCATCATCGTAGGTTCACCCACGATTGCCAGCTCACAGGATGGAAGCTGATCGATTACAGAAGCAATACCATTCTTACCGGAAATCTCCTCTTCGGCTGAAGCAATCATAATTAGATTGAAGGGAAGGGATTTTCCATAAAAATGAGTAAAAGCAGCCATCAAGCTTACCAAAGACCCTCCTGCATCATTGCTCCCAAGACCATAAAGTTTGCCATCTTCGATAATTGCCAGAAATGGATCTTTGGTATAACCCGCATTGGGTTTTACCGTATCGTGATGGGAATTCAGCCAGATCGTTGGCTTATTTTTATCAAAAGTAGCTGCGAAAGCCCAGATGTTGTTTCCGGATTTATGGACATCTATGGCTCTGCTGTCAAAAAACTCCTCTATGACCTCCGCTGTAGAACTTTCTTCTTTGGAGTAGGATGGGATTTCTATTAACTGGGTAAGAAGTTGAACCGCATCTTCGTATAAATCCATCGTGGTCGTCAAAATTTAGGGTTAATAGAGGTCATATCGGCTCCGCTCAATGGTTGTTCCGGAGAGCTTGCCTTTGGCGGCTAAATGAAGGTTTTCCGCTTTGCCAATCCATACATGATTTACTCCTTTTTCCAATGCTTCGAATGCATTGTCCAATTTGGGGATCATGCCCGAGTGGATCACATTTTCTTTGCGAAGTTCTTCATAGATATCCTCATTGATCAGCGGAATAATAGAATTTTCGTTCTTTTCATCAAGCAATACTCCGCTTTTGTTGAAACAAAAATAAAGATTCACCTGATGTTCCTTGGCTAGACTTGTGGCTAGAGCCGAGGCAATACTGTCCGCATTCGTATTCAGAAGTTGCCCTTTGGCATCATGGGTGATTGCATTCACCACAGGAAGCAAATCACCCGAGAGTAAATGGTCAATTAATTTAATATTGACTTCCTGGATATCACCTACAAAACCGTAATCAATCCCTTTCACAGGCCGTTTGATAGATCTGATAATATTTCCATCAGCACCTGTCATTCCTATAGCATTGACTTTCAGCGCCTGAAGCTTCGCCACGATATTTTTATTGATCAAGCCGGCATAGACCATAGTCACCACATCAAGAGTCTCCTGGTCAGTGATTCTTCTTCCATCGACCATTTCGGGCATCACCCCAAGAGACTCTCCAAACCGGGAAGCCATAACTCCTCCTCCATGAACCAATATTTTGTGTCCGGGGAACTTGGCAAAAAGGGCCAAAAATTCATTTAACTTTTCAGGAAAATCGATGACATTTCCGCCGATTTTGATAATGCTGATTTTCATCTGATTATAATTTGTTTTTTAAAGGTCATTACCTGTCCGGGGTGCCCGCCTCCAAGAGGGCCGGGAATCTCGCATGTACTATAATCATTCCAGTGTGTGACCCTTGAGTTGTGCTCGATTTTCATAAATCGAGTTTACTTTAAAACTGCCCGAGCAGATGACTAATAACTGCTTGAGCAGCGAAAATTCTGTTTTTTGCTTGCTCTTGAACCAAGGAGCGTTTTCCGTCCAATATTTCGTCAGACAATTCCAAATTTCTACGCACGGGCAGACAATGCATCACTTTTGCATCAGGAGCATGGACGAAATGATTTTCGGTAAGCATCCAAGAGGAATCTGTAGAGATTATTTTACCATAATCATTAAAAGAAGACCAGTTCTTAACATACACAAAATCAGCATCTTTTAATGCCTCGCTTTGATTATATTCTATAGTCGCACCTTTTGTAAATGCTTCATCCAATTCATAACCTACAGGATGTGTAATTGTAAGCTCATGATCCATTCCAAGCGTCCACTCTGCAAAGGAATTTGCCACAGCATGTGGAATCGCTTTGATGTGGGGCCCCCAAGTCAATACTACTTTTGGTTTCTTTTTCCCAGCCCAATTTTCACGGATGGTGATCTGATCAGCCAGGCTTTGCAGTGGGTGACGCGTGGCAGATTCCAAGCTTATCACAGGAATTCCGGCATATTTCGCAAACTGCGAAAACACAAAATCACTGCTGTCTTCTTCCTTATTTGTCAATGAAGGAAATGCACGGATCGCAAGAATATCAAAATAGGACCCCAAAACCGCAGCAGCATCCTTGATATGCTCCACAGTTCCTTGGTTCATGACTGCTCCATCCCGCATTTCCAGAGCCCATCCTTCTTTGTCCATATTCAGCACGATAGGCTCCATTCCCAAGTTCAACGCTGCCAGCTGGGTAGATACCCGCGTCCTTAGTGATGGATTCAAGAAGATACATCCTATACGTTTTCCTACACCTTTTGCTTGATCCAGTGCCGGATTTTCCTTGTAAATAAGTGCTTGCTCGATCAAGTGATTGCCCAAATCGAGGGATTCAAATTTGGTAAAGTGCTGAAGTGGCTGGTTACTATTGCCCATTGGTTAACTGGAAGGGGATTGACTTAATATTTCTTTTAATGCGGATAAAAACGAATTTAATTGATTCCACCCGATATTTAAAGGTGGCAGCAGTCTTATCGTATTCTTTCCTGCGGCACTTCCGGTGAACATGTGGTATTTCTTAACCAATTCTGAGCGTACCGGTCCGGCTTCCCGGTCGAGATCAATGCCTATCATCAATCCCGTACCACGAATACCTGTGATTTCCGGAATTTCGTTTAGTTCTTCCAACAGCTGTTCTCCAAGTTTTGCTGCATTTGACAGAAGACATTCTTCTTCAATTACTTCCACCACCGCCAATGCCGCTGCACAAGCTAAGTGGTTGCCCCCGAATGTAGTACCCAAAAGTCCATAGGTGGCTTTAAACTCAGGAGAAATCAGAATTCCTCCAATCGGAAAACCATTACCCATTCCTTTAGCCATGCTGATGATATCCGGTTTTATCCCATCAACTAACTGATGGGCAAAGAATTTTCCGGTACGTCCAAAGCCTGACTGAACCTCATCTAAAATCAATTTCGTTCCATACTGATGGGCTAAAGAAGCCAATCCTTTCAAGAAATCAGGACTTGGAACCTGAATACCATTGACTCCCTGGATACCTTCGATGATTATACCGGCTATTTCATTGGATTTCAATGTCTCTTCCACAGCGTTCAAATCGGCCCATGGAAGAATATGAAAATCTTCCCGTGCATTGCAGGGAGCAACGATTTTTGGATTGTCCGTCAAAGCTACTGCCCCTGAAGTTCTTCCATGAAAGCTACCGGAGAAAGCAATAAACCCTGATCTTCCGGTCGCAAAAGAGGCAAGCTTGATGGCATTCTCGTTTGCTTCAGCACCTGAATTGCACAGAAAAAGTTCATACTCAGGATAGCCGGAAAGATTTCCAAGTTTTTCGGCGTATTCTTGTTGAATGGGTATTTGAACCGAATTGGAATAGAAAGCGACCTGATTCAACTGATCCTTGATCCGCTTTACATAATGGGGATGTGTGTGTCCGATTGAAATGACGGCATGACCGCCATATAGATCTAAATATTCCTGTCCCTGTTCGTCCCAAAGTTTAGCACCATCTGCCTTAGCTATGGTCACGGGAATCAGCGGATATACATCAAATAATTTCATTTTGAATTACGATTGACGAAATATGATTTACGGGGTCATTCTGAACTTCGTAAATTGATTTCTAGATTTGTGAAATAGTGAATACTGAAGGTGAACAGCAAATTTCTGAGCGTCCACTAATCTGTCTTGAATCTTGTGTCTAACGTCTAATATCTAATCAGAACGCTATGCTCTTTAGTTTCAAGCCCATCCTCTCCTCCAATCCAAACGCTAAATTGTAATTCTGTACAGCCTGGCCCGAGGCTCCTTTCAGCAGATTGTCAATAGCAGAATAAATAACCAATTGTCCCGCTTCTTTTTGTACATGAACGATACATTTATTGGTATTCACCGCTTGTTTCATGTCAATGTCCTGATCTGAAACGTGCGTGAATGCTGCATTTTTATAAAATTCCCTGTAAGCAGTTACCGCTTCCTCATGAGTTCCTTCAAAAGGAAAATAGGCTGTAATCCAGATTCCTCTGGGGAAATTACCGCGGTAAGGCACGAAGAGTAAATCAGAAGAAAAAGCCGGATTTACCTGCGTGAAAGTCTGATTTATTTCTTTTAAGTGCTGATGTGTAAACAGCTTATAAACAGACATATTTGAAGATCTGTAGCTGAAGTGAGAGGTTTCGGCAAGTTTCTTTCCTGCTCCGGTGCTTCCTGTGACTCCAGAGATCTGTATCGTATCTTTTACCCAGCCTTTTGCGATAGCCGGAAGCAGTGCCAATTGAATCCCGGTAGCAAAACAACCCGGGTTTGCAATCTTTTTGGCTGACTTGATTCTCTCCGCATTCACCTCAGGAAGACCATAAATAAAGCCATTCGACTCGTCACGGAAATCCGTAGACAAATCAATCAAAACTGTCTCGGGAGAAAAGGAATGTTGTTCTAAGAAGCCTTTGGTTTGACCATGCGGTAATCCAAGAAATACAGCTTCAATTCCTTCTGTCTGCACTTCATCCGTGAATATCAGATCACAATCTCCGATCAGATCGGGATGGACTTCACTTACTTTTCTGCCTTTCTGGCTATTGCTGTGTACGTAGATCAGTTCGCAGGCAGGATGGTGAACCAGCAGACGAAGCAATTCGCCGCCAGTGTATCCCGCTGCGCCTATGATCGCTGTTTTGATTTTAGTCATTGCCTGAGTTTACCTTGTGGAAAATCGAAGTTTGATTACCCAAAATCCGGGTAAAACCTTTTACATCTTCTGCAGTGTAGCCTTTGTTCATTTCGCCGTAGCTACCAAATTTATTGGACATCAGATCATGTTCTGAATTGATTCCCAATAAAGTAAATCGATAGGGTTGAAGTAATACACGAACTTCTCCACTTACGTAAGTCTGGGTGCTGGCCATGAATTCTTCCAAGTTTCTCATTACCGGATCAAGGTAGTGCCCCTCATGAAGGTGGTTTCCGTAGAACTCAGCCAATTGGTTTTTCCAGAAGAGTTGCCATTTGGTAAGTGTATGTTTCTCCAGCAACTGATGCCCTTTGATGATAATCAGAGGGGCTGCTGCTTCAAATCCCACACGCCCTTTTATTCCTATGATCGTATCTCCCACGTGGACATCACGGCCGATGCCATATGGCGCTGCTAATGCCTGAAGAGCCTGAATAGCCTCAACTGAATCCTCATATTTCTTACCATCAACTCCCTTTAATTCCCCTTTCTCAAATGAAAGGATCAATTCATAGGGTTCAATAGCAGTAGCTTGGGTAGGCCAAGCTTCATCAGGAAGGTAATCAGAAGAAGTTAAGGTCTCTTTTCCTCCCACGGAAGTTCCCCAAATGCCTTTATTGATAGAATATGCAGCTTTTTCGAAGTTCATCGATACACCGTGCTTCTTCAGGTACTCGATCTCTTCGGCACGACTCAATTTCAAATCACGGATAGGAGTGATGATCTCGATATCAGGAACGATAGTCTGGAAAATCATATCAAAGCGGACTTGGTCATTTCCCGCTCCTGTAGAACCATGCGCCACAGCTTTTGCCCCGATTGACTTGGCGTACTCAGCAAGTGATTTGGCCTGAAGAATCCGCTCAGCGGATACAGAAAGTGGATAGGTCTGATTTTTCAATACATTTCCAAACACGAGGTACTTGATCACTTCATTGTAATAGGTATCCATCACATGGAGCGTTTTGAAAGATGCCACACCTAGGCCATTAGCCCTTTCTTCAATATCTTTCAATTCTTCCTCTGAAAATCCCCCTGTATTTACCAAAACTGCGTGCACTTCATAGCCTAGTTCTTTGGAAAGATGCAGTGCGCAAAATGTGGTATCCAAGCCTCCACTGTATGCTAAAACTATTTTTTTCATCCGTGTATTTTTTTAATGGTTAGATAGTCCGTCCCGTCCGCCGCAGCAGACCGGGAAAATCCCGCGTGATAGATAATTATCCCTCTCCCGAAGGAAGTTCGGGACAAGGTGTGTGACATTATTCGTCGTGCTAGACTTCATCGAAATCTGGTTTTTAGCTTCCCAAAAGGAAGAGTTTATTTATAAAAAGATGCCTGAAATGGTGTCTTTCGACTTATTCAATTTAAGCATCACGTATTTCTTTAATCTTACCCAGCGATCAAATAATTTCAGTTCTTTTTTGAAATCATCGCGCAGAGCCAATTCCTGTGTATGATTTCTCTTTGAGTTGGGATCATAGAGCATGGCTGTGCAAAGACAGTTTTGCCTGTTTTTACTCATTAGAATCTCGTAGTTGATACAGCTTTGGCAACCTTTCCAGAATTCGTTGTCATCTGTAAGATCGGAATAGGAGACAGGAATATACCCTAGTTCAGAGTTGATCTTCATCACAGCTGCGCCCGTAGTCAATCCGAAGATCTTGGAATCCGGGTATTTTTTTCTGCTGAGTATGAATACTTCATTCTTGATTTTACGGGCAAGACCGTATTTTCTGTATTCCGGAGAAACTATCAAACCGGAGTTGGCAACGTAGTTTCCGTGTCCCCAAGCTTCAATATAGCAGAACCCAGCCCATTTCCCATCCGAAGTCAATGCAATAACAGCCTTTCCCTCTTCCATTTTGGTCTCCACATAAGCCGGGCTACGCTTGGCTATACCCGTCCCACGGGCTTTGGCAGAATTCTCCATCTCCTCAGTGATCTGAATAGAATAATTCTTATGAGAAGCATTTGCTACAATAATCTGGAAGGTAATGTTATCCATGATGGATTTGCATGTGTTAATTCCGACGGAATCGGAAGATTGGTAAATAAATCAAAGTATAGTTGGGCGGGTAAGTACTCCACGTAGGAATACAATTATTTATCAAAGGGTTAAACCCTATAGAAAAATCTACACGTCCTTATAGGAGTGAAAAAAGCAATAGCATCAACTTTCGACCCTACAGAAGTAGTTCGAGTGCAAATGGGTGCTATGTGATTTACTTGTATCATGCGTAATAGGATGGCAAAATTCATTCCTTACCAATGAAAATCCAAGTGTTTTGGCAAAAATATTAGTGCAAACATGATTTTTTTACAGTATTTACAATTATCAACTGTCTGGCTTGCCAATATCGTACAACTCAGAATATTATTTGGTGATTTGGTGACGAATACGAAAAAGTTCAACTGCAGGTTGTGTTTTTTTTTAAACCCCAAAGTCCACCAAGGAGCGCAAAGGTTAGAGTTGGCTTTCCCTTGACCATTGAATTTGGGAATTGGAAATTGATCATTTTTTTAAACCACATAGAAAAGCATAGAAATGATCTGACTAGAAGTGAGATTAATTTTTCAGCCTGCATAAGCTCATTCACTGAAAGATGGTTATTGAAGGCCATTCATGATGATGCGAACGGCAGCCATGCCGATGATCAGGTCTGAAAGACTGTGGGGCTTTGGTCTTACACTTTATGTACTTTGTTTCTTTTGTGGTGAAAAATGATAACCGGAAAGCCATAAAGCGACCGGTCTACCTGATAGAGCAAGTCTATATTTCTGGCAAAAACTATGAGTCCGTCCTATGATTCTGTGTGGTTTGAATAGCTTTACCACATAGCATAGCCAACATAGAGGTACCTGTATTTCAACAGGTCCAAGCCCTTAAATGTTTTTTGTTTTTTGCCGCAAAGTACATCTACAAAGAAATTCGTCTCACAGAATGTAGCTGAAAATCCAAACCAAGAGAAGTACAATAGCGACCCAGGCAATCCATGGTGAGCGTTGTGGGAATTCGAATTGGCATATGGGGCAGACTTTGGCTTTGACATCTACTTCCATTGCGCAGGATGGGCATTCTTTTGTTTTCACGGTTTGGTTGAACTCTTTTAGCTTGATTTATAGTTTAGCTAAAGTTAATTAAAGATTCTAGCGATGAAACAGGGCATGGCAAAATCGTCACAACGAAAGATGATTATCACCCTACGACCTGCCTGCCGCTGGCAAGGATTCCGTCCCGTTTCCTTTGTCACGGGACAAGTTATGACCATTTAAAACCAAATTATAGACACATGAAAATAGAAATATGGTCTGATGTAGCCTGTCCTTTTTGCTACATCGGAAAAAGAAAAATAGAAAAGGCAATTGCAAAATTCCCCCACAAAGATCAAATAGAGATCGAGTGGAAAAGTTTCCTCCTTAATCCTGATCAGATCACGCAGCCAAACAGGAGTTCTGAGGAATATCTGGCCGATGCAAAAGGCTGGACTTTGGAACAGACGAGGGAGATCACCGCAAATGTAGCCAACATGGCTGCCCAAGAAGGTTTAGAATATCATCTGGACAAAACCGTGGTAGCAAACACCAAGAAAGCCCACCGAATTTTGCACTTGGCAAAAAGTACTGGGAAAGGTGATGAGATGAAAGAAAACTTGCTTAAGGCATACTTTACTGATACACTCAATATTGATGATGATGCAGTTTTACTGACTTTGGCCACGGAAATTGGACTGGAAGAAAGTAATGTCATGGGAGTGCTGCATTCTGATAAGTTTGGTGATGAGGTAGATCAGGATATCTACGAATCCCGACAGCTTGGAGTAAAGGGGGTACCATTCTTTGTATTGGACAGGAAATTTGGAATTTCAGGAGCTCAACCGGACGGGGTTTTCGAGGAGACACTGGCAAAAGCATGGAGCGAATTTGCGAAAGCAAATCCTACACTTGAAATCTCAGAAGGGGATGGCGAGGCCTGCGGGATCGATGGGGAGACTTGCTAAAGTAATTTTATGAACTTCAGAGGTGATGTCAGAACATGAAATAGGACTTGAATGAGCCAATTTTCAACGGTTTGGGGATTTTTTTTCATGGTTTACGCAGACACTGGGAGACTTTTTTCATCTTTTATTTTATTGGAGTACCAACCATCAATAGCATAGTGTATTCAGTGCTCTAAAGCCCTACATTTTTTTTGGTTTGCCAATTATGGCATGCCACTTGAATCTAATAGAAGCATAATCTTAAATTTTAACACACTTAACATATGACTACTACAAAAGCAACCCTAGCTAATCATTTGAAATTGGATACCAAAGCCATGAAAAATGTATCAGACAAGCTAAATGACCTGCTTTCCGATTACCATATTTTCTACCAGAATGTAAGGGGATTTCACTGGAATGTGAAGGGAGAAAACTTCTTTGACCTGCACGTCAAATTTGAGGAACTGTATTCTCAACTCTATGAAAACATCGATGAAATGGCGGAAAGAATTGTAACCATTGGTTTCAAACCCCTGCATGCGTATTCCGATTACTTGAAAAACACAATACATAAAGAAATCACCGATGTATCCGACGGAGATGAATGTGTAAAGCACGTGATTGATGGTTTGGGCATTCTGGCGCAATCCCACCGAAAAGCAGCCAAGACAGCGGAAGAGGCTGATGATATTGCCACTGCTGATATGCTGACCAAATTTGTAGGAGATATTGAGAAAAGAATGTGGATGTTTACCATGTTCTCCAAGTAATTTCAAGAAAAGGCAAAATAAAACCGCAGCTCTCACTGCGGTTTTATTTTGCCCATTTTTCATTGAAAACGCTAGACCCCGCATCTTTAGGGCACTCTCAGCGTAGATTTTTTTTTGCAGGAGTTAATCAAAATAGGCAGAGTGTTCTTAATGGCAACTTATTTATTAATCGGAGAAAACCCATCAAATGTGAGCGAGAGATAGTAAAACCCGCCTATTTCAGGACCACCTGTATATTGGCTATAGCGATTATTGAGTAAATTGGTTCCACCCAGTTTAAAGGCTGTTTTAATGAAAGCAAATTTATAGGAGACTTGCGCATCAATAGTTTGGTAGGATTTTACAATCCCATTGGCCAAAGGGGCTTTCCATTCGAAAGCACTCTGAAATCTCCAAGCTATGCTATACCCCAAGTTTCTCATCAATTCTCTATCGGTGAGATTCATGTTCAAAATATGCTTGGGAGTATTGAAGGGAGTTTCCAGCCCATTGTCTCTATTGTCTACTTTGTTCAATTGCGCATGGCTGTAGTTTCCGGAGATAACCATTTTTCTATAAAAATTATATGATATTCCTACAGAAGTACCGAAGTTCTCATAAATGCTCTTGGAATTTGTCCACATGCGGTAGCGGGTGTGCAGGGAATTACTTTCCATTTCAAACCAAGTAGGATCGATTCCTCCTGCTTCCTTCCCTATAATTCCTGTCTTCGGAACCGCTATTTCTATTTGGTCTATGAAATTTTTGTACCGGTTAAAATAAAAGTCAACATCAAAATACAGTCTGTTTCCAAGTAAATTTGCTTTGTATCCAATGTCTATTGCTTTGATCTCCTCAGGGACCAAGTAGGTGTATTCATTCCTGCGAAGGATACCGGAATTGTTGATCACGGCAGTCCTGCTGTCTATGCCGTTGTTGATGTCAGCAGTATTTGCTTGTTGGAATGCATCCACAGAACTCCTTAAATAAGAATTTTCGAAAAGCTGTTGGTTTTTTGACATCAGTTCCAATCCTCCATACCGAATTACCCCTCCGTTATTGACGGTGCTGAATGCCTCGAAAAGTGTAGGGAATCGGAAACCATTCTGAACTGAGGTTCTAATATGATGCCGCTCATTTGGTGAGAGCACTGCTGCCAGTCGTGGATTAAATTTCGCATCAAAATATTGAGTTTTGTCTAACCTTCCAGAGACAAGGACCTTTAGTTTTTCTTGCCAAAACCTTCTGCTGATCTGAACAAACCCACCTATTTTTTTATAATGAAGTGTGGCAAACGGATCTTCCCCAATGGGATTTGAAAAACTATTCCCTTCGGGATGAATATTGAAATCCCTGAAATCAGCTCCAACCAAAAGATCTACGGCCTTTATTTCATTTTTGAAGTCATACTGTCCCTCCAGATGATAAAAACTATGCTCCATGACCAATTGGGCACCGGTATCCCAATTATTGATATGGGCTAGCTCACGTAGTTTATCATCAAAATCAGAAGTGCCCGGCTGAAATCTTCCTGCATCTGCTACACGACGGGCTACAGTATGAGAAACGGCAGGATTCCGGCCAAGTGCAATGGATTGATTATAGGCGTCAGAATAATCAGTAAACCAATCTTGATCGGATTTAAATGCCCTGTCCATATTCTCCCCGATAGGACGGAGGTTGTATGAGTCCAGTGTATGTTCTTTGGTCAAATAACCCTGTAAAAGATAATTATCCCCTCTAAGAGTAAGTTTATGCTGCTGGATTTGATAGTTGTCCAGCCTGATGCGGTTTCCTCTTTGATAGACTGCATCAGTAGTTCCTATTCTGTAGGTGTATGAGGCCTCGGTTTTTTCATTTGGCTTGAAGTGAATTGCCCCATCAGCTTTTATATTACTAACCTGATAGTTTTTATTGACTAGGTCTTTTTCATAGTATCCTGTTCTACGTATTTCATAACGTTTACCATCTGCAAGTGTCAGAATTTTTCGGTTTTGATTTTCATTTCCATAGGAATTGAGCGGATCAGAACCGGGATTTTCCACTCCGACCAGCCCTGTGGATTGGTTAGAGTTGGGACTAAGTTCATCCGTGCTATTTGCCACCCAGTCGGTTCCCTTAATCCATCCTATGTTAACTTTGAACGCCCACTTATCGTTGAGTTTTCCGGCATAGCGCAGGGCAGATTGAATGAAAGTTTTAGGCCCAAAATCCGGGCTATTCAGATGATTCAGACCTATTTGTTGGTAGAAACTAAGTCCGGTATAAAGAAACGGGGATTTGGTTATCATATTGGACGTTCCGTTTAGTGCATTCAGTCCATATAGTGCCGAAGAAGCTCCCGGAATGATTTCGATACTCTCTATATCCAATTCTGTTGGCCCTACGGTATTTGCTATAGAGACGCCCAATCCAGGTGCCTGTGTATCGGCTCCATCCACCATGGAGAGAAAGCGGGCGTTGGTGGTATTGGCAAAACCCCGGGTATTGGGGACTTTGAACCCCATACTTAGGGTGGTCATCTGGACTCCTTTGACAGATTCTATAGCGTCAAACAGGGAAGGGGCTGGTGATTCCCGCAGGTCTTTAATGGTTAACTTCTCGATTGCTACAGGGGATTCCATTACTGACTCCTCTACCCGTGAAGCCGTGATGACAACTTCTTCTGTATTGATCACAGATGGACGAAGTAGAATTTGGATTTCTTGGTTAACCGCTGTGATTGTGTACTCCTCACGTATATACCCTAAGCCGGTAATGACCAATGTTAGCGGGATGGTCTGACTGGATCTAAGAGTAAATCCACCTTCCAGATCGGTGGCAACTCCTTGTTGCGTGCCTTTGACCTGCACGGCAATCCCTACTAAAGTTTCTTTGGAATCTTTGTCGATGATTTTCCCCTTGATTTCCAATTGCTGTGCTGTCAGAGTTGAAGTGAAAAGAAACAAGCCAAGTGTGGTGTAAAGTAATCGGTTCATTTTATATCATATTAAATTGGTAGGAAAAGAATGATACAAATTAAAAGCGGATATTTTTTAAAACCTACAAATCCTATAAAATTGGTAGGAAATAAAATTATTGTGGTTAATTTTGGGACTGATACATTCATTCTTATCAATTGAACCTATGCAGCGAATCCTTATCAGACTAAAGACAGAGCCATTTTGGGCAATGTTTTTTGGTTTTGCCTTAATGATGTTTGGGCTCATTGTCACTCAGACATTCTCTCAAGCCATTGACAACTGGGAACTTGATATAGAATCTTTTTTATGGTTCTTGTTGGTAGGGTTTGTGGCACAAAGTATCGATGGAGCCTTGGGAATGGCTTACGGAGTCAGTTGTAATTCAATTTTGCTGGGGATCGGTGTACCTCCGGCTGCTGCATCTGCATGGGTACACTTTGCTCAGGTTTTTACGAGTTTGGCTTCAGGCATTTCTCATTGGAAAATGGGAAATGTAGATTGGAAACTGGCGAAGAAACTCCTGATTCCGGGTGTGTTAGGATCCATAATAGGGGCATTTTTACTTTCTAATATTGATGGAGATCTGGTAAAGCCGGTGATCGCGGTTTATTTATTCGTAATGGGTATTGTGATTTTGGGCAAAGTATTCAAAAAGAAAAAGCCAAAATTTAATCCCAACAGCAGAAGCTTACCCATCCTTGCAACGACGGGTGGTTTTGCCGATGCTGTTGGTGGTGGGGGATGGGGGCCGATTGTCAACAGTACCCTTCTTAGCAAAGGCAAAATCCCACGGTATGCCATTGGTACGGGTAACTTTGTCGAGTTTTTTGTTTCGTTGGCAAGTGCAAGCACCTTTCTTTACTTTGTAAAAGAACTGAGTTTGGCTCCAGTGCTCGGGCTGATTGTGGGTGGAGTTGTAGCAGCTCCTTTTGCAGCTTACATCTGCAAATTGGTCAAGCCAAAGTACCTTATGATTATGGTCGGACTACTGATTATTTTTCTGAGTATTCGAACGATGTACCTCACACTTGCCTAAAGAAATCTGGGCTTTTGGAGGAATTGTGTAATTTCAGGCAACCAAACTCCTGAGATGCTTTCCAAACGCGCTAAATACGCCATCAAAACCATTTTATATCTCCAAGATCATGTGGAAGATAAACCTCTTTCGGCAAAATTGATCTCGGCACACGAAAACATCCCTTATAAGTTTCTGGAGAATATCCTTCGTGATCTCAAAACCCATCAACTGGTGAAAAGTGTGCGCGGAGCTGAAGGAGGTTATACACTTGCCAAAGATCCGAATGAAATAACCGTTGCCCAGATCATGCGGGTAGTGGACGGGCCAATAGCTTTAATTCCCTGCGTTTCAGAGCGATTTTACGAATCTTGTGGGGAGTGTACCGACGAAGAAACCTGTAGAATTCGCAAACTTTTTTCTGAACTTAGAAATGAAATGCTTCCCATTCTGGAACGTCCCATCACGACACTTGCTGAGGACAGATAGATCTGCCAAGGAAATTTATAACTGCATCGTTATTTATTCCGCACTAATTTGAGACATTTTTAAAAGGAAAAAGCGGCAGATCTGAGTCCGCCGCTTCTAAAAATAGCTTGAAAAAGCTTTATGGATAATAGTACACGCTATTAAGTTAACACTTTTTTGCAAAAATCAAGACATTTCCACACTTTTTTTACTGCATCCGAACCGTCAGGTACTTGATGATCCCCGGAGCAACGTGTACCCAAGCAGAAGTCAAAGTTAGTCCTCCGGCTTCAAGTGCAGATTTCATCAAAAATCCTCTTCTGTTTTTCAAGTTACCCCGGGTTCGATTGTTGAGTTTGACTTTAAATTAGTATTTACATTCTCTTTTTTGATGATAAGTTTACCTCTACTTTCGTTTTCAGGTCTGATCGGTTATATATACGTTCAAAGGAATTGGGACCTGCTGAATTAATAAAGAAATGGATCAGGAAGAGAAAAATATAAACGCTAGAATAGCAAGGGGAGACTTTCTCAGTGAACTCCAATTTATCACCTCAAGAAGTGGGGGAGCAGGAGGGCAAAATGTCAATAAGGTGGAAACCAAAGTTCAACTGAAATTCAATATTCCCAATTCCCGTCAGTTGAGTGAGGAAGAAAAGAATCTGTTGCTGGAAAAGCTACAGACAAAGACAGATCAGACAGGCGTATTACAGCTGCAGTCTCAGGAAAAGCGTTCACAGATCCAAAACAAAGAACTGGTCATCCGAAAGTTTGAGGATTTGCTCCGCAAAGCTTTTCATAAAAAAAGAATTCGGAAAGCCACAAAACCCAAAAAGGGAGCAATTGAAAAAAGACTAAAAGCAAAGAAAAACCAGTCCGAAAAAAAAGCCAACCGTGGCTGGAAGGAATAGGGGCAGTGATCAGTGGACAGTCTCAGTAATCTATTACGGCCATGTCTAATTGTTCAGATATACTGATCAGTAATTTTAGGGCAAATTAGTGACCACCGAGATCAGTATTCTTTTATCAAAAGTGTAAAATTTTTGGAAGAGTCAGCTTCGTAAATTTGAATTGGGTGGTCACCCGAAGGTTTGAAGATTCTCAGCGTATATAGCTTTTCAGGATTTTCTACAAGTTGATTCTGATCTTTAAAATACAGGAGATTTGTATCTCCGATAGAAGGGTTTAACAGCCCTAGGCCATCAAATTCTTTGAAAGGAAATGAATCGTTGAAGAGCCCGTTTTGAGCTGTTGAGTCTTGAATTTTATGAAAATTCTGACTATAATCCATGGTGTGAGGAGTGAAGTTGAGATCGTACTTTTTCGAGCTGATAGCCTGAGAAAATGCAGAAATACATGTAACACTTGTGAATATCAGAAATAGTAGCAGTTCCTTCATCTGGCTTAACGTATAAAAATCATGGATCTATTACTTGAACAAGAATTGACAACGTAAAATCGAGTAGCTGGGTTTCAGTCTGTGAAAAAAGTTTTATAGTGTGACCTCCTTCCTACGTACTGCTTTGAAGTAGCTTTTTCATTATTCTTCTCTGAAAACAATTCCATTTTATCCGTACAAAAGGATAGTTTTGTCCTGGCAAACTTTTCTACGAAATGAAAAATATTTTAATCACAGGTGGAGCAGGTTATATTGGCTCCCACACCGCGGTCCAATTGGTAGAAGCGGGATACAATCCGATCATCATAGACGACCTTTCTAATTCAGAAGAAAAAGTCTTGGATAGATTGAAAGAGATTATTGGCAAAAGCCTTACTTTCTACAGAGGTGATTGCAGCGATCGCAATCTTTTAGATCAAATTGCCTCCGAGCATGTGATTGAAGGGGTTATTCATTTTGCAGCTTTCAAGGCTGTTGGTGAAAGTACGGTTCAGCCGCTGAAGTATTACCGAAATAACCTGGGATCCTTGCTTACGGTTCTTGATTTTATGGAGGCTAGGCAAATTAAAGATTTGGTTTTCTCTTCCTCATGTACTGTGTACGGCCAGCCTGAAATCTTGCCTGTGACAGAAGATACTCCCCGCCAGGACGCAGAGAGCCCATACGGGAATACTAAAAAAATATGTGAGGATATTCTGATGGATTTTGTAAAAAGCCGGTCTGGAATCCGGGTGATATCTTTGCGTTATTTCAATCCTGTGGGAGCTCATCCCAGCGGTAAAATCGGTGAATTACCTATTGGCACACCTGCTAACTTGGTTCCCTTTGTAACCCAAACAGCTGCAGGAATCCGTGAGAAACTTACTGTTTTCGGAGATGATTACGATACTGAGGATGGATCCTGTGTCAGGGATTTTATTCATGTAATGGATTTGGCTGATGCCCATGTGAAGGCTTTGGCATATCTGGGAGAGCAACAGGATAATTTCTATGATGTGTTCAATGTGGGCACAGGAAATGGAAACACCGTATTGGAAGTGATCAGAACCTTTGAAAAAGTCAACGGAGTAAAAGTTAATTTTGAAATAGGAAATAGAAGGGCAGGTGATATTGTGAAAATCTGGGCAGATACTGCCAAAATCAACACTGTGCTAAATTGGCATCCTAGTTATTCGCTGGAAGATTCTCTGAGAGATAGCTGGAATTGGCAAAAGACATTGTAAGGAAACACTTCGAAATTTCCAGTTTGACCTATACCCCCTATGAAACAAGCAATTTGTATATCACAGGGGGGTAGGTTGTATTTGGTTCCTAAGCTTCTCTTTTTAATGCGATAAGTTAATATGTGTGTACAGGCAAAGTATACTTTTTAGAGTAGTTTAGATATAACAGGGGAGGACTATCTTGTTGCTATTCAGATATTTAAAAATGCAGCAGAAAGCGAAAAATGTTAGTAATAGGTCTTCAACAGTCCCACATCCCCAAGTGCAAGTTTCGTGTGATTCACCACACTTTGGGCGAAATCAGCGACTTTACCTTAAAAAATCAGAAAGAAACCGGTGCGCTCTTTCTAATTAAAAAAGGCTTAGACAATCGCCTAAGCCTTAAGTGCACTCGGAAGGATTCGAACCCTCAACCCTCAGAGCCGAAATCTGATATTCTATCCAGTTGAACTACGAGTGCAGAAAGTAATGAGAATTGCTCCTCATTACTGTATTTTATGTTAAGCTTCCAGTACTGCCTGTACTTTTTCAGCAGCTTCTTTCAATGTAATTGCAGAAGAAACCTTCAATCCTGATTCGTCGATGATTTTTGCACCTTCTTCAGCATTAGTTCCCTGTAGTCTCACGATAATAGGAACTCTGATGTCTCCGATAGATTTGTAAGCTTCTACCACACCGCTGGCGATTCTGTCACATCTTACGATACCACCGAATACGTTGATCAGTATAGCTTTTACGTTAGGATCCTGAAGGATGATTCTGAAACCTGCTTCTACGGTAGTAGCATTTGCCCCTCCTCCCACATCTAGGAAGTTAGCAGGCTCGCCGCCGACCAATTTGATCATATCCATAGTAGCCATCGCAAGACCGGCACCATTCACCATGCAACCTACGTTTCCGTCCAGTTTCACATAGTTCAGTCCTGATTCTCCCGCCTCTACTTCCAATGGATCTTCTTCAGCCACATCTCTCAATGCCGCCAATCCCTTTTGTCTGTAAAGTGCATTGTCATCGATATTCACTTTGGCATCTACTGCCAAGATCTTATCATCGGAAGTCTTCAATACCGGGTTGATTTCAAACTGAGAAGAGTCAGTTCCTTCGTACGCATTGTAAAGGGCAGTGATGAATTTCACCATTTCTTTGAATGCATTACCGGAAAGACCAAGTCCAAATGCCACTTTTCTAGCTTGGAAAGCCTGAAGACCAACTTTAGGATCGATCCACTCCTTCATGATTTTCTCAGGAGTGTGCTCCGCAACTTCCTCGATGTCCATTCCACCTTCGGTAGAGGCCATGATCACGTTGCTTCCCGTAGCTCTGTCCAATAGGATAGAGAGGTAATATTCTTTTGGCTCAGAAGCTCCCGGATAGTATACATCCTCAGCGATCAAAACCTTATTTACTACTTTTCCTTCCGGACCGGTCTGGTGCGTAACCAATGTACCGCCAAGTATATTTTTAGCCTTTTCAGAGACATCTTCCAATTTTTTGGCAAGAACTACTCCGTTAGAACCGGTTTCGTTGACTTTGCCTTTTCCACGTCCACCTGCGTGAATCTGAGCTTTGATCACGTACCAGCTAGTACCGGTTTGCTCGTTTAACTTAACGGCTGCTTCATGAGCTGCTTCAGGGGTGTCTGCGACTATACCCTCCTGAATACGGACCCCGTAACCTTTTAATACTTCTTTAGCCTGATATTCGTGAATATTCATTCCTTTGGAAATTTTTGCCCGAAGTTAAGTCGTAAGACTCGATAAATCAACCCTGACTTTTTCCTTTTTCAGGAAAAAAAGCCGTTAATTTCCCATTGAGATAGGCATTTGTCCTATTTTTGAACGAATTAAACATGTTAGTATGCTGAAAGCCAACGGTATCCATAAATCTTATGGAAGCCTTCAAGTATTAAAAGGTGTGGACCTAGAAATTTTAACTTCTGAGATTGTTTCCATAGTCGGTTCCTCGGGAGCCGGCAAAAGCACCCTTCTTCATATTTTGGGTACTTTGGATCATCCTGACCAAGGTACTTTGGAGATGGATGGGAAAAAACTTCTCAGTCTGAAAGGGGAGGAGTTGGCAAAATTCAGAAATGAACGGATTGGATTTATTTTCCAATTTCATAATCTCCTGCCTGAATTCACCGCCCAGGAAAATATTATGATCCCGGGTTTTATCGGCCAGACTTCCACGGAAAAACTGAATAAGAAATCAGGAGAACTTGCCGAATTGTTGGGGATTTCACATAGGTTAGACCACAAGCCATCCACACTTTCCGGAGGTGAGCAACAAAGAGTAGCCGTGGCCAGGGCTTTGATCAATAGTCCTGCTGTGGTGTTTGCGGATGAACCGAGTGGAAATCTGGATACCCAAAATGCCCGGGGGCTGCATGAATTGTTTTTTACGCTTCGCAAAGAATTGGGTCAGGCTTTCGTAATCGTGACGCACAATGAGGAACTAGCAGAAATGGCCGACCGAAAAGTAGTGATGCAGGATGGACTGATCCTTTGAGGTATTTTTATCCTCGAAGGTTTTAATGTAGCTCCCGCAAAAGCGCGGCGGCGCAAAGGAAAATTAGTTGACAGTCTTCTACTTAGTTCGTCATAGGTAGCATAGCGCGGCGATCCTGTAGTAAGGAGCACACTCATGAGATTGCTTCGTCAAAACCGATTCCCTTCGCTCATTGGTTTTTCCTCGCAATGACGAACACCGACCTATGAGGTTCAAATAAATGTACCCATTATCAAGAACGCCGTAAATCCGATATCGTAAATCGTAAATAAACGAATCTCGAAGTGATCCACACTTCAGCAGCTATTCGTCATCGCGAGCAAAGCGCGGCGATCTCATCGTAATGAGTACTCATAAGAGATTGCCACGTCAAAAACAATTCCCTTTGGTCATTGATTTTTCCTCGCAATGACGAACGCGCCGAATGATGAGCAATGAAATCTAATGAGCCTATGAGGTTCAAATAAATGTACCCATTATCAAGAATGCCGTAAATCGTACTTCGTAAATCCAAAATCAAAACGGATTGCTCAGCAAATCAATTCCCCACATCAGCGGAAGCACAAAATACACCATCAAAGTCACCAAAATAATCGAAATGATATTTAGCCAAAAACCGGCACTCACCATATCCTTCATCTTCAAATAACCCGAACCAAAAACCACGGCATTGGGCGGAGTGGCCACCGGAAGCATAAAGGCACAACTGGCGGCCAAAGTAGCCCCAATCATCAATCCAAAAGGATGCAAATCCAGTTTGAAGGCCACCGAAGCAAGAATCGGAAGCAACATGGAAGCTGTCGCTACATTGGAAGTGACCTCGGTAAGGAAATTAACCGAAGCTACTATTACAAGGAGTAGGGCAATGTAGCTGATGCCCTCCAGCAGCGTGAATTTCTGACCGATCCATTCTGCAAGTCCTGTGCTCTGAAAACCCGCAGCCAAAGCCAGTCCGCCACCAAATAGAATCAACACTCCCCAAGGGATTTTCTCGGCAGTTTTCCAGTCCAAAATCCGCACATTCTTGGTAGAGGAGGGGAGGACAAAGAGGAGAACTACTCCTATCAATACAATGATCGTATCGTTTATTTCCGGTAGGAATTTCTCCAGTAAAAAACTCCGGGTAATCCATGCCAGGCAAACCAATCCGAAGACGATCATCACGGTTTTCTCTTCGAAATTAATCTTCCCAAGTGCTTCCAATTGCTTAGAAACGATGTTTTTACCATCAGTAAGGCTGAAGTTCTTGGGAAGTGGATTCGCTGAGTTCACCAGATAAAACCAGCAGATAAACAACAAAACAGCCGCTAATGGAAGTCCAAAAAGCAACCATTCGTTAAACCCGATGGTGTAACCATACAGATCAGAGACTACAGCGGCAAGTATCGTATTGGTAGGTGTGCCGATCAGCGTGGCAACTCCGCCTATGGAAGCTCCGTAAGCGATTCCCAGCATAATATTTTTACCCAAGCTATCCGCAATCACTGAATTAGAAGAACCTAGTTGATCTTTGAATTGATTGACCACTGCCAGACCGATGGGCAGCATCATCAGGGAAGTGGCTGAGTTGGAAATCCACATGGAGAGAATTCCGGTAGCAAGGATAAATCCCAAAACGATGCGTCGCAGATCAGTGCCTAATAAATTTATTATGTTAAGTGCAATTCTGCGGTGCAGATTCCATTTCTCAATTCCTGTGGCCAGAAGGAAACCGCCCATGTAGAGCATAACTGTAGGATGCATGTAGTTGCTCGATACATCTACTATAGGCAATATCCCGAGCATAGGCATAAATATCAGCGGGAGAAAAGCCGTGGCAGCAATAGGAATGGCTTCAGAGATCCACCAAATCGCCATCCAGGCAGCAAGCGCCAGCATGGCCCGGGATTCGGGAGTTAAGCCCGGAGAGTCCACGAGAAAAATAATAAGCAGAAAAGCTATAGGTCCAAGAAAAAGCCCCAGTCGGGGAAGTTGATTATTCATAAAGCTTGCAGGTCGGGGTATAGGGAATCCAGAGCCTTAAGTTAAAAATAAATGGGAAATGGAGGGAGATTGATTTTTGTATTTAACATAATATAAATTATGTAACAAATAGTAAAACTTCATCTAGGGCTAGAAGCCACATAGAACTCCTTTCTGATTTTAACAAGCATGTCATTCAATTCCTTTTTATCCGGTTGGTCTGGCAAATCAGATTTTTCATACACCGCATTGATAGAGGCAATCTTGGCCTCAGTGATTTCAACAAGCTCATCATATTGAAATTCACCCTTCTTTATTCTTAGCAGGTAATCTCTATCCTCCCTTCTGACATTAAGCTTTCCCTCCAAACCAATCTCTTCACACATGGTTAAAAGCCTGATAGTGTGCATCATATTCTTAGCGTCATAGTTCTTTCCGTGATCCAGTGTGTTTTGATACCTGGCATCATTCCTTTGTTCAACCCATTCCCAATACTCCCTGTAATCTTTACAATATTTAGAGTAAGCAGATTTGTTGAATGACATAACGGCAAGTGGCTCAATGCCTTTAGGGATAGAACTTAATGAAACCTCATTGGCGTTTTCCTTTCTAGCTATTCCTTTAAATGACGTTTCTCCGTAATACAAACCATACATCTCATGCATGTGTGGAATTCGTGAAAGACCGCATTTAGACTGATCTATTTTGTTGATGGCTAAAAAATCTATGACTGGAATCGAGCCTTGTTCATAAGCTATAAAACAGAAATCCAAAATACCTTTTCGTTCCTCTTCTACTGGATTCAGGATCTTCTTATTCAGTCCTTTGGCTTTTCTAACCTGTGTCATGGCATAGCCGCCAAAGGTTTCCTTGCATTGTTTCGACAGGAGATTCATGGATCTGATTTTTTCGAATGTTGAATGAACCTTGCGTACTGAATCACCTGGTGTATAGAGTAGTTCCAGGATGTTGGGATTGCTTTTTGAAAGCAGTTCAACAAAACGTTTTAGCTCATAGTAGACTATATCATTGGTTTCATTGTTGACCTGCTCTACATAGTTCAAACCAAAATAGTCTTCCTCTGGCAGTATGAAGACGCCTTTTACATCAACATCCGATTCAGGAGTGGCCAAACCATAGGCATGACTTCCGCTGAGACAGTCAAAGACAATGATATCTTTTGAATAGAGTTCTTCTAATGTCATTGGTATTCCCCTTTTACTACTTTTCGAAAGAAACTGTCCAACCGTTCAATATCTCCTTTTGCTGAAGGCAGGTCGTTTGCAACAGCTTCATTTTCCTTAATGGTTTCTGTAAGAAAATCATCAATTAAAGGCTCTTTTTTGTGCAGATAATCTTCATTTTTTAGAGCTTTTATTTTGATGAGTTCTAGGATTTTTTCACGCATCTCTTCCGTTACGACATCAAGCATCTTTGTCAATTCGATGTGCGGAATAGTCCCCATCTCTCGCACCCATTTTCCAGCGATAGCGGTTCTAAGTGCGTAGAAATACTTCTTAAGTTTGATACGATCATTTTCTTTACAAGCTTCATAGTACTTCTTTGACATACTCAGGTAATGATGCATGACGGCAATTGGAGAAAAGTACGCTAAGCATAAGTCTTGAATATCCTGAAAGAATCTATTTTCCGCCTGATAGACGATTGGAGATTGTAACCATTCCAATAAAGGTGGATTTGATTTCCAAAGCAGCCCGAGCGCTTTCTTGATTTCCCAACCACCAATATCCAGATCATCATTAATTGGAAGATCAATGGTGTCTTTTTTATCCAAGAGTGACAAGTGCCAATCAAGATCTTGTGTATAGATGAAGCGAACATCATAATCGCTATTTGGAGATGGGAATCCCCAAGCCCGCGAGCCTGATTCGCAGGCAAAGAGGATCTTGATTGAATGTGTATTCTCTAGTTCAGAAAGCTGATTCTTAATCAATTCATACATAAGTTCTCTCCACTATGTCAAATTCGTCACTGATTGCTTTGATTGGGACAGCTGATCCTTGGTAAATTTTGGAATGAATTTCTCCAATTACTACGCTCGCCAAATAGATAAAGTCTTCTTTGAGCTTCATAGCTCCAAATTCATCAATACTATTTGAATGAGCATATACGTTTCTTTGTGCATATACTTGATCTAAAACAGTGTTAACCCATCGCTCTATATCCTTAATAAAGTCTTCTTTTCTTTCCGTGTGATGTTTAGCCATTTGCAGATTCTTACTTAATACTCGAGAGCCAATTTTCTCTGACATGGTTAAGAAATTCTGTTTAAAATCATTGCCAGCAATAATCTTCTGCCCAATTTCAATATGAAGAATTTCCAGTTTTGTTTGGTCTGCTTCTGAAAAAGATTGATAGGATTCTTCCAAAAAATTGAATTGTCTCCCTAGTGAGTCATAAAAAAAGCCTTTTAAGTAGTTGATATAATGCCGGTCCAATCTTAGAATAAGACATTTTAATGAAAACCTCTTAATCTCGTGAACATCGTTAGGAAAAAATGATTCAAATACCTTAATCCACAGTTCATTGAATTTGAATTTCCAAGGTTCGTTCCGATACTTCTGAAGCAATGAATTACACTCGATCACTTTTTTGTTCAATAGATCTTTCACACTAAGGCAATTCATGTAGTCAACAAAGTCTTGTGCCATTTTTAGTTGGGGCATCTGCAATTTCAATTCCTCAACTTGGTTGAATGGACGATGGGGAGATTTAACCGAATAAAACTCCGAGGAAAGTATTATATGGTTCCTGACATCAATAATGCCATTATGTTGGACACAAAATGTGTCGTACATATTCCTTATTCGGTTTAGACCCACAAGTGTTTCTTGCGCACTTTTGAAAGCTTTGAATAGACTTCCTTGACCAATTAAGAAACCATCCTCATATTGATATTGGAAAGGAACTAAAATATTACAAGTAGATTTCTTTTCCTCAACATAAAACAATTCTGATTCTACCCAACTTTGATAAATCCATTCCTTAACTCCTTGTCTTTTTATTTTAGATTGAGTCTGTGGATTATATATTTCACTACCCCAAAGTTTAACCGGTTTATCTAACTGGAAATCAATTCCATCAACTTTGAAAATGTAATAACCATCATGAGGTTTCCTTAGAAGAAAAGTTTGTAACCCTCTCAATCGAGTCCCTAAAGTAACATTTTGTGTATATTCAGGGATTTTGTTTTCCTCAAAAACTTCATGAGGAAACCCTGCCTCCATAAAGAGAATAATATCAGGTACTCTTTTTATGAAATCTATGGAATATCCTATGTGGAAAAACTCAACAATTAAAGCATTAACTAAAAAATCTAAATCTTGCTCTATTCTGCTATCTAAGTCTTTCTCATTAGAAAATATTTTAACCAAATAATTAGTTATAAGCCCCGTGTAATCAGAGTTTTGATCACCTAATATTAAATTCCGTATCTCCGAAATTTTATTGACCGCTTCTTTCCGTGAATATTTATCCTTATTTGATTCAAGCTCCTTTTTAATCTTGTCGAAGCTTTTTTTAATCTCTAAATTCTCTCGAATAAAAAGATTTCCTTTTTGAAATAAGCCAGACGACAAGTACAATTTTAGAATATTACTTATTGATCTTTTTACATGTTGATCACCTGTAGATTCTAATTCTACAAGACAATTACTAAGTAGTGATCGGTGAGAATCAAACCTGGCTGCATCTAAGTACAGTGATTTATCCCTTTTGTCAGTATGTAAAACCAATGACCAGTAATGATGAAAATACTCAAGCTTTTTATTGAGGATTTGATCTGGAACTCCATCTTTCTGGAAAAGAATTTTTCTGAATCTCATACTTTCAATTTTACAACCTCGGATCAACAGCTTTGCTTTCTAAAGCCATCACTCCAAATATACATTCCTCTATTCTTCAAGATTTTTATGTTCTTATCCAATGATGTGACGACCATCCCCTCTCCTCCTCTTTCAGCCAATTCAGTCCAACACTTAATTGCGTCTATGATTACCTGTTTTTTATTCTCCAAAATCCTCTAGTTCCTCCAACTCTTTCTATTGCTTTCTTTTCTTTCAGTGCGTCAAAATGTCCTTGTGCAGCTGAATTATTGATACCTAGCCTTTCGGCCACTTCCCTGTATCCAATTTTATCATTCTCCCTAATTAATTCTAACACCTCAATTTGCCTATCTGTAAGTTCTATTGCACCACCTATTGCACCACCTATTGCACCACCTATTGCACCACCTGCTTTTTTTATAGTTTTCTTAAATTCACCATGAATCGGAAACTCTATAATGAAGTGCCTTCTATCAGGATCATCTGTGTCGAATGAAGGCTTGTTAGAGCCGTTATCATGTAGGGACTTTATAATCGTAGGAATGCCGGTACCTCGACCTTCTGTCAACCGTAGCTCCTTCAAAAATTCTCCCACACGTCTATTTCTGTATCTTCTTGCTCTGATCACTCCTTTGTCAAAATCTTTCTGCTTAATAGATGGATCTACACCATTGTAGCTTATGATCCCTATGCTATCAGGCAGAATTCTGACTTCAATAGGTTCCTGTAATTCATAATTGCGATGATACACCGCATTGGAGAGCGCTTCTTCAATAGCTTGATACGGATAATTATAGATCTTATCTGATTCCTCCCGATTAGCATGCTTGACTACTTTACCCTTGATGATATTTGTTTTCAGGAAGGACAGCACGTCCACTAACTGATGCTGAATGGGGCCATCAAAAGTCTTTTCATTGAAACGCTTGGCCCCTAGCCCATCCGGGAATTCTACTACATCTATTTTGGCGTAGGGAAAATACTTCTCAGTATCCTCAGAAAACATCAGCAAGCCCACATTTTTTGGAAAGCGGTACTCCTTAGATCCCTGACAAAGATTCATTTGCTCTGCCAACTGCTCCACGCTCATTTTTGCACTTTTGCTGTAAAGCTTACTTCCCGTCTGAGCCAAATGCTCTCGCATCAGGCCAAAATTCAGGTCGGCTACTTTCGCTTGGGTATTCACCCGATCATCAAAAGGAATCTTGGCTGTAAGCTGAACTAATTCTGCTTCTTGTTCAATACTGGGTATTATGCTACTGGAATACTGTCTGATTCTATAATTATATGTTTTTTGTTTTGCCAAGACATCATCGGGAACTTTGTAAGGTCGATTGCTACCTGAAGGTACCCAGATCACAAGCACAAGCTTTTCATCAACTTCTTCTAACGACAATCGAGGGAAATATGGAGGCTGCACCAAATTAGCATAGATCACCATTTGCTTTTGTATCTTTTCCAAATCATTCGGATTAAATCCAAAAACGGGACGAACCGGCCTGCCATCTACCTCTTCTACTCCTAGTATAATGTAACCACTTCCGGTATTCTCAAAATCATTGGCAAAAGCGCAAACAGTACGCATAATGGCCTTCGGGTTCCAGCCTTTTTTAAGTTCCAGCCTTTCTCCTTCCACGATTTTGCCAGATAATAAGTCTTCTATGGTGATCAGTAAACTCATCTTTTCCAGACTTCAGGGTTTAATTCTTGATGGATTTTAAATATCATCCGTAAACGACTTACTGTATCCAACTATGTTTTCTGATCTCCGATCTAACGTTGATGATATGTCTGTCTTCAGAAACCAATATAATTAAATTATTTGATGGCATCATCGGATCCAACCCCGGTTACCTGGGTATAACTCCCCTCAATCCCCAAAATAAAAATACACCGCACACAAAAAGCATCGCATCATAGCTGCCCAGTTCATGAGCTGCATATGTTCCTTGAGCTTGGGGTCATTTTCCAGAGCATAAATTTCCTCAGGACTTATATCAAGTCCCACGTTCTTCAACTTATCCATAAACTCCTGATAATAGGAATCGCCTACAATAGACGTTATCGTATGTCCAAATTCCTGTTGTATCTCCCCATGACTGACTGTATCCAGGATCAATGAAATGATTTCTAGTTTGGAGTCTTCCGGGTCTATCTCTGGCCAGATGGCAGAAGGATTTTGGTAAAGCTCCTCTCCCACTAAGCTCCAGCTTAAATCGAGCAACGTAAACAATAGGAACCCAATTTTAACCATGGAACGGCATTCTTTATCACAGGGGATCGGAAGTGGGACCTTTCCTTTTAGGATTTCCTCCAGAGAATAGTCCTCCAACAATTCAGGCATACTAAAAAAATTCCTTAAGGCACAATGGTCTTCCCTTTTGCCCAACCAATGTACAATGCCTTCTATATGCACATCAGCGGTAAATTCGGTAAAAAGAATCCGAAAAGTTGCCTGGGCTTGTTCTGTGCTGCTTACCAAATTTTTGAATTGCGGTTGATTTTTCTTTCTTGCTGCCATATCTTGAAGTACAATGAGTTAGACGGCAATAATCAGTTAAGCTGGCTTAGTTTGCTATTCCAGGATTGGATATTTTATTCCGGTAGAATGGGTATTTTAGACGTCATCTTCCGTTTTGAAATAGGCTGATTTAGGAAATATGGCTTAACTTTAATCATTATAAAATCTGAACAAATGGAAGCAAAGATACACGAAGGACGAAATGTGAAACGTTTTAGGGAAATGCTGGGCATCAAACAGGAAGCGCTGGCCTATGAATTGGGCGATGACTGGAACCAGAAGAAAATCTCCCTACTCGAGCAAAAGGAAAGCATCGAGACAGCACTGCTCCAAGAAATAGCTGATGCATTGAAGATTCCTGTGGAAGCCATCAGGAACTTTGATGAGGAACAGGCGATTACTTTTATCTCAAATACTTTTAATGATCAATCCAACGGATACAATTTTCATCCAACCTTCCATTTTAACCCAATTGAAAAATGGCTTGAAGCCATGGATGAGAACAAAAAGCTGTACGAGCGTATGCTGAAGGAAAAGGATGATATGATCCTGACCTTGCAGGCGATGCTGGAGAATATGAAGAAATAATAGAATGTCGACAGAAGAAAAATTGATAGATTTAGCGGCAAAGAATCCCCCTTCCAACTGGAAGGAGAAAGTTGTTTTTAGAAAAGAAAACAAGGAATGGCTCAAGAGTTCTAGAAAGATAGCTTTATGCATTCTGGATGCATTGGATGATAAAGGCTGGAATCAAAACGATCTGGCCAATACACTGAGTTTAACTCCTCAGCAAGTAGGCCAAATGGTAAAAGGTGAATTTGATTTTAATTTATCAACCATATCCCAATTGGAAAGAGCCTTAGATATTGATTTACATGCTGTTCGGGATTTGTAATCTCATGTGTCCTTCGCGCCTTTGCGGTTTAAAAAAAATCACTCCGCTGTAAAAAACCTCAAAGGTTATTCGCATCGAAAACCCTACGATATAGGTTCATGATCAACATAGGTGGTTATAAAAGAAATTTCCCGGTTTTTTCACATCAGAAACCTAGTTCTGTTCTGCCCGATAAAAAACATCTTGCAAAGCTGTTCGAATATTCAAATTATACAAGTTCTGGTGGTTTCTGGACGGATACACCCGGTTGGATAGAAATATAAACGTGAGCTTTTTTTCGGGATCGGCCCACACAAAAGTTCCCGTAAAACCGGAGTGACCAAAACTTTCGGGACTTGCCAAAGGCGAAGGATAAGCTTCTGCCAAGGGAAGCTCGGCATTATTCAAAAGAGGTTTGTCAAAACCCAGACCGCGGCGGTTTTCATTTTCGCGAAACTGCACCTCGGTAAACGCTTTCACGGTTTCGGCAGAAATAAGCTGCTGACCATCCACACTGCCATAATTCTGATAAAAGAGCATCAATTTGGCCAAATCATCGGCTGTACCGAACAACCCGGCATTCCCCGAAACCCCTCCTTTAAGCGCTGCGTTTTCGTCGTGTACCCATCCTTTTACCAAGGTTTTTCTTAAGAGGGAATCCACTTCGGTGGGGACGATGGCATTTACATAATTTTTTCCCTCGGGTAGATATCCCAAGGTATTAGCCCCTAACCGTTGATAGAAATTCTCTTCCAAATAGCTTTGATAGTCGGTTCCCGTGAGTTGCTCGATCAAACTGGGAAAAATCAAAAAAGTGAGTCCCGAATACAGGTATTTCTTTTCGTCCGAGACTTCGGACCGGTTAATGATTCGGTTCATTTTCCGTTCAAACCGATTGTTGATATAAAGCCCATCGTATACTTGCCCTTGAAATCGTTTATTGGAGGTATTATGCACAAATCTTGGTTTGATCTTGCCATTTTTCCGAACCACCTTTTCCAAAAACACAATGTAGGGGACTAAACCAGCCTGATGTGCCAAAATCTCCCGGAGTGTAAGCTCTTTTTTGTCTTTTCGGTTTCTCCAAGGTTCCCAATAGGTACTGAAAGGCTTGTCCAGATCAAGTTTCCCCTCGTCCACCAACTTCATTAAGGCGGGCAAAGGCCCGGCAATTTTGGTCACCGAAGCTAAATCGTATAAGTCGTTCAATGCGACGGGTTGAGTGTTGCCGTAGGTATGATAACCGTAGGCTTTGTGAAAAATAACCGTATCGTTCTTCGCTACCAAAAGTTGTGCTCCCGGAAAAGCCAAACTGTCGATGCCCATTTCCATAATTGAATCCACTTTTTGGCTGATGAAATCTTCATCAAATCCTAATGTAGCCGGCTTGGCATGGATCAGTTCCCGTTGGGCAAATCCAAGTTGCATCACAGAAGTAAGTAAGAAAAACGAAAACGCTAATATTTTCATCTGAGCTAAGTTGTATGCATAAATATGCAAAAATCTTTCGCAAAATAACCGGCAATAGTATTAGCGGTATGCTTTTTTGATTTTTCACCTTTAGCGGCAAGAAATTGGTAATTAGTGTATTGAAAATGGGGCTGATTATGAAAACGAGATGGTATTCGTTTTTCATTTATAGAACTTTTTTAGAGAGCTTGAATCGATACACTATACAAGCGAGTTTTCAAAAATCCACAAAATCTGCTTATCACTTTACCACATTCATGTTGCTCTTTATTTCGAAGATCTTACTGCCGGTATACTCTTTGCATCTTTATTCCCAATGCAGTTTAAACACAAAGTTTTTGCGGGAGCAGTGATCCTCACTGTTTTGGGAGCGGTTTCGTACGCCATCAAAAATGCTTCTTCCCCACCGGCTGAATCCCCCAACTTTTCCGAAGGTATAAACCCAAAAGTCAGAAATGCTTTCTTGGATGTTTGGACACGGTATGATTCATTGCATCGCTATGGATTTGAAGTGATTCAAATGGATTTAAGTACATCTACCATGCAGGCCCAGCCTGTGATCGATCTCAGAGAGATTTTCAGCAATAAGCGTCGGTACAAATTAAACGTTGCCAAAAAGGTCTTAGACTCGGGAGATCTGAATATTTCGGATTTGCCTGAAGATGTTCTTAGGGGATGGTTTGCCCATGAACTGGGGCATATTGTGGATTATGAGAATCATTCAAATATGGGGATGGTTCTCTATGGAGTACGGTATTCCCTCTCTGATAAATACAAGCGCGAACGGGAACATGAAGCGGATAGTATCGCTATCAGACATGGCTTCAGAGAAGAAATTATAGCAACCAAAAAGTACTTGATGGAAAACGACTTTATTTCTCCGGTGTACCAAAATCAGCTTAAGAAATTCTATATGTCAGTGCGCGGAGCAGAGCTTTGTCCCGATGAGCGAGTGCCTATTTTGCCTAAGGTTGATTTATAATTTTCAATAACTTTTCCATTTTCTCAGCCACCATGACTTTAGGCGTTTTAGTCTGCCCTCCCTTTTTATTGGTTTGGGATAAATAGTTGGTATACTGATCCTTGGAAATAACTTTAACGGAAATACCTTTAAGTGCTTTGGACCGGGCTACCGCGTAATTTTTGTTGGCTGATTTGAGCAATTCGTCGAGTTTGTCCGCTAATCCTTCGGACTTTATATCGGAGACAAGCACCCACTGATGGATATAGTCACCATGCTCATTTTTAATTGCCCCCACCATATATTCGTTAATGGTGGTGCCATATAATTCTGCCAATTCCAAAATAGCTTTATCCATCTTTTCCTCAGAAAGCTGAGAGCCTACTACATTGAGGAAGAATTTGGTACGGCCCGTAATCTTAATTTGGGGTGGTTCCATACTTTCAAACCGAACCACATCTCCGATCGTATAGCGCCAGGCACCTGCACAGGAGCTGAGCAATAGAACATATTCCTCCCCTACTTCCACTTCATCTATTCCCAATACTAGCGGATCACTTAGCAACTCTCCCGAATCAGTGATTCCGCGCTTATCGAAAGGAATAAACTCGAAAAAATAGCCATGGCTTAACGCCAGTTTCATCGCCATCGTGTCCGGTGTGCCCGTATAGGCAATAAAACCTTCTGAGGCCAAGTAAGTGTCTAAAATGGTAACGGGAGTTTTACAAATCGCTTCAAAATCTTCCCGGTAAGTTTCGAAGGCAACCCCTCCTGAGGCATATACCTGAAAGTTTGGCCAGATCTCATGAATAGTAGTCAATTCATGGCGTGCTATAATCCGTTGAAGCATCAAAAGCACCCAAGAAGGGATCCCGGCAATGGCACCAATATTCCAGTTTGGAGCTTGCGCTGCAATGGCTTCAACTCGCTCGTCCCAGTCACTGATCGATGCTATTTCTTTCCCCGGTCTGTAGAAAATATCAAACCAACCGGGGAAATTACTCACATTGATTCCTGAGATTTCCCCCTCTTTAAAGCCTTGTTCGTTGTCTTCCAAACTGGCAGAACTGCTCAGCATTAAAACCTCCGATTCAAATAGAGTTTCGGGAAAGTCAAACTCGTGAAGAGAGTTGATCATAGACGATCCGACCGATCTCATGGAAGCCAAAAACTCTTTGGTAATGGGAATTCGCTTACTGCTTTTACCGGTGGTACCACTGCTTCTAGCGAAAAAATCAGGTTTGCCCGGCCAGGTAATATCTTCCAAACGCTCCTGTCTGCACCACCACTGTTCGTGCATGTTGTCGTAATTGAAAATGGGAACCTCTTGTCTGTAAGCTGAAATAAGGTCTTCAGCTTTCAAAATTTCTCCGAAACCATAATATTTCCCGAAAGCGGTGTTCTTGGCTTGGGTTAAAAGTTCTCTAAGCTGATTTTCTTGAGCGTTTTGAGGGCTTTCGTCCTCCGTTTGAAATTTTGAAGTTAGGTCTATACCGGCTTTTACAAGCTTTCCAATGATGGCCATATGTGGAGTTTTTTGGACGAGTGAATCAAAGGCTGTGCCTTTAAAGGGAATTCAAATGTATGAAGTCAATTCGTGCTTTATTGACAAATCACGATTTTGGATTTACGGCATTTGCAAGTTTGGGCCCCTTACTTTAATCCTCAAAGGTTAAACTTGCTTCTTAAGTATAAAAATTCCTTTCTTATTCAATACACAAACAAGTGCAAATTAGCCTAATTGATCTCCAGCAAGGAAATATGCATCGTAAATCGTAATTCGCATATCGTAAATAAAAGAAGTCAGAATTTTCCATCTACCCATCAACCCGATTCACGTATCCCTAATTGCTTTTCAAGCCATTTGACTTAATTTTGACTTTCAATTTTGATCTATGACTGAAGAATCCGCAACTCTAAATTTTATTGAACAAATCATCGCTGACGATTTGGCCGCAGGCTTTTCTCCGGACAAACTTCGCTTTCGTTTTCCTCCGGAGCCGAACGGTTACCTACATATAGGCCATGCCGCATCCATCTGTCTGAATTTTGGCTTGGGTGAGCAGCATGATGCTCCTGTCAATCTTCGTTTCGACGACACCAATCCAAGCAAAGAAGAACAGGAATATGTAGACGCCATCAAAAACGACATCCAATGGCTTGGTTTCAAATGGGCTCAGGAATGTTATTCTTCGGATTATTTCCAGCAAATGTATGATTGGGCGCTTCAACTGATCAAAGAAGGAAAGGCTTATGTAGATCAACAATCGGCCGCAGCTATGGCCGAGCAAAAAGGCACGCCCACCACTCCGGGAGTGGCTAGTCCCTATCGTGATCGATCTGTGGAAGAAAATCTGGATTTATTCGGGCGGATGAAAGCCGGCGAATTTGAGCAGGGAAGCTATGTGCTTCGCGCCAAAATCGATATGGCTTCGCCGAATATGCTGATGCGTGATCCTCTTTTGTACAGAATTGTGAGAAAGGCACATCACAGAACAGGTACAGAATGGTGCATCTACCCGATGTATGACTGGGCACACGGAGAGTCAGATTACATAGAGCAGGTTTCACATTCGCTTTGTACACTGGAGTTCAAAATGCACCGTGAATTATACGATTGGTTTTTGGACCAAATTTATGATCCTGCTAAACTGAGGCCTAAGCAACGGGAATTTGCCCGAAGAAACCTCAGCTATACGGTGATGAGTAAGCGAAAACTGCTTGAATTGGTACAGACTAAAACTGTCTCTGGCTGGGATGATCCGCGTATGCCGACCATCTCCGGTCTGCGAAGAAGAGGCTATACACCGGAATCCATCCGTAAATTCTCTGATCTCTCCGGGATCTCCAAGCGCGACAGCGTGACGGATGTTTCATTACTGGAATACTGCATCCGTGAGGATTTGAATAAAACCGCCACCCGTGTGATGGCAGTGTTGGACCCGGTGAAATTGGTGATTACCAATTATCCGGAGGGAAAAACTGAACTTCTTTCCGCAGAAAACAATCCTGAAGATCCAAATTCGGGAACGCATGAATTACCGTTTTCCGGCGAACTCTACATCGAGCGGGAAGATTTCAAAGAGGAAGCAGGAAGCAAGTTTTTCCGCTTAACCCTGGGAAATGAAGTCCGGTTGAAAAGCGCTTACATCATCAAAGGTGAATCTGTGGTGAAAGATGATGCCGGAAATATTATTGAAATCCATTGTACGGCTGACTTGGATTCAAGATCCGGAACGGGAACAGAAGCCAGCACCCGAAAAGTAAAAGGAACACTTCACTGGGTTTCTATCCAACATGCCATCAAAGCGGAAGTCCGGGAGTATGACCGACTTTTCTTGGACGAAGCTCCGGACAGCCACGAAGACAAGAGTTTTATGGAATTTGTCAATCCTAATTCATTGAATGTCATCAAAGAGGCATACCTGGAGCCGTATCTGAAAGAAGCCAAACTGGGTGATAAATTTCAGTTTCAACGCCTAGGTTACTTCACAGTGGATAAAGATTCTACAGCCGACAAACTTGTATTCAACAAAACAGTGGGTTTACGTGATTCCTGGGCTAAGCAGCAGCCTGCTCCTGTTGCGCAGAACAATCAGCCAACTAAGCAAGCAAATCAAGGAGGAGGACAACCTCAGGGCCAACGATCTGCTTTGAATGAGATTCAGAAGATTGCCAAGAAATACACCAATCTTTCGGGAGACAAACTTGCAGCAGCCAGAGCGGATATAGCGCGCTTGGCTGAAGAGGTGACTTACGAGGAATTGGAACCTCTATTTCAAACCGCTGCCAAAAAAGTGGGTACCCGAATCGGGGCAATGATTGTACTGGGTGTGTTGTTGAACAAAGGTCAAGAGAGAAATTCTGAGATTGATTCCTTTATCGCATCGGGATTGGCAGATGGTAATGTGGAGCTGGCCAAGGAAGCCGGGAGTATTTCCAAGTGAGCAATCGCGGTTGTTAACTCTCGTTATTCAGTTTTTCAGCAAATAGGAAACGCCCGATGGATTTATTCAACGGGCGTTTCCTATTTATTCCTAATAAGCAAAAACTCTACACCTGGATTCATGTGCTAAAAGTAAATCTACGATGCTTTTATTAACGGCATAGGAGAACACGGGCATAAAATTTCAAATCGCTACCCTACTCTCTGAGTATAAATCATACACTGCAATCAGTGCTTCGGAACCTTTCGCATCCGGATATAGCTCATAGTTTTCTATCTCATCCCGGCTTTCCACATAGACAGGATTATACTTTTCATCATAGACATTCCAGACAATCAGCATAAAATGGTAACTGATCATACTGGCTCTACCCTCTTCCAGCCAGGATTCAAAAAGTTCTTCTTTTATGGATTTCGGATAATCAGGTCCTTCGAACATGCGGATTGTAAGTATTTAAATGCTTTGCGGAAAGTCAATGTCAACTTTCACGGCAACAAAAATGGGGGTTTACAGACTTGAATCCCAATTTTTGGACTTCTATAATTTAACTCTCCTATAGTCAACCGGTGTAAAACAAACTTTGACACAGATCGATTTGGATATTCACAGATTGATATTTGCGAAAAAAATCTTTCTTCATCCCGGATTTTGCATTAGAGGATCCGTAGTGCCTGTCCCGGTCCCTTTTCGGGAAGGACTAACCACAAGAAAATCGGCATGTTTGGAGACAGAGTCCGCCGCGGCGTATATGGTAAACTTCAAAACAGCAATGAATGGCTGCAATAACCAGCGCGCCGTGCCGTAGCATAATACGGCTCTAACCCTCCATTCATACAGGGAGAGTAAGAGTTCATAAAATCTTCTCTTGTATAATTTTTGTGTTAATTCTTATCCTAATTATTATATTTTTGCGGAGCTAAGCATTTAAAAGCTCCTGATTGGAACATAACGAAAACCTGAAAAAATGAAGACAGCAGAATTGATTACGGAAAAAGGTACAATGAAAGTCGAGTTTTATGAAAAGGATGCGCCGATTGCGGTTCAGAATTTCATTGACCTTGCCAATAAGGGTTTTTACGATGGATTGACTTTCCATAGAGTTATCCCAAATTTTGTGATACAGGGCGGTTGCCCCAAAGGAAATGGTACCGGCGGACCGGGGTACCACATCAAATGTGAACTAGACGGCGAGAATCAATACCATGACCGCGGTGTACTTTCTATGGCACATGCCGGTAGAAATACAGGAGGATCTCAGTTCTTTATATGCCACAGCAGAGACAATACTGCCCATTTGGACAGAAATCACACCTGTTTCGGCAAAGTAGTGGAAGGACTAGATGTTATCGACTCTATCAAAGCGGGGGATAAAATCGAGAAGATTGTAGTTTCTGAGTTATAGTCTTGACTTTGTATCCCTTACGAATGCCCTCATAGGAAACTTACTTTTGAGGGCATTTTTTTTAAGTCTATTTGCCACAGAGGGTACAAAGAATTGCGCAGAGGGATTCCCGTTTACTGAAATACAACAACACGAACGCCGTCTTGACAATCGCTTTTGTTCGTGTCACGCACGGAGAAACAGGATCAAATACCTTTTGACTACATGAAATTGAAAGATTGGAATAGTTATTGAACACCAGTCATTTCTGTTGACAATAACCTATGAAAGCACGCCTTACGCTCATTGCAATCATTTTTTTCACTTCATTTACCATCACACACGCTCAGCGCTATGGAACCGCTGTGGGACTTAGATTTGGCAACAATAATCTGTACAGAACTATTGGACTTACAGCTCAGCAAAGAATAACGAAAGGACTGACCTTAGAAGGAATTTTACAATCGGATTTCAAGCTCAATACAACATTTTCTCTCTTGATGGAAAAGCACCGCCCCATCATCTCCAAACGCTTTAATTATTACTATGGAATTGGTCCCTCATTTGGCGTAGAGGAGAGTTTTGTAAAAGATCCGGAAAGTAAACAAATCCTGCATACTTATGGAAATTCTACTGCTGGGGTGGATTTGATTGGAGGCTTGGAGCTTACCTTATTGAATACTGTCATTTCTCTCGATTATAAGCCCAATATCAATCTGGCAGGGCGGGAAGAATTTTATAGAGGGCAAGTGGGGATCTCCGCACGTATGGTTTTGGTAAAAAGCAAAGAGCAAAAGAAAAGACAGAGAAAGCGGCAAAAAGCCAAAAAGAGAGCCCAAAAGCCAACATTCAATGAGCAGATCAACTCAATCTTTCAGAAGAAGAACTAGGCCCTTTTGAACTCAAGTAAGCCTTCTCATGCACATCTGCTCTCTTCACCACCGATCTATACCACTTCATTCTCAAGAGTTGTTTTTCCTGCTCTGTCAAGTAAAAATCAGGATGCTCGTACCTTTCCACTTTTTTTACCTGCTCATATAGCATAATGGATGCTGCCACGGAAATATTAAAACTCTCCGTAAAGCCCAACATGGGAATATGCACCAATCCATCCACGCTTTCCTGAACTTCTGCACTGATACCCTCATGCTCATTTCCGAATACCAGTGCCAGTTTTTCATCGGGTTCTAAATCATAGATTGAGATAGAACCCGGTAACGGACTGGTACCATATATTTTATACCCTCTATCTCTCAAGCTAGAAAAACAATCCTGAACCGCAGAACCCTCCTTGCTGTAATACTTATGCAAATCCACCCACTGGGAAGCACCCCGGGTCACATAAGGATTGATTTTGTATGCATTCACCTTTTCGATGACATGCACATCCTGAATCCCAAAACAATCGCATGTGCGTAAAACAGCACTGGCATTATGGGGTTTGAAAATATCCTCTAAGACTACGGTAAGGAAGCGGGTTCTTTGAGCCAACACCTTCTCCATTACTGCTTTCTTATGTACAGTGATGTATTGGCTCAAATAATCCAACCAGCCTTGATCTATAGTTTCTAAGTGATTTCCCTCTTCCATCTTGAAAAAACATGGGGCGTCAACCCGCATTCCGTATTAGCAATTCTACTTTGGCTTTTAATTACTTCAAAATCAGCCACAACTATTATTATTGTTTTCTACTTTACCATATCCGTCGCGGCGGACTCAGACTCCAAACAACCTGATTTCTTGCAATAACGAAAACTAATGAGCAATGCCGGCTTTAAAATAGTCCCAGTTGATCTTCATCGTCTTTATTGACAGGTGGGTCTATTGTAGAGCCAATTTCCAAGTCATCGTCCAAATCAGTTTCATCTCCCTCTGCGCCAGCTTCATCAGATGCCTCAGCTTTTTTGGAAGGAATCAAACTGAGATCCTTTATTTGGTAGGTGCTCAACTTATTTCCCAATGCCTTCCAGCCTTTGATATCAATCAGCATATCCAAGTCATACTCCATCACTTCTTCCTCTTTGCCCTTGATCAGAGTCACGCGTGCCTGTGGCTGCTTCTCAGTGGAAATAAGCTTCAGATAAGACTGCTTATGATCTGAAATAAAATTGAAATTCTTGTTTAAGGTAGTTGTCTCTATCTGAAACCTCTTTATATAATACGTTTTACTACCACCATCAAAGTAAATGGCTGACAGCACTTTATCGGGATCAAATTTCTCTATCAGTACGACATTGGGAGCATCGTATCTATTGGTAGTTTCGAAACTGGTCAATTCATAATCGCCACTTTTGTAGCACACCAACACTCTGTCGTCTCCCAGAAAATTACCAATCAATTTCCCGCGCTCATCAGTATTCAGTCTGCCGACGATCGAGTCATAATAAATATTTAATCCCCCCAGCGTAGATACACCTTCCATTTTCAACTGGATTTTCCGTATCGGATGTCTAGTCAGGATATTTCCTCCCGCACCCCTGCCCTTGATATCTATTGAAGCAAAATCAAAGTCAAAAACTTTCACACGGGCTTTTGCACCTTGGGTCAAATAGACTGTGATGATCTCGGCTTCACCGTTTGCATTGGCTGTGAGATAGAGTGTCTTACTGCCTTTACTCCCTTTGGTAAGCACGTATTCCTTGTCCCGAGTGACGGCCAGTACCTGAAAACGCTTGACCATCGCCCGTCCGGTAGCTCCATCCAAATAGATATAGTTGTACACCATCCGTTCGTCTCCTTTGCGGAACACAGCTACGTGCAAAATATCCTTACCCATGAAGTTCTTTTCCTGAATCTTGGACACCATGCATACGCCGTCCTTACGAATCACTATGATATCATCCAAATCAGAGCAATCACAGACAAATTCATCTTTCTTGAGCGCATATCCCACAAAGCCATCTGCACGGTTCACATAAAGCTTCGCATTGCTTGCCGCAACTACATTTGCCTGAATGGCATCAAAAGTCCTGATTTCAGTCTTACGCTCACGTCCTTTGCCATATTTGGTAAGCAGATTTTCATAGTATGCAATTGCATAGTCTGTAAGATGCCTTAAATGATGATTCACTTCCTTCAGCTCATCTTGAAGACGTTTCATCAGCTCGTCCGCCTTGAACGTATCAAATTTGGAAATACGCTTGATCTTAATTTCTGTCAAACGGACCAAATCCTCTGTAGTGATCTCTCTATAAAAATCAGGTTTATATGGATCCAAACCTTCATCTATTGCCTTCAAGACATCATCCCAAGTAGTACACTCTTCAATATCCCGATAGATCCTATTTTCGATAAATATTTTTTCCAGAGATGAAAAAAGCAATTTCTCCATCAATTCCGCTTTGCGAATTTCTAATTCGCGCTTGAGAAGTGCTTTGGTTTGCTTGGTATTATACTCCAGGATATCATTTACGGTAAGGAATATCGGAGTATCCTTGATAATCACACAGGCATTTGGCGAAATCGACACCTCACAATCTGTAAATGCATACAACGCATCTATCGTCACATCGGGAGAAACACCCGGCGCAAGCTGTATGGCTATTTCTACATCCTTGGCAGTGTTGTCGACGACTTTCTTGATTTTAATCTTTCCTTTATCGTTGGCTTTGAGGATAGAATCAATCAATGTGTCAGTTGTGGTTCCATAGGGTATATCCTTAATTAATAAGGTTTTACTATCTTCCTCTTCAATTCTGGCTCTAACCTTAACTTTCCCCCCTCTAAGACCTTCATTGTATTCGGAAAAATCTGCAAATCCGCCGGTGATAAAATCCGGAAGCACATTGGATTTATTTCCATTGAGAATCTCAATTGACGCAAGAATCAACTCACAGAAGTTATGCGGAAGGATCTTGGTGGAAAGTCCCACTGCAATTCCTTCTACTCCTTGTGCAAGTAAAAGCGGAAATTTGACAGGCAACGTTACCGGCTCGCGTTTTCTACCGTCATATGAAAGTTGCCACTCGGTGGTCTGGGAATTAAACAATACCTCAAGTGCAAACTTGGAGAGTCTGGCTTCAATATATCTGGCCGCTGCCGCCCGATCTCCGGTACGCACGTCTCCCCAGTTACCTTGAGTTTCAATCAACAGGTCCTTTTGACCGAGATTTACGATAGCGTCGCCTATGGAAGCATCACCGTGGGGGTGAAATTGCATGGATTGGCCAATGATGTTGGCGACTTTATTGAATCGCCCATCGTCCATTTCTTTCATCGCATGCAGGATACGACGCTGTACGGGTTTCAAGCCATCCTCGATTGCCGGAACAGCCCGTTCCAGAATCACATAAGAAGCATAATCCAGAAACCATTCCTGGTACATTCCTGTCACAGGGACAGATGTGTGCAGAGATTCGTCGCCGTCCTTTGGCAAATTGTTTTCGTCACTCATGTTATAGTCCGGTAGTTATAAAGTTGGAAGGTCACCAATACCAATCCAACAGAAATCAAATTTCCTATCAGGAAGTAATCATTTGAAATTTTATTTTCATACGATTATAATTGTTTTTCAATGGCCATTACCTGTCCCGAAAATCGGGATAGCCCGTCCCGATTGTTCTTCGGGAGAATCTCGCATAACGGATAATCTTTCCTCTGTCTGACGTTCTTCGTCATGCCCGATTTCATGTGTTTATAATTTTATTTATAAGGCCACATGATACATTAGTATCCACGATCTCATACTGCATTAGATTTACATCATTATTTTATTGTAAAAAAATGCAATGCTACGCCGCTTCGATTTCCTCTTCCCCTGCTTCTTTTGCCTTTGGATCCTCAAGTGCCAAGTCCTTTTCTATCTTTAGATTCTTTATAATAAAGTTCTGACGGTTAGGGGTGTTCTTTCCCATATAGAAAGTCAGCAAGTCTCCTATTTTAGTTTCTTTATTCAATATTATCGGCTCCAAACGAATATCCTCTCCGATAAATCCTCCGAATTCCTCCGGAGATATCTCCCCCAAACCTTTAAATCGGGTAATCTCAGGCTTGTTACCCAGCTTATGAATTGCCCGCTGCCGTTCCTCGTCTGTATAGCAATAGATTGTCTCTTTTTTGTTCCTAACCCGGAAAAGCGGGGTGTCCAAAATAAATAAATGCCCATTCTTCACCAAGTCCGGAAAAAACTGCAAGAAGTATGTCATGATCAGCAAGCGGATGTGCATCCCATCGACATCTGCATCCGTTGCGATTACAATCTTCCTGTACCTAAGGTTTTCTATTCCATCCTCAATATTCAGTGCATGTTGGAGAAGGTTGAATTCCTCATTTTCATACACCACTTTCTTGGTCATCCCAAAGCAATTCAAAGGTTTTCCTCTAAGGGAAAACACCGCCTGCGTCTGTACATCACGGGATTTGGTGATAGATCCCGAGGCAGAGTCACCCTCAGTCAGGAAGAGCATAGTATTTGCTTTCACATCCTCATTGGCCTTGGGATCATCATAGTGCACACGGCAGTCTCTGAGTTTCTTATTGTGAAGATTGGCTTTTTTTGCCCGTTCGTTTGCCAGTTTCTTAATACCGGAAATCTCTTTGCGCTCACGCTCAGATTGAAGGATTCTTTTTAAAAGGGCATCGGCAACAGCGGGATTTTTATGCAAATAATTATCCAGCTCAGTCTTAAGGAAGTCATTGATAAACGTACGTACGGTCGGACCATCAGGACCTACAGATTGTGACCCTAGTTTAGTCTTGGTTTGGGATTCGAACACAGGCTCCTGCACCCGGATGGAAATGGCTGCTACCACACTCTGACGAATGTCGGAAGCATCGTAGTCCTTCTTGAAAAATTCCCGGACAGTCTTAACCACTGCTTCCCGAAAAGCGGCCAAATGCGTGCCGCCCTGGGTTGTGTATTGCCCGTTGACAAAAGAATAATACTCTTCCCCATACTGATTGGAGTGAGTGAGAGCCATTTCTATATCATTCCCTTTCAGGTGAATGATAGGGTACCGCTGAGTCTCCTCATCTATCTTGTTAGAGAGCAAATCGTAAAGTCCCCTATCAGAGAAATACTTCTTTCCGTTATAATTGATCGTAAGACCTGCATTCAGATAGGCATAGTTCCAAATCTGATTTTCCAGGTATTCAGGTATAAAATGGTAATTTTTGAAAATACCGCCATCAGGAGAGAAAACGACTTTTGTGCCATTTCTGTCTGATGTTTTGTTGATCGGGGGATCGTTTACCAAGATGCCTTTTTCGAATTCGGCTACTTTGGTTTCCCCCTCACGATAAGCCTGTACTTTGAAAAAGTCAGACAACGCATTCACTGCCTTGGTACCTACCCCATTTAGTCCTACAGACTTCTGGAAAGCCCCTGAATCGTATTTACCGCCCGTGTTGATCTTGGATACACAATCGATGACTTTGCCTAGCGGAATACCACGGCCATAGTCACGTACTTCCACCTTGTGTTCGGAGATCTTGACATCTATGGTTCTCCCATACCCCATCATGTGCTCATCAATAGAATTATCCAGAACCTCTTTTACAAGGACATAAATCCCATCATCCTGGGCACTGCCATCTCCCAATTTACCGATATACATACCGGGTCTTAGCCTGATATGCTCCCTCCAATCGAGGGACTTGATACTGTCTTCTGTGTATTTAACTGCTTCAGCCATATGCTATTTGATACTTATTCTGCTCAAGATCTATTTTTCACTTGGTTGAATTTCCCCACAAGAATAGCGAACAATCCTATCACCCAAACGACAAAAAGCCCGGGAATGAGATAAAAGAAGAAATTGTACTGGCTAGCAGCGATTTCCTCTTGATTATTGATCGCATGAGTATAAAATACCAACATGCCCAAACTCATGTTAAGGATACCCCCGAAAGAATAAAACCAACCCAAATAATAATCCCGAAACTTATCACCAATCGGGAAAATGCGGGTCAGGCCTTGATGATTTTTGGTTTCAAGCAATTTGGGAGGAAGTAGAACAACCATGTTCATTATAATAAAAATGGCGATCATTCCATAAAAAAACATCTCCTTACTTACCTTTTCGGGTGACAGCCCATTTTCATCAAAATTGTAACTGACCTTCTCCGGCAAAGCTGAATAGAAATACAGGAGAAAGAAAATGAACAGGACAACACTTAGGAAATAAAAGGCTTTTCCGAATCGGTAATACATAATTGAGGGGAATTGAATGCGCTAATATAAAGGATTTGAACAAACTGAATCCGACTTATCGCCGATCCTTTTATCTTTATCTTTGACAAGTAGCTTCGCAAAAACACCCAAAATAATGAACCTCAGACCAGTAGTGATCGCTATTACGATATATTTGATTTTGATGGCAGCAGAAATGATTGTCCTCGGATTTACCTACATGCTCTTTCTCCTGAACGTTTACAGCTTTAACTGCCTACCCAAAGTCCTAGTGAGTATACCGATCATGTGGACTCCTGTGAATTTTTCAGGAGTCTTTGAAAACAAAAAGCGGTGTTTACCCTAACAAGTAGCAAGAATTGTGGCTTTTGTCACTGTTGCCTTTTTCTTAGTCCAATCTCTCCTACCTTTGCCGATCCTAGTCGGAATCTTAGGCACCTATTGTTTGGGTTCTTTCTATTGGCTATGGAAAAATCAGCAACTCAAATCCCAATTCCATTTCTGTGCAATCATGAATAAATCCTTACTCTTTTTCTCTGCTCTATTTCTTTCCATCGTCTTTTCATGCAGTTCCAAAAGGGATACGGGAAGTATGAATATGGAAAACTGGAAGTCTGACCGATATGGATGTAAAGGATTAAGGATACAAGATCTGGAAGAACTTGAGCGGTTAAAGCACTCTTATTTGGGAGTTGATAACCAAGCTTTGATCAAGACATTTGGACGTCCCGACCGTGTGGAGTTGGTGGATAAAAGCCAAACCTTCTTTTTCTACTTTCTAGAACCCAGTGGCAACTGTGATGGAGTAGAAATAGAAAAAGAACCCCTAAGAGTTCTTTTTCGACTGAATGCCATAAGCAAAGTATCCGAAGTGACTATTACAAACCAGAACCCATAAAACACAGTGCAGCTGCACCGAGTGTACCTGCGTTGTTTTCAAGAGTGGCCTTTTTCAACAACAGATCTTTACTGTAGTACTGAGATAAATATTGTTTGATCGTACGGTCAAGCGTGGGCATCATAAATTCCAAACCCGCAGAAATTCCGCCACCAAAATAAACATCGGTAACATCTAAAATACGAATAGCCGAGACAATCGCCTCACCCAAAATCCTTCCTACTTCTTCGAATACCATCAATGACACCGGGTTTCCGGCCTTGGCCGTGTCAACCAGAAGATGAGTCCCCAATTCTGCACCAACCAAAACTCCCGCCTTTTCAGGATATGCATCTATAAAACGTGACATAATATTCAAAATCCCCTGTCTTCCGATAAGCGTCTCAAGCCTAGCTGCCCCTTGGGAAAGCATATGTCCCATTTCCATTGCATTGCCTCGGGATCCTTTGAACACTTCTCCATCCAATACCAAGGCACTACCTATTCCGGTTCCCATGGTGATAAAGAGGAAATTCTGTGAAGGATCGTCCTTTCCAAAATAAAACTCCCCGATTGCCGCAGCTGCAGCATCATTTTCCAAAACAAAATCATATCCGGGGTACTTCTCTTCCAATCCCTTTTTAAGATTGAAACCGTTAAGTGTGGGGATTGCCGGGATTTCAAGAGCTGTTGTCCTATCCTTTGAAATCATGCCGGGCAAACCGATTCCTACATTTTTCACTTCGGGGTATTTGGTCAAGAATTTCCCCATACCTGCGATAAAAGCAGGCCCAAATCCCTCAGGATGATCACGATAAGAGGTGGTATCTTCCTTTACAAAGTCTAAAATATTACCTTCCTTATCTACAAGGCCGATTTTCAAGTGAGTTCCCCCCACGTCCACTCCTAGGAAACGTGATTCCTGATTTTGCATAATATTATTAATAGGTTTATGATTTCAAAAAAGCAAAAGAATAGCATTACTTCCTATAATCCTTGCCAATCTGCTGGAAAATTTTGAAAACAGCAGGACAAACTAGCGTATTTTTAAGCGAAAGCTCCAAAATCCCATGCATTTTTTTACGGTCGGTATGCGGATACTCCCTACAGGCCTTAGGCCTGTCCTCATATACAAGACATTTATTATCCATCCCCAAGAAAGTGCATGGAGCCGAATTTAAGACATAATCGCCTTCCTCGTCCCGATGCAGGTACTCATCGATAAAAGCACTGCTCTTCATTCGAAATACTTTAGCCAGACGGTCAATATCCGTATTCAGAAAAATCGGACTTGTAGTTTTACAGCAATTTGCGCAAGCCAAGCAGTCTATCTCACCAAACGTCTCTATATGCAACATCTCAAATCTTTGGTCCAGGATTTTCGGCTTTACTTTTCTGAGTCTAGCCTTTAATTTCTGGTTGGAAGAATATTCTGACTTGCTCTCTTTACCGAAATTTTCAAGATCAATATCCATTCTATATGGAGGTTCAATAATTCAAAATAGCTATTTAATGAAAATAATTCTTTTATAAAATATAGATTTTCAGTATCTTATAAAGCATCAAAATACCCTTAGCCATGAAAACTCATCCTTCAGAACTGTATTTCTATCATTCGCCTACTCAGGTAGTGGATAAGCAAACACTTGCTTATGCCAAATCAATGTCCCAATTCGTCAATACAATAGACCTGAGTAAAGAAAGGCTTACACCCACCCAATGGAATAGTCTTTTGCTCAAATTGAATCTCCGGGCAAAGGATCTTCTCAACCGGGCACATCCGGATTATCAGCGGTTTATTGCAGGCAAAAACTGGGATGACGAAAGTTGGCTTAATATCTTGATCAAATCTCCCAATCTGATCAAAGCCCCGATAGCCAGTCTTCGCGGAAGCGCAGTGCTATGCCTTACGCCCACTGATATCCTAAAACTCAATTCGATGCATTTAGTCTGATTCCATCAGGCTCAATTTGAATCATTCTCGCTTTGTACAGCTGGCCGATACATTGTTTGAAATGCTTTTTGCTCATGCTCAAATGCTCCTGAATTTCCTCAGGAGATGATTTGTCATGCAAAGGCAAAAAACCTTTGGATTCCAAAATCGCAAGTATTTTCTCTGACCCCTCATCGTACTTCACACGCCCGAAAGGAAGCAACTGCAAGTCCAACTTACCGTCTTCACGGTTCTTTTTCACGTAGACTTTGCGTTTTTCGCCCAATTCCAAGGATTGGAAAACTTCATTTTTGAAAAGCAAACCTTCATATTCATTGTCTATCAATACTTTGAAACCCAAATCAGTTTCCTCGAAAATGACTCCCTCAAGTTCCTTTCCCTCCTCCCAATCCAGCGGTGCCAACCGCATAAAGTCACGATACTTATTGACTCCGATTAATCGGTTGGTTTTGTAATCAACACAGATTTTCACCAAATACTTTTGGCCAACCTCCATGTTTTTGCCCATTTCAGATTTGGGAACAAACAGATTTTTTGGAAGCCCCCAGTCTACAAATGCTCCGAAAGAAGTGACTTCCTTAGCTTCCAAGACAGCAAATTCGTCCAAGAGTGCCAAGGGCTTCTGAGTCACGGCAACCGGCCGATCCTCACTATCCGTGTAAACAAAAACTTCAATTTCGTCTCCTTCTTTTTCCTCACCTGTGAGGTATCCTTTGGGAAGCAAAAGTTCTTCTCCTGAACTGAGAGCCAAATAGGCACCGAAATCCGTAAATCTATTAATGGGTAATTTTGAAATTAGACCAAGTTCCTTCATGCCTTAAAGGTACGCAATAATCGCAGTTTGAAACTGAACTTTTATGACAAACAAAGTCAGGAATCAAAAGTTAAAAAATTGGATTTAGTGACAGGCAGGATTAGCTTTGAACTCTTCAACAGCCTAATTCCGTTGAAATAAACCCAAATTCTAACTTTAACCTTCAATTACCTTTTTATGAAAAACATCTCAGTCATAGGTTCCGGCACAATGGGAAACGGCATCGCCCATGTATTTGCGCAGCATGGCTATGAAGTCAGTCTGATAGATATCAAACAGGTTTTTTTGGACAAAGCCATGACTACTATCAACAAGAACTTAGACAGACAAGTTGGCAAGGGACTGATTACAGAAGACGATAAAAAGGCAACATTAGACAGGATTCTTACATTTACCGACTTGGAAGCAGGTGTAAAATCAGCTGACCTTGTGGTGGAAGCAGCCACGGAGAACATGGAGGTCAAACTGGATCTTTTTCAGCAAATCGATAAATTCAGTCCTGAAACGGCTATTCTGGCCAGTAACACTTCTTCTATATCGATTACTAAAATAGCTGCCGTCACTTCCAGGCCTAAGCAGGTGATTGGAATGCACTTTATGAATCCGGTACCTGTGATGAAACTGGTGGAAGTAATCCGGGGCTATGCTACTTCTGACGAAGTGACCGCCAGAGTAATGGTTTTATCTTCCAATCTCTCAAAAGATCCTGTGGAAGTAAATGATTATCCTGGATTTGTGGCAAATAGACTATTGATGCCGATGATCAATGAGGCGATTTACTCCCTCTTTGAAGGAGTAGCTGGAGTGAATGAGATTGATACTGTGATGAAACTTGGAATGGCACATCCCATGGGGCCTTTGCAGCTGGCAGACTTTATCGGCTTGGATGTTTGCCTCTCTATCCTCAGAGTACTTCATGAGGGCTTTGGCAACCCAAAATACGCTCCATGTCCTTTGCTGGTGAATATGGTTCAGGCCGGTTATAAAGGAGTAAAGACCGGTGAAGGCTTTTATAAATACACTGCCGGAAGCAAAGACATGGCAGTTGCTCCCCGCTTTGACAACTAACTAAACTATGCACATCGCTGTATCCGGAAATATTGGTAGCGGGAAGACTACCCTTACCGAAAAACTAGCTAAACACTATGGCTGGAAAGCTGAATTTGAAGCTGTAGATGAAAACCCTTATCTCCCTGACTTTTATGAAGATATGAAGAGATGGGCTTTTCATCTACAGGTGTATTTTCTAAATTCCCGATTCAACCAAATCAAGACCCTTCAGGAAAGTAAAATTCCTACAATTCAGGATAGGACTATTTACGAAGATGCCTATATCTTCGCTGCCAATCTCTATAAAAGCAAATTGTTGACCGAGCGGGATTATCAAAATTATCAAAGCTTATTCACAAGCATGATTGCCCATGTGAAAGCTCCCGACCTGTTGATTTATCTGAAAGCTGATATCCCGAAACTTGTGGGTCAGATAGAAAAACGCGGGAGAAGCTATGAGACGACCATGCGGATAGATTATCTGAAAAACCTCAACACACATTATGAAGAGTGGATCACCGGATACGCTGAGGGAAAATTATTGATTATAGATGTCAATAATCTGGACTTTGTGGAGAATCCGGGCGATTTCTCTTTTGTGGTGGAAAAAGTGGAAAGAGAGATATTTGGACTATTTTCCTAAGCTATAAAGCACTGAAATCAATCATATAGTCACATAGAAAAACTAAGAGCTGATCTGACTTGTAGAGAGATTGATTTCCCGATCTCTATGGGCCCACTCTCGTATTGAGAACGAGTCTATATTTCTCAAAAAACTATGAGTCCTATGATTCTAGGTAATCAAGAACAAACTGTATCTGACTGATGGCCCATCCGTATTTACAAAGTAGAAAGTCCATTATGGAAAACCTCCGATCAATGTAAAAAACTAGGTATGAACTACTAAGCGGCAAGAAAACACATTGTTCTTGCCCATCCGACATAGCGACCTCTGCGAAAACCTTTGTGGCCTCTGTGGTGAAAAATCACCCTTTATATTTCCGGATAAACCAATTCAACAACATCGCGCGTTGCTCCTCTTTTGGGTTGACAAGCAATTGGTCCAGTCGCTTTAGGGATCCTCCTGTCATTAGTGTCTCGAAAGGCGTAATGCGGAAAAGTTTATAGCCATGAATCCTTGTTTGGATGTCAAATTGGGAGTCGTTGTAGGCGGTAAGCTTCCATCCTACCGCTCCATTTGCAGAGAAGTCTCCCGGCTCAGTCGCTTCACCAAAACAATGCCTGGCCAAAGGAACTCCACTCCAGACCCTTTGCTGCATCCCCACCTTCAGACATTCTTTCTCATAGCTTCTGCATAATCTTTTTTGAGTTTCCAGAAAGGGGAAATTTAATTCAGAATAAAGTTCTGATCTAAAGGAAATTAGTCGATATCTATTGAAGTGGGTTTCATCATCATACACAAATAAATTTCGGTTGATTTTAAAGTCAAATTTCAACTTCTCAAGCAAAGGAAATCTTCCAACTCCCCCTAGATCTTCATAGATTTCAGAAAGCCAACCCTGTCCTTTCCGATCTAAGTATTTTGGTTCTAATTCTAATTCAAAATTCCGCTCAAAAGCGACTTTCCCTTCCCGTAAAATAAGGTCAAGCTGACGGGTCATTAAGTTATCCATTGAGTTGGTTTTAGCCCGGTAAGACTACCGGGTAATCGTAATCCATCGTACAAACTTATACAACAGCAGTTTTATTTCCCTCCCTTTTCCAAATCATCACCTATCCTCTGCTCTAAATTCCCCTTCGAACCCGGAAAGGTGGTTCTCTGCGAAATATCATAACCGATCCAGCACATGATCAACATGAATATCACAAACAGGATCAAAAATATCTTCTTATTCCGCTGCATACCGTATTTTAGCTGTCTTGATGGGGTGCAAAATTAACCAATCATGGGAAATCTAAGACCATTATTCATGAATTGTTGAAAACGTTGGCAGAAAATCATACTTTTTAGAAAATGTGTTTAATTTTAGGAAGACGGTTGCCAAACCGACTTTTTCACATTTTAGCACCTTCTTCATCCAGTCATGTATAAATTCATAAGTGAACAATCGATTTATCAGTACTTTGGGGAAGATGAGCCAGAGATGATCAGAGAAATGGTTCAGATAATTCTAGAAACCAATATCAAAGATTTGAAGGAGTTGGATATATTTTATAAACAGAATAGCTACACTACAATCAAGAATCTTTGTCACAAAGCCAAGCCAACAATGGTGTACATAGGAGCTCTAAAGACACGAAAAATTTTAGAAGAAATCGAAAAAAATCCTTCCGGTTTCCCAGAATTGAATGAAAGCCTTCAAGCAGACCTTATCGGTATCGAAACGGAATTGAATCAGTTTCTTATAGCACTAAATTGAATTCAGAATAAACAAACCCATACGAATATGCAGCGAAAACTACTGTTTCTGCCTTTGCTTTGCTTTGTCCTTTTGCAAGCCCAGGCTCAATCATCTTTAAGTGTAGAGTACATTATGAGGGACCCCATGTGGATGGGAACTTTCCCTTCTTCAGCATCCTGGAGTGATGATTCCCAAACTATTTACTTTCGGTATAATCCTGAAAAGAATCCCGCTGATTCAGTCTACAAACTAAATTTAGCCAATAAGACTACTGTTTCTAAAGTAGATTGGAAAGAGCTAAAGAACAATGAGCGCAGTGAAGAAGATTTTAATTCCGATAAGTCTCTGCGTATATATCAAGTAGACAAAAAGCTGATGCTTGAAAATATGAATACGCTTACTTCGGAGGTACTTCTTGAGTGGCCGGAAAACTTTACCAATCCAAAGTTTATGGCAAATGAATCGGAGATCTCATTTACTTCAAAGAGCAATATTTTCATCTTCAATAGATCTTCCAAAACATTTCGAAAAGTGACCTCCATATCCACGGAAACCAAACCTAAGGACAATTCCAAGGATAAGGAAGAAAAGATGGCCTGGCTGGAATCAGAAAACCTAGAACTTCTTGGAGTGGTAAGAGAACGGAAAGAGAAAAGTAAGATGAGAAGTGATTACAGGGATGCCTACCGTGATTCCGATGAGGACAAATTCACCTACTATACGGAGGGGAAAAGCCCTGTAAATCTACAGTTGTCTCCTGACGGAAACTACGCAACTTTCACCATCTATAATTCTTCGGAGAATAAGAATACCAAAGTTCCGGATTACGTGGATGCCTCTGGATACACAGTGGAGCTGAACGCACGGTCAAAAGTCGGGGCAAGCCCTACTAAAACGGACGTGGGAATCTACGATTTACAGCGGGATACGGTGTATCTCATTAGTTCTTCTGATCTGCCCGGAATCAAAGATCTGCCGGATTATGTAACTGACTACCCTGATAAAGAATGGGAAGAAAAAGAAAGAGACGTCATTTTCTCAAATCCATATTTTTCTCCTGATGGCAAAAAAGCTATCCTAAACATCCGGTCTACAGACAATAAAGATCGATGGATTGCTTCAATCGATTTGAAAACAGGGAAATTAACCACACTTGATAGACAGCGGGATGAAGCTTGGATAGCCGGTCCAGGCATTGGTTATTCATTCTCCGGTGGCACCATGGGATGGCTCCCCGACAACAAACACATTTATTTTCAGTCTGAAGAAAGCGGTTATTCCCATCTCTACCTACTGGATGTAACTTCGGGTGAAAAGAAAGCGCTAACATCAGGAAATTATGAGATCTTTAATCCCTTTCTTTCTAAGGACAAGAAATCATGGTACTTGACCACCTCTGAAGTACATCCTGGAGAGCGGCATTTCTACAAGATGCCGGTGATGGGGGGAAAAATGCAAAAACTTACATCTCTGACCGGTAACAATGAGGTCTCGCTTTCTCCCGATGAGAAAAAGCTGGCAATCATCTATTCCTACAGCAATAAACCAGCGGAGCTTTACCTTCAAGACAACAAAGCAGATGCAAAAGCCGGGCAATTGACCTTCGGTCAAAGCGAGGAATTTAAAGCTTACAGTTGGAGAGAACCCGAGCTGGTGAAGTTCACAGCAGAAGATGGGGCCCAGGTACCCGCAAGACTTTACCTCCCGGAACCGGCCAAAAAGAATGGCGCAGCTGTAGTGTTCGTACATGGAGCCGGTTACTTGCAGAACGTTCACAAATGGTGGAGCAGCTATTTTAGGGAATACATGTTTCATAATCTGTTGACAGATTTAGGATACACAGTTTTGGACATTGACTACCGTGGATCTGCCGGATATGGCCGTGATTGGAGAACGGGAATCTATCGTCACATGGGAGGAAAAGACCTGTCCGATCAAGTTGACGGAGTGAAATACCTGGTAGCCTCTCACGGAGTTGATCCGGATCGTGTGGGTTTATACGGCGGTAGTTATGGTGGTTTTATTACGTTGATGGCGCTTTTCAATGCTTCTGAAACATTCAAATCCGGTGCAGCTCTTCGCTCGGTTACTGATTGGGCGCATTACAACCACGGTTATACTGCCAATATTCTTAACACCCCTGAAGAAGACCCTATTGCTTATCGTCGTTCCTCTCCTATTTACTTTGCCGAAGGCCTAAAGGGAAACTTGCTGATGGCTCATGGAATGGTGGATGTGAATGTGCACTTCCAAGATGTAGTAAGGCTTTCGCAGCGATTTATAGAATTGGGCAAAGACAATTGGGAAATGGCTATTTATCCCGTGGAAGATCATGGGTTCGTGGAGCCAAGCTCCTGGACAGATGAATACAAGCGGATCTTGAAGTTGTTTAATGAAACACTTTTGGAGGAATAGGGATGAGTGAGCTTGGGTGTCGGAGTGCTGGGCGTCTGATGGAAAACCCAAAGACGGGAGATAGAAGACCGGAGAGCGTTTGAAATATGGGAAGTGTAGGTTTGAGATAAAAAGTAAACTGTTACGTGCCGGATTTTAAATTCTACCAAAGAGAGTTTGGGATTGCAAATCCGAACAGCGGTTTTTTAGATATAATTAATTTTTGAAAAAATCTCAGATCGAAAGGTCTGAGATTTTTATTTTGCTGGATGATGGGTGACTTTTACGGAGCAACATCCTAAACTCTTTGCAAATTTTCTATAAAGATTCTTCTTCAATGGAGTTCATATGAACAATACTGACGCCAATAATTATCAGGCCCAAAGGGGAAATGCTCGCTCATTTCCAACTGGTATTCAAGTATAGTAAGTTATTTGTACATATACACTAGTACCAATCCCAGCGGGACGGCCCATATTCTTGCCAATCTCCAGAACACAAATCATGGATATATAAAATTTGTAAGTCCGGCAAATTAATCAAACTTAACCCACCCTACAGGCTGGCTGCTCGCTAGATTTGTCCACTGGACAAATCTTTAACGCTCGCCCCTCAGCGGGACGACCCATTTCATTGCCAGCCATTTCAATAGCTGGATCTCTGAATTGCAATATAATATGGCAAAGTCCCAGAGGGACAGACGATATCGGTTCAACACCATACATGATTTTATTGTAGAGATTCAATCTATTATTGGGAGATATGATACTATATCGGTCATGCCTAAAGGCATTTTGCAAACCATCGTTTTATCCTTTTTACCAGCCATTAAAATGGCTGGCTATAGAATCGGCCATGCCTACGGCATTAATTTGAATCGAAACCCTTCATTACATTTTACTGATAATCAAGTTGCTGGTTTATATATCGTTCATATTTAATAACATTTAATTCCTTATCAGTCCCAGAGGGACGACCCATCTTATTGCCAGCCATTTCAATGGCTGGATCTCTGAATGCAATATGATCTGGCAAAGTCCCAGAGGGACGGACGATATTTGTTCTCTAACTATTTCAAAAAGGAATTCCGGGAAAAGAGGCAATTTGCCGCACTATTGCCCTTCCAGCTTCTTCAGTTCCAAATAGCATTCATTGGCTAAAGGCCGGAGATTTTTACGGCTACAAGTAATTTCTAAATCCCTACATTTCTCTATATGTCCCCGATAGACTTTATAAAACTTATCTATTGATTCCTCCCCTCTCACCCCCATCAACTCCGCAATACAAAAACAAAGATCCAAAGAGTAAAATCCTTCCTCCGTAAAACCAATAGCCTCCAATCCATAGATCAACTGCATATGCCTCAGATCCTGAAGAATCAATTCTTCAATAAATAAATCCTTATTCATCCTCCCCTCCTTTTAATTCTTTGGCAAGCTCGACCAAAGACTGATAGCATTCTTTGGCTAAAGGACGAAGTTCCTCTCCTAAGTGGGTAATGGGAAAGTCACTTGCCTTGTGCATGTAGCAAAGATAGGTATGGGTAAATCCATCAACCCCTACGCATCTTTCTACTTGAAAAATTTTAAGCAGCAGATCATAGATTCCGAGGTAATGGTTTTCAGTACATAAATCCAACGCTCCTAATCCATCAGTCAGCTGGGAATGCTTCATATCCGCCATAATCAGTTCTTCAATCAGTTCATTTATAGAGACGTTTAGGTCAGTTTTCATGATGTATTTGCTTTTGAAGTGGTTGGAAATAATGTTCATAATGGCGCTGACATAGCTTCTGAATCTGTCTGGCACGATCAGTCAGGAGCTCAGCAATCTTTTTCTTTATCGGAAAATCTACCTTATACCTTGCCTTGCAGTAGGAATCTTCCAAGGTCTGTAGTAGGTGTTTTTCCTCTATACAGTCTTGTGGAAAAAGCGATATCAGTTCGGGAATAAACTTGTAGCATTCCCGAAGCAGTATCCTTATTTCATGGCTTTTTCGCTCATAGCCTTCCCAGGCCAAAATCAATCCCCGAAGACGTAATTCCAGACTTTGATGGATAAAGTACAGTGACATACCCCAATTCGAATCCTCCTGCTCCTGTATGGCATGTCTCCAAAACAGATCTGAAGTCTCCCAGTTTTTATCCAGACTCTGGCACACCAGCACCATCTTCTCCTTCAACTGTTCATCATCCATCTCTGGGAGACCTTTTACTCCTTCTTTTTTGAAAATCAGTTTCCCAGAATGAAAATGTGTTATGAAAAAGAGGTTACCGGTACGAAGTTCTTTGCCTAAGTAATTCCGATTTATAGCGTGGATGGCGATCTCCTGTTTGCCCGCAGCCAGAAAACTGAACAGTCCCAGTGTATTCTGATACATTTCCAGCTCCTGATGCTTGAGCACCACATACACTTCCCGTCGGCGTGAGATATCCAGATGTCCGAGATTGGGAAGATCAAACAGAAAGATCATTTCGGGATCCACAAGAATCTTCAAGGCTTCGATCAGCTGAAGAAAGTAACTCTCTGAAGTTTGGATAACCTCGGGAAAAGGTTCGGGTTCTGGAAGGGGTTCAGCTTGATATAGCGCATCTACCAAGGATTGTAGATTCTCATAGAACCGAATCATTCCCTTTCGTTTATTCAAATCCTTTTCAGCGTCAGGATCAGCTATCCAGGACTTGAAGAGACGCCAAAGTTGAAGCTTCACTCCTGTCTCCTCCCCAAACTCAGCAAAAAGATTTGATAGAAGCTCCTTTCTTGCCTGGCTGGAAGTAAAGTGATTTTGTCCCATTATTAAAACAGTTTATTGTCTCTGCTGGCAACTAATGATCAGCATTGGGATAAAGCTCAAAAAACATTTATAGGTAATCTATTCTGAGAAAGGATAGCTTATTCTAGCAGAAGGATTAAATACAGAAGGTTATGCTAGAAATATGGGTAGGCGATTAATTAGTAAGTTCAACCCCTTCAGGGTTGATCCTATATCCCCATTACGTCAGCTAACCACCCATTTCATGGGTGGCTATTGAAAAGTTTGACCACTTCGTGGTCGGCTTTCAATCGGTAATATTTGCTAAGTGATGACGAACAAGTATGATTTCATACTTTCTTTGAAACAATTCCTATTAACACTAACTAATCCTCCCCATTATCATGACTATACGAAAGAAATAGTAAACCGGATGACCTACCAAACTCTAAGTCTTTTTTGTATTCAATGATCCTGAAGAGCCTGTCCCGATCCTGAAGGGATCAAACCCTCAATAACCATGGGTGCAACCCATGGATCATAGCAGATCACGTCTGTTTAGCCCAACCCCATAGGGGGTTGAACAAAATCGATCTGTAGTCACTGCCAGACATAAACTGACGCGAAGATTTTAGAAATAGAATAAATTATCACCGCCAAATGCCTATTTTACCTAAGAAATCCAGTCTCACATCCTGTGTAAAAAGCAGGAAAGGCTTAAATTTGATCTAACACAGAAATAAGTCCATCGCTTCGGGCCGTGCCTGTCCTCCGTGGCGGATCATCACAGACCGAAATAAAAAGAAACACCCCATGAACGACTCCCCATCCAAACACATCCACCAAGGCAGAAACGTCAAGCGCTTCAGGGAAATGCTGGGCATCAAGCAGGAATCTCTGGCGTATGAATTGGGTGAGGAATGGAACCAGAAGAAGATCTCCCTGCTGGAGCAAAAAGAAGAAATCGAAACAAGTTTGCTTTCGCAGATTGCTGATGCGCTGAAACTACCCGTAGAGGCTTTCCAGAATTTTGATGAGGAACAGGCAGTGAATATTATTTCGAATACTTTTAATAAGGAAGCATTTATTGCCAATTCTGGCGCAAACTTTCATTTCGATCCAGTTGATAAAATCCTCAAGCTTCATGAGGAGAAGATTGAGTTATACGAGCGTATGCTGAAGGAGAAGGATGAGATGATGGCGAGGTTGGAGAAGTTGATTGGGAGGTAACAAAATTCCATTTGGATTAATTATCCTATTTTTGCGTTCTTTTAGTAAAATCAGCTCAAAGCATTGAATACCACTCCCTATAATATTGCCCGAATAGAACAGCTTATCCATCAGTTCAGATTGGAGAAGGAAGAGTTTTTGGATTTAGTGAGCGAAGGATTAAAGAATAAATTGGAGTGGGAAGATATTTTTAAGCCTGAAATTCAACTCAATCATCTGAAAAGGATCGATAAGATTTTCAGCAAAGGTCTATCCTATTATTTGGATCCAAACCCTCCTATTCAAAGTCAGGAAGCCAGTATATTTTTTAGAAAGGAAAAATTTGGAACTGATCTTAACCTTGCTTCCAAAAAGATTGTTACTCAGTTTGAAGAGTTGAAGCTGTCCTTATCGGGATTGGCCAAGATGTCTGATCTTAAAATAGATAGGGCTTTGCCTATTTATAATACGGCTGAAGATGCACTAACCGTTGCTAAAGAAGTTCGAAAAACACTTTTTCCAAAGTTTAGAAAAGACTCCAAGAAGTTCTTGGAAGCACTGATCAATAAATTTGCTGAAGCAAATATTTTGGTCTTTGAATTTGTAGAGCACCCTTCCTTAAAACAAAAAAGCAATATTGACGGGTTCTATTTACAACCTAATGTCATTGTACTAAGAAGGAATCAAGATTACTTCAAGCGCGAGATCTTCACCTTAGCCCATGAGTTGGGTCATTACCTGCTCAATCAAGAAGAAGTCGAATCCATGGATTACGACCAACTGGCTCATAATACAACCACATCTAAGATTGAGACTTGGTGTAATAATTTTGCTTTTGCCTTCCTTGCTGGAGATGAATTAGCGGCTCTTGATAATCTACCGGAAATAGGCAAATCCAATGATTATTCATTTGATGAGATCAAAACCATTTCTGATAGCACCCACCTGAGCTTTACAGCTATCCTTACTTATCTGGTCAGAACAAACAAGATGAGTGGTGCTATATATGGCAGAATGAGAAAAGACCAAGATGATACCATTCAAGCTAAAAAAGACGCTGAGAAAAAGAAAAGAGAACTGGAAAAGGAAATGGGCAAGAAGCCAATGGCAAGTCAGGCCAAACCCATCCAATCCCCATTATTTGTCTCAGCCGTTCAAACCGCTTTTTACGATGGGGTGATCAATGAATATGAGCTTTGCAAGACGCTACATCTCAAACCTGAACAACTCGAAAAGTACCTGAGATGATTGTAGTGATCGACACCAGTTCTTTATTGAGTTTGGTTCGGTACTATTTGCCGTTTGATAAAAAGGGCGTTCTATTCGAAGTGATCAAGAGCAAAGTTTCTTCAGGTGAGATCATTCTGCTTGATGCGGTTTACGAGGAAAGTAAATTTGTTGGCCAGAAAATCATCCTGCAAAAGCTGGATTTTCTGACTGATAAAGGATTTTTGAAAGAAAATAAGGTCATCACCAAGACAGATGAACTGATCCCCTTAGCTCCGACTAGGTTTTTAAACATGGTAAAGAACCAGTTCGTCGCCAATCCATTTCAATTAAAAAAACTCAACGAATCAGAATTCGAAGTTCAGAAAAACCGCTTTATGGAATCTGCCGATGCAAAGTTGATTATGTATTGCCAACATCTGATCAAAGACAACCCAGAGGAAGAAATTTACTTAGTGACAGAAGAGACTCCTTCAGCCAATGACCTAAAACTTTTCAAAAAGATCCCTGCCATCTGCGGTATTCTAGGTATTCCTGTAATCACACTTCCGCAGCTTTTAGAAAAGTATCCTGAGGTGGATTTAGGGTTTAGTTAAATCTCCTATTTTTATTGCTAACCTTAAGGTAGGCCTGAGCTCTCCATAATGGATACTATTCAGATGTTTTACCATATTCAACTTTCGGCTCCGCCACCCGCATCTCTGACCTGCCTTCAAAAACCCCATACTTTTTCAACTCTTCCTGCACTTTTTCCTGAAAAAGTTCCTCGGTCATAACCTTGAAATCCAAACCCAATTCCATGGACATCTTTGCCAGAATATTCCAATTTGGCTTACGATCTCCTCTAAAAAGCTGGGTAATAAAGGAAGCAGAAGTGCCGATTTTATCTGCCAACTCCTTTTTGTTCATATGAATTTCTTCCATTTTTTTGTCTACCAGACCCAAGTACTGCAAAGCCAATACATCAGCTTTTGAAGCTACTTGGTCCTCATAGGACATCTCATTCATGAGTGCATCCCATTCATTTTTAATAGAATCTGTCATGGTTTTGGTGTTAAGTCGTATTCGTATTTAGCTACTCTTCGTATGATGCTTTTTTCTGTTGCTGTCAATTTTTGGGATTTCTTCTTCTCTTGAAGTTCTATTCCAATGATTACAAAACGCTCCGTGTCTCCGTCAGCATATTGCCTGCAGTAAATCCTGGGATTCTTCTTCCCTTTAAACAATTTAATGGCAGTAACCTGTTCACATCCTTTTTCAAAATTCTCTTTATCGTATAAATCTCTCGGAGCCTGATGGTTCAAAATCAACTCTATGGCAGTATAAAACTTCTTCAAATTTGCTTTCTCGGATCGCAGGAATGCCATGATATCCCCGGAATTCTCTACGTCCAGATAAAAGGCTTTCTTGCCATCGTGGGAAGTTCTGATTAGGTTCGCCTTTCTTTTCACAACAAAATTAAGCAATAGGTTAACTTATGCAAACCATTCATAATAATACTAATTCTTTTTTGTAAGATTTTTGTCCTGTCGCTATCATCACCTCCCAAGCTTTCCCCACACATCCCCCCACTTCCCGCTAAACCAACTCATTCCAAAAAGCCTTTTTTAGATCGCCAGTGGATAGATATTAGTCGCCACAGATTGAGCAATAGTAAAAAGGATTGGAAACCCAGATCCCAAATGTAAAAACTTAGACTGGCTCAGTCTGGATGATCATTATGGTAGTTTTAGTCTGGAACAAGATAAAAAGCCTGATAACAAATAATGAAAAATTAGAGTCATTTGAAAGGAGATTCGTCTATTCCTTGAATTAAAAGTTATTCTTATCCCGAGAAAACGATCGAGCCACTTATTTCCAAAAAGGTAGATTAAATAAATCTCACTTCTAACCTTAATATATCCTCCATTTTCAACTCAGTAAGGCCTCCAAACTCCCATCCGGGATATTTTACCTCCCCAAGGAATACTTTAGAAATAGCATTGTCCAGAAATTAGGAATTCACACCAACAATGCTAAATCATGCAAATAATCACAATTAAGCACAACGATTTTCTTCTTCAGGTTCCAAGTTGCCCTTTAGATATACTGGATGGCTATTATAGTTTCACTTTTATCGAACACGGTAGATACAAGCTGGGATTGATTCTGGAATCTTCTATTTCCAAGAAACCCTCGAAAGAGCTTAAAAAAGACCCATCTTATTTATGCTACGAGCTAAAAATGCTCAAGGAATTGGTGGTGGGATTATACCTCCTGAATGAGCAAAAGGAAAAGTTTTCTCGCTTGACTGGCAAATACACCACCAAATTCCTAAAACAGCTATCGAAAGGTATCTACGGGAAAAAGCATAAGCTATCAGAATCCTGCTTGGCATTATCGGAAGATGAGTTACTGAACCCTTTCAAATTCCTAAAAAAGGTATCCAAAGCTGTAGTGATGACAGAATGGTTTGAATTCTTTGAGCAATGTGAGCAGAACAGTCTGGCCTTTGACTATGAGCCTTATTGGGAGGGGATTGAAAAACAAACAGCCTGCACCTATTTCCTTCCCAAGCTGCATGATCTGGGATACCTGATTGTAGCCTCAGAAATGCCAGCAAAGTAATATTTCAATCCTTATACCATTTGGTGCTTATTGGTCATGAAATAAAGGCAATCCAATCCTTTTCTAGCTTCTTACATACACGCCATCTTCCCGGCATCTCCCCCACCTTTGCTATATGTTTGTCAGCATGCAAACTAGCATATTTCCACATTCAAAACCATATCATGACCAATACAAAACCAATATTTTAACAGTATAAGATTATTATAATATTGCTATTTTATTGTTTTTAATATGCTAAAAATTCATTTTTCTTTAGTTTTTACTAGCTAATATTGCTAAGACATAACTATATTATGCTGTAAATCAACTACTAAGCATATGGCACGAATCACTAACTCAATCCTAGCTGGGCTATCCGGTAATGTGGGAGATCTGATTTTTTACAAAGTGGGCGGAGTAACGTATGCCCGCAGAAAGCCCGGCAAACAAAGTAAAAGTACCAAAGCAAGAACTTCTGAAAGAAAGCGCAACTCCCAATCGGTGAGCACCCAGACGCAAAAATTCCTGAAGAACATCACGCATATCTTACGCTTTGGCTATCAGAATCATGAAAATGGGGCAAGCAGACCTTACCATGCGGCGGTATCTTATACAATGAAAAACTCCTTCAAATTTGTAGGAACCTCAGCATCAAAAGTACTGGATATCAGTTTGGTGAAAGTGAGTAGAGGAAGTCTGCTGGGCCCTCAAGATCCTAAAGTAGAGCGGGTTCCTGAAGGGATAAAGTTCACTTGGACAGACAATTCCTGGCAGGCAGCGGCCAAGCCCACAGACAATGTATTTGTTTTCCTACTTTCCGCTGAAGAAAATGGCACTGGTTCGGAATGGGAGTTTCTAGGAAATACCCGAAATAAGGAAAGTCATACCATCCAACCTTATGGTAAAGCCTCAAAATGGCATGCCTGGATTGCCTTCAGCCAAGAAAATGCCTGGACGAAAAAAAGGGACTTGTCAGATTCTGTGTATCTGGGGATTGTGTAGTGCAAAGACAATCCGCTGAGATAGGATTCAACACTCCCAAGCCACTTCTTCTCCCCTTCAGCTTTCTGGCTTTAGCTTTCAGATTTCCCCTAATTCCCTTGCAAACCTAAAATTATAGAAGTATTTTCAGGAGCTTTTTAGAGGGGAGGAATGGTGTTTTTTTTGAGAGAGAAACATTCAAACAAGTGCATATTAATGACGAATTGGGTCCAAAAATTTATAGCAATAAACAAGTAAGCAAAAATTTTAATGGAAAATATCACATTATTTCTTAAAGACATAGCTCCTACAACTATTTCTCTAATATTTACAGGACTAGTGAGCTTAGCGCTAGGTATTTATTTTGAGAAATTTAAAAATCGACTTACGTTCATAAAATACAATTTTCTCTTTCAGCCTCTCGCAACTTCCAATCAAAACGAATACTGGGGAAATATTGAAGTTTACTACAATGGGCTAAAAACCAACCATCTAAATTTCATTACTGCAATTCTAAACAATGATAGCAATATAGATTTTCAAGACATTTTTGTAGATATCTGGGTAGATAAAGATTCTTTCATAAAAGGACAGAATGGATATTATGTTGACTCAGGAAAAAGAATTTTTCTAGATGCAAACCACTATGACAGACTTGTAGAAGTAGTTGAACGCAATAAAATAGATATGGAACAAAGGAATCAAGATCCTAATTATACAACCCCACTTCAGTTACAAAATGATATAAATTATTTTCAAACCAATTCTAAATTTTATCTTCCTGTTTTTAATCGTAATTCAGAAATTAGATTTAATATTCTAGCTGAAAACAATAATGGTAAACAACCAATAATAGGAATTGACATCAAACATAAAGGACTCAAATTAATCATAGAAAATGATAAATACGATGAAGAAAAAAAATTAGGAATAGGAATGATTGCTTACGGTGCAATCTTTTTTATTATGACCGCTATCTTATTATCAATTAATTTTCCTTATGCGCTTAAGCCACTAATTATTTTAGGAATAGTAGGAATTTTTAATTTAGTTTTAGGTCTTTTTATTTATCGATTAATACAATTTATTAAAAACTATTTAAAATAACTGTTGCCAACAACTAGGTTTTCGTTGCGTGCGTAGCACGAACAATGAAACCGCTGTTGCATGGAACCGGAGAGGTTCTTATGGGGAACCAGAATCGAGACACCTTATATATGGGTTTTTCGTCACTATAGAAATAGCTTGTAAAAAATTGTAAATCAGTGATTTAACTTTCGAAAATATGCACAAAACAAAAAAAAATAAACAATTGATTTTCAAATGGTTACAAATATTAAAATTTTCAAATTCCACGCCTCAATTTAGAAATTTTGGGTCGAATTTGAAACTACCGCAGGTTTAGTGCAACAACTTGATCCCTGAAGATTTGTACCGTCAACGGTTTAATAATATAGCACCTACCATCCTACGTTTATAGTAGTCAAACCATCAATCTTGCTTATGTAGAATCCCCTTCTGGGCGTAGTCAAATCATTGATTTTTGGGACTGGGTGGAATTTGTAATTCCACCCTATTATCCCACCCCATTTCTAATAGTGTTAAAAACCTCACCTCCATTTTCTAAACCTCTTCTCGCCAGTCCAGAAAAAACTATTATGAAGATTTTAGTACTACTTTTTTTCGCGATGTTGAGTTCTGAACTGTATGCTCAGTCGGTGATTGTGAATCCCGATGGTACTCATTCTGTGGTTCATGGTCATGGTGACAGCAAAGTGATGGTTAATCCCAATGGAACACATTCCATTTTAAACACACAGGCTTCATCTCAACAACGGGATGGAGGTTTTACTTATTGAATCCTGACAAAAGGTTTCGAAAAATAGATGATCCTTCATTTGGAGTTTGTCTATCGAGAGATCTGGGAATAACGACGATTTTATCAAACGATATATTTTTGATATCGGCCATGCCTATGGCATTTGCAAAACATTCAATTATCATTTTACCAGCCATTGAAATGGCTGGCTAGGCAATCTGTCATGCCTACGGCATTATTTAGGGAATTATCCCACCCTGCAGGCTTCCTGCACACTAGATTCCACGCTGCATGCTGGCCTCCCGATACGCTGCGCTACGGGGCAGGCTCTCACTAAAACAGTCCCCCAGACTGTTTCCTCACCCTCGGTCCTACTGGCAAAAGGCATGGACTACCCGGCATTCGCACTGGGAGAATCCCAAACATGATTGTATTGATCCAAAAATGACAAATCCTGTGGATATGCATTTCTGCATAGCACAAGCACCACAACCAAAGTACAGTAAAAGCGGAACGGTTTCATTGAAGATCAACCTATAAGAAGCGATTTGCCTTTCTTTCCTGTTGTGTGCTGTCCCGTGTCCGGTGTTGGAAGACCGGTGATTTAGATTGTAAAATTGGAATATTGAAAGATTAAGAATGACTTAACCTCAAGTCACAAGGTTCAGCCCTGATAACTGAGACTGATTACCGGGCATTCCTTAATTTTCTCTTGGCTCTGGCTTCTTGATTCTTGAAGCTTGATTCTTGGCTCTACAGCGCCCTCCGCGAAAAACTCTGCGCTCGCTGCGGTTCAAAACTCCTGACGAAAAAAAGAGTCCCACACATGCGGGACTCTTTTTTGAAAGTACCGGGCGAAAGATTTTTCGCCCCCACTTATAATTAACTCATCAACAATTCAATAATCTGGGCGGGTGCCTGTATACCTTCAACTTTGTCATCAGCTATCTCTTTTCTTAGTTCATACTCCAGCTCAAAAATCAAGCCTGACACAAAGACCTTGTCCATACGTAAATCGCTTTCGAAAGAAGCGTATTTTCTTTTTCCTGTCAGATCTATTCCATATTGATGGAAGACCTTGAATATTTTCCGGAGGTCGGTATAGTTTTTCATTGGGGACGATTAGTTGGTTTTATTACTGCCTTACACGTAAGCAGCGGCTTCAGATTCAAACTCCGCCACGTCAGTCTCTTCGAGATCAATATGCTTCTTCTCAGATCGCCCTATTTTCACCATGAATCTATCAAACAGGTAGTATATCACGGGCACCACAACCAGAGTCAGGAACATCGAGGAAAGCAAACCACCGATGATCACCCATGCCAGGCTATTTTTCCATTCAGCACCCGCACCGGTCGCCAAGGCAATAGGCATCATACCTATCACCATCGCAATGGTAGTCATGAGGATCGGACGGAACCGAATCTTCACAGCTTTCTCCAAAGCCGCCTTCACCTCTACCCCGGCTTCTTTCAACTGATTGGTAAAATCGACCAGCAGGATCGCATTTTTGGCAACCAGACCCATAAGCATAATCAGCCCCATGATGGAGAAAATACTAAGTGTACCCTTGGTCAGGGCTAGGGCAAGCAAAGCACCTATCAAAGCCATGGGAAGTGAGAACATCACTACCAGCGGATAGACATACGAATCATACAGTGCCACCATGATCAGGTAGATCAAAATAATGGATGCCATGAGTGCTACTCCCAAAGAGCCGAAACCCTCGCTCTGGTTTTTCATATCACCGTCATAGTTGATCTGTACCTGTTGCGGAAGAACCATCTGGTCAATCGCCGCAGTCAACTCAGCCCCAACAGTACCCGAAGGGACACCTGCGACCTGTGAGGTAATCTTCACAGAGGAAACCCGATCCCTTCTTTCCAATTTTGTAGGCCCTTCCGACTGGTTTACAGTTGCAAACTGTTCCAGCTTGACCAATCTACCATCTCTGTTTAGAAATGTAAGATTCTGAACATCAGAGATAGATTTTCTGTCAAACTCATTCAGCTTGACCATAATATCATATTCGTAATCCTCATCAGTGTATTTGGAATCGTCATTACCGTTAAACGCCACCTGAAGTGTTCCGCCAACCATATCCATGGATAGGCCTAGCTCATTCATTTTATAGCGGTCCACTTCCACCCGGATTTCCGGGTTTCCATCCTCCAATGAGCTTTCTATTTTCCGGGTACCTTTCAACCCGGCGAGAATAGCTTCTATCTTCTCAGACACCACGCGGATGGAATCCTTGTCAGGTCCGGAAACAATCACCTGAATAGGAGCATCATTCGCAGTACCCATAATAGAAATCGGCACCCCCGTATATTCGGATCCGGTAATATGCTCTTCTAGGTAATTTTCAAGACTTCTGGCATAGTCGGGGCCTGTCATAGATCTGTACTCAGGTTCTACCAGTTTCACGAAGACCTCAGAAGTGAATGGGGAAGACTGCGAACCTGTAAACTGACCACTAGCCACCCCTACCGTGGTGAATACTTCAGTCACTTCGGGCAAAGTTCTCAGATAATCTTCCACTTCCCTGGTTTTGAAGTTGGTCTGCTCCAATGTTGCATCCTTAGGCAATTCCAGTCTAAGAAGGAATTCCCCTCTATCACCTTCTGAAACGAATTCGGAACCAATAAAGCCTTGGATTACCAAGAAGAACGAAGAAATAAAGAGCAGGAATGTGATCGCAAGCAAAGCAAATTTATGTGCAAATCCCCATCTCAAAATCCCTATTAACCAGTCCACAAAAGCATCTAATCCGGCTTCAAATCCATAAACTATTTTCCCGAAAAAGGAATTCTTATCCAAATGCTCCAGCTTCGAAAACCGTGAGGTGAGCAGCGGAATCAGCGTAAAAGCAACCAGCAAACTGATCAGTGTAGCCGTAGCTACCGTAATACTAAACTGGGTCAGAATACCTGCAATCAAACCTCCAGTCATCGCTAGCGGCACGAATACCACAATAATCACCAAAGTGATGGATACTACTGTGGAACCGATTTCCCGGACCCCGTCGTATGAAGCCTGGCTTATACTTTTACCCATTTCCAGGTGCCGGTAGATATTTTCAATTACCACAATGGCATCATCCACCAGAATACCCACCACAAGTGAAAGTGCCAACAATGACATTAGATTCAGTGTAAATCCCGCCAAGAACATCACCGTAAATGTGGCCACGATAGATGCCGGCACTGCCACCATTACAATGACCGCATTCCGGATACTGTGCAAAAACAACAGCATAATCAAAGCCACCAACACAATCGCAATAATCAAATCCTTGATTACGTCATTTGCCGCTTCCAACGTGAACTCGGAAGTGTTCTGGGAAATTTGGAAAGAAACTCCTTCTGCGGTATAAGTCTGTTCTATTTTATGTAGTTCATGCTCCAGCATCTCCGAAACCTCCACTGCATTGGCATCAGATTGCTTTTGCACGGTAAGCCCAATTGCCGATTTACCATTCAATCTCGTAATTATATCCTCATCCTTATAAGAATCAGCCACTTCGGCTACTTCCTTCAGCTGTATTGGAGATTCGTCCTCACGGTAGGCAATCACCAGATTTTCTATATCCCTGATGTTTTGGAATTTTCCCGCTAGACGGATTAAAACTTGACCTTCGTTATTTTTCAATCTTCCCGTCGGGAAATCAAGGTTACTTGAATTGATAATCTGTGCTACCGAGACAGGGGAAATCCCGTATCCATCGAGCTTGTTTCTATCCAAATTCACTTTAATCTCACGCTCGGTGCCTCCCAGCATATTCACTTGGGCCACACCTTTGATCTGGGCCAAGGAAGGCTGAACCTTGTTCTTGATCAAATCATAAAAATCGGAAGGGTTCAGGTTGGAATAAACCGCCAGCTGCATAATCGGCAAATCCCCCAAATCAAACTTCCCCAAACTGGGAGGATCTGCATCTTCAGGAAGATCACCCAAAATTGCATTGATCTTACGCTGTGCATCCTGCATAGAATAATCCACATCTTCGCCGGCATCCAATTCTATGGTAATGATGGAAATACTCTCTTGGGAAATGGAACTCATGGATTTGATACCCTCCAAAGAAGCTACTGCATCCTCGATCTTCTTGGTCACTGAAGTTTCCACTTCCGATGGAGCTGCTCCCGGGTAGATGGTGGATATGGTCACTACATTGGTTTCCATCTTCGGCAAAAGTTCGTATGACAACTGCGTATAGGAAAAAATCCCCAGCAGAGTCAGTACGGTGAACAGTACGACCACCATGGTCGACCGTTGTATGGATATCTTAGTTATTTGCATGCTTATTGTACTTTTACTTTTGTTCCTTCTTTCACATTGATCAGACCCGATGCTATCACTTCATCACCGGCCTTCAAGCCTTCCAGAATCTCCACAGATCCATCATCCAATGGATTGATTTTTACTGACTGATATACTGCCACTCCGTCTTTGATCAAATAAACCCCGGGGTTTTTAAGGCTTCCCGCAATTGATTTCCTGTCAATTTTCAGCACTTTCTCTTCCTGCGAGAATTTAAACTGAGCCGTGCCGAACATCCCCGGCTTGATCTGATCTTGATTTTTACTGTTCATGATCAGCTCCACTTGATATTTAAAAGAACCGTCTGCTTTATCTGAAATGAAATGTACTTTACCGGTAAACTCCTCATTGGACATTGCATTTACTCTCACAGCGACCTCATCCCCCTTATTAACTTTAGCGATTTCGCTTTCAGTGACATTCACCGATAATTTCAAAGGATTCTTATTGATGATATCTGCCAAAGGCATTCCAGGGCTCACCAATGTTCCCAATTCATAGTAATCTTCGTTGATAAAGCCCGCTATAGGAGCGGTTACTTGCGTATCGTCAAGTCTCTTCTTCAAAGCCGCCAATTGTGCATCGGCGATTTTGAAGGCATTTTCGTTTTCTTCCAACTGCTTCTTGGTAATTGCGTCAGTTGCCGCAAGGTTTTCAAAACGCTTCAAATCCTTCTCTGCCTGATCCCTGTTTAGTTTTGCTATTGTATAGTCAGCTCTGAGCAGTCGGTCGTCTATCTGTACCAACAAGTCTCCCTTGCGTACATAATCACCTTTTCTTCTTTGGATCTTCGTAATCGCTCCGGAAGTTTCGGACATCAATTTCAGTTCTTGGGAAGGTTCAAAGACCCCGTTTGCTTCAAAATTTCTATTAACAGTTTTCTCCTCCACTTTTTCCACTGTCACGGATATATATTCACTGGACTTCATGGCAAGCGTGGCGGCTTCGTTCATTTCCTGCTTATTGTTGTAAAGCGTAAAAGCTACTGCCCCTACACCCACTAGGAGAAGTGCTATGATTAGTAATTTTTTCATCGTTGGTATGAGTTTTCTATTACAGTAAAAGATTTGTGATTTTTCCGGTAGAGTTCAAAATTTCCAATTGGGCAATTCTGACCTGTATGAGTTGATTGTTATAATTGGCTTGCGCCTGACGTTGGGTAGTCTCCGCATCTAATAAGTCAGTCAATGGACTTAGCCCTTCTTTGTAAAGCAATGTGGTCTCTTTTAACACTTCATCAGCCAGATCAAGATTTCCATCCAGAGACTTAAGCGTGCTTATGGAATTATAATATTTATTGAGCGCATTCTTGTATTCCAATTCAGCTGCATCCTCTGCCTCTAGACGGTCAAGGTTTAATTGACGCGCATTTACTTTGGATTGGGCAGCTTTATATTTCGTCTGCATGCCGTCGAAAATCGGAATTTCAAGTTTCAAACCGATCAAAAAACCCTGATACCATACTTTATTTTGACCTATAAAATCAAAATCCTGAGAGAATGCATTCTTGTTGAAGTCAGCAAAACCTACTAATTGGGGCTGATGGGCTGCCTTGATATTTTTGTACTCGTATTCATAGAGCTGTTGCTGCACACCCAGCACCTGAATATTTTTCCTATTCAGAATATTGAAATCTTGAATCTCGAATGCTTCGATGAGCTGATCTGTATCGGCTACAGATTGATCAAGATTGATCTCTGTATCCACCGGAATTCCCATCAACAGTTTCAGGTACCCCTCCTGCTGATAAATTGTAATCTCCAGATTTTCCAGTTCACTTTTGATAGAGGTAAGATTTACCTTCACACGATTTAGATCCACTTTGCGGGCCAGATCATTCTCATATTGAGACTGGAGTATTTTCTCAAGACTTTCCAACTGATCTATATTCGCCAGCAAATTTTCCTTTTGGAGCTCCAGTTGAATTACTCCCAAGTAATTCATGGAGATTTCGTGGATTACACTTTCTTCAGACTGTTCTGTCAATATTCGGTAAAACTCCTCTCCGGTCTTTGCTGCTTTCAATCCTATCAAATAGGAATTGCTGAAGATCAATTGATTCAATTGGGCTCCGGCCTGGAGAGATTGGGGTACACCCAGAGCAATCACATCAATATCATTTGGACCACTGGGGCCAAACAAACCTCCCGGTACGGCCTGAGGAAACACATCTATGAAATTATTGTAATTACCATAGGCCGAAAGCTGCGGAAGGCCTGCTCCCCTGATCTCATTCCGCTGATACTTTGCCTTTTCTTCATCCAGAATCGCCTTCTTCAATGTCCGGTTATTCTCCAAACCGATCCGGATGCTCTCTTTTAATGTGAGTGTGTCCGCAAGATTAAAGTCCTGCACCACATCTTGCCCTATGGCAACCGTCGGTGCCAATAAGAAAAATGCATACGTTAAATACTTCTTTAACATGTCGTTTTATAATAGTTGGTTTTAAAATATATAGTTGGTTCTGTTTTTAACGAACTTAATATTCAAATTTTTTTAGGCCTGTTGTCTTCTAAACCGCTCAAACAAGATTGGAATCTCCTTTTTGAAAAAGCCCAAAAAGTTAGAAAAGTCCTTCATTTTACAATTGAATTCTTGGTTTTTATCCGTCCTAACTTCCAGTACCTCGTCAATAAATTTTTGAATCTCAGCAATGTTTTCGAGTTCCTTAGCAAAATCTTCTCTCCAGTCACTCAGCTTCAGGGCGAAATATCTTTTTCTGTCACCGGGACGGGTAGAATAGACACATCTACCTTTGGCCTGCAAGAAAGTCAGTGCATTACTTACGGCACTTTTACTGACTCCCAGATGCTCTACAATTTCATCAAAGGAAACTTCGCCTTCTTCGTGAACCAAAAGCAAACCTATAATCCTTCCTACCAACGGCTGCATCCCTTTGTGTTCATGAAATACGCCTATTCGCTCGATAAGCTCCTTATGTCTTTCTGTTAAAATCATCTTAAATTAATTTGGGTCATGCGCTGATAACGGTACAAAGGTATATAAAGTTCTCTTGGTTCTGCAAATACAGAACAAAATATTTTTTCAAGCAAATACGATTACCCTGATTTTCAATTCAATTTTTCTGAGATAATCATTTATTGATCAAAATAAAGAAGAGCCTAGGCAAGATGATCCTTGTCTGCCGGTTCCTTCGACAAATCATTTCCAAAAATTTTCCGTCTGTGATTTGCACCCCAAACATGCAGTGCTCCAATCACATCCTTGAGTGTTTCTCCATATTCGGTCATGGTATATTCCACTGTTACCGGAAATGTATCATAGACAGTCCGGTTGACCAATTGATTTAGCTCAAGATCCCGAAGCTCCTTCGAAAGCATGCGATCAGTAATCCCATGTACTTGTCTGGATATTTCCGAAAACCGCCTATATCCATGGAGCAAAGCAACAATAATAGGTAGCTTCCATTTCCCATTCAATACGTCCAAAGCATCCTGTACAGGCCGAATAATGCCTGTACACTGCGGGTGGTTTGATTTATTTAGCTTCTCCATTAGTCTTCTGATAGTAATCTAGTCAAAACTATACCAAAGTATAGTGCTATACAACGTTATAGTACTTACAAATGTATAGTTAATTCCTTTAGGTTTGTGAAAAAAATTACACTTACGAAATCGAGCATGTCAAAAACGACAGACCCTGGGATGATTATCCCATATGCGAGATTCCATGTCCGACGACAGGCGGGCATGTGGCTTTTAAAAAACAAATTATAATCACATGAAAAACAAAATTATTTACTGGGTAGCTACAGGATTGGTGTCACTTATGATGCTTTTCAGCGCATATGCATATTTCTCCGATCCAAGTGTATCTGAGGGATTTGCCTCGATGGGATTCAAAGATTTCTTCAGAATTGAGCTTGGAATTGCCAAACTGATTGGAGCCTTGGTATTGCTGATTCCCGCAGTTCCCAAACTGATCAAAGAATGGGCCTATGCAGGTTTTGGGATCACGTTTATCTCTGCTTTTATAGCTCATTCTGCCAACGGGCATCCCGTCAACACCCTTGCAATGCCTCTAATAGCACTCGGCTTATTGGTTATTTCCAGGATTTTTCTCGAAAAGATCGACTAAGGATAAACTCCCGCCCTACCCGCTATTCAAGCGTTGACTTGGCACCATTCTAATTTAAAGAGGCTGTCTCATAATTGGCAATTATTTTATTCTAAAAAAGTAACATCCTATTAAGCAATCCCTTTTGGGTAAAGGAGAAAGGATAAAGGTGAAAGGTTAGCTTCTTTCACCCTTGTCACTTTCACCTTATCTGGCTTGAGTCACAATACAATAGTTGTTGAAGCAATCCCGAAAGTGACATATGAGACAGCCCCTTCTTACCCATATCCCATCCTTTCCGCAATATTACGGGACAGTCAGAGATATAAAGCTAAAATAGGACTTTTTACCTACCCGGTATAGGCAACATAACGTTTCCGACTTCCCCCTAAAACAAAAGAGTATTTACGATAAGCAAGCAAGGGATGATGCCAATTGTCATCACTGCGGAGAATCATATACCTTTAGGAAAATCTAAGAACTTTTGCTTGATGGAATCCGGTTATAATGGGAACAATTTCTGAAATATGCCTCTGATATACGTCAAAAACATGGTCTGTCCCCGCTGCATTGCTTCTGTGAAGGAAGTTCTAAACCGGCTGCAACTGCCCTACTCTACGGTGGAATTGGGAAAAATAGTGCTGGATTCCCACCCTGAGTTTCCTCAAAAGAAGCAACTGGCGGAATCGCTCGAAGCACGTGGCTTTGAATTGCTGGAAGAAGGCAAGTCAACCTTAATCTCTCAGATCAAAAGTATTTTGATCGGGCAGATACAGCATTCTGATCAGCCCATGTCGGAAAATTATTCGAGTTTTATCTCCGAAAATCTCATGCATGAATACACGTATTTGAGTAAGCTTTTTTCGCAAGTGGAAGGAATAACTATAGAAAAATACATCACCCGATTGAAAATCGAGCGGGTAAAAGAGTTGATTTTCTATAAGGAGAAAAGCCTCTCAGAAATAGCTGATCTGCTCAATTACAGCAGCGTCGCATACCTTTCTTCCCAATTCAAAAAAGAAACGGGTATGTCGCCAAGTGCATTTAGGAAACAAGGCAGCCACAAACAAACAAGCTTGGATAAAATTTAGGCGTTTAAACTATTCTCCAAATGAATAGATAAACCAGAGATACTTCACCTATTTTTTTGGAAAACGAAAGAGAGATACGCTATTATTCCAGTCAATATATTTTCAAAAACTAATTTTTCTAACCTTTAAATCCCTTCTTTCCCAAGTTTTTAGCCTACCATTTGTCACTATAATGTTTTTTGCGTTTTATAAAATTTGTTAATTGTGGTTTCAATTCAATTAACCCACTATAAAATTGCCCTTTTCTAATACGTATTTATTAGATGAGCCTTCTGCCCCACAATTGTGGAATGAGCTTCGCTCAGGTGATAAAACCGCCCTAGAGGCTATCTATAAACTATTTATCAAGGATCTTTACAATTTCGGCATGAATCTCCACGCAGAGGATACCATTGTCAAGGATGCTATACAGGATATTTTTATAGATCTATGGCAGTATAGGGCCAAGCTCAGCAGTGATGTGATAGTAAAGCAATACTTGTATAAGTCTCTTTCCAACAGAATACAAAAAGAGCTTGGCAAAAATCTGAAACGCTCAAAACTAAACTGGCTAACAGATTTGGAGAAATCTCCCGTTATTTCAATAGAAGATGAAATCGTCAATCGACAGACAGAAATAGAGATTACTTCCAAAATGAAACGGGCCATGAACCTCCTACCCCTCCGTCAGAAAGAAGTAATCCAGCATTTATTTTTTGATAAGCTCAGTTACGAGGAAACCTCCAACCTATTGGACATCAACATACGCTCCACCTATACCCTGGCCTGGAAGGCAATCAATGCGCTGAAGAAGGCTATTATCGTACTTTTTTTCTTTGTAGCGTAACTTAAACCTGACAGGTTTAAAACACAGGAGGCCACATACTCCTTTCGAAATCCACAAATCTACACTCTTATCATTGTCGATTTCGCAACCGATTGCGAAATTTTTTAGAATAACTGTAATTCTTAAAAATTATTAAAATTTAGAAGGATAACTTTTACCGCTTCGCTCCTTAATGTAGTGAAAAGGCTCATTATGGATAACTCAAATTTTTCGGTAGAAGATTTCGTCTTGGACTCTGACTTCAGGAATTGGATACTATTCCCAAACAAACAAAGAAATCTTAGATGGGAACGCTACCTCCAACAATATCCTGAGCGCATCAACGCTATTCAGTTAGCGCGCGAAATTGTACTTCACCTCCCCAAGACGGATTATAGCCTCGATGAGAAAGAAATATCAACTCTTTGGAAGCAAATAGAATTCAAACTGGGAAATCAAGCAGAAATAGTAAAAGAAGCAATACCGATTCCTATTGGCTCTCAAGCAACTATCGGAAAGCATATTGGGAGTTCGTCCAAAACCAGGTTCAATTTCCCCTTACTGAAGATTGCGGCGATGTTTTTTCTAACCGTATTGCTGGGCTTCTTGTATTACTCACTTCCTGATCGGGAAGAATCAACAGAGACCAATTGGCTTACATACAGCACAAAACCGGGTGTAAAATCCTCTCTTACGCTAAGCGATGGATCAAAGGTGACACTCAATGCAGGAAGCAGCATCCGGTACGCACAGGACTTTGCAGGAGATACACGGGAGGTATTTCTGGAGGGCGAAGCTTATTTTGAAGTTGCCCATGACCCCAGCAAGCCTTTTATAGTCATTACCGAAGATATTCTTACTACAGCTTTGGGAACCAGCTTTAATATTCGTGTAAATCCATCTGAGAAAATAGTCATTTCATTGATCTCGGGTAAAGTGGAAGTAAAATCCACCGAAGTACAGGACTTTACAGATCAGCTACTCCCCGGAGAGCAGATGATCACTTTGGCCCATAGCAGATCATGGGAGAAAGAGTCCTTTGCCGAAGAAGAAATACTGGCGTGGCTCAACAAGACAATTATTTTCGACAAAACCCCTCTTCCTGAAGCGATTAAAGTTCTAGAAAACTGGTTCGGCGTAAGCATCTCCCTCAATAATTTCAGAGATCAAAACTTGACGCTTTCAGGCAAATTCAAGGACGAAACACTACATAACATATTGGAAGGATTGAGCTATACCGCGCGATTCAAGTACGACATAAACGGCAAAGACATTCAAATCAATTTTCAACAATAACCCCCTCTTAGTTCTATGCAGAAAAAACAGCTTAAAAATTATGTAAAAATGACTGAAGATGCGTCAACATCTCCAGTCTGAGGTTTCGGAATGCTTCGTCAAAAGTATTCGGAATTTAAAAAGTAAACCAATACAGAATAGTTTAAACCAAATTTAAAGTTATGAAAAATGACAAACGGTTACACATTTTAACCATGTCTAAGAGATTTTTCCAAATAATCTTAGTACAGTGCCTTACCATGACTGTTCTTTTTGCCGCCAATGGCAAAATCCAAGACAAAAGAATGGATAAGGTTTATTTGAGCATGCAATTACAAAATGTAACAATTGAGGAGGCTTTCTCCCAGTTGGAAGCAGCCACAGGGTTCAATTTTGTTTATACCAACAAGGAGATCAAGGGCGTTTCGAAAGTACAACTGGACATCAATACAAACGTTTTTGATGCTTTGGTAGAAATGTCCAAACAAACCAGGCTGGAGTTTAAGCAGATTAATCAAAATATCATAGTACGCAAGAGAGCGGTATATGTACCGGAAACTGCTGTTACCATCGAGGAAGCGGCGGCAATTACCGTAACGGGGGTAGTGGTAGATGAAAGCAATACTCCACTTCCGGGTGTATCGGTTATCGAAAAGGGAACATCCAACGGGATAATCACAGATTTGGATGGTAAATTTACGCTTACCGTCGAATCTGAGGAATCCGTATTGGTTTTGAGTTTCATAGGCATGTCCACACTTGAAATCCCTGTGGGCGATCAGAAAACGTTCAATCTGACTATGAACTCGGATGAGACAGATCTTGACGAGGTTGTTGTAGTCGGATACGGAACAGTAAAAAAGTCGGACTTGACAGGTTCAGTGGGAGTAGTAGGTGGCGAAGAACTTCTGAAGCAGCCTATCAATAATGCTCTTCAAGGACTAAAAGGTAAAGTAGCGGGTGTGAATGTATTCCTTAACTCAGGATCTCCTTCATCCAGTCCAAGAGTTCTTATCAGAGGTCTTGGAACAATCAATTCATCGTCTCAGCCACTTTATGTAGTAGATGGTGTGGTCATGGAAAACATAGAATTCCTAAACCCAAATGACATCGAAAGCATGGAAGTGTTGAAAGATGCTTCCTCTACGGCTATTTATGGAGCGAGAGGTGCCAATGGCGTAGTCATGGTCAGCACCAGAAGAGGTGCTAAAGCTGTCGGTTCAGTCGTCGGATATGATGGGTTTGTGAGTATCGGAGTTCTTCCTAAGAAATTAGACCTTTTGAATGCAGAAGAGTTTATGGAAGTGTTGGAGCGGGGGTATGCAAACCATAGCAAGTACAGACCAAATTCTCCGATTCCTGCATTTACTAAAAATGACCCGAATTTATTTGATGCGAACGGAAACCCTCTATACGATACAGATTGGCAAGAGGAAGCAACCCGTACTGCAATTTCCCATAACCATCAATTGTCTTTCCAGTCCAAATCAGAAAAATCATCTTTTGGGGCATTTCTGAATTATGCCGATATGGAAGGGATTATGCTTAACAACTACCTTAAGCGTATCAATGGTAAATTTGCCTATGATGCCCAGCCGAAAAAATGGCTTTCTGTAGGAATCAACTTGCTGGCAAACAACACTACAGAAAACGTCTTTGAGGAAAGTGGCGGACATCAAATGCCTAGAAGATCTATGATAGAAATGCCGGCTATCTTCCCGGTACAGTTCCCTGATGGCACCTACAGTAATTCGGGTATGGTTTCAGACGCATATGGATTGGAAGCAATTCCTAACCCCGTTCATGTATTGAAGACCCAAGACCGTCTGAGAAAAAGAACCAAGTTATTTGGTAACTTCTATTCTACTTTCCATATCCTTCCGGGACTGGATCTGCGTACCCAGATAGGATTTGACAAGAATGATTTCAACGAGCAAATCTACAGCCCAACTGATCTGATCAATATCTCTTCTCCAAACGGTTATGCTTACCTAGGGAACAGCAATACATTATACTGGCAGCAGGAAAATTACCTGACCTATACCAAGGATTTTGGAGACCACTCTATTAATGCAATGGCCGGTTTGAGTTGGCAGAAGAGAACCCAGGAATTCTTCAATGTTTCTGCGACAGGATTCTCTGATGATACATTTACTTTCAATAGAATTCAGGCAGCTAGCCAGCCGGGAACGCCTAATTCAGGTTATGATGAATGGAGCATGAATTCTTATTTCGTAAGAGGTAATTATAGCTATAAAAGCAAGTATCTCGTGACCTTCACCGGTCGTGTGGACGGTTCATCCAGATTTGGGGACAACAATAAATATGGCGTTTTCCCTTCTGTGGGCGTGGGATATGTACTTTCCAATGAGCCATTTATGCAAGGAATGGCTAATACGATCAATGAATTGAAATTAAGATCCAGTTTTGGTATTACCGGTAACACGGAAATCCCTACTTATCAATCGCTAGGTACTCTTTCATCAGAAACAACTCTTTTGAATGGGACAAGAGCTCCAATTAGTTATGTGAACAGACTTCCTAATCCTGATTTGGAATGGGAGAAAACAAGACAATTTGACATTGGATTCGACTTGTCTTTATTGGATAGAGCATTGGTATTTAGCTTTGATTACTACTACAAGTTGACAACGGATCTTCTTTTGGATAGACCTGTTCCTTCCTCTTCAGGATTCTCTGCCGTAAGAGATAATATTGGATCTGTTTCCAATAGGGGTGTTGAAGTGTTGGTAAAAGCATTTCCTATCACAACCAATGACTTTAGCTGGGAGTCTAATTTGAATTTCTCTTTCAATAAAAACCAAATCGAGAAACTTGGTGAGAATAACGAAGACATCTTCCCCGGCCCTAACTGGGTGTCCGGTAGCCAAACCATCTTAAGAGTTGGAGAGCCTTTGAGCTCCTTCTGGGGATTTGAAAGATTGGGTACTTGGGGTACTGACGAGATAGCAGAAGCTGCTGAAGTCGGAGCGGTACCGGGTGAAGCGAAAAGAAGTGCAGAAAGAAAGATCATAGGAAACGGCCTCCCAAAATGGACAGGAAGTTTTATAAACAACTTCTACTATAAGAATTTTGATTTGACTTTGGACATACAATTTGTCGCAGGCGTGGATATCCTTCAGCAATCCTTTCATTCCACTCAGGATAGAACCGGTTTTGCCAGTGGGCTGAAAGATGTACTGTATGATGCATGGACAGAGGACAATCAAAACACGATGGTTCAGCAAATCAGAAACGGTCCTTATTCAGGCCAAAACAGTGAGGTGGATAGCCATTGGGTAGCTGATGGATCTTATATCAGAGGAAACCTGATTTCTCTTGGCTATACCTTCAACGAAATAATGGCAAGAAATTCCGGACTTAGCAAACTGAGAGTCTACGCTAATGTCCAGAATGCGTTCTTAATAAATTCTAAGGACTTTAAAGGATATGATCCTGAAGCTTCTTCTTGGGAAGGAAATCAGTGGGGACAGAATATTTTCTTCTTCCAATATCCTAGACCAAGAACGTTCACTGTCGGTGTTAGTCTTCAATTTTAATCCTTTAAATCAAATGAAATCGAGCACGGTTCTGAGTGTCACACAGTGGCATGATTATCTATCAAGCGAGATTCCATCCCGATTTTCGGGACAGGTAATGGCCATTGAAAAACAAATTATAAACACATGAAAAAGACATATATTTTATATTTAGGGATATTGCTATCGACTGCTTCATGCGAAAGCTTCTTAGAGGAAAAGCCAAGAGACGAGGTAGCATCTAATCAATATTTCAGTAGACCTGAGCATGCTAGAGATGCTGTAAACGCACTGTATAGAAGAGGTGCTATGCAAATGTACACAACGGGTACCTATTCGGGAGCGCGAATGATGTTCGGTCCATATCTTTCCGGTTTTGTGGACAATGATTACAAAGGCCAGGAATTCCATGTGCAAAGAGGTCAAACGATGACTTATGATGGACTTAACCTTTCTGATTATTTTAACTCCATGTGGTCGGATATTTATGCCGGCATTTCGAGATCAAACAATGCCATCAAATATATTCCTACGACACCGGGACTATCCGAAACGGACGCAGAAAGATACATGGCTGAAGCGAAGTTTTTCCGTGCCATGAATTATTATTATCTGGTAAGGATGTTTGGCGATGTGCCTTTGATCACAGAGCCATACGAGAGCCTTGAAAATCTATTTCTCGAAAGAACTCCGGCGGCACAGATCTATGAGTTGATCACAGCAGATCTTAATGCAGCTATAGATGGCACAGGTTTGGCAAATGTTGCTATGTCGGATAACTCAGGTAGAATTTCCAAAACCGTAGCACAAACTATTCTTGCAGAAGTTTACCTGACTATGAGTGGAGCTGCTGTTGGGGCAGATAATTATGCCAACTCTGCTGAAGTTGCCAGGGCAATTATTAATTCCGGCGTTCATTCCTTGGCACAGCATACCATGACTGCTGAAGGTGAACTTGCACCGGAAGGTTCTGCCTACAATAAATTGAAGTCTAGCGTAAGTATTCCGCAAGAGTATATTTACTATTATGAGTTTGATGAAACCATCTCTAATAATGGATATCCGGCGATATGCTATCCGGTGACTATGGCTCCGCAACTAGCATTTGCTATTACTAACAATGCTTACGGCCCAACCCCACCTTTACTAAATTCTTACGACCGGGAAAATGATCTAAGAGTTCAGGAAAAGCAGTATTTCCACTCTTCCATTACTAAAAACGGAGAAGTGATAGAATTTGCCACTTCACCTTACATGTGGGTAGATGAAGAAGCTGCTAATACTTCTGCCCTTTCCAGCAAAGACAAAGTAATTTACTCCTACGCAGATGTATTATTGATAGCTGCGGAAGCAATTGCCCAATCTGAAGGCGTTACTTCTGAAGCTGTTGATTACCTGGCTCAAGTAAGAGAAAGAGCATTGTGGAAAACAGAGTCTACTGAAATCAGAAGTCAATTAGCCGGCTTATCAGTTCAAGAGTTTGTGGAAGAAGTGTGGAAGGAAAGGGTTAGAGAACTTGTTTTCGAATTCCCAATTTGGTTTGATGTGATGAGAACCAGAAAAATGCCTGCACCTACTGACAATGGTAGCGGTGAAATCAATTTCGTCGATGCTGTAGGTTCAGTTAATTACTTCAATGGTCCTATCAGGGAAGCAAATATGTTGTTTCCTTTACCAGAACAAGAGTTACAGAGAAATCCATCTTTAACTCAAAATCCGGGATACGCCAATTAAGAATCTCTCCTAGGTGATTGTTAAAAGCAATTACCTAGGAGATTTTGATTTTTTCAACTATAAAATATTAGTTGCCTGATGCCTACCCCCTTTCTACTTCAGTTTCTTTGGGCCACATTTCATTAAAAAATTCCAAAAAAAGAATGATCCATCGTGTATCTTTCGGATTAATAAAATTGGGTATCAACTCCTTTTCCAACTTATTTATACACTTCATCCAATTAGGGTGAAGCAATAGTGCCTCATTATCAAGTAAACAAAACTATCTATTAATCTATGTTTTTGAACCCCAGATTATTTGGGTTGGGAATAGCCATGGCTGTTGCCACCCCATTGATGACTGCACAGGGCCAAACCGTATCCAAACTCACGCTGGACTCCTTTAGCAATAACAAAGGTAGCTGGACAGAAGTAGGAAATGTTTGGGCTGACCCTACAGTTCCTAACCAACTTCAATCCGCAGACGGATCGGGAGTAATGGCAAATCTTCCTTCCAAGAAGAAACCGGGCACTGATATCATCTCTACCGATAAATTCGGAGATGTGGATCTTTCCCTCGAATTTATGGTGGCTCCGGGCTCAAACTCCGGCGTGTACCTTCAGGGAAATTATGAAATTCAAATTCTGGACAGTTGGACTTCCACCACCACCAAACCCGGTGATAATGGCGGAATCTATCAGCGCTGGGATGAGAGCAAACCGGAAGGACAAAAAGGCTATCAAGGATACGCTCCGCGTCAAAACGTCTCAAAAGCGCCTGGCATTTGGCAGAAGTTGGAAGTCTCCTTCCAAGCTGCAAAATTTGATGCTTCAGGCAACAAAACCGAAAATGCACGATTCCTTTCTGTGAAGCTTAACGATGTCACAATTCATGAAAATCTAGAAGTCTTCGGCCCTACCCGTGGCTCTATGACCGGTGAAGATGTAGCAGAAGGCCCACTTAGAATCCAAGGTGATCACGGAGCGGTAGCTTTCAGAAACATTGAGATCACTCCTTTCAATGCAAAAACTCCTACCGTATCCAATGTGAGTTATGAAACGTACCAAGGTTCTTTCAACAGGCTGGAAGAGCTGGAAGGCAAAACATCCGTAGCAAAAGGAAAGGTAGCTTCTTTCGAAGAAGTTCCAGCGTCTGTCTCCGATGTCAATTTGACAAAGTATACCGCAAACCTGAATGTGGCAGAAGCGGGTGAATACCTAATCACACTACAGGTTCCTGGTGGGCTTTCAGGATTTGCTCTAGGCGACGAGCCCGTATCTAACCTATCCGAGAGAGGAGTTCGGGTTAAAAAACAATTGAAAGCGGGTGACAATCCCATTCAGATCATTGCTTCCAAAAACAGAAATTGGTCTGTGGATGGATTCAATTTTTCTATCTCCGGACCGGGTCTTAGAAACACAGATCTATTGGTTTCTGAAGCAGGAGCTTATCAGGATACAGATCCTATCTATGTAGATGCTGATGCTACACCTGTGCTTCGTAGCTTCCGGGATATCCCAAATTTCAAAAGGCTGAGCCATGTAGTTTCAGTTGCCGGCAAAGAACGGGTAAATTATGCCTACGATATGGAAACAGGGACATTAATCCAAGTGTGGCGAGGTGAATTTCTTAACGCTACTCCTATGTGGAATAGCCGTGGAAATGGTGTTTCAGTACCTCGTGGTGCAGTAATTAATTTGACCGTCCCTGCAATTAATGCAGTAGGAAACGACTACAGTGTTTCAGAAGAGTTTAGAACCAAAGGATATCAGCTCATGGATGGTTCTCAAGACATTGTATTCTCCTATTTACTTTCGGGCAAGTCTGTAAAAGATGAAATCAAAGTATTGGAATCCGGCAAAGGAATCAACAGATCTGTATCGGGTATTGGCAACGGTTTTTACAAAGTAGCTGCCGGTACTGAGATCCAAAAAGTGAATAAAGGCTATTATTTACTGCCGGAAACGGGGGTTTATCTACAATACGATGAAGCAGCTTATGGTGCTCCTGTATCACATACAACTAATGGCAATGCCGGAATTTTCTTGCCTACAAAGGGAAACATCGTTTACAATCTTCTCTTTTAATCCAAAGTCAGCGCAAAGATGAAAAAATTGATAAAGAATAAATTCACAAAAATTGCCTTTGGACTAGCAGCTATAATTCAGCTGATACCCGGGCAGGTAGATGCACAAGAATCCCCAAAAGAAGAGGACTTCTTCAAAATCATGCGGGTGACTGCTCCGGAAGGAACACTTTTGGAAGTAGGTGGTCTGACCGTTTTGCCCAATGGAGACTTAGCGGTAGCAACCCGTAGAGGCGATGTATTTATCGTAGAAAACCCAACCAGCCCAAGACCTTTCTTTAGAAAGTTTGCTTCGGGACTTCATGAGATTTTGGGGTTGGTGTATGAAGATGGGGCATTTTATCTTGCTCAACGGGGCGAATTGACCAAACTGGTCGATACGGATCAAGACGGGAAAGCTGACTTGTACGAAACAGTTTATGCTTGGCCGCTTTCGGCTCATTACCATGAATATAGCTTCGGCCCAAAGATAGGTCCTGATGGTTCTTTCTTCGTATCAGCAAACGTAGCTTTTGGTGATCAGGAATGGTGGAGAGGTGAAAGCCGGGTGCCAATGAGAGGCTGGATCATGAAGATCAATAGGGATGGTAGCATGGAACCTTATGCCACAGGGATGCGATCCCCTGCCGGATTGGGTATGCTGGGCGATCAATTAGTGTATACCGAAAACCAGGGAGATTACATGGGTTCAGGTGGACTTTGGTTTATCGAAAAAGGGGATTTCACCGGCCACCCTGCCGGCTTGGCATGGACAGGCCTTCCAAATTCTCCTTTAAAATTAACCGCTGAAGAATTTGACAAAGTGGTTGATCCACAAAAAATCCCTAATGGTTCCGGCGGATTTATGAAGCCCGAGAATGTAATCGATGCTCCATACATCACCAATGCCCAGGCAAAGGAAAAACTTCCTGATTTGAAATTGCCTGCCGTTTGGTTGCCCCACGGGATCCAGGGTATTTCAAATGCCGAACCTGTTCTAATTCCGGAAGGTCATTTCGGCCCTTTTGCAGGCCAAGTATTGGTCGGTGACCAAGGACAAAGTAAAATCATGCGTGTGATCCTTGAAGAAGTAAACGGTCAAATGCAGGGAGCTTCCATCGATTTCAGATCTGGATTTCAGTCTGGAATCTTAAGAATGGCTTGGGCACCTGATAAGTCGTTGTTTATCGGGGAAACCAACCGTGGTTGGGGTTCTGCCGGTGAAGCAAATGAAGGCCTGCAGAGACTGGTTTGGAACCACAACATTCCATTCGAGATGAGAACTGTCAAAGCTCAGCCTGATGGGTTCTTAATTGAATTCACAAAGCCTGTGGACAAAGCTTCAGCTGAGGATTTGACTTCTTATGCCGTAGAAAGCTTCACTTATAAATACTATCCTGTATATGGCAGTCCTCCCGTAGACAACAAAACCTTGAAAGTTTTAGGTGTGGAAGTGGCAGAAGACGGTATGTCGGCTAGAATAGCAGTGGAAGGATTAAGACCTCACTTCGTTCACAAGATCAGCCTTGAAGGCATACGAGCAGTAGACGGTAGTTTCTCTTTGGTTCATCCTGATGCTTATTATACCTTAAACAGTATTCCTTCAGGCAGTAAAATGGTGATCAAAACTCCTGCTCCTGAGCCGGTGAAAGAAGTGGTAACAAAACCGGCTACAGCTAAGCCTGTTGCTGTGAAAGCCGTAGCTTCAGCAGTTCCTACTGATGCGGAAATCAAGTCCATCTTGGCTAAAAATACCTGTTCGGCTTGTCATCAAAAGGACAAAAAAGTGATAGGCCCCGCTTATGTGGATGTGGCAAAAAGAAGGTATTCTGACGAAAAAATCGTGGAATTGATCTATAACCCCCAACCTCAAAACTGGCCTGACTATCCTACCGAAATGCCTCCAATGGCTCAAGTATCCAAAGAAGACGCGATGAAAATCGCGAAGTGGATTAATTCCTTGAGATAGATTGGTCGACCGACCATAGTAAACGGTCCACAGCAATTTGGTATTCAGATTGTATTTCCAAATCCAGCTTCTAGAGAAGCAGGACAACTTCAAAGGCTTAGCGAATCGATTCGCTAAGCCCTTTTTTGAATAAGCCAACAGACACGGCTGTTCAGGAAAAAATTAGCTTGAGTGTCCCATCGCACAAAACAGGTGAAAATCACTTATTAAAATACCATTCAAAGAACAGGTATGTTTGTGCCCTCGGGTAAAGTTCATCCTGACCCTCCCTGTCTTCGAGAGTCCTTGCATTTGGCATAGCATTGTTCATAAGCCGATCCTTATAGTTCGAGTAGAGTTTTGCTTTGGAAAGAAATTTTCCTGATTTACTGTAATTCTCAATTCTTCCCCGTCTGCTCAATTCAGTGGAAACTTGTTCGCAATTCGAAAAGAGCCGTCCAGTCCTAATAAAATGTAGCAAGAACCACATTTCAAAACATGGGTTATTTTCAAGAACTTTGACACCCGCATTCTGGACTTCCATTTTTCGACGGTAATACTCCCCCTCTTGTCTGTCTTGAATAATTGTATCCATGTCAATTAGAGCATACACATAGGTATAATCTTTGCTCAATTCTAAAGCACGGTCTAGCACCCCTCTATAGCTCCCGATTTTGCCTGGAAAATCAGGGAAAATATGCAAGTTTTTTGGCCTGTCTGTGTCACGGACATCCGCAAAATATATTGCCTCAGTCTGTCCGTCCCCAACGATAGCAACTGTATCCCTCAGTGGTATTCTTTGATGGCGATGTCTCATGGATTTAGCCTTCTGTTAAAAATGGTGAGCCGAGATTTGGCTTAGCACCAAGCTTCCCTACTTTATAGGCATTAATAATGCTTGCGTTCTTTCGAAGAACAGAGCTGTCAAAATCAGATGCGGAATACAGATTCATTGCTCCTTCATTATTTTTTTCGCTGAACCATAAAGCATCTTTCCTTATAAAATCTTGATTATCAAGCAACGAAACATTGTGGGTGGTTATCAAGAGCTGGGAATTAGTGGAGTTTAGTAAAAAGACCTGCAGAAAATGTTTCATAAGATCCGGATGCAATGATGTTTCAAGTTCATCAATGCACAGCATGTGTGGATTGTGGATAATTTCATACAAGGCTCCCCCTAGCCCAAAATACCGTTTTGTTCCGTTGCTTTCAGACTGAATGGATAATGTATAATCCTGGTTGTTAAGTTTGTGAATGAAATCAATCTTCCTTTGTATTGAACCACCACCATAATATTTCAACTCACCTTTGCCTGTTCCCTTATCAGATCTAACGACAGTTTCCATCGGGAAACTTCCTTGAGAAATGACTTTCGGATAGAGATCCAATAAAGGGTCTTCATAGGGTACGCTAATATCGTAATCACTGATGTTTACCTTCGAGATCTGATTGTCTGCTTTATGCAAAAAAGTACTGATCCATTTTCCGATTAACGGATTATGGTCGAAATAAGAAGTTGTCAAATGTGTCAGGTCCTGAGATGCACTGATCATTCCGAGAAGGTATTGATTGAACCACAGATTCAATTTTTCGAGTTCTGCGATGTCAACATTCGTTCGCGCATATGCTCCGATTACCGTATTGTTGTGGAGTGTGTTTGCTTCCAGCAGATCTCTTTCACGCGCTGGCACCCTTATTCGACTGCCAAAATCAATTTTTGCAAGCCGCTTTTCAGGATCTGTGATTCTCGTAAATAATTCGGTCGGTTTTGCCGTCTGGTAATAGACAATCCTTTCATGTAGAACTCCCTGTTTGTTGAACTTCAGATTATAGATGTATCGCACGTCTTGTACATAAAATGAGAGCTCAAAATCTGAAGGAATAGTATAGGGAGAATCCCGGAAAAAAAAGGGGTCAAAATCCAGTTCAAAGGCTTTATCAGATTTCGGTTTCAGCAGTAGTTTTCTCAGAAAATCAAATGCCTTCAAAACGGTTGTTTTTCCAGAAGCATTGGCGCCATAAATATAGCCAAGTTTAAGAAGCCTGCGACCGTCTGGCATTTCAACTTCATAAGCTTCAGACTCCCCTACCTCCCCTACTTCAAAATCCAATACTACTTCATCTTTGATCGGGCCGAAATTGGTTATTTTAAGATAATGAATCATTATTTTTCTATATTTTGCAATTATAACGCATAATATAGAAAAATAATTGCAATTATATCATTTTAATTACTCTTTCCCTCCTTTTGGAGCCAATTTCCAGATTTCGTTCTTTGCTGCCAGACAATTGGTTTTTAGTATGATCCGGAAACAGACGTAAGATATCCGGTTGGCACAGGCCATGGACACCAAAGTGGCAAACTGTTCAGCTTCTTTAATCCACTTGTGGATCACACTTAATATCAGATTGGTTATCAAGACCATCCATCTCTGCGTTTTGATCCCCTCTCGGTTTCCGGAATTTATAATTCCGTTTGCTAAACTCTGGTACAAGCCTTCAGGCACATACGCTACTTTATTTCCAAAACTCAAATCGTTCTGTAGGAAAGTCTCATCTGTAGCTAACAAATTATTGAGATGCCTTTTTCGTTCCGTAGGAACGGCTGGTAAAATATAAAACCACCATTCGTTCCGATGGAACAAAACTCAAAGTCCAGCTTCTGGAGAAGCAGGACAACAACATTCTTGCGTCCTCTGCGCCCACTATGGTTAAAACACAAAATCTCACAACTTTTACACAAAATTCCATAACATTTCCCTCCTTCCGTATTCCTAAGTTTGTAATGTCAACTAAAGACAAGAACTCATGGAAGAATCCACTCCAACATTACACAAGGAAACATTCCCAGTCACCGGCATGACCTGTGCAGCCTGTGCATCCAGTGTAGAAACAATTCTGGCACATACAGATGGGGTGAAGTCTGCCCAGGTAAACTTCGCTTCAAGCACCGTGCTGGTAGAATATTCGGATGAAATAAATCCTGAAGGTCTGAACGAAGCGCTTTCAGCAATAGGATATGGACTGATCACAGAAACAGAAAATGCAGATGAAACTGTCTCTGCAAACCAGGCTGAACATTGCCAAAAGTTAAAGAAACATACAATTGGTGCGGCGATTCTAACCCTTCCAATTTTCATCATCGGGATGTTTTATATGCATTGGCATGCAGGGATCTGGATTTCCCTTGTCTTGACTATTCCCGTGATGACAGTTTTTGGAAAACGTTTTTTTATCAGTGCCTGGAAACAGGCCACTAATAAAAGTGTCAACATGGACACACTGGTTGCGCTCAGCACAGGGATAGCTTTTGCATTTAGTCTGTTCAACACCCTGTTTCCGGAATTCTGGATCAGCCGTGGTTTTGAGCCGCATGTCTACTATGAAGCTGCCACTGTGATCATCACCTTTATCCTTTTCGGAAAATTGCTGGAGGAAAAAGCAAAGTCGAGAACTTCCACTGCGCTTAAAAACTTAATGGGACTTCAGCCAAAAACCCTGAAAACCATTGTAAATGGTAAAGAACAGGAAATCCCCATTTCCGCTGTTCAAAGAGGGGATGAAATAGTCGTGCGCCCGGGAGAGAAAATCCCTGTGGATGGAAAAGTGATTTCCGGAAATTCATTTGTCGATGAAAGCATGATCACCGGCGAACCCATTGCCTTGGAGAAGGCTGAGGGCGATAAAGTTTTTGCAGGAACCATCAATCAAAAGGGTAGCTTCCATTTCACAGCCGAGAAAGTCGGAAGTGACACTCTCCTATCCCAGATCATTAAGCGGGTGCAGGAAGCACAGGGTAGCAAGGCTCCTGTCCAGAAATTGGTGGACAAAATCGCCTCGATCTTTGTCCCTGTAGTCATTGGGATTTCGATTCTGACCTTTATCATTTGGATGCTTATCGGAGGAGAGGACGCGCTTTCGCATGCTGTTTTGAACGCTGTTGCCGTGCTGGTGATTGCCTGTCCCTGTGCATTGGGATTGGCCACGCCTACTGCCATCATGGTAGGAATCGGTAAGGGTGCCGAGAACAACATCCTTATAAAAGACGCTGAAAGTCTGGAAATAGCCCACAAGGTCAGTGCAATTATTCTGGATAAAACCGGAACCATTACCGCCGGAAAACCTACCGTTTCAGATATTTCTTGGGAAAGCGAAGAGCTGAAAGACCGGTATGCCCCTATCCTACTTGCTATAGAGTCAAAATCTGAGCATCCTCTGGCAGATGCAGTAGGCAAAAAGTTACGAGAAGATGGTTTCACGGCAGAGTCTGTTTCAGATTTTCAAAGTTTGACAGGACAAGGAGTAGAAGCCAAAAATTCCTCCCATCAAAAGTTCTATGTGGGGAACACCAAATTGATCCAACTGAATGACATTTCAATTAATTCCGAATTAAATGAACTGGCAAAAACTTGGAGTAATGAAGCCAGAACTGTAGTCTTCTTTGCCAATGAGCAATCAGTGCTTTCTGTAATTGCCATTTCCGATGAGATCAAACCCAGCTCCAAATCAGCCATTCAAAAACTAAAAGCAAAAGGCATTGATGTGTATATGCTCACCGGAGACAATCAACAGACTGCAGCTTCTGTTGCCAAGCAAGTGGGTTTGACTGACTTCAAAGCTGATGTGATGCCTTCAGATAAATCTGAGTTCGTCAAAGCACTTCAAGCAAAAGGCAAAATTGTAGCCATGGTCGGTGATGGTATCAATGATTCAGAAGCATTGGCACAGGCAGACATCAGTATTGCGATGGGACACGGTTCGGATATTGCGATGGATGTGGCAAAAATGACCATCATTTCCTCCGATCTTGAAGTCATTCCCAAAGCATTGAATCTGTCAGGGCAGACCGTCCGAGGTATTAAGGAGAATCTCTTCTGGGCATTTATTTACAATGTGATCGGCATCCCTATTGCCGCCGGGGTTTTATATCCTATCAATGGATTCTTGCTCGATCCTATGATTGCGGGTGCCGCAATGGCCTTCAGTTCTGTGTCGGTAGTATTGAATAGCCTTAGGTTAAAGAGTAAACGTATTTAGTAGCTAGTATCAAGTAGCAAGATACATGAGTCAAAGAAGCAAGAGTATAGAATCAAGAGCCAAGATGGGAATGTCAAGGTACGTCATTGCGATAAGCGAGGTACGAGCGAAGAAGCAATCTCTTACTTTACTGGAATCATTAACATTAAGAGTTAAAAACAAGAAACAAAATCCACGAGTCAATAGACGAGAGTCTAGTAATAAGACCTGCGGAACTCTCCCTTAGATTGATAACTTGGTATGGAAATATAAATCCATGAAAAGGGGGCAAGGAGGATTTTATAGAGAGTAGCCTGTAATAACCTGTAATAAGTAGTTAGTATCAAGCAGCGAGAAATAAGATCCACCTCCCGATTTAGTCCTTAACCTTTTTCTAAACCCTTAATCTTTTGATCCTTTTAAATTCAATACAAATGAAAACTCAAAAATTCAAAACAAACATCAACTGCGGCAATTGCCTTGCAAAGGTCACTCCTATTTTAAATGCCGAACCCAAGATCAATTCATGGTCTGTGGACTTGCAGAGTGAGGACAGAATCCTATCTGTGGAGTCTGAGGATATCACTTCCGACGAAGTGTTCAAAACTGTCTTAAAAGCGGGATTTATCGCAAAACCGGAGTAAATTAATTGTGAGAATTAAAACCTTCGAGGTTTTGAAAACCTCGAAGGTTAAACAACGCATGCATTCTGCTATCTGCTGCTCGGGATTTGCAATCCCGAGCTTTTATCCAATTCTAACCTCTAAATCCCCATGTACTTCCTCCATCAGATCCATCTTCCCACAAGCAGAAGCCCTCAGTTTCCATTTTCTATTAAATCATTGACTGAAATGGGATCTATGACGTTCGAGAATCCAGTGACGGTTTTCGTTGGAGAAAATGGATCGGGAAAGTCAACGCTTCTAAAAACGCTGGCTATCAAGTTGAATTTACCTGCCATTGGCAGCACTGATTTGGAGCAAGACGACACACTTGATGGAGTCAAATCCTATGGAGAAAGTATAGTTACCCGATGGAATAATAAAGCATATCGTGGCTTTTTCTTCAGAGCTGAAGATTACTTTGGCTTTGTGAAACGCCTTAGGAACCTAGACGATGAACTGAAAGGAGACATCGTTGATTTCGAAAAAAGATTGAGCGGATCTGGATTAAAATTAGCAGTCGGAGCTGTGCAAGGGCAAAAAGAAGCCCTTCTACGTAAATATGGAAATCTTACAGAAGTTTCCCACGGAGAGGGTTTTCTAAAAGTCCTGGAAGGCAGATTGCAAGCAGAAGGAATTTACCTGATTGACGAACCTGAGGCTGCCCTTTCACCCCAGCGGCAACTGGCACTATTCTCCCTAATTAAAAACCTGGCTGAAAATCATGGTTGCCAGTTTATCATTGCTACCCACTCTCCTATTTTAATGACTCTCCCCAATGCGACCATATTCCAGTTTGGAGATAAAATTCAGAAAGTTAATTATCAGGAAACAGAGCATTTTACGATTTTGAAAAACTTCCTCAATAATCCTGATGCTTTCTTACGGCATTTGTAGCTATATGAAATCGAGCATGTCGAAGACGACACACAGAGGTATGATTATTCACCTGGCGAGATTCTCCCGAAGAAAAATCGGGACAGGCTATCTGACCTCTTAAAACAAAATATAAATAGATGAAATCGAGCATGTCGAGAGCGACACACACTGGGATGATTATCCAATATGCGAGATTCCATATGACCATTGAAAAACAATTATAATCATATGAAATATGCGATAACATTCTAATAGTCCGTGAAACCTTCGGGGTTTTAGAAACCCCAAAGGTTAATTACCTTCAGGTTCCAAAATGATAAAACAGTCTCAAAAAGCGCAAATGAAAAACTTATTACTTTCCCTTCTGATACTTATTTCCAGCCAGATGCTAGCCCAACAAACTACTTTGCTTCCAATTGTAAGATCAGAAATAAAAGGAATAAATATCTATGGTAAAACAGTCGATAACCAGACCCGATGTCAGCACTGGCATTCGGATCTGGATATCATTGCCATCAAATTCAAGTGCTGCGGGAAGTACTATCCCTGCTTTTCATGTCATGAAGAAGAAGCTGACCACAAGCCGGAAGTTTGGCCTAAAGCAGAGTTTAACACCCAAGCGATTCTCTGCGGAATATGCGGTACAGAACTGACAATCTCGGAATATCAGGAAAGCGGAAACACCTGTCCAAAATGCACCGCCGCTTTCAACCCCGGTTGTAGCAAGCATTATCATTTGTACTTTGAGACAGATTCAGGTAATTGAACTCACTATATATTTGATAGCTAATTAATTATCAATAAATTACAAACGATCCTGTCTTATCAGATTCATTAACTAGTTGAAAAAATCAAACCCACTGAACATTAATCCGTAATTTTAACCTGTTGAAAAAGCAAATTTCCATAGCCCTGGCACTTCTGCTGATGTTCTCAAACATCGGAATGGCCAAGAGCACCCATCTATGTATGGGTTCAGAAATGATGGCGGAATTTGGAATTGCAATTAAGCACTTGGATTGTGGGATGGGCAACCCACACAAAGAGGAATCTTCCGACTCAAAACAAAGCTTGGATCCAATTGACTGCTGTCAGAATCAATACGAGCTGATTCAAAACGATAAGGATCAAAATCTCAAAGTCGTAAATACCGATGCTGCCCAACTAGTTTTTATAGCGGCATTTACGCAATCGTTTATCTTCAAAATTGCCGTAACTTCCGATGACAGGCAACCACAACCCTACCTAATCCCCCCCACGATTGAAAAGGACTTTAGTGTTCTGTTTCAATCCTTCTTGATTTAATTCTTCCTGGTAATAGGTCATATGACCTCTTTTTAGCTAATGGAATAAATCCATAGCTCATTCTATTTTATTTCCTTATACCAGGATGAAATCATGCTTAACTCGATTATCAAGTATTTTCTAGAAAATAAACTTGTTACTTTTCTTCTGCTGATCGTTTTGATTGCCGGAGGAATTGCAACAGCTCCTTTTGGATGGAAAGTCGGCGCCCTGCCTTCTGATCCAGTTCCCGTGGATGCTATTCCCGATATTGGTGAGAACCAACAGATAGTCTTCACGAAATGGCCAGGCCGATCCCCACAAGATATTGAAGATCAAATTTCATATCCCCTAACTACCTATTTGCTTGGGCTCCCCGGAGTGAAATCAATTCGTAGCTCCTCTATTTTCGGCTTTTCCAGTATCTATATTATTTTCGATGAAGACACTGAATTTTACTGGTCTAGGTCTAGAATCCTTGAAAAACTCAATTCATTACCCTCAGGATTGCTTCCGGAAGCAGTACAACCCGCACTGGGACCTGATGCCACTGCATTAGGCCAAGTATACTGGTACACATTGGAAGGAAGAGATGCCGAAGGAAATCCAACGGGGGGCTGGGATTTGCATGAGATTCGATCTGTTCAGGATTTTTTTGTGAAATATGGGCTCAATGCCGTAGAAGGAGTTTCCGAGGTGGCTTCCATAGGTGGTTTTGTGCAGGAATATCAAGTTGATGTGAATCCGGATGCCTTAAAAGCCTACAACATCCCTTTGGACAAAGTGATGCTGGCCGTCAAACAGAGTAATCGTGATGTGGGTGCCAAGACCGTGGAGATCAACCAAGCTGAATACCTCGTAAGGGGCTTGGGCTATATCAAAAACGTGGAAGATCTGGAGCTGGCTGTGGTAGATGTCAAAGATAATGTTCCCATCAGAATCAAAGATATTGCAGTAGTAAGTCTTGGCCCTGCAAATCGAAGAGGGCTGTTGGATAAAGACGGCGCAGAGGTAGTTGGAGGTGTTGTCGTGGCGCGATACGGCTCCAATCCGCTTCAGGTGATTAATAATCTGAAAGAAAAGATCAAAGAAATTGCTCCGGGTCTACCACGTAAAACACTGGATGATGGAAGAGTAAGCCAACTCACAATAGTTCCGTTTTACGACCGGTCTACACTGATCCAAGAAACATTGGGAACCCTGGAAGAAGCTCTTTCATTAGAAATCCTTATTTCTATTCTGGTAGTGATAGTGATGGTTTACAATCTCAGAGCTTCTATCCTGATATCGAGTTTATTGCCTATTTCAATAGTGATGGTGTTTATAGCCATGCGGTATGTTGGAGTAGATGCAAACATCGTTGCGCTGTCAGGTATAGCAATTGCGATTGGAACCATGGTGGATTTAGGAATTATTCTTACCGAAAACATCCTAAAACATATAGATGAAGCACCTCCGGAGCAGAAATTAATTACTACAATCTATAAAGGTTCATCAGAAGTAGCCACCGCCATTCTTACGGCAGTCTCTACCACTATTGTAAGTTTTGTGCCTGTGTTCACTATGGAAGCTGCTGAAGGAAAACTTTTTGGTCCTTTAGCTTACACGAAGACTTTTGCATTGATCGCAGCGCTGATAGTCTCTCTATTGATTTTACCTATGCTTGCGCATGTGCTCTTTGGCTTTAAACTAAAAAATAACAGAAGTAAACTAGTCGGTAATTCACTAGTGGCAATTTTAGGTATTCTTGCCTTGATTTATGGGTATTCCCGGTCAGGGATTATGCTTCTGGCGTTTGCAGGTATTGCACTTTTCAAATACATAGTAGAAACTAAGCCTATTGAGCTACCAACACGAATACGGCCTGTCTATAATCGTCTAGAAATCATCTTAGTAATAGCCGGAGTGATATGGCTGCTGGCAAGCTACTGGTTACCGTTAGGCCCGGGCAAATCCTTACTGGCAAATGTGGTTTTTGTGGGAATTTTGGTAAGTATAATACTTGGGGCATTCAGTGCTCTCGAAATCTTCTACAAACGCATACTGATCTGGTGCCTGGATCACAAAGCCGCTTTCCTTACTATTCCAGCAATTCTGATCTTACTTGGGGGAACCATATGGATGGGCTTTACTAAGACTTTTGCCTTTATCCCCGCAGTCACTCATATGGTCGGATGGAATATCGAATCAGGCGAGTCCTGGTCAAAACTGGATCATACTTTTCCCGGCATGCAGAAGGAATTTATGCCCTCCTTGGATGAAGGGAGCTTTCTGCTAATGCCAACAGCCATGCCCCATTCCGGTATTGCTTTTAACAGAAAAGTAATAGGTCAGTTGGACATGCTGCTAACAAGTATTCCGGAAGTGGAGCTTACAGTAGGAAAATTAGGACGGGCAGAATCGGCTCTGGATCCAGCTCCCATTTCCATGTACGAAAACATAATCAACTATAAACCGGAGTATCAACTAAATAAAAAAGGCCATCGACAGCGCTTCAAAACGGACAAAGAAGGTCGTTTTATTTTTACTAGCGGGGATACACTTAGCAATCAGGAAGCTATAGAAAAAGCTACACCTACAACTGGACTAATCGCGGATGAAGACGGACTCTACTTTAGAAACTGGAGGGAAAACATTCATTCTCCGGATGATATATGGAACGAAATCATAGCCGTAACCAAAATCCCGGGCATCACTTCCGCGCCTAAACTGCAGCCGATTGAAACCCGTCTGGTCATGCTCCAAACCGGTATGCGTGCGCCAATGGGGATTAAAGTCTATGGTCCAGACCTTCAGACTATCGAAGACTTTGGTATACAGGTGGAAAATATTCTCAAAGAAGTGCCCTCGGTCAAGCAGGAAGCAGTTTTTGCAGACCGGATTGTAGGCAAACCCTATTTGCAACTAAATATTGACCGTGAGTTAATCGCCCGGTATGGTTTGAGCATAGAATCGGTCCAGCAGGTAATAGAAACAGCCATTGGCGGAATGAATATCACCAACACGGTAGAAGGCAGACAACGGTTTCCCGTACGTGTACGCTATCCCAGAGAACTCCGGGACGATCCCGAATCGCTGGGCAAAATTCTGGTTCCCACTCCTACCGGAGCACAGGTTCCTCTTAGTCAGCTCGTGAAATTTGAATACCTGCGTGGTCCTCAGGCAATAAAAAGTGAGGACACCTTCTTGGTAGGATATGTTCTCTTTGACAAAAAAGATGGTTTCTCAGAAGTAACTGTAGTGGAAGACGCCAGAGAACTCATTCAAAGTAGGATTGATTCCGGAGAGTTGGAAGTGCCACAAGGTGTGAGTTATAAATTCTCAGGAAGCTACGAAAATCAGGTACGTGCAGAGAAAAGACTCAGCATTATTGTTCCGGTGGTTCTTCTGATCATATTCTTGATTTTATATTTTCAGTTCCGCTCAGTGACTACTTCATTGATGGTTTTCACCGGAATCGCCATGGCATTTAGCGGAGGCTTTATAGTGCTTTGGTTGTATGGTCAATCATGGTTTGGAGACTTCAGCTTCTTTGATACGAATTTCCGCAACCTCTTTCAAATCCAAACCATCAACCTAAGTGTTGCAGTTTGGGTGGGTTTTATCGCTTTGTTTGGTATTGCCACAGATGATGGTGTGTTGATGGCTACCTATTTGGACCAGAGTTTTGCCAAAAACAAGACTGACAATTTCAGAGGTATCCGAATGGCGATAGTAGAAGCCGGTCAGCGAAGAATCAAGCCGGCTATTATGACTTCAGCCACCACAATTATTGCTTTACTGCCAATTTTGACTTCTACAGGTAGAGGTTCTGACATCATGATTCCTATGGCCATTCCTGCTTTCGGAGGAATGATCGTAGCGGCTATCACTTACTTTATTGTTCCCGTACTGTACTCCGTCAGGGAAGAACGAAAACTTAAAAAAAGCTGAAAATGAAAATCATCACACTTTCCCTTCTTTTGCTTCTGGGAGTTAGTTATTCAGCAGCTTCGCAAAGCTTAGCCGACTATTTCCAACTAGGCGCAGAAAACAATCCGGGACTAAAAGCCAAATACAAGGCTTTTGAAGCAGCATTGGAAAAAATCCCCCAAGTAGGCTCACTGCAAGACCCAAGCTTATCTTTTGGATATTTTATTTCTCCTGTGGAAACCCGTGTAGGGCCACAAAAAGCCCGTTTTTCACTGACCCAAATGTTTCCTTGGTTTGGTACTTTACAAGCACAAGAAGACGTAGCTTCCTTACAGGCCGAAGTAAAATATCAGGAATTCCTTGATGCAAAAAACCAACTTTACAACCAGCTGGCTGCTGTATATTATCCTCTGCTGGAGACCCATGAGTTAATTGCTATTGAGGAGGAAAACCTCCGCATCCTGGAAACCTACTTTTCCCTTGCCACTTCGAAATTTGAAAATGGAAAGGGATCTCTCACTGATGCCCTTCGCGCGGACATAATGATTCAGGCAGCCAAGACGAATCTTGAGGTGCTGCAGCTTAAAATAGACGGAAGTAATTCATGGCTCAACTCCCTGCTTTCACGACCTCATGATTCCCCTGTTGAGATCTCGGAAAAGTTAGAAATCATAGCTGAAGAGCGGGTAATTTCACCGGATTCTATTCAGTCCAACCCTCTTTTGGAGAGCATGGATCTAAAAATTCAATCCAGTGAAGCCAGCAAGCGGGTAGCTCAAAAGCAAGGCATGCCCAAACTAGGCGCTGGTGTGGATTATGTGCTGGTAGGAGAAAGAACCGATATGGTCATACCTGATAACGGCAAAAATGTATTGATGCCCATGGTCACGATGAGCCTGCCCATTTTCCGTGGAAAATACAAAGGAGCTCAAAAAGAGGCTGAGCTGATGCAGGAGTCCTATAAACTGGAAAAGGAGGAGTTAAACAATAAGCTCTATGGCTCCTATCACCGCTATTCTTCCGATATGAAAATCCAGGATGATCTGATCTCACTATATGAGCGACAAATCGTGACTACTCAGCAAAACCTAGACCTTCTTTACAATTCCTATAGCAACTCAGGGAAGGATTTTGAAGAGGTTTTGAGTGTGCAGCAGCAATTGCTAGAATTCAAAAAAATGAAACTCAAAGCTTTGGTAGCTTATAAAACATCCTTGGCGCAAATCAATTACATAACCGCCAAAACTTACTGACAATAAAAAGTAAATTATAAACACATGAAAACTGTACTCAGCAATAAATTTGTCCTGATAGCCATACCATTGGTGGTAGGACTGGCCATCGGTTGGCTGATTAAGCCTACTTCCGAGCCAAAAACAGAAGTCGATAAACATGAGCATATAGAATCTATTGCCGGAATTCCTCTCACCTACACCTGTTCCATGCACCCCCAGATTCGCCGAAACGAGCCGGGTGACTGTCCTATCTGCGGGATGGATCTTATTCCACTGGAAAACGATAATACAGAAGCTGATCCTATGGCCGTGACCATGTCTCCTACTGCCATGCAGTTGGCAGGAGTACAATCAATGGTCGTCGGAAATGCCAGTGCCGGAAAATCCATCCGGCTGAATGGTAAAATCCAAGCAGATGAGCGGCAGAATTATACCCAGTCGGCACATATTCCCGGAAGGATTGAAGACCTTAAAATCAACTTCACAGGAGAATACGTCAAGAAAGGCCAGATGCTGGGACAAATTTATTCACCGGAATTAGCGACTGCCCAAGAGGAACTTTTCCAAGCAGAGAAAATAAAAAACCACCAACCGGCACTTTTCAATGCAGCCAAAGAAAAACTCAAAAACTGGAAACTTACAGATGTGCAGATCGAGCAGATTTTGGCAACCGGAAAAGTGACTGAGCAACTCCCTATTCTAGCCAATGTCTCCGGATATGTCACCGCAAAAATGGTTAGTTTGGGTGATTATGTAAACCGCGGTCAAGCAATCTATCAAATCGCTGACCTCAGCAAAGTTTGGGTGCTCTTTGACATCTATGAATCCGAGCTCCAATGGATCAAAAAAGGTGATAACATACAATTCACGGTACAATCATTTCCCGGAGAGACACTCACGGGCAAGCTAAGCTACATAGATCCCGTCATCAATTCTCAGACCAGAGTAGTGAAAGCACGGTTGGAGCTAAGCAACACTGATTTGAAATTCAAACCCGAAATGTTTGTCTCAGGACAAGTGAACGGCAAAGTCCAGTCCGGCGAAGACAATAGCATTGTGGTACCAAAAACGGCTGTGATGTGGACGGGAACCCGTTCGGTGGTGTATGTGAAAAACGCAACTGATCAATCCGTGACTTTTCAACTTCGGGAAGTTACCCTAGGTGCATCATTGGGCACGGAATACCTCATTACCTCAGGATTGGAGCCAGGTGAAGAAATTGCCGTAAATGGCACCTTTAGTATCGATGCGGCTGCCCAACTGGCAGGAAAACCGAGCATGATGTCTCCCGAAGGTGGGGCTGCGATGACCGGTCATAATCATGGCGAGATCACTGAAAGAAAAACAACCACCAAGGTTTCTGCCGGTCATACAGAGATTTCTGCCAAAGCCAAGGATGAGCTGAAACCCGTTTTTGATACTTATTTCAAACTGAAAAATGCCCTGACCAAAGATGACCTAACCCGATCAAGATCTAACGCAAATGAAATGTTGGTTTCCTTGGAAAAAGTGAATATGGCTGAGTTCAAAGGTGATGCACACAATGAATGGATGAAATACAGCAAAAAAATCAAAGCAGCGCTCGCTCAGATCAATTCCCAAAAAAAATTAGAAGAAATCCGAAAATCATTTGGTTCCCTATCCGATGAGATGCTTGGATTAGCAGAGAACTTTAAGCCATTATCCACCAAAATCTATGTCCAGCATTGTCCCATGGCAGACAGCAACAGAGGTGCAGATTGGTTGAGTTTGGAGAAAAAAGTAGTTAACCCCTACTTTGGTGAGGCTATGCTTACATGCGGCGAGGTCACCAAAACAATTCCTTGAAATTTATAGACTTAACAATCAAGTACAGATGCGCAAAAACAATCAATATTACACACGCAGGATCCATAGATTTTTGGGAGTGTTTATTGGAATTCAATTCCTCTTCTGGACCATTTCCGGACTCTATTTTAGCTGGACAGATATTGATGAAATCCACGGGGATCATTTCCGGACGGAACATATGATGCATGAAAATGCAACTGAACTAATCGATATAAACAGACTGGACACTACCCTCATGATATCAACCCTTGAGCTTAGGTTTGTCAACCACAAACCTTACTATTGGGTAAATCAAAGCAAATTATTTGACGCTCAAACAGGAGAACTCCATCCCGGAATTTCAGAGGCAGAAGCAAGAGAAATATCCCGGATCTATATCAAAGACGATCTCCAAATTAAGAAAATGGAATACTTAACCAAGACAGGGGCACACCATGAATACCGTGGAACTAGCCTACCGGCTTGGGCTGTACATTTTGATCATCCTGAAAATCTTGTGGCTTATGTAGATGCCAGGAGTGGACAGTTCACCAAAGTCAGACACAGATCTTGGCGTTGGTTTGACTTTCTCTGGATGTTTCACACTATGGATTATGCCGGCAGGGACAATTTCAACAACCTTTTGCTACGAATATTTTCCCTGGCAGGATTGGCAGCCGTAGGTTCAGGCTTTACCTTATTCTTTATGACTAGACCGAAAAATAAAAAACCAAAAAAATAAACACATTTCACTATGAAAAACCTAAGAACATCTGTTGCCTTTTCTCTGTTGATAGCCCTTTCTGTTGCCTGTTCAGGTAAATCCGATGAAAATCACTCACAAATGAATGATTCGGAAACTCATGAAATACACGAAGCTAAACCAGACGAGAAAATCGCCGCAACAACCTCAACAATCACATTCAAAGAGGAATCAACCACCCGGATCTTCAATGCATACTTGGCATTGAAAGATGCCTTGGTACAAACTGATGGTGAAAAAGTAAGTGTTGAGGCGAAAAAACTGGAGACTCTTCTGACTGAAGCAAAGTACAATTCGATCAGGGAAGACGTACAGAAAATTGCAGAAAGTATTGATCCTAAGATTCAGAGAGAATCATTTATCAGTCTTTCAGATCAAATGATAACATTGGCCAAAAACAGTGAGCTTGCAACGGGAAATTTATTTCTGCAACATTGCCCGATGGCAAATGACAATAAAGGAGCAAATTGGATCAGCCTGTCGGAAGAAATCAAAAACCCATATTTCGGGGATAAAATGATGAAATGTGGTTCTGTAACTGAGAAAATCTAATCCTTCACAGCGCATTAAGTCTGTCAGAGTAGGCCGTTAGTGGTATTTAGGAAAAACTCCCGCCGTCTAATTACAATTTGAACCGAGCTCTCCCATTACCATTGACGGTCTTTCCTATAATTGCAAATCATCATATTCATAGTAACTTTAATGCATTATATATCTAAAAAAAAGCTAAACACTCAATGTATAGTTTTAAGAACAATGCATTTTTTATAAAAAAATTATGAATCCAGATGAAAAGTCAACTTGGGAATTTCCTTTTTATATTCCCACAAACCCGGTTAAAAAATTCCTCAAAAATTCAATTGGAAAAGCAGCCTTACTCGCCTCACCGGAGATAAAAGAGGAATTGATGAATGGGAAAATACCCAAAAACAAGTTTGAACGTGCTGCCCTCACATCAATTTTCATTGAATTAAAGGACAAAAAACTCCTTGATGAATTAGCTGAGCTTCATAAAAAAATTTGGACCTCAAATGACAATCAAGGCTACTACGATTTCACCTCAAATCGTCTTCGAGGTATGTTTGAACAATTAAAAGAGCCTCTTTACACTACTATTTCCAGCCAAACTAAGAAAAATGCCTATGAAGAATTCATCGAATTAGGCTGCGGTGAAGGACTTATTGTCAACAGAATATCAGAGACATTCAAGGAGATTAAAAGTTTTCTGGGAGTGGACATCAATACCGCTCAAATTGAGATAAATAAGATTACATACGCCGCTAACAAGAACCTAAGATTTCAGTCAGGTGATTTGTCAAAAGACCTAGATTCCATAAAAGGTCCAAATAAAATCTACCTGACATTTGGAGGCGTGCTGGAGTATTTGACGGAACAAGAATTGCTATTTCTTCTAAAGGAATTATCTGTCTTGAAAAACACGGTATTTATACTTTACGAGCCTATCGAACCGGGATTCAATATCAAAGAAGAAAAACACTCCAAGCTTTACGGCAGTGAATTCAGCTTTTGCCATCCATACCATTACTATTTATCCAAAATTGGATTTGATATTATTGGTGAAAAACTCGTGACCTCTGATACCACCAGCTGGATATATCTTGCTTCCAAAATTAATTAATATGATTACCCGAAATGATGACAGTCCCCCTCTTATCTGATAGAAAGCCTCCCTGCTACCGTAAGTATGTATGGCAAAGCACAAAATGAAGGATAAATCCTCTTTTTAGTTCACCTTATAATTGCATAAAAAAAGAGCATTATTTGAGAGTGCTCTTTTTTCTTCAACTTTTCATACTGTTTTTGGATTGATTATTCTATCAATACCTGCTTATCAATGGAAAGTCCTCTTACCTTAAACACAAAATTGGTGCTGTTGCGATAGTTTACTCCTTTCATATAGCTTTCATCGATGTTTTGAATTTGCGCTTTTTTGAAAGCTAGCTTTTTGATGACTGATCTTTTTTCCAAATCCGTTACGGTAATCTCCCCATCTAGAATAGCGGGACTTTGCGCTACCCAAGCAAGAAATCTGTCATCAGCTAAACTGAAAAGACTCGCAGAAATGATCACCTCATTTTCAGCTTTGATACTGTCGGGCGTGGCGGCTGAAGTTGTGAAATAGTAGTTGAAATGGTTCAGCTCATATTCCAGTTTATTGTTGCCTTTTTCATCCTGTAAGTGCAACATGATTTTCATGTTGATTTCTTGCTGCGCCCAAGTAGATTGTGCCGCCAATACAAAAATGAGACAGGCAATCATTTTGATTGTTTTCATAATAAGGATTCGATTTTAGTTTGCAATTTATTTAGATTGATGTCCGGTTTGTTGGGATTTTTGAATGGAATTAAAACCGATAGCTTCTCCCCTTCTAACACTACACTTTCTGATTCTTTGGCAATACCAAGTTGAATCGAGCTTACACTTTCAGAAAGTGCCTCCAAGCCCATCGGGTCTTTGCATACTTCCACAATAGTATCAGACAGGAGCTCTATGATCATCTTGAATTGGTATCTGGTCAATGCACTATGTTCTTGATCGTGATCTAGAATTAGTTGAATAGAGCTTTTGACTTCTTGGGATATAAGTTCGGCCTTTTTCTGCACCAGAGCCTTCAGCTCCAGATTGCTTGGCGCCTGATTTTCTTCCAGAAAGGAAGCCACGTTTCCGTCCGAAAGAGTCCACAGATATCTGGAAGATCCATGAACCTGAAGGTTTTGGATTCCTGAAGTGCTGATGTATTGCAAGCTTACTTCCGCATCTGCAATTTCAGCCAAAATAAGCAGACCTTCACTTGCATTATATTGTACCAAATGACCGGAGAAACTATTGCCTGCATGATTGTAAATGGTAATCAGAGGCAACTCTAAACGTTCTTTGGAACCTTCACTTACGCTCTCCATCAGTTTTTTGAAAACCGTGTCAAGAGATAAAATAGGTAAGTTTAATAAATCGCTGTATTGCATCTTATATATTTTTTTATTTTACTTCACAAAGATGCCCAGCAAATAATGCCATAAGTTCACTGGATTCCGGTATATCCTGAATTCATGGTCAGCAGGTATATACACTTAGCTCTTCTCACTTAAATTTGACCTTTCCTAGCCATATAGAAGAAGTTAGGTTAGACCTTTACTAAAATCAAATGACTTTTGGGCACACAATTCTGGCGATGATCGCAGCTGTTTTGATGGCTACTTATGCTTGGTTGATGTATATTTTTATTGCCAGCGCCAATACTGTTGCAATGAAGAGCTGGCAGGAGTGGGTTGTTAATTCAGGAATCTACTTAATACCCGTATCAGGAGCGATTGCGGCCTGTTTAGCGTATCTGTTTTTCAAACAAAATTATCCTGCTTCAGGCTATTGGATTGCCCTGCTTCCTGCAGCAATAATGGCCGTTTACCTCCTATTTCTTTTCTGTTTGGGAAAGTCACAATGACTTCCCTCTACTGAGTTTATCACGGTATTCCGGTATATCCACAATTCACGGCCATCGGTTAAAAGTTAACAATATACTGTCGGTAGTTTTGTTTGAATCAAATACTTAGAAGACCATGGAAGAGAAAAAAATCAATAAACTGGTCGCCAATATTCTTAAGGCAAAGGGATTGAGCGAAGAACAGTTGGAGAAATTGGAAGAAGTTGGTATCTACAGCAGGGAAGATTTTGAGATTGTCAGCGATGCAGGCACTTTGAGTGAAATTCTTTCTTTGGATATTGAAGTCTGTCAAAAAGTGATGGAATGGGCTTTGGGAAGATCTCTCAATGTTCAGACACCCCATCATTCAATCCCTTCCTCTCAGGAAGCCTCCACTCCCATTATTGTCGAAAGTTCGGATGTGGTAAAATGTGTGCATTGTGGAACGCGCCAGCCAAAGGATTATAAGACAGGTGACTTATGTCTTTCTTGTGGCAATCAAGCTGAACCGGTACTCAACTGTCATTGGTGTCTTTCTACAGGCCCCGGAAAATTCTGCCGTTCATGTGGTTCTGAATTTGTGACCTCTTCAGATTATGAAATAGCCTTATTGCTCAAGCGGGAAGGAGAATCCAAAAACAGTATTGTCAACATGATCAAGTCACTCACTGCTCAGGAAAAAGAGAATATGTGGGCTAAAATAAGGAAATCAAGATAAAATGGCATTAGCAATTTATTGCGAGCAGTGTCAATGCAAACAACCACATGATTGGCAGGCAGGTGATGCTTGTATATCATGTGGTGGAGTGGTTAGAAAAGAAGTACGCTGTACCTGGTGTGTACAGTTGACTCCCCATGCAAAGTTTTGTAAACACTGTGGTAGCGAAGTCCACGATGATAAGTTTTTTGGACCGGCTAGAATTCTAAAAAGTCTGGGCGTAGATCAACTAGAGCTTCCCGCAAAACTCAGGGCACTGGATGAGACCAAATTAAACCAGTACCAACAACAATATAATCAGCATTATGCACTGATTGAAAAAACCGTTCAGGAATTAGAGCATCTTGAAGATCTTTTATTGATAAAAGGTAGGTCAAAGTATAGCAGGGTAGAAGAAGAGTTGCTTGAGAAAATCCCGTTTAGCCAAAGTCAGATTGATAAATTCCAAGAGTATGAAGGTAAATTCTTGGATAAATCTCCTGACAAGCTAATGATGACGGCAGACCACCCATCCAGATCCGGTGCAGAGCTTTCTTTGGTTGCCGATTTGAGAAGGATGCCTCCTTATGGAAACTATTATAGCTCACAATTTTTTGTCGGAATAATCATAGAATATTCCATTTGGAACAAATCATGCCATCCCCAAGAATTCGCATTGGTGTTGTCCCATCCAAATTGTTTTTTCCATAATTTCAGATGGGATCTGTTTTTGGATCCGGACAACCATTTCTTAGAGCCAGGAAAAACCATTCTGGAGATGTTGGTGCCCTTGCTAGAACAGGCAATGGAAACCTCCTATTTGCAACCTTATGCGGCAGTAGCACTTACAAACTTATTGACCAATACCAGAAATACACATTGGCCTGAATTTAAGAAGTATGAGTATCTAGCAAAAGAGGCTTCAGATCATCCTGATGTAGCATTGCAACTTTCTGTGGCATTGCTGTATAACGACCTAGACAAGGTTTCTAAAATTGCCAAAATTGATTCTGATTATGGTGGCTATGCTTTTGAGTGGTTGCTTGATAGACATAGACCGGAATTGGAAACTGTAGCAAATGATGCAGTATTAAATGATTTTCAGCTCAAGGTAATCGAGAAGAAGCAGAAAATAGATGTTTCAGAACATAACTATGATTTGCAGGTATGGAACTTTGACAAGGGTGAATTGATCAAAAAATGGAATAATAAGTTTTCAAAATCTGTCCTTACAGGTATCTCAAAAGAGAAGATTCGTGAATGGGAGGCTCAAAAAGAGATGGAGTTTGCACAAATGGAAAGCAAGAAACCATTTGATGCCAATTACGAGTCGGACTACAAGATTTTGTCATCTTTGTTTATCCAGCGGTTGGTGGATTATGGGAAGTTTTCAAATGATGTGGCTAAGGATGAAAATGATATTCCCTTATATACCCGCCTGTTATTGTTTGCACTTCAATATGGGGCTTTCACACAAGATGAATTGGAAACCCTTCTGGATTATGGAGCAAAATTGGGCAGGAATGAACTTACTGAAATCATTTTATCCTATTCACCGCAGGAGGAACTGAATTATTCAAGACTTTACACTGCCGTATTCAATGATTTGTCCTGTTTCTCAGACTACATCTCCGGATTTGACAGAATGGTCTCTTTGGGGGAGTTTGTCGAGGCTGGCCACCATCCCCAACCAGACATTATTTCCAAAATTTTCGATTTTTTAGATATCCATATCTATCAGATTGTAGCTAAAGATGATATAAAGCGCAATAAGATGGTTGATTTTTTCGGCATCCTTTTCAAAGCCGAAAATGCTTTGTCTTACACTGCTGCCAACTATTGGCTGGGGAAAATTTTTGACAATAGCACCGGCACCATGTCCGAATGGTTTGCATATACCGCTATTGCCAATGGGTTCTTTGCTACAAACTCGGTTTATTACATAGAAGGGTCTAAAAAGCCAAAGAATTTTGTTCTTGGAGATAGGTTAATTGAGGATTTCTTCGATAGGAGCTGGAAAAAATTTATCCATACTTACCAGGAGTTTTCTTGTGGGATAAGCCAAATGGGTTCTGGATCGGTTGACTTGCTGATGAATTGGATAAATAGCAATCCTGCGGCACTTGCTGACCTGCTATCCGAGAATTTGGATTGGGCTATCGAATTGATCGCATATCAGAAAGAGGCTTTCTTTTCCAATAGTCCTGTCATTATGGATATCCAGGATAGTGCGGGAAATTATCCATTGATCGAAGCGCTGGGACATGTAACATGGGGAATGGGAGAAGTTGCGCTCTATTCTCTCCGTCCAAGTATTTTTGAATACGACCAACCTGAAAAATGTCTAATTCGATTTTATGATTGGCTCAGCTCCGAGAATGGCATAAATCTGTATAGCCCAAACTTTGAAAAGTATGCGAAGCAATTTTTCAATTTCAGCGAAGCTAAAAGAATTCCAGCCTGCATGATAGGTTTTTGGATTAAGTATGGTGCTCCAAACAACCAAGACAAAGACATTCAGACTTTTGTAAATGATAGGTTTGATGCACTGCCGGCAAGCCATGGCGATAAGGAATTCCCAAAAGTTCTGAAGGATGGGCAGCTTTTTCAATTAAGTGGACGCTATATCATCGAAGAAGTCATGCAGGGCATGGAAAATACCATCTCCCATGCGATAGTGAATTTCAGAAATGGCCTTGAAATAAAGACTAATAGGTTTTTGATCCATGCCTTGTATGATTACCTACTTGAATACAATGTTAAGTCGAAAATAGACGCCAAGCAGTTGGAATTGTTTGTCAATGTATTGATCCAAGTGGTAAGACATACGGCTAACAAGCCCCAAACATTGGATAATTGGGCCAGCTATGTGGTTAAGGTGTTGATCTCTTTTGGTTCATATATCCAAGATAAAAACAGCCTACTGAGTGCCTTGATGGAATTTCAGGGGATCCACTACAGCATACAGGAATTGCTGTATGACAGTTCAAAGAAAATGATGACGCAGTATTTGGATGAAAATCCCGAAAAAGCCTGTCCTGCCTTCTACTACTATGTGGAAACAGCCTTTTTGGGAAATAAAAAACCTTTGTATTGGATATTTGAATTGCTGGAGGAAAGAAAATCCTTACTCTTTGATGCCATGTCTTTGAATCAAGCAAAGACGATTGAGTATGCCCAAACGATATTCAATTTATTGATTTTTCCTTCTGATCTCTTCGATGACAATAGTACTCTGATCGGCAGAATGCGGAAAAAGCTTGAATTACACCTGCTTGATTTACTGGACAGTTTACCGCATGAGAGTATAAGCGAACCCTTTGTTGACCAATTGAACGCTACTTTGGAAGACGGTGTCTTCAATGGATCAATAGGTGAAAAAATCAATAACTGGATAGAAAGATCAGGACAATCCGATTATACGGAAGTAGAGAAGGTTGAAAATATCACAGAACCTGAATGGAATTCTGATGATGAGGCTGATTCTACAGGAGAAGATATTGAAGAAATGCACTTTGATGTGCAGCAAATCAGTTCTTTCATGGTATCCTTTACCGCTACTTCCGAAAATTTAAATTCCCTGATCAACCACTTGCCTTATTACAAAAAAGACAAGTCCAACAATCCTATTTTCCTATCGGTCCTGATCATGAAGCAAGCCGAGATTATGGCATTTATTGGCAAAGACATGGCTTTAGGGCTGAAACTTTATCAGAAATTATATGAAATGCTCCTGGATCCTGTATGTGCGCCTGACGGGCCATATTCTACATATGGTCAGTTGGGGGCAATCATCTTCCAGCAATACCTGCAAGGTTCAATCTTTTCATTCCAATATGAAATGGCAATCCAGGCGATGTTGGAAGCTGGAAATTATTCCTCCCCTCATTCGGATTTGCTCAAGGGAATAGTCGAACAGCTTCGCCAAAACCAAACTTCCAATACATAAAAGCGAGTCTGCCTGAGGCAGGCAGATGCAGGATTCCAAGGCCTGCACCGACTAATCAGGTTGGCCCATTCAAAGAAAAACATAAACACATGAATCAGGAAACGATAGAAAAGAGACTGAATCAAGGACTTAATCTTTCAGCATTGATGCTCAATGCGCTTGGGGGACAAAGCGAACTTTCATTGTCGGGGTTTGAAAATCCTGATCGGGGGGTTCTCAACCATTTGATGCGTTTTTTGAACAGCAAAGGGATCTTTCATGAACAAAGCACCATAAAAATCCTGCATGAAATCTTGAACGACAGCGGACCAAATAACTCGTTCATGAATCAACTTCGCATTTTCGATACTTTTTCGGAGGCTGATTTCATGACTTATCTAAATGGACTTGAGGACTCATTTGCCGGCAAAAGTGCACAGGTCGTATGGATCAATAGGGTGAAGCTGAGAAAGGTAGGCATCAGAGGTTATGACATCAGTTTATATGTCTTGCTCAGCAGGCTCTCTTTTACCTGTGGGCTGATCTCAGACAAGGAGCTGACCAGGAGAGTGCTTCACATCCTTCCCATTGCAGTATCTCAATTTTCGGATTGGCAGGAATACAACGACAATGTCATCTTGGGCAACCATTACACTACCCCTACCCTGCAACTGGATTCAATGGAAATATTGCCTTCCAACAACCTTTATGCTGCTTGGCACAGAATGATGCAACAGGAAGGAACACTAGTGCATCCATTTAAATTTTGAAAATCAATAGCAAAACCATGTTCAATAACTATATCGCTTTGGCTTATAAAGCTTTTGAAAAATCAAATTTTGGAGCAATGAGGCATGCTTTGGAAGATGCGGAAAACCATGTCCAAGAGCAAGAGGCAAGCCATGAGATTCTTTTGTCCCGCGCATGGCTGAAGTGGATAGGAAAGCGATGCAAAGGTCAAGAACTTTTGGATAGCTCCAGGATTCAGTTTGATAGATTATTGACACGTGATGCCTTAGAGGGCGATGATTTCCTATTTTTGATAAGCGAAGCTTGTGAAGTGTCCCTTGAGCTGATCGATCAGGGTTTGCAATACGCCCCTGATCATGTTGGATTGACTAAATGCCTTGGGGATTTTTATTTGCAAAATCAAGATTATACCAACGCCATAAGCTATTATCAAAAAGCACTTCTCAGCATCCCTGATGATACGTTGACGATTTTAAAATTACAAAAATGCAGGTATAACCGCATTCAGGAGCTTGAGAGTTTGTTCTCAGAGGAAGAGAGTGAAGCAGTGTTTTTTGAATTGCTTCCGTTGTACAAACAAACTCACCAACCGGATAAGCTATCGAAATTGATCACAGAGATGGAAAGCCATGCTTGGTTATCCGACTATGAAGTATCGGATTTTTGGGCGATTTGTAATCTGCAGCAAAATCGGACGGAACAGGCAGTGAAGATATGGGAGATTCAGACGAAGCAAAAATCCATCAACCAAGAAAGTGCATTGATTCTTGCCAAAATGTATATTCATTCAGGGAATCCAAAAAGAGCATTGAAGGTGCTAAGCTCATTTGAATGGGAATTTGGGCAGACCCATGTAAAGTCAATGGATAAAGTTGCGCCTTTGGATCTTCAAGCTGTAGTGCATCAAGCTTTTACTCTGAGCGCGGGGATATTGAGGGCTTCAGCATTGGTAAAAACAAAAAGTATGGGCGAGGCCAATGCCATCCTTGATGACTTGCTGAAAACTTTCCCCAAAGAACCTCGGCTATGGTTGTTGAAAGCTGAAATCCAGAGTGAAGCACAAAACCATGAAGCCGTTTTCCACTGCTTTTCAAAAAGTAAACTAAATGGAGGAAACCCTCTTCAGCTTGAAGAAGCTAAAGCCTTACATTTTTTTAGAACACATGATTTCCAAAAAACAGTTGGGGTTTTGGAAAATATCAGAAAGTCCAGCCAGCCCAGTGCCCAAGGCAATTACATATTAGGCTTAGCGTATGAACAGCTTGGGGAAAAAGAAAAGGCAGCAATGACTTTGAATAGCTGTGTCAGACAGCTTGTCACAACAGAAGACCGCCTGCAAGCATTACATTCCCTACTTTTGATTTATTTGGATACGAAATCTCTTGATGAAGTCATCAGAACTCTCCAGTCAATACTCCCTTATTTCCAAGATGGATCGGAGAATCATAGAAAATTCTCCCTAATGCTCGCTGAGAATTACTATCAAAACAAGGAAGCTTCCAAGGCTGTTGAATTATTGGTTTCGCTACACAAGAAAGAATCCTTGTCACGTCCCTATTTGAGTTATCTAGAAATGCTGTTTGCGCATGATTTTGGGAAAGGGTTTGACGTCACAATGGAACCTGCGAGTGAAAACTCACTGATAGCAGATCCTACCGATGCATATAAGCACTTTCACAATGGCATGGTGTATTCCTTGTTGAAAAATAATATGGAGGCTTCAAAAAGCTATGAATTGGCTGCTGATGGAGGGGTGTTTGCTGAGTCTTACTATAAAGAAGTGCTTCACAAAGCTTATCTTGAATCTTCTTTTGATGATTGCATCCGGATCTATAAAAAGCTAAAGTCAGTCAGCCCTGCACTGTTTGAAGACCATTATGATGCGATTTATGCCTATGCCATTTTTATGACAGAGCAAAATGAACAAGTCATTCGGGAATATGATCGCCTACTTTATACCTACCCAAAATTGTTTTCAGGAAAGGATCTTGTCAAGATTTGGTCAAATACCTTGGGAATAGCCCACTTCAAACTCGGACAATTCGAAAAAGCCAAAAGATATATTGGGATGAATCTAGGAAGACTAGAGTCATTGGAGGAGAATTTAATGATTATGCTGAAGGATATCGCAGCAGCATCTGAAGGCAAAAAGACTGAATATTACTTGATGTTGGACATTCTGCAAACCTGGGATTATAAGGTGACAGACGAAGAAAAACTGGACTATAAACGGATCAAAACAGAACTTCAAGCGGCCGTGGCTCACGCATTCTAATTGAACATATAAACTATCCACTTCCCCAATGGGATTTTCGCAGGAAAAATCCAGTTCTTTAAATTAAAAGTGATCCAAAAAAACTGAGCGTCATTAAACCCGAAATATGCATTAGCAATTCTACGCCACTGTGCACAAGTATTACTATACGTGGCTTAATTACTTCAAAATCAGTTACCGTGTTATTATTTTATTGAATTAAACCCTTTCTCACGCAATCTAATGCAAAGTCCGGGTTAACCGATATAACAGGTGGAAAAACAAAAAACCGGAATTTCTTCCGGCTCTTTCATTCCTAAAGTTTAAACTCAGGTAGTCGTACTTGTCACATCACCCGGATAGCTTGCATTTAGCATATTCATGGTTTCGTGAGCTACTTTGATATTGTATTCATAAGCCAAACTCTTGTAATTGACCAAGTCAACTATGGTACCGATAAAGCAAAGTCCAATAGTCAAAATATACAGAATACCCAGTCCTATCTGTCCCAGAATAAAGCGGTGAAGTCCTGCAAATCCAAAGAAACCGAGCAAAGTAAGGATCAAAATCATCTGGGAATCCTTTCTTCTAGCCCGGTAAACCTGTGCGAAAAGAGAAGCTTGGTCCTCATCCATATTTTTCATCAAACCCTGGATGTAGCCCAGTTCCATTCCTTCCAACTCGGGAAGATGTCTTAATACATTAGCCATAATTGTGTGTTGTTTTTAAGTTTCTAATAAGTTGCCAGATTCTAGAAATAATCACCGTATACGCAAGCACAGCCAGCGGATGCATATCCCAGGATGCCTGAAATTCCCCTCTCGCGAGTAGACTCATTGACCTTCCCAGTCCACAACCGGGACACCAATCAATTCCTATTTGGCTCAGTGGACAGAGACTTAAGTGACTGTCACCATGAGGGTCAAGGAAAAAGATTGCTACCAAGCTTCCGATCCAAAAGATCAGCTCCAGCGGCAAGTTTGATATCCAATGGGTGATTACCTTCATGTTCTGTTTAATTACGAAAAAGGTGCCATTCCCCAAACATAGCTTAAAACGGCGAATTTCGAATGTTATGCATTTTTTATGCAAAGTAAATGAACAGCACTATGTCCGATAATGAACATGAAATTATCACTGCATCTACGTTCAATGATATCGGCTTCCCAATTCTATTCTGCCGGGAAAAGGAAATATACACCTAACTGATTTATTAGACCGGATATTATTACCGCTAGGATTTCTCCTGACAAACCTATTTCGTATTTTGCCGATTCAATTTTGAGTAAAAAATGAAATACTTCTTCCCCATTTGTTGCTACATTCTATGTTTCGCCGGCATTTTCCCACTTTATGGTCAGACAGACCTTTGGGTGATCAATACGGACGGAAAAGGGGGGAATTTGAAACTGCTGACAGAAACTGCCCGCAAGCTGACTGACAGACCTGAATATGATAATCAGCCAAGTTTTATCAATGACCATCAATTGGTGTTCTCTGCTGCTGATGAAAATGGCAATCATGATATCATAGTTTACAATTTCAGATCTGATAAATTCACCAATCTTTCAAAGACTCCAGACCGAAGTGAGTTTTCTCCGAGTATCACGGACTGCGGGATGTATATAGCTGCGGTGGTAATGGAGGAAGACAAAAAACAGCGGATTTGGCTCTACCCTACCAGTTTTGAGCCGGCTGAGCTACTCTATGATGACCTAGAACCGGTCGGTTATTACGACTGGTATGACAACAAAGCTGCGATGTTTGTTTTGGGCGAACCGAATAAACTAATCTATGCAAGGGGAAGAAATGACCTGATAGAAATTGATTCAGGGATAGCCCGATCTATAAACAAACGGCCAAAAACATCAGAAATCACGTACCTTTCCCCCTCTTCTGCCGGGCAGCCCGGCATTATTAAGAGCTATGATATTGAAAAAGGAACTAGAGAAGTATATCGTGAGGGCGTTTTAGATGCGCAGGATTTCATTTGGCTGGACAAAAAACATCTTATGATGGCATCCGGAAACGAGATTTTAATAAGAAAATATAAGAATACTGAATGGAGATCTCTGGGTAAAATCACTTCCGAAACGCATGAAAACATCACCCGGATGGCCTATAGTGAAGACCTGGATGTACTAGTGGTCGCAATTGACAGAAAATAACAAAAAACTATGAACCCTATTAAATCAACCCTTTTTATGGCTGCGCTTCTTCTCGGAGCCCAGTCTTTTTCCCAAGAAATTGAAGACAAAAAAGGTATCGTTGCCAAAAATGCAGAACTGGTCAAAGTCCAGGATGGCTTTGCGTTTACTGAGGGCCCTGCCGTCAATCGTTTTGGCGATGTTTTTTTTACCGATCAGCCTAACAACCGAATCCATAAGTGGAATGCATTGTCCAATGAAGTAAGCATTTTCACAGAAGACGCAGGAAGATCCAACGGCATGTACTTTCTACTTGACGGTACTTTGGTAGCTTGTGCGGATAATGAAAATGAACTTTGGGCTTTTGATACCGATGGTAATTCTGACGTATGGATTACGGCTTTCAAAGGCAAAAAACTGAATGGTCCAAATGACCTTTGGGTACGTCCAAGAGGAGGTATCTACTTTACAGATCCCCTTTATCCCAGACCTTATTGGGAAGGACGAAGTGAAGAGTCTGAGCAACAAGGACAGGATGTCTACTTCTTGTCAGCAGACAAGACAGAGCTCTTTAAAGTTGCTGACGATCTTGTAAAACCGAACGGAATAGTGGGTTCGCCAGACAGCAAGTTGCTTTTTGTATCTGATATAGGTGCGCAGAAAACCTACAAATACGAAATACGGGATGATGGCTACCTAATTAACAAAACGCTTTTCTGTGAAATGGGATCCGATGGAATGACGATAGATGAGCGTGGAAATGTGTATCTTACGGGGGATGGAGTAACAGTGTTTGACCGGAAAGGAGAGCAAATTGCCCATATCCCTGTTCCTGCCAAATGGACTGCAAATGTGGTCTTTGGATCACTGGACAGAAAGACACTGTTTATCACGGCCTCTGATGCAGTATATACTCTACAGATGAAAACCAGAGGAGTTTGGTAAGAAGCAAAATCCGTCTCAGCTACGTACTTAGGAGATTAATCTTTCCCTAATGTGCCGGAGGATAAGCCCAGATTGACAAACAGTGTCATTATGACCGGCAAAATACCGTGAATGGCACCATTCACGGCGGCAAACTTTCAACTATTTCCATTTGCTTTCTTCACACTTTGCGGCTAATGACATATATCACCTCCTCGCCCATGTGAGTGTCTCCACTCACATGCCAAAAACCCTTTGTGAAAACCTCCATGCCTCCACTGTTTAAAAAAATCCCGGAGAAAAAGCAGTAACAATGCTTCTTCTCCGGGATTATAATTTTTTTGGCTACCTATACCCTTTTCCTCTTAAAAAGTAGGGATGAATTTAGAAAATACCGATGTAGTGATTTCCCGGTTCATTTAAAAGCGTTGCTCCTTTTGTTGCCTCACCTGTATTGCTGTCCAGAATATAGATATTTCCATTTTTACCTACCGGAGTAACAGTAATATAAACGTCTGCTCCATCAGCCACAAAGCCTTGGTATTGGTTAAATTCCAAGTCAGGATCATATGGCAAATCTACAATAGAAGCCGTTCTTGAATTCAGATCCATCCAAACTACAAATCCATTTTCGGCTCCATCATGCGAAATCAATGCAAAAGCTTTTCCTCCCTGAGCATATTTCCAAGCTTCAATAGTCACACCTGTAAGCCCAAGCGCATCATTCAAACTAAAAACATATGAATTGTCATATTCATTGTTCTGGTTGATTCTCAAGATATGAGAACCGTTTGGATCTCTCTCCGTGGCCTGATAGATGTTGTCATCATCACCCAAGTAACTGAAGTGACTTCTGTAACCGCTATTATCCCCGTGGCCTACTGAGGAATTAATCACAGTAGGATTCTCCAACGAAGGATAGTCAACAACCACTGACTTGGTTCCCAATCTTTCGTAAGCTCCTTCTGTCTGACCTGTTTCCACATTGTACTTACGCATCCAAGTTCCAATGATTAACTTATTACCTGCAGCATTTAACACAGACCCATCCAATCTGAAAATGGTATGACCTGCAGCTTCCTCCTCTTCAGAAAGTGGGATTGGGTACTGGACGTAGTTTCTAATCAGGGATTCTTGAAGATCCAATGCCAAAATAGTAGCAGTTCCTCTATAGTATGCAAATGGATCACTTTCATTACCTGTATCCGGAGCATTATTAGCCTGAATATTGGCTATATTCAAAGCAACACCCGTTTTATCTCCATCAAATAGCTTCAACCAGCGGGGAGATGTACCTGCATATTGTGAGATATTAACAGACACGTCAGACTGTGTGAATCCTCCTCTTCCATTCACTGCATATCTGGAGAACTCTCCTCCATTGTCACCAGTATAGGCAATATTGAAAAGTGTAGAACCATCTTCTGAAGACTGTAGACGGGCTGTTCTATTGGATTTTACACCAAATCCATCAGAGTAAGCACTAATCTGCGTCTCTGGATTTTTAGCTTCCTCTATGGATACAGAGTATACCTTAGTACCACCATTGCCATCACCGGGGTTTTCACCCATAAGTGCTCCTGCCACAGTGATCCATCGATCTTCTTGCTCTGCCGGCGGATTTGTAGGATTTCCTTCGTTATCGTCACTGCAGCTGCTAAGGGCAACGATGCCCAGCAAAGCCCCAAGTGTCAAAAAGTTTAATAATTGCTTTTTCATAATTTACTTATGGTTAATATAAATATATAGGTTGATTTAAAATTTATTAATGGTGTAATTGATTTTCAGGTAAAACCCTCTTCCGGGTTTTTGTACGGCAAAATTGTCATACGCCTGCTTGTCGAAAATATTTCGCACGTCAGCACTTAGTACCAATTTTTCACTTGGAAAAACGTAATTCATTCCGATATCCTGAATAAATTGGCGAGGAGTTCTGAAGTCTTCAATTTCCAACCAAGTTGTGTAGAACCTATCAACAAAGCCAAAACTGTAATATAGGTTTAGGCTAGCTCGTTCTTGCAGCATATCCTTAAGTCCATACTGTACTGTGGAATTGATAGTGAAAAAAGGTTCATTTGGCAATTGCTGATTATAGTAAGTGTATTCATTTCCATTATTGTCGTATCTCATATTGAACACCGAATTGAACTTGGAGAAATTGACGAGAATACTTAAATTATTTTTAAAGGAATAGTTAACCTCCCCTTCAAATCCGATGGATTTAGTTTTTCCCAAATTTTCAAATGGATCTGTCTGTACAGCATCGTTCAATCTGGGATTGATTCTCCTTACAATTTTATCTTTTGTATCTCTCAAAAATCCTGAGGCATAAAGAGAAATTTTATGGTCAGCGTTAAGACTATAAGGGCCGCTTCTCAATCCTATATTAAGATTGTTGCTGATTTCAGGCCTGATTCCCAAGTTTTCAATGATATTTTCTCCCGGGCTGCCGAAAATTTCATTTTCCGAAGCCATTCTTACGGCTTTCTCCCCAGAGAGTAAAACTGTTACATTGCCTTTTAGGGAATAAGAAGTTGCCAGACCATATCCAGTAGTGTTTCGGTTACTTGAGACCCTGTCTTCAATCTTTACTCTTTCGCCATTTTCTGTGACCAGCCGTGGATCCATTCGGTCAATTTTCTGTTGGTAGTATTTACCAAATAGATTGGTTTTGAACTTTGAGTCGAAAAGAGAAGCTTCATAGGCCAACGCAGAAACGTTTTTGTATAAATCTCTTGTGCCAATAAATTCTCGCTCCGCTGCAGGTCTCCTTTCATCACGCTGCGTCCTGTCGATTGTATAATACATGTGACTAAAGACCACGCGGTGTTTTTCGGAAAAAGCATAATTAAAACCGCCTCTGAATGTGGCTACATTTCTATTGATATGATTAATCGTAGGAGCTCCCTGCTGCGCACCTGAGGGTCTTAGTATAGGGCCACCATTCAGTCCGATGCTTTGCTCCCCAAACCAATTGTAATTCCATCTCACAGTATCGTTCACTACTTGCTTACGGTCGCTGATCATCCCATTAAAAGTCAATTCCAATCCTTTGGTGAGAAAATCACTTTTGATATAATTCAGGCTAAGTACATTTGCCTGTGACTCGGTAAATCGGCCTTTGTAAGGAATGGTCATGTAGGTACCGTGCTGGATCTCGTTGTAATCATCAGACACGTTATACCCTAGATAAAACTGATCCGTCCATTTCACATCGGTAAATCCGACTTGGATATTTGCTCCCACAGATCGGTAAGCATCATTGAAGCGCCTTGCTCTTACATATTCATATCTTCCATTGGCAAGAATATTTCTTACAAACTTGCCCCATACTTCATAGTCGTTGTCGGAGTAATTGTAGAAAGCAGAAGCTTTTGCAGTAAACCCGGTGTTGGAGTTTCGGTAGGAACCACTCAAATTTGCCTGCTGCGTATTAAAAGAACCGTATGAAATAGAAGCTGTCAGGTTGTTTATCGCTCCTTTTTTCAGGATAACATTGATAGCCCCTCCAAGCGCATCGTCTGCCAAATGTGCGGGAATTACGCCTTTATAGACTTCTATACGTTCTATCAGGGCTGGTGGAATACTGTTCAGACTAAAAGAAGGGCCGTAAGTAGAGATGGGAACCCCATCGATGAAAATACGGACAGAATTTCCCGACATCCCGTTGAGATTATAAGAGACAGCAGACCCCAAACCTCCATTCTGACGAACTCTTACCCCTACTGACCTATTGAGCAGATCATTGGTTTGCAAAGATTGTACAGATGCTTTTAAGGTTTCTATGACGTTAACGGCAAAACCGGTGGTTTCTATCTCATTTTTATGAGATTCTCCTACTACCAGTACTTCAGCCAACTCATTGAGATCGGCACGTTTTAAAACAGTCTTAATTTCTAAGCTAGGTCTGTCTAAGCTAATATTAAAACCATGCTTCTGAATCTCAATGCTGCTCACTTCCACCTGATGTGGACCAAAAGGAATATCAGCAAGTTCATATCTGCCTCTTTCATCAGATAGCGCATGCTTTTTGAGTGATTGGATGAATACAGAGGCATAAGCTACCGGTTCACCATCCTCAAAAGTCAGCATCCCTGATACCTTTCCGGTTTGGGCATAACTATAAACAGAAACCAGTAAACTGAACTTAAAAATCAATAAGGTAAAACTTGTTTTCATGTGCCGCCCGTGAGTGAATACGGCAGCAAAAGTATACTTTAATTATAATTAATCTAAATAAGAAGTATAAAAAAGTTAACAACTCAACTATTCTATCATCAGAAATAAATCATATACGACTTTAAATCAAACAGTTAATCCGTTAATTCTTTAAAATAGAATTCATGGATTAACTGTTTAAAGTATTTTTCGCTAGTTAAGGCAAAGCTTATCTCTACAAATCGTACTGCTTCATTTTATTGAAGAGTGTTTTACGGTCTATGCCCAATTGCTTAGCCGCTTGAGTCCTGTTGTATTTCACTTCCTCCAACACCTTTTTCAGCACCTCCGCTTCCGCTTCAGCAGCAGCATCCTTGAGATTCAATGGCATTTTATGGGCTTTATTTTCAGTTCTATCCGAATCCAAATCTGAGAAATTGAACTTCTGAGAATAAACAATCTCCGGAGGAAGGGCCGAAACAGACATTTTGCCACCATCCGTCAAAAGTGTAGCCCTACGGATTACATTAAGCATTTCCCGTAAATTACCCGGCCATGGGTATTCTTTTAATACATCCATCACTTGCTCATCGAAGCCAAAGACTTTCTTATTCAGTTCTTCATTGGAAAGCTCCAAAAAATGGTAAGCAAAAGCCTCAATATCTGCCTTCCTATTTCGCAAAGGTGGCACCGTAATACTAAATTCATTAAATCTAAAGTATAAATCCTCTCTAAACTTACCTTCTGAGACAGCCTTTCTCAAGTCTTCATTGGAAGCCACCAAAATACGTACGTCAATAGATTTATCTTTCGTTCCCCCTATTCTTCTTAACTTTCTCTCTTGGACTAACCGAAGTAAGCCCACTTGTGTCTCATATGAAAGGTTTGCTATTTCATCCAAAAAAATCGTCCCTCCGTCAGCCAATTCAAATTGTCCGGGCTTTTCAGTCAATGCTCCCGTGAATGATCCTTTTTCATGTCCCCACAGTTCGCTGCCCGCTAGCTCTTTGGTGAGTGCTCCACAGTCTACAGCGATAAAAGGCTTACCTGCCCGCTCGCTTTGATCATGAATAGTACGTGCTATATTCTCCTTACCTGCTCCACTTTCTCCATAAATGACCACGCTAAGACTGGTAGGTGCAACCAAAGCAACCTCTTTATATAATTTTTTGGATTCCGCTCCAGTACCTTTCAAAAACTTCGAATCAGATTTATGAGTTTTTGACTCAGATTCTTTCTTCAGCTCGGTAGCTTTAGTAAAGGTCTGGGTGTTCGACTTACTTACTTTAGAAGCAGCTAGAGCACGTTCGATTAGGTTTATAATTTCATCAGGGATCAAGGGTTTGGTTACATAGTCAAATGCACCATTCTTGATCACTTCTACCGCAATTTTCACATCGGCATACCCGGTAATTATAGCCACTTGCGTACCGGGAGAAATCTCTCTGACCTTCATCAGCACATCCCTACCTTCCATATCGCGCAATTTGAAATCACAAAAAATCAGGTCAAAAAAAGTTTTCTTAACCATATCCAGACCATTCTTTCCTGAAATCGTAGTTTGGACATCATAGCCTTTCTTCGTGAGAAACCGCTCTAGAAGTTGACATATGTCAATATTATCATCAATTACGAGAATCTTAGCCATGGTTTTCCTTGGTGTTATTATTTGTATTGTATAATTGGCTCTGAACAACCTGATCCAGACGCGCTATATTGAATGGTTTGCTAAGGAAGTCTAATGCTCCATATTGGATTGCTTCCAGTTTTACTTCACTGTGATCAAAAGCACTCATCATGATTACTTTGTATTGGAATTTGCCGGAATTGATATATCTGAGCTCATCTAGACCACTTCCATCCGGAAGATTTACGTCCAAAAAGATCAATTCGGGGTTTAATTGATCAAACAATCTTCTTCCTTCTTCAAGTGTGCCTGCAGCCTCTACAGAAAATCCTTTTCTAGCCAAAAATCGGGTTAAAAGCGTCCTGATTTCCGGTTCATCGTCTATTACTAGAATTAGTTTATTCTTCATCACGTCATAGTCTACTCTCGTTATGCTGGGGCACATTCACATCGTTTAATTGGGGATTTTAACTTAAAATAGGTAGATTTAAAGAAAAGGTGCAGCTACTTGCCACACCTTTTCGTTAATTCTAAACCTATTTCACTTCACTTTTTCTACTTTATCTTTAGCAGCCTGTAAGGCTGTCTTAGTGGCCTCCAGCCCTTCTGATTTTGCTTCCAAAAGTTTAGTTTTCAGATCACCTATAATGGATTGAAAATCTCCCAACAGACTATTTAACTTTTCTTTTTGAGGACCAAAGTCATCCTTATTCTTATAAAGGTATGCTCCTACCAAAGCGCCTGTTACTAATCCGCTTAGCCAAAGTGTTTTATTTATTGTTGATTTGTTCATTGCTTTTTTGTTTAGTGATTATAATTGATTTAGAATTTCAGATTGATTTAAATTCGATGAAAATCCCCATCTCTATTTTTCAAGCTTCTTCAATACTCATTTATCCGGTGATTGGCGAAGGTCAATTCATCATTGGAATTAATTTTGTCGTGCTTTTTCAATTCATCTTTAAATGCGTTCCAATTTCCTTTTATTTACGTAAAATTCATTGTACGGTTGGTTCAGAATTTCAAACGTCCACCAAGACTATCTTAAAATCTCGCAGGCTTATATGAAAAACTAGACTGATCGTCCGGAAATCAATCTGAAAATTACCGCTATGACTGCTAATACAAGTAATATATGGATTAAGCCTCCTACGCTATAGGCAAATACTCCGATTAGCCAGCCAATCAGAAGAATTACTGCGATGAAATACAATAAAGAACTCATAGTTTTGGTGTTTAGGTTGTTAAATTAATTTACATCTGTTAGTTCAACAGGCATGCCTGAAATCAAGTAGATGATATAAATGAGGCTGAATGCACCGTTTGCCCTATTAAACTCATTTTTATACCCATTTTATTAAAACAAACTCATTCTTATTGAGTAATTAATTACCCACTACGGGGAATACCTTCTAATGAAAAAAGAACAAAATCCTTCAATCCGCCAGGTCAAAATCTATTCGATTGTGACGCTTATTCTAATTATTATAGGCAGCGGGGTTTCTTACTGGACAGCAGGGCGGATCGATTTCTACACAAAAGCTGTGATGCACACTTCTGAGGTGCTACAGCGTACGGACCAACTGTACTCAAGTATTTTAGAAAGGGAAACCAATATTAGAGGGTATGTATTGACCGGTAACAAGGATTTCTTGACTCACTATAATCAATCAAACATCAATGCAGAATTGCTCCTCACACAGCTGCAGGGATTGACTTTGAATAATGCTACCCAGCAAAACAACATTGAAGAACTTCGAGGACTTATCAATGCCAGAGTCAGGACTTTTGAAGCTACCATAGGGTATATGAATGAAAATGGAAGTCTGGACGGTTTCTTAGACTCTACCAAGGCCAATAATGCACTGCAAGGTTATAAAATGATCAAAAGTACTGTTTTACGGATTAATGAAGTGGAAAACAAACTTTTCCGGGAAAGCAATCAAGTCTTGATAAACAACATCAACGCCTTGCCATTTATCGTAGGTCTGATATCGGTTTTCTCCATAACCATCGGTTTAGTCACCTTCTTCTCTATCTACCAATATAATAAAGCACAGTTGCTGGCGAATAAGGAGATTACATTATTTCAGGAAAAACTCCGGGATCAGATTAAGCTTTTGGACGATTCCAATAAGGAATTAGAGCAATTTGCCTATGTTGCTTCCCACGATTTGCAGGAACCTTTAAGAAAAATCACTGCATTTTCCGATCTGCTAAATGAACAATACAGTGACAAATTGCAAGGTGATGGGGATTTATACCTAAACAGGATCACCGCAGCCTCAGTTAGAATGAGATTATTGATTACAGATCTCCTGGAATACAGTAGAGCTGGACGCGTTGACCCTGAACAAGTAAAATCAGTGAATCTTTCCCAAGTAATCTCAGAGATGCTTGAAGACTTTGAAATAACCATACAAGACAAAGCGGCCAATATCACTGTGGGGAAATTGCCGAAAGTCAAAGGTTCCGATACTGAATACAGACAGGTCTTTCAAAATTTAATTTCAAATTCGTTGAAATTCGCGAAAACAGGGATAAATCCTGAAATCACAATAACCTCCGAAAAGGCCAGTCAGGCACTGGTCAGTAAATACCCAACACTGAACAAGAACGGAAACTACTATCGGATAAAACTAGTTGACAACGGAATAGGATTCGAGAAAGAACATGCAGATCGAATTTTTTCGATCTTCCAAAGGTTACATGGGAAGAAAGAATATGAAGGCACAGGAATAGGTCTTTCAATTACCAGAAAAATTATAGAAAAATACGGTGGAATTATATATGCGGAGAGTAGTCTGGGAAAAGGATCTACTTTCAACATTATTTTACCATCTACTGAAACGTAATTACCGCTTGTACCAAAAAAATAGGACAGTATTTAATTACCAAAAAGCTGCTTATCTTTTCACCGAAATTCATCCCCTTGTTCGTCAACACTCTATGCTCATGTCCTTCGAGAAACCTATCCAAATCCTAGTCGCTGAAGACGATGAGGACGACAAATTACTCATCCTGAAAGCCTTTGAACGAACGCTTCCAAAAGAGAAAGTCACCTGTGTAGAAGATGGTGAAGCTCTTCTCAGATATTTGAAACGATTATCACCCTATGATAATCTCGAAAAATATCCCAAACCCGATATCATTCTCCTGGATCTGAACATGCCGCGCAAAGATGGTAGAGAAGCGCTTGCTGAAATAAAAGGAAATGATGATCTCAAGTCCATTCCCGTGATCATCTTTACTACTTCAAATAGCGCAGATGATATCCGGGTCACTTACAAAATGGGGTCTAGTAGCTTTATCACCAAACCCGGATCATTTGACGAATTGGTCAAAATCGCTGAAGAAATTGAAAATTACTGGTCGAAAACAGTCTTGCTACCGGCTTAGAGAATATTATGAATAGTACAGAAATAATAAAAATACTCTACGTAGATGATGATCCCGATGATTTTTTTCTGGTATCTACTTTACTAAAAAAAATTCCTGATACTATCTATGAATTAGAATCAGCAACTACCCTTAAGGAAGCCATACCGAAGTTAGATCAAAGCTTCGATGTATTTCTGGTAGACTACAGGCTGGGGAAAGACACTGGTTTAGAGCTGATTCGAGAAATAAAATCGCTGAGAAAGCATGCACCTGTAATCATGCTTACAGGCATGAACACGGGAAATATTGACCGTGAAGCGCTCACCCTGGGGGCATCTGACTATTTAGTAAAAGGGGAATTTGATGCGCATACGCTGGATAGAACACTAAGGTATGCTATTCGTGATGCTCAGCTAATGGAATCGCTGGCAAGCGCCGCAGTGAAATTCAGATCAATTTTCGAATTGGCAAGTGACCCCTTCCTTTTGATGGATGATGAAGGTGAAATCATAGAAGCCAACCCTGCCTTTCTGAAGAAATTTGGAAGCAAAGCTTACGATCCCCATTCCGAAGAAAGCTTCTACTTCAAAAATCTACTTACCGAAGAATCTTCGCGGCAGGAATTGGATGATTTGTTTTTCAAAAATCAGGAACTTTACGACATGGAGGCAGTTATGACTATTGACCATAACCATACCATCAACTGCCTTATAAGTATAGTAAAGCAAGATGTAAGCATCTTTCAGGTATTGATCAAGGATCTAAGTGCGATCAAAGCGAAGGAAGAAGAAGAACTCAATCTGAAGAAATTCTCCTCCACAGGTAGAATTGCAAGGCTTTTGGCGCATGAGGTAAAAAACCCTCTTACCACAATTTTACTTTCTGCGGATCAATTGCACATGGAACTTCCTGAGTCAGTTCTTACAGAAAGCGGTGATTTGATCGATGTGATCAGGAGGAATTGCGACAGGATTAACCATCTAGTCACTCAGTTGCTGGATAGTACCAGGTTTACAGAACTGGATGCTAAGTCTCTTTCCATAAACACGCTTTTAGACGAGGCATTGGAACATGTACAGGACAGGATAGAATTCAAAGGCATCTCCATACTCAAACAATATCAAACAGATATTTGTGATATACAGGTAGATGGAGAAAAAGTAAAGATAGCCTTGATCAATCTGATCGTAAATGCCATAGAGGCTATGGACGAAAGGACAGGGAAATTGCTATTGAAAACTTCTGTGAAGAACAAGCAGTGCAGAATTGAAATTCGGGACAACGGGGAAGGCATTCCTAAGGAGAATTTAGAACGCTTGTTTGAGCCATTCTTCACCAGCAAAGCAACCGGATCAGGATTGGGACTTACCAATACGCAGAATATTATTTTAAGTCACGGTGGTTCTATACGGGTGAAGAGTGAAGTAGGCAAAGGCACTACCTTTCTGATTTCTTTTAATCTTTCGAACGAATAGCCTATTACAACTTACTGCTATTTTCAGATCCCGTCAAAAGCTAAAGTTGAAGGGATTTTTTATTTTAGGCTAATAATAATCGAAGCTCTCAATATCAGCACTAATGCCAAGACAGTGTTTCACCTATTGGCAGCACGGAATGATGGAGGCAAAGCACAACTAGTAAAGTAAAGGGCATTGCCGGATTGTGGATATTCGTTAGGCGCGGATTATCTTTTTACTTAACACAACAAAATGATAGAATTTCAGGCAAATTTGGATGCATTTGAATTTAATCATTGGCAATATCACATTCCGGTATCCGATGATATTTCCAGCCAAATGATGGATGAAAAACACCGCAGGGTTTTGGTCTGGATAAAAGATGAAGGACCATTTCACATGGCACTCATGAAAGCCAAAGACTACTGGTATGTCTTGGTCAACCAAGAACTTCGGAACAGATTCAACCTCAATGAAGAAGCTTCCTTTTCAGTCAAAATAGCAAGGGATCACAGTGAGTATGGCCATGAAATGCCCGAGGAACTCCAAGTACTCTTGGATCAGGAAAAGGAAGGAGCTCACTATTTCAAAAGTCTTACGCCAGGAAAACAGCGGATGATGGTCTATACAGTCACCAAAGTCAAAAATCCGGAAAGCCGAATGAAAAAAGCATTGGCTATTATTCACCATCTAAAATTGACCAAAGGAAAATTAGATTACAAACAACTCAATGAGCTGATTAAGCATTATAATAAGTTATAGGAAATATTCGAAGCCTTAAATGGGATTTCGTATTTTAGGCTTTATTCAATTTTTCCCCTGCAATGAAGAAACTGCCAGAAATAAACTGTGATTTAGGTGAAGGCATGCCAAACGAAAAACAAGTTTTTCCACTCATCGACACTGCCAGCATCGCTTGTGGAGGGCACTATGGAAATAAAGAAACTATCACTAGAAGCATCGAGCTGGCATTGACCTACAAAAAGAAGGTTGGCGCACATCCCTCCTACCCTGACCGAAGTAATTTCGGTAGAAAAACCATGAAAATTCCCCACAAGGATCTCATTAAATCTATTTTAATCCAGATTCTGAAATTCGAGCAATTGGCGGAAAAATCCGGAGTGGCGATGGATCACATCAAATTCCATGGAGCCTTGTATAATGATGTTGCTTCCAATGAAGACCTTGCTGATCTACTCACTGATTTCATCGCAAATCACTTTCATAACACCCCGATTTTCACTCCTCCCCATTCCCAGTTAGAAAAGCAGATCAATGCGAAGGGCTTGATTAGTCGGATAGAAATTTTTGGTGATCGGGGTTATTTAGACAATTACCAATTGATGCCGAGATCTATTTTCGGATCGCATCTCACCACCGAGCAGGAAATATCCGAACACCTGCAGAATATTCTGGGCAATGGGTATCTGATCTCCAATCAGGGGAAAAAGCTAAAGGTAAAGGCCGAAACGCTCTGTTTTCATGGAGACAATCCCGGCATCACTGACTTTTTACCCATAATCCGAGAACACTTCTGGTCATGATTCCCAAATCAACTCAATTCTCTCCCCTGCTCTATGAATTTGATTGGAGCTCTGAGGTTTCGGATAAACTACTTCAGCAGCAATTAACTTTCAAAGCAAAACTTTTATACGCCTTTAATTCAAAGATTGTTGATCTGAGAATTGGCTTTAAAACCCTTACAATAGCCTTATCAACACCATTGGAATCTACTGTGATCGATGGTTGGTTGAAATCTTTAGCACCGGAAGAATCAGGCGATCCTCTCCCCGAAACAATTTGGGAAATTCCCGTTTGCTATTCCCCTAAGGCAGGAAGGGATCTCGAAATCTTAGCCGAGAACAAAAGTCTTACATCTGAAGAGCTGATTTCAATACATACTGCACCACTATATCGACTTCATTTCTACGGTTTTTTACCCGGTTTTATGTATCTGAATGGACTCAGAAAAGAATTGCATACGTCCAGAAAAAGTGTGCCTGATCGAATGGTACCGACAGGGTCTGTGGCTATCGGAGGATCGCAGACAGGAATATACCCATCATCCAGTCCTGGAGGTTGGCATCTTATAGGCCGGACTCCTGTTGCCCTTTTCGTTCCGAATGAGCCTATTCCGGTTTTCGCCTCAGTTGGAGAGCGAATAGAATTTATTCCCATTACAGAGAAGGAGTTTGATCAACTGAAAAGACATCCCCAAAAACCAAACTCTAAATGAACAGGGATATTGGTTATTTAAACATCTTAAAAACAGGACCCGGAACTTCCGTTCAGGATTCCGGCAGAATTGGATTTGCCGGTTTTGGCGTTCCTGTTTCAGGAGCATTGGATCGTCTGTCTTTCTTATGGGTAAATCACCTATTGAAAAACAAAGATTCTGATGCAGCTTTGGAGATCTCCCAGCCCGGGTTAAAAATCCAATTTGATTCCCCTACCCTGATCTGTCTTTCCGGTGCAAAAACGGAGGTAAAATTGAATGGTAAAACAATTACCTACAAAGGAATCCATTCAATATCAATAAATGATCAATTGGAAACTGGCCCTTTTCTTAGGGGCTCAGTGCTATATTTAGGGATCAAGAATGGGTTCCAAACTGAGAAAATCATGAATTCCAGAAGTTGGTATGAGGGAATAACCCACGAAAGTTATGCTAAAAGCGGAAGCAAAATACCTTTTTTCACAGCTCATGAACTCCCAAAATCCACTGCTTCAAAAGTAAAATGGGATTTAAACTGGGCACAGGATGGCATCATAACAGTATATCCGGGACCTGAATGGAAATTTCTAGGCGAAAAAACCCGGATGCTGATCAAAGAAATGGATTTCACGATCTCCGCCCTAAAAAACAGAATGGCTATTCAACTGGAAGAATTAATACCCCATGAGCTCCCGGAGATGGTCACTGCTCCGGTTTTTCCCGGCACGGTACAGTTGACTTCAGGAGGTAAATTAATTGTCCTTATGAAGGATGCGCAAGTCACAGGCGGCTACCCCCGAATTCTTCAGATACCCGGGGAAGTGCTTTCGGTTCTGGCGCAAAAGCAACCTAAGCAAAGAATAAGGTTTCGATTGATGAATGTCAGTTGAGTTCGGTTTTATGTACCAAAATTCCATTTTTAATGGATGCGTATGCGTTTAACTTTATGTATGTATTTGGAATTAATGCGAGGATTTCAAATACCGCAACTCCCTCTTCCCCAGCAGAGGACAAGAGCCTATTCCAATGGCTGTTGGGGAGGAATATTTCACAGGAATTCCTCCACATCCACTAGTTCGGGTAAAGTAATCTGTACGCTTTGCCCTCCTTTGCTCACGACGGCTAAAAAAGACTTTCAAAAAAATCACACATTCATCTTGAGGATAGCCGTAAAGCCTATTAACTTACACGCTATACTTTTATCAGAAACCTAATGGAAAATCACTTAACAGACCGAATTTTGGCGCAGGGTATGGATCCTAAAACCGTAGTTCAACAAATTAAACATTTTGAAAATGGCTTCCCTTTCTTAAACATCACAGCCCCTGCCACGCCGGGGGATGGTATAAAAGTTTTGACTGACAAGGAATTAAGACATTTCCTAATGACTTACCCTGAAAAGGCTTCTCATATCGAAGTATTGAAATTTGTACCCGCAAGCGGCGCAGCTTCACGGATGTTCAAAGATCTTTTCGCTTTTCTGGAAGGTGATGGGGATATCAGCAAGTCGGCCTTTGTACGGAAGTTCATGGACAACATCGAGAAATTTGCATTTTACGAAGACCTTGACGAGGTGTTGGAGAGTAAGGGGAGCAGCATATACCAAGCACTCGACACCAAAGATTACAAGAGTATCCTGGCAGCTTTGCTTTTGGACGAAGGGCTAGGCTACGGGAATTTGCCCAAGGGGCTGCTGAAATTCCACCGCTACAAAGAAGGTAGAAGAACACCTGTTTATGAACATTTAATCGAGGGAGTGCAGTATGCTATCGGGACTGGGTCATTGGTAAAAATTCATTTTACCGTATCTCCGGAGCACACAGAGAAATTCGAAAAGGAAATTGGCACCATACTTCCGGGGATAGAGAAAGAATTTGGGATTAATTTCGAAATTAGCTACTCACAGCAGAAGAAGTCTACAGACACCATTGCGGTAAATACCGACAATACGCCATTTACTGAGGAAGACGGCAGCATACTTTTCCGTCCAGCGGGCCATGGAGCATTGCTGGAAAATCTAAATGAAGTTTCTGCGGATCTCATCTTCATCAAAAACGTGGACAATGTAGTTCCGGACCGATTAAAAGAAGAGACTAAAAATTACAAAATGGCAATCGGGGGATTGCTGTTGGAGGTTCAGGAGAAAGTATTCAGCGCTTTGAAAGACTTGGATGACGGAATTGATGAGAAATCTTTAAGGAATGCAGAAGCCGTATTTACACATGATATCGGCGGGAAATTGCCGGAGGACTTCCATACCAATTCATTAGAGCACCGAGGTATTTTTCTTAGAAGCAAACTCCACAGACCAATTCGGGTATGCGGGATGGTGAAAAATACAGGAGAGCCCGGAGGAGGTCCTTTCTGGGTAAAAGAGACGGATGGTTCCCAATCTCTTCAAATTCTGGAAACTGCACAGATTGATTTGAACGATGCTGAATCAAAAAAACATTTTAATGCAGCGACCCATTTTAATCCGGTAGATTTGGTATGTGCTACGAGAAATTACAAAGGTGAGCCATTTGATCTACTGAAGTATCGTGACATGATGACCGGTTTTATCACCGAGAAATCAAAAAGCGGTAAAGATCTCAAGGCATTGGAACTGCCCGGGCTATGGAACGGGGCTATGGCAGGGTGGAATACAATTTTCGTAGAAGTTCCTCTTATCACCTTCAATCCTGTAAAGACTGTCAATGATCTGTTGAGAGACGAGCATCAGTAAAAGTTAATTTCCCGCAGATTTACGCTGAAAAGAATCGCTGATTGCCGCAGATTTATTCAAAAAAATAGATCTTCGGATCTCTGAGGATTTAATCTGTGCTCATCTGCGGGAAAGTTTTAACTAGTACAACCTATTCTTCCTTCTTTCCCTCGTACAGATCGTACTTCAACAAGCGGCAATCAATTGTCCCGTTCCAGAATTCTATTCTTCGATTAGCCTTCAGTCCTATTTTTTTGGCCAATTCCAAATTTCCCGTAAAAATGTACCCTCTATAACCTGCACATTTCTGTTTCAAAAAATCCCCCATACGCTTATATGTGACTTCCAGTTCATCATTTTCCCCCAGTCTTTCGCCATATTCAGGATTGAACATAATCACCCCACGCGGTCTTTCGGGTATCTCAGTCTCAGCAAAGTCACACACCTGAAATTCGATCATATGATCCACTCCGGCAGTGATGGCATTCTCTTGGGCAAAGGAAATCGCCTGTAAAGAAATATCCGAAGCTATAATCTTTAGTTCGGGAAGCTCCATGATTTTCCCCTCCAGCTTTTTCTTTTTAGCCAAGAAAGCCTGCTCCTCGTATCCTAAGATATGTTGGAAAGAATAATGATCTCTATATAGTCCTGGATAGCGTTTGGTTGCCAATAGCGCAGCCTCAATAGCCAGCGTACCGGAACCGCACATCGGGTTGATAAAGGGAACCCGTGTATTCCATTCGGTCGCAAATATAGTCGCCGCAGCCAGTGCCTCCATCATGGGAGCTTTTCCTGGAATCTTGCGGTAGCCATGCTTGGCAAGCGTATCACCGGAGGTATTGATGTAAACAGAGCATTGCGTGTCTTTCCAGTAAACCTGAAAAACCAAGCCATTAAAATCGGATCCGGAATCAGGTCTCCTTCCCTTTAACTCGCGGAAACGATCCACAATAGCATCTTTGACTTTTACATTCACGATCAGTGGGGTAGTGATACTTTCATTTTCAGCTACAGAGTTCACTGAGAAATAACCATCCACATCCAGATAGTCTTCCCAAGGAATAGCTTTGAACCGGCGATAGATATCGTCAGCATTTCTTAGGTAAAAAGATTTGATCTCATAGAGAACCTGCGATGCCGTGCGTAAATGAAGATTGAGATCCATACATTCCTCCATGGTGGCTCTCAATTCAATTCCTGTTCGGGTGACAGATTCAGGGACAAAACCCAGTTCACGAACTTCCTTTTCCAAGTAAGAAACCGAGCGATCCTTACAGGTTACAAAAACTTTTCCTTTGAGGTTAAAATCAAGCATGCGCAAAAGTAATAAATCAAGCACTACTATAAAGTCGAAGGAAGAAATGATTATTCCGAGATTCTCCCGAAACGAGTTCGGGACAAGCTATCTGACCATTACAAAACAATAATAAACTGATGAAATCGAGCATGTCGAAGACGACACACAGTGGGATGATTATAAACCGTGCGAGATTCCATGTGGCCAATAGAAAACAATTATAAACACATGAAAGATTACCGGATTCTTCTCCGACCTTCCCCGCACCGATGTTATTCATCACTTATTTCCATACTACTCGCAAACGATTGCGTAACTTAAAAGAATTCCTTTTGGAGCAATGCACCTAAATCTTGAATTTTATGCTCAACAACAATACCTCAATTTTATGAAATACACCCGAAATATACTCGCGGTTTTGATCACTTCTATGGCGTTGGTAAGCTATGCCGGAGCACAAGAAACGGATGATGGCTGGACGGACTTATTCAATGGAAAAGATCTTACGGGCTGGAAACCTGTAGCAGGAACTGCCACATTCGAAGTGGTAGATGGGACTATAGAAGGCACTGCTGTGGCGGGATCTCCCAACACATTTCTAATCACAGAAGAAATGTTCGGGGATTTTATCCTGGAGCTGGATCTTAAGATCAGTCACCTTTCGAGCAATTCCGGAGTAATGGCGAGAGGGCAATTTGACCCGGCTGCCAGAGACGGTCAGGGTTTGGTTTTTGGTTACCAGATCGAAGCTGATCCTTCCGAAAGAGCTTGGTCCGGTGGCGTATATGATGAAGCACGAAGAGGCTGGCTATACCCACTTGACCTAAATTCTGAAGCAAAATCCGCTTTCAAAATGGGAGAATTCAACCATTACAGAATAGAAGCAATCGGGAACGAGATCAAAACTTGGATAAACGGCCAAGAAGTGGCGTATGTAGTCGATGATATGGACAAAACAGGCTTTATCGGCTTGCAGGTGCACAGTATTCAAAAGCCGGAGGACGCAGGAAGAAAGACTTCATTCAAAAATGTAAAAATCCAAACTGAGAATCTTGAACCCAAGGATTTCAACAAAGATATTTTTGTAGTTAATAATAGTCTAAACTCACTTACAACTTACGAGAAAAATAATGGCTGGAAGCTATTGTTCAATGGTCAGAATTCTGATGGCTGGAAAGGTGCCTATAAGGAAACTTTCCCGGAGTCAGGCTGGTCGGTCAATGATGGAATTTTGACTATTGCAGCCTCGGATGGTAGAGAGTCTGCCAATGCCGGTGACATTGTAACCAAGGAGAAATTTTCGGCTTTTGACTTGGCATTTGAATTCAGACTTACAGAAGGTGCTAATTCCGGTGTAAAATATTTTGTAACGCTGACCGAAGGCAATCAAGGCTCTGCAATAGGACTTGAATACCAGGTATTGGATGATGATAAGCATCCCGATGCAAAAATGGGAAGAGATGGGAACCGTACGATGGCATCTCTATATGACCTTATCAAAGCTGATAAGAACGGCAGGTTTATCAAACCTGTGGGAGAATGGAACAAAGGCAGAGTAGTGGTGACTCCGGACAATAAGGTCACTCATTACCTCAACGGCGTGAAAGTGGTAGAATATGAAAGAGGTTCAAAGGAATACCGGGATCTGGTTGCGATCAGTAAGTACGCAAAATGGGATAAGTTTGGCGAAGCTGAGGAAGGCTATATCCTTCTCCAGGATCATGGAGATGAAGTAAGTTTCAAAAACGTCAAAATCAAGCCACTAAACTAACTGCCATTATCGGCAGCTTTCTGCCAGTAAGTAGACAAAAGCAGCATAAGATTTTGTGATCTTTAGTTTTTAGATCCCAGCGGCAAGCTCCCCCGTAGTGGGTCCTCCAGTTCTTCTGTCACCCATCTTCCATACTTTCGTACCAGGGAAAAGATAGGCTACCGATGTCATTGCAGATATTCATATGATGTAAAAACCAACCTCAACTAAGTAACACCTGCCGGATCATTCTTGCAGGTGTTTTTTTTGCAAAGCGAAGGTTTTAAATACTTTGTAATGTGCTATATCACAGATTCTTCACCAAGATTGAATCTATAGTAGGTACCGGAAGTCTTTTCATTCAGACTCTCTGTTCACTGTCAACGCAATCGATTGCGTAAGTCAACCGCTTATCCTCTTGAAAATAGGGTTTAAACAAGCTAACTTGACTTCATCATAGCGTAGGGGTCTGCCAGTTTACACAGAAATGCAAAGCTTTCTCCCCGCTTTGAAGCTAATTTATTATTAACAACAAACCCATTTTACTATGCAATCAAAAATTTACACGCATCTGCGGGTAGTGTTATTTTTGCTGCTCAGCGTCTCCTATAGCTGGGCACAAGAATCACAAGTGACTGGTACAGTTCACGATGAAACCGGTCAACCTTTACCCGGCGCTACCATCTTAGTCAAAGGTACTACTGTAGGAACCACTTCAGATCTGGATGGAAAGTACAGTATCGCAAGTCCTCCCAATGGTACCCTAATCATCTCTTTTATTGGATATACTCCTATGGAAATACTCGTAGGAAATCAATCTGTAATTGATGTCAACTTAGTCCCTGACCTGGGAGATCTGGAAGAAGTGGTGGTCGTGGGATATGGTACGGCCAAAAAAAGCCAGCTTACAGGGGCAATTTCCTCTGTAGGATCCAAAGAAATTCAAGAATTGCCGATCACCGATGCAAGACAGGCACTGCAGGGTCGGGCAGCAGGTGTGGATGTGACTCAACCAGGATCCAAGCCAGGGTCTGCCCCCCAAGTGCGAATCAGAGGTAGAAGATCCTTTAATGCTTCCAATGAACCACTTTATGTCATTGATGGTATTCCGATAACGGGTGGAATAAATGATATAAATCCACAGGACATTACTTCCATGGAGGTACTTAAGGATGCATCGGCTACAGCTATCTATGGTTCCAGGGGTTCCAATGGTGTAGTGTTGATCACTACCAAAAGAGGAACAGTGGGCAAAACCGTTGTGTCATTTGACTCCTATTATGGAATCAACAATGAGCTGGGAAAAATCGATGTAATGAATGGTGCCGAATTCGCAGAATACAAAAGAGAGTCACGACGGGCTAGTGGAGAATATCCGGAAGGTCCTGCAACACCTGCAAGTGATGAATCTCTTTTTGAGCCGATTGAATTAGACGGTATTGCTACCGGCAGAAGTACCGATTATGTAGGAGGATTAATGAGAACTGGAGCTATTCAGAGTCATCAAATAGGTGTGAGTGGCGGTAGTGATAAGACAACCTTCTTTGTATCCGGCAACTTCTTCAAGGATAAAGGGGTAATCATTAATCAGGATTTTACACGGTATACTTTCCGCGCAAATATTGATCATCAAATCAATAAGAAAATCAAATTCGGAACTTCCACTTTGGTTTCTTTCAGCGAGCGCAACGGAGAGAATTTTAACCCTTTGGGAGGAGCTCTGGCAGAAAACCCATTGGGCAAACCATACGATGATGAAGGGAATTTGATTTTCCTTCCCACCTCTGATGGTCTGAGAACCAATCCTTTTGCGGAAATCGTACCCGGTGCTCAAGTAGACCTAACCAAAAACTACAGAATCTTCAACAGCATCTTCGCCAACTATGATATTATTCCCGGACTGACCTATAGATTTGTTTTCGGGCCGGATATAACCATCAGCAGAAATGGAAGATTTACAGGTTCGCAAACCAATGCCCGTCGTGGCGGTGATGCCACCGGCAGTGTGGACGATCGATTTACTTTTAACTATACGGTAGAGAACATCCTGAATTATACCAAAACATTTAACCAAGTGCATAACCTGAATTTCACAGCACTTCAATCCATACAAAAAGACAAATATGAGCAGACTACAGTCAGTGTGCTGGGAATTCCTGCTGAATCCCAATTCTTCGATAGGCTAGGCGATGCTTCACAAATCACAGGTGCCAACACAAACTTAATCGAATGGTCTTTGATGTCTTTTATGGGAAGGTTAAACTATGATTACAAAAACAAATACCTGTTTACCGCTACCCTAAGAGCAGATGGAAGTTCAAAATTCGGTGCAAATAATCGCTTTGGATACTTCCCCTCAGTAGCACTGGGCTGGAATATCCACTCGGAGAGCTTTATGCAGAATTCTTCCACAATAGATCAGCTGAAGATGAGGGTTTCTTATGGGTCAATCGGTAACCAAGCTATAGATCCCTACCAAACACAGGCACTTCTGGGCAGAACCAGCTATGCATATGAAAACAGTGGTGCTTTTGGCTATCGTCCAAGATCCATCGGTAATCCTGATTTGAGATGGGAAACATCCACCTCCTTTAATGCAGGATTGGATTTCGCAATTTGGAATAGTCGAATTTTCGGATCTTTGGAATACTATATCACCAATACCTCTGATCTACTGGCGCCACAGCCGCTACCTGGTTCCACAGGGTTTCAGGGATATATCACCAATATTGGTGAGACACAAAACCGCGGTATCGAACTTAGTCTCTCCACCCTAAATATAGAAAAGGGAGACTTTATTTGGTCTACAGACTTGATATTCACTAAAAATACCGAGGAAATCATATCCCTGCCAAATGGAGATGATATCGGTGCGGGCAGATTTATAGGCCAACCGCTGACTATTTTCTATGATCTAAAGAAAATAGGAATCTGGCAACTGGACGAAATAGACGAAGCTACGGCTTATGGAAGTGTTCCGGGTGAGATCAAAATCGAAGATTTCAACGGTGACGGGGTGATCAATTCTGAAGACAGGCAATTTTTGGGGTCAGCTGTAGCAGATTTCTCGCTTGGAATGACCAATAGATTTAGTTACAAGGGGTTTGATTTCTCCTTCTTTATTTTCGGTAGATTCGGATCCATGTTAAGATCCCAGTTTCATACAGGAAATAACTCCTTGGCGGGAAGGTATAATAACTTGGACGTGAACTATTGGACACCGAATAACCCTAGTAATGACTACCCTAGACCGAATGTGAATCAGGAGAGCGCCAAGTATGCCAGCTCTATGGAATATTTTGACGCAACCTTCATCAAGGTAAGAAACATTAATTTCGGCTACAATTTCACTCCTGAAGCTGCCAAAAGAATCGGTATGACAAGCTTGAGAATATACAGCAGTATACAACAGCCATTCATTTTTGCCAACTATCGTTCGGAGCATAAAGGAATTGATCCTGAGGTATTCTTGGATGGAGAACAGGGAATTACAGCAGGGGCAGTAAATGCAAACGTTTCGCCGGCAGTAACTTCTTTCACATTTGGTATCAATGCAAAATTCTAATCAGCAATGAAAAATTTAGCTATAACTATAAATTATTGGGCAAAATCCACTGCCCTTATACTTGGACTTTCGGCAATGGTCTCCTGTGATGGGTTTCTTGAAGAAAATGTAGTCTCCCAAATCGGAAATGATTACCTCAATACACCAAAAGGTCTTAACGATGGAGTTAATGCTGCTTACAGCTCTATGAGAGCATGGTACGGATCCGAACGGGGAAATAACCTTACTATATTCGGCACTGATATCTTTACTAATGGTGCAGATGGTTCGTGGAAATTCATGAATTTCTATACCAATCAATTTGATTCCCAAAATGGCCATGTGCGTGAAGTATGGGATGAATTCTACAGGGGAATAAATACCTGCAATGCGGTAATTGACCGGGCTCCAAACGTTACCGGGCTTTCGGAGGAAGTGATCCTACAGAGAGTAGCGGAGGCGAAATTTATCAGAGCCCATCACTACTTCATTTTGGTACAGCTTTTTGGAGCAGTGGATCTACAGCTTGAAGAGACTATTCTCCCGACCAACGTAGTAACTCGTTCATCAGTCTCAGAGGTTTATGCGGCTATTATCCAGGATTTGGAAGAAGCGATTCCAAATTTGGAAGCTAAAGCAAAATCCGATAATTATGGACGGGCTACCCGTCCGGCCGCAGAGCACCTGCTGGGGAGAGTGTATATTACGAAAGCTACCTCAGAAGCCGGTGAAGCGACTGATTATGCCAAAGCAGAGCCATTGCTACAAAGCGTAATCAACAATTACGGACTTATTTTGTTGCCGGAATTCGGTGATGTTCATGCTTTTGGCAATGAAATAAATGACGAGGTCATCTGGTCCGTTCAGTATACCCGTGATCCCCTTAATAATCAGCAGACAAACACAACTGCCAATCCCGTTTTCAACGAAGGAAACAATGCCCACGTATTTTTCCTGATGGAATATGACGTGCAGCCGGGTATGCAGCGGGATACAGAAAACGGACGTCCGTTCAAACGTTATAAATCCACGGACTATACGTTGAACACTATTTTTGCTGATAGAGTCAATGATTCCAGGTATAAAAACACGTATGTGGATCACTTTCTGTCCAATAGACCGGGCGAGTATAATACCACCTTTGACAAGTCTAAAGAGACAGTGACCTTTGCCCAGGGAGATACCACGATTTGGCTACCGGGTTATAATATGTCCGAGGCTGAAAGAGCTCAATATCCGTATCAGGTACTTACTCCGGAGCTTTACACAGAAAGACTATTTCCTCCAATGAAAAAACATATGGACCCGGGGCGTGTAGACCGGACGCAATTTGAGGGAGGAAGGGATTACATCGCCATGAGATTGGCAGACACCTATCTCCTACTTGCTGAGTCTCAGTTTCGTCAGGGAAAAATCGGTGACGCAACTGAAAGCATAAATGCCGTGAGAAGAAGAGCTGCATTTCCCGGCAAAGAAGCTGAAATGGAAATCTCTGAGTCTGACTTGACTTTCGAATTTATCACCGAAGAAAGAGCGAGGGAGCTTATCGGCGAACAAACAAGATGGCTTGATCTGAAGCGATGGGGAATATTGGTAGAGCGGGTGAAAGCCCACAATCCTCAAGGAGCTGCCGGTATTCAGGAATTCCATAACCTGAGACCTATCCCTCAGAATCAGATAGACCGTGCTGAGGGCAATGCCGGTGCATTTCCACAGAATCCGGGATATTAAAATTTATGAGTATCCGTTTACCTGCACGTACGTGCTTTGAATTAATGCTAAAGGTTCAGATTTGGCAATTCCCCCTTTCTAAAAGGGGGCAAGGGGGATTTTTTCAGGCTAGAACCAGACATAATTCTAGTACGAGCATTCATGCAGATACACATATTAAAATTCAATTGATATAAAAACCAAAAACTGCTCTGAGTATATCGGAGCAGTTTTTTTTTGAAACTTTCTTTAGCACGAAGTCTGCGTGAGCACTAACCCATGAAAAATGGGGTACTAAAGGCCGGTCGTGATGACACGAACGGCGGCAATAAATCTTCACTTCTTCTTGATCCCATAAATCGTCATTCGCATTTCGCAGATACAATGAGATTGCTCATTACTACGAGATCGCTTCTCCGCCTCAGGCGGATCGCAATGACGGATAAACAGATGATGTGATTTACAGGGAAATAGTCGACTCCCTGACCGTAATCTTAGATGGAATAGTAATCACCTGATCTATAAGATCATAATGCTTAGGCTTGGTCAGTTTTCTGATCAACAGCTTTGCGCATTCTTTCCCTATTTCAAGTGTCGGCTGGGTAATCGTAGTGAGCGAAGGATTTAATAAACCTGTTATCGAAGAATTGGAAAAACTAATCAACTTAACATCTGAGGGTATGTTCAATTTTGTCTTTTTCACAGCCTGATACGTAGCAAAAGCAAGCTTCTCCACGGAAGCCAGCACTCCGTCCGGACAATTGGGAGAAAGTAGCAATTCCTCTATTAATTTGACATTATTCTCTTCATCATGGTTGCAATAAAGCGTCATAGCAGGATCCAATGTCCATCCTTCGCTTAAGATGGCATCGTTATATCCGCGCTGCCTCTCTTGGCTAATCGATAGATCTCTGCCCAATGTAAACAATGCCACTTTTGTGCATCCTTGCTTAATCAGGTGTTTTGTTCCTTCATAAGCACTCTCGTAGTCGTTCGTAATGAATTTGGTGGTTGGAATTTCTGCCCGTATTCTATCAAAAAATATAACAGGCAGTCCCCTATCATGTAATTTCTGCAAGTGGGAAATATCACTTGTTTGACTGGTAACCGACATCACGATGGCATCTGCTCTTCCATTGAGTAGCAAATTCACAATTTTACGCTCCCGCTCTATATCCTCATGCGTATTGTAAATCAAAAGATGATAGCCATGTTCCTGAGCTACTTCTTCTATTCCATCCATTACTTGCGCAAAAAAACTATTGATCCGCTCAGGGATAATTACCGCGATAGTTTTACTCTTATTTTCGCGTAAACTCCGAGCAAATGGATTGGCATGGTAGTTCAGTTTCTCAGCCATGCTAATCACCTTTTTCTTAGTTGCTTCTGATATCTCGTAACTATCGTTTAGAGCTCTCGACACAGTAGAAGGTGCGAGTTTCAGTTCAGCGGCCAATTCTTTCAAACTAATTCCTGAAGCCATGGTAATTAAGGGTAAATCGGGTTTATTACAGTGCACAAATTACAAATCATTGGGCGTATTAGGTCTATACCGACTACATAATTTCGAAATCGTTTCCGCATTTTATTACTTAAATCCAGTTGATTCAGGGTATTTTTAGGTCAATATTAAGTTGTAGAATTTTAGCCTAAATAACCAATGCCCTACTCAACGACGAAGGCGTCATTCTTATCTGACGATTTTCTATTGCAAAGTGATTTTGCAAAAATTCTTTATCATCAGTATGCCAAGGATTTACCTATTATAGACTATCATAATCACCTGCCGCCTGCCGAGATAAATGCAAACAAAAAATTTGAAAACATCTCCAAAATCTGGCTTGCCGGCGATCACTACAAATGGAGGGCGATGCGGACTTATGGTATCGACGAAAAATTCATCACAGGAAACGGTTCTGATGAGGATAAATTTAAAAGCTGGGCAAAAACACTTCCCTATACACTCCGAAATCCTCTTTATCACTGGTCCCATCTGGAGCTAAAACGATATTTTGGATTTGATGAGTTACTTTCAGAGGCAAATGCCCCCGGACTTTACAAACAATTCAACACTGTCTTGGAGCAAGATTCCTTTTCTACTCAAGGACTTTTAGCCAAAATGAAAGTGGAAGTAGTATGCTCTACCGATGATCCCATAGATTCCTTGGATCAGCATGTATCCTTTCACAAAAAAGGCAAAGACTTGGGCATGTATCCTGCATTCCGCCCTGATAAATCCTACGCAGTAGAAAATCCTTCGACTTACACTACTTATATCTCAAGTCTGGGGGAAAGTGTCGGCTTTGAGATTTCTTCCTATGAGAAACTGCTGGAAGCGATGGAAAAAAGAATAGACTACTTCCACGAACGTGGATGCAGACTTTCCGACCATGGGTTGGAGAAACTCTACTTCTTCAAGGAAAATACCTTCTCCATTGATTCCATCTTTGCCCGGGTCGCTTCAGGAAATGAACTTACCCAAGAAGAGATCAATTTCTTCAAGTACACCACTCTCCTAGCCTTATGCAAGATGTATCATGCCAAAGGCTGGGTACAGCAGTTTCACTTGGGTGCTCTCAGAAATACCAATGAGCGCTCGCTTCGAATTCTTGGACCGGACACGGGGTATGATTCCATTGGGGATTTTGACCAGGCGAAGGCTATGTCAGGTTTTTTCAATGAGTTAAACGCTGATGATAAGCTTACCAAAACAGTGATATACAACCTTAACCCCCGCGACAATGAAGTTTTTGCCACGATGATCGGCAACTACAATGATGGATCTGTAAAAGGCAAAATCCAGTTTGGATCCGGCTGGTGGTATCTGGATCAGAAAGATGGTATGGAAAAGCAAATCAATACCCTTTCGAATATGGGACTTGTCAGTTGCTTCATAGGCATGCTTACCGATTCCCGTAGCTTCCTTTCTTTTCCACGGCATGAGTATTTCCGTCGGGTACTTTGTAATCTTTTAGGACAGGATGTAGCCAATGGCGAGCTTCCCTGGGATGAAAAATGGCTGGGTGGTATCATATCTGATATCTGCTACAACAATGCAAAAGAATACTTTGATTTCGATTCTAAAAACATTCACGTTTGATTATGAGTAATTCACTATTCTCACTTGAGGGAAAAAAGATAGCCTTTTCAGGTGCCACAGGAGTACTGGGTACATCTCTGAGTATTTATCTGGCTAAAGAAGGAGCAGAAATCCTAATTCTAGGGCGTACCCCTGCAAAAGTGGAAGACTTGGTTAAGACTATAACGGAATTTGGCGGCAAAGCGGTAGGCTATATCTGTGATGTTACGGATGAAGGCAGTATTCAGGGAGTTTATACAGCAATAGAAAATGAGCACGGATACATTGATATTCTGATCAATGCTGCCGGCGGCAATATGCAGGGAGCTGTAATCACACCGGACAAGACATTGAAAGATTTAGAACTGGATGCCTTACGAAAAGTAATGGATTTGAATTATCTGGGAACAGCTATTCCTTCCAAAGTTCTTTTCCCCCTTATGTTGAAAAATGGCAAAGGCAATATCATCAACATTAGTTCAATGGCGGCTTCACGGCCAATGACCCGAGTAATGGGCTATGCTTCGGCTAAGGCTGCAATCGACAATCTCACCAAATTCTTATCAGTGGAGCTCTGCGCCAAGCATGGCCCTGAATTTAGAGTAAATGCAATAGCCCCTGGGTTCTTCCTTACCGAACAAAACAGAGCGCTTCTCACTGAATCTGACGGAAGCCTTACCGGCAGGGGAAATCAGATTATCAGCCATACTCCCATGCATAGATTCGGCAAACCTGAAGATTTAAACGGAGCATTGCACTGGCTATGCGCAGACGCATCCAAGTTTGTGACAGGAACCATCGTCGCTGTAGATGGGGGATTTGGGGCTTATTCCGGTGTTTAACAATTTGAAATCTCAAATTTAAAATCTCAAATTAATAATATTATGACCCATAAAATGGAGCAAACCATGCGTTGGTATGGACCAAATGATCCTGTTAGCTTAAGAGATATTCTCCAGTCCGGCGCCAGCGGCATTGTGACGGCCCTTCACCATATTCCTAATGGGGAAACGTGGTCACGTGAGCAGATAAAAGAACGTAAAAGCATTATCGAAGCCGCCGGGTTAACTTGGTCGGTAGTGGAGTCTGTTCCCGTACATGAAGTCATCAAAACCCGTTCTGGAAATTACCTAGAGGTAATCGAAAACTATAAAGAAACAATTCGGAATCTTGCTGCTGAAGGCATTTTCACGGTATGTTATAATTTCATGCCTATTCTTGACTGGACCAGAACAGACTTGGAGTATGAGCTTCCCAACGGTGTTAAAGCATTACTTTTTGAGAAAAAAGCAGTTCAGGCATTTGACCTTTTTATCCTAAAAAGAGCAGGTGCTGAAGCGGAATACTCTAAGGAGGAATACGATGAGGTCAAAGCTTACTATAAAGCCCTCAGTCCTGCCAAGCATCAAATGGTCATCGATAATATTCTAAAAGGACTTCCCGGATCTGAGATAGGATACACTATGGACGAATTTAAAGCAATGCTGGCAACCTATGACGGAATCGATGCAGCCAAACTTGCCGAGCATTTGAGGTTATTTTTGGATGCCATAGTCCCTGTAGCGGCAGAAAATGGTGTTTGTGTGGCAATACACCCGGATGATCCTCCTTTCCCGCTTTTTGGACTCCCTAGAATCATGAGCACGGCAAATGATGCCAGAAGAATTCTTAGGGATCAGCCGAGCCCTTACAACGGACTTACCTTCTGTACAGGTTCTTTTGGGGTAAGAGCAGACAATGACCTTCCTGCTATGGTACGGGAATTTGGTGATCACATCCACTTCATCCATTTGCGAAGTACCAAACGGGATGAAGCGGGAAATTTCTTTGAAGACAATCATCTGGAAGGAAATGTGCCGATGGTGGCAGTAATCGATGAAATCATACAGGTGCAACAGAAGCGGGGCAAAAGCCTTCCCATGAGACCGGATCATGGCCATCTAATGCTGGATGATTTGAGCAAAAAAACCAATCCAGGATATTCTGCAATCGGCAGACTAAAAGGATTGGCTGAAATCAGAGGTGTGGAAGCAGCACTGCTTTATACAAAATCAAAATGACTCAAAAGGAGAAAATGCTAGCCGGTGAACTCTACCAAGCCGGAGATCCGGAATTGGTAGCCGAGCGCTTAGAGGCTAGAAAGCTATTGAAAACCTTTAATGATTCAGATCCGGAGGATTCTGTATATAGAATTTCTCTGGTAAGAAAACTCTTCAGGAAATCAGGGAAAAATCTATGGGTTGAGCCTCCTTTCTATTGTGACTACGGTTCAAATATTGAAGTTGGGGACGATGTGTTCTTCAACTTCAATTGTGTCGTACTGGATGTATGTAAAGTAACACTGGGCGACCGGGTGCTGGTGGGGCCGAATGTGCAATTTTATCCTGCCACCCATCCACTAGACCCTATCCCAAGAGGGCAGCTATGGGAATATGGAAAACCCATTGCTATAGGTTCAGATGTATGGATTGGCGGATCCGCCGTGATCTGTCCCGGAGTAAGTATTGGAGAACGAACAGTCATCGCTGCAGGGGCAGTAGTGACCAAAAATTTTCCTTCTGATGTAGTCGTAGCCGGAAATCCTGCCAAAGTGATTAAGCATCTGGTGTAGCAAGATTTAAATCCCCCTTCCCTGATTTCTTTTTCTTACTATTAATAAACATTTGCTTATTTTTGAATTCCAGTGTTTTTAACCCTTTTGTTTTAACTGAATGAAGCGAGTATTAGTAAGTGGTGGTGGTGGATTTCTCGGTAGTCATCTTTGTGATCGTCTTCTAAAAGAAGGCAATGAGGTTCTTTGTGTAGATAATTTTTTCACTGGTAATAGAAGGAATATTCACCACCTGCTCGACAACAAGAATTTTGAATTACTTCGTCACGATGTCACGCATCCACTTTATGTTGAAGTAGATGAAATTTATAATTTGGCATGTCCTGCATCTCCTATACATTATCAGTTTGATCCGGTTCAGACCACTAAAACATCCGTGATCGGTGCAATGAATATGCTGGGCTTGGCAAAGCGCTTGAAAATCAAAATTCTCCAAGCCAGCACTTCAGAGATTTACGGAGATCCGGAAGTTCATCCGCAGCCGGAAACCTATAAGGGGAGTGTAAATACACTTGGACCACGGGCATGCTATGATGAAGGAAAGAGATGTGCTGAAACGCTCTTTTTCGATTATTACCGCCAGCATAAGGTTGCGATCAAGGTCATGCGGATTTTCAACACCTATGGGCCAAGAATGCATCCTAACGACGGACGTGTAGTCAGTAATTTCATTGTACAGGCACTTCAGGGAAAAGACATAACCATGTATGGAGATGGAATGCAAACCCGTTCTTTCTGCTATGTGGATGACAACATAGAGGGGATGTTCAGGCTTATGAACAGTCGTGATGGATTTACAGGACCGGTCAATATTGGAAACCCAGGTGAATTCACTATGCTTGAACTTGCCCGGCAGATCATTGAATTAACCAACAGTAAAAGTAAAATGATCTTTTTGCCATTGCCCCAAGATGACCCTATGCAAAGGAAACCACTAATTGATCTGGCAAAAAAAGAATTGGATTGGGAGCCAACGGTGAACCTTAGAGAGGGATTGGTCAAGACTATAAAGTACTTCGAATCAGTGATCTGATCTAAAAACTGATCTTCAAGACGAAAGGCCTTAAAATAGTTTTTAGGGTTTCAAAAAAAGCATTTTACAAAATGATGAGACTTTTCAAGTAGTCTGCCATAAAATTACGCTTTCTGATAAATATATTTTTTTATAGGTTTCACCCCTTATTGGATTTGCTTTTGAAGTAGAACTTTACTGTGTTCCTGCTAAAGGTAGCGCACAATGGTTTTTGCCCTGCCTCTGACGGTGTAAAATGAGGAGATATTTGATCTAGACTCATGGTGTTTGGCTTTCCGTCTATCGTCTACTGCTTAGTGCCTGGCAAGCAATAAAGAAACCAAAACCATGAAAAAAGCGGGTAATATCCTCCTGAATCAGAAACCAAGTGGCAATCCCGATACTTGGGACAGGCCATGCTCCGGATGTTCCATATCGTTAAGAAACGTTGTGGATTACTCTCAAATCGACCAAAGGTAGCTTCATGAACACCTTATATACCAAACCAATAAGTGAATAAATCGGTGCTTTACAGGCAGGCCAATGCTGGATACTTAAAAATATGGACTGAAATCCGGTGGTGAATTGCGTTCAAATCGACCAAAGGGAGATTCATGAACACCTTATATACCAAACCAATAAGTGAATAAATCGGTGATTTACAGGCAGGCCAATGCTGGATACTTAAAAATATGGACTGAAATCCGGTGGTGAATTGCGCTCAAATCGACCAAAGGGAGATTCATGAACACCTTATAATATCAAACCAATAAGTGAATAAATCAGTACTTTACTAGTGAAATCACAGCTTATGATTTTTTTGATAGGAGCATCCCAAAGTTGTGAATTGCTTTCAAATCAGTACTTTACTAGTGAAATCACAGCAAGCCAACTGGATGAGTTCGTAATCTCAAGTTGTGAATTGCTTTCAAATCAGTACTTTACTAGTGAAATCACAGCTTATCAGGAAGAGTTCCGCCGCTCATGCAGTTGTGAATTGCTTTCAAATCAGTACTTTACTAGTGAAATCACAGCACGAAGGAGCTTCAAACCCCGAAGGTCCACGTTGTGAATTGCTTTCAAATCAGTACTTTACTAGTGAAATCACAGCTTATCAGGAAGAGTTCCGCCGCTCATGCAGTTGTGAATTGCTTTCAAATCAGTACTTTACTAGTGAAATCACAGCGGTTCCTGGAGATATAGATTTACCTCCAGAGTTGTGAATTGCTTTCAAATCAGTACTTTACTAGTGAAATCACAGCTTGCGGGAATATGCGTGGCCAAAGTACGCAGTTGTGAATTGCTTTCAAATCAGTACTTTACTAGTGAAATCACAGCCTCCGGTTTTTACGCTTGCGCAGGAGCTAAGTTGTGAATTGCTTTCAAATCAGTACTTTACTAGTGAAATCACAGCTCACATACGATACAGAAGAATTGAATTTGAGTTGTGAATTGCTTTCAAATCAGTACTTTACTAGTGAAATCACAGCAGGTCTTTTCATAGTAGGCATACTCCATGGGTTGTGAATTGCTTTCAAATCAGTACTTTACTAGTGAAATCACAGCACTGATCGAGAAATCAAAAAAGGGCTGCTTGTTGTGAATTGCTTTCAAATCAGTACTTTACTAGTGAAATCACAGCCTTTCACCCGCCATGGTTCTAATGGAATCAGTTGTGAATTGCTTTCAAATCAGTACTTTACTAGTGAAATCACAGCGTCGTAAACAGTCAAAAAATCCACCTACTAGTTGTGAATTGCTTTCAAATCAGTACTTTACTAGTGAAATCACAGCCATCACCTATCACCGCAGTGCTCCGCCTCAGTTGTGAATTGCTTTCAAATCAGTACTTTACTAGTGAAATCACAGCGTCGTAAACAGTCAAAAAATCCACCTACTAGTTGTGAATTGCTTTCAAATCAGTACTTTACTAGTGAAATCACAGCGATGCGGGATATGTGATATCAGATGTTTCCGTTGTGAATTGCTTTCAAATCAGTACTTTACTAGTGAAATCACAGCCGTCAAAAATCCACATACCATACTTTAGTAGTTGTGAATTGCTTTCAAATCAGTACTTTACTAGTGAAATCACAGCTGCATTGCGTGTAGTAGTCGTTCGATGACAGTTGTGAATTGCTTTCAAATCAGTACTTTACTAGTGAAATCACAGCGTCACCTACAAGCTTTATTTATCATCTGTGGTTGTGAATTGCTTTCAAATCAGTACTTTACTAGTGAAATCACAGCATCCAGTTTCTTTACTGTGGGTAAGTACATGTTGTGAATTGCTTTCAAATCAGTACTTTACTAGTGAAATCACAGCTCACGCCCAAACCTACCAGACCACTTATGGGTTGTGAATTGCTTTCAAATCAGTACTTTACTAGTGAAATCACAGCGGCAAGGCGGTTGTTCGGTCTGCTAACTCAGTTGTGAATTGCTTTCAAATCAGTACTTTACTAGTGAAATCACAGCCTTTTTCTTTACCTGCTCATTTGAAAATAGTTGTGAATTGCTTTCAAATCAGTACTTTACTAGTGAAATCACAGCTACATTCCATGTAACATAAACCCTTTTAGGGTTGTGAATTGCTTTCAAATCAGTACTTTACTAGTGAAATCACAGCATTCAGGATGGGGAGGTGTAATATTCCGTAGTTGTGAATTGCTTTCAAATCAGTACTTTACTAGTGAAATCACAGCACCTCTATTAAATGAATCTATACAAACCATGTTGTGAATTGCTTTCAAATCAGTACTTTACTAGTGAAATCACAGCTGGCTGGTCTGAGTTTTATCAATTATCAAAGTTGTGAATTGCTTTCAAATCAGTACTTTACTAGTGAAATCACAGCCAAGTTGTTATACTTTTCATCTTCTTCTTGGTTGTGAATTGCTTTCAAATCAGTACTTTACTAGTGAAATCACAGCGATTCTTTTCTATGGAAGAAAGTAGTTCCTGTTGTGAATTGCTTTCAAATCAGTACTTTACTAGTGAAATCACAGCTTATTTTCACTTTCAAGTAGTTCTTCCTTAGTTGTGAATTGCTTTCAAATCAGTACTTTACTAGTGAAATCACAGCCGTCAGTTAGGTTTTCACCCGTCAATAAAAGTTGTGAATTGCTTTCAAATCAGTACTTTACTAGTGAAATCACAGCTTCTTCGCTAAAGAAGAGGGAATCGATTAGTTGTGAATTGCTTTCAAATCAGTACTTTACTAGTGAAATCACAGCCCTTAATTGTTCCTGAGTTGGTGCCTTCCTGTTGTGAATTGCTTTCAAATCAGTACTTTACTAGTGAAATCACAGCCAAATTAAAAAGTTTTACAATTATAAGTTGGTTGTGAATTGCTTTCAAATCAGTACTTTACTAGTGAAATCACAGCATACCCCACGTTAAGTGGCTGGTATGCTGTTTTTTATGTTAAAAATTAGAAAATTAAAAAATACAGGATTTTGGAGGCAAAAGAGAAAGACCCGGCGGGTTTTAAAAACCTGTCAGGTCTTGTAAAGTAACTTTTCCACCTTAAAACAACTCCAACTGCTGAGACGGTGCTTCTGTTTCTTGCGGCTTGGTTCCATAAAATAGCTCCATCATCCCAAACTGCTTGTCGGTGATAGACATAATCCCTACTTTCCCTTTTGGCGGTAAATTCTTCTTGGTTCGCTTGATATGTACATCGGCATTTTCCCGGCTGGCACAAAAACGCATGTAAATCGAAAACTGAAACATGGCAAATCCATCGTCCAGCAGTTTTTTCCGGAAAGAAGTTGCAATTTTTCTATCCTTGCGGGTTTCGGTGGGTAGGTCAAAGAAAACTAAGACCCACAAACTCCTGTATTGGTTAAGTCGTGAGAAATATTTTTCATCCATATTCCGGGTAAATGATTTTTCTGCTGATCCCTGCAAAGCATTCAAACAAAGAAGATGTCGTCCTGGATGCTGCTACCATCAGGGGGCTCTTTTGACCATCAATCTTTACATCCAATGCGGGAATATTGAGTAACTCCTTTTTCAAGTCAGTATTGAGTTCTGCATATTCATCTTGGTTTTCCACAATATAGGACACCACCAAATCCACATAGGGACGATAAGGTTCCATGATATCATCCGCCAGACAATAGGCATTGTACTTATTCCTATGCCAAATCCCCACTCCCGGCAACATCCCCGAAGAAACCAAACACCTAGCAATAACCGCCCTCAAGATGGCGTAACCGTAATTGAGCAGATTATTGGGAGGAATACCTACCTGTCCCCTATTGAAATCCGGTATATCAAACAAACTCTGCCAATAAATTGCAGCAGCCTGCGCCTCATGATTTCCCGTATCCCCTGAGCTTACATTTTTGTAGAGGTATTCCATTCTTTTGGACTCCTTTCCCTTCTCCAGCAGCAGGGCATGCTGGTTTTTGATTTTGGCGGAGACAGTCTGTTGCCAGAGATTTTTCTTAAGCGGTTGGGAAGCTTCCAGTTGATACCTCACCCGCTCGGTCTGCTCTGTATGGCCCTGCATGGGAAGCAGCAAGCCTTCGGGAAGATGTTGGGCATTGCAACTGACAACTGCCACTTTTCGAACTGTCAACTTTGCAAGTAGCCCATTGGTGATGGTGATCTGTTGGTTTTCCAATACGATCATCCCCAGATCTTCTATGGGAACTGTCCGATCAGGCTTATCCGCTTCAGGGAAACTGATATGCAACTGTTCATTTTTAGTGCTTAAATAAGCCGGATTGCCGAAGAAAAGAGTTCTTTTGATCATAACATTTCGTTTTGGAAGAGGGGCCTTTTCTAAAGTGTCAACACTTTAGAAAAGTTTTTCTTGTAAATCATTCCATATCTTTATTCATCAACCATTCTTTTTTCATTTTCATCATATTTTGCACATGTTCCCAACTGTCAAAGAAGTTCAAATAGTAGTTTCTGTCTAAATTTGAAAGCTTCTCTGGACTCCGGTAAGCGTGCCAGCTGGACCATTTCCAGTTTGTGTGGTCTTTGACAAAACCATGCTTGACCGGATTGAGGTGTATATATAGAAAAGTTTCCTGCCATTGGCTTTCTGTCAGAATCGGTTTTCTTTTAAAATTTTTGATAAACAGGCTTCCTTTTCTTTGATATTTCTTATTAAAAGATTGAGTATAGGAGCTGAAAAAATTGGAGAATTGTTTCGAAACCAACTTTTCCAAAGTTTCGAACTTTGGAAAAGTTTTAGTCAAATCAGCCTCTCCCCTCACCCCCACCAACAAGTGAAAATGATTGGGCATTAGACAATAGGCATGGGTATCTACAACTTCTCCTAAATACTTGACATATTGCCGAAGGAAGAACCTATAGTTCTCCTCTACTCGGAAAATATTTTCAGTTCCGTTGGCATGGTTGTAGATATGGTACGGTTGACCTAGTTCCATTCTTCTATGTTATTTTAGTAGAAACCTTTTCCAAAGTTTCTAAACTTTGGAAAAGGTAAAAAAGGTATCCACTACTTCTCCCGGATACTTGACATATTGCCGAAGGAAGAACCTATAGTTCTCCTCTACTCGGAAAATATTTTCAGTTCCGTTGGCATGGTTGTAGATATGGTACGGTTGACCTAGTTCCATTCTTCTATGTTATTTTAGTAGAAATCTTTTCCAAAGTTTCTAAACTTTGGAAAAGGTAAAAAAGGTATCCACTACTTCCCCGGATACTTGACATATTGCCGAAGGAAGAACCTATAGTTCTCCTCTACTCGGAAAATATTTTCAGTTCCGTTGGCATGGTTGTAGATATGGTACGGTTGACCTAGTTCCATTCTTCTATGTTATTTTAGTAGAAATCTTTTCCAAAGTTTCTAAACTTTGGAAAAGGTAAAAAAGGTATCCACTACTTCCCCGGATACTTGACATACTGTTGTAAGAAAAACCGATAGTTTTCCGCCTCCCAGAATTGTTCTGAGTTCTGCTGACATGGGTGTAGATATGATGGGATTGGGGTTGTTTCATTTTTTAATACTCCCCTATTTGTACAATCTTCCCTAAATGATTCAAACGTAATTTTACCATTCCTTCAAAATAAGAAAGGCTTTTTATATTCTTGAATACTACATCTTTCAAAATAGCATCATCATTTAAGACTGTTTCTAAATGATGTCTAAAGACATATTCTCGTACAAACGAATTACCATATTGAAGCTTTGAAAATTTTTGAACCCTAAAAAGGTTTTTACTGATTTTTGGATAATTTATTGAATCAAAAAGATCAATTTCCTTAGGGTTAAAATCTTCAGATGGAAAGATGAAAAATTCATTTTGCTTTAAGGTAAATAAAAACTTCCAATCATTTTCATGCCTATACTTAATTATAGATTCTCCTTGGTTTTTTCTAATTACAGCTTCGAAGAATGTTAATACTTCATCTTGCAAATTACCTTCATCATCTTGATAAATTGCCACATGATGATTATTACCAGTACTTACAAAATCTATCGGAATTTCTTTTCCGAAATCATCAAGAACTGGATGGCCAAGGTGATCTTTTTTAACATGAAGTGACTCCGCATTACTTACTCCCGAAATCTTTACCCGCTTTACACTAATCCTTTTTTCTTTATTTAACCATATAGGATTTTCATGCAAATTAGAAAAGGCTTGTTTGGGATCTCCACCAAATTCATCTAACCTCTTTTTAAGAATAGATCTAACACCAACATCAACAATTTTTTCTATTGATTTATAATCAGGAACAATTTGCTTTGAATTAGGACTTGCTCCTACTATTTCTTTCCTAATTGTATAATTTTCATCAAGAGATACTGTTTTAACCTTATTTTCCAGTATGATCTTTTTTTCCAAATTCAAATAGATTGGCATTTTGCTCAAAGCATTTTTTCCAGTAAATGCCTTTTTTGGATCGTTATTGTTTTCTGCCAATCTTTTTAACAAAGCTTCTCTTTCTTGTTTTTTGGCAACAGTAGCTATCTTTTCTTCATCAAAATAGCCACCAACTTTTTCAAACTTTGTCGTGTAAAATTGGGATTTACCATAAACTGTTTCTTTGTGTAACTGTCCCCTCGGAGTCAGGACAATTTGTTCATTAAACCCTTTATACTTTTTAGTTTTATTTTTGTTAATAGTAACTACCTTATTTTTCGCCTTGTAGGAAACTAAAATCTTCGAAAGACACCTTTTTGCTTCAATCCTAATATTTTCTATAGGTGAAATAAATTGAATTCTACCATTTACTTTTATAAGGTATTTTTGCTCAATCGCATATATGTCTGCACTTTTTTTTCCAAATCGATCTCTCGCATTAAGATTATTTAAATATTGGATGTATGCAGGCTTAGTTAAAGCTACTGTAAGGGCATCCATCGCATGATGCCTATGATCATTTCGCTTTGTCCAATCCTTGATCCTGTTTAACCTTTCCCCATTCTTTCCTTCTATGGTATATGTCAAACCAAGCTTGTCATATTTCTCCCAATTCAATTCTTTCATAACATCTACCAAGCCCCAATCCTCTCTGAGCTTATCTGTAATTAATCCTGTAGTTACAGTAACCCTTCTTGAAACCTCAAGAAGTAACTCTTTCGATTTTTTGCTGATATACCGGGTTTCTTGAAGTTGCCTAGCGATGAAATCTTCAGGGATTTTATCATTCGCCATCAATAATTTTTGGATTTTAGCTTTACCTAACTTGCCAAATAAAGACTTAACTCTAGACTGATATTGATCAAAGTCCTCTGTGGAATATTTATTTTCAAGAAAACTAAAAGCTGTCACATTCGCCTTATCGATGTTCAGTTGCCTTTCACAGATCGTTTTGTTTGAAAAAGAATCATCGAATAATCGTGCTTTTGGAATGATGTGTTCTATATCATATTCTTTTGAAAAAAGTTTACTTGCTTCAATCGGCTTCCCCGTATAAATTGAAATTCCGTCCGTCTCTAGCCAAAGCTTGTATCTAAGCAAATCATTTTTTGTGACTCTTTTTAGACCAAATTCTTTTTTTAAAATTTCCCGGAATTTTTCATGATCCCTAGTGGCAGATGCAATATTGGAGGTCATGTTTTTTCTTTGCTCAGCATTGGCTTTAAGTTCTCTTGCCATCTCAACTCTGATTTCATCAGGCTGACCTAGACTTGGATCATTGATTATTGCATTGACTACATTGATCATTTGGTTGAGTATTTTTTCAACAACAGGATTTCGTAAAGAATTTTTATTCAGTAAATCAAGTTTGGTCTTTAATTCTCGTTTGTCATTGTCTTCCTTAGTCAAGGATGAAGAATGGTTATACCCCCCATATGCACACGCTTTATCATAGATTAATCCTGTCTGTAGGTGTGGTAAAATCTTTTTAATGGCTTTGCTACTTAACGATGCATGATCATCTTGAAGACTTATTCCGAGGAGGGTTTTGGTATGCTCTGGTTTGAAACCAAATTTCTTGATCAAATTTTTCTTTAGTTTCTGATCATCTTCAGAACTATAAAGCAAATGCCAAAATTGAAGATAGGGCTGATTTTCATAATCATTACCCTCAAGCTCATAGTTGACACGGAGTAATCCAAGATCTACACCTAATCTTAAAAATACCTCAGAAAACTGATCCAAGATATCATCAGCTTTCATTTTAGCCAAATCAATAGATTCTCCGTCTTCTATTTCCAAAATTCTTGCAAAAGCTTCAAAAAAAGTGTGATTTGTTCTATTCCCCTCTAATTTTTGAAAATTCAGCTCCCATTCACTAGGCTTAAGGTTCATCAATTTCAATGCATCGCTTTGAGATAAATCCTTTTTAAATGTCAACTCTTCAGCTAAAGCAAGTCTATCTTCTAATGCTAATTCAAATTTCTCATTGGGATTGTCCTTCTTAATTAAGACCAGGTTATTCAAATTTTGCCAAATTCTGAACTCTTGAAAGCAGGGATGCGATTTAGGTGTTACCTTATGATGCTTTTCAAACTCACACTCACTTATTAAATGCTTCTGAGATTTTAATGGTCTATGATAAAAAATAATCACATCCCTCACCTGTTTTTTAAACCCTTCTTTTAACTCCGAATGGAATTGTGTTTGGACACTCCATAATCTCTCAAATTCATCCAAATAATCTTGTCTGTAGAATACTTGACCTTTTAATCGAGTGTGTGGATTTTCGTGTACTTGACTATAGAGATATTGACCGACAGTCAGCTTATTAAAATACAATTCTTTACTTCTATCACTTATTGCGCCGAGGTATCCACTTGAATTACTTATTTGTGAATTGATTTGGGATAGTATAAAGGCTATTTCAGAAAGTTCCAGTTTGGAATTGATTGCCGTTGACCTCCATAGATATTCTTGAAGCTTTCTTTCATCTCTTTTCCCCTTATTTTCTGCTAATTGGATTCCTCTCTTATTAAAAAACTGTTTGGTCGGAGTTGCAGCCTTCCCCATCCAATCCTTTATGAATACATCATTCAGAATATCTGGATAGTACTCTGATTGATGACTTGCAATTCTTTTAAACTCATCCTGAAGGTCTGAACGATAAAAGTCGGGAATATTCTTTCTCCCTGATTTTAAAGCTTGGTAAACCCATTGACCTGGAGTCAAGCCATTTTCATAAAGCTCCTTGGCAATTCCCATACTATCAATTGCTTGCCCTTCATCCTCTTCTGACTTTGCTTTTCTACTACTTTTATATCCTCTCTTTTTGTTCAATTGCAGTAACACCCGTAAAAAAATCCTCTAATTCAATCCTTTCATTAGCGGCATCCGATCGAAGTTTTAGTGTTGAAAAAGTAGATGATGAACCATCCTCTGCATATTGAAAATTTGATGGTATTAGTTTTTCATTTTTGAAGATTTCAATTAAGGCATTCCTCCTTTGCTTATACCTTTGTAAATTTCTTCTTGCCCCTCTCTTTAATGTTCTATCTGCATTGATTGAAATATTATTCCCTTTTGAGAAATCGTTTTCTTCATCAGAAGTTAAAGGAACAATTCTAACCCCCATATCTATGATCTGGCTTCCTTTGACTTCTTTCTCCGGCTCATGAATAAAAGCCCAACCAAGTGAGGTCGTCCCCAAATCCAATCCTAAAATCTTTTTCATATCCTTTGAGTATTTATATTTATTCTATACATTTAATGCTGATTTGAAGCAATTCACAATAAGGATTATTCCGTTGTGAAAACATTCAAGGGGGCCTCGGTAAAGCAATTTATCGAGGTCGTCTTTTTTCACCTCCTATACCAATCTCCCACCTCATCCGCAGCTGTGTCACTAAGGTTGGAACCGTTACCGGATCCCGAGGTGATCAGTTCTGCCCATATGCCTATTCCTACTTCCTGAAGTGAATGCTTGGATGTAACCATCCCGCTTAGTCGGACTCCGGCATCCAACAGATTGGCCAAGACAATATTTTCGTAAGCCGGCAAGTAGCCCAGAAAATGCCCCTGCCAGATCACTCCCACTGCAAAGCGATCATACTCATGTTCCGGAAATCTTGTGAAACTTACTCCATCACCTACGTTAAGTTCGGCTAGGTATTTTCCCAACCCGTAATACTGGACTCCACGCAGGTAGTTGTCATAGATCTTGATGGGTTGGGATATAATCCCCGATACCAAGTTGGGCTTCGGCACCATCCCGGGCAGGATCAGCGATACTCCCCCGAGTCCCATTGTTTTCAAAAATTCTTTGCGTCCCAAAGGACCGGATGTAGCTGACTTCTTCATCGTGCAGATGGATTGGATTTATCGCCTTCCAGCACATCCGGTTGAAACTTACCTAGCCCCAACTGGAGGTAACTATCTAGTTATTTGCAATATACCAGTCCCCGGAAACAAAAAAATACCCTGTACAGGGTATTTTTTCTCAATTTCGCAACTTTGCCGGCATTTGTCAGCCTTTTATTTTCTCCAAATGCGCTTCCTTTATCTTTCTTCTAAGAATCTTGCCCACATTGGACTTCGGCAATTCATCTACAAAGTATACCTCTTTCGGACATTTATAGTTAGTCAATGATTCGTGGCAGTGGGCAATAATTTGTTCCTCTGCAATAGTCTTATCCTTTACCACCAGGTAAGCCACTACTCGCTCGGTAGATCTATCATCCGGAACGCCGATCACCCCCACTTCCAAAACCCCCGGATAGGATGCAATGGCGTCTTCCACTTCATTTGGGTATACGTTGAAACCGGAGACCAAAATCATCTCCTTTTTCCTATCCACAATTTTGGTAAAACCATCCCCGTCCATCACACCGATATCTCCAGATTTGAACCATTCCCCCATCATTACCTCTGCGGTGTCTTTAGGTTTATTCCAATAACCCTTCATCACCTGAGGTCCCTTGATGCATAACTCTCCCCGTTCACCTACAGCAAGTGTATTGCCTTCGTCATCGATCACCTTAAACTCCGTGTTGGGAAGGGGAATGCCTATAGTCCCATTTCTTTCGGTACCATCGATGGGATTGCAGGAAGCCACAGGTGAAGTTTCGGTAAGCCCATAGCCTTCGGCCAACGGGGTTCCTGTCACAGCCATCCATTTTTCAGCCGTAGCCTTCTGCACAGCCATCCCTCCCCCTACTGCTATTTTTAACGCACTAAAATCAAGAGACTTAAATGCCTCTTGGTTAAGTAATCCATTAAATAACGTATTCACTCCCGTGAAAACCGTAAATTTCTTTTTGGACAATTCCTTACAAAACGCCGGCATGTCGCGGGGATTGGTAATCAGGAGATTATGCGCACCTATTTTGAGCATGGCCAGACAGTTTACCGTCAGTGCAAAAATATGATACAATGGCAAAGCAGTAATTACAATCTCCTCGCTCTCCTTCAGTCTGGGTTTCATCCAAGCGGAGATTTGCTGCATATTGGCTACAATATTTCCATGTGTCAATTCAGCACCTTTGGAAACGCCTGTTGTGCCTCCGGTGTATTGAAGAAATGCCGTATCCTGCAAGGTGAGTTCCACCGGCTTGAATTTGTGACCCGCACCTTGAGCTAAAGCTGACTTAAAGGAAACCGCCTGGGGAATATCGTAAGCCGGAACCATCTTCTTAATGTATTTGACCACAAGGTTAACTACCATACCTTTTAGTCCGCCGAGTAAATCCCCCAGTCCGGTAATTAGTATGTGCTTGGCTGGTATTTCATGTTTGATTTTTTCCAGATTTTTGGCAAAATTGGCTACTATAATAATCAACTCAGCTCCTGAGTCCTTGAATTGATGCTTCATTTCTGAAGGAGTGTACAAGGGGTTGGTATTCACCACGATCATTCCTGCCCTGAGAGCACCAAACATCGCCACAGGATATTGAAGCGTATTTGGCATTTGAATCACAATCCGGGAACCTTTTTTCAACCGTAAAACCTGAGTCAGATAGGAAGCAAAATCCTCACTCAACTTATCAAGGGTGTTATATGACATCGTTTTCCCCATGCATTCATACGCCACGGCATCACCATATTTTTTCACGCTTTCCTCGAAAAGCTCTGTCACACTGGAATAGGCGGTACAATCCACTTCCTTTGGCACAGAAGCCGGATAATGTTTAAACCAGGGGAAATCCTTCATGATATAGGTTATTATTGGGTTAATCTATTTTTGTTTAATTAATCAAAATATTGGCTTAGGTCAAAAGCTTTTTCTACTATTTCAAAATTTTTCTTGCGATAAGCTCCTTCATTATCTCATTTGTACCTGCATAAATCCGCTGTACTCTCGCATCGGCATATGCCCGGGCTACTCCATAATCCCACATATAGCCGTAGCCTCCATGCAGCTGCACACATTCATCAGCTACTTTACATTGCAGTTCGGTCATATTGTATTTGGCCGCAGAAGCCATAGCAGAGTCCAATTTGCCATCATTATGCAGCTGAACTAAATAGTCACAATAAATTCTGCCCTGCTCAAGCGATGCGCACATCTCTGCCAATTTGAACCGGGTATTCTGAAAATCAGCTATCGCTTGGTTGAAAGCCTTTCGCTCTTTGACATACTTGATAGTTTCCTGAAGCATATACTCTCCCAGCGCCACCGCAGCCAGTGCAACCACCAGGCGCTCCTGTGCCAACTCAGTCATCAAATATTTGAAGCCTTCGCCTTCCTTACCAAGCAGGTTCTCCTTAGGAACTCTCACATCTTCAAAAAAGAGTTCGCAGGTGTCCTGGGCATGCAATCCTACTTTATCAAATGGACGTCCTTTAGTGTATCCTTCCATCGTATTGTCCAGAAGAAGCAAGCTGATTCCCTTTGCTCCTTTCTTGGGATCGGTCTTCACCGCAACTACAACTACATCAGACAGATAGCCATTGGTAATGAAAGTCTTGCTTCCATTCACCAAATAATAATCCCCTTGATCGGTGGCACTTGCCCTAATTCCCTGCAAATCACTTCCTGCACCGGCTTCCGTCATCGCCACAGCGCCTATATATTCTCCGGCAATCATTTTCGGAATGTACTTTTCCAAGACATTTTCTGTCCCATAATGCAAGATATAGGGCATCACTATATCGCTGTGAAGCGGATATCCTATGGCCGGCGCCGAACAGCCACTCAGGCCTAGTTCTTCTATAAAAATAGCGTTGTATCTGAAATCCTGAATATTCATGCCACCAAGTCGCTCCGGTGCCTGTATCCCTAAAAAGCCGTTTTCCCCCAGTTTTAGCCAGCTTTCCCGGGATACCATCTTATTTTTCTCCCACTGTGAGTTGTATGGGGATATCTCTTTTGCTATAAAATCTCTTACGCTAGCTCTGAAAAGTTCATGCTCTTCTGTGAAAAAAGTTCGGGGCAGTCCAAACATGGGGTCTATAGTTTAGGGTTTAATTCAAATCAAAAATAGGGATTTTTAGAACCTACACTTTCACTTTGTCAGTGATTATGATTTTTTTTAAGACCAAATATTTCAAGCCGGTAGGCTTTCACCGGCATAAAACATCAATAGTTGCTTGCCTATGTGGTAAAGCTTTTTTTAACCAAATAGAAAAACATAGAGCTGAGCTGACTAGAAGAGTGGTTAATTTCTTGGCCTCTGTGAGCTCACTCACGGAAAGGGTTATTGAAGTCCGGTAGTGATAATACTAACAGCGGACATAACGATGATCAGATCTGAAAGACAGTGGGCCTTTGGTTTTAGCACTTTATGTACTTTGTTCCTTTTGTGGTGAAAAATGATCCCTGAAAAGTCATAAAGCGACCTGTCTACCTAATAGAGCAAATCTATACCTATGGCAAAAACTATGAGTCCTATGATCCTATGTGGTTTGAATAGTTTTACCACATAGATTCTGTGTTAAAACCCTATTAGAAATCGATATTTTCTTAAATTTAATTTCCAAGTCAGCATAAGCTAGACTGTTAAAGGAGTAGCAGCATCAGGTTGTTGCTCCTTTTTTAGTTCATACTCCAGCTCAAAGACTGTTTTGGTTTTATACAGGATGTACATCAACTCTAGGATTTTTCGCTGAACAGCCACGACAGCTTTCATTTTTATACCGTGTCTTCCGACTAGTCTCGCAAAGTTATTCTTGTATAACGAACAATTCTTGATGGCACAGAGAGCTGGTAAATGCACTGATTTGCGAAGGTGTCTATTTCCTTTTTTAGAGATTTTGGGTTTCCCTTTGACGGAAGTTCCGGACTGTTTTTCTCTTATATCCAAGCCTGCGTAGCTGACTAGCTGCCGTTTGTTCATGACCAGCTCAAACCCGTTTGTTTATGCTAAAGCAATTACTGCTGTTAATTCCCCCACACCTGGAATTGAAGTCATATAACTGATGTTCTCCTCCAGATTTGGATCGGACTTAACCAATAAATGGATTTCCTTCTTGATTTCCTTTTCCTGTTTATTAAGTAATGCTTTTCGGGCCTTTAGTCGTTTTAGGCTATTGGCATTCGAAAAAGCCTCTGCATTTTCGGCATGCAGTTGATTGGCGACAACAACCCTTTCACAGACGGTCTGGTCTCTTTCCCGGGTAAGCTGTTTAAGTTTTCTAAAGATGGGTTTTGGTGGAGTCCAGGTCTCTAGTTTACTTTCAAGACCAAACTGGGCGATGGCTTCAGCGGCGGTATTGTCTGTAATGGTCTTGATGGATAACGTCCGCATGTAATTACTGATTTTGTTGGGCAGAACGATGGCAACCTGCTGCTCTTGTCCCACCAACCAGTGGACGAATTTCTCATGGTAAACTCCCGTTGCTTCTAATACTGCTGTTAGGTCTAGGGATGCTTCGGTAAATGACTTTGCCCACTTGAGAAAAGCCTTAAATCCTGACATGTTGTTTGCGAACGCTTTTCTGGCTTTCAGAGATACACTAAAATCATCAAGAAGGACCCCAACTACACAGACCAATTCCTTCTGGGCTACATCTACTCCAACGGTTTGTTTGATCACATTCATAAAATAAATGGTTAGAACTAAAGAAAGTGAAAGTGGATGTCTCCCTTCCGTTTTGTCTCCTTGTCGACATTCAAGCTGTTACCAAACGCAAAAAAGCTTACCGGCAGCCATGCCGATGATCAGGTCTGAAAGACAGTGGAACTTTGGTCTTAGCACTTTATGTACTTTGTTTCTTTTGTGGTGAAAAATGATCACTGAAAATCCATAAAGCGACCGGTCTACCTAATAAAGCAAGTCTATATCTATGGCATAAACTATGAGTGTTATGATCGTATGTGGCAAAAGAAAAAACCCCAAATCAAATGATTCAGGGTTGGGGAGCAAGTGCAAGTGATTGGTTTAGAATTCAAATGTAAATATTACGTGTTCTGCCTTTAATGTCGGTTACTTCAAGGTAAACATCCTCAGGTTGAACTCCATTCAGTTTGTAGTTCTTTCGAAAGCCTTCAGGCTGGTTAACCATTTCCCTATGAACTAGTTTACCATCGGATACTCTCCTAATTTTCACCTCTACTCCAGCTTCTTCTAATCCTATCACCAAGAGATTAATAGTATTGTTGTCTACTTTTTTACCATAAGCCATCAATGGATATACTATTGGTGCCGTCTCTTCTTTCTCTACTGTCTCCACTGTGTAAATCACTTCTTCATTGTCAGTAGAAATCATTACTTGGTATTCTCCGCAAGGAAGTCCGCTCAGGTCATATGGAACCCTGATGTCCTCTTTTGCTTTCACCGATCGTGAATGAAGTTTTTTCCCATTCATATCGTATAGGGCAATTTTTGCTTTGCCTACTCCTTCATTAAGATGTATGGAGATTTTTTTATACTTAGAATGGACGGATGAATTTGCTTTCAAATCTTCCAGATCATTAGAAGCAAAAGTACTCGTAGCTAAAAGTCCTGCTAGTGCAAATGTGAATAAGGTTTTCATAACATGTTGGTTTAGAGTTATGCTTTCCCTTCTTGCGAACCATGTACCAACCGCCCCCACAAGTCCCTTTTCCACTGTTTTGAGCAGGCTTCCTGTTTGCAAAAATTAACATTGGCACAAAATAAAATTTGGATAAAGAGCTCTTTTGCAGACCTAAAGTGTACTGAAAATGGTCGATTTACTGAAAAAATGTACTGCAACCGAGCAGTTTAATCCCATTGTTCGGTAAAACCAGGTTACACCGTATTGCGGATGTTGGCAAAAATTAATTTTTCAAACATTTGTAAGAACCTGAAATCAAAAAATTTAAAAAAAACAAACCTGTACGCTCTTGTACAGGCCTTGTTCGCTGAGATACAGAAAATTGATCTATATCAATACTTTCTTAGCTCTTGAGTGACTGATTTTACCCGGTCTTTAATCTGGATTCCACTGATGTCTAAGTTCATTGAGGTCGCAGTGAGAAACTCATTCACAGCTCCCGTATGGTCTGTAGATTTTCCTTCGGCCAATGTGACATACCGCATTGTCGTCCACAACAGTGTCTTCAACTGCGTCTCACTATCATCCATCATGTAATATTCCAAAACCACTGTATTGTGATTATGCCAAATGATACGGCTCTTTATCCGTACCCACTCTCCTACCATCGCAGGCTTCACGTAAGAAATATTGTGATTGTATATCACCCAGGCAGCTTGGTATTTTTTAATGAAATCCATCATCTCTACTCCATAGAGCTTCGGTACCTGATCTTCCCGGGCGTTGAAGAAGTAGTCAAAATACTTGGCATTGTTCAGGTGACGTAGCGGGTCACAGTCTTGGAACCTAATCAGAACTCTGCTCTCAGTTTCTTTTGGATAATGTCTCTCAGGATTAAATTCAAACATAATCAATCTAAAATAGCTGTACTTTCAATAAGTTTTACTCCTGCATTTTTCATTTCTTCCAATGCTAAATCGCCATCCTTGGGATTAAGATTCACCGCTCGGGTAGCATCAGTGATCAGGTAGGTATTAAATCCGAGGCTGACCGAGTCCAGTGCGGTGAATTTCACGCAATAATCCTGCGCAAGCCCAGTCACGAAGACATTCATTATCCCTTCATTCTGAAGAAAATCTCCCAGCCCTGTGTCTCCTCTTCGGGCATTGTCAAAAAAACCTGAATAGGAGTCAACTCCCGGGTTTTTCCCTTTTTGAAAAATTGCCTTCCACTTGATGGGATTCAGTTCCTCATGAAATTCAGCCCCTTCGGATCCCTGCACGCAATGTATAGGCCAGAGAACCTGAGTCAAACCATTTAGTTCGATCACTTCTCCCGGATTTTTATCAGGGTGATTTGCAGCAAAGCTTCCATGGTCTGCAGGGTGAAAATCCTGAGTCGCCACTATAAAATCAAATTCCTCCTGTAGTGCATTGATGACAGAAACGACTTCATCACCCTGATTTACCGCCAATGCTCCTCCCGGCAAAAAATCATTCTGCACATCGATAATCAATAAGACGCTATTTTTCAGATTCATTCCCATTATCAACTTGTTTTGCTTTCAATACCAATTCCATTCTCAAATGATGAAGGTTTTCTTCCAGACCAATAGGATATAAATGGGGGTTTACCAATCTCTTATGTGTCTTATCCAAAGAATCAAGCTGCTTTTGAACTCTATCTCTGATTTGCGTGATTGTCGGAAGTGCATAGACCAATTTACCTTGATCGAAAATTGGCTTAAGCAGTATTTCTTCCTGATAGAAAGCAGGCATCATCCGCTTCCTCCTGGTCGGATCGTTCGGATCAATAATCAGTGCTGCCTGAGGATTCAGTTCTTGGGCCTCAAGGTAAATCATATCCGAAACTGCTTTTCCCTTGGAGAAAAAACGCTTTACAGTATGCAATCCCGGAATATTGATTTTTAGGGATTGCTGGGAAAGTTTGATTTTTGGAACCCATACTCCCTTTTCGTCACGTATTGCAGAGAGTTTGTAGACACCTCCAAGAGCCGGCTGGTCAAATGCCGTTACCAATTTCGTCCCCACGCCCCACACATTTATCGATGATTCCTGACCTTTCAGAGAGGTAATAATATGCTCGTCCAGATCATTTGATGCCACGATTTTAGCATCCGGAAAACCTGCTTCATCCAGCATCTCCCTTGCCACATTACTGAAATATGCCAAATCCCCTGAGTCTATCCGGATACCCACCATTTCTTTTCCCCTGCTTCTCAATGCATTCCCTATTTTAATGGCATTCTTAATCCCGTTGATTGTATCATAAGTATCAACCAGAAAAACGGATTGGTCCGGAAAAGCATCCGCATAGGCTTCAAAAGCTTCTATTTCTGTGTCGAAAGACATGATCCAGCTATGTGCGTGTGTGCCCGACACAGGAATTCCAAAAAGCTTTCCGGCCATCACATTGCTTGTAGAAGCGCAGCCACCGATATAGGCAGCTCTTGACGCAGCCAAACCTCCATCAATCCCCTGGGCACGACGTAGACCAAATTCCAAAATAGGTTCGCCTTTCGCAGCCAAGTTGATCCTGGCAGCCTTGGTGGCAATCAAACTTTGGAAATTGATAATATTCAAAAGAGGTGTCTCCAGCAATTGGCACTGGATCAATGGGCCTTTTACACGCACCAACGGCGTATTTGGAAATACCACAGTACCCTCTTCCACAGCATCTATATCGCAGCTGAACTTCATATCTCTGAGGTAATCCAAAAATCCGCTTTCAAACAGCACCTCGTCATTCTTTCCTTTCATGGTAGCCAGGTAAGCCAGATCTTCTTTGCTGAATTGGAAGTTTTTGCAATAATCGACAATGTAATCCAGTCCCGCCGCAATCGTAAACCCACCCTGAAAGGGATGCTTTCGAAAGAAAAGATTGAACACCGCTTCCTGCTCTGCTTTTCCTGATTTCCAGTAAGCATAAGCCATGGTCAACTGATAAAAATCCGTCAGAAGTGCCAACGAACCTTGATATAGATCTTTGGTGATTTTCATTGTTTGTTTTTAGCTTAGTTCAAAAATAACCTGCTTTAGATTCCTGTCCAATTCATTATGAAACTTGCTTCACCCTCATATTGAGTAGAATTCCCAACAAAACAAGTCCCATCCCCGCGTAAACCAAGGCGCTGAATGTTTCTCCGAAGAAAAAGAACCCAAATAACAGCGCATAGACTATTCCTATATAGGTAAGACTGGAAACCTTAGAAACATTCGCATTTTGGTAAGCAATCGTCAAAAAGTACTGTGCAGTCTGCGTACACATACCGATGAAAAGCAATATTACCCAGTCCCACCCTACCGGATTTACCCATCCAAAAGCAGATACAATCAATGCAAACGGCAGTGTAACTAGAGGAAAATAGAAGATAATCACCAGAGGATGCTCTGTATTTTTAAGCTTTCGGATGACATTATAGGCCAAACCTGAGAATATCGCAGAGAGAATACCCACGATAGCCCAGAATGTATCTACCCTCGCATCTACTCCCTGAATAAGCACAACACCCGCAAAGGAAATCGCAAAGAATAAAAACTGAATGGGTTTCACCTTTTCCTTAAGTAAAAACACTCCGAAAATCGTAGTGAAAACCGGTGACAAATACTGAATAGTCACCGCACTGGCCAATGGTATGTTTTGCAGCGTATAGAAGAAAGAAATCAATCCTATCGACCCCACTATACCACGGATAATCAGCCATTTTTTATTATTTCCGAAGACATTGACTTTTTGTTTTTTTAGAACCAAGTAGCTAAAAATCAAAGAGAAAACTGATCTAAAAACTATGATTTCTATAGCGGGAATATGCGGAATGTACTTTACAGACACATTCATCAGAGCGAAAAATATCCCAGCCAATAGCATGGACTGGACACTGTTAATCTTCAAAATTATTACTTTTTATTACTTTTCAGAGTGATCCTTTTCTAAGGAAATTGAAATGGTAATAGTTCAAAAAAAGTTGTGAAATACAAGTTATTCCACGAACCATTATCAGCGACTTGGGTTTTAGTATTTATGGCATTAAAAACGGGAAGTATTGCACCGGAATTCAATCTCAAATCCACCGGCTCTAAAACAATCAATTCGTCCACTGATTTGAAAGGCAAACCCTTCATCTTATACTTTTATCCGAAAGATTTCACCAAAGGGTGTACGGCTGAGGCCTGTGAATTTAGAGACCAATTTGAAGCATTTAGAAATCTGGATATTCCTGTACTGGGAATCAGCAAGGATGATATGGAAACTCATGAAAGATTTAAAAAGGAACATAGACTTCCATTTGATTTGCTTTCAGATCCTTCGGGTAAAGTGTGTAAATCTTACGATGCGCTCATCCCTCTGATCAAAATGCCGAAGCGCATCACCTATCTCATTGACAAAGACCACAAGATAGCGGCAGTGTTCTCAGAGATGTTTGAGTCAAAAGGACATATCCAAAGTATGCTGAAAAATCTGCAAAAGTAGATTGCTTCAGCTTTGTGCCCAGTTTATCAATGACTAATACCAGCAAGCTTTGAGCGAAGACTCCAAAAATCTCCCTTAGCGCCATTGAACCTTTGCGGGAGGCACTATTCAAACCTTCGAGGATAAAAATACCTCAAAGGTTATAGATGATCCCGTAAATCGTCATTCGCATTTCATAAATACAATGAGATTGCTCCTTACTACGGGATCGCAACGCTTTGCTCGCGATGACGGATAACTTCAGCTTTGTGCCTCAGCTTTGTGCCTCAGCTTCACAATGACGATAACCGAAGATGTGTGGTTTACTCTCGGGATTCATTGCCTTGTCCGTCGTCATTGCGAGGAAAAACCAATGACCAAAGGGAATTGGTTTTGACACGGCAATCTCTTATGAGGGCTCATTACAACGAGAGCACCGCGCTTTGCTCGCGATGACGGATAACTTCAGCTTTGTGCCTCAGCTTCACAATGACGGATAACCGATGATGTGTGGTTTACTCTCCGGATTCATTGTCTTGTCCGTCATTGCGAGGAAAAATCAATGACCAAAGGGATTGTTTTTGACGCGGCAATCCTTTCTAACACTTGGATCGCTTCGAAATTCGATATTCATCATTCGGCGTTCGGGATTAGCTTATTTACGATTTACAAAGTATGATTTAAAGCATTAGTTTAATTTAGTTACATTAATCTGATCCCACGGTATTCTCCAAACAACTAGTTGAGTCAACTTCCTAGAATAAATCTTCACTCTTCGTTGATCCCGTAAATCATCATTCGTATTTCATAAATACAATGAGATTGCACATTACTACGGGATCGCTTCTCCACCTTAGGCGGATCGCGATGACGGATGACTTCAGCTTCACAATGACGGATAACCGATTCTCCTTTGCTCCGCCGCGCCTTTTCGGGATTCAATCCAAAATCACAATCCATCCCACAATTCCCACGTTTCGTCACATACTTTTGCAAAGACTTTCGGGTACCGCTAATCTTGGACTATCAATTAGAACGATAATCAATGAACACCAAGAAAGTCTATTATTTCCTGATCCTTTTAGGAGTTATCTATACGATCATATTGACGTTCTCGGACGGCAATGAGGAGCATAAAAAACCTGAGAAGACCACGTTGACTATTAAGACAAATCTAATTGAACCATAATAATTCAACCAGTTAATTTACACTAGAATATGAAATCGAGCATGTCGAAGACGGCACACAGAGGGATGATTATAAGCCATGCGAGATTCCATATGACCATTGAAAATCAAATTATAAACAGATGAAATCAACTAGATTTGTGTTTCGAGATTTGGAATGGTGGATCACCACCCTTGTTTTTTTGATTATAGTGCTGACAAATATTGTGATCAGCATGACTTCAAATTACTTTCCGGTAGAGGAATTCTTCGGAATAGTCTTTTTGCCAATAGTCCTCTACATAGGCTTCTATGTGATGCATCTGATCGTCATCCCAAAATACCTGAAGGATAAAAATGTTCTTCATCTGGTATTATTCAGTGTGTTGACCGCTACAGTGACCGCTGCGCTTTCAGGTGGATGCGCAGGAGCCAACGGCGTAAACGCAGAGCGGTTCTTTCGCTTTTATTTCAGCACCATCGCACTTTACTCAGGGTATTTGGTCACTGCTATTTTATTACAAAAGATGTTCCTACCCCCGGTATTCAAGGACTTCCAACTGTACAACAGCATACGCTTGTTTACGATGTTTCTTTTTATAAGCATCTTCTTATTTGCATCACAGCTATTTGTAAACGAGGTAGTTTTGGTTATTTTCTTACTAATCATTCCCGCTATAGCATTCTTTATTCTCTACAATTATTTTCTACTGTATAGAAATAAAGTAGAAGGAAATACCAAAGCTTACCGTTGGTTTCTGTGGGGGTTGATCACAATTATCTCCTTCGTTTTCCTTGTGATTTCAATAGACGAAAAAACACCTGAAATTTTACTCTTGGGTACTGGAATGATCTTGATTCTGATCTTTGTTATTTTTCCCCTATCCAATCTGATTTTCCGAAAATATGAGGATTATATAGGTAAAATCGATGATTTGTCGGTACGGGTAAACCAGAGTTCTGCCAACCTTAGTTTTCTGAGATCCCAGATCAATCCACACTTTCTTTTCAATGCGCTGAATACGCTCTATGGAGCTGCACTGATGGAAAATGCCGAAAAAACCTCAGATGGCATCCAAAAACTCGGAGATATGATGCGTTTTATGCTTCATGAAAACCAGATGGATAAAATCCCACTTACCAGAGAGATCGATTATCTGAGGAATTACCTGGATCTGCAGATGCTCCGTTTCAAAAACGAATCAAACCTGGATGTAGAAATCAAACTGTCCGATGATGTATGCGAGGGAAGTATTGCGCCCATGCTGTTGATTCCTTATGTGGAAAATGCCTTCAAACACGGGATTAGTACAAAAAGCAAGTCCTGGATCAAGATCAATCTGAGATGTCTACAGGGCTCAGTGCATCTGGATGTGGTAAACAGTATCCATCCAAAAAAGCAGACGGAAGATCCCAGAGATGAATCCGGAATAGGTTTGGTAAACGTCAAAAGCAGATTGGCTCATTTCTACCCAAAAAAGCATAACTTAACCATCGTGGCAAATGACACTGAGCATTTTGTCCACCTTTCTGTGCAACTATAAAACCATGATTCAAGCCATAGCAATAGACGATGAATCCATGGCTCTGGAAGTGGTAAAATCCCACGCCTCCAAAGTCCCTTTTTTAGAACTGATAGCCGTTTTTACTGATGGTGTGGAAGGATTGGAATACCTTAAGACCAATTCTGTAGACTTGGTCTTTCTGGATATCAATATGCCCGATATCAGTGGTGTGGAACTGGCGGCACTGCTGCCTAAGGAAACACTTGTGATCTTCACCACGGCCTATTCAGACTATGCGGTTCAGGGCTTTGAACTCGATGCGCTTGATTATTTATTGAAGCCGTTTAATCTGATGAGATTTCTCAAAGCATGCCAAAAAGCCCAGGAATGGCTAGAGCTTCAGCCTTCCCGAGAACCGCAGTTTATCTATGTGAAAACTACCGAAGGACAGCTCAAAGTGAGGTTTGATGAGCTGATGTGCTGTGAGGCCACGGGTAATTATGTGACTTTTCACCTGCGGAATGAAAAAATCATAAGCCGCTCGACACTGGCTGAAATAGAAAAGTCGCTCCCCTCCTTTTTCCTCAGAACACACCGCTCCTACATCGTAAATATGAAACTAGTGGAAAAAGCTGAGCGTCACCAGCTCTTGATAGGAACTCATCCTTTTCCGGTCAGCAGCACCTATCAGGATCAGGTGATGGAAAGATTCGAAAATAACTGATACCTTTTAAAATGTATCCATGAATTCCTTTTTATAGTTAAGCGGGGTTTTGCCGATTCGGTCCTTAAACTGCTTGTTGAAGTTGGAAAGCGTGGGAAAACCGCTTTCGTAACAAACCTGACTAATGTTCAGGTCTTCGTCGTGAAGTAGTCTTCTGGCATTGCTGATCCGAACGTCCCCCAGAAAATCGGAGAAGGATTTATTTACCCGGCTTTTGAAATACCTGCTAAATGCACTCTCAGACATGTTGGCAAGAGACGCTACCTCCTGAAGAGTGATTTTCCCCTTGAAGTTTTTCAGGACATATTCCAGTATTTCCGAAATTTTGTCTTTTTCGTTGGCGGTATAATTATTCTTATAATCTATATGTGTGATGGGCTCCAACTCGGTGGAATGGGCTAAAACTTCCAGAATTTCCAAGAGACCAATAATGCTCGCCCCACCCTTGCGGTGTACCAGGTCTTTCATCATTTTCACCACTGTCTTATTGGTCTGCCCTGTGATCTCCAATCCCCTATCTGCTCTGGCAAGCAATTTCCCTATTTCCTCGAATTCTTCCTTTTGCAAAGCGTCTTTACCCATAAAACTCTCAGGAAAATAAATGACAATATCATGAGTATCCAATCCATGTTCCTGATCAAAATAAGCATTATCACTTCGCCAGACATGTGGAAGATTTGGTCCGGTAAGCACCAAGTCGCCTTCTTTGAAAGGCTTCATATGATCTCCGATATATCGCGTTCCCCTACCCTTCAGAATTACATTCAATTGATACTCTTCATGAGAATGCCAGTATTTGTCGAGGTAGGACTCCCTCAATTCCTTGATAACAAAAACTTTATTACTTGGGATTTTGGATTTTTGCAGCGGCTTCTTCATTGGTTTTATCTGATTTATTCTACTATTTGTAAGCTTTAGGAGCGTAATTAATCATAATTCAGTCATTTTTCAAGCTAAAACAGGGAGAAAGGATCAAATTTATACATGAATTTAGTAGACTAAATAATGTTTAAATTCTGATATGATTTTTAAAACCCCAAAAGTGCCTAAATCACCATACTATGGCTTGGTGATGGTAATGCTTGCTTTCCTCGTGGGATGCGGTGGAAAAAGCAACACAAACTTTCTCTCCTCGACCGAACCACGGCGAGTTGAGATTCTAGTTCTCGGTCATGACAGTGAGCATCACAACTCTGAAAAGTTGATGATGTACCTTCAGACTCCCCTTTTCCAGCGGGGAATCAACCTCACTTACACTTCTGATGTAGCAGATCTGAATTCTACCAAACTCAACAATTACGATGGGTTGATGATCTATGCAAATCATGATGAGATTTCGCCGGAGCAGGAAACTGCCCTGAAAAATTATGTACAGAGTGGCAAAGCACTTATTCCCATCCATAGTGCTTCATTCTGTTTTCAGAATTCACCTTGGTACATCGAAGCAGTTGGTGGCCAGTTTAAATCCCATGGGACCGGTGACTTCACCGTGGATATAGTAGATGCGGATCATCCTGCCATGCAGGGTATTTCTGAATTCGAAACTTGGGATGAAACTTACGTTCACAGCCAGTTGAATCCAGACATGCACATACTTATGGAGCGGGTAGAAGGAGATCACAAGGAGCCATATACCTGGGTTAGAAATGAAGGAAAAGGGCGTATATTCTATACTGCCTATGGCCATAATGAGAAAACCTGGGAGAAGGAGCAATTTCAGCAACTGGTAGCGAATGGCATTCTATGGGCGGTAGGAAATGATGTAAATAAACAGTTGATTGCATACGACATTCCCCAACCACAGTTTGAGGATGCTGATATTCCTAATTACGAAAATAGGGATCCAGCACCGCGATTCCAGCTACCTCTTTCCCCTGAGGAATCTATGAAGCTGGTACAAGTGCCGGTAGGTTTTGATTTAGAACTTTTTGCCTCTGAACCTATGATTATCAACCCTATCGCATTCACTTGGGATGAGAGAGGCAGATTGTTTGTGATCGAGACTGTTGATTATCCTAATGAAATCCGCAAGGATGGTGGCGATGACGTGATTAAGATTTTGGAAGATACAAATGGGGACGGCAAAGCGGATAAAGTCACTGTTTTTGCAGAAGGCTTGAACATCCCTACTTCAATCGTAGCAGTGAATGGTGGAATGCTCGTATCTATGGCTCCTGACTTTGTATTTCTAAAAGATACCGATGGAGATGATGTAGCTGATGTACGGGAGGTTATTATGACCGGCTGGGGCAAATATGACACTCACGCCGGACCTTCAAACCTGAAGTATGGCTTTGACAACAAAGTTTGGGGCGTTCTGGGTTATTCCGGCTTCAATGGCACAGTGAGTGGCAAGCAATATAACTTCAGCCAAGGTGTGTATAGATTTGATCCTGCTGGAGAAAACATGGAGTTTCTCGGACGTACCAGCAATAACACGTGGGGGCTTGGATTCTCCGAAGATTTCGAAACATTCATTTCCACTGCAAACGGTCAGCACTCAGTCTACCTCGCAATGGATAATAAGTATGTAAAAAGAACAGTTTATAAAGGCACTCCAAATACAGCAACCGGGATAGATTCTCACTTTGACATGCCACACATCACTCCATTCTTGAGACAAGTTGATTGGCATGGAAGCTACACTGCTGCTGCGGGACACAATCTCTATACTGCAAGAAATTTCCCTGAGGAATACTGGAACAAAATGGCCTTCGTAGCAGAACCTACAGGACGAGTACTCCACAATGCCCGATTGATCGAGGACGGCTCTGGATATAAGGAAAAGAACGCTTTCAATATCCTGGCAAGTTCTGACGAGTGGTTCTCTCCTGTGCATGCGGAGGTAGGCCCTGATGGTTCACTTTGGGTGGCAGATTGGTATAACTTTATCATCCAGCATAATCCTACGCCGCGTGGATTTGACAACGGTGAAGGAAATGCTTATGTCAATCCTCTACGTGACAGCAAGCATGGGAGAATATACAGACTTACCTATAAAGGTGGGGAAACCTCCAAAAGCTTTGATCTGAAAGATGCGGATACCAAGGGTTTACTGGCAGCGATGAAGAGCGATAATTTGTTCTGGAGGCTTACTGCGCAGCGATTGATCGTAGAAAACCAGAATAAAGAAACCATAGACGGTCTATATGAATTGATTAATTCCCAGGAAGTAGATGGAGCCGGAATCAACGGCCCCGCTATCAACGCCCTGTGGACCTTGAAAGGTCTTGGAGAGTTGGAGGGAAATAATACCCAGGCTCAGGACGTGGTGGAAAAAGCGCTCAATCATCCTTCTGCAGCGGTCAGAAAAAATGCTGCAAGGGTAATACCTAAAAACCAAGCGGCGTTGGATGCCATCATGGCGGCCAACCTGATGGAAGATCCAAATCTTCAAGTAAGAAAATTTGCGATTTTGGCAGTGTCAGAGATGCCTACTTCGGCAGATGTTTCCAAGAAGCTTTTGGCGATTTCTGACAACGCTGACAATGCAAAAGATGAGTATTTGCCACAGGCGATCTTTGCTGCGGCACTGACCCATCCTTCAGCTTTTGAAGGCAGACCAACACCGGAAGAACCGGCAGAAGGTACGGAAATGGGAATTGCTGACAGAATCTCTAAGAGCCTTGTATCAGAACTCTATTCCCTAAACACGAGAAATGCCCTTCTTTTCCCACCTGATCCTTCCGGAAAAGAAATTACAATTCAGATGGAAGTGACTCCTGGCAAAGATCCACTGGATGGTGTGATGGTAGCTCAGGGTAATAATGTAAATGGCTACAGCTTGTACGTGTACAAGGATGCGCTTCATTTTGCGGTAGCTCAGGATGGCGATGTCAAAATCATCAGTTCTAAAAAGAACTTGCCTTCAGAGAAATTCCGTGTAACAGCAACTCTTTTGGAAGGTGGAAATATGAACCTGAAAATTGACGACAAGGAAGTGGCAAAAGGAAAAACCAAAGGGCTTTTCTCCAATCCAATGGCTCCTGACAATGTTCGAATTGGACAATTTGACTCAGGAAATAAGGTGGGCGACTATGAAGGAAACTGGAGGTTCTCCGGTAGAATCGGAAACGACTCAAGCTTGGACCTCAAAAAACCTGCTTCAGATGAGGAGAATGAAACTGTTGCTTCACTGGAAGAACAAGAAGTAGTTAAAAACGGGTCGATTACCCTCACTGCAGTTCCTCATGAGATGAGGTTTGACAAGTCTACTTTCATAGTCAGTGCAGGCAGTAAACTGGTGGTGGATTTCAAAAATCCGGACTATGTACAGCATAACCTGATCTTCGGTGCAATAGGATCATTTGAGAAAATCAGTGAAGCAGCCATGAAAATGGCTCAGGATTTGACCGGCATGGACAGAAGCTTTGTGCCTAACATTCCCGAAGTATTGGCATCCACCGGCTTGGTTTTTCCAAACTCTGAAGATTCTATCATCATGACAGTACCATCCGAGCGGGGTGAATATCCATTCGTCTGCACTCTTCCCAATCACTGGAAGTCGATGAACGGAATAATGAAAGTAATATAAGGATGGCATTAGAGGTAAAATTTGGGGTAAGCACCTGGCTTTGGACTTCCCCGTTTTCAAAAGAAACACTCTCCTTACTTCCCAAAATCAAGGAATTCGGATACGATGTGGTAGAAATCCCCGTGGAAGATCCAGCATTGATTAATGTAAATGAGGTAAAACAGGCTCTTGCTGATAATGGACTTGAGGCGGTTATTTGCGGAGCATTTGGTACAAGTAGGGATCTGACTAATGAAGATCCCAGCTTTCATAAAACGAGTTTTGATTACCTGGACTCCTGCTTTGAAATAGCAGCAGGTCTAGGATCAAAATTTGTGGCAGGACCGATGTATTCTGCAGTGGGGAAAGCCCGGTTGGTTTCGCCTGAGCAAAAGAAAGTAGAATGGAATAGAGCAGTCACAAATCTTCGGATTGTATGTGAAAGTGCGAGAAAATCCGGTCTGGATATAGCCTTGGAAACACTGAACAGATTCGAAACGGACCTGATCAATACCTGCGAAGAACTCATGCAATTGATTTCAGACATCAACGAGCCTGAGGCAAAAGTGATATTGGATGGTTTTCATATGAACATAGAAGAGCCGGATGTAGAGGTAGCTATCCGACGTGCAGGTGACAAATTGATTCATTTCCAAGTATCAGAAAACTATCGTGGAACTCCCGGTACAGGCCAGACCCGCTGGGATGCCTACAAAAGAGGCCTGGAAGCGATCAATTACAAAGGTGTGGTTTCGATAGAAAGCTTCACTCCTGACGTGAAAGAGCTTGCAGGTGCAGTATGCATCTGGAAACCCTTGGTCCCCTCCCAGGACGGCTTTGCCAAAGAGGGATTGGAATTCCTTAAAAAATGGGCCGCCGAATAAGTCAGAAAGCTAAAATGAGAAATCTGAAACTTCAGGCAAAAGTACTGAAAACAACCTTTTTTAACCCTTGAAATAGAAAATAATGAGTAAGAAACCATTCAACATCGCCATAATAGGCCTTGGATTTGGAGCAGAGTTTATTCCAATTTATCAAAAGCATAAGCTGGCAAATATGTATGCAATCTGCCAGAGAAATAAAGAAAAAGCCGAAGAAATCGGCAAAGCTTTTGGCATAGAGAAAGTATATACAGACTATGATGAGCTCCTAAAAGATCCCAATGTGGATGCAGTTCACATCAATACCCCTATTCAAAATCATGCTGAGCAATCACTAAAGGCCCTAAGAGCCGGCAAACATGTAGCTTGTACCGTTCCTATGGCTACTTCTGTGGAAGACTGTAAGGCGATCGTAGAGGAAGTGCAGAGAACAGGCCTCACTTATATGATGATGGAAACGGTCATTTACAGCCGTGAATTCCTGTTTGTAAAGGAAATGTATGAGAAAGGTGAATTAGGCAAAATCCAGTTCCTGCGTGCTTCTCATCAGCAGGAAATGGCTGGCTGGCCTGGCTATTGGGAAGGCCTCCCTCCTATGCACTATGCTACGCACTGCGTGGGACCTGTGTTGGCTTTGCCGAAGGCGCAGGCAGAATACGTGTCTTGTCTGGGTTCGGGGCGCATTGACGAGAACTTGATTCCAAAGTACGGATCCCCTTTCGCCATCGAGACTTGCCATATCAAATTCAAAGATTCCGACTTGGCCGCTGAAGTGACTAGGTCCCTTTTCAATACCGCAAGACAGTACCGGGAAAGCTTTGATGTATATGGCTCTAAGAAGTCGTTTGAATGGACGCTGATTGAGCATGAGGATTCCGTGATCCATACCGGTGAAAGTCCTGAGAAAGTCAAAATTCCCGATTATGGACATTTGCTTCCTGAAGAAATTGCCCAATTCACCACAGCAGGCGTTTATGATGGAGATGACAATCAGCATCTATCTTTTATTCAGGGCTCCGGGCATGGAGGTTCCCATCCACATTTGGTCAACGAATTTCTGTATGCATTGAGTGAGGAACGTGCTCCATACCCTGATGCTAAGCAATCTGCCAACATCACGTGTGTAGGTATATTAGCACATGAATCAGCAATGGAAGGTGGAAAAATCATTCCTTTGCCGGAATTTACTTTGAGATAAATAAAACAGGTTTAAGAGGATTGGAGCACATGTTTCCAATCCTCTTTCCAAAAAAATGTGAAAAATCATGATTAATCTTCTGAACGGTGTCAGGTTTTATTCAAATTTGCCGTCTGGATATTATTAACAACAGAATGAAAATTACAAACCTATCAAAGTCTGCTATCGTAGTATTAGCTATCGCCTTTTTCTCCTGTGGTGGAGGAGGAAACTCTGCTGAAGAGGAAGTAGTAATGGCGACTACACCTAAGAGTGTACAAAAACCGGCCACTGCTGATCCTAAACCCGCAGAAGAAGTAGTGGAGGGTACCGGGAGTGTAGCAGCTGCCGGTAAAGTGAAAATGGAAAACTCCGATTGTATGTCTTGCCATATGATGGATAGAAAGGTCATTGGCCCTTCGTTTTTGGAAATTGCGGCAGAATATCAAAATAATGAAGCAAATGTAGCCAAACTTGCAGGCAAAGTGATTAATGGAGGAGCCGGAGTATGGGGCGAAGCAGCTATGGCACCACATCCTTCCCTGAGTGAAGAAGATGCAAAAGATATGGTTAGTTATATCCTAAGTCTCTAAAAAGCGCAGAACAGAAATTAAAGATTAGTAAAATAGATTGGGTTACAAAACTAAAAAAGGTGGCAGAACGTTCTGTCACCTTTTTTCATATCTATAGATTGGGTTATTAACAACTTTTGCTGGCAAATCAATTTTATAAACTACTTGACTCGAGTTCCTTCAGCATCAAACATTCCCATCAGGTCTCCATTGGCATGATCATCGTCCACTTTTTTCAAGGATAGTGTCACATCATACCCGCTGATATTAAAAGAACTATTGATCACATCTCCGCTGATCACTGCAGAACTCATTTTCTTCTCTTCGGTCTCCCCCTGTTCGGTAAAGTATCCAGTAGTCTGGCCGTCCTTTGTCTCAAATCTAACCGGAATAGTCGAATCTCCTTGTGGTGTTCCCTTAATCAACACACTCCAATTACCCTCAAAATATTCAGGACTGGGGCTTAAAAGAGTAAAAGCAAAACTCAGGGTCGCCATTAGAACCAAGCTGCTTAAAATTGTGACTTTTGTTTTCATGATTTTGGGATTATTGTCTAATTATGATACAATAAGAGAAAAATCCCTGAATTCTCGAAATTATGGACATTTATTTTTTTGGTTAAGCACTAACCTGCTGCTATGGATTTAATCTTGTTACAATTGGCTTAGTACAGGTAAATTAGATGGCTTAGGCCATATGATTCTCATCACATCTGATTCGATATATAATATTAACCCATCTTTAGTACCAATCCCTCTCACGCAGCGCAGAACAGCTAAAGCCACAGCTGAATACAGGACTGTCTAATCAGTAATGTAATCTATATTGAGTTTTACCCGGATAGCTTTCAGCCCGGAGACACCTTGCAGGTCCTCAACGTCTATTTTCTCTATCCCCTCTTCCAACAAACCCTTATGTTGAAGGTACTTGGCATATTTAATATAGTCATTTCCGTCACCTTCTAGACTATACACTATAGTGATTTTATAGGGTTCCGTAATACGCTTATCCGTTCCTTTAATCAAGGCTTTGTCAAGTCTTTTCTTTACGATCTCATATCGTGCATTGTAAGAACCGTCCACATCAAAATGCTTTTCATCCATCCTAAACCGAATTGAAATAGGAGGGCTGAATACCAGTATAAGTGAGGCGACCTCCAGCTGACAAGGCAGGCTTGCGCAGAGCTGATAATGGAAGTGTTCCATTTCGCACATGGTTTCAAACTGAAATAACCGTAAATTATCCAGGTAGAACTTTTCAAATTTTCTGTTTGGCTGAATCGATTCGCCTATATAGAAATTATGCTCCACACCGTCTGTCTTAAACCGCTCGTAGTAATGCGGAAAGGCCTGCTGGGCGATTTGATTCTTTTCATCGAGCAATGCCGTCAGTGCCCCGTTAATAGTCATTATGCTATCATCCAGTTCCTTTCTTGACTGAAAAAACAACCCTGTTTTTGGGTCAGTCAACTTCAAATATTCCAGAACCTGTCTATAACAGCGATGATTTGTATCAATAGTTTTTAAAATAGGGTGAACTTCACTCTCTATATATCGCCGGATCAGTTGTTCCAATTCATTTTGAAATGGTTTGTCCAGCGCTTCTCCATACCTTTCCAGCATACATCTTATCTGGGCAAAAAATGGTACGGGGCCAGCATCCTCCAGCATCAATAGCAAGTCTGTGATCTGCCCGATTTGCCGCTTAAGGTCTCTGACTATAGCCTGATTCTTTTTTTCGGAAGATCCCTTGATATCTATCTGTCCATAGAGGGCGTACACATCCTTGAAAACAATATCTTCGAAAACTACCGTTTCTCGATTCGCCTTAAGGGGATCAAAAGGATCTATCCTTTTCTTTACCTCTTCCCTAAACTTCCAGTAAACGCTCTTGTGGATAGAAGTGTATTCTCTTTGTATCACAGCTTCAATTTCAGTTTCCATTTCCATTAAAACCCTGTTTATACTGTCGGTTAAAATTGGAAGGATCAACATTAGCTTTTCATCCGTTATGGCGTTTATCGCATATTTTCTTGAAGAGAAAAAGAAAGCGATACCTATCACCATATCATCCTTTATGGCGGGGGAAAACATACAGCTCAAAACGCCTCGATTTGCGAAATATCCTCCTATTTCCCCACCCACTCCTGTATCATAACTTTCCATATTGGAAATAACAAAGGCCTGTTTGGAAACAACTACCTCCTCCAAAACTTCAATAAAAAAAGGATTGTTGTCCAAATCCAGATCGACAACGTCCTTTGGGTAGTCGAACTGATGAATCATCCTAAAAGAGCTTTTCCCTTTATCATACAGGTAAAAGCCTCCATTCAAGTCCACGATATTAAATATTGATCTAAACAAGGGCAACATTTGCCGCTGTACATCCAAGTCCCTATCGATAGGGCGGACAAGTATGGATTTAAGTGTTGAAATAGCCGTTTCGGTAGTGACATCAACCAAACTAAACAGCATAAAGCCCCGAATGATCCAACTGTCGGTAGGAAACATTTCTTTCCAAAGATCTATATTATCACGACTGTTCAACAAATTCTCAACCTCTGCCATCGTCAATGACTTGCTGTAAATCGTGCTTTCTATTTCCAAAAAATCCAAATTATACGAAACCTTGTAATGACGCATGATTCCTTCTTGATCAGGAACATCCATAATAAGCGGAAACTCAATATCAACAGCTATCGCATAGACCTGCTTGAGTATGATACAGCAATTTAGAATATAAAACTTCTCAGGAGATATATTGCTTATCACCGGTTCATACCCTATACCCGCAGCATCGAGAACTCCGGCAAAACCTTCGCTGCGATGAAAGAAAAATGTGGTAAAAGGAGCGGAAGCGGCTTTTAGCTCATGACGAGTGAGCGACTTCGGAAACAACTCCTCCAGCAAGCCGGCAATAATTGGATTATCAAAAATCAGGGCATCCGGAGCTTTAAGGCTGTCGGTTTCAAACAGTTTATAGAAGTCCTTAAGTAGTTTTCTAGCATGTCCACTCTTATAGCTTGCGGTGTCCATTACTATATCTTCCCAGATTTCTATGATTTTGTGAAAGGAAAGTTCAGTAATAAAAGGGCTCTCGTCAAAAATTTTCTTCATGTTTATAACTTTTCATCCGCTAGGGTCAATGCTCCGGAAACTGTTGAAAATATAAGCAGTATCGTCCCGGATACTTGAGTAATAATACCGTCCTTCTTTTTTAATTGCCAGCTTATAGCAAAACGTTAGTAGGGAACCTGCTGAAAAACAGCCAACAGCAACGCATAACTAATCGATTCTTAGAGAAATAATCACCTGGACAGATTTTCCATATAAGCCGGTCTTATTCCCCGGCAGGCAATAAGACTTGCTCCTCTTTCAATAAGTTGTTCTATTGATCGTTGGTTATCAAAGAGCCGGTAGCTCTCTTATAGCTAGCCAAATTGATCATGTACTCCGATTTGGCATCCACCAGTGACAAAACAGCCTGTTCCCATATTACCTGGGCCTCCAGCATATCATTTCCCGTGATCGTACCGACACTAAACCGGTCATTGGCCAGTCGGAGGTTTTCATCGGATTGCTTTAAGGACACTTCGGACAGCTTGATTTTTTTAAACGATTGATTTAATCTCATTTGGGCATTTACCATCTCTAGGTTGAAAAGCTCCCTATTATCTTCCAGCTCTGCTTTTGCCGCATCAATCTTATAATACTGCTCCCGGACCTTACTTTTGTTTTTGCCCCAATTGAATATTGGGATAGACACATTGACCATTCCATAGTAGGTATAGAGTTGGTTTTTTCCTGAGGAAAAATTCGCCCCGTCACCAAATGCGGTAATTCCGCTGAGAGAAGCCCCGATTTGTGGGAGTTGATTTGCTTTCAGTATTTTGGCCTGTAGTTCATCGATCTCTAGGCTTTTATTCAGGATAGCCAATTCCGGGCGGTTTTCTATTGATCCCGATTCCACGATTGGCATATAATCATAGTCCAATGCTTCCAATACACTATACTCGATATTTCCCGGTTGACCGATTAATTGTGCAAGCGTCAGCTTATGAAGTATAAGTGCATCGTTTGCCTGTATAATTGACAGTTCCGCATTGTTAAGATTCACTTCCGCCCGGAGCAAGTCATTCTTAAAGGTCATACCCGCATCCACGGAATTTTGGAACTCCTGTCTTAATTCCTTAAGCATATCCCTGTATTTATTTGCCACAGCAATTCTTTCAGTAGCTTGTACAAGTTGCCAGTAACTTGTTTCTACAGAAAGTAAAACTTCAGCTTCCGTCATGGTTTTCTGGCTTTCATACAGCTCGACGGTCTTAGCCGCGGTCTGCTTTCCATAGTTGACCTTACCCCCCGAATAAATGTTTTGCTTGATATCCAAGCCTCCGTTGATCATTTCAGAAGGCAGCAGCGTACTTAACGGATCTCCCAAATGCACGGCGGTAATTGATCCCTCAACAGAAGGCAATGCGGAAGCTTTAGTAGAAGCAAGCCCCTCATTGGCAGCATCAATACTATGTATTGCGGATTTGATTTGTTTATTATTAGCTAAAGCGAGGTTACGACATTCTTCCAAAGTGAATGTTTTTTCCTGCGCAGTAGCGGTATTGCCATAGGCAAATGCGAGCAATACCAAAATACTATATATAATTCTCATTTTGTTGCTTGTTAGATGATTAGTGTATAGTGGTAAGAATACTATCTTGGTCAACCTCCTGAAGATCATTTTCGATAGATTCAGGCTTGATGAACCTATAGTATATCACCGGTATCACGAATAGCGTCAGTACCATGGACACAAGCAGACCGAAGGCCAGCACACTGCCCAAAGGAGACCAAAGGGGTGACTTACTGACGATCATCGGAATAAGCCCAACTGCACCCGCGGCAGAAGTCAAGAATATGGGTCTCATCCGCCTTTTTGCAGCTGTAAGCGCAGCATCCCTTATACTGTAGTCATGATCCTTTATAAGCTCATCAGTAAAATCGACCAGGATGATCCCGTTCCGTACAACGATTCCAATTAAGGCTATAATGCCCATAAATGCCGTCATACCCATGGGGTTCCCTGTTATCCAAAGTCCCAAAAAGGCACCTAAAAGGCTAAGCAAGAATGTCGAGAGAACGATTAGTGCCTTTACCAGGGTTTTAAACTGGAACAGCAGCGTGAGGAAAATCAAGAGTATACTCACACTAAGGGCAGTGATCATTCCGGGCATATTATCCGCACTGGATTCTGCATCGCCACCGTAGGCAATAGAAATACCGGTAGGCAAGTCAAGAGCCTCTATCTGCGGGGCGATATTCTTGAGAATAGTTGCGGCTTTAATACCTAACTGGGCTTCTGAAAGTACAGTCAGGGTGCGTAACCCATTTCTACGCGCTATCACTCCTGTATGCCATGAGGGAACCACCTCTGCTATTTCTTTTATTGGAATCGACGTTCCGTATGAACTGGTGACATGTAGATTTTCTATATTATTCAGGCCATCTCTGTTGCTGTCATCCAACCTCATAAAGATGTCGATGGGATTATCCCCTTCCCATACTTTGGAAACAGAATACCCTTTCAACCCTACTCCTAGTGTTTGTGTGATGGCCTCATTGGTAACACCCAATCTGGAAGCCGCATTTTCTTTGATTTTTAAGCTCACCCCCATATACTCCTGCTCATAATCGCTGCGCACCCAGTTTGTACCCTCAGCATTTTCCAATATGTCAATGATCTGATCCGCAACAACCCTCTGGTCTTTGGTATCGTTGCCTATGACACGAATCGCTATTGGAGCCCCCTCTTGTAAACTCAACTGCTTAAACCGTACATATCCATCCTTCAAAAAGCCCTCAAACTTTGGCCGATACTCTTTCACAAGCTCATCAGTGGCCTTGTTGCTCTCCGTTGTTATCAAAAGCTGCGCAAAATTCCGTCTCGGGTTTTCCGGGGAGTAAGAAGTCTGGAAACGGGGTGAGCTGGTTCCTATAAAGCTGGCAATCTCTACAATCCTGCTATCCTCTCTTAAAATCTCCTCTACCCGCATTGTGGCTCTTTCTGTCTCGGCCAATGATGTGCCGTTCGGAAGCCAGAGTTCCACACTAAATTGATCCCGTTCACTCACAGGGAAAAATTCCTGCTGTACATTCCCTGCTATTACAAAAGCCAAGACTATAGCCAAAACACCTCCGCCCAACGTGGTTTTTGGCTTGGTAAAGCAGTAGGTTACAGCTCTGTCAAAGAGCTCCTGCATATGGTCAAGCAAGGATTTCTTTTGGGGCTTATTGTTATCTTTCCCGTGATGCAACCCCTTTTTGATAAAAACATAACACATGTATGGGGTTAGGAACAGCGCTATAAGCAGTGAGGCAGTCAGTGCCACAGCTATGGTCACCGGCAAAGAAGCCATAAAATCCTTGGCAATTCCTTCCATAAATAAGGCTAGCGGTAAGAATGCAAATATGATGGCCAGTGTAGCTGTAAATATGGAAAGTGCCAGCTGCTTTGCAGATTTGTAAGCAGCCTGCCAAGGAGTTATCCCCTCATCAAGCTTGTCGATATAATTATCCACCACTACCACGGCATCATCCACCAGCATCCCAAGCACAATAATCAACCCAGCAAGAGACACCTGATGCAGCTCGATACCTATCATATTCATCACACCAAAGGTGACCATTACCGCTATAGGTGCCGCAAGAGAGGAAACAGCTGCCATTCTAAACGGGAGCAATAGCATCACTACTATAACCACACCCGATATCGCCAATCCAAACTCAAGCATAAAGTAGCTGACACTTTGCTCTACGACTTTAGGCTGGCTGAAAATGGTCTCAATTTTTATATCCCCGGGAAAATCCTTTTTAAGTTCGGCTAATTTGCCATCAATATTTTCTCCAAAGGCCACTATGTTATTTCCAGGCTGCATGGCTATAGACAGCAACATTGCCCGTTCACTTCCCAACCTGATATAGGAAGTTTCCTCTTCATACCTGCGCTCTACTTTGGCGACATCCTTAAGTCTTACCACTACTCCTTCTGGGGTAGTGTATACAATCTGCTCTGCTATCTCCTTTTCCGAAGCATACTGACTATTCGTGAAAACAGGAATTGTGTTTTCCCTTAGGGTTACTTCCCCTGAATAGCTTGTCACATTGTGACTCTGCAATACATTGGCAATTGTGGAAACACCAAAGCCGTACTGCTGCATCTTTTGGTCATCAATGGTCACATAAATCTGCTCCTTTTGTTCCCCTGAGCGGTTTATTTTAGACACTTCAGGAATCGTTTTTAAATAATCCTCGACCTTATCCAAATACCTGTCGAGCTCCTGATAGTTGCGTGTGGCAGAAGAGATAGAGATTATCTGTGCAGAAACATCACTAAAGTTGCTGTTTACAATTGGTCCCTGTACACCCGGTGGCAAATTTGGCTTCAGCACCGAATTGATTCCATGTTGTAGTGTAGACCAGAACAATTTTCGGTCTTTAACCGAAGTATAAAGCTCTACCGTGACAAAAACCTGTCCATCCTTGGTCTGTGACCGTGTTTTTCGCTTGTCAACTTCTTCAAAGGAGAAAAGATACTGCTCCAGTTTTTCGGTTACCTGCTTTTCGGTTTGGATCTCATCCGCTCCCGGATAAAAAGCATATACCATGGCTACAGGCATATCGATTTTCGGATCTTCTGCCCGGGGCATCGTCATCAGCGAGTATATTCCAAAAATTACCAGCAATGCAGTGACTACAATAGTAATCTCCTTGTACTTCATTGCTGCCTCTATGAAATTTATTTTTCGAGTTTTCATTTCTGATAGTTTTCTTCTCTGATTAATAGGTCACTGTGGTACCATCCTTAAGCCTGGAGAGTCCTGAAATGATTACCTTGTCCCCATTACGTAAACCTTCGTCGATGATTAGCTCTTGCTTACCGGTAATCTCCCCGACAACTATACGTTTGCGAATTGCTTTATTTGACTCGTTTACTACATATACATAGGTGAAATTATCTGTATCCCGGACAACGGAAGTAGCAGGGACAATAATTACCCTTTCAGTTCTTTTAGGATGGATTGTTACTTCAGCAAGCATACCAGGAAGTAGTTTTTGGTCCTTGTTATCCAATTTCACCTTGACTTTATAAGTCTTGGACGCATGATCGGCCAAAGGATTGATAATGGTGATTTTCCCTTCTCGTGTGTCATCAAGAGTAGGTATATAAATAGAGACCTCCATATCCCGGAGTAAGCCGCCTACCTCTATCTCAGGAACAGAAATCGTGGCATATACTTGATCTGTTTTGATAAGGGTAAAGGCGACGATGCCAGGGCCGGCAGTACTGCCCCTTTCAATCCTTTTGTCAGTGATGATTCCCGAAATCGGAGCATATAATTTACAATCAGCAAGATCCTTATAACTGATTCTTTTGTTCGCTGAAGCCTGTTCCAGCCTTGCTTTAATGCTGTTAAACTCACTCACGGGAAGGCTTCCCTTCTCAAATAATTCGTTTTGTCTTTCGAATAGGTCAAGCGTTTGGGCATGGCTTGAATTGGCAATCAAGTAGGAATTGTTGTAAATGGTGGTGTCTAAGACAGCCAGCAGCTGTCCCTGCGATACGTTCTGTCCCTCTTCCACCAGTATTTTGCTTACTATCCCGGAAACAGCAAAGCCTATCTGTGCAATGTTATCCGCTTCAATGGTAGCCGAATACCGTAACTTCAGCTCCCGCTCGGCTTCCGCTATTGTCTGAAAAGAGACGTTTACGGCTTCTTGCCCCTGTTCTTTTGATTCTGCATTCTTACAACTATGCAGGGAGGTCATAATAATAAGTGCCATTAAAGAGATTTTTAGTGTTCTCATAAAAAGAAAATTAAGTTCCTGTATTTTGACTGTATTTCTACGGCAAAATTAGGTCACCCATAGGGCTTCAAAAAGGCTCACAGTTCTGTAAAATTGGTCTAATTGCCGTTTTTTACGAGTTATAAGTATGAGAATAGGTGTTTTTTTGGTTGTATTAGAAAATACCCTTTACCGGCAACGAATTCATTTATCCCGCCAGCGAAAAAAATATGTCCATTGAACAAGTCTCCGGCACTATATCAGAGACCTTGAGGAATGAAAGAATTCAATAAAGCCGGATTATACATTAGGTTTCGTTATTGCCTGTACCGATTTTAATCGGGAAGGACATTAATTACAAGAAAATCAGGTTGTTTGGAGAGTGGGTTCGCCGCGCCGCATATGCTGAAGTTGAAAACGGCAATGTAATGGCTGTAATAACTTGTATGGCGTGGAGTAGAATTGCTAGTGCATATTTCGGGATAAAGGTTATACCACAAATCAATGCTATCCCTAGAATTGGACACACATATTTATAAAGCAAAAAAATAAAGTTAGCCCTAATGCTAATGGACAAAATGTTAAGCGGATTTAATGCAACCTGTTATTTTGGAACTACAGAATTCCTATAGTGCTTTGGTGAAACTCCGCTGTTTCTTTTAAAGAATTTCCCAAAGAAGGATTGGTCACTGAAATTGAGAATATTTGCAATTTCACCGATGCTTAGGGTTGGATTTTCCAAAAGCAACATAGCTTCCTCAGTGACTATCCCCTCAATTATTACCGAAGCCGGTTTTCCGGAGATCTGTCGTGTGATCTCTGTCAAATACTTTGCTGATATATTCAATTTCGAAGCATAATAAGACATAGACCTATGCTCCTTAAAATTTTCTTTCACAAGACTTACAAAAGTAAACATTAGGTATTCTTTTCTTGACATAGGTTTATTCGGCGTAATGGAATATTTCTGTCGTATTGCTGCAACTTCAAATAACAGTGATGAAAATGATAAATAAAGTAATTCCTTGCCATATTGATGATGCTCTTGCTCGACACACAACCTATAAAGTTCTGACAATCTATTATTTATAGATTTGTAATCAAAACTATCAAGACTGCTCAATGGTGATATAGCGGAAGAAAAAGTCTTTAGAAACTCCATGGCATATTTGCCATTCCCTGATTCCACTATAAAATCATTGGTAAATAAGACCATTGAATGCACGCATTGGCCCACATTATTAACTTTCTTTATATCATAAGGAGAGCAAATTAAAAGATCGTGGGCTTTAACGTTATGATCCAGCAGATTAATACTCAATTCCGCAGTTCCTTCGCTAAAAAGGAGTATCTGAAAAAAATCACTTCTAAAATGCCGGGAAAGAATATCCAATTCCGGCAGAGAGGTATTATACCCCACCCACAAGCCCTTATGGTAGATTCTCTCCACAATTTGAAGCTGACTGAATTCAAGTCTGTGGTCTACGTTTTTATTTCTACCCATTGTTTAACTTTTCAAACATAGGAAATAATTACATAAAAATGTGGTGCTGAATTTTATCTATTTCCAATGTGGCTTTTCCAAAAAAGAAAACTTTCAAGCTATTTCTCCTGCTCAATGCGGCATAGGTTGAGCATATTATATCACTTCTTTGGAAGTGTAGTACGTCTGGTTTAATAATATGATTATCCGTTATGATGCCAGTAGCATTTTTTCTTTGGTTTGCTTGTCGGAAGATCCGCCGCAGCGAGACAGACCGAAGTAGCCTGAGAGTTTACCAAATCCTATGTTACTTTTGTTTCTTTACCGGCAGAAAAGCGGACAGACAGATTTAATAATCTAAAATTTCAATTTCCAAAACTTGAAAGCAACATTCGATAATTCAGACATTGTCCGCTTGCGAATGCCAAAGCCCGCCAGCGAACGAAGTACCTGAACAAAAGAAGTAATTCTCATTGACTTACAGCATTTTGAGATTGGCAAAGTGTTTGAAAACCCAGGATTTGTACTCCTGCCATTTTGGGCTTGACACTTCTGCTTATTAGCCTGTCCGATATGATAAAAAACTACCTAAAAACTTCGCTTCGCAATCTCTATCGCCACAAGGGCTATACTTTGATCAATATCCTGGGTCTTGGAGTGGGGCTTGCCACGTGTATGTTGATCCTACTTTGGGCGATTGACGAGTGGAAATATGACAGGTTTCACGATAAATCAGACCGCATCTATAGCGTCCTGATCAATAATACCTATCCGGACGGAGAAATCAAGACCCATGGTGCCACTCCTTCTATATTGGCCGAAGCTATAGCACGGGAAATTCCTGAGACGGAAATGATCGCAAGGACAAGCATGAACGAAAAGCTGCTCCTCAAACACGAAGAAAAATCATTCCTCGAAAATGGAATATATGCTGAACCGGCACTTTTTGAAATCTTTAATTTCCCTATTCTCCAAGGGGAAATGGAAACCCTGAAAGGAAATACGAACACCATAGCCATCTCCGAAAAACTGGCAGCAAAGCTATTTGCAGATAAGGATCCAATCGGGATGGTTGTGGAGGTCAGCCAAAATCACCAATTGGTGGTAAACAGTGTCTTTGCCGATATCCCTGCACAGTCGACCATTCAGTTTGATTTTGTCCTTCCGTTTGAAATTTTTCTTGCAGAAAATCTCTGGTCACATCACTGGCCTAGTGGAGGCACACGTACTTATGTAGCCTTGCACCCAAACAGTGATGTAGATACAGCTAACCTGAAGCTTTCCCCATTGGTATCCAAAAACTGTCCTGAGTGTAATAGTACTCCATTTCTGTTTAAGTACTCCAGATCAAGACTATACTCCAAGTTCCAAAATGGTCAAGAGGCTGGAGGAAAGATAGAAAATGTAGCTCTATTCTGTCTGATAGGCATGATTATACTGGTCATGGCCTGCATCAATTTTACCAACCTTGCCACGGCAAGGGCTTCCACCAGAGGCAAAGAGGTAGGGGTAAGAAAAGCAATTGGCTCCCGAAGATCCGGACTAATGCTGCAATTTCTATTGGAATCAACTATTCTCTCATTCATGGCTCTGGGCATTTCCCTCGTACTGGTCAATTCCCTTTTGCCGTACTTTAGTGAAATCACCGGAAAAAACATTACGTGGAGCGATTTAGACTATACGTTTCTGCTAGGTACTGGTCTGTTGACCTTGGTCTGTGGGTTACTGGCAGGAGCTTATCCAGCCTTTTTTCTATCCTCTTTCAAACCTATTTCAATAATGAAAGGGGGCAAAATGCCTATGTTGACCGGATCAAGTTTGAGAAAGTCCTTGGTCGTAATTCAGTTGGCTGCTTCGGTTACACTAGTCGTGGGGAGCTTAACGGTATACAGCCAATTGGACTACATCAGCACGAAAAACCTTGGATATGAGAAAGAAAACGTCATAATCATCGATCCTGACCAAGAGCTATTGGGAAACCCAGCCGTTTTCAAGCAGGAATTACTGAATTTTCCGGGGATACAAAGTGCAGGTTTTTCGGGAAGCGACATCCTGACCATCCCTATCGTCACCGATGAGGTATCATGGCAGGGAAAGCCGGAAGGCAATACCATTTTCTTCAAACTCTTACGCTGTGATCAAGATTTCCTCCCAACTTTGGGGATCCCGATGGTAGCAGGGAGAAATTTTTCTGCGGAACAGCAGAATACCCCATTATATCTGCTCAATAAAAAAGCCATCGAAGTAATGGGAATCAACGCTGAAGAGGCAATTGGTATGGAACTGGATGTATGGAATGGTTTGGGGCAGGTTATTGGTGTTACCGAGGATTTCCACAACAATAGTCTGAGAGATGACATTGAGCCTATGGTTTTCATGTATTCCACTGATGTGGGCTTCCACTACTATATCAAAACAGGTAAAGGATACGCAATGGATGAAAGTTTGGCGCACATTGAAAAAACAATGAAAAAACTCAGCCCGGACCAGCCTTTCGAGTATAGCTTTTTAGATGAGGCTTTTGAACGGGAATATCAAATGGAGAAAGTACTGGGAAAATTATCATTGGGTTTCACCATTGTGGCATTGCTGATTGTATGTTTAGGGCTTTTTGGACTTTCTTCCTTTGCCGCAGCCAAAAGGGTAAAAGAGATGGGAATAAGAAAAGTATTTGGTGCCTCATCCAGCCAATTGTGGGCCCTGCTTTGCAAGGATTTCGCCATCTTGACTTTAGTAGGACTATTGATAGGATTCCCTATCGCTTGGTATACAGCAAAAGCCTATCTCTCCGGGTTTGCTTACCATACAACCCTTGGCATAGGGATTTACCTGTACACGGTGATTGGACTTCTAGGCATTGCTCTGATCACCGTTACTTTCCAATCCATCAAAGCAGCCCGCATTAACCCGGTGAATTCCTTGCGGGACGAATAAGGTTAGTTTTTCATGGAAGCTTGTGTGATACCTTCGGATCATAGTTCTTTCTCCTTTAATAACATGATACTTGGTACGAGTAACAAAAGGCATTTGATAAAGCTTGCTTATTTTACTTCCAAACTCACCCCGCCTTGGGTATTGTATTTCTGTTCTTTGCCGATGGAAAGCATCCAGCGGTCATAGGTAGCCTTTGAGAGCCACTGCACCTGAAAATCATCAGTCAACCCTGGCTCTGAAGCAGCTTCCTTCGCTAGGCTATATGCCTGACGGTACAAGATACTGTCTCGTTGTGGGTTGTGATGAAGAATAAATGCCGCATGAAACTTATCCACGCCTTCGTCTATCCCATTTTCCCGTTTCAGGTTCAGAACCTGAGCCAGCCTTAAACTATCCCTCTCCTTCATTTGTTTACGATAAGCGCCGAGAAAGAACTTCAGGTTTTTACGGTCGCCCTGATCCATCATGTAGGCATATTCCAGATCCTTCGATACGTCACCTGATTCCAGGAGCGGTTTATGCAAGGGGCGAAGTAGACCAACGGCTAACCCAATCAGGATTATACTGACAATGGCCAATGGGGTATGAAACCAATTTCCACGGATACGTTTGCGGAATACCCTCAGTAACCCGGCTATCAGAATATAAAACATTGTAAGAACCAGCGTACCCAGCAACACAAAAGAGAAAAGCGGATACTGATAGGACATGTATCCTATAGCTACCACCCCTACTCCATAGCTTAATATTTTAACCACGGCTGTATCTAAATTAAAGGATTTCAACTTGTTTAATTACAACTATTCACAATACATTCAGCTTTCAATCATAAGATCTCCAAGCTAATTTCTCTGACCTTCCGCAGGCTCTGATATTTCTCAATTGCGATTTTTTCATTTGTTACCCTTTTTTATTTTAATATGGAATCGTCAGCCCTTTTTTCTACCCGACAGTCCGTAAACGTACAGCTCATGAACTAAGGCGTACACCTTCTTTAAGTTGAAGAATATCCCCTACTCGATATGTTGGACTTCCATTAGACAGTAATAGCCATTTTTATGCTGTAGAAATGATCACTGTCTCCATAAGGTATATTTTTTAGTTATTCATCCAATAACAATACCAACAGTCGAAAACCGGGCTGTGGTAGACAGAACTATGGGATTGTTAGCAGAATAATTTTTCATGAGTTCCAGGAGGACGATTCTGACATAACTCCAGTGCGTACATTCATTCGGATACACATATCTTAATATGATTATCCGCAATGATGCCAGTAGCCTCATTTTCTTTGGTGTAACAGCTGGAAGACCGATGACAGAAGACCGAAGTGGCCTCGGCGCTAGTGTTTTCCAAATCCTATAATGCTTTAGTCTCTTTACTGGCAGAAAAGCGGATATATATATATTTTAAATTAAATCTCATTTTTCGAAGTGACGCTATTCTCCTAAATCACTTTGATTACCGGACTGCCTCACCTATAGGAAGGGTAAACCAAAGAAACCATTTCGCTTGATTTCGCCGCATTCAATTAGACATACATAAAGGGTATTTTTTATTTCAAAATTCATTTTTTATTATTCAACTTTACTTTACCTTAATGAAGATTTTACTTCATCCACCCACTAACCTGACGTGTTGCTATGAGTTTCAATAAGAGTCAAGCGGCATTTTTCCAAACACTCAAATCATCCCTTCCCACTTACACATCGCTCGTTGATGTGATCGCAGAAATTTTACAGATCAGTATTGACAGTGCTTACAGAAGGATTAGAGGAGAAAAACTACTGGATTTCAGTGAATTGGAAATCCTATGTAATCGGTTCAATCTTTCCGTAGACACTTTTTTCAACCTTCACTCCAACAGCATACTCTTTCAGGGAAATCAAAACGACTATCAGGAAAATAGTTTTATGAAATGGATGGAAGATGTGTATGCCCAACTTAATCTGGTCAATAGTTTTTCTACAAAACATATTTATTGGTTGGTAAAAGACATGCCTCCATTCCATCATTATTATCATAAGGAACTCGCTGCGTTCAAGTTCTTTTTCTGGAGAAAATCTATTTTATTCAACGATAGTCTCAAGGATACTAAATTTTCCATAAAGGATAATTTCTATGATCAGTTTGCAGAAATAACCGAAAAAATCCTCAAAGCTTACCACAAGATTCCAACTACTGAAATATGGAATATTGAAGGTGTTAATATCACATTACGTCAGATCGAATTGTATCATGAAATGGGCATCATGACCTCTATTGAAGATACCATTTATCTATACAACTGTATGCTGGAAGTGATAGACAACTTGGAAAAAATGGCAGAAAAAGGCAAAAAAATCCTCCCCGCGCATCCCGATGTGGAAGGAGCAGATTACAGCTTTTTTGTAAATGAGTTTATTATCGGAGACAATACCTTTTTCGCTACCATGGATGAAAGGAAAGTCACCTACCTTAATCACAGCGTGATCTATTTTCACGGCACCTCAGATCCAGCATTCAATGATGCGATGTTTAGAAATCTGGAAAATTTAATCAAAAAATCCACTCAGATCAGCCGGGTGGGCGAAAAAGAACGGAAGCAGTTCTTCAATAAATTGCGAAAAAAAGTAGTGGATCGGTTGAATGCAACCGCCGAAAAAGACGAGTAAACTATTCATTCACATAGAATCCTTCGTATAAAAGAAAGAATCCACTACTTTCATACCTTAAGCAAAACGAGTATGAGCAGTAGAATTCAATATGGCTTAGTTTCTGTAATCTTGACCGGCATGGCCTTTTCCTCATGTCAGGAGAAAGCTGACAAGGTGATGGATGAAGATAAAATAACTATATCCACCATACCTGAGCCTACCGAAAAAGCGGAAGGCATGGTTTGGATTCCCGGAGGTGAATTTGCCATGGGAACCGATGAAGCAGAGGCGTACCCAGCCGAAAGACCGGCTGTAAATCTTATGGTAAAAGGCTTTTGGATGGATACGCATGAAGTCACCAATGCACAGTATAAGAAGTTCGTGGATGAAACCGGCTACATAACACTGGCAGAGAAAAAACCTGAATGGGAAGACCTCAAGAAACAGCTCCCTCCCGGCACACCTAAACCTGACGACTCACTTTTGGTGGCCGGATCTATGGTGTTCAGCCCTCCACCTCACGCTGTTCCTACTCAGGATATTTCACTCTGGTGGGTATGGGTGGAAGGTACCAGCTGGAAAAATCCTCGTGGGCCTGAATCAGATTTGGAAGGAATGGAAAACCATCCGGTAGTTCATATCGCTTATGAAGATGCCAAAGCTTATGCCGAGTGGGCAGGGAAACGGCTGCCTACGGAAATCGAATGGGAATTTGCTGCACGAGGCGGAGCGCAGGGCAAGCGTTTTGCATGGGGCGATGAATTAACTCCAAACGGACAATATCTCGCGAATACTTTTCAGGGAGATTTTCCCCACGACAATCAAAACCTAGACGGATTCGAGGGTTCATCCCCTGTCAAATCTTTTGCTCCAAATACCTTCGGGCTTTACGATATGATTGGCAATGTCTGGGAATTGACGGACGATTGGTATGACGCACTGAAATATGCCAGACTAGCCGGCCAAGCCCCGAAACTGGATGCTGATATGAAGCCATGCTACAATCCAGACAATCCCTACGCAATGGAGCGCGTGATCAAAGGTGGTTCCTTTCTATGTGCGGATAATTACTGTGTAAACTACAGACCTTCTGCGCGCCAAGGCCAAGCTTTTGACAGTGGTACTTCCAATGTAGGCTTTAGATTGGTAAAAGATGCCGAGGAGAAGACGATGTATGAAGTAAAAATTAATCCTTTTGGCAAAGACTGATGAACTTTATATTAACATTTCTTTTAATAACGCAGTTCTATTCAGAAAAACTTTGCGATTGCTATTTCCCAGAAGATTTGGCAAGTGCACAAAAGTTGAATTATGAAGAAAGTGCCCTTATTTTTTTAGGGAAAATTGTCGAAAGAAATGACGATGGGTCTTTCAAATTTGAAGTTTTCGAAACTCTTAAGGGGGAAGAGTTGGAATATGTAATTGGATCTCTCACTGATTCATGCACAATTTTCCCAACTAACGAGGAAGAATTTTGGCTAGTGTACACTAATAGCCCTAATTCAGATGGATTTATTACAATGTCTCAATGCGGGCTTTCAAGAAGCTTTAAATCCCCTTATTTATTGAAGTTTACAAATCCACCCCCACCACCACATCCAACGGATCCATCTTTGCAGCTTGAATCCGAACTTGAGAATTCAAAACACAGGATTGAAGTGCTAGAAATCCTCAAATCAGAAATTGAACAATTGAGAAAATGGAAGGAACTCAAATAAATCCAATAAACCCTAACACTAGCGAACTTTGCGTCTCCCTTCGTGTCCTTTGTGGTTAAAAAACACTACAACAAATCGTATCCTTCGTAGCCGCCGTTCGTGTCATCACGAACGGCCTTCCACAACCGTTTTCGCGTAAATGGACATTCATGCAGACATTCGTGACTAGACAAACTTCATTTTTTACTGTTACGGAAGCTCGTATCCTTTGGTAATCCGCTGAATGTATTTGCCCAGAATATCAAACTCCAGATTGACTAAGTCCCCAGAAACGAGCTGATTAAAATTGGTATGCTCATACGTGTAAGGAATGATCGCTACAGAGAAACCGCCGGGTCTGGAATTGAAGCAGGTCAGACTAGTTCCATTAATAGTAATTGAACCTTTCTCCACAGTTACATTTCCCAAATCATGGTCAAACACGATGTCGAAAATCCACGAACCGCCCTGATCCGTAATACTTTTTACTTCCCCTACCTGATCCACATGACCTTGCACGATATGCCCGTCAAACCGACCATTTGCCTGCATGCAGCGTTCCAGATTGACTTTTTTCCCAACTTTCCATTGTGACAAATTTGTTTTTCTGATTGTTTCATCGATTGCCGTTACCCGATACGAATCGGGCGTAGTTTGCACCACAGTCAGACAAACGCCATCATGGGCTAGGGACTGATCAATTTTCAATTCCGAAGCGAGAGAAGAATCAATATCAAAATGTACATTGGTACCGTCTTGTGTTATATTGCCAATGGTTCCAAAGGCTTCTATTATTCCTGTAAACATAGAGTTGAATTTAACTTTCAAAGATTCAATGACTAAGCAATAAATGCCCGATTCGAGTTCAAATTACGCCAAATATTCTTTTATCTTCGACCGAAAAACCATAAAAAACCATGCCCCTACTCAAACTCGAAGACACGTATTTACATAAAGGAAAACGAAGAGCTTTGGTGGCATTGCTTAGGGAAAAAGGAATAAAAAGTGAGCGTGTCCTTCAGGCTATCAATACCTTACCAAGACATTTTTTCTTTGATTCAGCGTTGATCTCCCATGCATATGAGGACAAAGCATTCCCTATTGGAGAAGGACAGACTATTTCCCAACCCTACACAGTTGCTTTTCAGACGGAGCTTTTGGATATCAGGGAAGGTGATAGCGTATTGGAAATAGGAACAGGATCAGGATATCAGGGAAGCATATTGCATCTTCTTGGGGCAGAAGTATTTACAATAGAATATCAGAAAAAATTGTTTGAGGGAACCAAGCGGTTTTTGACCAGATTGGGAATAGAGATGCATCTCTTCTATGGAGATGGAACGGGGGGACTTCCTGCTTATGCTCCATACGACAAAATAATTGTCACCGCAGGAGCTCCTGTTGTTCCTGAAGCGCTGATTCAGCAATTGAAAATCGGAGGAATACTGGTAATCCCGGTAGGTGACAAACGCAGACAAACCATGCTTAAAATCACCAAAAAATCCAATACAAAGGTTGACAGGGAAGAATATGAAGGGTTTGCTTTTGTCCCTCTTTTGGGAAAAGACGGTTGGAGATAATATAATTTGAGGTTTAGGGTTTGATATTTCAAATCATCCAAATTAGACAGGATATCAAAATAAAATTCCGAACAAATCAACTCATTGATTTTCATACAAAATTTTATTTCTATTTTTGTTAAAATTTAGATTTATGAGCATCAAGAAATTTGCACGGGAATCGGCAGTGGTCATGACCGAAATGGTTCTTCCCAATGACACCAATACACTAAACAACCTGATGGGTGGTAAGCTTATGCACTGGATGGATGTGGTAGCCGCCATAGCAGCTCAGAAGCACTCCAATAGCATAGTGGTAACTGCCTCCGCGGATAATATTTCTTTTCAGGAACCTATAGCTCTTGGCAATGTGGTAACGCTGAAAGCTCAAGTGACCCGTGCGTTCAATTCTTCCATGGAGGTCTTTATAGAAGTGACCGCTGAAGATATTCCCGCAAATAAAAAAATAACAACTCATAGGGCATTTTTCACCTTTGTAGCTGTAGATGAAAACAATAAACCTTCAAGGATTCCTGAGTTAGTCCCCGAGACGCCGGAGGAAATAGAAAATTTCGAAGGTGCCCTTAGAAGAAGACAATTGAGGTTGGTGCTTGCCAAAAGAATGAAACCCGAGGATGCCGTGGAACTGAAGTCCATTTTCAATCTGGATTGAGTTAACTGAAAAACACTAAAGTGAGAGGAGTGATAGATATATTACTCCTCTTTTTTTGTGTTAAGGTGTTTTTTGAGCAATTTCCCGACATGGAAAATATGAGCATTCAGGAGCTCCAGCATATCATCACAGAAGAGCTTTTTTTCTTCGAAAAAGATCCTAAACCCGATCTGGCCAAACAGGAAACAAATTCTCCTTTGGAACAGGAAAAACCAAAGACTCTTCCGAAAACGGTACCTATCGATGGAGTCAATCCTCCTACTCAGGAGTTAAAACCAGAGCCATTGATTGTTCGTGGAAAATTTGAAAAGGGAATTTTGGTGTTGCATGAAGAGCCACTGCTACGGCCGGAAGTGATGGAAATGTTGGTAAACATGGTCAATGCCGTAGGACATTCGATGAATGAGGTGGGATTACTTTCATCGGAAGACCTGGAAGGAAGAAGTTTGTCGGATTTATATGATCTGAATGCCCACATTGTACTTAAGTTTGGGCGATTAAAGCACCCCATCAATGCCCTTCCTGCATCAGACTACCAGATACACACAGAAGGTGAAACAGAATATCTTTTTGCAGACGCACTTAGCACTATAGCCGAAGATAAAGTTCTAAAAGGCAAGCTTTGGAACACACTAAAAGTACTCTTTAACATATCAAAAAAATAATGAGCCTTACCCCCCAACAACACACCTGGGCAAAGCGTTTTCGCTGGATTTCACTTATTGAAGGAATATCTTTTCTGGTATTGCTTCTGATTGCCATGCCACTCAAATACATGTTGGATTATCCACTTGCTGTGAAATATGTGGGCTGGGCCCACGGGTTGCTATTTATTCTCTACATATACGCCGTCTTCCCGACTGCCCATAAACTAAAATGGACGTTTAGCAGAACATTATTTGCGCTTATTGCTTCGGTATTGCCTTTTGGTCCCTTTATTTTTGATAGAAATCTGAAGAAAAGCCAGCATGTGGATTTATAAACGATGGCACTAATCAGTAAAAAGAAGCGGATTTTCCCCATTAGTCAAGGGCTGAGGCGCTATCTGATTAAGTATTCCAGAGAAGTAGACATCCCTATCCACTACCACGAACTGCTTCGCTATTCGAGTTCTATTGCCCTCTACGATTCCAAAGAACAGGACACACTGTGGGAGACCGTATTCTATGAACAATCCGATAGGGAAGAGATTCACCTGAACGTTAAGAAAATCTATGCATTGTTGAAAGCTGGCGGTGACATGTCCGTAATGCAGCACCTGTATGTGGATAGAATTGACCTTTGCGTGTATGGAAATACACAACCGTTCCGGGTACGGATAGTGAATAGAATCAATGATAATTTTGATTATTTCTATATTAAAAATGCCGATGCATCACGGGTTTACGGCTTAGAACTGGAACATTTGCTTTCCCCCAACAGAATCTCTTACCTGGTACATCAGAACACCCTGATAGAGGAACATATTGCGGGAATCCCGGGAGATCTATTCATGCGGGCACATATGGAAGACCCTCATCTGAATCCGATCCGACTGGCAAAGGAATTTGTCAAATTCAACGAGCGCTGCTTTGTGAGACTATTAGGAGATATGCATTCTTCAAATTTTGTGATTGATGTCACCCCGGATTTTGAAGAGACCCACTATAGAATTCGGGCGATTGACTTTGACCAGCAATCCTATGAAGGCAAAAAATCTATTTACCTGCCCCAATATTTTAAAGAGAACAATAGCTTGATTCAGTTGGGGATGAAATACATCACCCCGGAGTCTATGGCCCAATATCAGAAGGAAGAGCGTGCGTTGATCGCCACAAGACTCAAATCTTCCCGGCAGGGGATTCTTGATATTCTGAGATCAATGGAGAATGACACTATTTCCCTACCAGAAAATATTGCCTCCTTAAAGTCAGAACTGGCAAAGTACTATTCAAACAATAAGTTTTTGGAATGCAACAACATGGGGCAAATCCTGAGAACAAGCCTTGAAGAGCTTATTAAGAAATAATTTGAGCCTTTTTCACTCCGACAAGTTCTCCGGGTTGTTCTTGAGTCAAGTTTCTTTCTTTACGGGCTTTTTAAATATTAATGATTATCCGCAATGATGCCAATAACTATATTTTCGTTGCTTTATCGGCTGGAAGACCAATGACGGACGACCGAAGTAGCTCATCGCGAAAGTTTGCCAAATCCTATATTGCTTTTGTTTCTTTACTGGCAGAAAAGTGATAAAAGCATTAAAGGATTCTAGCGTCAAGACCTAGCGTACTGACACCTCGGTCTTCCGTCTCCCGTCTTCCATCTAGTATAACCAGGCATCATTGCGGATAATCATATATTACTTTACCAATCTTCTCAAATAACCTCCGTAACCGCTTTTTCCCAATTTATCAGCAGCCTGGAGTAATTTTTCTTCGCCGATAAAACCGGCCCTATACGCTATTTCCTCAATACAACCGATTTTCAAGCCCTGTCGCTCTTCGATCACTTCTACAAATTGTGCCGCTTGCAAGAGTGATTGATGCGTACCGGTATCCAGCCAAGCGGTTCCCCTATTCAGTATTGCCACTTGAAGCTCACCCAGCTTCAAATATTCGTTGTTGATGTCCGTGATTTCCAGTTCGCCCCTTGGACTTGGTTTGATTTTCTTTGCAATTTCCACCACTCTGTTATCGTAAAAATAAAGGCCCGGCACAGCAAAATTAGATTTTGGATTCGCAGGTTTTTCTTCGATGCTGATCGCTTTCTGATTGCCGTCAAATTCCACCACACCATATCTCTCCGGGTCATTTACATGGTAAGCAAACACTACGCCGCCGTCTGTATCAGTATGAGCCTGCAACGTTCTATGAAGCCCTGACCCATAGAAAATATTATCTCCGAGGATCAACGCTACTTTGTCGTTCCCGATAAATTTCTCACCGATGATAAATGCCTGAGCAAGGCCATCCGGGCTTGGCTGCACCGCATATTCAAACGAACAGCCAACTTGAGAGCCATCGCCCAAAAGTCGCTGAAAAGCCTCACTGTCTTCGGGAGTAGTTATGATCAATACTTCCGTGATTCCTGCCATCATCAACACAGACAACGGATAATAGATCATCGGCTTGTCATAAACAGGCATCAACTGCTTACTCACGGATATAGTCAAAGGATATAGGCGAGTGCCGGATCCTCCGGCCAGAATAATTCCCTTCATATATTTTTAAGTTGTATAAGTTTAAAATTCATCTTCTCTTAAATCAATAATGACTCCATACTCAACTGTCTTCTATTGATTCTTTCTTAACTTCCATACACCGGTTGAGATAATCCCAGATCAAGATGAGTGGGATTTAAAAACAGATTGAGCCTTAAAGCTACTGAAAGGGCTACTATTAAAAAAATAAGCGATGAAAACACTAGTTGCTTCCTTGGGAACACGTGGCGATGTAGAGCCGTTTTTAGCCCAGGCAGAAATTTTTGCGGAAGCAGGACATGAGGTTATCTGTCTTTTTCCTGAGCAGTTTAGAGAAACTGTGACCCAACTTGGGTACGGGTTCATCGGTTTTGACAAGGGATTTCTGGAGATGCTGGAATCCCCGAGCGGCAGAACCATTATGGGCGGAGGAGGAAATGGCTGGGATCAACTAAGAAACTATATTAGGTTGGCAAAAAGCTCTATCGCACTCCAACACATGCTTATCACCCAACAAAGAGAGGCAATTATAGCCCATAAACCTGAACGGATAGTCTTTCATTCTAAATGTCTTTTCTACTATATCGCCGCAATGGCCAATCCTGATCGATTCACATTACTCACGCCCATACCTTGCCTCTCACATCCCTCCAAAGAATTTCCCCACATAGGTTTTGGCAAGTGGAAGCCTTTTGGCCCAAAATGGAATCTTAAATCCTACTATCTCGTCAATGGCATTAGACACTTGGGAATGAAAAAATTCGTGGGCAAGTACTATTCTGATTTCCCTTCGATCAAAATAACCCAAAAGGCTCTAAGGGAATTTGAATTGAACCGGTTGACAACTATCTACACGATTTCTCCCTCACTTTTCCCAAAACCTACCGGTTGGCCGGAATCCGCTAAAATCGTGGGGTACTACTTTAGAGACCAAGTAAAAGCATACCACCCATCCAAAGAGCTGGAGAATTGGTTAGAAAAATACCCCAAAGCCGTACTGCTCACTTTCGGATCCATGGGAAACACAGCCCCGAAAGCAAACTCCAAAACCATAATCAACCTGCTTCAAAAACATCATATCCCTACCATAGTAAATACTTCCCGGGGTGGACTTGAGCAGCTAGAAGCTAGTGATGAATCTATTTTCTACGTGAATCAAATCCCTTACGACTGGATACTGCCAAAGCTGTATGGAATAATCCATCATGGCGGATCGGGAACAACACATCAGGGAGCCGCGCATGGCTGTGTACAAATGATCGTCCCGCATATCATTGATCAATATTTTTGGAACAGAATAATAGAAATGAGAAAGCTCGGGCCACTGGGAACGAGCATACATAATTTTGATGCAAACAAATTTGAAATAGCTTTGATAGACTTTTGGAAGAACAGGGAATATGCTGCCAACGCAGCACAATTCGCTGAAAAAATCAAACATGAAGCAAAAAAAGATACTGTACTTGATCTTGTAATGACTCAATCTGCTTAAGAAAACACTATGAAAAGACCCAATATCCTTCTTACCGCCCTGACTATCTTTATAATAGCTAGCTGTGGGTCAAGTCCTGAGATCCCCTTCGAATCCAAGGTATCGGAAGAATTCAGACCATCCTATCATTTTACTCCAGAATCAGGCTGGATGAATGATCCAAATGGTTTGATCTATCTAGATAATGAGTATCATCTTTTTTACCAATATTATCCAGACAGCACGGTGTGGGGACCAATGCACTGGGGACATGCTGTTTCCACCGATTTACTAAATTGGGAACCGCTTCCAATAGCACTCTATCCGGATAGTCTGGGATATATTTTCTCGGGAAGTGCCGTTTTTGATGCAGAGAACAGTTCCGGATTAGGGACTACAGAGAATCCTCCGATGGTTGCTGTTTTTACCTATCACAATGCTGAAGAAGCTGAGACTTCATCCAATACATTTCAGCATCAAGCTATTGCATTTTCGTTGGATAAAGGAAGAACATGGGAGAAATACGATGGAAATCCTGTCCTATCCAACCCGGGAATTCGGGACTTCCGTGATCCCAAAGTCTCCCAAATTGCAAACCCTGACGGTTCCAACTCATGGATAATGACGTTGGCTGTTCTTGATCAGATTAATTTCTATGGCTCCCCGGATTTGAAAAACTGGAGGTTGATGGGAGAATTTGGAAAGAACATTGGAGCACATGGAGGAGTCTGGGAATGCCCTGATTTGCTTCCTTTCAAAACTCCGTCAGGGGAAACCAAATGGGTTTTGTTGGTCAGTATAAATCCCGGTGGGCCTCAGAATGGATCTGCTACCCAATATTTTATAGGTGAGTTTGCGAATGGACAATTTACACCGGATGATACCATGATCCGTTGGCTGGACTATGGCCCTGACAATTATGCTGGAGTTACGTGGAGTAATCTTCCTACTGAGCAAAACAGAACACTTTTCATTGGCTGGATGAGCAACTGGCTCTATGCAAATGCGGTTCCTACACAAGCATGGAGATCAGCAATGACCGTTCCTAGAGAATTAAGCCTGTTCGACGTAAACGGCACTTTGCTGTTGAAGTCAGCTCCTGCGGCTGAACTCGAAAAACTGCGTTCTGAAGAATATAAGGTGAATAAAGAAATTTCCGGCCTACCTTCTGAAGCAGTGGAAATCACGGCGAATGTCAATTCAGATTCTTTTTCAATTACCTTATCAAATGAACTTGGGGAAAATCTCGTACTCTCGAAAGAAAATGGCCTTGTAAGCATAGATCGAAGAAATGCAGGCAAAAGTGATTTTCATCGGGATTTTGCGGCAATTCATTCAGCTCCTATGAGCTGGGAAGCAAAAGATATCAGGATATATGTGGATGCATCATCCATTGAATTATTTGTCAATGATGGAGAATTAGTGATGACATCCATCCTGTTTCCGTCTAGTCCGTGGAAAAATATTGCAGTCTCTAAAAACATCAGCTCGTTAAAAATTTTTAATTTGAAAAAATAAAACAAAATCACTCTTAACTTGTTGCTTTAATCGCCGTTAATTCGAATTAAAATAGGTAGGTATACATAATGAAAAAACAGCTATCAATCGTAATGATTTCCCTCAGTTGGGTCATAGGATTTATGGCTGTTTTTGCTTTTTCCAGCCCGAATGAATCTTCCGAAAATAATCATTCCCATGATTCTGTCTCCAATTTAGTTCAGTTTTCGAAAATACAATTTAATTCAGGGACAGAGATTCTTGAAATCCCTGAATTCAAAGTTGACTGGAGTTTAAATGCTAAGCTAAACCCGGCTTGGTATGTTGATCTACTCAATCCCTGCAAAGCGTATTTAGCTTCTTCATTTTTCAAAAAGTCACTTCCACTTTTTGACGTTAAGGACACGTTCATACGTTTTTTCTATCCCTGGTAAGATCGAATAGAATAACTGCTACAGTCTAGCACCCTCCAAATTTCTATTCATTTAATCCTTTTCTTATGATCTCAATGGATCCTGTCACACTAGTTGTGTCATCGTTTGCAATAGTGGCTACTGCCTCGCCATTTGTATATTATAGTTATAAACTTAAAAAATTAACTTCTGCCAACCTTGCCTCCTTTGAGGAGTTTTCAGCAACCAAAAATGTGGTGCCCACACAGCACGAACGATGGAGAAATCACTATCATTTAGGCTTGGACATCCAAACCAAAAAACTGATTTACCACCGATTCGGCAGCTATCCTGAACAAAGCTTGATAGACTTAACTGAAGTAACCAAAGTCAGCATTCAAGAGAAAAACCGCAGGGTACTGGTCGGAAAAGAGAAGCGCTATATTCTGGACTTTCTGGCTTTACAGTTCCATTTCAAAGATGCATCACATTCCCCAAAGACAATTGAAATCTATGATGGGGAACTCTTCAGCGATATGGCAGGAGAGCGTGGAATAGCAGAAAAATGGCAGAAAATTCTAGAAACTCAGCTCAGAGATTAGCACGGCATCTGCCTTACTCTGTACATAACGGGATGTAAACCTGTAATAATTTGATTGGCAGTTAAAGACTCAGTTAGCAGACTGGGTCTTTTTTTTGATCCAGGATATGATACTACACAAGCTAAAGTTGATTATTTTGTAATGTATATTAAGATTAAAACATACAAGCCCTATGTCTGACACCCCTATCCATAAAGAATATTCCAACGGAGAAGTAACCATCACCTGGGAACCCCATAAATGCATTCATTCCAAGAAGTGTATCACCGGCTTGAGGTCAGTCTTTGATTTTGACAAGAGGCCATGGATCAATGCCGAAGGGGATAGCACAGAATCCATTGTAAAACAAATAGATACTTGCCCGAGTGGTGCATTGGGGTATTACTTTGCAGAACAGGAAGAAAAAAACACAGGGAATGTGACCTCGGAACAGCTGGTAGAGGTAATCCCCAATGGGCCACTGATGGTCTATGGAAACCTCCAGGTCAAGCTCTCCGACAATCACACCATCAATCAGAGTAAGGTATCCGCATTCTGCAGATGCGGAGCCAGCCATAACAAACCCTTTTGTGACGGCTCTCACAAGAAAATAAATTTCCAAGGCTAAAGCCTATATTCATGCGTAAGGTACTCGTTCTTTTTGCTCACCCCAAATTTGAACATTCAAAAGTAAATCAAGCACTTATCCAATCTATCAATGGATTGGAAAATGTAGAAGTCAGAGATTTATACGAGCTTTATCCCGATTTCAATATCTCTATACAGAAAGAGCAGGAAGCTCTATTTGAAGCAGAAGTAATTATCTGGCATCATCCCATCTACTGGTATTCCTGTCCACCCCTTATGAAACAGTGGATAGACTTGGTGTTGGAATTTGCTTGGGCCTATGGACCGGGGGGCATTTATCTCAAAGGAAAATATGTGATAAATACAATTACCACCGGTGGATCCCAAGAAGCTTACCGGTACAATGGCAGAAACAACTTTAGAATCGAGGACTTTCTTAGGCCCTTCGAACAAACAGCCAGACTCTGTAATATGACCTATTTGACTCCATTCCATGTACCGGGTACGCACAAAATCACAGAGGCTGAACTTGCCCTAAAAGCAGATTCCTATAGAAAACTACTGCTAAGCCTGCGAGATTCCGACGATCTTACAGCTTTCCAAAACCAATAAAATTAAGCTTATGAGTGGATTTTTGGTAAATGCGATCCTATATATAATAGCAGCAATAGTATGCGTACCTCTTGCAAAAAAACTTGGAATGGGTTCTGTTCTTGGTTATTTAATCGCAGGAATACTGATAGGCCCCTATTTGCTGGGTTTTATTACCAACGAAGGACAGGGACAAGACATCATGCATGCTACAGAATTCGGGGTGGTGATGATGCTGTTTATCATCGGTTTGGAACTAGAACCCGGAAACCTTTGGAAAATGCGCCAATTGATTCTGCAGATTGGACTAACCCAAGTGATGGTTACTGCCGCATTGATTTTCGGGATCGGATTACTGCTCGATGTTCAATGGCAAATATCACTTGCAGTGGGTCTTTCCATGGCACTCTCCTCTACTGCTATCGTACTTCAATCCCTTAAAGAGAAAAATCAGATGAACAGCCCGAATGGGAGGCTCTCATTTGGCGTTTTACTGATGCAGGACATCGCAGTAATTCCTATTTTAGCACTATTGCCATTACTAATTACAGGAGATCAGGCTCCTTCAGCGCATGCATCAGGGATTCATAGCTGGATCGATAGTCTACCGGGATGGGCACAGACTTTATCAATTTTTGGAGCGATCGGAATGGTCGTGCTCCTTGGACAATTCGGTTTTGGACCACTTCTCAACTGGGTGGCAAAAAGCAGATTGCGGGAACTGTTTACAGCCTCTGCCTTGCTTATAGTGGTAGGCATATCCTTCCTTATGGAGCTAGTGGGACTGAGCCCTGCCTTGGGTGCATTCCTTGCCGGAGTAATTCTTGCCAACTCACCCTACAAACATGCGCTTGAGTCTGATTTAGAACCTTTTAAAGGATTGCTTCTTGGATTGTTTTTTATGGCTGTGGGATCCACCATCAATTTCAATTTGATCTTTACTAACGCTTCTACCATAATTTCCATTACACTTGGAATCATCGCATTGAAATCGGTCATTTTATTGATTATAGGCAAAACCAAGAAATTAAGTCTAACAAGCAATCTCAGCTTTGCAATAGGTCTATCCCAAGTGGGTGAATTTTCTTTTGTCACTTATGCATTTGCTTTACAGTTAGGAATTTTTGACCAGTCTATTTCCGATACCTTGATGGCCGTGACTGCTCTTAGCATGACCATAACCCCCATCCTTGCAGTACTACTTGATAAAATCATCAACCCCGCCATTAACAGAACCCATAAGGAGCTGGAAAAAGAAATGGATAGCATCGACGAGCACAATAAAGTGATCCTTGTCGGGTTCGGACATTTCGGATCTACGCTGGGGCGGTTTCTGAGAGCAAACGGTGTAGAAGCCACCATTCTGGATTCTGATCCTGACAGGGTAGAATACCTGAGAAAAATGGGGTTCAAAGTGTATTTTGGAGATGGAACCCGAAGTGAATTGCTTCATTCAGCAGGAGCAGGTGAAGCTTCCATATTAATTTCTGCCGTAGACGCTACAGAATACAGCATGAAACTTGTCGAGGTGTGCAAAGAGGAATTTCCACATTTGGAGGTGATGATCCGTGCCAAAAACAGGTACGATGCTTTCGAACTGATGGAAATGGGTGTGAAAAATATCTACAGAGAGCATCTGGATACATCCATTAGAATGGGGGAAGACGTATTGAAAAAGCTAGGCTTCAGAGCCCACACAGTCCATCGATTGGCAAAGCAATTCCGGGATTATGATGAAAATGCACTGAAAGTATTGGTGAATTTCAAAGACAATAAAGACGAGTATATTTCCAAAAACCGCCAACAGATCGAAATGCAGGAAAGTCTCTTATCTGGGGAGTTGATGCGGAAGTTTTCAGTAAATGACCACGCCTGGGATAGCGATTCCATCAAAGAAGTGGAAAATCCGAAATTAAAATCATGATAATCTACCAACACGTTTTTATCACTTTATTGCGCAAAATGACTCGACAAATTCTCCACCCCTACTTTCATTCATCTGTCAGTCAATTGGTTGAAAAGAAAAATTAACAACTTTATTTATTGTTAAATTATTCATTCTCAGTAGCGAATACTTATTCCCGCACGTAATTTAGATCAACGGGAACTAAGTAATCCAATTTCTGTTTTGCTTGACGGTAAATATCACTTATAGCCATTCCGCATTTTCACAAATTGTAACACTACTACTATGAACCAACACTTCACTCAATTAAAAAAAGCCGTTGAAGTATTCCACTCCTATGGTATTAAGCTGATTGGTCAGCAGAAGAATGCTGATTTTATTCACCAATTGCATATGGATCCTGTCTTCATCAACGGGTTGATTTTCGAGTTAGAGTATCATCTCCACGTGATTTTTCAAGAAGAAAAACTCGGGACTGTACACACACCAAAGGATTTAATAGCGCTACTAATCAACATTCCCCAGGAGAATTGATCGAAATTTTGAAAATTAAACCAACTATAAAGGGCTGCTTTCTACCGGAAAACAGCCCTTTTGCTATTCAGGTTTCAGTATAGTTTTTTACCATATAGAATATAGGATCCATAGTTTTTGACGGAGATATATACTTGCTTTCAGTACAGACCCTTAATCCACCTCTGTTGGTAAGCCAATTTTTATCATAAAAAAATCAGATTACCTTCATCATCGGAGTTATAGGACTCAGACCCCGCCGCCGTTTGTGTCGTCACGCACGGCCAGTACGGGTTCTGTACCGCAGTCGGGAGACTCGCTAGTGGTCTCATTGCAGACAGCCATACTTATTTACTTACTCTCTGGTAAATAATTCCCAGAGAACTTGCATAAATGGGCATGATCGTATGAAGCTCTGAATTCTTATTCCTGAGTTGGAATTCTCTTGACTGCTCGACACCTTCAAGTAGGCTCAGCTCCTCCTTGTCCGAATACATCGTTCCACCTAGATTCAAGTAATGTTCTGTAATTGAAACAGCTACTTTATTATCAACTAGTTGATAGTTGCCATTGTAATATTCCAGAAACCCTAAAATATCCTTAGTCTCCATATCTCTAACGAAAACCTCGGAATAAACTTTACCATCTGGCTTAAAATCAATTGAATACACCACATCGTAAGGTCGATCTGCGCTTGTGTTTTCCACCACATTTTGCCATTGATTCTGAACCAGCACTTCAGGGTTGATTTCATCATCATTTGCGCAGCAAAAAAATAGAAAAGCACAAGCGATCAAAGAAAGTAATTTTGTTTTCATGGCCTTCAAGACTTAAGAGAAAGTAATAATTATACAAACATAAGAGAATCAAAGCCTTACAAGATACGAGTATTGGATTCAAACTACTACACTCCAAAAGCAATTTTTTTAAAGCGTATCTATCCTAAATTGCGGCCTAATACCAATTAAAGCGAATGGACAAGAAAACACTTCCCGGAACCATCCGAAAAAATGTACAAATGGACAGCGAGGTCACAATTGTCCAAAAGCACCATCAGCGGACGGGGGAACTTACAGCGGGTTTTGTAAAAAGAATCCTCACTTCCTCACCTACTCATCCTCACGGCATCAAAGTAATGCTGGATACCGGCGAAGTGGGAAGAGTTGTGGATGTGTTTATTGAGGATTAGCCGGCTGTAGAAGGCCTGTATTTCTCCTGAAGACCTTTTAGAAAATTTCTTAAAATCTGGTCTTTGCATGGCCGGAACTGGGCTTGGCCTGGCTTTCTGAAAAATGCACTCAACTCATGCTTGCTGATCTTCCGATCCACCGATTCCAGTATCTGCAAAATATCCTCATCTTTTAGATTGAGGGCAATTTTGAGCTTTCGGAGGATAATGTTGTTATTGAGCCGTTTCTCCGCAACTGGAACTTCTCCGTCTTTTTTGCCACGCTTTAGGATGATAAACCCATTTAAGAAAGTCGCCAGTTCTTTGTCGTACATTTCTTCAAACTCAGGATCATCGTCACGTTTCAGCCAGTTGGCCACCAACTCTCGGCTAACAGTCTCCCCTCCGGATTTGATAATTTCTATCATGGTGAAATCATTGAAATCAAAGGTATAGCGAAGGCTGCGGGCTATGTCATTGTTGGTCATGCGAAGGGGTAAATCTAGGTTGAAAAGCCAAAATTAAGGCTTTTTTTGGAAGTCTTTGAATCCTACAGCGGATGGATCATTTTTGCAAATGATGCAAGCAATGCTATATAAAATGTACTGGAATAATACGACATAAAAAAACAAGACAGCCGAGCATGTAATTACCCGGCTGTCCTATGCTGAATACTATGTTATCTAGCTGAAAAACATTAGTTAACCTTTAATCAAAAATCTCCTTCAGCTTCGCATTCAACACTTCACCTCTCAGGTCTTTAACTAAGATTTTTCCATCTGGACCAATGAGAAAATTGGCAGGAACACCGCGGACACCATACAGCACCGCCACCTCGTTTTGCCAGCCCTTCAAGTCTGATACCTGAGTCCAGGGTAAGTCATCCTTTGCCACTGCTTTCATCCATTTTTCTTTTGAATCATCAAGTGAAATACCCAGAATATTAAATCCCTTGTCATGATATTTCAGATACTCCGCCCTGAGGTTGGGATTTTCTGCCCTGCATGGCCCGCACCAACTGGCCCAAAACTCTAACAAGACATATTTTCCTTCATAATCCTCCAAACTGACTACTGTGCCGTCCACATCCTTTTGAGAAAACGGCAATGCCATTTTGCCTTCTTTGACCATGTCCAGATTATCAAGATGGGTGGCTACTTCCTTTCCTTTTTTAGTGGTAGTGACAGCTTCCGATAAACCGGCATAAAGCATGCGTGATTCGTCCAGATTCTCCTCATTACTGTAATTCATCAGTTCATTCAGACTAGCGAAGCTGTTGGGAAAATCCAATACAAATTGTTTTCTAATTGTTGCTTCAGATCTATACATGGAATCAGCAATGAACTGATATTCATTTGCTTTTAGCGTATCTCCTGCCTCTCCTGTCTGCTGCGCCAAATTCCAGTATTTCATCACCGAATCCCTATGCGTCTGAATTCTTTCCTCCAAAACTTCAAAATCATCCTGTACTGGCGATCCGCTCACATCCACTTGCACCAATGAATCAAATGTACCGGTGAGTTTCATTGTTTTGTTTTCCACATAGAACACCTTTTGAAACCTCACTTTATCGGAATAAAGCATCACGAACTGAGGTTCATCCACAGCACCTGAAACGCTGAATTTGCCCTCATCAACGATCAAGGTATCTTTATGGTCACCTGCAGAATCCTTGTGCATGAAATAGATTTCCGAAACATTGAGCCCTTTGATCTCACCTTCAATGGTAAAGTAATCCGATTCCTCTTCCATTTTTTCACTGGACGGCTGGCAGGCGTAAATCCCCATGGCCAGAATGATAATAACTAAAATATTTTTCATGTATTTATAATTGATTTTTAATGGTCACATAGCCTGTCCCGTCTGCCGCGGCGGATCGGGAGAATCTCGCATATGGGAAAATCATCCCAGTGTGCGTCGTTTTCAACATGCTCGATTTCATGATTAATCTTATCTGATATTTTGAATAAATTTTATGATTGTGTTGAGTTAAGCTGCTATTCTGTTAAATTTAGTTGATTAAGGTTTTTAAGCGGCTCACTGGAATGACCTCTCTTGAAACCATTTGGACATTTTGATCAGCATTGTAAAGAGCCCTTGTAGCAGACACAACTCCTACCACATTGCCTTTGTCATCAAATACAGGAGCCCCACTTGAGCCTTGTGAAAAATCAGCGGTAACACTCGTCTTTTTTGCTTCATTCCGAAGATAACTTCTGATCGCAACACCTGAAGTAAAAGAATAAAACATGGAATGTGGATGCGAAATAATACTCACGTCCTGCCCGGGAATAGCATCCTGACCCAATGGCAAACTACCCGTTGTTCTACCCATGGTATCAAATCTAAAAATAGCCACATCGTCATTGAAGCTTGCCGCCAGCACCTCCTTTACAGGATAAACATGCCCCTCATAATCCATCACAACTACCGCCAAGTCAGAATTCTCATCCGTAGCGTCTCCTTTGAAGATATGGTAGCTAGTCACAGCAATTCCTTCTTCGGCAATCACAAAACCGGAAGCAGCCCGAAGATGCGTATTAGGGCAATCATCGCATTTATAAATGGTAGCTACTACCAGAACCCCTGGAGCATTTATCTGATATATTTCAGATGCCCCGAGCTCTTTTTTAAAGGATTCTAATAGTTTAAGATCAACATGATCGTTCACCAGCTGCGTAGCCAACGTAGCAAACCTTTCGGGGTGCCTATGCTCCATAAGCTTCTTGGCTTCCCGGTCGATATGTTGGAAAACGGCATCGTCTATGGTAACGCCGGATTCTGATTCATAGATCTTCTTTACTTGCTGAGAATAACCTACAAGTCCAAGAAGCATAAGAATAGCTAATAATAAGAGTTTGAATTTTATAAATTTAAATTTCATTTTTTATTAAATTAAAATAAAAGGCACAACTGACTAATTGAAATATTATACTGACAATGTAAAGTCACCTATCCTTAAGTAAAGAACAAGTCCAAAAACCCTAAAATATAAAAGAGACATTTTTAGGGGCAAGAGAAAAAAGGGCTGAATGAGTGTCCGTATGGTTTAAAATTCAGTGACTTAAACCAGACTATACGATTCAAAAATCCAGCCCCTCTCCTTTTGCTATTGTATAAATAAAATTGATTGGGTAGTATTTGTAAAGGCTTACTCTCTTATAAATACATCAACAGGAGCACCCACGAAACCATCTATTTGATGAGCTATATTTCCTCCCTTTCCGGTTCCAATATCCAAATAATAAAGACTTCCTTCCGTTCCGGCTATGATGTAATCACTGTTTGGTACAAACTCTATCATGGTTACCTTTTTTCCTCCGAAATCAGCCGAAAGAGCTCTGATTTCTTCATTGATTGGATTATAGCGATAGATTTTATCATTTGATGTGAAATAAATAATACCCAATTGATTACCAATCCAAATATTGGATTCGTTAATCAAATCCGGACGCACAAAATCACGTACATAATCCGTCACGAAAGTATCTCCATTCAACATAAATTTAAACTCCACAAAACTATTTGCAGAATCAATTCCATAAGCATATGATGTTGCTCCATTCAAATAAAGCATGTGGGAATACGAGACCAAGCCAGGCTTTTTTGGATTAAATCCAGTCCCTGCCGTATCTACTTTATAATCTACACCATAATATGCTCCACTGCTCGCAAAACGCACGAATTGATAATGCTTAATATCAAAGCCTAGATAATACTGAAAATCCACATAGATGTAACTTGGAGCCAGTAAATAATCTCCGGCGATAGCATTACCATATCTACCATAATCCGGACTAATATCCTGCGTGCTGGTAGTTCCCAAATAAAGTTTATTATTGAAGACCCCTGTAGAAGCCCCCAGCATGGTGGGATAGACAAAGTTTGGCTCTATGGAACTTGGTGGTGAGAAAAAATTATCCTCAAGAGTTGCTTCGAAAAACAACGTATTCGCATTAATACCTATTCCCGGGTTGATCTCATCCTTTCCTAAGAGCCAATACTTGGTAAGACCTGTATTCGTATTTGTCTGATTGATAATAGGGACCAATTGCAACGGATTGTAGGGTAGCGTTCCACTATTCAGGCTTTCATATAAGTTATTGATAACTGTAGAGTCAGGTTTCACAAAGGCCAGTCTGCCCTGTCCATTGTCATCACAAAGCGTTACGATTCCTTTAGAAAACTGTGTCTGACATTCAATAGTAAAAGGATAAAAATATTTCATGCCATTAGAATTATCCAACACACTGTAAATACCGGAATAACTACCTGCTTTAAATCCGAACTGTATATCCAGATTTTTTCCTATATAAGACTCGTGTCTCATTTCCTCAGCTATTGTAATTTGCCACTCAAACGAGAAATTATCCGTGTCCGCCATGCTGTGATCCAGTATAGGATGTATCCGCAGGCTGTCTCCTACTGACACTTGAAACACCGAATCGGCAACACCAAGTACCACAGGCTCCTCAGGGAGATCATAGTTGTAGTTGCCCAAGTCCTCATAGCATGAAGTCGCCAAAAACAGGCAGCATATTATGGATATAATTAAATATGGTTTCATGTGTTTATATTTTGATTTTAGTGGTCACATGGAATCTCGCAAAGTGAATATTCATCCCCCTGTGTGTCGTTTTCGACATGCTCGATTTCATATGTTTACAATTGTTTTTTTATGGCCATTTCTTGTCCCAAACTTGATTCGGGATAGCCTGTCCCGATCCGCCGCGGCGGATCGGGAGAATCTTGCATGGTTCATCTTGCCTGCACGCATTTAATTTACCGTCACCCGTTGATTGTGTTCATTGTAGAAATAGAACTTCGCATCGTCCTGATAATAAGTAAGCTCATATTTTGTCTCAGGATTTGATATACTATAGAAATAGTACAGTTGATCATTTACCTTTTCCATTGTATATTCATCCGAGTGGGCCTCAGCCCAACTGAATGGATCATTGATAAACTTTCTTAGCTGATCAATTAGAAAAAGGCTTCTTGGAATAAACAGATAGTCTGCATAGGAAGATATCAAATCTTGGTTTCCAACTGAGATCAAGTAAAGCTGGTGTTTTGTACGGGAATAATCACCCAGCTGACCAGCCCACAAATCCCACCATTCCGGTTTTTCCAGCCTATTGGAAAACATCACTTTGGCGGCTATCAAATCGGGAAAACCAACCCCAAAATCTTCACCACTTTGAAGCACCAGACTGACTGACACTGAAGTATCCGCAAGAATGGGATCAGAACTATACATAATAAATGGAATGTATGTTTGTCCCGAATCCGCAGGCATGAGATAGTAGGATTCCAGCGGCTCATAATGGGTGCCTGGAACGGCTGTAGTCGCTGAATCAACTACAGACACGTAGAATTTCCTCTCATGGGAGAGCCTTCTTCCAGAGATAGTCACCGGTAGGAAAACAGTATCAGATCCCAATTCCGGATTATACGCAAATGTGTAGAAAATACTATCTCGGTTATTCGTGTTTTCGTCATCAAAATTGAAGAAAACGTTGTCCGGAGCCCGGTACAAAAGTTCATCTTCATCCCGGCATGAAAACAAGGAGATAGATGCTAGAATAAATAGGGTTAAATATCTTGTCATATTAAGCTAGTTTAAATATCAATCTCTGTCTCCAAAAACAATTTCATCATCAGGCAAAGGCCAAACAAACACCTGATCGCCCGCAGCAATAGTCCCTCCCGACTGGGTCAGGATATCCCGGTTCAATCTCTTGTACATATAAAATATCTGGCCTTCTCCATAAAACTCCTTGCGTGCCTCCTTAATTAGCTCGGATATAAAAAACTCATAGTCAGTTTCATTATGAATCTCCGTCCCTATACCGCGATTAAATCTAACTGTGTTGAAGTATCCCCACGCCATTTCCGGATCAGAATCAAAACTGCATTCCGCAGCGATATAATACATCTCGCTCAAACGCAATGCAGGAGCCATCAAACTGTGTAGATTTGCATTTCCGTCACGTTTGAATTTCATAAGCAGTAGTTTTGTGGTTATCCCGTCACTTTCTTGCTTCATCCATTCTTTGAATCTAAAGTCATCCGCACCTACACCACCTGTTTCATAAAGGATATTACCTTCTGCCGATACAATAGCAGTACTGGTAGCGATATTTTCAAATCTGTTTCTCAAATCATTCTCCCTGGCCGGTATATACCATCCGAAAATCAATTCTTTATAAAGGATCCGATCCTTGAGTTCATCGTCATCTGCTGTAAAATCGTTTTTATCTGTCCACGGAAACTTACCCGACTCAATAACCTCCAATGCATATTTGAGCGCATTTACCTTATCGTCTTTATACAAGTACACCCTTGCCAACTCCGCACAGACGGCGTAGTAGTTCATTCTGTGCCTTCGGTTTTGAATAAACAGATCGTTGCCCTGCTCTTCATTGGAGCCATCATCCGGCAGGCCATCAAAATCATTATTGTAAGTGTAGCCTACCATATAGCTATCTGTTAAAATTGGATCAGATTCTAACAATGTTCTTGCTTCAAGCAATTCAGCAATGATCAGATCCAACACTTCAGATACGGTGGATTGTGGTGTAACCTCGGTAGAATAATTGACCACATAAGGGATAGCAGGTGCGGCAGGATTATTTAGAAAAGATGGTGCAAACAACCGTAGCAAATCAAAATGAAGGTAAGCTCTCAGGGCTTTGGCCTCACCTTTTATCAATGGGGCATAAAGTGCATTTGTAAACACATCTTCTTTTTCATCAATATTTTCAAGAATGAGGTTACAATTCCCAATAGCATTGTACAATCCATTCCAGATGCTATTCTTTCTGGTCACAAAAGAATTGTCCAGGTAGTTGAAATCGGCCGTCTCTGCATAGGTTTCTGCCAAGGTATTGGAACCATTGGTCATGGAATAATTCTGGGCCAAAACGTCAAGAGAACCGAAAGTAAGTTCATTGCCATATATATCGCCTTCAGTACCTCTTACATACACACCATTAAGTGCTTCAAAAAAACCATATTCGGTGCTGAACAAAACCTCCTTTTCAATTTGGGACTCCGGTCTCACATCCAGATAATCCGCACATGAAGAGAAAATGAGTAGGCCCGAGAATAATATCAGGTATTTTTTCATTTCTATTCTTTTAGTAGTATAAATTTCTTGTGTCAATTATGATCGATTCCTGAACTGATCAGAACCTGGCCTGAACTGAGAATGTAACTGTTCTGGCAAACGGGTATTGGATACCACGTTCCAACTTCACAGGTGCCCATCTCCAGATATCATTCATGGTTACCGTGAATTTCAAGCTCTGCATTTTCAGATCTTTAGCCAGCTTACCATAACTTTCGTAGCTCAGATTTGCCGAACGTAGCTCTACGGCATTGTCAACCTGCAAAAATCGTGAGGAGGCATTCGTGTTTTCCCTGATCGCTACATCCTTAAAGAATACCACATCTCCTGACTCTTGCCACCTTTCTGAAAGCACGCGCTTATCTGCGTTGTATCTTGGATCGGCGTTTTCCACCCGATCCACCAGTGTCTGATTATAGAGATCCCCTCCTAGTTTGGTGTAAAAATTAACTGATAGGTAGAAATTCTTATAAGAGATGTTGGTACCGAAAGATCCGTCGATTTTAGGTGAACTATCGCCTACAGGCACATTGTCTTTGGCATCGTACTCATAGGTGATTGTTCCATCCCGCTTCACATAAAGTTCTCTTCCGTTTTCCGGATCGATCCCCAAAGAAGGAACTGCGTATATGGTATTCAAAGACTCCCCTTCGCGAAATCTCAACAATGGCGCTCCTCCCTGATCTTCATCAACTTCATCGTTATACTTCTTCAGCGATTCAGAGATTTTTTTGATGGTGTTCTTGTTATGGGCAATATTGGCAAAGAGCCCTACAAACCAGCCACCTGCTCCGTGGATCACGTTAGTTCTCAGCATTAACTCAAAACCTTTATTCTCCATTACACCAAGATTGGCCTTATATGAACCAAACCCCACAGATGTCGGAACGATGATATCTGCAAGAACATCTTCAGTACTTCTATAATAGTACCTCGGCAGAAGGTAGATTCTGTTATTGAAAAGCGAAAGCTCCACACCCAAATCATAGTTTCGCGTTCTTTGCCATTTCAACGACTCATTGCCATACCCCAGACTCACGGCACCCACACCGGTCGAATACCAATCATTTCTGTATTCATAAGTGGTTTTGGACATGTAGGATGGGAAAGAAACCTCACCGGTTACCCCGGTTGTGGCTCTGATGGTTAGTCTATTGATAAATGACCTATCAGACAAAAAACCCTCATTATGCATGTTCCATCCAATACCGGCAGCCCAAAAGGGAGCATATTTATTTTCAGTTCCGAATTTTGATGAACCGTCAATCCGGGTGGCCAAGTCAAAGAGGTATTTATCTTTTATAGAGTAATTGACATTGGCAAATACTCCCAGTAAACGTTCTACAGACCTATCTCCATTAGGAGAAGCATTTTCTTCATAGCGATTGGCAAAAGAAATATTTGTGAATCTGTCGCTGATAAATCCTGTAGCTGTAAAGCTCTTGAATTCAGAACTGTAGGTTCTCCAGTTCCCCCCTAGAGACGCATTGAAAAAATGGTCTCCGATAACCTTATTATATGAGGCCACAAAATTCCCATCTATAGAAGTCTCATTTGCACCGGCATAATCATACCTCCCCCTGTTTTTCAAGGCATCACCGGTGTAGTTAAAGAATTCATTGCTAAACGGTGATTGGTATTTATCCCTATCTGAAAGCACTCTGTTCAGACTAAGTTGTGCCTGCATACGTAAACTCGGTGTAACCCTGTAAACAGTGGAAAATGAATTGATAATCTGTGTGTAATTCTCAACGTCTGAATTGCTAAGGGTAGCATTGTAGGCCGGGTTCAGCACTACATCCTGCACTTGTGTTCCACTGGCCTCCCGACGCTGCCAGCTGTCCACTGCTTGAAGAATATTGCCGTTATCGTCCTTTTTAGGATAATAGGGATTCATTCTTGCGTAATCTGCGAAACTTCCATAAGGGGATTCCTCGCTTTTTGTAACAGTGATCGTCAGTTGATTATTGAAAGTGATTTTATCTTTCACGTTATAGGTAAGCCTCAAATCACCTCCATACCGGTTTCGTTCAGACCCTTTCATGACACCCTTCATTTTTTGATACCTTCCCGTCACTCCATAAAGCATCGTGTTGGATCCTCCCTCTGCATAAATTGAGTGGGAACTTCCTATGGAAGTCTCCACAGGTTCGGACAACCAGTAGGAGTCCACACCGCTAACCACATTCTTCTTCTTTTGATAGTAGAGTAAATCCAATTCATTTTGGCTATTCCCATTGGTATTGGTACTGGTGCTGTACAGTCCGGCCAATCGTTCATATTCCAGCTTTTCCTCGGCATTTAGCAACTGGTACACGGAAAGATCCGGTCCACTGATATTTACGTCGGCGGTATAGGTCACATGTATTTTCCCTTCTTCCGGAGGGTAGGTCGTGATAACTACCACTCCATTGGCCGCACGGGATCCATAAATAGCAGCTGCAGCAGCATCTTTCAGCAAAGTAATGGAAGCGATCCTGTTATAATTTATGTCAAAAACAGTTTGAATACTTACCTGAAAACCATCCAAAATGAAAGTTGGGAGATTAGGATTGTTGAGCAATGAGGCTTTGCTCAAATTGAAATCATCGGTAGATTCAGAAGTATTGCTTGGTAAACCTGTTGAACCTCTGACGGTGATCTCCGGTATGGCGTTGGGATTGGATCCTAGAGAGGTGTTTTCCGACACCCTAAAAGAAGGATCAAACAATTGAATGGCAGCAAGGATATTGGTAGGATTGGCCTGCTTCAAATCCTCTCCTGAAATAGTAACTGTAGTCCCAGTAAACGATTCCTTTCTGATCTCAGAGTAACCATTGACCACCACTTCACTCAACTGGCCTATCTCCTCTTCCAGCGTTATTTGAAAGGTACTTTGATCTCCTATTTTCACTTCCATAGGTTTATATCCTATAAAGGAGATTACAAGAAAATCCTTTTCATGATCATCAGGGATGTAAAACTTGAAATATCCATCAATATCCGTAGTTGTTCCAATGCTGGTACCTTTCAGCATTATAGTGGCTCCTACAATGCCTTCCCCTCTAACATCCGTTATTTTTCCGGAAAGAATTTTCGATTGGGGTGAGTTGACCGGGATGAGGTGGGGTTTTTCTCCCTCTTTCTTTTCTTCAGACTTATGTTTAAAAAGAACAAGCTGTCCACTCATTTCTTTGTAATCGACTCCAAAATCAGACAAAGTGAGGCTAAGCACCTCACTCAGCTTTTGCTTATTGAATTTTGGTGAGATCTTTTCATTGACCGGAATGACTGATGGACTATAGACAAACCTAACATCTGCCATGGACTGAAGACTTTCCAAAAAGTCTACGATCTCAACTTTATCTAATGAAATAGAAATTCTTTTATCTAATACTTGTCCATCTGACACTCCTACAGAGAGTGTAATGGTAATAATCAAGAGCATGGATATCTTATAATAAATATCCTTTAAAGCAAAGAGCTGCTTTTTTTTCATATATATTTGTAATGTCGTTGTTCTAAAATTAACTTGGGCAATATCCTACCATCAGGTAGTAGTTGACTGGCAATGTTAGGGCATTGCCAGTTTTTTATCTACGCTCAGCTGATCCTATTAGGGACAGAATCAGGTATCTCTGTTAAGTTTTAGGGGGGTAGTAGCGGTGTTTACATAGTCTGCATTTTTATGAGGATAATAGGTTTGGTTAGAGGCTGCATGCATTTCCTTTGATAATGATGCTGAGGTTGTTCACTTCATATGACATTCCGGTGGATTGACATATCAAATCAAGTTTGGAGTACATGTTTTCATCATTTAAATCACCGGTAAAAGTGCAATTGTATATTCTCGAATCATCGGGTATGATATTTATCCCATAGGTTGATTCAATATCATTCAAAACCTGTTGCAGCTGTACATTTTTATAGTTAAACCCAAACTCGACAATAGCTTGCGCACTCTTGAGTGGTTTTGGATTATCAACTATTGCAGGGATTAACTTTTTTGAATCTTCATTGAAGACTACTTTTTGATTCGGCGTGATGTAAACCTCCTTATTCGTATCACTTGCAAACATGCCTTGGTTATTGGCAATGACCAGCACTTTTCCTGTGACCACTTCCACTTCACTTTCTGGAGATTCTCCCGACCTCACGTAGAAACTGGTCCCAATAACTTTGGTAATCAAACTATTAGAAAACACATAAAATGGACTCTCAGCATTTTTACTAACTTCAAAAAATGCCTCTCCCGACAAAACGACCTCTCTTTTATCCTTTTCAAACGCTGTCGGATAAATTATTTTGGCTCCTGCATGAAGGGTTATCCTACTTCCATCTTCCATCATCACCGGCATAAGTGAGTCAGTTGTGTTTTCCTTCGTAATAGGCTCGGCAATCGCTGCTATCCGTTCTTGCTGTGTGAAACCGGATTGTTTATAGAGAACATTGAACAACAAAGCTGCACAAATAACAATACCGACCACTGCCGCAGCAGCCATAAACTTCGGCCACAGGCTAACAGCACGAACTTGGTTGATTGGCTCAATTTGCTTTTTTGATGAAGATGCAGCTTTATCAATGACACGAGCCCACATTATTTCCCCGATTGACTCCAATTCCTCTGCACTTATTTCAGGTAAATTATACTTCTTGTCCAGGGAATCGTACCACGCTTTCACGATTTCCCGTTCTTCATCGGTACAGTTGCCCGATTGAAAGCGTTCCAGTAAATTCTGAAGGTAATCTCTGCTCATAATTTGCTCAATTCATGTGTATAGTCAATCAGACTTAGCCTATCCCTAAACACGGGATGATATTTTTGTGAATTTTTGTGAATTTGTTCCTATTGGGCTAATACAGGAATTTGATCGGATGGAAAATCGGTGATCGACTACCAAGTTTTGAAGATCCAAAAGAGAATTACCATCAGGTATTCTTTTAGATAAATCCTCATCTTCTTAAGGCTTTGACTAATATGGTATTCTACAGCCTTTTCGGAAAGGTCCAACAGGTCAGCTATTTCCTTTACCGGTTTGTTTTCCTCCCTACTCATTTTAAAGACCATCCTTGTCTTTTCGGGAAGCGAATCCATAGCAAGGCTTATACTTTCCGACAATTCATTCAGTCTGGCCAAATGATCGCTGCTACTCTCTGAAGAATTAAAGTGATTTTCGGCAAATTGCCTGTACTTTTCCTTTACTGCCTGAGATTTGTAAAAATTAATGATAGCATAACGGATGGACTTGTTCAGCCAGCCTGAAAGGTGCTGAATGCCGACCATATTTCTTCGATCCCATAAGCTCATGAATAGATCTTGGGTAAGCCCCTCCGCTTTTTCCTTGCTTCCAATCTTTCTGTATGCCTGTAAAAAAATTAGTTTCCAATAGCGGTTGTATATTTCCTGAAAGGCATTCTTATCTTCTTCATTTACTAAACGATCAACTAACTCTTCATCTCGTAGTAAAGAGTAATTCATAGCGTTTTGTTTAATATTTTAAATGCTGACATAGAACTTCATGTGTCTAAAACTAAGTAAAATTAATTTTAGAATAACATGGTCAACCCAATTGATACAGGAGATTTATTGAATAAACTCCCTGTTTCCTTACAAATACTAAAACAAAAATGACTTTTTGATATGGAATTTTCATTTAGCCCCAATCCGGTTCCTATTAATTGGCCGAATGTCAAGCTTTTTAAATCAGGCTTAGTACTCAGTCAAAAACTAAGCAGCCGGGAATAAAATTTCCCGGCAGAACAAAACTCAGTATTAGTTTACCCTTGCTGGGAAGCCTCATTAAAACTGATCATCCAGTTTATTCCAAATTTATCTGTAAGCATCCCAAAATAATCTCCCCAAAAGGTATTGTCCATGGGCATCGTCACTTTCCCTTCTGCTGAAAGTTGAGTGAAAAAAGTATCTGCTTTTTCCTTGGAGTCGGTAGTTATTGAAAGTGAGAAATTATTCCCCACAGTCAACGGCCCACCATGTCCGCCGGTGTCACTTCCCATCAGTACGCATTCCTTGCTGATCGGCAAACTGATGTGCATGATTTGATTTCTGGCTTCGTCAGAGATTGGATAATTTGGATCTGCCGGCATATCAGAAAACCTCCCTACATGGGCAAACTCTCCTCCAAAAACAGTGCGATAGAAATTGAAGGCATTCTCACAATTCCCTTCAAAAGTCAGGTAAGTGTTAATTGTAGTCATAGTATTTAGGGTTAGTTATAAATCTGCTTTTAGTGTTGTTCATTTGTATTGCGAGACACGACCAATTACTTGTTTATGCAGTCCAATTTATGGAAACGGTAGCTTGAGGACAAGCAATTACACTTCCTTCAGCTTCCACTTGCCTTTTCTGAAGAAGTAAAGGGCAACCAAAGAATGGAAACTATGGCTAAATGAAATAGAAATAAATATTCCCAAATGAGCCAGGCCGAAGGTAAAAGCGAGCACATATGCCAAGGGAATCTCAATAAACCATAACACCCCGATATTAATCCAAGCCGGCGTTTTGGTGTCACCCGCTCCATTAAACGCCTGGGTCAACACCATTCCCACTGCAAAAAACACATAACCCAGCACCACTACCCAAAGCCCTTGGGCCGCTACCTGCCGTACTTCCGGAATATCCGTGAAGAAACCCGCTAGCTGTTGGTTAAACAGCAGGTAAATCCCGGTTACCGAAGCCATGAAAATCACTGTGTATCTTGTAGTCATCCAAACAGCTTTTTCTGCGCGATCAGGTTGTTTTGCTCCCAGATTCTGTCCTACCAATGTGGATGCAGCACCTGATAAACCCCAAGCAGGTAAAAGTGTGAAAATCAATATTCTAAAGGCAATAGTAAAACCGGCCAAGGAAGCTGACCCAAACTCTGCATTCATACGGGTAAGCGCGATCCACGAAACCGAATCGATAAGAAACTGCCCCATACCACCTACTGCGATCTCCATGATTTTCTTGATGATTTCCCAAGAAATAGCGATGTTCTCCTTTAAGATTTTTAGCTTATGCTTACCATTAAACAAGTGATACAATTGGTACACCACCCCTACTCCTCTACCAAAGGTAGTGGCTATCGCAGCTCCTTCCAGGCCAAAGCCTGAGAAACTCCCTACTCCGAAAATCAAAATGGGATCCAAGATCATATTCAAGCCATTGGCTATCCAGAGCGAGCGCATTGCGTGGTGCGCCTGTCCTGCTCCCCGAAATGCCCCATTCAGCAAAAATAACAGCATAATTGCAGTGTTACCCGCAAAAATAATCCTTGTGTAACTCACGCCGGTCTCAATGACTTTAGTCTCCGCTCCCATCAAACCCAGAATATCCGGCGCAAAAATCCATCCCAGAACTCCCAATACGATGGATATCACTCCCCCAACAATTAGAAGTTGGAAAGCTGCTGCCCCTGCCTCCTTGTATTCCTTTTCACCAAATCTTCTGGATATTAAGGCCGTGGCAGCCATGCTTATCCCAAACCCCATAGCATAGACCAGTACTACTACAGATTCTGTCAGACCTACTGTTGCGATGGCGTGCTCTCCGAGTTTTGCCACAAAGAATATATCCACTACCGCAAAAGCCGACTCCATCATCATCTCCAGGATCATGGGAATCGCCAGTACGAAAATGGCGGTTTTAAGTGAAAGGCTGGTAAAGTCCTGCTCTTTGCCTCGCAGGGCGTCTTTGATTAATTGCCAGGTCATTGTTGGTTGGAAAAATTATGAAGGGCGAAAGAAAGGAAAATTTTCGATCACAGGAAAACCACCTGAGTTAATAAAGGGTTACCAAACGCATATCAGACACATTTTGTCGCTTTTCACCTCGGCTTCCCGTCTTACAATCACCTTCTTTATTCTCATAAATACGTGTATCTGCTTTTCTGCAAGCAAAGAGACCAAAGCATTCATTATAGGTATTGGTTAACCACTATCGCTAAGGCCGCTTCGGTCACCTGACAGGGTGAACAAAGGAATTTTGACTAGTGCCATCTTTGCGGGTATAGGGATTTCTCAATGCACCGACTTCCTATCCACGATCACATGAACATTCGGATGCAACCAAAGTAGAGATGCCGGCAAATCTGTTCTTATTTTTCCTTCCATAAGTAAATCCAAAGCTGTTTTTTTGCCTTTTCCCGTGACAAAGAGAATAACCATTTTGGAGTTCATAATATTTCCCACACCTAAGGTCATACCTTCAGTGAGAGGAATCCCAACTTTTTCAATCATCCCACTTACCAAAGTCACGGGATGAAGTTTGGCTACATGGCAATCAGGTTGGAGGAATTCGGCAGGTTCATTTAGAGCAATATGCCCATTGATCCCTATTCCCAGAATACAGATATCTATTCCATGATGATCATCTATTTCATCCTGAATTCTATCGCATTCAGACTCTGAATCCTGGGTTTCCACTTCGAAAGAAATGTATCGATCGCCTCGGATTCCCAACTTTTTCAACAGCTTCTCCTGAATGTCATACTCCGAAGTAAAGGTTGAATCATTTGTTAGCCCAACCCACTCATCGAGTTTGATCACTTTCATCCAATCAAAAAAGCTAGGTGAATCAGCATGCTTCTCTGCCATCAATTCATACAGTCCAGCAGGAGAATTGCCACTTGCGGCGCAAAAAAGTAAATCGGGATTGATCTCCACTTCGGCATGCACAAGCTCAGCTCCCAGTAGACTCATCTCTTTGTAATTCTTACAATTGTGTAATTTCATGTGTTTATAATTGTTTTCTATTGGCCACATGGAATCTCGCACGGTTTATAATCATCCCACTGTGTGTCGTCTTCGACATGCTCGATTTAATAAAGCTAAATTACAGGAGAAAGCTACATTTACCCCAAGCCCGATTCCATCCATTCATTTCTATGTCGGAAGGTTCGGATTTTCCAGTATCCGGTTTTGTAATATGCAAAGGCAACCATGGCTGCGATTAGATTAGAAATTGGAAATGCCCACCAAATTCCCTCAAAGCTCAGATCTGTTTTGGCAGAAAGCACGAATGCTACAGGAAAGCGAACCATCCAAAGACTAAAGATGGATATGAGCATGGAAGCTTGGGTAAATCGGGTGCCGTTAAACACACCATTCAGCACCTGTTGCACTCCCAAAAGCCCAAAACTCAAACTCATAATCCGGATGAATCTCGCTCCGTCCTTTATGACTTGAGGATCATTTGGAACAAAGAAAGCAGTTAACTTTTCTGCGAAAACAAAAAGCAGTAAGCCAATTCCTGTCAATCCAAAGAAGGCTATTTTAACACTTAGATCTCCTATTTTTTCCGCACGTTTGATTTGCCCTGCTCCGATGTTTTGACCCACCAACGTGGTAGTAGCTATTCCCATCCCAATGGATGGTACTATGACCAAACTTAGAATTCTAGCCCCTATTCCATAGGCAGCAACTATCTCGCTTCCAAAACTCGTCACGAGCATGACCATCACAGTCATAGCTGCGGCTCTGGAGGATTGCTCCAAGCTCGCAGGTATTCCCAATTCAAACATTCGTTTTACCCAGCGAAATTCAAGCTTCATGCTGCTCAATCTGATCTTAATTCCCTGTTTGCCTCGAAACAGAATAAACAAACCTGCTGCTGCGGACAAACCTTGCGTGATAATGCTGGCTATAGCTGCTCCTGCCACCCCATAGCCTTCTATGCTTCCGTAACCAAAAATAAATAGGGGATCCAGAACCAGATTCAAAAGAACCGTCCCAAATACGATGTACATCGGGAGTAGCACATTTCCAATTCCCCTCATCAAGGATTGAAAGACGAAAAACATAAAGAGAAAGACAAAACCGAATGAGGAAACCTGAAAGTAAGTAACCGAGTCATTCAATATCTCCGGCCCTGCTCCCACCAAATTCATCAAGGGCGATGCTACTGCGTATCCCAAAAATGCTAAGAGAATTGAAATCAAAAAGACAATAACCACAGTTTGTGAAGCTGCGAAATCAATCATTTTTTTATCATTTGCACCCTTGAACTGCGACACGATCACTGTTCCGGCAAGTGTAAGTCCTGCACCCAAAGAGAGCACAAGAAACAAAATAGGAAAGCTGATACTTACCGCAGCCACAGCATTTGCGCCCAATCTTCCCAGCCAAAACGTATCGATTAACTGATAAGCTGTTTGGAGGATATTGGCCATAATAATCGGCCAGGCAAGCGTAAAGAGACTACGGGCTAAACTGACTTCCTTTACTGGATTTTTCTTACTCATTCATCATGCGTTTGAGATGGATTAACCATACAGGCCAAGATGCCAGTAAAATTCTGGAATCAGAAATTTATCCTCGCAGAAGAATCAGTTTGAGGTAAAATTTTAGGTTTTTCCGCTATTTCACCTCCAAAGAAAGAAAAAGTAAGAAGCGGGTAACTCGAGTTTTGAGGATACATCGGCCAATACTTCCAATTAACGAATGATCGTTGTCAAACTTCTCAATTTGTCACTCCACAAGTAAAAGCCAAATCCTAGTTCTGCGCTCTTTCCTTATGCTTAGCCGGATATACTTAATAAAACACATGGTTTTCCTCTATGATGCCAGTAACCATAGTTTCTTTACTTTAGAGGATTGACGGCAAAACCGAAATTGCCTCAATAACATAGATTCGCCCTTCAAATTATGCCTTTATCCAACATCTTGCTACTTAATACTAGCGTGCTGCTACTCCCAAAAACTACTCTTCCCTAAAAATCTCCTTCACCACCCATCCTTTTCCCCACTCTTCCCGCTCAGATTCTGACCATAATTCCGGGTAGAAAATCACTTTTTGAAAACGCGGAGGAAGATATTTCTGCCAGTTGGTGCCACCCGTAGCTGCGATATCCACAGGGTCTCTTTGCAGAAAACGTACAGCTGACTTGTAGTGGGCAAGGGGCCAAAAGACATTTGCCTTTAGATCAAACTGCTTCATAGATTCAGTCAACTCCTCTGTGGGGTTAGGCACATCGATGTAGCGCTGCCATAAATTTTTGCGCCGATAGCCATCCATTAAATCCATCAATTTCTTGCTGTATTTGGCTTCAAAGTTTTTTAATGTAAGCGTCTTCTCCCCCGTTGCCAATTCGATTGCACCCTGTTGCCAATACAGGTTTTCAAAAATCTCATCTGTAGGCGTATGGAAATCAGGATCGGTACGCTTGTCCAATGCCACCAGATTGAAGGCATCTGCAGCCATCAATTCTATCTCTCTATATTGGGCACTTTGAAATCCACTGGAAGGAAGCAGAGACATTCTGAATTTAAGAAACTGCTCCTGCTCCATGCCTTTCCACATCATCGCAAACGAACTGATAAGATGGTCAAAGTACATATTGATCCGCTCCAGCTTAGCCAGAAAATACTTCTCTGTAATAGGCTGTTCCTCTGCAATTTGCTCCATTTCAGATATAATCAGCTTAAAATACAACTCGGTGATCTGATGATAGATGATAAAGATCTTTTCGTCCTTGAAAGAGGTTTTGGGCTGCTGTAGAGAAAGCAATACATCCAAATTGATGTAATCCCAGTAGGTAAGGTAATCTGAATAAAGCAGCCCTTCCAGATAGGACAGCATGTCTTGACCGGAAGCTTTGAATTTCTTCTGGAGAAGTTCTATTTTATCTAATATCTTGGGATCAAATTGTGATTCCTCCATGAGTGCTTTTAGGATAAAAAGGTAGTATTTTCGTCAGCGATCTATTTACTTGGGATCAGCTGGAGATTTTTAAATTCCCGACAAAAGTCACAGATTCATCTTAATAAACCAAAAATAACATGGAGTCAGTTGAAATACGAAAGTCACTGAAGCAAGATACCTTCGATGGTGTTGATTTTTTAGACCTCGATGACTTACTCACAGGGGAGCATAAATTGATTAGAACTTCCATCCGGGATTTTGTCAAAAAAGAGATTTCGCCTTACATAGAAGATTGGGCTCAAAAGGCTTATTTCCCTACCGAAATCGTCAAGAAATTTGGTGATGTCGGAGCTTTTGGCCCACAGATTCCCGAGCAATATGGCGGTGGCGGATTGGACTATATTTCCTACGGCCTGATCATGCAGGAGATAGAGCGGGGTGACTCAGGTATGAGATCTACGGCTTCTGTCCAAGGATCATTGGTGATGTACCCTATCTATAAATTCGGTTCGGAGGAACAGCGAAACAAATACCTTCCAAAACTGGCTTCAGGAGAAATGCTGGGCTGCTTCGGTCTTACCGAACCCGATCATGGTTCCAATCCAAGTGGCATGGTGACCAACTTCAAAGATATGGGAGATCACTTCTTACTGAATGGTGCCAAACTATGGATCTCCAATTCCCCCCAAGCTGATATCGCAGTCGTGTGGGCAAAAAATGAGGAAGGAAGAATTCACGGATTGATCGTAGAGCGGGGCATGGAAGGTTTCAGCACTCCGGAAACCCACGGAAAATGGTCGCTTCGGGCTTCATGCACCGGTGAACTTGTTTTTGATAATGTAAAAGTCCCAAAAGAAAACCTGCTCCCGGGAAAATCAGGTCTCGGAGCTCCGCTGATGTGCTTGGATTCGGCACGCTTTGGAATCGCCTGGGGGGCGATAGGAGCTGCCATGGACTGCTATGAGTCTGCAAGAAAATATGCTGCTGAGCGTATCCAATTCGGCAAACCTATTGCCAGTTTTCAGCTGGTGCAGAAGAAGCTTTCCGAAATGCTCACCGAAATCACCAAAGCCCAATTGCTTGCCTGGAAAGTAGGCAAAATGATGAATGAGGGAAAAGCCAAGACTGTCCATATCTCCATGGCAAAACGAAACAATGTGGAGATGGCTTTAACCATCGCCAGAGAAGCCAGACAAATCCACGGAGGAATGGGCATCACCGGGGAATATCCGATTATGCGTCATATGATGAATCTGGAATCGGTGATCACCTACGAAGGAACACATGATATACACTTGCTGATTTTGGGGCATGAGATTACTGGGATTCCGGCATTTGTGTGAGGGGTTTTACCGCAGAGGGCACGGAGGGAGACGCAGAGGGCGCGAGAATAAAAGTCATAAAACATATTCAGGTACATTTCTAGGCAGAGTAGTTTTTAGCGTATATTGAAAAATAAATAGACGTAAGCAATTTAAATTTTAAGATCGCAAAATGCGATCTTGTAAGGCGAATGGGGATAAAAACAGATAAATGCCTGTCTTATGACACATCACAGGAGAATTCCTATTATGCGTCATATAATGAATCTGGAATCAGTGATCACTTACGAAGGAACTCATCATATTCACTTGTTGATTTTAGGTCAGGAGATAACGGGGATTCCGGCTTTTGTGTAGGGTGTTTTACCGCGGAGGGCACGGATTAAGGTTTATTAGATAATAGCAATTATTATAAACAAGCATGATACAAGTAGTAAATTGGTTCTGAAAATTTTCTTCTTGTAGTTAAGAAAAAAAAATAAAATGGATAGAAGACAATTTAAATCGACATCAATATTTAGAATGCTTGAACAAATAATAAGATCAGAGCTTCACCAATATAGAGATTTTATTGAAGAAACTTCTCGTGATTTAAAATCAAAAATTAATCAAATTGAAAAGGAATTTGAAGAAATTAAAGGGTCAGAGAATGAAAATGAGTATTCTGAAACGTTAATTGATGAATATTGGAGATATGATAAAGTGTTCTCAAAACTAACCTATAACCCAATGCTTTCATCAGTTTATGGTTTTTTAGAACATTGGTTAAAAAAAATATGCGAATATGATAATCAAAAAGGATTTTCAAATATTTCAGTTTCAGATTTATCCGGCAGAAATTATATTGAAAAAAGCAGATTATATTTAGAGAAGATAGCTTTTATTTCATTAACCGAATTAGAAAAGGATTGGGTTAGAATTCAAAAAGTACAACAAATTAGAAATTTAATAACGCATAATAATTCTAACATTTTTAAGGGTAATTCAAAGATTAATTATAATAAAGAACTTTTTAAGTTACTTCAAAATGAAGAAAGTATTGAGTTTGACGAAAAAACAGGGAATTTTTATATAAAAAACAGAAAATTCATTTTAGAGATTGTTGAAATCGTTGAAAATTATTTATTAGTAATTTGTGAAAAAATTTCAAAACTGAAAGTTGTAGCTAAAAACTCAAATCTCCCCTATGATATGACAATTTGGGGAATAGAGAAATCTGAAAACCTATTAAATAGCGTAATTAATGGACTTAATTTATTAGACACCAATAACCTCAGCAATGACGAATTGAAATTACAAGAAACACTAAATAAAACGCGTACACAATTCGAGGTAATGGTATGGGATTTAACAAAACTACTTTCATTTTTCTCAAACGGGAAATGGACTATTGCAGATAAAAATTTAATTATTGAGGAAAGAAGTGATGGATTAGATAAACTAAAGGAATTATATAAAAGTTAATCGAAACACATTTCTCAAACAATCGATAACGAATCTCAGTGGATCAAACAACAACTCTAGACCTAAGCACATAACATCAAATTTAGATATATTAAATATAAATATTATAGATAAAATATTGAAATAAATTATGGAACGTGAAGAAGCATTAAAAATTATTCAAGAAAAAAATTGGAATCGCTTAATTGAAACTTTAAGAGATAATGTTATATTTGAAAACCTGATTAGTGACCCAATATTTGCCAGTTTATTTCATGATAATTTCATAAAGGAGCTCTTATCTGAACAAATTCTCGATAAAGATGATGAACTCATTTATTTGAATTCTGTTTTTAATTTTCATAAATCCAATAGTTATTCATTTCAACTGAAAGATGAAGACTTAGAAAATCTACTTATTCGATTATTTGATATTACAGGGAATATAGAATTCGCCAAGCAGAAACGTGAACACCCGAAATTTAAGCAAGCGTTGGCTGACCATAAAGAAAAACAGATTGGTGAAAATCGGGAAATCGCTATTTTAGAAAATTTATTGATTGAAGAAATAGATGCAATTAAACGAAATAAAACAGATTCGATATTCAAATCACCTCAAGAGAAAGAATTTTTTTTAGCTGCATCCAAAGTTTTTTCAGATTGTATAATCCTCCCAAATGTATCACTCTCAATGGTATTATCTTCTAATTTATTAGACACTTTAGGTAATCATGAAAAGTGGTTTTTTCTATCATCATCAATAGACATAGTGATTGTAGACTCCTACACACACAAACCAACTCATTTTTTTGAACTTGACAGTGGCTATCATGATACCCCCAAGCAAATTGAAAAGGATAATTTAAAAAATAAGTTGATTTCGGAGTCAGGACATAAACTCTACAGAATTAGAAAGAAAAAACACAAAGATCAAACACAGAGATTTATCGAATGGCTTACTCAGATTAAAAACCAAAACTAATCTAGCAGACTTCTGGAAGTTATAAACCAGAAGTGCGTGTTCACCAAAGATCCATATCTTCCGTAAGGACCATGACCAATCCCAAAATCCAACAACCCCTCCGAATTCTATTTATTCTTGCAAGTATAGGTTCGCTGTATTTTGTTCCTTGGGTTTTGGTGAAGGCTTGGATTTTACCCCTACCCGATTCAGTTCAGGAGCAGCTGGAGGAAGGAATTGAACAGGGGTTTGATGGAATGATTGTTTACGTGGATCAGGGTGGAAAGTCCCCAGAGTTTTATGCCACTGGTTGGCATGACCGAAACAAGAAAATACCTGCCTATCCACAGGCCTTATTTAAGATCGCCAGTATTACCAAGCTTTATGTAGCTGTGACGACTACCAAACTAGTCAAGGAAGGACGTTTGTCTTTGGATAAAACACTGGTGGAGTACTTCCCAGAGCTTGAAGGAAGAATAGAGAATGCGGATAGAATCACCCTAAGAATGATGGTGCAGCATAGATCCGGAATTCCGAATTTTACAGATCATCCAGAATACTGGATCAAGCCACCAACGAGCAAACAAGAGACTTTAAATTACGCATTGGATTTACCGGCAGACTTTGAACCTGGTGAAGACTATGGCTATTCCAATACAAACTACCTGCTGATCTCTGATCTGATAGATAAAACGGTTGGCTATCCCCATCAGCAATATATCAGAGAAGAAATTTTAGCACCACTTGGGCTAAAAAATACCTACACTTCTCTGAGTGAAGTCGATATGGATGAGGTCATGAGCGGGTATTATGTTGGGATTGACAAAGACTTCAAGACGGAAGACACCGGCCTAATGCTTGCCACCGCTGAAGATGTCGGGATATTCCTACGGGCGCTAAATGATGGTTCAATTTTCGATGAAGGGGAACAGGAGATCTATTCCTCCATTTACGCTTACGAACATACAGGTTTGCTTCCGGGCTATCAGAGTATTGCCAAGTACCACAAAGACATAGATACGGTGGTAATCCAGTTTAATAATACCAGCAATTTTGATGGGTACGACTGGAACTTGGCGGAAATAATCTACAACCGTGTTGTTAAAATTGTGAGGCAGGATAGAGAGGATTAAGGAAGTAATGGCTTTGTTTTCGAAACATCTGCTTAGAATCTGTGACCTTTTCAGCGTCTATCTGCGGGAAATCAAAACAGAATTTTAGGCTAACTGCAGATTTGTATTCCTATTTTTTCATCAGCTTCCCAACAAACATCCGGTTTTCCTGACTCTCCACCATAATCACATAAGTTCCTGCGGCTAAACGGGAAATAGCAAGCTTAACAGCATTTGGGCTATGACTAATCACCTCCACAATTGAACTGACATCCTTCCCATTTTGGTCATAAATTCTCATCGAATTCTCAGCAAATTCCAAATCACCCAAGGTTTGGATTTCCACTTGACCCGAAGCCGGATTTGGATAGATCTTCAGTTTCTCTGAAAGTATGCTCCCCGGCTGGAGTATTCCAGAAATGGTCATAGTCACAGAAGTAAGCCTCGCAGTACAACCTGCCTCATTGGTCAATTCTACCGCATATTCTCCCATAGCGTGTACTTCCATAGTCCTGGAAGTCTCTCCGCCGATTTCAACATCATTTTTAAACCATTTGTAAGTAAAATCCCCATCCGGTGCGCTCAGGATATTTCCATCTTCCTCGATCTCTCCATTTGGTTTAGCTATCGTTTCCACTTCGAATTTCTCCGTTTCAAATAGACATCCGCCGGCATATCTCACGATGGCATGATAGCTACCACCCTCTTCTACTGCTAAGGTTTTGTCTGTTGTTCCGCTGATAACAGTTCCATTCTTGTGCCATCTCACTACTTCGAAAACAGCTTCTGATTCCAGTGTGAGCGTTTTACTATTACCGATACATAGGAACGCAGAACCGCTTATTGTTACTGGCTCAGAATTGGTGGATTTCACAGTCACTTTGGCTAGTTTCTGCACGGCATTCCCGGCAATATCGAAAGCTCCCACTTCTACTGTTATTTCTTTTCCTATATCATCACACCCCACAGACTGTCGGCTAAGCTTCACTTCTTTGATTCCACAGTTATCTGTGAGAGAAGCTATAAAATCCTCTGAATTCAATGCTTCTTTACCTGTAGACAAATCAACCACCACCTCCACATTTTTGGTGACTAGAACCGGATTTGATTTATCCCTAACTATCACCTCAATTTCCTCTTCAGCAACTGTTCCCTTTGAATCAGTTATCTTGACAACAACTGCATTTGACCAAAGGACATCGCAAGAAAATTCCGATTTGCTTAATTCCACTGTGAATTCTGAATTAATGGGCCACTTCGTAAATACGTGTTCAGGCTTAAGCGTTGCCTTCCCTTCTTTCACAAGCTCTAACTCAATTTTATCTTTCACCACTGGCCATTCAGGAGCACCATCAAAAGTCACTTCGACTGGTTTAGAAAACACCTCACATCCATTTAAAGTGCGAAGTTTGGCTTTATAAACCCCAGTTTTGCTAACCATAAGCTCCTTATCAGAACTAGACGATATCAGCCCTTCTCCGCTATACCAACCGAGTACCTCAAAAGGAAACTCGGAGCCTAACATTAATTTCACCGGATTTCCATTTTGGGATTCTGAAGTTACAGTCAGCGAAACCTTGACCGATTCAATTACATCAAGGGTAATGAAAGAGCGTATGGTGGATTTATTATTAGATTGATCCGAAACAGTGATATCCACATCCAGTCTTCCTTTCTCGTAGTATTCCTGCAAATCAGCACAAGTTATAGTCTTGGATCTACCAAACGTAACATCATAATCTCCTGAACAATTATCCTGAATATCAATATCGGTAAAGTCATCCTTACTAAATTCAACTTTTCCGATCACAGGGTCAAATTCAAACGTCTTTGATATTGACCTGAAATAAGGTTTGATAGTATCCAGTACAAACAGTCTGACTCCATCTTCCCATATATCTCCTGAAGCGGAGTTTGTAGAGGTGATAGTAATTTCATTCTCTCCTAAATCCCTGCAGTCAAATTCGAATCCTTGGGACGATGTAAATGTGAAAGATGCTGCCTCTTCAGGTTGATCTTTTAAGAAGTCAAGCGAGGTTAAATACGCTTTTCCTTCGTGATCAAGGTAGATTGTCACAGAATCATTTACTACTGGCACAAACTCCGTTTTGCGTAGCGGAATCTTCATGCTCACCTCATCCTTATACACTCTCCGCTCTATTTTCTGAAGGTTGTAATTTTGATCCATCACCGGAAAAGCGTAAACCGGGGTGAATTTGATCAAAGCAAATTCCTGATTTCCCTCCACGCTTTTCTCCAAATTCACTTCCAGATGCCCATAATGTTTCCCGCCATCAGTCAAGACTGGATTTGTACCGCTCATATCCCATTGCTCTGGTTCGCTCTGGTCTGCAGTCCATTTCCTGTATTGATTATAATTCAGTGTATTGAATGGATTACCGAACCAGTCTCTCTTCTCTCCCCGCATCCCATCTCCAGCTACACCTACATCATAGTACATAATGCCTTTGCCATCCCCATCCTCATCTACAAAACTTCTTTCAAACAACTCATCATGCCCAGATAAAACAGCGATTACACCATATTTTTCCAACATTGGATTGAGAACCTGCATCGGTGTACCTACTTGCCCCACAGAAAGTTCATGATTCATCGGTACACCATGCTCTCCAGAGGAGTAAGCGATGTGGTGGTATTGCACAAAGATCAATTGCCCATTTTCACTGGCCTCTTTAAGGTTTTCCTCCAGCCAAATATATTGATCGCTGCCTGGTCCGAAACCACTTAAATCATTTCCTCCAGCAGCGTTATACTGTGCTTGATTATAGTTCTCCTGGGTATCTGTGCCTGGCACAGTAAATTGCTTCCCAGTGAGCTTTGGTTGTCCTTCGAAATCAGCGGCTGTTTGGTCTGGTGTACCATTACTGGAATCCAAAGTCAAAATCGTCACTGGCCCATAATCTACCCTATAGTAGCTTTGACGATGTTTTTGTAATGGGTCTTCAGTGGGTGTTTCAAAATAGGTATGGAAACGCTTCCTTCCCACGAGAGGGATAAATTCACCTTTTTCATTAGTCCCATACCCACCATTAATTCCTCCATAGGCTTCCCAGTTTCCCAATGCAGGAATAATCGCATATCTGGACAATCCATTTCCAATCTGACCTGCATTATGCCTGAAAAATTCATCCCAAGCCGGTTGATATCCACCTCCCTGAACCAAGTCTCCGGGCATAAGTATAAAATCAGGACTTCTTGAATCTATTATTTTTAGATTTTCATTATATCCTTTTTCCTCCGTGAGAAAATAATTAAGGAACTCTATACCCTGCTCTGTAGTGGTTCCAAACTTTTCTTTCCACAAAGTAGGGTTAGAAAAAGGACGAAATAATGGCTGTCCGGGATACCAAGCTCTATTTGTCACCCGACCTTTTGGATCTGTTTCAGAATCTGCTAAGGCGATAAATCTAATTTTATCCCAGTTGGACTTAGATTTTGGAGTGGTAAATGACCCGGAATAATCAGAATCTGACAGTGTGACCGTATAGTTCACATCCTGATCTTGCGGCAAATCAACATAAAATCTATACCGAAATATATGGTCAGTCTTTAGCCAACTTCCTTGTTCAAGACCATTGATATTCTGGCTTTTTTCCTGTGAAGTATAATAAATATCCGGAACTGCCTCAGCATCAACTTTACCTCTGAAAATAACTGACCCTTCTTCGCCTACGAGTTTAATAGAACTCTCTGCCAACGAATTACTAAACCATGTAAGTTGGATTTTGTTGTTGCCATATACTTGCAAATAGGGATATATGCGGAAGGGGTTTATCTCAGTAGGCTTCAGCGAGGTGAAAACCATGCAAATTAACAATCCGACACTAAACAGTACACGTCTTTTCATCTATAAAAATTCAGATTAATTATATAGTATCATTGTGGGAAAACACAAAAACACCTCTCCTATACTACAAAGTATCAAAATATTCCGGATTTGAAAAAAATGACCAAATTGCCCCAATAACTCTTATTCTACCCTACTTTTCAACAAAAACAATTGAACCGGATTCAGGGGGTCGTTGCTGAAGATGTAAATATTCCGCTGATCAATCCCCTGTCTTCCTATGGGGTCAAAGACTACTTTAAGTTCGATGGACTCTCCCGGATCAAGTGAGGTTTTTGGCAGCTCAAGTTTCAGACACTCACAATTCCCCTGGATTTTCTTGATTTCCAGCACCTGCTTTCCCCTATTACTTAGCGTAACATATTCGACTTGAATTTTACCTGAAGTGATTGTTTTCAGATCAATTACTTTAGGATCAATAACAAGCTGTGGAACTAGGTTTAAATCGTCTTTGCTAAAAGGCGCATAATACTCAAACACATCCGCCAACACATCCAAGTCTATGTAAGTAGAGCTGTCTTGCCAATTGAGTGAAATTCGATCTTCGACATATCCTAAATCACCTTTCATGGCTCCATCATAGAGCACCTGAAGCAGTCCGCGGTCATTGGGCAATATGGCATCCGAAAGTTGGCTTACATAAATATATTCAGGGCCATCATACATCAGACTGTCTTTATAGAAAATCTTCTCCCCAAAATTATATACCTCCACTTGTTTCAATTTAGGCTGATTGGTCAAGACTTCTCCCACATTGATTTTAGAAAGTCTAAATCCCAAATCTCCCTTTCGTGTTCTATACGTTCCCTCAGGATCGCTTGCTCTCGGTATGGCATTTCCTTCAATATAAAGCGTATCCTGAACACCCATAAGGTTTCCCTTAACCACAATCATTCTGGAGAAATACCCGGCACTTGAGGATGGGTCAAAAGAAACCAACAATGACCCGCTTTCTCCTACTACCAGGGTGTCCTTAGTATAATCAACTGTTGTACACCCGCAATCCGTCCAGACTTTTTCTATGAAAAAAAGAGAATCCTGTGTATGCGTAAACTGAAATTCCGCCATCTGTGGACCCTGCTCTTCGAGAACCGTTCCCAAATCTACCTTGTTTACTGCCCAGATCACCTTAGGGGTGATAGCATCTTGACCCACTGCAAGTTGGGACAAGAAGCAAAGGATTAAGAGCGCAGAGAGGGTCTTTTCAATTCTAATCATACCCGCAATTAACGCATAATTTCAAACGTATTATAGGCTGATTTACTTAATTTGCATCAAAATCAGACCAATGGCAAGAGTATTAACAGGCATTCAAAGTAGCGGAAGACCTCACATGGGAAATATTCTCGGTGCGATCGTCCCTGCAATCGAATTGATCAAAGAAAACAAAGAAGAATCTTTCATTTTTATTGCGGATCTACACTCCCTCACCACTTCCAAAGACGGTGAGCTCCGCAAGCAAAACACGCTAGCAGTGGCTGCTGCTTGGCTGGCTTTTGGCTTAGACATAGCCCATACTACCTTCTACCGTCAATCCAGAAGACCGGAAGTAACAGAACTCGCCTGGTATTTAAACTGCTTTACTCCTTTTCCCATGCTGGCAAATGCACATAGCTTCAAGGACAAAGCCGAAAAACTGTCGGATGTAAATGCCGGCCTGTTTACCTACCCGGTATTGATGGCTGCGGATATTTTACTGTATTCAGCTGACTTGGTTCCTGTGGGAAAAGACCAGATGCAGCATTTGGAGATGACCCGGGATATCGCTTCCACATTCAACAGAATAGTGGGAGAAGATATCCTGACTATTCCTGAAGCCCGGATCGATGAGGCAGTAAAGACAATTCCGGGAACGGATGGGCAGAAAATGAGCAAGTCGTACAATAACTTTATCGATATTTTCCTTCCAGAAAAAGCACTTAAGAAAAATGTCAACAGCATCGTGACTGATAGCAAGGAATTGGAAGAGCCAAAAGATCCCGAGACTGATAATGTATTTAAACTCTACAGTCTTATAGCTACCGAAGAGCAAACTCAACAAATGAGAGTAAACTACAAGGGCGGAAACTATGGTTATGGCCATGCCAAAAAGGAACTTCTGGGGCTGATTCTCGATAAGTATAGAGAGGAGCGTGAACTATTTGACTTCTACATGAATCATCCTGAAGAAATCGAGATAAAGCTGGCCTCAGGCGAAGAAAAAGCTAAAGCTGTAGGAGCTGAGATTTTGGATAAAGTAAGAGTGAAGTTGGGCTTTAAATAATTATTACGGCGACACTACACGCTCTTCGGGATTTACAATCCCATAGTTCTATCCCAGAATTTGTAATCAGAATAAAAAAGCTCCGCTATATGGAGCTTTTTCCATTTCCAACCCTTCAATTGCCAGTTTGGAAATATTCAGTGATATGACAAAATACAACTCAAAAACCTCGTTGAATATTTCTTTTTAGTTTTTAAGGTGTTGTAGCGAAAAACAAAAACTAGGCTATTAACAATTATGAGACAGCCTAGTTAGAAAAATCTCATCCATACCTGTTATTGATTTAATCTATTATCACTAAAACTACCAATGGATCAAATGAATACTATCTACTTTATTCCCCAAGTGAATCCTTAAAGTCAAGTGACCTTTTGGCAAATTTTGAAAAATTTCCTTAAGATTAATGGCTTCGGAGAGTGAAGTTTGGAGGGTCATGGATTGAAAATAGGTTCCTAAGCTAAAAACATCAATAGTTAAAGGCCCTTGATTTGGTTTTACAACCCCTAAATATTTAAGGAATATATCTCTATTCAAGGAAGGGTTAGGATAAACTATCCATGGATTTTCAACCTCAACAACTTCTTTTTTAAACATTTTTACAATGCTATAATCAATTTCTCTATCAGATTTCCTCACAACCCGATAATAGAGCGTATTCTCCAATACAGGTATAGAATTATCCGAGAATGAATAAACTTCTGTTTCTCTGCCTGAATTTATTTTGGGAACACTTCCGATACGGACAAAATTTGAGATATCACCCGAACTTCGTTCAACTTCAAAATAATAGTCCTCCTCAGTGGTGGTGACCTCCCATCTGATATTGACTGCTGACCTGTCTACGGAAAGGTGCATTGATATCCAAAAAGAGCTAAGTACCTGTGCTATATCCAACTCATAAGTCACCATTTGAGCGCATCCATTTTGATCAGTAACGACAAGGGTGTAAAAACCATTGCTTAAATCGAAAATATCTCTTGAAGTACTTGTAAACCCGTTTGGGCCGGTCCAATAAAAAATATAAGGTTCCGTTCCCCCTGTGACACTTTCAACATAAATAATCCCTGAACTATCATCGATTTTAGTGGGAAAAATAGTCACCCGTATACCGAAGTTGGGGTCGATGTAGATTTCCTTCACAATGGTAGTGATGGAAGTTCCATCATCTACTGTCAGCGTAATGGGAAAAGTACCTGAACTTGGGAAATTGAACAAAGGATTTTCCAGCATGGAATCAGTAATTCCATCCTCATCAAAATCCCATGAATAGCTATAATTGAATGGAGGGGTTCCACCAATGGTTTGACTGGAGAACTGAATGGTGGTATTGCATACCCCATTGCTCTCAAAATCAAACTTGGGGAATAGAGGAACAGCTGCGGTGAATCCTTGGGGATTACTATAGCATTGGGAATTAGTTTTAGTCGGATCTTTAATCGTACAGGTACTCTCAGGCTTAGCCGAACCTGTATCCCAGTGGATAAATACATTTCTGATGTCTATGACATCTCCCCAGTTCCAGATCAAATCCCTTACCCTAATCCAAACTCCCTGAACTGCCTGAATCCCCGAAAAAAGGCATTCTTGTTGATTAGCTTGAGTCAAAACCCCATCAGCATATATATCGAAGTAAAAACTCAAATTATAGCCGTTGGTAGAAGCTCCTCCCAACATAATCCACAATTCCCCATTTACCACTTCGCCCAGCTCGTAATCGTCTGTGACTGAAAACTGATTTCCATTTTCATCGCGCAACTCAAAACCTGATACTGTGAAATTATTTTGGGTGCATTGTCCAAAAAGCAAAAACGGATTACCCACTGTCAGCAAGAACAAAGCAATTGATAAAGTATGCTTAAAGTTAAATGTAAATTTCATTAGACCATTTTGCACTATGGAATCCAAATTTAGCCTAAATAGCGGAATGTTCTTACAAACATGATTTTTTTGTATTTGTATCGATTGAGCAAATTTTCATTAAACAACACAATAAGGACCATTGAAAACCCGAAAACACTTCCTTTCTCTGTAATTCCTAAGCAAATAACAGCATCAGCTCAAAGCAAATCATATCTGCCAAACAGACAAATTCCCTTTACAGTTGCTTCAATACCCCACCATCTGCTCTTACACAAGCCCCGTTGGTGGCAATGGATAAGGGACTAGCCAAATATGCAGCCAACACAGCAATTTCAGACGGCTCTATAAAACGCTGCATCAGGGAATCCGGATTGCTATGCTGCATAATACCGGACTTCATTTGACTCACGGTTACATTTTGAGCACGGGCAATCTGTTGCACTGTTGCCGCAACTCCATCAGAATAGGTCGGCCCTCCCAAAATGGTATTGACCGTCACTCCTGTACCTTTGGTAAGTTTGGAAAGTCCGTTACCTACTGCCATTATCGCTGCCTTGGTCATTCCATAATGGATCATATCAGCAGGCACATTCACGCCGGATTCGCTGCTGATAAAAACAACGCGTCCGAAATTCCGCTCCAACATCCCCGGTAAAAGATGTCTGGACAATCTCACACCGCTCAGTACGTTTACATTGAAAATGGTTATCCAATCCGCATCCGGGATTTCCCCAAATGGCTTAAGTTCAAAGATTCCTACGTTGTTGACCAGTATATCAATGTCTTTCAACCCCTTCAGCAATAAATCCACAGCTTCAGAATCTGAAAAATCAGCCGGCATTCCTGAAACGGATCCATGGGGAAATTCATGCATCAACTTTTCTACCGCATTATTCAGCTTTTCTTCATCTCTTCCATTGATCACCACATCAGCCCCTTCATTTAACAGTTGCCTCGCAATCGCAAAACCAATGCCCTGTGTGGAACCGCTGATAAATGCTCTTTTTGATTTCAATTGTAAGTCCATAAGTTTGCTCTATTGTTATTTTTGTATTGATCATTCCATTAATAGTGAAAAAAATTAGCTGATCACAGCTAATTGCATTTCTATTTGTTGCTGAAGGATATTCTTATCCGGATACATCCGCCGTAGTGTATTTAATCCACACCAAAATGTGATAAGGTATTTCCCCAGAATCACAGGATCAGTTTGATTGCTGATGCTTTTCAGCTTCTGAGCCTTCCGGATAGTATCTGCAAACATGTGCTCTACCTCTTTCAGGATATTTACCGCCTCCAGCTCCAAATCATCGTCGACGTGGGTCATCTCCACCACTGAATTGGCAATTATACAGCCGTTCAGATGAGTTTCTTCGGTTGCTTCTGCAATACTTCTAAAAAAGTTTTTGATCAAATCGAGCGGTGATTCGCTTTGCTCAAGTTCCCGCTTGAAGCTCTCAAATGCCTCCTTCCTCTGGAGCAATGCCTTACGAAATATCTCTTTTTTACCCCCTTTAAACGTATTGTAAAAACTTCCACTGCCAATCCCTGTTCCCTTCAGTAGATCTCCCAGGGATGTAGCTGTATAACCTTTTTTCCAAAAGATTTCCTGTGTCTTTAAGATCAACTCCTCATGGGTGCGAAGTGTAGGCCTACCTCTCATCTTATTTTTGTATTGAACAATACAAAAATAATGAGTCCACCAATTGAAACAAATTAAATTCTCATTTTTCAAAAATTGCATTATCCTTATAAACGACCGGTAATCCTTATCGACCAAATTATGTATATCGATAAATCAATTAGAATCCCCAGTATGCTCTTGAATAATCCTCAAATATAAAAAGCTGCCCGGGATCCCCAGACAGCTTTTTCAAATTCTAACCAATTCTCTAATATGTATTGCTCAATGATCGTGCTCATGTTCAGCGTGGATTTCAAAGTCTAATGTCAAAACATCTTTCCCTGCGAACTTACTAGTGTAGTCGCTGGAATTCCAGTCAGTTCTTTCCACCAACCCCTTTGTCTCAGGACTATCAAACTCTCTCAAAATGTATGAAATCATAATTGTTCCTCCCTCATTAGCCTCACCGATGGTAAAATAGCTTAAGATGCCTGTGGTTTCGTATTTCCCGGATACAGCAGTTTCATCCCCGTAAGTCTGCTCTCTAGGCTGGAAAATTGCCCCTGTTTCATCATCTGTATCAGGATTGAGGATCAAATCTCCACCTACTAAGAATGCTTTGTAAAGATCAGCAGTGGCTTTATCCTTTAAGAAATCACCTTCTACACGGTTGCCCTGATAATCCCATGCCTGTAATTCAAGCTTATAAATACCATCGGGATCTAGATGCAAATGTCCGCCCGAAACGGCATTGCCCTCCGCATCAAATTCTACCGTAAAAGATTCACCTTCAGTAGCTGAACCGATCCCATGGAAGTGGTCACCATGTGCTCCCAAATCATCCCCACCCGATATTTCAGTGAAAACCAAACTGGATTTTTGTATGCCTTCCAATACCACGGGATCCGGATCATCGTCATCGGAACAGGAAAATGCCAAAAAGGAAACTGCTGCAAGCACAGGCAATAAGATTCTTCTATTAGACTGTATCATAAATAATCTAGCGGTAATTAAATGTTTGTGTTTGTTTAATCAGATCTGAATCATAAATATACAACATTGTTGCATATTAGTAGATCAATCATGCAATAATGTTGCGTTAAATTTAACTAGGGCTTGCTGAAAAAGTCTCAGGTATGCCAGCTTCAAGGCGGCCGAGTGAAGATGTGTGGGTATACCTCGGATGAGGCCAACGCAGAAGATGGTAGGACTGAGACTAGCTTGAAAATCCCGGTACTGGCATTTTCTGATGCATAAAGACCTATTGTGGCCAATACCCCTGCACGCGCTGAAAAACCGTTCGCATCAAAAATGAGTTAGTAATTCAAAATGATAGCTTTTGATCTATTACTGACGTTTTTCAGCATGCTCTAACTAGTAGGACACATGAAAGTTTAGACCGGTTATACGGGCTTTCAAATTCACTGTGTATCCGATTTTCTATTGCGGAGTAAGCCAAATCGTCAAAAGATTTGATGTTTTTTTATCATCATTAATCTATTTTGATACTTATGCCCCTGATAGTCTGCCAGCCTTCCTTATCTGTCAACTTGATCATAAAGTGGTAGTCGCCGGGATCTATATCCTCTGGAATTTCCAATTCTTCGCTGGCTCTAAAAGCGCTTTGGCCAGATGGTATAGAAAAGCCTTCTATCACCAACCACGGGTTAACAGGTGTTTTGACCGGCTCCATTTGGCAGTCATTTACCTCCGTACTATGGGTATGGTGGTCAAAATTGTGATGGATGTCCAAACTGTAACTTCCCAGTTCAAAATTATCCCTAAACTGAGCCTCAAAAGACAGGGTTTCGCCACGTTGAAAAACTGCGCATTGTGCCGGCGATGCTTCAGCAAAATCCATAGAAATTGATGGTGGCCGGGTGTCTATTTCATCTTCATTTCCAGCGCAGGACATGAACATCAGCGAAAGAAGAGCAGCTCCTATTAGGGATGTAATTTTCATAATGTATTAAGTTGGTTTATAAACTGATTGAATTCTCAAAACTGATAGTTGAAAGAAAGAGTAATGTTCCTTCCTTGTTCAGGCAGATCTATCAGCCTGTAAAAACTCGTATGGTTTAGGTAGTGGTTATTGAAGAGATTTTGTATTTGGATATCGACCTGTATGTTCCGATTGGCTATGGCTACATTAGATCCCATCCGCACATTGATCAACTGATAGCCCGGAGTTATTTTCTCAGGAGGAACTATGTTGGTCTGCTTGGCTGTAAGTCTGTAATCCAACGCCAAATAAGGAGACTTGAATGCACTCTGCAGATTAGGCTTATAGGTCAAGTTCAATACAGCTGAGGGTGGCGGAGAAAATGGCAAAGTGTACCCTTTCTTGTCTCCCGCGAGTTGCTTGCCGTAAACGTATTCTCCAAGCAATTCTGTACTCAGCACCGGAGTTAACTGATAAGTAGCATTGATCTCAGCTCCATATCTGAACACCTCACTTTGGGTGTAATTGAACACCTGATTTCCGGCACCGTATAAATAATCATGCTCAAAAGAAGGGTTTAGGTAAATATAATTGGGAAAATAGTTTAGGAATGGGCTAAAACTCACACTCCAATTCTCCTTGGTGAGCTCAGTTCCCAAGTCCAGCTGAAAAGAGCGCTCAGGTGATAGCTCAGCATTCCCTCTTTCGTATCTGAAATAATGGTAATTTACGCCGTTTGCAGCAAGTTCTTTCGCTATAGGCGTACGGAAACTCGTTCCGGCATTGCCTTTAAAGCTAAAATCTCCGGGCACATAATTAAAACCCACGGACCAAACCAAGCTATTGAAATTTCTCTTGAAATCCTCCGCCCTATTCAGGTAGTCGGGATTCCCGCTCTGATTGGGATCCTTTACGCTTGGGAACCAATCACGGTATTCGAACACATGAATACGACTATGGTCATAGCGTAAGGCACCGGTAAGCTGCCATAGGGGGGTTATCTTATATTTATCAACTGCATAGAATCCATAGCTGAATTGCTCAAAAGCAGGAATCAAAAAACCCCAGCCGCCAATGGCATTATTTTGATATTCTGCACTTGCGCCAAAGGACAGCGTGTGATTACTCAAAAATAGCTCATCTCTCAGATTGAGGGAAAAAACTTCTTTGTCAAAAGCTCTTTCCAGCGTGGAAGAATAAGCCATTTCCGAAGGATAGATAGGAGGCATGTATCCATGGTTGACGTATTGACTCCACTCTTTGCGGTCATTTCGCTGATAGCCCAGATCCAGCTCAAGCAAGTTGTTGCCCAAGGAATAACTCAATTTATTGATAAGCTTGAGATGCTCTACTTCCTGGTACGGCAAGAGGACATCTCTATCGGAACGGTCATGAAGATCCGTATCCACTTGTCGGGGCTCCAGACCATGTGCATTGGCAAAAAAACCTGACTTGCTCCTCACTCTGGACATAGAAAGCGTATTTCGGAGATGCTCACCGATGTACCCCACTCTACCTGAAAAATTGAATTCATTCCCCGCTGTGTTCCGTACTTTATTTCCATGTAGGGCTACTCCAAAATCATACACAAATACCGAATCCGTAGGAATTTTAAAGTCTGCATAGGTTGCATAGGTGAGTCTGCCATCTACGAACCATTTATTCTTTCTTGCAAGCAGATTAACTGAACCTCCTAGCCATGCATTATTGCTTTTGGCTCCCAAATCTACAGAACCACCTATTCCATCTTCGCTTGGAGCCGGTTTCTCACTGATATCCACTACTCCGGCAATTGCATCAGAGCCATATTTGAATGAAACCGGTCCTTTTATAATCATCACCTGATCAGCAGCATATTGGTCTATTTCCAGCCCATGATCTGCTCCCCATTGTTGACCTTCATGCTTGATGCCATTTTCTACCACCATCACCTGATTAAAACCAAGACCACGGATCAGCGGCTTGGATGCCCCCGACCCTATGCCTATTGTGCTCACTCCCGGAAGTCTCTCCAGTGATTTCATCAGGCTTCCTCCCCTATTTTCCCGGATGAATTTCTGCTTTACGAAATCAACATTGGTCGATTCCTCATTTCTCAATTGTCTTGCTCTCTGCTCACTCAATAAAAATTCCTCCAGCTCCATGACTCTGGAAGCCGCTGAATCCTTTGGGATAGTATCCAAGGATGGCTTATCCGAAAAACCAACCAACGGGCGGTATTCAAATTGATCATCCTGGTAGAATCTTTCAGTGTTAAATTCAATTATAGAAAATAGGAATAAACCCGTGAAAGCGGGAATACACAATAGCATGGCGTATTAATTTGCAATTATATTGCAAATATAATCTCATCAATCCATGAAACAATGTTGCATTTGAGAAATTATCCCTTGGCATACTGTTTCAATTTAATTATCCAAATGCACTCTCGACTATGCATGGGTTGCTAATTTTCTGCTTGATGAATCGCAGGTATATCCTCACTATAGTAGTCTGATTCTTGGATTAGGTATAGACTTCGACTTAGCATCGTGACATACACACATCTTATAAATAAGGTATTCCGTTAAAATCTAACTTGATTCCAAGTTAGCTCCATCTCTAAGAAGCCAATACTATTTCCCTTTCCAATGCTAAAAAATGGGTGATTCCACGGGTTGAATGGATTAATGGAATTATAGAAATATGGCATGCATATTCTTCCCCGCTTTTCCGATAATTGATTACCGATTCCGTAATACTCCTTCCAGCTGCCAGACCTTCCCGAATTCTTCGTTTTACATTCTCCGACGTTTTCACTCCTTGAAGAAAAGTAGGTTTTTTCCCTATGGCAAATTCCGGCGTATATCCTGTCATTGTATGAAAGTCTTGATTTACCCAGAGGATTTGCTGATTAGAATCTGTCAATACAAGTGTCTGATAACCTGCCATCAGCTCCTTATTCAAATCCACTTGCCAATGATGTAGCTCGGAAAACCCCTCAAGGGCCTCAAGGTCTTTTGCCTTTTTGGCTCTAATTCCACTCACAGGACTACTGATATCCCAACTCATCAACGGAGCAAATTTCTCAATTTTATTATTCTTCATAATAAGGATAAAATCATTTAGAGCAGAAATTGTTTAACTACATCGGTAATTTACAATTCCCTTAGATGATTCAAGTAGTATTAACCTGTTGTTTCCCCCGGAAATAAAAATGGACGAACAATGTAGATTGACAGAGAATCAAGCTAATTCCAACATTTTGTACGGACAAAAACCAAATAAATAAAGTCTACGCAGAGAAATCGAGAATGTAAATCGACAATTACCGTATGGTGGGATCAAATGGTACATGAGTCAGAAACAATTTCCATTCGTCAAATCAAGATATCCTTAGGAAAACAAATTTCGTAGCTTACCTTATCTTTGACTCACACTTCGATTTCAATTATGAATAGATTTTTCCTGGGATTTATTGCAGCTCTTCTGGTTATGGCTGGTCTATGGTTATTTGTAGATAAAAAAGACGGCCAAGAAAAGCTCAATGCCAACTCGGCCATGATACAGGAACAAATCCAAAATGTAGGTAAACTGATTGTGACAGAAGGTTATTATTCTCAGGTTTTTACTTATCGCAATTCCCAAAAACTGTTTCTCGATCTTGTGAGTGCCAATAAAAAAGCCTTAATAGTGGCAAAGGCAAAAGCCACCGTGGAGTACGATCTGAGGAAACTGGAAACAAGAATAGATCAGAATTCTAAAACTCTCACTATCGTGAGAATTCCCGATCCTGTGGTGAATATCTATCCTGAATTCGACTATTATGATGTGACACAGGACTTTTTAAACCAATTTGAAGCCAACGATTACAACAAAATCAAAACCAGTATAACCAAACAGTTTCGAGATAAAATTGAAGCTTCGGGTCTCAAAGATGATGCGCAGGAACGCCTGATAAGTGAACTTCTAACTATTTATGTCTTGACAAAATCGTTGGGATGGAACTTGGTATACAATGAAACTGTCATAGAAAATCCCGATCAAATGGAGAACTTGGCCCGTTGATTAGCTATTTACCCGTAATTACTAGTCTACCTAGTGTTTGGAAATTGATAAAAGTCAAGCAATGGATGGGATTGAATTTAAACTCCCCGCAGTCTGAAAATATTTAATAAACTTGCGCACAAGATCAGGAAAACAGATTTACAGCGATACTAGCATCAGTTGGGAATCAGAGTAAATCTAACAACAACTAAACCCAACTATTTAATTATATTAAATGAAAAATGTCCTATTGACATTTATTTTACTTATTTTCTTTTCACGTTCTGTCTATCCACAAGCTGAACTGGCGTCTCCCAAGATCAAGAATTTCACCAATAAGACATATCAGGCAGGGCTTCAGAATTGGGGTGCAACCCAGGATGAAAAAGGAGTTATTTACTTTGGCAACAATGAAGGTTTGCTTACTTTCAACGGAAACTTCTGGGAGCTTTACCAGCTTCCCAACAAAACCATCATTCGTTCCGCAAAATTCGATTCCAATAACCGTCTCTTTGTCGGAGGACAGGATGAAATAGGATATTTTCAGGCAGCTTCAAACGGCCAATTGAATTTCCATTCACTGAAACATCTTCTCCCTGAACGTGCCAGAAGCTTTTCCGATATCTGGCAGATCGTAAATCGTGGTGATGAGTTCTTTTTTCTTGAGCACAACAGAATTTATCATTTCAAAGATGAAGTAATGCATGTATTCACTTCTGAGACAGAATGGCTGTATTTAGGTGTAGTAAATGACAAAGTATATGCCCAGGACAAAGAAATGGGGCTAATGGAGTTCTCAAATGGAATTTGGAAAAAAGCACTAAAATCTCAGGCTACCACATTTCCCCATATTGTCAGCATACTTCCATTTGACTCTGATAATTTACTTATTACTACCCTATCCCATGGAATATATCTTTTAGATGCAAATGGACTAAAACCTTTCACCACTGAAATAGACGAATTGCTTAGGAAAAGTTGGGTAAACACCGTCACCCAAATCGATTCTGAAACTTATGCCATAGGAACCAAGTCCTCTGGAGTTCTGATAATGGACATTGAAGGCAAAACGATACAACAATTCACTATTGCCCAAGGATTACAAACTAACAATGTACGAAGTATTTATGTAGACAAAGACTTTGGCTTATGGATTGGACTGGATGATGGGATAGATTACATAGATTTCCAAAATCCGATCAAAGAAATTCAGCCCGATGCAGACAAGCGCGTATCAGGCTATACGGCCATAAGCTATAAAGACCAGCTATATCTAGGCACTTCGGATGGACTTTACAAATTTACTCTTTCCTCAAAAATCAAGGATTTGAGTTTCGCTAAAGGAGAATTTACTTTAATTCAAGGATCAGAAGGACAAGTCTGGAAAATACAAGAAATCAATGACCGTTTACTTATGGGCCATGAAAATGGTGCTTTTGAAATTGTGGAGGATCGTACCAAAGCTATTTTCAATCATACCGGAGCGTGGGTTTTTCAGCCGGCTACTGCTATCTATCCAAGTTCGAAAATCTACGTTGGAACTTATACAGGTATGCAGCTTCTTTCGGAAAATAACACTACGTTAGAAAACCTGGGGGCTATAGGTGAACTCTCTGAATCTCTCCGGTTTTTGAAGATGCAATTCAATACAGGTGAACTCTGGGGTTCCCATCCCTATAGAGGCATCTACCGCCAGGAGCTTTCAGATAATTTCTTGAACGTTATCAAAACCTCGACCTACACAGCGGTAGACGGTTTGCCCTCAGATCTTTACAATTATGCCTTTCAGGTGAAGAACAGAATCCTTATAGCTACAGAATCAGGAATCTACGAATTCGACCAAAAGACAGCGGGGTTCAGGCAATCAGATATTTTCAAAGGAGTGCTCAGAGGAATGAGTATTCAATACCTGCAAGAAGACCAAGAAGGCAACGTATGGTTTGTGTCCAATAAAAGAATCGGAGTCATCGATTTCAGCATGCCTAATAATGAGCTGCCTTTTACACTAGTTTATTTGCCGGAACTTTCAGGAAAAGTCATAGGTGGCCATGAATTCATCTATCCAATTGACAAAAAAAATATATTGGTGGGTTCTAATAAAGGATTTTTCCACATTAATTATGAGCAGTACAGAAAGAGAATCAGTCGACCCAACAGCTGGATAGGGAAAGTAAGCCTTTTTGGCCAACAAGATACTGTAGTCTATACCATACAGGTTGGCAAGGAAGCCGAAAATGATATACAGGAATTCTCTCATACAATGAATTCCATTCACCTGGAATACACCTCCACTACATTTCGGCAGCTTGAAAACTTAGAATACAGTTATTTGCTTCGGGGATTTGACCAAGGTTGGAGTGAGTGGACAGATAGATTCGAAAAGGATTATACCAATCTGGGTGCAGGAACCTATACGTTCGAGGTAAAATCAAGGAACAATTTAGGAAATGAATCGGATATCGCTCGCTATACATTTAAAGTTTTGCCTGCATGGTACGAGACGGTATGGGCCTATGTTCTTTATTTTGTCTTATTGATAGGTACAGTTTATTGGTTCTTTACCAGACAGAATAAAAAGCATATCCTGGCACAGAAACACTTGAAGGACAAGCATAATTTGGCTCTGGAACGAACAGAGAAGGAAATCGTACAGCTAAGGAACGAAAAGTTACAAGCAGAAATCAACTATAAAAATCAAGAACTTGGCTCCACGACTATGCACTTGCTCCAGCGGGGGAAAGTTCTTACCAAAATCAAAGAAGAGCTTATGGCTGAAAGTGAATCTGAACTTAATGCCAAAAAAGTAATCAGACTGATCAATGAAGTAGAGCGAGGTGATGACGATTGGGATAGATTCGCCATACATTTTGATCATGTCCATTCCAATTTCCTTACAATCCTCAGAGGAAAATTCCCTACGCTCACAGCTAATGAACTAAAGCTATGTGCATTTGTGAAGATGAATCTCTCTTCCAAAGAAATTGCAGACCTTATGAGTATATCCTTGAAGGCGGTGGAAGTGGGTAGATATAGGCTTAGGAAAAAATTACAGATCAGCACTGAAGTGAATCTCCATGATTTCCTGATTGAGATTACAATTTCCTAAACCACTCTCGACAATTCGAGAACTTTTTTCCGGGTATTTATTTCACCCTTTGTTCAAACATTGCATCACTTATTCCCCAAGAAATTAAATGTAGTGGTCAAGTAGTGTATCAAAAGAGTCATTAACGAAGTTTTTAGAGTTTTTGTAGAGGTGATGTAGTGCTACGCTGTAGTGCTAATTTGAGTTGGGGTTAGCAGTTTTGACGGTTGTGAATCTACTGTTGAAAGTAGACTAGCATTTAGTTCATTTAGTCAACTTAACCTAAACCCATTTCTAATGGAAAGAAGAATCTTTACTATTTTCTTCTTTTCCTGTTTGTTGCTTTTGGCAAGCGTAGTGTATGCCCAACAAGTGAAAATTACAGGAAAAGTCACGCTTCAGTCAGATGGAGATATACTCCCTGGAGTGACAGTAATCGAAAAAGGGACCACAAATGGTGCCGTCACCGATATCAATGGTGATTACAGTATCAATGCCTCCACAGGAAGCACCTTAGTATTCAGTTTTCTTGGATTTGATTCCCAAGAAGTACCGGTGTCTAATCAATCAGTAATCAATGTACAATTAGCTGAATCCAGCAGTGATCTGGAAGAAGTGATTGTAGTAGGCTACGGTGTTCAGAAAAAGAGCGTAGTGACGGGAGCTATCTCTAGCGTAAAAGCTTCGGATTTGGAAAATATGCCAATCAACCGCGTAGAACAAGCTCTTCAAGGACGTACTTCCGGACTTACGGTGGCGGCTAGTTCTGGACAGCCAGGTGCTGCCTCTTCCATTAGGATCCGGGGCATAACCACCCTGGGGAATAACAATCCCCTATGGGTGGTGGACGGCGTGGTCGTGGATAATGGCGGAATCGGCTACCTCAACCAATCCGATATTGAATCCATTGAAGTGCTCAAAGATGCTTCGTCTCAGGCCATCTACGGAGCAAGAGCTGCCGCAGGGGTGATTTTGGTAACTACCAAAAAAGGAAAAGCAGGGGAAATCCGTGTAAACTACCATGGCTATTACGGTACCTCCGCTCCTGCAAAGAAGTTGGATCTTCTCAACGCGACAGATTACGCAACCTTGAGAAATGAGTCAGCCGTCAACGCAGGTAATAACCCTATCTTTAGCAACCCGGCCAGCTATGGTGAAGGAACCGACTGGCAGGATTTGATTTTCAACAACGATGCCCGTCGACAAAATCATGAAGTAAGTGTAAGCGGAGGAAATGAAGTTTCTACCTTCTATGCATCCTTTGGGCACTTGCAACAAGACGGTATTGTAGCTACAGATATTTCCAGCTACAAGAGAACTAACATACGCCTGAATTCGGAGCACAAACTGGCCAAATGGCTGACCATAGGCCAAAACCTGGGTTATGCCCATGACAAATCCATCGGGCTGGGAAATACAAATTCAGAATTTGGCGGGCCCTTGAGCTCTGCGATCAATCTGGATCCTATCACGCCGGCTGTAATCACCGACCCTGCTCTTGCTTCGCAGCCGCCATATACTTCCCCAAATGTGATCAGGGATCCTAACGGAAATCCTTACGGCATATCTACCATCGTGGGTCAAGAGATGGTTAATCCGCTGGCTTACATCCAAACAAGACTGGGGAATTATGGGTGGTCTGATAATATCGTGGGAAATGCCTATGCTGTAGCAGAACCTATTAAAGGATTGAAGTTCCGTTCCACATTGGGAGCGAAACTTTCTTACTGGGGAAATGAATCCTTTACACCGCTTTTTTATCTCAACGGATCCAACGTATCTAACCAAACGTCCTTTACCAGAAATCAAAGTAGAGGTTTCGACTGGAATCTGGAGAATACGGTGTCTTACACCAAAAGCATAGAAGATCATACCTTCACGGTATTGCTGGGGCAGGGAGCTTATTTGGACAATACTACAAGATCACTTGGTGTCACTTATTTCAATGTTCCTGCTGATAATTTTGACGACGCTTCATTGAATTACAATGTGCCCAGCGATCAGCGTGTTGCTACAGGTTCCGAAGGTTCGGGACACGCAGTAACTTCCCTCTTTGCAAGAGCCAACTACAACTTCAAAGAAAAATACCTACTGGAAGCGCTTGTCCGTCGTGACGGTTCTTCAAGATTCGGAGAGAATAACCGTTACGGCGTTTTCCCTTCATTCTCCGCAGGGTGGGTTGTCTCCCAGGAGAACTTCTGGCCAAGCAACAATGTCGTTGACTTCCTAAAAGTACGTGGTGGATACGGTGTGGTGGGAAATGACAACATCGGTGACTTTGCTTACTTGTCCACTATCGGGGGTGGCAGAAATTATACAATTGGTACAAATGGAAGTTATCTGATCGGATATAGCCCAAATGCGCCATCCAATCCTGATCTGAAGTGGGAACAAACAAGTCAAGCCAACATCGGCGTTGAGGCTACAGTTTTCGAAGACTTCAATGTGACGTTCGACATGTACAAAAAGGTCACCACCGGTATACTTCAAAACCCAAGAATCCCTTCCTATGTTGGAGCGATTTCCAATCCTGCTGCAAACGTTGCGGATATGGTAAACAAGGGAGTAGAACTTGAAGTCGGCTATAGAAAGCAACTTGGTAATCTCAATCTCGGTATGAGCGGAAACGTATCTTATCTGCACAATGAAGTGACTGATCTGGGTGCCAATATAGATTTTATTTCAGGTGGACAAAGCTTCCAGGCAAGCACCTACCCTATCACCCGAACCGGGTTGGGACAAGCGGCCAATTCTTTCTTTGGATTTCAGAAATTGGGAATTTTCCAGACTGAAGAGCAAGTGGCAAACTATGTGGATTCCAATGGCAATCAGATTTTGCCAAATGCCAAACCCGGCGATTTTATCTGGGCAGACTTGGATGGAGACGGACAGATCACCGAGAAAGACCGGACCTATATTGGAAACCCTACTCCTACTTGGTCCTACGGATTCACCGTGAATTTGGCTTATAAAGCCTTTGATTTGGTTCTCTTTGGACAGGGAGTAGCGGGAAACAAAGTATTCCAAGGCCTTAGAAGATTAGATATCGGAACTGCAAACTGGCAGACAGAAGCTCTTGGCAGATGGACAGAAGCCGGAGACAACAATTCCTATCCAAGGCTGGTAGATGGTGATCCTAACAAAAACTTCGGCAATCCATCGGATTTCTATTTGGAGGATGGATCTTACTTCCGCATCAAAACACTCCAATTCGGCTATACACTTCCTACTGCCATTGCAGGCAAAGTCGGCATGAAAAAGGCCAGAGTATATGTGATGAGCGAAAACTTGCTCACGCTCACCAAATACACAGGGTATGATCCCGAAATCGGCGGTGGGGTCATGAGCATTGACCGTGGTATTTATCCACAAGCCCGCTCGTTTATGGTCGGTGTAAATGTAGGTTTTTAATCAAAATTGACTCTAATCATGTTAAAACATAAAAAAAATCTCGTTGCCATCGCTTTGACGGCATTGACATTGAGTTCCTGCTCTGATGATTTTCTTGAAATCAAGCCTAGAGGCACAGATTTGGAATCCAACTATTATCAGAACCAAGAAGAAGCATTCAATGGGTTGGTTGCCGTATATGACGTAGTCGGAATGCAAGGGGGAGGATACGTAACCAAACTGACTGCTCTTAATGCTGCATCAGATGATCATTTTGCAGGCGGTGGAGGCCCAAATGATGTTACTTCTATCCAAGTATGGTCCAATTACACACTGGATCCTGCAAACGGTCCCCAAGGAGATCTTTGGAGTAAGGGCTTTTCAGGTGTTTTTCGTGCAAATGTACTTATACAAAAGCTTCCTGAAGTGCCTATGGATGAGTCGTTAAAAGCCCGCTATCATGCAGAAGCCACATTCCTTAGGGCATACTTCTACTTCGATTTGGTGCGCTTGTTTGAAAACGTACCGCTTTTCACAGAGCCTATCTCTACGTCCGAAATGTTCGATGTGGTACAGGCAGATCCTTCTGAAGTATATGCACAGATAGAAGCGGATATTTTGGAAGCACTTCCCAACCTTCCTGTCCAGCTCAATCCGGAAACCGAAGCGGGAAGAGCTACTGAAGGAATGGCACGTGCAGTCTTGGGAAAGGTCTATTTGCAGCAGGAAAAATTTGCGCTGGCAGCGGAGCAATTTGAAATGGTAAACGGAACTCCCGGTGGTACCAGCCAGTATGGATACAAATTACTGGACAAGTTCTCCGATCTATTTGAAGTTGATAATAAATTCAATTCGGAGTCAATTTTCGAAGTATCCTTTACGAATACATCAAATGGTGATTGGGGATGCGTGGGATGTACAGAAGGGAATCTTTTGAACATCATGGTAGGTCCACGGGGTTACAATCCAATCGCAGATACTGCACCTGATTATGTTTCCGGCTGGAGCTTTTTGACTGTTACTCCGGATTTGTATCAAGTGATGAAAAACGATCCGCGTAAATCAGCGACCATTGCGGATTTGGATAGCTTGGAAAAAGCGGGAGCTGTAACTTATGAAAAAGGCTACAACAATACCGGCTATTTCTTAGAGAAATTTGCAGGACGTCAGAAAGACAGATCCACGGGAGGCGGAGTGATGGAACTGAACTTCCGTCAAAATATCTATGAAATCCGTCTTGCAGATTCCTATCTTTTGGAAGCTGAAGCACTCGTAAGAGGCGGTGGAAATACAGGCCGTGCACAGGCTCTGCTAGATGCCGTTCGGGCTAGAGTCGGCTTGGGAACTATCCCCGTTTCCATACATACAATTTTGGAAGAAAGACGTCTGGAACTCGCAGGAGAAGGTCATAGATGGTTTGACCTAGTCCGAAATGGAAAAGCAGCAGAAGCACTTGCAAGCAAAGGCTTTGTGGCAGGAAAGCATGAAATTCTCCCAATTCCACTTTTGGAATTGGATAATACGCTGATAGAACAAAACCAAGAATATGGTGGCAGTAAGTAATTAAGTACGTAGTACTTATAAAATGATAAAGGCCTATTCCCTGCTATGGGAATAGGCCTTTCTATTTAAAATAATGCATACCTTAATTGGAATGAAATCAGAATTTGATTTATCTAAAGCTGATATAACGGTATCGGTCTAGGATTTATCATCCTATTTCAGCCACTCGCATCTTTTGCCCCAATCCATCAATAAAGCTTCCCGGTGCTTTGCTACAACTTTAGCTCCCTGCTTGGTTATTTTCCATAATTCCTTAGGTTTTGGAAATTCCTCTTTATGCGAAGCGAACTTAGATAGTCCGGCTCGTAGAGCGAAATCATGTATAAATCCCTATCTTAGTATCATCAATTAAGGGGTGCCCTAATATTTCGGGCTGAGATCATACCCATCGGTGAGCGATCACTGAGCACCTGATCCGGGTAATGCCGGCGTAGGGACTAGATTACTGTTCTCCCTTTTTTGAATAATCCAAAAACGTTATTCAAATGCTATTGTATATTGACATGAGTCTGCTCGCTGAGCAGATCAAATCCACGAGTGTACTGGAATGGTTCGCTGTGGGTTTTGGAGTCACCTCAGTGCTGCTCGCCCGCAAAAACAATGTGTTGCTCTATCCCGCGGGCATCATCGGAATCTCGTGTTCGGGCTTCTTGCTTGTGGATGCCAAGCTCTACGCCGAAACCCTGCTCAATGCTTATTACCTAATAATGAGTATTTATGGCTGGGCCATGTGGAAAAACAGATCGAATTCCGGGGCCTCGCAAATCTCAAGAAGTACAGTTACTGAGCAGAAAATCACCTGGGCAATCGCCCTCGGCGGCTGGGTATTTCTCTATTTTATGCTTACCAATTTTACCGACTCCGATGTGCCTGTGATCGATGCTTTTGTATCCTCTACTGCCTGGGCAGGGATGTGGCTTCTGGCAAAAAGAAAGTTGGAAAACTGGATATGGCTGAATGTGTCAAATATCGTAGCCATTCCTTTGCTCTTTCACAAGCAACTGATTCTAATCTCATTTCTCACCATTTTCCTTTTCGTCATAGCCATTTTGGGTTATTTCGATTGGAAAAAAGAACTAGACCACGCCCATGGAAAAGTCAAAACTGTTTAGCCACGAACTCGCTACCAAAGCAGAAGAACTTGGATACCTTCCCGAGGAATGGCTGGCTGAGATTTATTCCGAAAAATGGTTTAAGATTTTTGTGCCAAAGGACTTGGGAGGACTGGGTTGTACCCTGCCTGAAGCCTTGGAAATTGAGGAAAAACTGGCAAAGCTGGACGGGAGTCTGGGATGGACAGTGACGCTCTGTGCAGGTGCAGCCTGGTTTGTCGGCTTTATGGATGAGTCACTTCGTAATGATATTTTCCCCGACGAAAAACTCTGCTTGGCAGGAAGTGGATTTGTAGGAGGAAAAGCCAATTTGGTGGATGAAAAGTACATCATTTCCGGAAGTTGGACCTATGCATCGGGAGCCTTGCATGCTACACATCTCACTGCCAATTGCGGGATATTGGAAGATGGGAAGGCACTGTTGGATGGAAAAGGAAAGCCGGTGATCAAAGCTTTTGTCCTCGACAGAAAAGATGTAACTATTCTTGACGGTTGGAATTACATGGGAATGGTAGCTACAGGAAGCCATGCTTTTCGATGCGATGACGTTGAAGTTCCACTAAACCGTTGCTTTGAAATTCTTCCGGAAAAAGCTCAATTGACTGCTTCCGTTTACCAATACCCCTTTCTTCAGTTTGCCGAAGCTACGCTTGCAGCGAATATTTTGGGTATTTCTCTTCACTTAAAGGAATTGATAGAGCAGTCGTTTTGGAGAAGGCATGAGTACAGAAGCTATGATAAAAAGCATCTTGAGTACTTCCTTAAACTACTGGGAAAGCAAGAGGAAAAACTTCAAAATCTTCGGGATGAGTTTTATCATCAAGTCAATGCTTCATGGGGTGAACTGGAAAAAAAAGGAAAAATATCAGATTCTAGATTGAAGAAAATTAGCGAAGTAAGCAGAATACTTACCCAAAAATGCCGTAAAATTACTGGACGGCTCTACCCCTTCTCAGGTTTGGAAGCTGCCAAAACCCATACCGAACTGAATCGGGTCTGGCGGGATTTTAATACAGTCGGTCAGCATGTCCTGCTGATATTTCCGTTTTAGATAAGCAAACACACTTTTCAAAAATCTCCTTGTATGTTTCTATGCAGTTTCTAAGGAGGTGTGGTGAAAAACAAAACCTTTGGGGTCTAAACCCCAAAGGTTAGACAAACTCTTTGAAAATCACTGTCGCATTATGCCCTCCGAAACCAAAGGTATTGCTCAAGGCAACTTTTATTTTTTTCTCGACAACATTCTTGGTCACTATCTGAATTCCCGTAGGAATTGCCGGATCTAAATTTTCTGTATTGATAGTTGCCGGCACTACGCCTTCATTGATTGCCTTGACGCAGAAGATAGCTTCTATTGCTCCCGCAGCTCCCAGCAAATGCCCTGTCATGGATTTAGTAGAGGAAATATGCAGTTTATCGTAGGTGCCATTCAGCAGTCTTGACACAGCCTTGATTTCACTCAAGTCGCCTGTCGGAGTAGAAGTAGCATGGGCATTAAGGTAGTCCACATCCTGTATACTCAAGCCAGCTTCTTCCAAGGCAAACTTCATGCAGGTATAGGCTCCCTCACCTTCCGGGTGAGTGGCCGTCAAATGATAAGCATCGGCTGTCATGGCTGCCCCCACTACTTCTCCATAGATCTTTGCGCCGCGTTTCTTTGCATGCTCATATTCCTCCAAGATCAAAGCAGCAGCACCTTCTCCCATCACAAAACCATCTCTATCTGCATCAAATGGTCTTGAGGCCAGTGTAGGATTTTCATTTCGTGTAGAAAGTGCTTTCAGCGCATTAAATCCTCCCATAGAAGCTTCCGTAATCGGAGCATCCGAACCACCCGTGATAATCACTTTGGCTTTGCCCCACTTGATGTAATTGAAAGCATCCATGATCGCACTGTTGGAAGATGCACAGGCTGTCACAGGAGTATAATTGATTCCCATAAAGCCGTACTTCATGGAAATCACTCCTGAAGCCATATTCACCAGATACTTAGGAATGAAAAAAGGATTGAATCGTGGGCTTAAATCATTTTCCACAAACTCTTTCATCTCTTTTTCAAACGTATTCATACCGCCTTGGCTTGTGCCCCAGATCACACCTGCATCAAACGGTGAAGCCAATTGGGAAACATCCAAACCGGAATCTTCCATTGCTTCGGAAGCTGCATACAGGCCATATTGAGTATAGAGATCAGCGCGTTTGATCTCATTTCTGTCGAGTTTCAGCGTAGGATCAAAATTTTTGATTTCGCTGGCAAATCGGGTTTTGAATTTTTCAGCATTAAAATAGGTGATTGCACCCGCACCGCTTACGCTTTCCTTAGCATTTCTCCAGTTGGTCTTCACATCATTGCCAAGAGCAGAAAGTGCCCCCAAGCCCGTAATAACTACTCTTTTTGAATTCATTGGTTAAATTTTAATTTATTGGGCATAATTCCAAAGACCAAATAGGATAAACGGTGGTCTTCTCAATTAAATCTATGTTCAGCCCAAGTTCATTAGCCTTGTTAATAAAACCCTGTATTTATCATCGGTTTTAAGCTTCAACTTGGATCAGCAGTGAAAAACAGAAAAACCCGGCTACTCGCCAGGTCTTTCAAATTAGTTAGATCATAAAACTAGATTTATGATTTTATAACCTATCATCATATTGATACTAAAGTCTAGATACTCAATACTAATATCTTGATACTTAATCTTATCTACTTCTCCACAGATCCTTCAGCTGCCTGCCATTGATCAGCATTACAAATCGTGCGGGATTGGGAACCAATACGATCCGGACATCTTGCTTGTCAAATTGCTCGGATTCTATAGGCACGCCTTGAAGTCCGGAGACTTCATAGCTTACAATACCATTAGCATCGGGAAGAAGGGGCTTGTAGGCATTGGCGATATATGCCGTGGGCAAAAGAATATCCGTATCGGACTGCAACTTATCTTGAATTTTCTCAAGTTCAGTTTCAAGCCTATCCTCATAGTTCTCGTTGAAATCATCCTCCAAGTCATGAAGTTCTTCTTCCAGATCATCATATCTTTCGTCGCTGTAATCCATAGCGGCAAGTTGATTTCTTTTTTCTACAATTTCGGTAAGCTCTTTGTCCAGCGTATCCCAATTCATTCTTTTCAGTTTTTTGATTTGAAATGCAAAGATGGGGAATCCCTTTTTTTATGAAGAACTATTTCAAAGAAATTAACTCACCAAAAGTACTTTCCCGTTTCTTCCCGGTTTGTTATATGCCTCAATTGCTGCCTTCACTTCAGTAAGCGGAAATTTTTCAGCCACTTCAGCCTTAGAATCTTCCCGCATCAAAAAGGACTGGGTTTCCTTATAAAGCTCTGCTCTATCCTCCTCACTTATCCTCTGTAAAACACTACTCAGCCAAAATCCTTCTATTTTCACTTCTTTGAAGATCATCATTCCCGTATTAAGGGATAAATTCTGCATGCTCAACATCCCAAACACGTACATCGTGCCGAATTTCTTGATACACGACAATGCCTCCGCTCCCAGTTCTCCTCCTACAGCATCAAATACTACAGAGACTCCTTCACCCACCACTTCTTTGATCACTTTTTTCAAATCTTCTTTCTCTGTATTAATCACCAGATCGGCACCGAGATCGGTTAGGTGTTTTTTCTGTTCATCATGACGGACAGTACAGGCCACTTTGATTCCCTTGTTTTTAGCTATCTGAATAGCAAATTTCCCAAAAGCAGAAGCTCCTGCAGTGAGCAAAAGCCATTCTCCGGCATTCAACCCCGATTTATTGACCATAGCCACCGCAGTTACGGGATTAACAAAAGCCTGACAGGCTACTTCAAAGGACATGCCTTCCGGCATAGGGATAACTTGCTTGACAGAAAGTGTAATGTACTCTCTCCAAGTACCCATATTAGTCCCTTGAGCTGTAAACATCACTCTGGTTCCCGCAGGGAATTTTCCCTCAGCGTCTGGCTTACTTACTATTCCCGCTGCTTCAAAACCTGCACTGCTCGGTAAATCAGGCTGAATCCCATACCGCCCCCTTATAAACATCAGATCGGAGGGATTGATATTTCTTGCTTTTACTTCTATCTGAACCTCATGGCCTTCTGGCTCGGGTGCCGGTGCTTCTCTCACCTTCAATACGTCCGCGGCTCTGCCGATTTCCTCAAAAATCACTTCTTTCATCTGTTTATATTTTGTTTTAAGAGTTCAGATGGAATCTCGCTCGGTGAATAATCATCCCTCTCCCGAATCAAGTTCGGGACAAGTTGTGTGACCTTATTCGTCATGCTCGATTTCATATGATCATAATTTGTTTTTTAGCGGGTAGATGCCCGTCTGTCGTCGGACAGAGAATCCCTGCCTAAAGACGGCAGGCAGATCGCATGGCTAATCATCAGAGAGTCATGCTTGATTTCATAGTCATCTATTTTGATTCTGAAATTCATATCTATTTAAACTGACAATAATATGCATTCGTTCAGGCTTACTCTTTATCTTTCTTTATCTTGAAGGAAGAAAACGTACCTACTTATGGATCTCTCTTCTCTATTCTCCCTCCAGGGAAAAGTCGCACTCATCACCGGCGCCAGTAAAGGAATCGGTTTTAGTATAAGCGAAATTTTTGCCGCTGCGGGCGCAAAAGTGGTGCTTTGCAGTAGAAAACAGGAAGCTGTGGATGAAATGGCCGGCAGGCTTCGGGCTAAAGGATATGAAGCACAGGGCATAGCTTGTAATGTAGGAAATATGGAGGAGCTGCCGGGATTGGTAAAGAAAACAATTGAATCATGCGGACAGCTTGATATTTTAGTCAATAATGCTGCGACAAGTCCCGTTTTCGGACCTGTACATGAAACGAGTATGGAAGCTTTTGATAAAATAATGAATGTGAATCTCAAGGCTCCTTTCGAGCTCTCAAAACTATGCTGGCCCCATCTCAGAAAATCTTCCAATGCTTCGGTAATAAATATCAGTTCCATAGGCGGAATTTCACCTGAACATGGATTGGGAATCTACAGCGTAAGCAAAGCAGCTTTAATATCCATGACCAAGGTCTTGGCAAAAGAATGGGGAGAAGCAAAAATCAGGGTGAATGTGATTTGTCCCGGATTGATCGAAACCAAATTCTCTGAACCGCTATGGTCAAATGAGAAAATCATGGACATGGTGATGAAAAAACTAGCCATCAAGAGAATGGGCACTGCAGATGAAATTGGTTCTATGGCCTTATTCTTAGCTTCACCAGCCTCCTCATATACCACCGGATCTGTTTTTACTGCTGATGGTGGATTCACCATTTAATTCATAGAAAATCAAATCCTAATGAACATTTATACCATAGGTATTATAGGTGCCGGTAACATGGGTACCAGAATTGCTTTGCAAGCTGCAATTTCAGGCTATCAGGTCAATGTCTTTGATATTGAAGAGAAAAGTTTGAAAAAATCTTTGGACACCATGAATAAGTCAGTAGCTCAAATGATCCGTTCAGGCCGGTTAAATAAAGAAGAGGCAATCCTAGCTATGGAAAGAATTTCTTTCACAGGGAATCTTAAAGAAGCACTTCAGCGGGTTGATCTTGTCAGTGAAAATGTAACTGAAAATTCTGAAGTCAAAATGAACGTATGGAAAGAAATAGGAAATCTGGCCGCAAATCATACTATTTTTACGACCAATACCTCTTACCTACTTCCATCTCAGTTTGCCGAAATATCGGGAAGGGCGGAGAAATTCTGCGCATTTCACTTTCATGATGTATTTCATTCCAGAGTTGTGGACATTATGCCGCATGTGGGTACTGCTGTAGAGGTGATTGGTATTTTAGATGATCTTGGAAGAAAGCTGAATCAAGTACCTATTTTGATTAAAAAAGAAAACCCAGGTTACATTTTCAATACGTTGTTGATAGCTTGGATCGATGCTGCAGGCAGACTATTGACTGGAGAAATAGCAGAAGTAGAAGCTGTAGATAAATCCTGGATGATAAATTTCAATATGGCGGCAGGCCCCTTTGGGATCTTGGACAAGGTAGGATTGGATACGGCATGGCACATCACCAACTCCAAAAGAAATCAGGCGTCGAGAGCTTTTGCAGCATTGCTCAAAACCTACGTGGATCAGGGGAAACTGGGAGTCAAATCCGGTGAAGGCTTCTACACCTATCCAAATCCCAGCTATAAGCAGCCAGATTTTTTAAAGTAACTTGTTTCAGGATCCACAATTGTTCACCTGACTTAATTTCTTTAGGGTAATAATCAAAAGGAAGTAGCTCACCAACCCTTTCCCACCCCATGTAACTGTTACTACCCATCCAAATGGCTCATCTGGTGTTAGCTAAAAAATGTGGCCAATGGAATTAGCCTGTCGATATCGTAATCAGCTACAGTTCTCTTAAAAATTGTCTGCGCTAAAGCCGAAAAATTCCTCCGAGACAGAAACAAGCCTAAAACAATCTTTGATAGAATTGAATTAGGCTTGTCTATATAAAGTCCAAACTAGCTGTGTTAATTACTTTTTCTTGGCAAATCGCCCGCCCTTTTTCTTAGGTTCAGGCTGATTTTCAATAATATGAATCGTCTCTTCATATGTCAATGCTTCAGCTTCCTTATCCTTGGGTATCTTATAATTATTCTTACCCATCTTGATATAAGGCCCCCATCTACCGTTCAAAATTTGAATTTCAGGATTCTCATCAAAGGATTTAATATGTTTCTTTGCATCTGCTTCACGTTTGTCTTTGATCAGCTGGATTGCTTCCTCTTCAGTGACACTTAGTGGATCCATTTCTTTTGGAAGCGAAACAAATGAGCCATCATGACGAACATAGGGGCCAAATCTTCCTATGGCTGCCACCATTTTCTTATCCTCAAACATCCCGATATCACGAGGTAATTTGAACAACTCAAGTGCATCCTCCAGGGTGATATTCTCAATAAACTGCCCCTTTTTTAAGCTGGCGAACTGTTTCTCTTCATCTTCAGCATCACCGATCTGAACCAATGGACCAAACTTACCAAGTCTGGCAATTATCGGCTTTCCACTGACCGGATGATTCCCAAGTTCCCGGCTTGAGTTGATATCCTGTCTGGAAACCTGCTCGGTATCCTCTACATTCTTATGGAAATCCCCGTAGAAAGAATCCAGCATATCCTGCCAAACTTGCCCTCCTGCTGCGATATCATCAAATTCCTTTTCTACTCTTGCTGTGAAGCTAAAGTCAATAACATTTGGAAAATGCTCTACCAAGAAGTCATTCACCACCATTGCGATATTGGTAGGGAAAAGTTTCTGTTTCTCAGCTCCCGTATTTTCAGTTTTGGTTGCATCCTTGAATGCTCCCTTGGCAATGATCATTTCAACATATTCCCTAGGCGTGCCATCTCTGGATTCCTTGATCACATATTCACGTCTTTGTATGGTAGAAATTGTAGGTGCATAAGTGGACGGACGCCCGATTCCCAGTTCCTCCAACTTCTTTACCAACGATGCTTCTGTATATCTCGGAGCAGGTCTGGAGAATGTCTCCCTGCCTTTCATTTCCTGAAGATTTAAATTTTGACCAATAGTCAAAGGCGGCAAAAGTGCCTTGCCATCGTTGCTGTCATCCTCTTCCGGCTCATCATCTGTATCTTCCAAGTACACTTTAAGAAATCCGTCAAACTTGATGATTTCTCCGGTAGCAACAAGATTTTGTGGTTGATTGGAGATATCAACCGTAATAATAGTTTTCTCCAATTCCGCATCTGCCATCTGCGAAGCGATAGAACGCTTCCAGATCAGCTCATAGAGGCGTTGCTCGTTACGCTCTCCCGAAACATGGGAGTTGGCAAAGTCTGTAGGACGGATGGCTTCGTGAGCTTCCTGGGCACCTTCTGACTTTGTTGTGAATTTTCTTGATTTATGGTATTTGTCACCGTATGAATCATGAATCGCATTTTTGGCAGAAGCCATAGCGTCATCAGACAGATTCACACTGTCTGTCCTCATATAAGTAATCTTACCTGCTTCATACAGTTTCTGCGCTACAGACATGGTCTGCGCCACTGAGAAATAAAGCTTTCTACTCGCCTCCTGCTGAAGTGTAGAAGTGGTAAAAGGTGCTGCGGGAGATTTTTTCCCCGGTTTTTTCTCTAGATTAGCTACCGAAAAATCAGCTTCAAGGCATTTCTTTAAAAACTCCTCAGCTTCAGCTTTAGTATCGAATTTCTTAGGAAGTTCTGCTTGGAATGTCTTTCCTTCTACCTCGAAAATAGCCGTGATTCGAAAGCTGGACTTAGCCTTATGTTTCTCTATCTCCCGCTCCCGGTCTACGATAAGACGAACTGCTACCGACTGAACCCTACCTGCAGAAAGTCCTGTTTTGATTTTTTTCCAAAGTATGGGAGAAAGTTCAAACCCTACCAATCGATCCAAAATACGTCTTGCTTGCTGTGCATTTACCAGATCTATATCAATTCCTCTCGGATTTTCGATTGCTTTGGTAATCGCATTTTTGGTAATTTCCCGAAACACAATTCTTCGGGTATTCTCATCCTTCAGCTTCAATACTTCTTTTAGATGCCAAGAAATCGCCTCTCCTTCACGGTCATCATCACTCGCTAGGTAGACGGTTTCTGCATCCTTCACCAAAGCTTTGAGATTTTTGATCACCTCCTTTTTGTCGGCCGTGACCTCATAGGTGGGATTAAATCTATTTTTAATATCGATCGCTTTATCGCCTTTAGGCAGATCCCGCACGTGACCGTAGCTGGATGCTACCTTATAGTCCTTGCCAAGATATCCCTCAATGGTTTTGGCTTTGGCTGGTGACTCGACGATAACAAGGTTTTTTGACATAAAAAGCAATATTTCTGGGCATTCAAGCCCGTTTAGAAAAGCTAAAAATAGATGGCATTGTATTCTCGTCCAAATATTTAAAATTAAGCAGACCCGAATTGGTGGGATTTTTGATTAAAGTAACAATTACTTTTGAGGTTATAAATCACTTATCATGAAGCAATTGTTTTTACTCAGACACGGAGAAGCAGGTTTTTCCCAAGGTTCGGATTTTCAAAGACAACTCACCAAAAAAGGTCGAGAAAACCTGATCCGCATGGCCGAAGGCTTAGTTCCAACCCTAAAATCCGTTGATTTGATGTATTGCTCTACCGCAGAACGCACCTTGGAAACTGCTAATTTGATAGAGAAACACGTTATTATTAAGGAGAGTATCTTCACACGGGTGATCTATCAAGGCGACATGGGCAATATGATCGAACTACTTGAAAAAACTTCTTCCTCTGTGCAATCTTGCCTTTTGGTAGGCCACAATCCTACCATTAGTCTGCTTCTAGCGCACATTTCCGGGGAGCATTATCTGGGATTGCAGCCTGGGATGATGGCTGTAATGGATTTGGAAATATCAGATTGGAAAATGATCGGCTTTGGAACCGGGATCTTGAAAGAGATAATTCAATAATTAAAAATAATATCAAGGCAGCTCGCCCCCCCCGTAAAAACCACTTTTTCCATTTTTATCAAAAAAAACTATAGATAGATCGGATTATCAAACACAGTTACTCTATATTTGGATTATAATTCAGAGATAATTTGAAAAGTGAAGCCAACAATCCAAACCCTCACATTCTCTCTACCCGAAAATTCTTCTCCAAATTCGGAACTTTACATCCCGAAGCCTAGCCCAAAATATTCGAATGAATCCATCGCCGTGGAACCAAAATTTGATTTTAACCCTGACTTTGCATTAGGATTAATAGCAGCCTGTCCCGATTCTTTTCGGGAAGGGTTCAAACTGCGGGAAAATCAGTCACTTTGGAGATCTAGTCGTAGCAACCGCTACGGTGAGAGCGAAAAATGTAACATAGCGACTGATTTTTAGGCGGTTTGAAGCCTCAGCAGATTTTCTAATGCATAATTCGATTAAATCAAATGGCTAAACCGTTGAGTGCCCTTTTGAGTGCCCTTTATAGAATATAACTACCCAAATTATGATTGCCCCGACTAAAGTTTCCCCATTGTAAACTCAGTTTGTAGCTGAGAAATATAAGTTGCTTTATTCACCAAGTGTCTGATTTAGATTTAGCCTCAAAAAATCTTGGAAGAACAAACAGTCTTTCAAATGTTGTTTGAAACAGAATCAGATTAAACAAAAAGGCCCTGAATGGTATGGATTTAGGGCCTTTTTAGTTTAGAAGTCAGTAGACTTTCCGTCCAAATCAAGCTTTTTGATCCAGATATTTCTGTAAAACACATCGTGCCCTTCGGCCTGCAACTTTAACCCACCGGGAGTATCCGTAATTCCCTTTCCACCGTCATTTCCACCGTCCAAACCGGAGTTTGGACCGCCCCATACTTGTTGTATCTCCTTGTCTTCATGGATTTTCACACCGTTCAGATAGACTGTCGCCCTGGGCTTGGCTACCAGCTGGCCATTTTCAAAACGTGCCGCTTTAAACTCAATATCATAAGCATTCCACTTACCCAAACCATAGTATTCTTTGGAAGTAGGTATATGTTCATTGATTAGTGCAGCCATACCATGATCACCGTAATCTCCGTCTAGGATCTGGATCTCATATCTGTTTTGCAAGTAAACACCGGAGTTGCCTCCTTCATCTTTTATAAAAAACTCAACGTGAGCCCTAAAATCCCTGAACTTGTCTTTGGTCACAATATCTGCTGCCCCATACAAACCTCCCGCTGCCGCAGGATCATTACTGCTGATAGCCTTGCCCCCATCTACAGGATCCGTTACCTCGAGCCATTTGATAGGCATTTCCGCCCCAAATCTTGGGCCTTCCCAATACACCCAATTTTTCTCTAAGGATTTCTTTGAGCCATCCAGATAAAGTTTAGCTCCCTTCTCAGGCTTTACCCCAACTCCTGTTTGGGCATGCAAAACAGTAAATGCCAAGCCAAGAGCCAAGCTGAGCGAAAGTTTTCGAATAATTCCGGAATTCATAAATTTTGCGATTAGATTATTTTTTTTGAAATAAATTTAAGACAATGTTCAATTGTTGAATTTGGTTAATTTTAAACAAATTCTAACTTTTTATGCAATGAAATCGAGCATGACTCAAAAGTCACTCACTGGGATGATTATAAACCCGGGGAGATTCCCTGTCCGACGACAGGCGAGCATATGATATGGCCTTTAAAAAACAAAATATAATCAGATGAAATGGGAAGGAAGAAGACGTAGCTCCAATGTAGAGGATAGACGTGGCAAGAGCGGTGGCGGAATGAGCGGAGGAGGATTTAATCCTATGCTTATTGGCCCCCTGCTCAAGATATTATTTTCCAAAACCGGACTGATCATCGTTGGTATAGTCATTGCCATCTCGGTGATCACGGGCACTAACCCGCTTACCTTTTTGGGGAATTTCATCGACGGAGGCAGCCAAGGTTTTACCACTGAGTCCAATTACACTCCATCTGCGGAGGAAGATCGGCTGGCTGCCTTTAGCGAAACCATTCTGGCAGATACAGAAGATGTATGGAATAAGCTTTTGGAAAGCTATAGAGAGCCTACTTTGGTTCTGTACAGTGGACAGGTGTCATCTGCCTGTGGACTTGCCTCCAGTGCCACAGGCCCTTTCTATTGTCCCGGAGACGAGAAATTGTATATAGATCTGAGTTTTTTCAGGGACATGGAAGTGAAATTAAATGCTCCGGGAGACTTTGCCCAAGCTTATGTCATCGCTCATGAGGTAGGCCATCATATTCAGAAAATCATGGGGATCACTGATCAACTGAACAAACTGCGTGGACAGCTGAGTGAAAAAGAATACAATCAATATTCAGTAAGACTAGAACTGCAAGCAGATTTCTTGGCAGGAGTCTGGGCTCACCATAGCCAAAAATCTCTGGGATGGATGGAAAAAGGAGACTTGGAAGAAGCATTGAATGCTGCCAATGCTATTGGGGATGATCGTCTACAAAAGCAAGCTACCGGCCGCGTCACTCCAGATTCTTTCACTCACGGCACCTCGGCCCAGCGAATGAACTGGTTCAAAAAGGGCTTTGAAACAGGGGATATTAATCAGGGCGACACATTTAATGCTGCTAACTTATAGGTTGTATTTAGCCGACTCCAAAACCATAATCTGCTCAGCCCTTAGCTGATGGATAAATTGCCGCAAAAGGTAATAAGTCTCAGGTACCTGTACTACAGGATTCAGTTGGGACGGAATATCGTTGGAAATCCGGTCATTTTCCAAGTAGGAAAATTTGCTCAGCATACCGCTTTCAAACATACAATAAGCAGTTTCAGTCGGGTTTCTTCCATCCAGCTTGATCAGGATTTCCTTTTGACTCTCCCTGATCTTTCCCATAAACTCCGTCACACGCTTATTATATTCCTTTGGCTCCTCTTTGAAGCTGCAAGCTCCATTGCAACTCAGATCATCTACCGGATCACAGTTCGCTTTTCTAAGACCACATAGTTTGGGACACAAACCATACGTCTCAATACCTGTTTTCAGAAATGCATTTGCTTCCTCTAGGGAGAAAAAGGACTCTATAGGTTTGAAAAACTTGGTAATCTTAGAGATCTGAAACCTCCCATAGCCCGAATTATCCTCATAATGGAACAAGCCCAGCATACGTTTAGGAAGCTTCAAAGCAGAATTATATTTAGGCCATAATCTTTTGATTTCCAACGCTTCAAATAATAGTGCCATAAATTCACTTCCTGTAAGCTCCCACCTTAAATCAAAGACTTCCGCCTTAAGTTTTTGCTTAAGGTTTGGAAGTAACTGTCCTGAAAAGTGGCTCTTAAACCTTTCTCTGATATTTATCGCCTTTCCCACGTAGATGGCTTTGCCATGTTCGTCAAGCATATAGTAAACACCGCAGGCGGTCGGAATTTCCCTGAATTTTGAATGGGGAAAATTTGGCGGCAAAAAGGCTTCTCCCGTATTTTTCTTAAGCGATTGGTTGATAATCTGATAATCTGATTTGATCATTCGATCAAATAATATAGCCGTGGCTTTAGCATCACCCATCGCCCTGTGCCTAGCTTCAATCTGTATTTTTTGACTTTCGCAAAGTCTTCCCAGACTATAGGAGCCCATGCCAGGATATACTTTTCTGCTTAGGCGGACAGTGCAGAGTTTAGGTGTTTTGAGCTCCTTTCCTACTTTCAAAAATGCCTCACGAAGGAAGCCATAATCAAAACTGACGTTGTGAGCCACGAACACTCTACCATCGAGCAACTCCCATAGATCTTCCTGAATATCCGGAAAAGTGGGTTTATGCCTTACCATGAAATTATCAATTCCCGTCAACCCGGTGATATAGGTTGGAATCGCTTGTTCAGGATTCAGAAGCGTCTGATATTCTCTTACAATCGATTCTCCATCGTGTATCAAAACAGCAATCTCCGTAATACCACCATGCTTCGGTGCTCCACCGGTGGTTTCAATATCTACTATGGCAAATTCCATTTGCTAAAAGTATGAATTAGAATTTTCAGTTCAGAACAGATATCACAGAATGACATGATTTGTCTAGGTTTTGCCTAATCATAACTTAAAAGCAAATTATCAACACTTACTGGTAATCCAAATAACTATCAAAGGGCTCATTTGCTCTTATTTTTTACCATTTATCCCATTAATGCAACTTAGTTTCATTTATTCTAGTTTATAAATTCTACGACTTCTATTTTTGCATTGTGAATTTGAAATTAGGACTACTGCTAACATTGATTCTGTTGCTTGGATTTAAATCCCAAGCTCAGGATTGCAATCTTTCGATACGAGGAAAAATCATCCATTTGGAAAACAATGAGCCAATAGATGCTGCCTATGTGTGGGTTATTGAAGCAGAAGAAGGTGCTATCAGTGATCAAAATGGAAATTTCACTATAAAGAATCTCTGCCGTGGAACTTATACACTTACCATACAATACCTTGGACATAAGGATGTAAGGGATACTGTCCAACTGGAATCCAATACATTCAGCAAAACATACCGTCTGGAAGATGAGGCATTCGAGCTTGGTGGAGTAGAAATCCATGGTCATCGGGATGCGGTACAGACCACAACGGCCGTATCCGCTCTTTATGGGGAAAAACTAATGGAATCCAGAGGTGAAAACCTTGGAGAAAGTCTTAAACGAATCTCCGGTGTTTCCACCTTTTCTACAGGAAACAGTATTTCAAAACCCGTGATCCATGGTATGCATAGTAATCGGATTATGATTATGAACAACGGCATCCGATTAGAAGGTCAGCAGTGGGGAGCTGAGCATGCACCTGAGATCGACCCATTTCTTGCAGATGAAATCACGGTGGTGAAAGGTGCAGAAACAGTGAGGTATGGTCCAGAGGCAATGGGCGGTGTGATTTTGGTAAATCCTCCTCCTTTACCGACAAAAAGCACAAGCAAGACAAGCCTAAACCTGGTTGGCGGATCAAATGGCAGAATGGGTAACATCAATGTGGTCCACATAGGTGGTTCAGAAAGAATCAAAGGCTTAGGTTATCGTATTCAAGGCTCAGCCAAACGATCAGGAAATGTGAAGTCTCCCGGATATTTTCAAGAGAATACAGGAGTAAGCGAGCTTAATCTTAGCAGCTCCCTTGGCTATAGTAGTTCGAAACTTGGCGCGGAAGCTTATTACAGTCTTTTCAACACAGAATTGGGGATATTAAATGATTCGCATACCGGCAACCTTTCAGATTTAGAAAATGTCATTGCCAACGGCCGACCATTCGCAGATGGGGAATTCAGCTACGATATTGTCAATCCAAAACAAAAGGTAACCCACCACTTGGCTAAGCTAAAGTCTCACTACCATATCTCGGGAAGCTGGAAATTGAATTTTCAATATGGCTTTCAGCTCAACCATAGGCAGGAATTTGATAAAAGACGCGGGAGCCTGAACGATAAGGCCAGCTTAGATCTGGAACTGTACACCAATACCATTGACCTCTATGTGAACCATACACACAAGAATGAATTGAGCGGAACTTGGGGAATAAATTTCATCCAGCAAGCCAATACCAATGTGCCCGGAACCGGGGTAACGCCATTGATCCCCAACTATGACATGGTAAATACAGGTTTGTACGCAATGGAAAAATACTCAAAGGGACCATTGGAAGTGGAAGCTGGGGTGAGGTATGACTTTCGAAATGTCAACACCGCCAGATACATCAGCGAAGAGTTAAGGACTTCCAAATTAGATTATCAAAATTTCTCAGCCTTCATTGGAGGGCTCTACCATATCAGTCCAAATCTTACTTTCAATACCAATGTTGGCTCAGCTTGGAGACCACCGAATGTGAATGAGCTATTCAGTGAAGGATTGCATCACGGAGCAGCAGCTGTGGAAATAGGAAACCCGGATATGGATTCAGAAAAATCACTCAAGTGGATCAATGAAATCCAGTACGATGGCAAAAAAACGCATTTGGAGCTTACCGCATATCTCAATCCTATACGCAACTACATCTACCTCAATCCTACAGGTGAAACCTATGTGAGTCTGAGAGGTACATTCAATGTATACGAATACTTACAGGCAAATGCATTTTTCTACGGAGTAGACTTTGCGGGAAGTTATGAGTTGACAGATAAAATCAGCGGCTATCTAAAAGGCTCGATCGTACAGGCAAAAAACACGGATAACAAAAGTTATTTCCCGTTTATCCCAAGTAATCGAATGGATTGGGGAGTTTCTTATGACTTCGCGAAAGTCAGTGATTCGCGTACGAATAAACTAACCTTAAGCAATGTTCTGGTAGCTGAGCAAAAAAGGGAACCTGATTTTGACATTGCTCCTCCACCTCCTGCCTATGCCCTATTCAATATTTCTTACCAAAAGCAATTGAATATAGGCGATGATAAGCTAAATCTTGGACTTCAGGTGCACAACCTGTTGGACACAGACTACAAAGATTACATGAATCGCTTCCGATACTTCACCTACGACATGGGAAGAAATATACTTCTAAAAATCAATTATGAATTTTAATCTTCAACTTATGAAAACCACACACAAACTTTACCTCATCGCCTTAGCACTAATTTCTTTTGCAGCATCAAGTTGCAGCAGTGATGATCCCGTTCCGGAAAATGACGGTGAATTAATTACCGATGTCACACTTACCTTTCAGGAAATTGACGAAAGTGGAAATGCAGTAGGCGACTCTTTTGATTTCACAGCTTCTGATGCAGAAGGTATAGAAGTCGGTTCGGCTCCTGACATAGAAACTGTGACGTTGACCAAAGGAAAAACTTATCAGATGTCCATAGAAGTTTACAACTCTATAGCAGAAGAAGACATCACGGAAGAGATACAAGAAGAATCAGATGAGCATCAGTTCTATTTTCTAGGTTCAGCTTTTGTAGGCACTCCTGTGCTGTCTTACGAATACGATGATGAGGGAGGAGTCATATTGGGATTGAAAGGAATAGTAACCGTAGCCTCAAATCCGGGTACGAATAATGCCACTATGAGAATCTTGCTTCGTCATGCCTTGGACAAAGGCTATCCCGGTGCAGACAATCCACATTTTGAAGACTATGCGCAAGCCGGTGGAGAATCTGATCTGGACATTCCATTTCCACTTATTCTGGAATAAGCAAAGCTCACTTACTCTCTTGTTCTTTTATCCAAATTGTGTCGCAAATACGGCACAATTTGGTTTTACGGAAGTACTGGAAAAATCAAAAATTTGGAGAACAGATAGCTATCTCGGAAGCATCGAATTCCAATGTTTCATTTTGGTTTGAGCCTATACCTCCGGCTACCAAAATCACTCTATAATCAGGCCCTTCGTTGGCCAAATGGACTTTTACATGTCCGTCAAAGCTTTGGAAATCTTCATAACTCAGCTTATCTCCATTCATCAAAGCTCCAAGTACGGTTTTGCTGTGAAGATCTGATCCGCTTACAGAATTCAGCATTGCAGCCATGGGAGCTTCCGGATCTGAATAATTCCCATAATGCAAGTGAGCAGGGAATGTAGTGGAAGAAGTGCTTCTTTCTCCTTGCAACTGTATCGTCAACTCCAGATTACCATCGGTTAATTCTCTGACAGTAAGTGTTCCCGTATAGTCAAATTCACTGGCTTTGTAAAGCTGATACTCTAACTTCTGTCCAGTATAAATATCAGGATCAGATTCACTACAAGACCAAACACTCACCAGTAAAAAGAAGAAGAATATTTTTTTCATAATAAAAAGGCTTTCAATGCTCAACGGAAAGATATTCAATTCAGTTATCAATTTGGCTAAAAAGTTATAAGGACAAGAAACCACTGTTCAACTATCAAATTAATTAGCTCTCCAGAAGAAAGGAGTGAATAAGATCAACAGCGTAAATAGCTCCAATCGTCCCAGCAGCATAATTACCGCTAAGAAAATTTTGGCAGCAGGAGAGAAAAACGCAAAATTATCCACCGGCCCCACCATGCCTATTCCAGGACCGACATTCCCCAGCGAAGTAGCTACAGCTCCCAGTGAGGTAGCCAAATCATATCCCATAAGGGAAAGCGCCAAAGCTCCCAACACAAACGTCAACAAATAGATCAACAAGAAATTCATGATATGGGTGATGATTCTACCTGTAACCCGGTCACCGTTGATCATCAAAGGGACAATTGCTCTGGGATGAACCAAACGCTTGAATTCCAACCAAGAATTCTTTATAAATGTTAGGTGCCTCACAAACTTGATCCCGCCTGCCGTAGATCCTGCACAGCCCCCCAGAAATAGCATCATAAAGCAGATAAAACTAATTCCCTGACCATACTGAGTATAATCATCCGTCACAAATCCTGTCGTGGTGACAATTGAGACCACCTGAAATAATGACTTTCTAAAGGCCAATTCATGGCTTACACCTCCATAAGCAAAGATCGGATAGTAAAGCACTATTGAAAGTCCAAGCAGCGTCATTCCGTATGTCTTGAATTCATCACTTTTAAAAACCCGCTTGAACCTCCCCATCAGACCGAAATAGATCACTGTAAAGTTGGTGCCCGCCAAAAACATAAACACAATTGCTACATATTGAATAAAAGCAGAATCATAGTAAGCCATACTGGCATTTTTGGTTGAAAACCCTCCCGTCGCTAGTGTAGTAAGCGCATGATTTATCGCATCAAAAAACGTCATTCCACCCGCCCAATACAGCAGTGCGGCCAAGCCGGTAAGCCCTACATAAACGTACCAAAGTCGCTTGGCTGTTTCAGATATTCTTGGATGAAGCTTGTCAGAAGTCGGCCCGGGAGATTCAGCCACAAACAATTCAATTCCACCAATTCCAAGTAAAGGAAAAATCGCTACCGTTAAGACAATTATTCCTAATCCCCCAATCCATTGGGTCATACTTCGCCAAAAAAGCAAGCCTTTTGGCATCGCTTCTATATCTATCAATATAGAAGCTCCTGTAGTGGTAAGACCTGACATAGTCTCGAAAAGTGCGCTGGCAAATCCATCAATCTGATTGCTGAGCACATACGGAAGCATCCCAAATCCGGCCATAAAAATCCAGCTCAAAGCCACAATCAAATACCCTTCTCTCTTGCGGATATTTTGATCTTGCTTGGAAAAAGAGAAAAACAATGTCATCCCAAAGATCATAGTAATCAATGCCGAACTAAATATCGGCCAAGGATCTTCGTCGAAATAAATAGAAAAAACAGCCCCCGGAAGCATTAGGAGAGAAATTAGCACCAAGAGTGCTCCCATGATCTTTCCGATTTCTTTGAAATGAATCATGTCTTAGTGAAACAGTTTTTCGAGTGCGGTCTTGGCCTCGGGCAAAGCCAAAACTATTGCTTTGTCATTCAAATCCAGTTGAAAATCCCCGTCCGGGATAAAAACTTTCTCTCCACGTATCACTCCTGCCACAATAGCAGAATCCGGGAAATGCAATTCTCTCAATGGTTTTTTGACTAAACGGTTATTCTTGCAAACGGAATATTGGATAAACTCAGCATCTACTCCGTAGATACCCGAAACAGCCTCAACAGTTCCCTTTTTCAGAAATCTTGAAATTTCATTTGCAGCTACCAACTTTTTATTGATCAATGAATCTACTCCTATACTGTGTGAAATATGGATATATTCCCGAGTATCCACATGTGCGATGGTTTTATAAACCCCGTGATTTTTGGCTGTCAAACTTGCAATAATATTGGTTTCGGAAGACTCTGTCAGAGCAAGGAATGCATCCATCTGTTCTAAGCCCTCTTCAATCAAAAGTTCTACATTTTTATAATCACCGTTGATCACCAGTGAGCTTTTAAGGTTTTCTGCCAGCCACTTGCACCGCTCTTTATCTTTGTTGATCAATGTCACGCGGAAGTGATCTTCCAACCGGAGCGCTGTGGTCAAAGCCATGTCATCCCCACCGATGATCATTACATTCTTGATTGTATGCTTTACCTGCCCCAACACTTCCATAATGGTCTGGGTGTTTTTCTTATTTGAAATAAAAAAAACGTGATCATTGTTACGGATAATTGTTCCCCCTCGGGGTATAATTGTCTTTTGATCCCGAAGAATCGCAATAATCCTAATATCTTCAAAAATCGGATTGGACTTGGTATCCATGATCCGCTGGTTGACCAAAGGGTTGCTTTGATCCAGCGTGATTCCCACGATATTTAGCTTTCCTCCCTCAAAATCAAAAACCTCCGTAAAACTAGAGTTCTCAATCATATTAAAAATATGCTTGCTACAAAGCATCGTAGGAGATATCAAATTGTCAATACCTAAATTCTGAAAATAGGACAGATTCTCAGAATCCATATAAGAGTGATTTCTCACTCTCGCCATCACGCGCTTTGCTCCAAGTTGCTTCGCCAAAACCGCGGTGACAATGTTGGTTTTCTCTGAGGTAGTGACAGCCAAGACCATGCTCGCTCTATTCACATTAGCCCGCTTGAGAATTTCAAAGGAAGTAGCATCTCCCTGCACAGTCAACACGTCAAGTTTGGACGCTACATAGTCCAGAACTTCCCTGTCCGTATCTATCAGTGTGATGTCCTTATTATCGTAACTTAATTGCTCTGCGAGGTGGTAACCCATATCTCCTGCGCCTGCAATCACAATGTTCATCCCCATAGAGGTAATTCCCGTGATTTTTGAAATGGCAAAAATAGTAGCTTTCTAGATGGTAATCAGCTATTAAGCTATTTCTTTTCCGCCTTACAGGCCAAAGTAACAAAGCTAAAATCTAAAAACTCATTTTTAGGTGAGTTTTTTCAACTGTAATTCCCACATTATCCTTAGTCTTCGAGCAGCTTATTACTCTCCGCTTCCGGGAGCTCCTGTATGTCCTTTAGCTTCCGCTGGATCACCCTCGTCCTCGCTCCCACCAATTTGTCCAACTCGGAATTCGCCTCCGTAAGCTTCTTTTGAGTCTTTTCTATCAGTTCGCCAAACTTTCCAAATTCTGTCTTAATTGCTCCCAAGATCTGCCAAACCTCAGAACTTCTTTTCTGAATAGCCAGCGTTCTAAAACCCATCTGGAGACTGTTCAAAATCGCAGAGAGTGTCGTAGGCCCCGTCACAAGTACTTTATAGTCTTGTTGGATTTGCTGCGAAAGTCCCGGTTCACGGAGAATTTCTGCATAAAGGCTTTCTACCGGAACAAAAAGTATGGCAAAATCCGTCGTGTAAGGCGGATGAATGTATTTGTTCTGAATATCCTGCGCGGCTTTTCTCACTGCTTTATAAAGCTCATTTCTATACATTTCTATCTCCGGCTTAGATGCCACTTCATATGCATCTACCAATCTTAAGAAAGACTCCTGAGGAAATTTAGAATCTATGGGAAGCAAAACAGGTTCACTTTGACCGGGCATCTTGACAGCAAACTCCACACGCTCCCGGTTTCCTTTCCCCACCGCTGCATTCAACACGTATTGGTCAGGAGAAAGCAAATTCTCCAAAATAGCCTGAAGTTGGTATTCCCCCAGCACTCCACGGCTTTTCACATTGGTTAGTACCCGCTTCAAATCCCCTACTCCGTTGGCCAGATTTTGCATTTCACCAAGCCCTTTTTGAACTGCCTGAAGCTGATTGCTGACCATCTCAAAAGATTGACCAAGACGGGTTTCCAGTGTTTTTTGAAGTTTTTCATCGACAGTCTCCCTGATCTTTTCCAATCTCAATTCGGTCGTTTTCATCAAGTCTTCCTGTCTGCGGTTAAGTTCACCGAACTTTTCCCGCTGAAGGGTATTGAAATCCTGAACATTTTGTCTGAATACCTCGCCAAAGGATTTTAGGGCTTCATTTTGATCTTTGGAATTGGCACGGATGCTATTGAACACCAACTGAAATTGGTTAGTCAGGTTTTCATTGGCTTCCTTTCTGGATTGAGCCAGCGCTGATTCCAGTTCTCTGCTCATTCTGGCAAGTTCATTTTGCAGGAAAGCTTTTTCCTGATCATTCCCTTTTTTCAGGAAAAACAAAACCAAAAAACCCACTTGTAAAAAGACAAGCAGTATTAAAATATAATCAGTCGACATAGGTAATCTGTATAGCTCCGTGAAAATAGTCCTTTCATCCTTTTACGCCTAAAGATGAGAGCTATTTAGCGACAGACTCCGTCGGTATTTCTTCCATTGACACATGCACTTGTATGGTCAGAAAAACAATTAATTTAAAGTCTGGAACGGTTTCTTCAAATGGATGGGCATGAACTAAGAAACATCAAGAATCCTTACGTAGCCATTTATTACGTCGATGGCTGTCATTCCGGGGTAGCATATTTCTCTTCACTTTCTTCTACATGGATATCATTTCCAAAAAAGTAACAGTTATACTACAATGGCGAATAATGGTTTACCCGCCAATAATTTTTAAATTAGTTTGATCTAAATCCCAAAAATTGGCTTTTTTGAGTTTCTTTACTCAGTTAGCCAAAAGTGTAAGGTGCGGAAATCAGTTCTTTTCTTCAGGTTAACATAAAAGATGACTAGTGAATCTTAACGCTATGTTTAAAAATCTCGGCCCTGGGCCTATTGTAGCAGCCGCTTTTATTGGCCCGGGTACGGTCACCGTATGTACACTTGCAGGAGTCAATTTTGGATTTTCATTACTGTGGGCTTTGGGATTATCAGTGATTTCCACGGTGGTTCTTCAGGAGATTTCAGGAAGGCTGGGACTAATTACCGGCAAGGATTTGAGTCAGCTCATCCGTAATCAAAAAGGCAATCCAATCTTTCGATATTTTTCCATTGTATTGGTTTTGTTAGCTATAGGATTGGGAAACGCAGCCTACGAATCCGGAAATATATCCGGGACGAATTTAGGAATGCAGATTTTTTGGGAAGCACCTACCTTAACCCTTCCCGGAATTGAAGTCCAGTCCGGCAATCTGATCTTGGGAATTCTGGCCTTTACACTGCTGTGTTGGGGCAATTACAAATCCCTAGAACGGGTGCTTGTGGGGTTGGTGATCTTTATGTCCATAGCTTTCACAGCCACAGCCGTTCTTACCAATCCGGATTGGTCCAAAGTTTTCGCAGGATTTATTCCGACCTGGAATGATGCGAATTTACCTACACTCGTGGCTTTAATCGGAACTACTGTCGTTCCCTACAACCTGTTTCTCTATTCCAGTTTGGCAAAAACCCGTTGGTCAGGGTCTGCGGATCTCCCACGGATGCGGAAAGATATTGTCATTTCTATTGTCTTGGGCGGGATCATATCCATGGGAATAGTGATTGTGGGAGCTGCCAATTCCGGCATTGAAATCAACAGTGCTCTGGATGTCTCCAAAGGATTGGAAGGAATCTTCGGAAGCTTTGCCAAGTACCTTCTGGGCTTTGGGCTGATGGCCGCAGGACTCACCTCCAGTGTCACAGCGCCACTGGCGGCAGGATTGGTAATCTGCGGAATAATGGGTTGGGATCAAGCTATCCATTCCAAAGCCATGAGAGCTTCTATGGGAGTAATCGTCCTCTTAGGCTTAACCTTCGCTTCTCTGGGAATCAAACCTATACAATTGATCACCCTAGCGCAATTAGCCAATGGAGTACTTCTTCCACTGATTAGCGGCTGGATTATCCGGATAGCTTCGCAAAAGTCTATTTTGGGTGGCTTCCGAAATAAACCTTCGTATACTATCATGGCTGTTCTGATCTGGTTGGTTACCTTAGCGTTGGGGTTGAAAAGTATTCTTGCGGTGGCGGGGATTGGTTTTTAGGCAGAATTATTCTCGCGGCGGCGTGACAGCGCATTGCCCAACTTTCCCAAAGTTTAGAACCTTGGGAAAGTTTTATCCCCCAGAAAATTATTATTACTTGCGGATCCCCTCCCACTCCCTGTCCAGCACGCTATAATAGATCGTATCCCGTCGTCGCCCATTTGCAAGCAAAGTGTGGCTTCGGAGTATGCCTTCTTCCACGGCACCAAATTTCAGAAGCGCTTTTCTGGCAGGCATATTCAGCACATCAGTTTTGATTTCTACGCGCTTCAGCTTAAGCGTTTGGAAAGAATACTCAAGCATCAAAAGTTTCATTGCCTGATTGACACCAGTTCCGTGAAACTGACGACCAAGCCAAGTCCAGCCTATTTCTATTCGTTCATCTCTAGGAGAGTAATTCCCGAAAGCTGTACTTCCCACTGCCTGATTTATACTCTTGTCCCAAACCAAAAACTGTAAGCGCTGACCTTTTAACGCAGGCTTTGCCCACTCTCTGAATTCCTCTGGACTACTCAGATCATAGGTAAAATAAGTCCAAAGGCCAGAGTCATTCGTCAATGCCATCAAACTTGAAAAATCATCCTCTGTAACCGTTCGCAACAATACCCTATCGTTTTCTAAAATCAACTTGCGGTCTAACATCATCTATTTTTAAATTCCACAACTAAAATCCACCTTTCATACTAAAAACAGCTTGAAAATACACACTTTTTTTGGCTCTAAGTAACTTGCAAATCTTATTGATATTCATCTGTTTGTTTACCAAAACACTAAGCTTATTGCTCTTGATTTACAAATACAGCATTTTTTTCAATACTTTGTTAAAGTTAGCTTTTAACAGGATATTATCTAAAAAATAAAATTTTCTCTCTTAATTATGGATTTCAACAAAATATTTTTTTAAATTAAACAAAAGCGAAATTAACCCTAAACCCTTATATTCATGAAAAAGCTATTACTTTTCCTAGTTTGTGGGATGCTTTGGGTAAGTAGTCTCAAGGCTCAACAACCGCAGTACATGGTATTCGAATTTGTCAAAGTTGAAAACGATCAACTTTTTGATTATATCGAGTTCAAAGATCTAATGGAGAAAGTGTACCGACAAGCACTAAACGACAAGCGAATCAAAGGCTGGGACTTCTGGTCTCTACAATCCGGCGTAGATCAATCCGACTTCCAATACATCATGGTCACCTATTACAACGATCCCGTGCAGATGATGAATGGTCTTGATGAACAATCGATGATGGAGTACACCAAAATTGCCTACCCGCATCTAAACAGCATCCAGGTGGGCAAATTATTTCAAGAGTCACTCAAAATGCGGGACACACCTATGAGATTGTATATGAAGGAAATCTCTAAGACCAATGATAACTTTCAGATGAAACCAGGCGTACTGGCTTCCTTTGATTTGATGAAAGCATACGAAGGTCAATTTGACACTTACGAAAATGCAGAATCCGAAGTTTTCAAGCCGATTCACCAAAAGTATATTGAACAAGGCATGATGGGGCACTGGAGTTTGTTGAGAACCGCTTTGCCTCTTGGCTCGGAAGCTAAATCCACCCATTTGACAATGAATATTTACAAGGATTATATGCAATTCTTCAACGCACAATCCTATGAAGATATGAATCAGACAGAAGCTCAGCGGAAAGCGGTCAATGAAGGATTAAACTCCCGCGATCAAAAATGGGTTTACCTCGCAACATTGGAAAACGTAGTTCGATAGTCCGGTAGCAACTTACGTGGGGAGGCTTTGAAAGAAGCCTCTTTTTTATTGTTAAACCGAACAACACAACTCCCCTGATCTTATACTAGAAGCGAGATTTTTTAAGCCGCATAGAAACACAGTTTTTTAAGTTCTAGGATCGATAATCAAATTTATCAATTAACCCGAAATATGCATTAGCAATTCTACGCCACGACGTACAAGTTATTGCGGCCATTAATTGCTTCAAAATCAGCCATTAAATTGCCGTTTTCGAGTTCACCATATCCACCGCCGCAGACTCACTCTCCAAACAACCTGATTTTCTTGCAATTAATGTCCTTCCCGATAAAAATCGGGACAGGCTATAACGAACCCTAATGCATAATCCGGGAATAAGGTAAAGTCCAATTTTACTATTCTAGGTATCTATAGGATAGAAAATTGATACACTTGTTTATCTGAATCATCTGTACAATTACAAGGCTACTGATATAAAATTGCCTTCAATTTCTCACATCGCTTCCTTTTTGCTGCCAAAAAATCTAAAAAGCAGAAGCCCCGTCAATGGCCCTATAAATAATAAAGCCAAAACCTGATCAATTGTAAGCCAATATAAAAGATATTGTGCCAATTGAATACTTACGATGGAAATTGCGAATCCTATACAATTAACAAGAGTCAATGCAGTTCCACGATATTCCGGAGAGACACTTTGAGCTACTAATGTAGAAAACTGAGGTGAATCTGCAGCTACCAAAATACCCCAGACCAAAAGCAGTCCTATCCACAGCCAGCTTGGCAATCCAGCAGCAAATACAACCAAAACACAGCATATCCCTGAGCCTGCCAGTGCCAGTTGAGCTACTTTTTTACTACCTATTCTGTTTGCAAAAAAACCTCCCAATACACAGGAAAGTCCTCCTATTGCTATTACGAAAAATGAAAGTAAACTGTCAGTTGAATCCGTTACCCCATTTCCCTTGAAAAGAACAATTAACATCGGAACGAATGCCCAAAAAGTATATCCCTCCCACATATGTCCAAAATATCCGGAAGCAGCACTTTTTAGGGCTTTTATCCTGAAGAGTCTTGGCAAAAGACTAATGTCAAACTTTGAATTGATAGTGCGAAATGGCCCATCATGCACGAAAAAACCAATAATACCCCCTCCAAAAATAGCTAACCCCGACGTAGACCAAAGCACTAGCTTCCATGAGAAACTTAAATCCAAGCCTTTTATAAGGTAGGGAAAAGCTGTTCCCAAGACCAACGCTCCTACCAGAAGCCCCAAGGCAGAGCCAAGCCCTTTTTGAAAATAGTCAGCTGCGATTTTCATTCCTACAGGATAAATTCCTGCAAGGAAAAATCCCACCAGAAACCTACACGCTAAGACTATTGCCAATTGCATAGGAAGAATAACGATCAACAGGTTGGCACAAGCCGCAGAAATAGCGCTAAAAAAGAAAACATCACTGGGCGAAAAGCGATCGGGAATGGCAAAAATGGCAAAAATCAATGTTCCCAGAATAAATCCCAATTGAACCACGGAAGTGATAGTGGCTACAAGACCTGGGCTATTGAGGATCAGACTGAGTTCAGGAGCCACTGCATTCCCAGCAAACCAAAGCGAAGTACCCAGAAATTGAGCGATGACGATCAAAATCAGGGCACATCGGGATGTTAACCGGGCTTTCAAGCTCCGAAGATCCGGCTGATTGCTTCCACTTCTCCCGTGCTGAAAACAGAATTCTTCACCGCCGCGACATTATCGTCCAGCTGCCCAGGCTTGGAAACTCCTACCAACACAGATGTGATTCGCTGATCCTTTAGCAGCCAAGCAATGGCCATCTGTGCCAAGGTCTGGTTTCTACCAATCGCAATATCATTCAGTTTTGATATCATGTCGATCTTTTCATCAGAAATCTGTTCTGCTTTCAGATACCTTCCGTCTTTGGCCGCGCGGGAATCTGCAGGGATTCCTTTCAGATATTTATCCGTGAGCAGTCCTTGTTCCAGCGGAGAGAAGGCAATACTTCCCACTCCTTTTTCGCCCAGTACGTCCATCAGGCCATTTTCTACCCAACGATCAATCATTGAATACCTCGGCTGGTGAATCAACAGTGGGGTACCAAGACCTTCTAATATTTCGTAGGCTTTGGCAGTGTCTTCCGCCGAATACTGGGAGATCCCTACATAAAGTGCTTTGCCCTGTCTTACCAGAAGATCGAGTGCTCCCATAGTTTCCTCTAGAGGAGTATCCGGATCAGGTCTGTGATGATAGAAAATATCAACATAATCAACCCCCATTCGTTTTAGACTTTGGTCACAGCTAGCCACCAGATATTTTTTGGATCCATAATTCCCATAGGGTCCAGGCCACATATCCCATCCCGCTTTGGAAGATATTATCAGTTCATCTCTTAGAGAAGAAAAATCTTTCTTCAACATTCTACCGAAATTCTCCTCAGCAGACCCAAATGGAGGGCCGTAATTATTGGCTAAGTCGAAATGGCAAATCCCGAGATCAAAAGCCCTACGGAGAATAGAACGTCCGAGTGTAAAATCTGCATTGTGCCCGAAATTGTGCCAAAGTCCAAGGCTGATTTCAGGCAAAACCAAGCCGCTCTTTCCGCATCTGCGGTATTTCATCTGATGGTAGCGGTCAGCAGCAGGCAGATAAGGTAAAAGAGGTGAGTGATCGTTAATATCCATTAGTTAAAGGGTTGAGTGTCCAATTAAGCGAACCAAAATAGAGCGATAAAAACTGATATCAAACCTAAAACCATAAGAAGTAACCAACTTTTCCATAAATATGCGATCCAGTCGTCATACTTGATTCCAGCAGCGGCAATCACTGCCATCATGCCACCGTTGGTTGGAGTGACCAGATCCATTAATCCCGCGGCATATTGATAGGTAAGCACTGCAACTTGACGGGATATGCCCAGCAAATCCATTAATGGAACTGCCAACGGCGTGGTCAGTACTGCCTGCCCCGATGTACTGGGAACGGGTATATGAATAATAGCCTGACTTAAATACAGCCCTAGAGCTGCGAATTGTGCCGGCATATGTTCAAGTGGCTCAAACATCCCTTGGATAATAGGGTCGATTATCGCTGTATTCTGTAAAATCAAGTAAACACTACGGGCCAATCCTACAATTATCCCGGCAAATATCATTTCACCAAATCCCTCAGTATATGCTTTTGCAGTACCGTTAAGTCCCAATTTTCCTATTAACCCACAGCTTATACCAACAACAAAAAACAACGCACTCATTTCATTGTAGCCCCAATCTTTATAGATTACTCCCCAAGCCATTACACCTACGCCACTAAAAGTCAGAATTAATATAACTCCATGCCTAAATGAAATTTTTGCAGGTTTCATCGCATGGGTATCGGAATCCTCAACTTTCAGCTTGCCATACTTAATATGATAACTGCACCAGATTACTATTGCCAAAACCAGAAATAGCAATCGATAGGCAAATCCCTCTTCGAAATTCAGCTCGGCAATGCTTTGGGAAAGCAAAGAACCGAAGGGATTGAATGGCGAAAAACTTGCACCTACAAGTGAAGCCCCTAAAGAGATCGCTATGATGGAACGTATACTATAATTGATTTTTTTAGCCAAAATAACTAAAACCGGGGTCAATGCTATAATCTCCTCCTGCATGGCCATGGTACTTCCGCAAAAAGCAAAGACTATCCCAATGAGATATAAAAGCAAAAATTGCTTATTCCTAAAACGGTAGATCAGTGCCTCAATTCCGACTTGTAAAGCGCCTGTTTTTTCCACTACATAGAATGCTCCCCCGATGAGAAGAATCAACGCTACGATGTCTGCACCTAGAATAAAACCTTCAGGAATAGACAAAAGCACCTCGTAGATACTTGCATCCTTATCCTCAATAGGACGAAAACTTCCCGGAACTATTATTTCCCTTCCCGTTTCAGCATCCAGTACCCGCTCAAAGGAACCTGATTGAATGAAGTAGCCTGACAATCCTGCCAGAAGTATAAATCCCAACAGGATGATAATGGGATGTGGGAAGGATAGCTTCATCTATAAATCATTTAATGAGAGGTAAGATATAATCTGAGTAGCAATCTTAATTCTGAAATCCTCCTTATCCTGGGAATTAGAGAATAAGAAAATACCTGTCTCTGCTTCTTTGGAATAGAATAGTAAGCTGGAATATCCTGCCTGCCCACCGTAATGACCTATCCACTCACTATCGTTAATCAGAGTTTTCTGAAAGCCTAACGGCACATCGTTTCTAGCACTCTTAAGCCAGTCAAGTGCTTGATGGTACGCTCCCTTATCACCTCTTAGCAAATGAATCATAGCCTTGCCCATATCTGTGGTAGTCGTGACCAAACCTGAAGAAGGGGAAGGGAGGACTGGAAACTTGACCTGCTTTGACGCAATTCTCTTCCAAATGAAAGTTTTCTGATACCCTTCCACCTCAATTGTACTGCTGTTTGTCAAATAATTAGAATTCGTCATACCTGAAGCCATAAATACGCTGCTATAAATAAGGGAATCAAAATCTAATTTTTCAGATTGACCGAGTACAAAACCCAAGAAATCATAATTAGAATCCGAGTAAGTGTAGCTTATTGTATCATTGAGGTAGTCGGAAGGATCATTCAAAAACTCCTCTCCCCATACATTCAGGACTTGGGATTTTGGTGAAGATAAAATGAGTTCGTAGAAATTTTTGTCCCGAATACCGGATTGGTGAGACAACAGATCTTGGAATCGAATCGTGGCAAGTGAAGAAGAATTAAACTTTTCTCCTAAATCAAGCGAGTGTAAAGAATCATTGGCATCTATGCCCTTATCTTGTAAAATACTTGCCAATCCCAAAGCTGAAAATATTTTCGAAACCGAAGCAACTGGGATTTTACTGGTCACGGTCAGAAGATTTTTGGTTCGGAGATTTTCATACCCAAAAGCGTCCAAATAGAAAGCAGTATCATTCCTGACTATTGCTACTGATACTCCAGGCAAGAAATAGGTGGACATGGCCTGACGCAGTATAGAATCAATCCCTTCTTTTTTAGATGTAACTTTCAAAGTGGGGTTAAGGCGTACTACAGGAAAGCTTTGCCACCACTCCCAAGTTATAAATAGAGCCATCCAGAAAACCAAAACTGCCAGTATGATTTTGATTTTCTTATTCATGGGAAAATTTTAGTCAAGTTGGGTTTGGTATATTATGATAATTCTTCGAAAACAAGGTTTTGCCGCCAAAGACCGGGGAAATCGCATTTAAAATTTTTGTCACCTCCCGATTTCCGGGACAGGTTCTTTGGGATTTAACTGAAACCAAAACCCAATATTTTCTATAGCTATCTCAGAATTTCAGGTTTTTAAATCCCAAAGATCTTGCCGTGCCGGAAAATAATAAGAGTATAGCTTAAAACGTCTTTACGCGGTATAATAACCCCGATGGGGTGGCATTATTTCTATCAAGAAAGTTAAAAGCGGTTTCCCTGTGTCAAAGACTCAGAAATATATGCACTTTGCTTACTTATTATTCAAGTGCGAGAAATCACAATCAAGGTTTTTACGATCCCAATTTCCCGCCTCAGCAGCGGCTTCATAAGTACTTTGCAGAAACTCGATCAGCATCTCACTTGGATCCGGTGATTTACGAACTTCATCATAAGCTAGCATAAACTCTCCCATATCCTTATTCCAGTAAGCTTTATTGGGAGAAACTTCCGCATTCTGAAAACCCGGATAATTGGGATAGCAATACGCATAGAAAACCGGCGTTTTAAAAGCCTCGCTTCCCGGCCAAAACCCCACACTAAACACTTCATGTGAATATGCTTCCTGCATTACCACAGGTGGTATATTTGGAACTTGACCTGAAAATTCCGGTGCTCTATTCCCTGAAAAGCGCGTATAAGCCAAATCAAAAGATCCCCAAAAGAAGTGAATTGGGCTGCTCTTTCCGGTGAATTTGGTTCTAAAAACTCCAAACACATTTTGAATTTGAACCAATACTTTCCATAAACTTTGTGCTGCATTGGCCTGATACATAATTCGGTTTTTGTTCTTTGAAAAAGGTATAGGATCAGGAATCTCATTGGGAATCTCGTTGATCTTCACCTGAATCCCCAAAAAACGCAGCTTCTCCATCAATTGCTCATAGAAACTGGCTACCGTTTGTCCACCCAATGCAAAGCGATCCTGAGTACCATTACTGGTTTTTATTCTCAATTCGTGATGAATGAAATCAAAATGAATATTAAAAACACCTCCATCATAAGGAATACTGCCCGTAGTCAATCCTTGAGTATCCACATACAGCGAGACATGCCAGGAGTGATTCTGCCATGGAGATTTTTTGAGCCGTACTTTCCCCACTATCTGCGTCCACTGGTGTAAGAGATAGATGGTGTCTTTATTCTCCTCGAACTGAAATACCGGCCAAGAGTTCTTTTTGGGTGCCATAAATGAAAATTTATCCTTCAATTTATGGCTTTTCCCTGCTGAACAAAAATTAAATTCCAGACTTTAACACTTTCTCCAAAGTCTTCATTCCAATAGTGGCGTTTTCCCGTATACTGACCACATTTCGTCTGAAATTTATTGTTGGATTTTTTGGATCAATTACATAAATGGTGGTTTCAGTAACAACATCTTCAATTAAACTAGCAGCAGGATAGACCTGAAGGGAAGTCCCGACCACTACGAAAATATCAGCTGAAGCAACGATTTCACTCGCTTTTTCCATCATTGGAACTTGCTCACCAAACCATACGATATAAGGGCGCAGCTGACTTCCTCTCTCGCATCTATCCCCCTCTTTGATTTCCCAATGGTCCAACTCATAAACCAACCGGGGATCCACGGTGCTCTGAGCTTTTTTAAGTTCTCCGTGGAGATGAATAACCCGTGTGGAACCTGCACGCTCATGCAGATCGTCCACGTTTTGCGTGATGATGGATACCTCATATTCCTTCTCCAACTCAGCTAAAATCAGATGTGCCTGATTAGGTTCGCATTCGAGCAATTGCTTTCTCCGTTGATTATAAAAATTCTGGACAAGTCGTCGATTTCGATTCCATCCCTCCGGGGAAGCCACTTCCATTACGTCATGACCTTCCCAAAGCCCTCCGGAATCCCTAAAAGTTTTGATTCCACTCTCTGCAGAGATGCCTGCACCGCTGAGAACTACCAAGTGCTTCTTTTTGCTCATAATTCAATATGATATTTCGTGTATCCAAATGAATGTAGGTTCTAAGGTTCAATGGCAGATTGCTTTTAGTATGCTTCCCGCTGATCTACGCTGAAAAGGATCGCTGATAATCGCAGATTTTTTTAATTGCCATTAACTTAGATTCAACCGAGTCATTAGCCCAAATCTCCGCCGATCTGCGATCATCTGCGGGAAATAAATCAAATAACCTCAAATAAACCTGCATTTAAGGTACTTGATTTTTTCACCCTTGTCAGAAAACATCTTTTCGTAGCGGGTTTGTATCCCAAAGTGGTCATCTTTCCATTCGCTTTGATAGAAATCATGGGTGAAGCCGATTACTTCGATATCTTCCCTACTTTGGAAAAGTTCAAGAGAATAATTGAACAGCTCAGTGTTGTCTGTCTTAAAGTGTAAAAAGCCATCTTTCTCCAACATGGACTTATACATATCCAAAAAGCGCGGTGAGGTTAGTCTTCGCTTTTCATCCCCGTCCCTCGGGAAGGGATCAGGAAATGTAATCCATAGTGCCGAAATTTCATCCGCCGCAAAGTACTTGTCCAGAAGTTCAATCTGTGTCCTAAGGAATGCCACATTGTGAATACCTTCAGCAGTGGCTGTTGAACTTCCCTTCCAGATCCTACTTCCTTTGATATCTACACCTATAAAGTTCTGATTGGGAAAATTACGCGCTAAACCAACAGTGAACTCTCCTCTCCCGCAAGCTAACTCCACGACAATGGGATTTGGATTCTGAAACTGTAGTTCCTTCCAGTTTCCCTTGATTGTTTCAAAAATTGCCTTTCCGGCCTGAATAACATTTGGGTTCGCCTCGTTGTCTTGGAAGCGAACCAGTTTCTTTCTACTCATCTAAAGCTCTTCGATTTCTGCAACTACAAAAGTACTCCCTCCCACAAAAATCAAGTCATCTTTGTCTGCATTTTTTCTAGCAAATGCTAAGGCTTCGTTTACATCCGGAATTACTTCACTTTTCAAATTGAAAAAATGTGCTTTTTCTGCCAATTGAACGGCAGGTAAAGCTCTTGGGAGTTTAGCTTCACAAAAAACATAAGTCGCAGAGCTTGGAAGCATGGAAAGCACCTTGGAAATATCCTTATCCTGAACCATTCCCAATACAAACCAAAGCTTAGAAAACGTATAGGTATCCAATTGGGAAAGTATCTCACTAAAGCCTGCTTCATTATGCCCGGTATCGCAGATGACCGTGGGATGAGAAGAGAGCATCTGCCATCTACCTTTCAAACCGGTAAGTTCGGTGACATTTTTCAATCCTTCCAATACAGCTTCGTCCGGCAAATTCCATCCCATTTTCCGCATTTGAACGATTGATTCCAAAATACCAGGAAGGTTATATTTCTGATAATTTCCGTTCAGCCCGAAAGTCAGTTGGAAAAAAAAACCTTGTAGTGCCCCGGTTTGTGACTTCACAAACCGGTTAAAACCAACTTTAGAATCTAGCGTTTTATCACTTGCTGTCGTGGTCTGTGTCTTCACAGACCATTTTAATTCACCACTAGCTTGAATAGTATAATTCGTCTTTCCATCTTCCTCAGCTTCTTTATAGGCTTTCCAATTTTCATCTGCAAAAGTGATTGGGGCATTCATCTTTTTGGCCTTCTCAATAAAAACGGCACTGGTTTCCTCATGAGTTTCGCTGATCACCACAGGAATATTTCCCTTGATAATTCCTGCTTTTTCTCCCGCAATCAACGGCAAAGTAACCCCAAGAAACTGTACATGATCAAAGCCAATATTAGTGATCAAAGAAAGCTCAGGAGTGATCACATTGGTGCTATCGAAATTCCCACCCATACCTACTTCTACGATAGCAATGTCTACTTCCTTCTGTGCAAAATGCCAGAAAGCCATGCCCACTGTCATCTCAAAAAAACTAGGCTTCAGTTCATCCAGAAAGCTTTTGTTTTCTTCCACGAACTGAACGACTAAGTCAGGACTTATTTCCAGTCCATTAATTCTTATTCTTTCAGTAAAAGACTTGAGATGGGGAGAGGTATAAAGCCCGGTTTTATAGCCTGCACTCTGAAAAATAGCTGCCAGACTGTGGGAGGAACTTCCTTTCCCATTTGTGCCTGCCACATGGATTGACTTGAATTTGTGCTCGGGATTGCCTAGGTGGTCACAGAGCAAAATAGTGCTTCGTAGATCCTTTCTGAAAGCCGAGGCCCCCACCCGCTGGAACATGGGAAGGGAATTAAACAAATAATCCAGCGTCTCCTGGTAATCCATTTCCTAATCTACCTTAACGACAAATGTGATTTTACCGGTAGAAAACTCAGCAGCCGCACCACCTTGTTTTTTAAATGATATCTGGTTTACTACCTGACGATAATAAGCCAGCACATCATTTGAGACATTATATTCCAAAGGAACTGCCTGTACCACTCTTCCCATATCGTCAATGGTGATCTTAAAAACAATTCTACCGTTTCGGGTGGAAACTCTGTCATTGATATTCGGACGCTGAGCAAAGTCCCATCCAGCAAGATCTAAGCTATACCCATCACCTGAATTGGCACCTTTTCCGGAACCTACTCCCATAATGGCTCTTCCATCTACGGTTCCTTTCGGATCGCCTTCATCACCTTTTTCTTTTGACGTTCCCTGAGCTCCGCCGGAGGCAGGTGTAGTTCCTTTTCCCGAAGTCCCTCCTGCACCAAAGATGGCTCTCTGATCAATTTTTGGTTTTTCAGGAGCTTTTTGCACCGTTTCTTTCTCTTCTGCTTTCGCCGGGGTTTCCACAGGCTTTGCAGCTTCTTGCTTTACAGGTTCAGGCTTTTTGGTTTGCTCAGTAGCCTTTTCCTCGCCTCTGATAGGCGATGGTTTGGTAGTTACAGCTTTGTTTACTGATGGTTTGGGTTGTGCGGCAGGCTTAGCTGTCTCTGTTTTCGGGCTTGGTGCCGGAGTGGCTGGCTTACTCACTTCCGGGGCTATTTCTCCGGGAGCGGCTGCTTCTACTACCGGTGTAGGCACTTCTGAGGGAGCGTTAGGGCTATTCCGTTCACCGGAACCAGTCGGTGTAAAACCAAGATTAAGTTCCAGACCGAAGGTAGGCAAAGGCGGAACGGGCTGCTTCCATACCACAATAAAATAGAGCGCAATCAAAAGCAACACGTTGAAGATAATGGTGATTATCCACGATTTTTTCTTGCTTTCGTTCTCTATTTTATCTGCGTTCCAGTATTCCATTTCTTTCTAGAATGGTTTTGTTGCGATAGAAACATTTGCTTCCAATCCTGCTGCAATGCCTCCGATCTCCACCAAATACTCCACTGGGACATCCTTGTCAATATGCAGCACGACCTGACTTTTCTTGTCCTTAAGTAAAGAAGTCAATTCTCCTTTGATTTGTTCCCTTGGGACGATCCTATCATTTACAGAATACTTAAGATCCTTAGTCACTGTAACGGTAACTTCCTGCATCACGATATCTGAAGTTTCGCTCGAAGGTAAATTCACAGGCAATCCCGAAGGGGTAATGAAGGAAGAAGTAAGCATAAAAAAGATTAATAACAGAAATATAATATCTGTCATGGATGACATGCTGAATGCCGGATCAACTTTATTTTTAGCCTGAAGTCCCATAGTATCAATCTTGTAGCAAGTCAATAAATTCTATCGAAGAATATTCCATGTTGTGAACAAGCTTGGACACCTTCGATACCAGAAAATTATATCCCAAGTAAGCAATAATACCTACTACCAATCCTGCAGCAGTAGTGATCATCGCTTCATAAATACCTTCTGATAGTAGCTTCGGTGAGACCATACCCTCTTCTTGAGCTATGGCAATAAAGGCTTGAATCATACCGGCAACAGTTCCCAAGAAACCAATCATTGGAGCTGCACCGGATACTGTAGCGAGAAGATTCAAGTTTTTCTCCAACTTATAAATCTCTATTTTGCCTACATTTTCGATAGCTACTTCTATATTTTTTAATGGAGACCCTATGCGCTCAATTCCTTTAGCAATCATATTGGCAACAGGAGTATGCTCACCTGCACAGAGGATTTTTGCTTTTTCCGTTTGACCACTCTGAACCAGTACTTTTACCTGATCCATCAGATGTGCTGAGGTTTTAGAGGCTTTATTGAGCGTAAGTAAACGCTCTACAAAGATAAAAATCGCCAGAATAAACAATAGGTAAAGCGGAACCATCATGTAGCCGCCTTTGATCAAAAGATCCAGAAGACCAATAGTGTCCTTGGTGGCACCCATCGCCAGGCTGTCTGCTGCAGAAAGAGTATCTGTAGAGAGCGTTTGAAGTAAAATCATATTAATATTTCAAAATCCATAAATCCTCTGAGTACTGGTCTTTGACCCGAGCCAGCTCTTCATTGATAGCCGTCCAGCCTTCTGAAGTCCCTATAGCCAAACGATAATTAGTAACATCTTCGTATGGCAAAATCAAGTAAACGGTCTCAGCCCTGTTTGTATACTTGGAAACTTCCTTCAAAGCCATAGCCTCATTGGGAAGACTTCCTACTATAATATAGAATTGAGGACGTTCAGCTTTTTCCGTTACCCTCACCAAAGTTCCAGACTCCTTAGGTACAATAGTTGTACCGGTTTGGGCCGATTCAGAAGCGGGTAAAGCAGAACTCATAGAATCCAACTCTTCATACTGATTATCAATCTCTTTCATTTCTTCGCTTACGATAGAATTGACAGCCCCATTATCATCATTCTCGCTAGCCAAATCTTCCGCAGATTCTGAAACAAGCTCAGCCGAAAGAGAGGTTGGAACTACAGACTTATTCATTTGCCAAACAATCACTCCAACTACAGCCAGTGCCAAAACCGCAGCAATCCATATCCAAGAATTGTTGGATTTCTTTTTCTCAATTTTATATTCAGATCCAAGGTTCTTTACGGGTTGAGCCATAGGAGATTTTGCTTCCTGTATGGTTCTCTTCTTAATTTCCGATACGTCTATAGGACCTACTTTTCCCACCTCTTTCTTCGGAACTTCTGCCTGTGCCAAAGGGACAACTTCCACATAGGGAAGCCCGTAATCTTTAGGATCAGTCCAGTGCCTATTATCTGTGATTTTACCGGTCATTGTTTTCAGGGAATGTTACGAAACTAAATGAATTGAGTCTAAACCCCAACCCAAAGCTTCAATCATCTTAGAATTTAAAGGACGCTCCTCCGACAAACTGGATTCCTCTTACGGGATAATTCAGCCAACGCATATTTTTACCGTTCAGGATATTATTGCCTTCGGCAAAAATCGAGATCCGATCAGTGATCCCATAATCCGCTTTCAACTGCAAATCAGCGATTGTCTTCAATTTAACCACATCGTAAGGCCCCGAATCTGATGTGTCACTCAAGTCAGCCCCACGGGCTTTTATCCCTCCCATCAAATTCAAATTTGCCTGCACGATCAATCGCTCAATTGGAGTTACCTGATTATTGACTCTCAATTCCCAGATGGGTCTATTCCAAGGTTCAACTTGCGTGCCCAGATCGTACTGATACAGATCCAGTCTTCCATTGAGAGAATAAATATCAGAAAATTTGTACCCAAGTTCTGCATTGATATTATAAACCGTGGTCTTATCATCATATACTAGGCTAAACCTTGCTGAATCGGATGTTACCAGATTGTTTGAGTAATTATTCACAAAGAAATGCATCTGATTATAGCGACTCACATTGACTGCTCCTCTATAACTGAATGCACCTTGAAACTGGCCTTCGATACCTGCTTCGATTTTGTAATTCTGAACCGTATTGAGCAATTGCTCACTTGGTCCCAAAAAAGGATTTTCATTCACAAAACTGTAGTAGGTATTTCGCTGTACATCTCCGGATAATTCGGCGAAAAAGCCAAACTCTTCAGCGAACCGGTAATTAGCTTTCAGCACGGGAAACACATGAAAATCACTTGATTTATTCTCCAGTGAATCATTCTCAGAAACAAGGTTTACTCCTGCTGTGAAATTAAACGCCTCGTACTTGTATGAAATCGTAGGACGGATAGCAAAATACGTCCTCTTCAACGAATAATTCACATCTTCAGGACTGGTGGAAAAATAAGACAAACCTACCTTCCCAGCCCAATCATCAGTAGGCCTGAAGGTTCCACTTGCTGCTACCCCGATCTGGTTCTCCTTGACCATATAGCTATCTGTGAAGTTCCTAAAACTCAATTGGCCTTCGTAGGAAAAAGGGCCTACCTTTTCAAGTTCCCGAATACCTGCTTTCACCTCAACGGCTTGAAGCACATTTCCGTCAAACCCTACAAACCGACCATTTTCATCCGTAAGTTGATTGGGATCCTGCCCATAGAACTGATAACTATCCTGATTCCAACTGAGCCCACCGAACACTTCGAAAAAGTCTGTAAAGTAACTGCCATCAAATCCTAAATCAGTATGGGATTCCTTGGACTCTTCTTGCAACACAGGACCTTTTCCAAAACTCTGGTGATTGAGCTGGAATGAGTAATTGAAATCGGCGATATCCGTCCCCATGTATCTGGCCTCCAACAGCGGAGAAGAAAAATTTCCGTAGCCAGCACGTATGTAGCCTGGATATAAATCCAAACGTTTAGGTGTATAAACTTTCTGGGAAGGTTCAGCTTTCAGATCCAAAGGTTTAAGATTCAAAGGATAGCTTGTCACCAAGTAATTATATTCACTTAAACCCGTCGGTTTCGGCAATACTGGTAATTTTTCATACATTCTTGGCTGAACAGGCACAGTGAGTACCCGGTCTTTACGGATCACAAATTCCTGATCAGTCACTGCGCCTCTTTGCTGGGTCTGTGCCATGCCCCATCCGGATGTCAAACCGATAATTCCTGTCAAAAGGATAGTTTTCGCTAGCTTTTTCATGGTTTAATTAAGCGTTTGAAGTTTGGATTGAGCCATTTCTTTGATTTCAGCATTTGTAGAATTTTCTACTATAGATTCCAAGGTTGCTTTCGCCTGAAACTCCTCCCCGCTCTTCACATAATTATCCGCCAGCAGCAAAAAGATTCTTCCATACCAATAATCATAATTGACAAATGGACCCGACTGATCAAATATTAACTCGTTGGATTCTGTCACTTCACCCTTTTCCTGTAAAGCGAATGCCAATAAATAAAGCCCTTCAGCCCCCTGCTCTGTCTTGTAATCGTTCACCAAAGCCGTCAACGTCAATTCAGACAGTGGCTTCTGATTCAATTCACGCTGAGATTTTGCTTTGATAAGCAAAGCTTTGGGAGACGTTTCAGGGATCACTCCGTCCAGCTTGGATAAGCGCTCTGCCTGTGTAATTGCCTGTTGGTAGTTCTTCGTTTCAAAGTTGGCAACCATCAATCCCTGAATAGCCTCTGCTTCCTCAGGCTTGCTACGGGCATTTTGAACAGAAGTCTCCAAGTATGGAATTGCCTGCGCATAGTTTCCTCTTTCCAATTCTATCATACCCAGTTTCTGCATAGCACGGATTCGCTGAGGAGAAGCAGGCTCTCTTTCTAGAGTCTTGAACTGTGCCAATGCCTTATCAGTATCGCCAAGCTGCATATAGCTGTCTCCCAAGAAATACAGTGCATCAGCCCGCTGAGCTGATTGAGGATAGCTTTTCAGATAATTTTCGAAGCTTCTAACTGCCTGTGAATAATTTTTGTCGAAAAACGCTCCTTTTGCTGCTTCAAATTCAAGAGACTGTACACTTCCATTACTTGGATTAGCCCCTTTGTATTTGCTTAGATAGTCAGAAAACTCGCCTGATCTTCCCTGAAGAGCGAGCGTTTCCTGAAGTCCTTTTAGCGCAGTTTCTGCGTTTTGGGCATTTGGGTGATTATTCAAGATCGTACTGTAATCTTGGATGGTCTGCTCGTAATTCTGAAGTGAAAAATTTGCCACGGCTCTACCTTCCAAAGCATAGGGCACAAATGGACTATTTGGTTTAGTGCTCAGCAAATCAGTGAAAGAAACAGAGGCTGCCTTGTAGCTGGTCTCCTCCATATAGATCTGTCCACGCTGATAAAGCGCATCTTCCAAATACAAACTGCCCGGATAGCGGGAAATCAACACATCCAACTGTCCCAAGGCTTCCTGATTCCTAGACTGAAAATTCTGTACTACTGCCAATCGATAGTAAGCATAATCCGCTCCCGAATTCCCTTCATTGATCGCCCGCTGAAAAGTAGTGGCTGCTTCTCCAAATCTCTTCTGTACGTAGTGACAATCCCCCAATCTCAAAATCGCATCGTCGTATTGCTGCTTGTTGGCAATAATCTGTCTGTTCTCTGTGAATTTTCTGAACTGCTCCTCAGCTTTTGAATATTGCTGCGAGTTGAAATAAGCATAGCCAAGTCCATAATGGGTTTTGGCGACTGTGCCGTTTGCACCGGATGGACGCTGATTAATCACCGATTCGTAGGATTTAATTGCCTGGGGCAAATTATCTGCTGCAGAATTGATCTCTCCTTTCCAGAAGTGAGAATCCAAAACCATACCTTTATCTACCGGATATTGCAGTGATTTATCAAGGTAAGCCAGTGCTGGATTCCACTTTTGATCGCGGTAATAAACCATCGCCTGATAAAAAGCTACTTTCTGATAAGCTTCCCGGATTCGCGGAGATTTATTGGATATCTTATCCATCTGCTCTATGGCCCGGAGGTAATCGTTGGTATTTACAAGTGCTTCTGAGAGTAAATTCTCAGCTTCAGTCCTATATTTTCCAGAAGGATAGTTAGCTACATATTCATCCAAAGCGGTGATCGCAGATTGGAAACTGCCTTTCTGGAGATTTACTTTGGCATAGTTGAATATGGATTCTTCCTTAATCGCCATGTTAAAATCAGATTTGGCTGCTGACTGAAAACTTGTAGAAGCAAATTGATAATTTTCAAGCTTAAGGTATGCCTGGGCAAGATAGTAACTGGAAGCCTGTCCTATTTCATCAGTCGCCGATGCAGATACTTTCAGGTAATCGGTAGCCCGTTGATAGTTTTTGATTTCAAACTGAGCGATCCCGGCTTTATAGATTTCCTCTCTCCCTAACTCCCCCTTGCGGGAGTTGATGAAAGCATCGTAGTTTTCAGCAGCTTTAGGGAAGTTCTTTTTGGCATAATATGCCTCAGCTAAGTACAAATAAATTATTTCTTTTTTCTCTAGATTTTGCCCACTTGTCAGTTTCGGTTCGGCAAAGCTGATCAGTTGATCATAATTTCCCTGCTTGTAGTAAAGAGCTGCCAATAGATATGGAACCTTATCTGCATAGTAGGGGGATTGGGATGCAGTCTGAAGATCTGAAATGGCTTTGGAAGTGTTGCCATTTTCCATTGCAATGAAGCCGCTATAATAATAAGAATCAAAACTCGCCTGCTGGTTTAGCGCTTTACCCGCATCGAAAAAAGTTGCGGCTTGAGCATATTGGTTCATCTGAAAATGGGCATATCCCTGCTTGAACAACACTTCGGCCTGATCAGCCGCAGGCAACTTCTTTGCGTCGACCAATTCGTAGCTCTCTATTGCCTCCGCAAAATTTCTTTTGAAGAAAAAATGATCTCCCAGATACAAACCCGCAGTAGTCACGGAAGGATCATTTCCATGGTCATAAATATACTTTTTCATTAAGCCGGCACCATCGGGGCTTTCCAGCTGCAGTGCTGCCATAGCCCTGTTCAATTCCGCCGCTTTTGCCTGCCCTGAATTTACAGACTCTTCCAGAAGTCTTGTATTGTCATAGATACTTGCAGAAAAAAGCTGCTTGTCAAAAAGAGCCAGATTGTGATCTAGCTTCTGTTGGGGACTGGTCTGATAGAGGGTAGATTGAGAATATGCCTCTAAACTAAGTCCAAGGCCCGCCAGGAGCACAAGGTGATATTTCATGTGTCTATAATTTGTCTTTCAGCGGTCATTACCTGTCCCGGAAATCGGGATTCCCCGGCTGCAGGCAGGCGGGTCGCTTGATTAATAATCATCCCACTCGGTGATAACTTAGGTACGGGATCATGCCTTTCTGCCTTCGACAAGCTCGATTTCATAAAGTGGATTAGGTAATCAATGCAAAATCTTGTAAACAAGCTCTCGGAGGTTTTCTGCTTCGCTCAGACTTCCGGAGTCAACTCCCTTGAAACGAAGATCAGCCTCTTTGATGTATCCGAACACATCAATTACCTTGCCCAAATTATAGTTTCTGGACGCTACCATGTATTCTTTGACTACAAATGGAGGCAACCCCAAAAGACTAGCCAGCTGCTGCTCGTTTGCTCCAGATTTTTTCGCCTGATGGATCAAAGCAATTCTGGTAAAGTAGTTGAACATCAACGAAAACATGGGAATCACAGGGTTTGCCTTGGGATTCTGGATGAAATAATGGATTATCTGATTTGCTTTCACCACATCTTTGAAACCAATTGCTTTCAGGAATTCAAAATTATTGTAATCCTTATTGATGCCTATGTACTTAGAAATATGCTCAGAAGTAATTTTCGTCGGTTCCCGAAAATTGATAAGCATTTTACCTATTTCATTTGAAAGCACTTCCAGATTATTTCCGATAGAATCAGATAAAAGCTGAGCTGCACGTGAATCTATTGAATGCTCAGTCTCCTTAATAAACCCCTCTATCCAATCAGTAAGCTTGTAATCTTTAACCTTCTCGGAGCGCACATAAACCGTTTTCTTATCCAACTCTTTATAAAGGGCACTTCTTCCGTCCAGCTTTTTGTATTTATGGGCGAAAACCAAAATGGTACTTGGAAGGGGATTTTGCACGTAGCTGATAAGGAGTTTTTGCATATCCTCTTTTCCCAAATCTGTGAGACTTTGGGCTTCTTTGACTATCACCACCTGCCGGTCGGCCATCATTGGGAATTTCCTCGCATTATTGAGAATCAGACCTACATTTGAATCTTTTCCATACAGGATTACTTGATTAAACCCACGCTCATGTTCGGCTATTGCATTTTTCTCTATGAAATCCGTGATCTGATCAATAAAGAAAGGTTCCTCCCCATCCAAAAAGTATATGGGAGCAAACTTTTTAGCTTTCAGATCCTTAAGTACAGCTTGTGGTTGTTGGGGCATAATTCTAGGTAATCTCAGACCTTAAAGATAACAGGCCTATTCATTTGCCTGCAAAAACAGGGGAAAGATTCTTTGTTAAACTATTCTGGTCTTAACTTTGTCTTTGTAAGAGTAACAGCTTTTATCGACCGGTCAGGAGACGTCATTATTAAAAGTCCAAGTCTGAAGACCTTGAACTAGCCTTAAGAAAAAATTTGAGCCCTCTGCGTTAACCTCCGTACACTTTGCGGTTACTAAAACAGGGGTTCACCTAAAGATGTTGTAAAACGTCATGCTTAATAAACCCTATCTGTAGATTGCGTGTCCCGGCAAAAGTGAAAACTAAAACAGAACTAGCAATCATTACCCACATAAACTTGTGGTTAAAATATGCACAGCGTCCCTTTGCGTGACCTTTGTGGTTAAAAAAAATAGATTATGAGCTTCGAAAAAGGAATTGAATTATATAAATCAGGGAAATTTGAGGAGGCTTTGGCCATTTTTGATGAATTGGTAAAAGCTACTCCAAACCATACGCAGCTGCATCTTAATCGTGGCAGAATACTTTCCAGACTTGGGAGAACAGGGGAAGCCTTGGTAGAGTTTGACTTGATTACATCGCTGGAACCATACAATACAGATTTTATCTCTGACAGGGCGGTGGTCTTGCACCTGCTCGCGAGAAATGAAGAAGCCCTTACTGAGCTAGACCGTGCGGCAAATCTGGATCCAAAAAATCCTTACCGCTACAGCAGCCGGGCATATTTAAAAGATCGAATCGGCGACCTGAAGGGCGCAATTGTAGATTATCAGAAAGCCATTGAGCTGGATCCCGAAGATGCAGTCTCACACAATAATATGGGACTTGTGGAGGAGAAACTAGGTTACAAGGAAAAATCAAAGAAAAGTTTCGAGAAGGCCGATGATCTAGTGGGCTATAAGCCAAAAGAAACATCTACACCAAGTCCAAAACCATCTGAAGAAGGTTCTGACTTACCTAAAGTTGGTCAAAAATCAATTGAAAAACCTACAGCCCCAGCTCAAAAGAACGAAATGTCATTTAACCATTTCTTAAATACGTTGGGTTCTATGTTCACAAATGCAAAGACACGTAAAGAATTTGCTGATTATTTAAAAGGGGTGTTTGGCAAAAAAAAGAGTGAGTAAAAACTTAAGAAATCATAGTTTAAACAATACTTTTTGGTCTTGGGCAGTCTGAAGCCTGCATTATACTAGTGTCATGCCAATGCTTAAATGACGGGTAAGGCGGTAGGGTATTTTGGACTAGATCAAGGCACGAAAAACGAGCATAGCCGTAGCTATTTGAGGCTTTTTGTAACGCAAAGATAGTCCAAAAGACACCCCGGATTACTCGTTGGTTTAGGCTTGACACGACACTATGATCAAGTCAGAAGACTCATACCTTTGAACAAGTTAGATCTGAGATTTGAAATAAGAAGTGATCTGAGCGAAAAAAAACCTATAGAATCTATGTGGTGAAAAAGCATATAACCATATAGATTCTGTGTTAAAACCCTATTAGAAATCGATATTTTCTTAAATTTAATTTCCAAGTCAGCATAAGCTAGACTGTTAAAGGAGTAGCAGCATCAGGTTGTTGCTCCTTTTTTAGTTCATACTCCAGCTCAAAGACTGTTTTGGTTTTATACAGGATGTACATCAACTCTAGGATTTTTCGCTGAACAGCCACGACAGCTTTCATTTTTATACCGTGTCTTCCGACTAGTCTCGCAAAGTTATTCTTGTATAACGAACAATTCTTGATGGCACAGAGAGCTGGTAAATGCACTGATTTGCGAAGGTGTCTATTTCCTTTTTTAGAGATTTTGGGTTTCCCTTTGACGGAAGTTCCGGACTGTTTTTCTCTTATATCCAAGCCTGCGTAGCTGACTAGCTGCCGTTTGTTCATGACCAGCTCAAACCCGTTTGTTTCTGCTAAAGCAATTACTGCTGTTAATTCCCCCACACCTGGAATTGAAGTCATATAACTGATGTTCTCCTCCAGATTTGGATCGGACTTAACCAATAAATGGATTTCCTTCTTGATTTCCTTTTCCTGTTTATGAAGTAATGCTTTTCGGGCCTTTAGTCGTTTTAGGCTATTGGCATTCGAAAAAGCCTCTGCATTTTCGGCATGCAGTTGATTGGCGACAACAACCCTTTCACAGACGGTCTGGTCTCTTTCCCGGGTAAGCTGTTTAAGTTTTCTAAAGATGGGTTTTGGTGGAGTCCAGGTCTCTAGTTTACTTTCAAGACCAAACTGGGCGATGGCTTCAGCGGCGGTATTGTCTGTAATGGTCTTGATGGATAACGTCCGCATGTAATTACTGATTTTGTTGGGCAGAACGATGGCAACCTGCTGCTCTTGTCCCACCAACCAGTGGACGAATTTCTCATGGTAAACTCCCGTTGCTTCTAATACTGCTGTTAGGTCTAGGGATGCTTCGGTAAATGACTTTGCCCACTTGAGAAAAGCCTTAAATCCTGACATGTTGTTTGCGAACGCTTTTCTGGCTTTCAGAGATACACTAAAATCATCAAGAAGGACCCCAACTACACAGACCAATTCCTTCTGGGCTACATCTACTCCAACGGTTTGTTTGATCACATTCATAAAATAAATGGTTAGAACTAAAGAAAGTGAAAGTGGATGTCTCCCTTCCGTTTTGTCTCCTTGTCGACATTCAAGCTGTTACCAAACGCAAAAAAGCTTACCGGCACGCTTTACATTCTGTTTAAACTCCAAGAGAAAGAAGAGGATGAGGCAATATCTATGTGCGAATATATCTTGAGATTATTTAGTCACATATAGGCTCTCATCCCCCACCACTTTACAATAAATATAATCAGTTAAAGAGGTGCTTTTTTATACTTTTGCTAACATAGGAGAAGCATAGCAAACATACAAGAGCGATCATTCATCTGCAGTTATCCTTGCTATTTTGGACTTTGATTTTTTTGTTACTTTATGGTAAAAAAAGGCAGTTTGGACGTCCTGTTTGTGAAGCATGAACAGAGGCAGCAATTAACCCTCTACACTATTTTAAAAGAATAGCAGTCTGAAGACTATGTTAGATCCAGGTCTGAAGAACCAAATTGTATATCCGCAAAAACTCCGCGAACTTTGCAGTTAAAAAAACTACCCTTTAAAAAGACTTAATCACCCATAGCGGCTTGTTGATAAAATAGGCCATTTTTTTTGAAAGGCTCTTCGAAAAAATCTGATCAAAGAAAGATTTCTTTTCACTAAGTGTAATCAACATATCACCCTTGGCAGTCTGCAGATAATTCTCAAGACCCAGTGCGATATCGTCTCTGAAGGTTTTCAGAACATAATTGACTTTATCATACTTAATGAAAGGCCGTATCTCTTCCACCATAGTCATGTGAAGAGATTTATCCAGGGCTTTTTGACTGGTAGTGACATGAACCAAATCAATCTCCGAATCAAAAAATCCGGCTACTTCCACGACTTTTTGAATTGCAAGCTTATCCTCTTCCAAGTAATCACTGGCATACACAAGCTTGCGGGGAGCCTTGAAGTAAACTTTCCGGGGAACGACAAGAATGTCATGATCTGATTGCTCCACAAGTCTACTGGCTCGTGAGCCTATGATATTTTCTCTGAAATCATTCACCCCTTCGGTTCCTACCACAATCAAGCCGGCATTTATTTCCGCCGCATATTCTAAGGTCTCCCGGACGATATTACCTTCTTTCACCGACGTAATACAGCTTTTTAATCCATTCTGTATGCCTTCCCTGACAACAGCTCGCTGCAAATTATCGAGCTTTTCGGAGACAAACTCATTCTGGTACTTGCCTGATGCATCTGAAGGAAACAGTTTTCTGTAATCCTCCCGATTAAGCACATGGAAAAGAATCAAATCAGCTTTGTACTTTTCACCCAATCTGGTTGCATACTCAATAGCGTTGAGAGAGCATTCAGAAAAATCCGTTGGGCACAATATTTTAAAAATCTGTTCCATAGCGTATTTTAGTAACCTCTTTTTCGATTAACAACATTAATAAGCTCTCTGTTTTCCTTGATCCGTTTGATGTTTTCTATCACTTGAGGTGCAGCCGCCTTTGGATTTGTCACACTCGCTATGTGCGGAGTCATCGATATTTTATTGTTTTCCCAGAAAGGATGGTCTTTTGGTAAAGGTTCCTCTTTATATACATCCAACATGGCACCGGCCAACTGTCCATTTTCCAGTGCTTTTATCAAATCAGCCTCTACCAAATGTTTACCTCTGGCCACATTGATGAGATAAGTATAGGGGTTGCATTTCTCAAAAAGCTCAGTATTCAAAATATTCTCAGTGTCAGGTGTAAGTGGTAGCAAGCAGACCAACACATTCACCTCCTTTAAAAATTTCTCCAATCCTTCCTTAGAATAATAGGGATATTCAAAATTAGGTTTTTCTGAAAATCCAAATCCCACTACATGAAACCCCATGTAGCTGAGCTTGTCCATCACATCTTTACCCAATGCTCCCACTCCCATCACTCCCACGGTCACATCCAATTCCGGGTTGCTCATATCCCATACTTTTTTTGTTTGGTTTACTTGATAGCGAGCCGTTTGCCTGTGGAAATTCAACACAGCCATTATCACATAGTTGGTCATAGAAAAAGTTAGCTTTTCATCCACTATACGAACAATTGGTATGGACGAAGGAATCGACTTATCTCTAAGAATATGGTCTACGCCGGCTCCCATGGAGCTGATCAACTTCAAATTTGGGAAATCTGAAAGCATGCCTTCAGGGTGCTGCCACAGAAAAACATATTCGACTTTATCAGGTTTGGTAATCTCAGGATAGATTTCAATTTCCAAATCAGGATCTAATGCTTTAAATTCTTTGATCCAAACGTCCGGGTTCTTGCCGGGGCTTATAATTGCTAAACTCATACTATTCTATACGGATGTGATACACTGAGGATGAAAAAATATGGTAAACCTTTTAGGCCGTGTGAAAAATTGCGCATTATACTTTATAATTTTTATTTAAAAAGCATAAAATTGCAGCACTTTTCCAAACATACTTTCAAATTTTACGCTTAAGAAACTTTAATCCAAATTATAACTTCTATCCCAATGAAACAAAAGATTGCTTTCACCTTAACCTTTTTGCTGTGCGCACTAATCTCCTTTGCTCAGCAGATCCAAATGCCTCAAGCATCACCTTCAGCAAAGATTGCCCAAAAAGTGGGCTTGACAGATGTAACTGTGGATTACAGTAGACCAAGTACGAAAGAGCGCAAAATTTTTGGAGAACTGGTTCCATACGGACAAGTCTGGAGAACCGGTGCAAATGGTGCCACAGTACTTTCCTTCTCTACAGACGTACTGATAGATGGAAAATCTATTCCTGCAGGCCAGTATGCACTTTATTCTATTCCGGGCAAATCAGAGTGGGTGATGATCCTTTCCAAAAACATCAAATTATGGGGAGCTATAGGATATGATCAAAGTGACGATGTACTTCGCTTTAAAGCCAAGTCTACAAAACTCAAGAAAAAGAGTGAAACCTTCGAAATAAGCTTTGCCAACATGACTGATACAGGATCTGACCTATCATTGGAATGGGAAAACACCCGTGTGGGCTTCAGAATAGAAACTGAAGTAGATCCTCTTGTGATGGCGCAAATCAAGGATTATGTAATCGATGGAAACAGTAAAGACCCTAGCTTACTTTACTCTGCTGCCAGCTACTATTACACCAACAGTAAGGATATGAATCAGGCATACAATTGGATCAATGAATCTGTGGAAGAAGATCCGAAATACTGGACTATGCACATGAAAGCTAAAATAGAAGCTGCTTTAGGCAAGAAAACCACTGCAGTAGAAACTGCCGAAAAAGCAATGAATTTGGCCGATGAAGCAGGAAATCCGGATTATGTAGGTTTGAATGAACGATTGATCAAATCTTTGAAATAAATTCTTTTGGTTTAGTTTTCCGTCAAAATCTGATGGAAATATAATAGAAGCCTCCCCATTTGGGAGGCTTCTATTAGTTAGGGCATACTGAGACACGCCAATAAAAGATCAAAAGCTATCATTTTGAATGATTAACCCATTTTTCATGCGAACGGTTTTTCAGCAAGTGCAAGGGTATTGTCCACAATAGGACTTAATTCCTACATCAGAAAATCCCAAAATTGGGATTTTCAAGCCCTAGTTAGTCTACACTGGTCTTCCCAGGGGTAATCACTGCCTGAATTAATGCCGCAAATAGCATTACTGCCAAACAGCCGATAGGGTTATACCATAAGAATCCTATATCCCAAAGCTTACCGTCCGCTACATCTCCATTTCTGAAATGCACAAACAAAACCAATGCTTGGGAAAGCAGAGCTGCAATAAACACTGCTTGTCCCTTCACCCATTTCATAAAAAAAGCAACAAGGAATATTCCGAGAATCGTCCCATAAAACAAGGAACCAAGTAGATTAACAGCCTGAATCAAGTTTTCAAACAGCGACGCATAAGTAGCAAAGAGAATAGCTCCTATACCCCAAAAAGCTGTAAATAACTTAGATGATTTCAGGTAATGTTTATCACTGGCATTTTTCTTAATGGATCGCTTATATAAATCTACAGTGCTTGTAGATCCCAATGCATTCAATTCTGACGCTGTAGAGGACATGGCGGCAGAAAAGATCACAGCGAAGAGTAAGCCTATAATTCCCTTGGGCAAATGATCCATCACAAAGCGCATAAACACATAATCTGTATCCCTAGTCTCTGCCAAGGGGTCATTGGTCACTATTAATTCTTTCACATCATCTCTAATCCGGTTTTGCATGGATTTTAAACCGGTCAGTTTGTCCCTAATTTCAGATTCTCCACGTTTATCCTCCGCATCTATTGCCTTCAACATATCCAGGTAATAAATTTTACTTTCCTCAAAATTCACCGCATATTCTGCTTCCAACTCTTCCAACTCACCTGCATATTCGCTTTGACGTAGCTTATCCGTTTGTACTGTGTTGAACACTACGGGAGGTAAAAAGAACTGGTAAAAAACAAACACCATCACGCCTATAAAGAGAATAATGAATTGCATGGGGATCTTCAAGAATCCATTCATAATCAACCCCATCCTACTCTGGGAAAGCGTCTGCCCAGAAAGATAGCGCTGTACCTGGCTTTGATCCGTGCCAAAATACGAAAGGAAAAGAAAAACCGCAGCAGTCATTCCAGACCAGACATTGTATCTATCCGAAATATCAAATTCCAAGTTGATCATATTCAGCTTGTCCATCTTTCCCGCTACATGAAGGGCTTCCCGAAAGGAAATAGGAAGCATCTGTATCACAATAATTCCAGCCAGAATCATCCCGCCCATCATCACGGCCATTTGCTGCTTTTGTGTGATGGAAACAGCCTCTGTACCACCAGAAACTGTATACAGGATAACCACCGAGCCGATTAGGATATTTGTAGCTGTCAAATTCCATCCGAGTAAGGTGGACAAAATAATCGCAGGTGCATAGATGGTAATTCCCGCTGCCAAACCTCTCTGGAGTATAAAGAGTAAAGCCGCAAGTGTCCTTGTTTTCAAATCAAAGCGATTTTCCAAGAACTCATATGCGGTATAAACTTTCAAACGATAATAAATCGGAATAAAAACCACCGAAATAATAATCATTGCCAGCGGCAACCCAAAGTAAAACTGAATAAACCTCATCCCGTCTTCATACGCCTGCCCGGGTGTGCTCAAAAATGTAATTGCCGAGGCTTGAGTGGCCATTATGGACAAACCAATTGACCACCAGTTCATGGAGTTTTTACCCCTTAGATAAGAATCGAGACTATTAGCTCCATAGGTTTTATAGACCCCGTATGTAGCTATAAGTGCCAATGTCCCAAAAAGAACTATCCAATCCAGCGTGCTCATGCGTAGGCTACTTTAAGCCAATAGAAAAAGGCCATAAGTAAAAAAAGGCATGCCATCAATCCCGCATACAGGTATTTCCAACGTATAGGTTTTTCCTCCAAAATTACTGTTCGATCAGATTGATAAATAGTTTAGTCGCTCCCGGTACTCCTGCAGGCAGTTCTCTAAAGAACGAGATTCCTGTATAAATATAGGTACCTTCACCATAGGTGGTATAAATCAATGAACCTCTCAGAGGCTCTTCGCCCGGGTCTTGGAAAGAAAGTGGAGTAGAATATTCCGGAGCGATATCTGATTCAAAATATAATCCTCTTTCCTGAACCCAATCGTCAAAATCAGCTTCCGTTATCTTATTTGGACCAGCCAGAACGGGATGATCCCAATCAGCCTCAAAAGGAGAATTTTCTACTGTGACCCGATCTCTGCTGATTGCAAATGGATAAGGCCCGAAATTTTTAATCAGAAGAGGTCTACTCACGTTGTACTGCACCACTACCGTACCCCCGTTTTCTACATACGTCATTAGATTTTCTTCGTTGGCGGCAAGTGCTGAATTTGTGTTGTAAGCTCTGATTCCCACTACGATACTTTTGTATTGAGAGAGATTTACCAAAGAATAATCGGTAATTTCTGTAACTTGATACCCTAAAGATGAAAGTACCGCCGGCACATCGTCCCCAGCCCCCATGATGTATCCGATTTTCGCTTTGGAAACATTCCAGTTTTCCTGAATCAAATTGATGGCAGCCTTAGAAAAATAGGTGAGATTCGGGATATGCTTATATGAAATCCGATGGGTAATCTGATCAAAAACTTGGCCTTCAGAAGTGCTGAATCGAGCGACAACTTCTCTCTTTTCATTTTTATCCAATTTGAATGAAACTCGGTAAATTCTCTTTCTCTGAGTTAGGTTATCTTCTACTCCCAACATTTCGTATTCAGAATCTTGAAGATTTTCAAAAGACAATTCACCTTTTTTTAGTTTACCGTGAAAATTGACAGTAACTGTGACTACAGGGTCTACTCCGGGAATAAGAAACACATTTTGATCGGATACTTCCAAGTCAATTTCCGGAACAATCGTAAATGGCTGCTTCACTTCTCCATCGACCTGATCATTGTATTTGTATTCCAAAGGAATTGCTATGTTGAACTCTTGTCCTTCAATGTTGAAAGACAGCTCTCCTCCTACTTTCATGTCGTTGAAAGGCTTACCTATCATTTGCTGATCTCTTATATCGTAGATCGCATCCATTACAGGATTTTCCAGCCAATAAGGCTGTGAAACAGGAGCATTTACATCCGGTTGAAATTCAACGGGAATTTCAACCGGATCATTCTTGACAGCTATCTTTTTCCCGGAAGAATAGTACGTGTCATAAAGCTGCAGTGAAACATCCGTAATCAAAACATCTGAAGGATTGTTTACTACAAGGTTTGCCTTGATGTCCTCACCCCCAAAGCCCAGTTCCTGATTCGTGACAAACTCCATTTTCAAACCTATTACCTGAAAAATCAACCTATCCAATTTCTGCGCCTTTTCTGCGATCCAAAAAGCTTCGGGGTCATGTGCTGAAAGCTTAGCCCGAATCTGCATCAGAGATTTAATATTGGCTACGGGATTTTTAAAGTCAAACTCTTCAATCGCAGTTTGAATCATAGCCTCTATTTCCTGCCCTCCATCAAACTCTCTCCAGCGGCTCTGAATTCCTTCAAAAGCTGACATTTCAAACGATTCTCCTTTGATGAATTGAAGATGATCCTCGGCGGCGCCTATTCTTGGGGTAGCTCCAAATCCCTGGGATTTGTGCATGGTTCGGCTATCCGCTGCAATTTGGCTATACGTCTTTCCAAGCAAATTATCGTATTCACCTACTTGAAAAACAGCATATTTCTCGGTCTCTACAGGCTGAAATTCTCCACCAAAATTATACGAGTTCCAAAAGAGTCTTCTTGTCTGCCAAGTATCCACATAGTTTAATTGTTCAGGAAATGCTTTTGGATCAGCAGCTAAGTCAAAAGCTTCTTCAGCCAAAATTGCAGAAGTAGTATGGTGTCCGTGATTACCTCCTCCGGGCACAGTGTTGAACCGGGTAATAATAATATCAGGTTTGAACTTTCTGACTACCCATACTACATCTGAAAGCACCTTTTTCTTATCCCAATTTTGCAGAGTTTCATCCGGATTTTTAGAATAACCAAAATCCAACGCTCTGGTAAAAAACTGCATTCCCCCATCTATCTCACGCGCTCGAATCAATTCCTGAGTTCTGATCTGCCCCAGTTCTATTCCCAGTTCTTTTCCCAGCAAATTCTGACCTCCATCACCTCTCGTCAAACTCAAATAAGCTACCTGTACATGTTCTCCATTCCCAAGAGCAGCAATCAGCTGTGTATTTTCATCATCAGGGTGCGCAGCTACGTAAAGCACTCTTTTGGTTTCTTTTAGCTGAAGTAGCTGATGATAAATCTGTGAGGAAGGAAGGGTCTGTGAAACACAAATCAAACTATTCAGCAAAAGGCAGATAAACACTAAATAGCTGAGCATAATAGGCTTGGTCATAAATGGGCATAGTTTATCCCTACAAGCTAGAACAAGGCCAATGGAAATAAAAATATTTTTTGATTAAAGGAAAAAGAACAGGCTAACGGTTAACCATTTTTCTCAATTTTCCCGGAATGGTGTACCCCACAGTAAACTCAAAGAAGTCAGCCTTTGCTTTATGTGCCTTGATCTGCACTCCTGCAAATACGTTATTATTCATTCTGTAGCGCACGCCTATTCGCTCGTAGAATCCAGTGGTTTCCTGGTTATAGTGTGCTTTACTTAAATAAACACCGATCGCAATAGGCATATATAAATTCTCCGTCAATTTCCATTCCCAGGAGCCCACCACAGCAAAGGAATTCACATCAGAAAAATTAATACTTTCACCGGGGTATCTATCTCTAGCCCCTGCGCCATAAAACCAATCAATTCCTATACCTCCTCTATATTTATATGAAATTTCCCAGAGATAATTCACTCCCAAACCTCCTCTGAAATAAGCTGGCTCATCAATTTCATAACTTTTCAATCCTGTATAGGCCGCAATATTCCATACCCCTACTTTCTCTAAGGGAGGAAAAACAGGACTGGCACCGGGATTGAATTTCTCTTGGTCTATATTCATTCGAAGCCCAATTGCTATGGGAACAAAATTGATCCCTGCGTTAGGCTTTTTGATAGAACCATTGGAATAATGCTTTGTGCCTACAGAAGCGAAGATCCCAAATGACTTAGACAGTTCATAATTTGCTTTTAATCCAAAATGAACATGCACATTAAGTGCTGTACCCACAAATCCATTGAGTGGATTGGTGTCAGTGTCAAACGGATTCATATTAAACCCAAGACCAATTTGAGCGAAATAGCCGAAATTGAGTTTTCGGTAAATATTATTCTTACCAAAAGGGAACTCCCCAAATCCATAAACCCCCATTGGCCTTCCTATTTCAGGATTATAGCCAACCGAAGAAGTCACTCCCAATCCATAACTAGGATATCTGTTTATGTAATTATAATATGTAGCGTTGGAACTTCTCCAACCAACCCGTACATCAATAGCCGAATAATTAATTTTATTAATTAGCTCATCCGCCCAGTCCTTATTGTTGCCAATGATAGGCCCTTGATCATAAGAAACTTCTATGAATCTTTTCGATTGTGCACCGACTTGGTTAAAGCCCAATACAAAAAAAATACACATTATAATCGGCACTGTCTGCAATCGCATCACTTCTTTAAATTTTCGAATGCAAAGATAAAACTATTGCAAAACTCAGTCCATAATATTTTTTGAAGACACTTATTTCCAACTTTCACAAGCACCTTCCGGATTCCTGTAGTTGGATTTAAATAAAAAGGCCTCTGAATCAAAATTCAGAGGCCTTTCAAGGGTCAAATCAGTAGATTACAGATTTTCCTGCCAGTTGGCTCCTTTCAGTTCTATCAACATTTTATTGTATTTCTCAACTTCTTCAGTATTCTTCAGGCGCGAGTGAACTTGAAATAAAATAATCATTACTTCAGTATTCTCAGGTTTAATTTCCAAAGCCTTTTCGAAGTACCCTACAGCTTCCCTGTAATAAGAATTTGCTTCCTCTCCCATTGATGCGGATTTAGCTTCCCACTCGTCATCAGATAGGGCATTTAATTCATTGAGAATTTTTAAAGACTTATCCAATAAAAGCGCACCTGCATAGTAATTGCCATCATAGAATTCAGGATCTACTTCAACAGACTTTTTATAATCAGCCAACGCTCCTTCACTATCACCCGCTTGCTCCTTGAGATAACCTGATCTCAAAAGGATTCCGGCATTGTTTGGATCGTTTTTCAACGCTTCCTGAATAGAAGCCATTGCCTCATCCATTTTATTCAACTGAAGCAATAATTGGATTTCATATTCTGCAAGTACTTTATCTTCAGGATAATCTTCTCTACCCTGCATGATGATGTCATAAGCGGCTTCAGGATTTTTATCCTCACCGCTCAAGATTTGAATCATTAAGTAGTAAACAGTCAATTTGTTGTACTCTTCTATATCAAGCAAGTACCCGAAATGCTTCTTCGCTTCATCGAATTTGCCCAAATCATTTGCAATAAATCCTGCATTGTAGTGTACTGTTGTATCGGTAAGATCTATTTCTCCAGCCAAATCAAAGAATTCATATGCCATCTCAAGATCCTCGTCATTATACCTATCGATCGCTTTATCAAACGATGCATTCTTAAGAGTAAAAATAGAGTAAGGTCTCAAATTATCAGGTACTCCAGGCATATCTTCAGCATAGATATCTTTACCTACACCTTCATCTTTTTTACCTCCGCCCATTTCAAAGGCCTTGTTATATGTCTCCAATGCGGCTTTTCCCGTTTCTACAGTAGCAGCTGTATTGGAGGAGTCGGATCCAAACATCTTGGTCTGGATTTGAGCTTTAAGCAGATACGTAGCGGGATCATTTCCTGTTTCCGGATCAGAACTTGCTGCTTCGATATCAGCCATCGCTGCAGGTAAGTCTCCTGATTTAAAGTTCTTCCCTGCAGAACGAACCACTTTTTTTTGTCCAAAAGCCAAGGTCGTTGCACCGATCAAGGCGATTGATAGAATTAGCTTCTTCATTTTAGCGTATTTATCTTGTTTGGTTGGTTATTCGTTAATTTCATTTGATTCATCAGAAGCATCATCAGATTCGTCAGTTGGGCCCTCATCAGCAGTGTTATCAGCATTTCCACCCGTTTCTAATACTGCATCTATAATCGCTTCAACCTCTTCTTCCTTAGAAATCTTCTCAACTGAGGAAATTTCGTCATTTTCTCCGATTTTAATCAATCTTACTCCTTGAGTAGCTCTTCCCATGATGCGAAGCCCATCTACCGAAATACGAATGGTTATACCTGATCTGTTAATGATCATCAAATCATCGGTTTCGACTACTTCCTTGATTGCAACCAGTGCCCCGGTCTTCTCCGTAACACTCATTGCCTTCACTCCTTTTCCTCCGCGATTGGTAATTCTATATTCGTCAAGGCTGGAGCGCTTGCCGTAGCCCTTTTCAGAAACTACGAGCAAAGTTGCGTTTTCCTCGGATGCACATACCATGCCAATAACATAATCGCTATCATCATTTAACCTGATTGCTCTAACACCCGTAGCAGTCCTTCCCATCGGCCTTACTGCTGTTTCATTGAAGTGAATAGCTCTACCGGATTTGGCTGCTATCACTATATGCTGGCTACCGTTAGTCATTTCCACATTGACCAACTGGTCATCCTCACGGATATTCAATGCGATGATACCATTTGTCCGTGGACGGCTATATTGTTCTAGTGTAGTCTTCTTAATAATCCCCTGTTTGGTTACCATCACAAGGAAATGATTGTTCAGATAATCCTGATCATTCAAGTCCGCAACCTGGATGATCGAACGTATCCTGTCATCCTGCTCTATGCTCATTAAGTTCTGAATAGGCCTTCCTTTAGAAGTCTTGGATCCTTCAGGAATCGCATAGGTTTTCAGCCAGAACAACTTCCCCTTGTCTGTGAAGATCAACAGGTAATTATGAGTGGATGCTGTAAACAGATATTCTGTAAAATCATCTTGTTTGGTACTTACACCACGTGATCCTACCCCCCCTCTTCCTTGGGTACGATACTCCGTAAGTGCAGTGCGCTTCACATATCCTTCATGGGAAACCGTAATGATCACTTCCTCATTTGGAATCATATCCTCGTAGCTGAAATCTTCCGCATTATGCTCGATTTCAGTTCTTCTATCATCAGCATAGCGGGTTTTCATTTCCGCCAGCTCTTCCTTGATGATCTCCATTCTCTTTTCTTCACTGGCGAGGATTTCTTTGAGCTCTTCGATCAATGCCATGATCTCCTCATACTCATTGATGATCTTATCTCTTTCCATTCCGGTCAATCGCTGTAATCTCATGTCGAGAATAGCTCTTGCCTGAATTTCGCTCAGATCAAATCTCTCAATTAAACCATTTCTGGCAGTTTCAGGATCAGCAGAACTTCTGATCAAGGAAATCACCTCATCCAAATGATCCAAAGCGATCAAATACCCTTGAAGAATATGTGCTCTCTTTTCTGCTTCTCTCAGTTCATATTCCGTTCTACGAATCACTACCTCATGGCGGTGATTGACATAATGAACGATCATATCCTTCAAATTCAATGTCTGCGGTCTACCTTTCACCAAGGCCACGTTATTCACTGAGAATGAAGTCTGTAACTGAGTGTGCTTATATAAATTATTAAGAACTACACTGGATATTGCATCTCTTTTTAATTCATACACAATCCGCATTCCAGAGCGATCTGATTCATCACGAATTGCGGATATTCCATCAATCTTTTTCTCATTGATCAGCGCGGCGGTCTTCTCTACCATGCTGGCCTTATTTACCATATATGGAATCTCGGTGATGATAATCATCTCCTTATTTCCACCGTCTTTGATTTCCACATTGGCTTTACCGCGCATCACCACTCTACCCCGGCCGGTTTCAAAAGCAGCTTTCACACCGTTGTAGCCATAAATAATACCACCTGTAGGGAAATCTGGAGCTACGATGTGCTCCATCAATTCGGATATGGTGATTTCATTGTTGTCAATATACGCTACAATTCCATCGATAACCTCGCCCAAGTTGTGAGGGGCCATATTAGTCGCCATACCTACAGCGATACCTGATGCTCCATTCAATAGAAGCGCGGGAACTTTGGCAGGCAAAACGATGGGCTCTTTAAGGGAGTCATCGAAGTTGAACTGAAAATCTACTGTCTCCTTGTTGATGTCAACCAAGAGCTCCTCCGCAATACGCTTCAGTCTTGCTTCAGTATAACGCATAGCCGCAGGATTATCCCCATCGATGGAACCGAAGTTACCCTGACCATCCACCAATGGATATCTCAAGGACCATGGCTGCGCCATACGAACCATCGTTTCGTAAACGGCAGAGTCACCATGCGGGTGATACTTACCGAGAACCTCTCCGACAATTCTTGCAGATTTCTTATAAGGTTTGTTATGTAATACTCCCAGTTCCTGCATCCCAAAAAGGATTCTGCGGTGTACCGGTTTCAGTCCGTCACGGACATCAGGAAGTGCTCTTGAAACAATAACCGACATCGAATAATCGATGTAGGCACCACGCATTTCCTCTTCAATATTAATGGGTATGATGTTCTCGTTTTCTCCTTGAGCCATATAATGCTATTCACGGGGTCGATTAAGGCTGCAAGATAGTAAAAACCGAATGGTTTTGAAAAGAGATTACAAACACCAAAGGGGATAATCAAGACTTTAATACCACTGCCCTACTTTCCTGTTCTGAAAATTGAACATTCCGCTTCCTCTGTACTCAATTCCATTGTGCATATGCTTCATGACAACACCACAGCCGGCAATTTTGCAACGCTTGGTTCCGGGAAAACGAACCGCCAGTCCCACTTGCATAGCATATACCTTTTGATCCAGATCCATAACTTCAGAAAAGTCCGATGCTGCATATGTGAATTTACGGAAATCCGCACCTCCTTTGACAAATATCTTGGTATACTCTGAGAAGTCACGCTCTATTCTCAACCCTAAGCCGTAGTAATTCTTATCTGACACGGCCAGTCTTGGTTCGTAGGGAACCGGACCATCATCCAAAACTGCATCATAAGCTTTCTTAAGATTCAACTTACCAAACTCAGCTTCAAATACGAATTTCCAAGGATAATTCTGGCGTACCCGCTGTCTAAGTTCTGACTGCATGTATATGTTCGAAGAAGAGTAATGTCTATATCGCCAATTGAGGAATGCCCGTCTTCGGTTGGCATCATATAACACCAAACCTACAGTCCCATACAATTTATCCACTTGGTAGGTGGCTCCCTCGAAGTCAAACTGATAATCCCCTCCCTGCATAGGTGCTAGATTACCCCATTCTTGGCCGAATCCTCCACCCACTGTGAGAAGGTTGAAAAGATTGATCCTTACACCTCCATTCCAGTTTGGGAACACCCAGTCCCCGCCCTTCATCTCCAGCCGATTTTCTTCAGAAATATCCAGAGGGCCTCCCTGCAAATTTTGATATCGATTGAACGAAGGGTACAAATCTACATTTTCAGAATAGAAGCTCGTGCCAAACTGCTGATAAGCACCTCCTCCCGACAGTTCCACGCTGAACATCTCCAAGACATTTCGGGTGATATTGCCCAATCCGGATTCACTTTTGGGATTTTTGGCTTTTTCGGAAATCCCAAAAATATCTTCCTGCTGTGCAAATGTCATTGTCAACACAAAACAAAGAATAACGGAAAGGGGTAGCTTTTTTAAATTCATACTTTTCTAAACGAATGTGTGGAACTCTTTGGTGTGAAATTAAAAAAAAATGCCTCCCGGTTGGGAGGCATCTCAATATTAGCTATAATATAATCTTATTTACCATCTGTAGGCTCGGATGTATCTTCTTTTTCAGCTTCTTGTTTTGCTTTCATTTCTGCAATCATAGTATCAAGTTTCTCTTTTACAGCTGGATCCTCTTTTGTAGCTGCCAATACTTTATTGTATGTCCCTGCTCCCAAAATCTCCTCGTCCATGATCAAGCCAGTTTTGTATTCTTTCAAAACACCCTGAAGAGACTCTTGAAACTCTTTTACTTCCACAAATGCAGCCTTTTCTTCTTCAGTAACTTCTGCTTCAGTCATTTTAGCATCGTCCCCCCAAGCAGCTTTGATCTCATTATATCGGCCACCACCTTGAAAAATTTCATTTTCCAAAATCATAGACTTTAATTCCTCTGTCTTTGAATTCACATAATTATCGAATGTCACCTCAACATTCGCATATTTAGCCAATTCCTCGTCGGTGACTTTCTCTTCATCTTGTGCGTAAGCAGCAAGCCCTAGGAACGCGAATAACGCTCCGAAAAGCAATACTTTTTTCATAATCCGGTTGGTTTTAATTTCTATTACAATTCTCAATAAAGCCCTCAAAACCCAAAAATTCAAGAAACATGTAAGGTTTTTAAGGTTTTTTATGATAAATGGTATGACCAAATAGTTACACCATCCCAATACCCTTTAGCAGGCGTATTGTTTGGACGGGTTCAGAAGAACTAAAAACAAAACTTCCTGCCACCAATACATCAGCGCCTGAGGCTATCAATTTAGGGCTATTCTGAAGATTTACTCCCCCATCTATTTCAATTTTTGTGTCGGCACCTTTCGCCAGAATCAAATCCTTCAGCCGGGAAACCTTGGAATATGTGTTTTCGATAAACTTCTGCCCTCCGAACCCAGGATTCACAGACATCACACACACCATATCAATATCCTGAATCACGTCGGACAACAGTTCTACAGGCGTATGGGGATTAATGGCCACTCCTGCTTTGACTCCAAGGTTGTGAATAGCCTGTAGCGTGCGATGCAGATGTGTACATGCTTCATAATGAACCGAGATGATTTCTGCGCCTGCATTTCTAAAAGCTTCCAAGTAATTATCAGGATTCACGATCATCAAATGTACGTCCAGGGGCTTTCTTGCGAAACGATGAATCGCTTCGGTCACAGGAATTCCAAAAGAAATATTAGGAACAAATACACCATCCATTATATCCACATGGATATAATCAGCTTCTGAGGAATTAAGCATTTCCACTTCGCTTTGGAGATTTGCAAAATCAGCAGCTAATATGGAAGGGGCAACTAATGGAGACATATGTAGGGAATAGGGAATTGATTATATGAAATCGAGCATGACGAAGAACGTCACATAACTTGTCCCGAACTTACTTCAGGGGAGGGATGATTATTTCCTGTGCGGGATTCTCCCGAGAATCGGGACAGGCTATCTGACCATACAAAATTAATTATAAACAGATGAAAAAACTAAATTAATACACACTCCCCAAATTCCTATTGTCTTATTAATTTGCTTTGTCTCACCAGTGAACTGTCTTGCATACGGATCAAGTAAAATCCAGGCTTCAAACCTTGTAAAAGAATCTGAAAAGGTTCTTTTACTGTGGCTCTGTTCAACCTTACGTTTTCAAGTATGCGTCCGTTGAAATCAAACAGGGAAAATTCAGCACTTAAGCTATTTCCGAAATGGATATTCAGCTCATCACCTACTATTGGATTCGGATAGACTTTCCAGGCCAAAGCTTCTTCATTTTCATCCACTCCAAGTATTTCTCCATACAGTGCATCAAAGAAATTTGGAATGCCATACCCCAACAAATTATCAGGTTCATCTGCCTGTGTCCCACTGTTCAATAAACTTTCGATCAGTTTGTCCTTCGTCCATTCGGGTTTGGCTTCCCATAATCCAGCGGCTAAAGCAGCTATCTGAGGAGCCGAAAAAGATGTGCCATTAGAGTAGCCTACCGAGCCATTTGACCTAATAAGTGCTGCACCGCTACCAAAAGCAGCCAAATCAGGCTTAATCCTTCCGTCTCCCGTGGGGCCACGGGAGCTAAAACCTGATACTGCCAATTCTCTAGTGACTGACCCTATTGCCAGAATCCCTTTCACATCCGAAGGCGAATTTAAAGTAGATTCTAAAGGCCCGGTATTCCCTACACTGTTTATTACCAGAATCCCTTTACTCGCTGCAATACTAGCTCCTTTAGCAATTATGGTGGTCTCCCCGTCCAAATCAGCCCTTGTGTAGTTCATCTCCGGATCATCAAAATCCCAGTAGCCCACCGAACTGTTAATAATATCTGTACCCAAGCTGTCGGCATATTCGGCGGCACGAACCCAATTGTATTCTTCCACCCGGTATTCAGTGGCTATCTCTTCGGTGATTGCAAGGATATAAGCTGCGTCAGGTGCCCCCGCGAGCATTTTACCCGGCTCATTGGATGCAATCAGCGAAAGCACATTAGTACCGTGTTGACTATCAGAATACACATTCTCATTCCAAGGCCTGACAAAATCCCTTGTCCCGACTATTTTCCCATTTGCCTGCAAATGAACCAATGGACTGGCAGTATCAGACCCGGGAAATCCAGCATCAAAAACAGCAATAGTCACACCTTTTCCAGTGTACCCTTCTTCATGCATCCTGTCTATGCCCAATAGTGAATTCTGAAAATCGTACGTCTCTTCATCGACTGCCAAGACCCGGGCGCTTTCTGTTGGTTTGGAAAAATGGTCAGTAGTGGCAGATGAGTAACTACTCCTACGGGCTCTAGCATTGGGATTGGGTACAAAACTCCTCCCAACCAACACTACACGATCGACAAAAGGCAAAGCTTCTAACTCTTTTACATGTGCTTCATCACTTACCAACAACGTAGCATTAAACCATTTAGTGGAATACAGAATATAGTCCGACTTCTCATAGACCATATCCACATATTTCTGTGAAACGGGAAGGTCTAAACTATCTGGTGCCACACCTTCTCTGGTTCTACGATCCAGTGCTTTCTGACTTAGAAATTCACTTGGTCTCTCAAGAGACAGACTTTCTTGCGGCTTGTATTTATAGAAAACAGCATAGCGGTCTTGTGCTATCAAATTGGCACAGCAAACAAATACCATTAATACGCAAACCGGAACCTTAATTCTTCCCATTCCCTATCAACTTCATGTGAGTTTTAGCACCAGAATCTATCAACATATCACCTAAACAATCATTTCTAGAGCAATAAGTAAGCACCTCATCGTACTTTTCCAATAAACCTACTCCCTTTTCATATACTTCGTAGCGTATATCCCTGTAGGTGATCAAATCGTCGCTATTCTCTTGATTTACACGTACAGTATTCCTTGAATTGATCAATTCAAAATCATCTTGTACTTGATTTCTATACGCATTACTATTCCAAATGACCCCATCTTTGGGGGGGAAAACCAAGGCAACGACCGCTTGATTTTCTATGGTTCTCACCAATGAAAAACCCCGTTGAATCAGTGTATAGGGTAGTTCAATAGTCCAATCGATTCTGTCTTTTGATTTTGTACGCAATACGAGAAAAACCTGCTCTCCCTCTTCATTAGTATAGTAGCTGCTAATACGATCGCGATAGTAAAAATGCTCCTCTTCAGAATCATTTTCACCAAAATAGGTCGTTTGGTCTACTTCATAAAGCCAGAATAAGCCCACTTCCAGAGGTTGGAAATCATACTCTAAATCAACTTGTGCCTCTTCTATTTCTCGATCACAAGAAGTAAAAAGTACAAATGCAAAAAACACAAGTATGGGTAGCCGTCTATTCATATTGCCTTTCAATGACTAAAAATACAAGTATTTTCCAAATTATATGACTAGGGTAAGTTGATACAGTTTCGAAATACTTTTTTGAAGCCGATCATCCTGATTATCTTAGCCGATTCAAAATTTGAATCATGGCTTTAAGCACTTTTGTAAAAATAAGCGGCATTACCAATCTCTCAGATGCCAGGTACTGCGCCGGGATGTACGTGGACTTGTTAGGTTTTTCCATAGAAGAGGAATCCGAAAAATTCATCACTCCTACTCAGTTTAATGAAATCACAGGGTGGGTCTCAGGGCTGGAATTTGTAGGGGAATTTTTGACTTATACAGGATATCAAGTGCAAGAGACTCTGGAGAGTTACCCAAGCATAAAATGGATTGAGCATGACAGAATTGAACCTCTGGCCGATTTGGAGGGTAAAGGGTATGGGTTGATTTATAGAATGGATCTAGAGGAAGTTCGGCACATTGAATTGGAAGTGGCAGAGAAACTCAATGAATCAGGCATCATATTCCATGCCATCTCCTCTCATGAAGTGCTGGATCAAAAGGATAAGCAAGCTATAAAACTATTGAGCGAAAATTGCAGGGTAATTTTGGGAGTAGGAATTACAGCCGCAAACGTACGAGGCCTGATTGAGGATCTGAACCTATACGGCATTTCTCTTGTCGGTGGAGAAGAGATTAAGCCTGGGTTGAAAGACTTTGATGAACTGGCGGATATATTGGAGGCATTGGAAGTAGAAGATTAGACTAAGAAAATATGGGAAAACAGATTCCCTTACGTTTTCTGAAATACTAATTTTGACCAGGTGACATTTTCTTTGCCCCTAAGTAAACTTGGCTGGTTATCCATTCTCAAGCATAAGTCTAGACCACATGACTTAGCATTCTTAATTGTAGAAAAACTATCTGTAGGAAAAACCCACGTGCCAACTCCTGGAGGCCCATTGCGAAGGCTGAGGGCAAAAACACCTTTGGTTTTTAAAAGTTGTGATACTCTCATTATAGCTGTTTTTTGATCGCTGCTGTCAAGATGATGAAAGACTCCCGATGCCAAAATAAAATCAAAATGATTACACATGGTAAGCAATGCTAGATTTGGTAATGAATCGTCGATCCACTTTATCTCCGGCATGTCAAACAATCGTTTTCCCTCCTCAAGGTACTCTTTAGTTGGCTCCACAGCGACTACAGAATGCCCCATTTTTGACAATTCCCAAGCATCTCTGCCTATTCCTGCCCCTATATCCAATAGTTGAGATAGCTTCTTCTTGGGTATAAATTCTATAAAGTCCCGATGCAGATCCCAAAAGTCAATTGATAATGTAGCCTCAATAAATTTTTGAGTGGCATTAGCATATCCTCGAATCCCATTTACCCATTGGTTTTCCAAACTCATGAGGTCTAATTCCCATCAAACAGATCAGATGATTCATAGGGACTGTTTTCTCCAGTGAAAAATGATCCATCTATAAATCTGTGGCTTATTCCAATATCCCGCAGTTCCATCATATCATGGTCATCCAAATTGATATTTCCGGCAGTCAAATTTTCTATAATCCGTTCCTTGTTAACTGATTTTGGAATAACGGCAATTTCCCTGAGAATAGACCAAGCGATAAGAATCTGGCCTGTTCCTACTTTATGTTTGTCAGCGATCTCTTTCACCACCGGATCCACCAACAATTTGGGGTCATTTTTATGCCTATCCGCTCTGGAATCAGGAGAACCCAAAGGTGAATAGGCAGTCATCAAAATTCCATGCTCTTCACAAAAACTCACCAACCCTTCTTGCGGTAGATAGGGCTGCATTTCTACTTGATTCATTTCCGGCAATTGCCCTCCCACTTTCAGCAACTCCTTTAATTTATTCTGATTGAAGTTGGATACCCCAATATGCTTGACTAGTCCTTTTTCTTTTAATTCTTGCATAGCTTTCCAAGTTTCTGAGAGCGACACTTCATCGTAAGTATAGTAGTCGTCTCTGCTTTTGGGAAAGCCAACTCCCGCTTTGAAAGCAATGGGCCAATGTATCAAATATAAATCCACATAATCCAGCTTCAGGTCAGCCAATGATTTCTCTAAAGCCGGAAGTACCTGCTCCTTTTTATGGGAATTGTTCCAGAGTTTGGAAGTCACAAAAAGCTCATCCCGCTTCACCAATCCTTCTCCAATTGCTTTGGCTATTCCTTCTCCTACTTCATTTTCGTTCTGGTACACTGCTGCACAATCGATGTGCCTATACCCTGCCTCAATTGCCCAATATACAGCCTGGCTCACTTCTCCGGGTTTACTTTTCCATGTCCCCAGTCCAATGATGGGAAGTTTATCACCGTTTTTAAAACTTAAGTAATTCATAGTTTTTAATATTTGAAATTATGGTAAGAGCCTCCTTAAAAATAACTATCCTAAAATTTAATTATGCCGGTTTTCCAAATATTTCTTAAACCTATTCATTACCCAAAGGTGGATTTTTGCCTGGGTATTTACATAGATAAGCCATGGTAGCCTTGGCACAAACTCATGGATGGCGGTAATAATATACCGGTTGTCCAGCACCCCCCGAAATTCTAGCCAACCATGATCAATTTTTTTTACCAGCCAGCCCCCGGATATGTAGAATAACTGCCTGTTCTCCTCACTTCGGTCCGGTATCAACGTCAATTGAAGCATAGGTTTTTTGCTCCAAAGCAGGTAAAAAACTATTTCACCGCTATCCAACATTTCGCCATTGATCCAAAACTTGAAAAAGAACGGAAGCCAAATATTATAACGCTGGGCGACCCAAGTCGCAGAATCACCCTGTGGATTTGCCATTCGTTGAATACTTCTAACCGTATTCTTTACTTTATCCAAGGAATAGAAACTTGGCATCTTTGGCTGAATGTCTGAATCCAATGCTACTCTGACGGATTCTTCATAGGTCAGGTAATCAATGTGCTTTTCCCGAAACTTTAGTTCCTCAGATACTGTCAAGGTATGCTTTAGACTTTCCACCAGAGGTGAAACCAATTGAGGGGGAGATTCACCAAAAAAGCCCACCCAGAGCTTTGAAAGCCCTAGGGAAAATACAGGAACTGAAAACACCAATCGCTTTTTCCCCAATTGTTTGGCTGTCAACTCAAGCATATTTCTGTAGGAAATCACTTCTGGACTACCTATTTCAATTGCCTGTCCATAGACGTTCTCATTTCCCACACAGGTGTCAATAATATCGAGCGTATCCCTAAGTGATATCGGCTGAGTCAAAGACTCCGTCCATTGAGGACACATCAGCACGGGTAGATTTCTCACCAAATTCTTAATCATATCAAAAGAAGAACCTCCGGGACCAACAATGATAGATGCCCGGATGGCTGTAAGTTGCGCTGATCTGACACCCAGCGTATCCTCTACTTCCAGCCGGCTCTTTAGATGTCTGGAAAGACTATCGCTGATTTCTTTTGGGAGCAATCCACCCAAATAAATAATCTGTTTCACCTTATTTATGTGTGCTGCCCGACTGAAATTATCCGCAAGCAGTAAGTCCGTATCTTCAAAACTACCCTGGTTCAAACGGGTGGAAGCATTCATCGAATGGACTAAGTAGATTGCGACATCTACATCCTTAAGCACTTCTATTGTACTGGAAACAGAATACAATTCTACCTGCTTCCACGTTACTTCAGGATAGGGATTGTCCTTTACTTTTTTGCGACTCAGTGCTATGATGTTATACTTATGCCGGAAGTGATAGATAAACCATCGCCCCACATATCCCCCTGCACCGGCAATTGCTACAGTAGGTTTGGAAACAGGAATAGGCTGATCAGTTAATCCCATAAATTAAGAATTTAACTAACCAACCTATTTTTTGGTATTCCTGTTTATAATTCCCCTATTTTTCTTTTGCTTTTTTCAACGCTTCGGTAGTCGTGTAATACTTCACGATCATATTAGGTATTTCCCAAGCCGGCATATTCTTATTGGTAAAATACTCCAAATACTTCTCGGTAACCTGAGCAAAATGGGCTTCGTGCCCATTATGGTATTTTTCAGGAATAAGAATCTTATATTTTCCATCAGCTGTTTTTTCCAAATCAAGCCCCGGAAAACGCTCCTGTAAGCCATTCTTTACCATAGAAATCAACGCTTCATCCTGACCGTCCAGCAGCTCAACATATAGCGTAGCCACATAATTTTCATCCTGTCCCTGCTGAATAATTAAATTAGCCTTGGTACCACGCATCATGCTATAATGTGTATCAGCAGTGCCTTCGGGTGCCTGAAAATTCCATATCACGCTTACTTTGGAATGCACGCCCTTCAGGGTGTAGTTCATTTCTCCGTTGCTGTCAACACTCAGCTTATTGTCAGATACATTCTTCAACAAGAAGCCAGGAAATTCCGTTTTGCCGGTCACTAATCTAAATTGAGCTGAATCCAACACGGTAGGCCAAAGTTTTGCTGTCAGCATTTTTACGTCGGTGGTATCCAAGGTTTCATTTGGAAAAGCTTCCCATTGAACTAAATCCACCAAATGGGTGGTCACATCCACGATACCGGTACCTTCGATGTCTGTGTCGAAAAACCAATCCGGTCGGATCAGAGGATTTCCCGATACATATTTGAAGAAATGATGCACTGACTCCTTGGTGATCGCAGGATTTTCAAGTGTGCCTTTTTCCAATTTGCCGAAAACTGCCGGTACCATGGAGAGCTCTTTTTGCAAAATTGTGCTGATTTCAAACCGCTCTGTCATGATGTCATAAAGCAGAAGATCCTTTTGGCCTGCTTCATCAAAAACCTTTACAAGCTTATCAAACCCACTTTTATCAATCACCAAAGGCTTGTCAGCATATACATTGATCCCATTAGCTATGGCTGCAGAGATGTAATCAATCTTACGGTCGTTTTTCCCAGCTACCATCATTACGTTACCCGGTGTGGTCGCGATCATTTTCTCCAAATAATCTTCCCCTGTACTCACCTGTAGATTCCAGGCAGTAGGTTCTTCCTCGCGGTTGTTATATCCTGCCAGGCGGCCCATATAGTCTTTCAGTTCAGCACCTTCCGGAGCAAATACATATACCGTGGAATCCACCTGAGGATACATGGATTTATGGATGAGCCCGGCATGAAAATGTCCGGGATCTAAGGACATTATTGTAATCTCAGCGTTCGATTCAGGAAGTTCACTCACATGTTCTTTATTTTCGCAGGAGAGTAATATCCCTGCCGCAATGGCTACAAGAGCTGTATTTTTCAAAATATTCTTTAATTAGGCTTTAACATAATTAGTACCATAAGGTGCTCGCTGTGGTCTTTCCAACATGGTGTTGGCTTCCGGATCGTTAATGAATTGCTCAGCTTTGGCATCCCATTCCAGCTTTCTTCCCAGCTTCATGGAAATATGTGTCACTAAACAAACAGAGCAAGATCGATGGCCGATTTCAACCGGAGAAAGCAATTCATTATTTCCTTGAATAGCTCCCAGCCAGTTGCCATGGTGTTCATCACTTTTGATCAATTGAATTTCATCAGGGCCGATCACCGATTGCAAGATCTTAGGATCTGAAGCATCCAGAGCTTTGGCACTATTGCTTTGGTCCACCGGATCAGATGCAGAAGCCACGTAACTACCACGGGATACCCAAATCCATCCTTCCGTACCTTCATAGCGTATTCCATTCGGATAGCCACCACTCGTGTACATAGTGATTCCATTGTCATATTCAGCTTTTGCCATGAAATCTCCATGTACATCCCAAAGTCCTGACTGAGGAAACTCAGCTACTGCCTGAATATATCGGGGACCCGTCAACTCAGTATCCATGCCCCAGGCCGCAGAATCGTAGTGGTGCTGTCCCCAGCCCGTGATCATTCCTGCACCAAACTGCTCCAGTCTCAACCAACCCGGCCTATCATAGCCTCTCGCCGGATGGACCCCTATCTCAGTATATGGAACCTCTGGGGTAGATCCGAGCCACATATCATAATTTAAATTTGCAGGAACAGGCATTGGAGCAGCTTCAGGGCCGGCAGGATCACCCGGTAAGCCGACCCTTACGGTGTGAAGCTTGCCTATCCTGCCATTTCTTACCAGTTCAGCTGCAATTCTAAATTGCTCGCTGGATCTCTGCTGTGTACCGAGTTGAAGTACAGTCCCTGATTTTTTCACCGCATCCACTAACTGTCTTCCCTCCCGAATTGTCAAAGAGGTTGGCTTTTGTACGTAGACATGTTTTCCTGCCAATGAAGCTTCCATCGCTGGCTGGGAATGCCAGTGATCAGGGGTGCTGATTACGATCGCATCTATATCCTTATTCTGAAGCATCTCCTTATAATCCCCGTATTGGATTACGTCCAGATAGGTTTTCCCCATTTTCTTGGTATAGTAATCCTCAACCAGTTTTTTGCCATCCGCCATTCGATTGCTATCCAAATCAGACACTGCAATTACACGTGCTATATCATGACGCATTACCCCCGGTAAATCATGATCCCTCGCTATTCTCCCACAGCCTATTTGCCCTATATTTATTTTATTGCTCGGTGCATTTTTCCCAAAAACCGAGGCAGGCACAATCGTAGGAAAGCCAATCGCCGCACTTGCCAAAGCACTATTTTTGATAAATTCTCTTCTTTTCATATTCATAATGGGTTATCTAACTTTGGGTTTCCATTTATTAATTATTCAACCGTTAAGTCCTCTATTCAAACGGAGACTGTTTACTTAGCTACTCATTTCACAAACGCCTTCCAATAGCCTTCTGCTTCTTCAGCTGTCATCTTACCGTCAAAAACAATCATTCGGTATTTCAGCGTATAGCGCTGATTGGGCAGAATTTCCCAAGAATCATGTCGGATCGGTGTGAACTCCACAAAGACATTCCCTATTCGATTGTAATTATTCTCAGGCCAGACACGTAGAGGTTCAGGGTGGGACTTGTTGGTATTATGGCTTAAAAACAGAATTCCACTTTCTCCCGAGACATCCTCAGTTTCTCCCTGTACAAGAACCCATTTTGCATTTGTGCTGTCTGCGGTCTTTCTGGCATCTCCTTCAGAGGTTAGAATGGTACTGTTGTCAGAACCCCATTTCTCGGTGGCCCGAAAGCCAATTCCACCTCCATAGCGGTAATCATCAAGAAGAATTCCGCCGGGAATAGTCGTTTCAATTGTAGTGGTATAATCCACCATGTAACGGCCTTTGTCCGCAGGCTTCACCTTGATGCGAAGATCCTCGGCTATGGCAATACGCTCAGCTTCTGGAGCTTTGAGGTCCAGATGATTCTGTCTCACATTGAGCTCAGCTGCTCCACCTGCCTCTTTTTTGGACAGCACATGTGAAAAATCCACTCTTCCTTTTTGATCTCCCAGATTCCAAAAATCCACCTCCCTACCACTGATGGTAGCACGGGTCCAAGGTCCCCATACCCCATAGTGGTGATAATGGTCCTTTGGCTGAATTCTGGTAAGAACTTGACCCGATGGGGACTTTAGGGGATGAATAAATCCGGATTTTGCAAAATCTTTTTTTATGCCTTCCGGCACGTCAGCTACAGCCGTTTGGTAAGTGAGAACAGGCTGATTATCAATCACGAAATCAATTCCGCTCTCGGTCTCCTTCAATGCTACTTTTTGCGCATTAGCCACTACCATTAAACATTGAGTAACAGCCAGTACGCAGAAAATTCTTTTGAATATCATATAAAATTCAGGTTATTGGGATAGAGTTTTAAAGATATAGAATTCTAAATTATCAACTAAACTGTTTATCCAATTACCTCATGAAGAAGATTATTATCTACGGAATCGTTTTCCTAACCGGTGTCAATTTCGCTCTTGCACAAAACCCAAAAGAGATTCCGTTGGATCAGGACTGGAAAGACAAAATCACCGATTTAGCCCCAGAAAAGGCAAGATTTCCTTTTAAAAGTAAAAAGAAGGTGCTCGTGTTTTCTTTGCACACCGGATTTGTGCACTGGGTAAATCCCCATACTGAAGCCATGTTTGAAATCTTGGGAGAAAAAAGCGGCGCATTTGAGGTGACTTCCAGCAGTGACATTGAAATGATTGAAAAAGACCGGCTAAAAGAATTTGATCTGCTGATCCTCAACAACACCAACTCGAAGCCTGAGTATAGAAATCTGTTTGTAGACAAACTCAGTGAGGATTCAAATTTGGATAGTGTGGAAGTCTGGAAAAAAGCTGAGACACTCGAGCAAAATATCATTAATCATGTGAAAAAAGGAGGTGGATTATTTGTGATCCACGGCGGAAATACCACGCTCAATAACTCCATGGATTTTTCTAAATTAATCGGTGGATCCTTTGATTACCATCCCAAGCAACAGGCGATCAATGTTCGCTTGGTTGATCCCAATCATCCTTTGGTCAAGGCCTTCCCGTCAGGAGGCTTTACTCACATCGATGAACCTTACTTTTACAAAGGAGCATATAGCTCTCTGGATTTCAAACCCTTACTATATTTCAACAATGCTGAGATTGAAGGTCAGCGAAAAGAAACTGAGCAATTGGAAGGCGTAACCTATGTGGCTTGGATTAGAAAAGAAGGTAAAGGTCATGTGCTTTATTGTTCCCCTTCGCATAATGGGCAAAGTTTTGAAAACCCTGGCCTATTGCAGTTCTATTTGGACGGAATGCAGTATCTGGTCGGAGATGTAGAAGTGGATGAAACACCTATTGGAAAGTAAACAGTGATCAATTTTCAATAAGCGGTGGGAAGCTTGTAATAATTTCAAACTTCCCACCGCTTATTTTTTTAATTTTATGCTAAAAAGACTTTTTGCAATCAAAAATCTGTTTTAATCTGCGTAGTTATCAGCGTAAATCTGCGGGAAACAAGAAAATCCAAAATCCCTAAGCTTTCCTCACAAATTCACTTTTCAGTGCCATAGAGCCAAAACCATCGATCTTGCAGTCGATATTATGATCTCCTTCTACCAGTCTGATGCTTTTCACTTTAGTCCCTGCCTTGATTGGTTTGGGAGCTCCTTTCACAGGAAGATCTTTCACAATTGTCACGGAATCACCATCAGCCAATACAGTTCCGTTGGCATCTTTGACGACTAATGTTTCTAGTACTTCTTCCTGAATTTCATCCAGTTTCCATTCATAACTGCACTCTGGACACACCAATTTATCATCCAATTCATAGCCATAAGGCGAGTTACATGCGGGGCAAGGAGGTATATTTTCCATGGCGCAAAGGTAATGCAAATATTCGTAGCCATAGAAAAGGTCAGTTGCAATTTGCCCTACAAAGGCAAAAATCTACTACTCTGTATGGGATTTTCAATGAACAGTCATATAGCTACGAACCACAGCTTCAGCAGCAAGTCTTCCCGAGGCCATAGCGGCGTTTATTGATCCGTTCAGAAGGTAATCTCCCGCCAAGAATACATGATCTGTCATTTTGCACTCAGTAAAAGTTATTCTATCTTTTACATCCTCTACTTGGGGAAGTGCATAAGGTATCAAGTATAATTTTAGAAATTTAAAATACTCCGCTTTGATTTGTGATATTGACTCTAACTCTTTTTGTACAGCTCTTATTAATGCTTTTTCAGGCAAATCTGTATCTAGGATGGAAACGGACAGCAGTGCCTTTTCATTTTGGGAATATGCTTCGGAGACATCTGTCATAAACACCAAATTATTGATTAGATGGTTATTTCCGGGTATCAAACCCAGCATGGGACGGGCTATAAATGATTTGTAAAGAGAAAAATAAAGGGTTATTACTGATTGTGACTTGACAAATTGTCCTTTCAACTGCTTCATAAATTTATCAGGTTGCGTGGCGATAATGATCTTGTCTGCTTGGATACTTTCACCATTTTCTAAGTGAATCTCAGTTCCTTGCACATTAATTACTTTGCTATTGAATAATATTTTTGTGGTAGCCAACTGATTTCTAAGCATGTTGGGAATCTCAATTATACCTTTTGCAGGTACAGCCCCCATTCCTTCAGAAAACATTTTGAAGACGAATTCAAACATTCTGGAAGAAGTTTTCAGGTCTTTCTCCAAAAAGATCCCTCGAAAAAACGGTATGAAAAAATTAGTGATTATCTGCTCAGTGAAACCATAATCCCTCAAATACCTGTGTGTGGGAACAGAAAGCTCATTGAAAATCTCATCTATTGTTTTTTTCTTTAGCCTTTGGGTCAGGTTAAACATCTTGACTTTATCATAAAAACTTCCCACATGCGAAAAAGCCATATTGACTATTTTAAGTGGATTACGGAGAGGATCCGAAACAATGAAAGTTTTCTTTCTTCCAAAAATCACTGCTCCAGGCTCGAAATATTTAAGATTCAAAGCAGAAAAATCCAAGTATTTCTTTGCTTCAGGATAAGCAGTTAAAATTACCTGAAAGCCGTGATCCAGCAAAAAACCATCCAATTCATCAGTTTTCATTCGACCGCCTATTCCTTCACTACCTTCCAAAATTACGGGGGAATAGCCGGATTTCTCGAGCTCTAATGCCGCGACCAAACCGGCGACACCTGCTCCTATAATCACTGTTTTATGATCTCTCATGAGTTTAGTTTTTTTATAAAAATCATTCTGTACACTTATATGTGAATGGAATTTAACTTAGAGTAGTGAAAATTGTTTTCACCGAAAACACCGGCAATTGCAACACTTTCCCGGAACAACATAAGCTATTATATTAGTTTTATAAACTGACCTAATCTTCATCAGAACTAGGTTACAAATTTCCCTCTACCCAAGGAATTCCTAATAAAAAGTACTTGTTTAACACCTTTTCCATTGCTACTGAATCTTCTTCCAATAATTCCAAAATAAGTGATGCAATGGTTCTTTTCCCTTTTTTCACCGCACAGGATACCCAACGCCTTGATAGAAATACATTTGCTTTAGTATTGATTTTATATGGACTTGCCAAGAGGCATTTTGTAGCACCGCTCTGATACCAGGCTAAGGCAATATTTTCAGGAAAATCTCTGTCCAAGGTAGAGCAGGTAAACCAAAGCGTAGAATTAAGTGGGTAACGGCATTTGTTAGAAAGCAAATCCACTGTGTCCAGCTGACTGTACCCCCGCAATTTATCCCCTTCCCCATGTCCCCAATAAAGCCAATTGCCCTCCATTAGGGAGATTGCGTGTAAAATGTCAGGTTTAAAATAATCCCCCGGATGATATGGCTGTCCTATTTGATGTTCGTAAAGTGCCAGCATTTCGGTATAGTCCGGTTGATATTGGCATGTCAAATGTGTTTTATTGGATGTGTTTTTATCCATTGAGAGGTCTTCTAGTGCTTGCGCCACGCACTGCCAGCAGTCAGCAAAAAACACTGAACATATCCAGTTACCACCAGTTTTTTTTTGAATTATAGATGGCCAAAAATCAATTTTATCTCCACAGGCGAAACTCGCCGGAAGCACAATCATAGCAGATTCCGCTTGATTTAGAATCATTTTCTCTTCCACAAAAGGAAGGTAGGACCTTGGGTCAGGCCCAAAAGATTCACACAGCGGAATAATAAAATAGCGGGATTGAGGTGTATTCAATCCCGCTAAAAAATCAGAAGCTTCCCCATACCAGCAAGTAGGCAAAATAATAGCTCTCTTCATCTAAAAAAATCAGTTATTCACAAATATCAAGTTGCTTTCCAGCCGTAAGTCTTTCAAACTAAAAGGACTTATTACAAATCTCCCTTTATAAACCTGTTTGGCAAAAGGGCGAAGAAGATCTACAGGAATTTTGGTACGCTGACCATCAAACTCAGCTTTCCAATATTCCTCCACCAGTACCGCTTGCTGTTCCCGCTCCAAACTGAGTAGTCTTCCGTTTGCTCTCTGCAGATCAGCTTCGGAAAGATTGTAGGCTTTGCCGAAAAACTGAGAATGCAAGGCCTCTATCATGTAAACTCCTCCGGAAGTGACAGCCTGCCACACATGGGCCAGTTCATGTATCAAGGTATCCATTCGCAAAGTAGAACCTGATTTGTAGTTGATTACATACATCGTGGTAAACGGACGATTTTTATTCATCCACATGATCAGGTCAGCCGCAAGGCTTGCGTCAGTCAATTTCACTCGGTCAAGATCAATGGAAACACCAAATACTTTTTCAGCTTCGGCCCGTTCAGCAGCTGTAAGGCCACGGTGGGAACCAAATACATCCATCAGGATAGCAAACACCAGCGCAGCAATAGATGCTCCAAGCTTAGTTGCTTCTATCATCAGGGAAACTGCCGATTTACCTATTTGAATCAATCCTTTGATCAACCCTTCTCTAAAGGCAACTCTCACATTCGTTACTATTTCTTTCAGAACCTCTCTCCAGTGATTCAGTGTGCCGATCAATGCCGTGATAAGTGTACGGATTACAGAAATTGATTTTTGCGCTATGGTTTCCAGTATATCTTTTATTACAGTCCATATTATGCGTAATGCCTGCATTAATTTCCTAGCCAAAGCAGCGGTAAATCTAGCAATATCGTTAAGAATTGATGCCAGGGAAATTGCCAAATCCTTAATGGCTCCTAAAATCACCGCCAGCTGCTGAATTGTTCTATTTACCACAGCGTTTAGCATATTGTAGATAGAATTTCCCAAATCTTTCAAGGCGGATATCACTACCCTTGCTATTAGTCTGGATTGGTTGATTACGGCCTGCATTATTTCGTGCAAGGTTCTTCCGATTTTTTTCAATTCCTGAACCAATCTTTTTGCAAAATCAAAAGCAAAACGATCTAATCTTGATATAAAATCAATCACTCTTTTTCCTACACTGATCAGAGCTTTCACAATGGCATTCAGTCTGGAAGCTGCCATTTTAGCTACTTCTATCAAAAGAGAAGTAAATGAACCCAAAAGACTTTCCAATTTTCTCAAAACAGTTTTCAAAACACTTTCCGCCTGAGCTATTGCCCAATTGAGAACTTCCAATCCCTTTTTCCCAGCTTCGATTACAGCCTGTACAAACTTGTTTATTGCTGCCGTTCCTTTTTTTACCGCTTCAGACAGCACTTGTGCCACAGATTTCCCTGCAGCCAATATAGCTTCCACGAAGTCCGAGATTTTATCCTGAGTCCAAGTCGCTACTTTTGTGATAGCCTCTGCAAGGTTCTTTCCAGCAGCTTTAATTGCATCCGCCACTGTATTTATCGCTCCGACGACTGTGTCGACTACAGTGCCTACCGCATCTTTGACCCATCCCCACAGTCCGTCTGTTTCATCAGGAACTACTCCTGTTTTAAGAATTTTGCCAGCGGCACTTAGCCATTCTGCTACATCCTTGATGTCTCCCCCTTCACCAAAGTAATCTGCCATCATGTCGCCGGCCTCGCTTCTTTTCATTCGGGCAATTTGATGGACTAAAAGTGGCGCCTGTCTATTCTTCAAAAAACTCTTCACCACTGTTTTTCTAGAAGCTGGCTTTGCTTTGGCGGACCAAGTTGCAAGTTCAAATGCTTCTTCAAAATCGCCTGTTTGACTGCGAAGAAGTATGGTCTTGGATGTTAGATCCAATTCTTTGATACTTGTATCTTCACTGTTTTTCAAGACTTGATGGATGCTTTTCCGATCCACTTTAAAAAGCTGCATGCTTTCAAATTTTGTTTTCAAGCTTTTGCTTGACTGAATTTTTTTCAATTGTGTTTCATTGAGATTTCCCATGAGGACAAAAGTTTAAGTAGTAAAAATTGATTTCAAGAAAGACTAAAAGTACTGGGACTACAGCAATTTATCAGGGCAATAATTACTAGAAAAAAATCTAAAAAAACGGATAAGCAATAATCAAGAACATTGGAATGAAATAGTATCTCTTATTTGGAACCACTGACATCAACCCTAATCCCAGGGGGATATTTTTTTCATTACTAATTTTTGATTACAGCTAGGTTATTCTAACTTAAATAAACTCCAAAAAATCCAAATCGATTTGATTTACGTATGAATTACAACATAATATTCTGCAAGCATATGAAAATCTACATCAATACACTACTGTTTTTACTCTTGTCATTCACTACCGCATGTTCACAGGAAAACTCCACGGATCCACCAGAAGCTACAGGGAATTTGAGAGTGGCGGAAGCTTTTCCCAATCTTTCATTTACGAGACCCGTTGATCTTCAGCATTCGGGAGACAATTCGGATAGACTATTTGTCGTGGAGCAGAGAGGCGTTATTTCAGTTGTTCAAAATGATCCAAGTACTACAGAAAAAACTGAATTTCTAGCTATTGAGAGCAAAGTGGATGATAGTGGAAATGAGGAAGGCTTATTAGGACTTGCATTTCACCCTAACTATGAGAGCAACGGGTATTTCTATGTGAACTATACAGCCGCAAATCCGGATAGGACGGTGATCTCACGTTTTAGTGTTTCTTCCTCTAATCCAAATCAGGCAGATGCTGACAGCGAACTTGTCCTATTACAGTTCGATCAACCCTATTCCAATCATAATGGAGGGCAAGTTTCATTTGGACCGGACGGATACCTCTACATTGCCGTAGGAGATGGGGGAAGCGGTGGAGACCCGCAAGAAAATGGACAAAATCGAAGTACTTTGTTGGGAAGTATTCTTAGAATAGATGTAGACCAGCAGAATGAAGCAGTGAGCTATTCCATTCCTGACGATAACCCATTTGTCGGCAATACAGAAGGCTTCCGTGAGGAAATTTATGCTTACGGCCTACGTAACCCCTGGAGATTTAGCTTCGACTCTTCCAATGGTCAACTATGGACAGGAGATGTAGGACAAAACAAGTACGAGGAGATAGATATAATCGTAAAAGGGGGTAATTACGGTTGGAATGCCATGGAAGGTTTTCATTGTTTCAACTCGTCAGATTGTGATGAAGAAGCACTGGAAATGCCGGTTTGGGAATATGACAGGTCACAGGGAGATGTATCCGTAACAGGAGGTTTTGTATACCATGGGGAAGAATTACCGGAATTGGAAGGATTGTATGTTTATGCAGACTTTGCCTCAGGCAGAATCTGGAGCTTGGATAGTAATGATCCCGAAAACCCCATAAATACAGAACTACTAAAAGCTCCATTTCCAATTTCATCGTTTGGAATTGACCAAAATCAGGAATTGTATATCTGCGGTTTTGATGATAAGATTTATAAGCTAAGTAATGAATAACTCACCACTCAATCCATAATTACAGGAACTAAATCATTTTATAGCAATCTGCCACATTGCTCTCAGTGCTACAAAATCCAATAGTGACACCAAACACCCTCAAACAGTCAAAATACTAAAAGCCAAAATCTGTCAAATCTAAGCTAATCTCCAATGGATTCACTATCTCAATCAGGGTAAACAATATTGTACTTCCTGCACATTATGAGGACTTACTTCCATCACGGTCAAACTGATCTTACGAAAAGTTGGCCCAATCCCATCTTAAATGCCTCAGACTACTCAGTAAAAATCAAGGGATCGAGGTCACTGGATTTGAGTGGCTTTACCATATAGGAAACCACATTCACATTACTTTTCGCTCTCATTTTGTCAGAAGGATCCAAAGAAGATGTCACAATATGAATCTGTAAATTCGTTTCTTTTTCCTCTGAAGAGATTGCGTCCAAAAAGGCCCATCCATCCATAATTGGCATATTCAAGTCTAGGAAAATCAGATAGCAATAAGTCGGGTGATTTCTTATATGTTCTAAAGCCTGGAGTCCATTAGTAAACAATTTCACGGAAATGCCGGGAAAATTATGCTGAACTACTTTAGTATGTATAAAATTAACTATGGGATCATCATCAATTAATAATATTTGCTTTATCATCTTCTTTGATAGCTTCTGTTTTGTGAATAATATCATGAATCACACTGTCCAATTCCTCTGCTGAAGCAGAAATCATATCAAAGATTTCCTCATGTGATTTACCTCCGTAATTATGCTCTTTGGCAAGGTATATCAAACCCATTATTTTGGAAAGTGGAGCTCTGATCACATGCGATTGCAACCATGCAATTTCACGAAGCTTGTTATTTTGTTGCTTGATTTTTTCCAACTGCTGTCTAGATACTGTCACATCTAAAGCTGAACCTACAGATCTCAAAGGATCGCCCTTTTCATCTCTCAATATATAACATCGATCCACAAAATAAGCAATGGAACCATTCTCAGCCAACACCTTGTATTCCTTAGACCAAGAGTTTTTGTGTCTATTTTTGAGGGCAGCCTGAAGTGAGTTCCAGACTGCCTCTAAATCGTCCGTATGAATTTTCCTAAACCAAGAATTCCCTTCTTCAAATGACTCGCTAGCCTCATAGTTGATCAGTTTTTCATAACCGCTACTGCGACTTATCATCTGGTTTTGATGATCTATTTCCCAAATCATTTCGTTGCTTGCCTGAATAGCTAAACGAAACCTCTCATTGCTCAGTGCCAGCTGCAATTCATATTCTTTACGCTCTGTAATATCCTGGATAGTCCCTTCTATTCTGAAAGGAATTTGCTTCTCATCAGTTAAAATTCTTATTTCCTGATGTACCCATTTGATTTTATTCGAAGCCGTCAAAATCCTATGCTCAAAACTTTGGACCGTACCCGGTTCAATCTTGTCATTGGGGTTGGATTCGATTAGGTGCCTATCATCGGGATGAAAGGTTTTTGCCACATTGGCCATAGAAGGCACAAAGTTCTCAGGAGTGTAGCCATGTATTGCATAGGTCTCTTCACTCCATTCAGAAATATCTGAGTCAAAATCCCGAAGCCAATAACCCAGTTTTGCGATTTTATGGGCACTTTTAAGTTTTTCATAGGCTGTGCTCAGTTCTATTTCTGCTATTTTTTGACCTGTGACATCCTTAGCCACTGCAATAATAATTTTCGATTCAGGTATAACTTTCCCTTTCCATACCAACCATTTTACTTCTCCTGTTTTTGTTAAAAACCTAGTCTCAAATGAATTAGAATTATCTCCTGAAATGAAAGAATTTAATCGCTCTTCAGATTTGGCTTTGTCATCTTTATGAATAAACTGAAACACAGGCTTACTACTCAACTCTAACCTACTGAACCCCAATAGTTCTTCAAAAGAATTATTGAATTTTTTCAAATAACCATCAAACCCCAAAAGACAGTGTAGATCGGGCGAAATATTATAAAAATTGCGAAAATGCTCCTCTGTAACTTTTTGTTTGACTGCAGATCCTATTTGTGATCCAACCTCGGTAAGCAGTTTAATCTGACCGGAAAGATCTTGTTTCTCAAAAGATGAGAAGCAGATTATAGCCCCCAAAAATTCGTCATTGTAAAAAAGAGGAATCCCTATAGCTGTCTTTAAATTAACCTTTTCAGTTCCTCTCAATCGATTAAAACAATCACTTTCGGCAAGATTATCAATAACAAATGGTTGTTGAATATTCCAAATATGGCCCGGAAGCCCTTGGTTCTTCTCAAAACTATCCACAGTTAAGAAATTTAGATAAAAGTCCCTAAAAACTTCATTTTGGTATGATTTAGAAATTAAATCAATCCTAGATTTATCTTCCGAGACTAACCATATCTCTCCTATGTTTATTTTGGAGAGCATGACCAATTTTTTCAACGCCTTGGTTAAGGAAAATGCCAGAGAACTTGGCTGACTAATAATTCTCGTCAAAGAAGATAATAACCTCTCTCCCTTCATTTTTTCCACTTCTGCCGTTACATCTTTAGTATTGGCTACTATTCCATCTATAGCGGGATCTGAACTATGATTGCTAAGATTGGTCTGAATCCATCGCCAGTTGTGTTGCGAATCAAGAAAGCGATAGGGCTCAATTACTATTTCATTTTGTGAAGTCAATTGCTCCAAGCATTTTCTTATCCGAGGTGCATCATCAACATTGATAAAATCAAAGGCGCTTTTTCCAATAAATTCCTCCGGAGGAATTCCAAGGACTTTTGTTGAGGTAGGTGCTACGTATTTATAATAACCCTGAGCGTCCACAATAGCTATCAGATCAGATCCATTTTGTACGAGTGACCTGAATTTAGCCTCACTGTTCACAAGGTCTTGATGTTTTTGGGCTTTCTTAATTACATGACCAAGATATGAGGTTAGAGTTTTTAGTAGCTGCAGTTTATCTTCTTGCCATTTTCTTTCTTTTACACAATCATCAACTCTGATGAAACCTGAAAATTCGGTATTGACCATCACTGGGACTGCAAGAATGGTTCTGGTATCCTGTTTTTGCAAAAAACGCTTGACTAGAGAAGGTGCTAAATCCGAAACAATGGCTTCGAAATGCTCTCCATCAATTAAGGATTGAGTATATAGGGATAGTATTGGAAATGGGATATTTTGAAAGTCCAAGTTATCTACTTGAGTCTCTCCCATGTTCTTCACCCATTTTAGTCTTTGGGAAGTAGCTTGCTCCAATGCATTATTTTGATAGAAATAAATCCTTTCCACATTCAAAAACTTTCCTAAAAGTTGAAAACATTGTATCAACGCCTCTGTCCAATTCTCAGCCTTTAGAATAATGTCGTTTAATTCCCTTGTAGTTTTAAGTTGACGCTTTAATCTTTTGACACTTACTTCCTGCTGATATCTCTCAGTGAAGTCTATAGCGGTCACTAGTACCGCTTGTTTACCTTCAAAAATCACAGGGTTATTTTTTATTTGTACATAAATGATACTTCCATCTTTTTTCTGATGACAGAATAGACTTTGATTAAAACCATCAGTCATGGGAAGCACTACGTCAGTCATTCTCTCAAATTCCGGAATATCAACCTGGGCACTGATGTCATTGATCATCATTGAAAGGAACTCTTCCCTAGAGTATCCATAATGATGCATAGCCTCCCGGTTTACTGCCAGAAACCCATAGTTTTCCCGGTCATAGACCCACATAGGAAAAGGAGCCAGATCAAAAATGCCGTTACTAGAGCTAAGGTGTTCTTCAGAAATATAGACGCTGGTCATTATCCGATGATTTTCATTCGATTATTTGGGTATTAATTAAGTTAAGCATTTCATCATTCTCATTACAATTGATTTGAAAAAGCAGGCGAATCTTTTTTTATCCCTAACTATTACATAAATCACCGTAAAATGATGTTTTCAAGCCGAAGAAAATCTCTGGAAAGTTTAACTACGAACTATTGTAAGAATCATGAAGTTTCAACTCTTATTTCCTGTCCTTATATCAAATACAACTCAGACCTAATCTAAGATTGGATAACTGATGCATAAACTCCAAGAAATTCTATTTTTTTGCTGCCTCCCATGTAGTTTTGAGCTTGCTTTAAATTAATCTTTTTTTCGCATTGGTAAACCTTGGGGTCGAATAAAATATAATCCAGCCTTTTAATTAACCTGAAAATTTAAGACCTTCATACTAAAATGAAAAGTTTAAAGTTTTTCATACAAATTGATTTTTAGAACATAAATTCATTCATTATCTCTTAAAATTTGCATGAAACAAGCTGCTAAATTACTGCTTATACTATTTACAACAATGTTTTTTTCCTGTTCTGACAAAGAGGATGATGAACACTATATCTCAGAATTCCAAGGAACTTGGTCAGGGGAGTATACCGGAGACAGCGACAATGGAACATGGATACTAGAGGTTCATCCCAGCGGAGAAATAAGCGGAATTATATCTTCAGAGTTTCTCAATTCTGAATTTGAAGTCCTGGGAGAGGTGAAAAAAGATGGTAATGTAAGCGTTGCTTCAGGTTCAGTATCAACCGGAGCGGTTTTTACAGGGGATATGTCTGAAAATATTGCGAATGGGGAATGGACCTTTTCTTTGTACAACTTAAGCGGAGAATGGACAGGGGTCAAGAATTAATAGTTGTTTTCTAATAATGGATCTAAATCGTTTCTCCCAAAGCCCAATGCTAACATAAGCTCTAAATTTTGAATGCATCCTGTCCATTTGACATTGCATATAGCCCCATTTGACTTTCTTTCAACTGACTGATCAAAGTAAAAGTGAAAACTGGGAGCAATTCCAGAATTTTCTATGGCAAAGCTTCGACAACATCTAGCTTTCGAATATATTACTTGATTTCCTGTGTTTATAATTTGATTTTTATAGGCCATAACCCGTCCCGGATTCGATTCGGGAGAATCTCGCAGGATTATAATCATCCCCTCCCGAAGCAAGTTCGGAACAAATTGTGTGTCTCTTGTGTCATGCCTGCCTGTCTCAGGCTGACTCTATTTCATCATAGCTTACTTCCGATACCATAACGTACTTATTAAAAGGATTCCGAAAAAAGGCTTCTTTTTAAATCAGCATGCGAAGTCACTTAAATTTAATCTTATCAGCAAAGGCACAAATCTGATTTAATATTTAACAAATCGCTTTAATTTATACACATACACTTTTCCAACAATCCTTATCAGATATGTACCTGCACTATAATCTTTTACATCCAAGGCAATTGATTCTGCAGATGTGTTTGTTTCAATCACCTTTTGTATAGCTCCATTCATATCGTAAATCGTGATTTCAATATCTTCATTTTGGTACATTTTCTCAAAATAGATATTCAATATATCTGAGGTAGGAACAGGCCCTATTTCATAGGTATATGCCACTTCTCCTGATGTATTTATGGAATTATTCGGAGGGTTCGAATTGATATTCACAATTTTCACAGAAACCCAATCAGAAGATTGGGCAACACCATTCAGATAAGCAATGACTGCAATTATATTTTCACCGACAGGCATGACGTTTGCCGGCAACTCAAATGTTAACTCTTCGGATTTTGCAACTCTATTTTCATTAATCAATACTTGAAGACTATCAAACTCTAGGTCTTTTGCTTCAATTTCTACCTTAATAACCTCAGAAGAGGTAAAACGTTGCCCCATAGTTGGGCTTACTAATTTCAATTCATTAACATCAGATGCTATAGTTTTGTTAACAGTAATATTAACTCTTGAAGATTCAGCTGATTCCCCACTATGATCAAACACCTTGGTTTTTAGAATATGTACTCCAATAGGAGCATTCTTCCAAATTACTTGGTATGGCTTCTGAGTTATGAGCGCAACCATCTCATCTCCGTAGTAAAATTCCACCCAGGCTATTTCATCCTCAGGATCGGAAGCTTCGGCAGAGAACACGATATCCTGACCCTCAATAAAAGTCTGGTTATTAAACGGTGCCGTAATCGAAACCGAAGGAGCTTGATTCTCTGCAGGAGCAGGCACTACAGCCACTGTAATCCGTGAAGACTCGGCAGTCAACCCGCCTTTATCAAAGACCTTGGCCATCAATTCATGTGAGCCAAACGGAGCATTGTTCCAGACCAGTTCGTAAGGCGATGAAGAAACCTCTCCGATCAGTTCTTCTCCGGAATAAAACTCGACTTTTGAAATTTCATCTTCAGGATCGGAGGCATCCGCTTTGATCACCACTTCCTCGCCTTCTGTATAGCTTTGGTTGTTGGATGGAGCCGTGATCGAAACCGACGGAGCTCGATTCTCTACCGGAGCAGCTTCTACAGTCACTGTAATCCGTGAAGACTCGGCAGTCAACCCGCCTTTATCAAAGACCTTCGTTTTCAATTCATGCGATCCTAAAGGCGCATTCTTCCAGATCACTTGGTAGGGAGCCTTGGGCACCAGAGCGATCATCTCATCGCCATAGTAAAATTCAACCCAGGCTATTTCGTTCTCAGGATCGGAAGCTTCGGCAGAGAACACGATATCCTGACCCTCAATAAAAGTCTGGTTATCAAACGGTGCCGTAATCGAAACCGATGGAGCTTGATTTTCTATTGGTTCAGGCACTACAGCCACTGTAATCCGTGAAGACTCGGCAGTCAACCCACCCTCATCAAATACCTTGGCCATCAACTCATAAGAACCAAGTGGAGCATTGTTCCAGACCAATTCATATGGAGCAGCAGAAACCTCTCCGATCAGCTCTTCTCCAGAATAAAACTCAACTTTTGAAATCTCGCCTTCAGGATCCGAGGCATCGGCTTTGATCACCACTTCCTCGCCTTCCGTATAGCTTTGGTTGTTGGCTGGAGAAACTAGTGAAACCGATGGGACTTGGTTTTCAACTGGGGTGGATTCCACTGTCACTGTAACCTTTTCCGACTCGGCAGTCAAGCCGCCTTTATCAACTACTTTGGCCATTACTTCATGTGAGCCAAGCGGAGCATTGTTCCAGACAAGTTCGTAAGGCGATGAAGAAACTTCTACGATCAGTTCATTACCATAGTAGAACTCAACTTTGGCGATCTCGCCTTCAGGATCCGAGGCATCGGCTTTGATCACAACTTCCTCGCCTTCCGTATAGCTTTGGTTGTTGGATGGAGCCGTGATCGAGATAGAAGGCGCTTGATTCTCCACAGGAGCTGCTTCCACTGTCACTGTAATCCTTGACGACTCGGCAGTCAACCCGCCCTCATCGAATACCTTGGTCTTCAATTCATGCGATCCTACAGGCGCATTGTTCCAGATCACTTGGTAGGGAACCTTGGACACCAGACCGATCATCTCATCGCCATAGTAAAATTCAACCCAGGCTATTTCATCCTCAGGATCGGAAGCTTCGGCAGAGAACACGATATCCTGACCCTCAATAAAAGTCTGGTTATCAAACGGTGCCGTAATCGAAACCGAAGGAGCTTGATTCTCTGCAGGAGCAGGCACTACAGCCACTGTAATCCGTGAAGACTCGGCAGTCAACCCACCCTCATCGAATACCTTGGTCTTCAATTCATGCGATCCTAAAGGCGCATTCTTCCAGATCACTTGGTAGGGAGCCTTGGGCACCAGACCGATCATCTGCTCGCCATAGTAAAACTCCACCCAGGCTATTTCATCCTCAGGATCGGAAGCTTCGGCAGAGAACACGATATCCTGACCCTCAATAAAAGTCTGGTTATCAAACGGTGCCGTAATCGAAACCGATGGAGCTTGATTTTCTATTGGTTCAGGCACTACAGCCACTGTAATCCGTGAAGACTCGGCAGTCAACCCGCCTTTATCAAAGACCTTTGTTTTCAATTCATGCGATCCTACCGGAGCATTCTTCCAGATCACTTGGTAGGGAGCCTTGGGCACCAGACCGATCATCTGCTCGCCATAGTAAAACTCCACCCAGGCTATTTCATCCTCAGGATCGGAAGCTTCGGCAGAGAACACGATATCCTGACCCTCAATAAAAGTCTGGTTATCAAACGGTGCCGTAATCGAAACCGATGGAGCTTGATTTTCTATTGGTTCAGGCACTACAGCCACTGTAATCCGTGAAGACTCGGCAGTCAACCCGCCTTTATCAAAGACCTTTGTTTTCAATTCATGCGATCCTACCGGAGCATTCTTCCAGATCACTTGGTAGGGAACCTTGGACACCAGACCGATCATCTCATCGCCATAGTAAAATTCAACCCAGGCTATTTCATCCTCAGGATCGGAAGCTTCGGCAGAGAACACGATATCCTGACCCTCAATAAAAGTCTGGTTATCAAACGGTGCCGTAATCGAAACCGATGGAGCTTGATTTTCTATTGGTTCAGGCACTACAGCCACTGTAATCCGTGAAGACTCGGCAGTCAACCCGCCTTTATCAAAGACCTTTGTTTTCAATTCATGCGATCCTACCGGAGCATTCTTCCAGATCACTTGGTAGGGAGCCTTGGGCACCAGACCGATCATCTGCTCGCCATAGTAAAACTCCACCCAGGCTATTTCATCCTCAGGATCGGAAGCTTCGGCAGAGAACACGATATCCTGACCCTCAATAAAAGTCTGGTTATCAAACGGTGCCGTAATCGAAACCGATGGAGCTTGATTTTCTACCGGTGCACGCACTACCGCCACTGTAATCCGTGAAGACTCGGCAGTCAACCCACCCTCATCAAATACCTTGGCCATCAACTCATAAGAACCAAGTGGAGCATTGTTCCAGACCAATTCATATGGAGCAGCAGAAACCTCTCCGATCAGCTCTTCTCCGGAATAAAACTCAACTTTTGAAATCTCGCCTTCAGGATCCGAGGCATCGGCTTTGATCACCACTTCCTCGCCTTCCGTATAGCTTTGGTTGTTGGCTGGAGAAACTAGTGAAACCGATGGGACTTGGTTTTCAACTGGGGTGGCTTCCACTGTCACTGTAACCTTTTCCGACTCGGCAGTCAACCCGCCCTCATCAACTACTTTGGCCATCAACGCATAAGAACCAAGTGGAGCATTGTTCCAAACCAGTTCGTAAGGCGATGAAGAAACTTCTCCGATCAGCTCTTCTCCATAATAAAACTCAACCTTTGAAATTTCATCTTCAGGATCCGAGGCATCGGCTTTGATCACCACTTCCTCGCCTTCCGTATAGCTTTGGTTGTTGGATGGAGCCGTGATCGAGATAGAAGGAGCCTGGTTCTCCAAAGGAGCTGCTTCTACTATAACCGTTACCTTGGACGATTCGGCAGTCAACCCGCCTTCATCGAAGACCGTGGCCATTACTTCATGTGAGCCAAGCGGAGCATTGTTCCATACCAATTCATATGGAGCAGCAGAAACCTCTCCGATCAGCTCTTCTCCGGAATAAAACTCAACTTTTGAAATTTCATCTTCAGGATCGGAGGCATCCGCTTTGATCACAACTTCCTCGCCTTCCGTATAGCTTTGGTTTTTGGATGGAGCCGTGATCGAGATAGAAGGAGCTTGATTTCCTGCTCCAGGTCTATCCAAAAGTTCTATTACCTCAATTAAAACCTTTTCCGATTCGGCAGTCAACCCACCCTCATCAACTACTTTGGCCATCAGTTCATGTGAACCAATTGGGGCATTGTTCCAAACCAATTCATATGGAGCAGCAGAAACCTCTCCGATCAGCTCTTCTCCATAATAAAACTCAACCTTTGAAATTTCATCTTCAGGATCGGAGGCATCCGCTTTGATCACCACTTCCTCGCCTTCTGTATAGCTTTGGTTGTTGGCCGGAGCGGTGATCGAGATAGAAGGGGTTTGATTCTCCACAGGAGCTGCTTCCACTGTCAGCGTAACCTTGGACGATTCGGCAGTCAATCCATCTTCATCGAAGACCTTGGCCATTACTTCATGTGAGCCAAGCGGAGCATTGTTCCAGACCAGTTCGTAAGGCGATGAAGAAACTTCTCCGATCAGTTCCTCTCCGGAATAGAACTCGACTTTGGAGATCGCTCCTTCCGGATCGGAAGCATTGGCTTTGATCACCACTTCCTCGCCTTCTGTATAGCTTTGGTTGTTGGATGGAGCCGTGATCGAAACCGACGGAGCTCGATTCTCTACCGGAGCAGCTTCTACAGCCACTGTAATCCGTGAAGACTCGGCAGTCAATCCATCTTCATCGAAGACCTTGGCCATCAATTCATGTGAGCCAAGCGGAGCATTGTTCCATACCAATTCATATGGAGCAGCAGAAACCTCTCCGATCAGCTCTTCTCCGGAATAAAACTCAACCTTTGAAATTTCATCTTCAGGATCGGAGGCATCCGCTTTGATCACAACTTCCTCGCCTTCCGTATAGCTTTGGTTGTTGGATGGAGCCGTGATCGAAATAGAAGGAGCTTGATTCTCCACAGGAGCTGCTTCCACTGTCACTGTAATCCTTGACGACTCGGCAGTCAATCCATCTTCATCAAAGACCTTGGCCATTACTTCATGTGAGCCAAGCGGAGCATTGTTCCAGATCACTTGGTAGGGAGCCTTGGACACCAGACCGATCATCTGCTCGCCATAGTAAAATTCAACCCAGGCTATTTCGTTCTCAGGATCGGAAGCTTCGGCAGAGAACACGATATCCTGACCCTCAATAAAAGTCTGGTTATTAAACGGTGCCGTAATCGAAACCGATGGAGCTTGATTTTCTACCGGTGCACGCACTACCGCCACTGTAATCCGTGAAGACTCGGCAGTCAACCCACCCTCATCAAATACCCTGACCATCAACTCATAAGAACCAAGTGGAGCATTGTTCCAGACCAATTCATATGGAGCAGCAGAAACCTCTCCGATCAGCTCTTCTCCGGAATAAAACTCAACTTTTGAAATTCCATCTTCAGGGTCAGAAGCATTGGCTTTGATCACCACTTCCTCGCCTTCCGTATAGCTTTGGTTGTTGGATGGAGCCGTGATCGAGATAGAAGGCGCTTGATTCTCCACAGGAGCTGCTTCCACTGTCACTGTAACCTTGGACGACTCGGCAGTCAACCCGCCCTCATCGAAGACCTTGGCCATCAATTCATGTGAGCCAAGCGGAGCATTGTTCCAGACCAGTTCGTAAGGCGATGAAGAAACTTCTCCGATCAGTTCATTACCATAGTAGAACTCAACTTTGGCGATCTCGCCTTCAGGATCGGAGGCATCGGCTTTGATCACCACTTCCTCACCTTCTGTATAGCTTTGGTTGTTGGATGGAGCCGTGATCGAGATAGAAGGGGCTTGGTTCTCCAAAGGAGCTGCTTCTACTATAACCGTTACCTTGGACGACTCGGCAGTCAATCCATCTTCATCGAAGACCTTGGCCATCAATTCATGTGAGCCAAGCGGAGCATTGTTCCAGACCAGTTCGTAAGGCGATGAAGAAACTTCTCCGATCAGTTCCTCTCCGGAATAGAACTCGACTTTGGAGATCGCTCCTTCCGGATCGGAAGCATTGGCTTTGATCACCACTTCCTCGCCTTCTGTATAGCTTTGGTTGTTGGATGGAGCCGTGATCGAAACCGACGGAGCTCGATTCTCTACCGGAGCAGCTTCTACAGCCACTGTAATCCGTGAAGACTCGGCAGTCAATCCATCTTCATCGAAGACCTTGGCCATCAATTCATGTGAGCCAAGCGGAGCATTGTTCCATACCAATTCATATGGAGCAGCAGAAACCTCTCCGATCAGCTCTTCTCCATAATAAAACTCAACCTTTGAAATTTCATCTTCAGGATCGGAGGCATCCGCTTTGATCACAACTTCCTCGCCTTCCGTATAGCTTTGGTTGTTGGATGGAGCCGTGATCGAAATAGAAGGAGCTTGATTCTCCACAGGAGCTGCTTCCACTGTCACTGTAATCCTTGACGACTCGGCAGTCAATCCATCTTCATCAAAGACCTTGGCCATTACTTCATGTGAGCCAAGCGGAGCATTGTTCCATACCAATTCATATGGAGCAGCAGAAACCTCTCCGATCAGCTCTTCTCCGGAATAAAACTCAACTTTTGAAATTCCATCTTCAGGGTCAGAAGCATTGGCTTTGATCACCACTTCCTCGCCTTCCGTATAGCTTTGGTTGTTGGATGGAGCCGTGATCGAAATAGAAGGAGCTTGATTCTCCACAGGAGCTGCTTCTACTATAACCGTTACCTTGGACGACTCGGCAGTCAATCCATCTTCATCGAAGACCTTGGCCATCAATTCATGTGAGCCAAGCGGAGCATTGTTCCATACCAATTCATATGGAGCAGCAGAAACCTCTCCGATCAGCTCTTCTCCGGAATAAAACTCAACTTTTGAAATTCCATCTTCAGGGTCAGAAGCATTGGCTTTGATCACCACTTCCTCGCCTTCCGTATAGCTTTGGTTGTTGGATGGAGCCGTGATCGAGATAGAAGGCGCTTGATTCTCCACAGGAGCTGCTTCCACTGTCACTGTAATCCTTGACGACTCGGCAGTCAACCCGCCCTCATCGAAGACCTTGGCCATCAATTCATGTGAGCCAAGCGGAGCATTGTTCCAGACCAGTTCGTAAGGCGATGAAGAAACTTCTCCGATCAGTTCATTACCATAGTAGAACTCAACTTTGGCGATCTCGCCTGCCGGGTCGGAGGCATCTGCTTTTATCAATATCTCTTCGCCTTCTATGAACACTTGTTTATCAGCAGGTTCCAAAATCGAAACTGTAGGAGGAAGATTAATTTCCTCCGGCTCTATTTCAGTCTTAGCCAACAACACGGAACCGTATGCAGGAATACTTACTGATCCCTTAAATACTTCACCCTTTCCATTTTTATAAGTACCTGAAAGCGGGTATGAAACAGCATTATTTGAAAAGTTATATTGAAAAAAAACATAATCTTCAATTCTAACTGCTTCAGTCTCTACCTTCGAAATTTTAAGGTTATCTATAAGTAAACCTTGAACAGCTTGGGGAAATCTAAAAACAACACTTTCTCCAGTAGCATTAATCTGAGCTTTCAAAAGGAGTTTAACTTTCCTTACCTCACTAGAAGTAACAAAATTATAAATGTTCCCTTCCTGATTTTGATTAAAAGTCTTCTCTAGCAGAAGTTCAACAGCTTGATTTGCAGAAGTGCTTTTTGTATCAAATTCTATCAAAATTTCATCCCCAGCTGTAACAGATCCAATCTGAATAAATGCAGATCCGTTAGCGGATTGACCTGCATCGATTTTCCAAACACTACCATCAATTCCGGTCGACAGTTCAGAGGTTACATTATAGGTTCCGGCTATAATATTCAAATTTGAGCTAAAGTCGCTTTCCTTAATGATAGTTGAGCTTTTAACTATAAATTTTTCATGGTTAAATTCAGGTTTTGAGGAGTTTTGCTCAAAGCCATATTTTGAAGTCCAGTTCGGTAGATTGCTTTTTGTTCCCAAAGGCCTATCTTCAGGGCTTTGACTTCTGAACATAAGCTCAGCACCAAAAGGATCTAAAAAATAATTGTTATTTGAGATTCCTATGTCCTTGATGTCATTTTTTATAGATGCCACAGCATAAGGTATTTCATTGTCATATACGCTGGAAAATTGATTTCCTTCGATATGCAAACTTCTCACTACATCACCGGTAACATCATGGGTTACATTTAACTGGACAGGTATTTTATGGAAAGTATTATTATAAATATCTATACCTCTATTGTTATGAATATATAGGCCTTTACCACTAACATCCGACACTGTATTGTCAAAAATTTTAATCCCCATGGAATTATCATCTATATAAATACCTTCTGCCAGCCTATAATTCACATTGGACCCTCCCACAGCCCCTATTCCCCGCAAAACTATATTACCAACTATCTCTCTCCCTATATTATTACTAGTGGTCAGACCATCCGAATTAGTATAAATCCCTCCTCCATCTTGTTTGTGAAGGCAATAGGTATCTACAAGATTGTTCTTGATAACTGTATAATTTCCACCAAAATGAATTCCGTTAAAGCCTGTATTATAAATCTTATTTCTGCTTACTCTAGAATTATTTGCATTTGACGAAATGTATATCCCAACCCCTTTAAGATCACTACTATTAGCCATTCCCTGAAAAGGCATAGTATGATCGATGGTATTGTCTTCTATTACAGCCCTCTCCGTTCCAAACGGAAAAAACAATCCACCACTCAGTGAGTAGTTTATCTCATTATTTTTTATCGATACATCTGGAGATGTATGCGCATAGATTCCGTTTTGCCCTGCGAACATCAGCTGACAATTAACGATCTGTACATTTCCGGAATTTTCTACATTCAGAATGTTCACATTGGCTCCCTTTAAGCTCAGGTTACTAAAAGACAAGTTCTGTACATATTTGCTAACTTTAATTAAATACGTTCTAGTAGCTACCTGCACATCTATGCTATTAGGATCCTGTCCTCCAAAAAAGCCATACAGCTTTTTATCGTTCTTCGAATATGCCCATTCTCCATATTGATCGAGTGTATTGATATGGTTTTGAACAAAATATCCAAAGCCCCCCTGTGGACTGTAACCAGAATTAGGGTTTGCTAAGAAACTTATTGTGCTACCTGAATTATAAGAAATTTCATGCCTATCTATGATCCAGTTATTTTTCCTGATCACGATCTCCCCCCCAACATAATTACCGGGCATATTTTCACCTTGAATACTTAAATTGTTGTTGACCCCGGAAATCGTCAAATATCCATCGTTGGCCGCATCTCCATTAGGATATCTACCGAACTCCTTTAGTTGACCATTGAGCGATAAAATCTGAACCTGCCCTTCATCTATATTTGGTAGACTTGCTTCATAGATCCCTCCACCTCTGGAAACCCAGCTTGAAACCTGCAACATCGAGGTAATAATAGGTTTATCTCCTACACCATAGGACGAATAGGTAATAGGATTACCAGAACTGCCCCCTTTAGTTATTAGAATTGATCCATAAAAGGTATCTCCGCTTTTAAAAAGTACCCTATCACCGGGCTGGAGCTGGTTCGCTATCGAATTAAGTTTATCTATACTTTTCCATGGAGTAGAAGAATTTTGGGCTTCTCCTGCTGATCGGGTATCGTCACCCGATGAACTAGAAAAGTAGTAATCAGTCGCCCATGAAGATGCCTTAAAACCAACTAAAAACATAAAAACAAGGAGCCATTTACTCAAAAGATTTAGCTTTCCATCGCGCCTGTTCTTAGACTGGCTTTGTACGGATGTTTTCATGAATAGGTTAAGAATTGAAGAAGTATTAATTGAACCATTCCCAATTTTCCAGCCAGTTGACATTAGAAATCTCCTCAGGCATGTTTCAAAGAAATAATTTTTTTTCAATAAAACATGCTCTTAATAATTAAATAGAAATCACTTAGAAAAATCTATATAAAAACTTTTTCATTAGTTAAAATCAACTAAACATCAAAAATTTGACCTTCACTACTTGCGTCAACACTAAAAAAATCTGACATGAACAATTATCAATCAACTCATACGTACATGGTCAAAAAAATAAAAATGAATTTATCATCAAATAAATAGAATTTTAAACATATAATTATGTATTTCATAAAACACATCGTAATAAATCCTAAAGATTCTCCAGGCTAGATTCAAACCTGAACTTCACCTATTGGTCAGATTATTATTGACCTGCTTTAATAGTTACATATATCTTACACTCAAGAACCTTCAGGACAAATAAAATATTGAGTGGATTAATTTCAATAAAAAACATATCTTTAAAACCCTATAAATCAATTACTAATAAAAAAAACAATGAACCCTCAGACATCATTCCTACCTCCATAAGAGAAAAATGACGGTGTCAAAAAAAAAATCAAAAAAACTAAGGAAATTATATTCAAACCATTATATCTTAAAAACTTGGTTAATTACTTAAATGATTAAGTAAATCAAGGCTTCTCCACATCCAAGCTCCCCATTTAAAAAAGTACCCCGGATAGGATCGTAATCAATCACACCCAATTCCCTAAGCTTTAACTCTCATCTGTCATCAATCCTGCGATGATTATCATTCTTCACAGTTCAAGGGGGCGTTTACCTTTCGAAGAATTACGAAAAGTAGAGTCTAACTCTCATCGAACGTAAAGCTATAACTTATTCGTTCGTTTGAAAAAATCAATAGTAAATCTCAATGCGCTTCTTATAACAATCGATTCCTTCTCCTTTTTCAAACAGGATAAAATTACCCTCACTTTTCACCCGGCGGCTAGAATAATTCTAGTTCTCAGAAGCCAAGGGAATAAAGACCACATCCATAGTCGAATTCCCTCTTTCTATCTATAAATAATTAATCTAATTCTAAGAAACCTATGTTGTTGAATGTATAAGAACAACAAAATTTACTTTAAAAATTCGATAATTTCCCCCGAAATGGAAGCAAGAACCCTACACAATCCGAAATATTTAGGTTGTAAATGGACTACGATCATGCAATATTAGTTGAAGTGAATCCGGCATATAAACTGAACATTTCACATTAAATCAATCCTTATTAACTCACTATTATGTCAATAGGCAGTATCAAATGAAATGGGTAGAGTCACATCATATTCAGTTCAACTATTTCATTAAGTTTTCTCTCCTTTTGTCTGCTCATGCTAAAGCTATTTTTTATTATAATACAGTACATAATCTTTATTTATACTCCTCCTTTCATATTTACGGATTTTTAGAAAAATTTAACCTGTAGATGCTTCCCTCACTTTGTGGAAAGATTACTTAAAAATGTAACGGTCAAAAATCAAAAACCTCCCACATGCATTTCCTAAATAATAGTATTTACGCCAATGAACCGTTAAAGTTTCAGTATTGGGTTCAATACCGAAATTGACATGATCTTTACACCGGATCAAAGGAAAAACATGACGTTTCTCCCTTCATCAGAATTTCAGCCCCCCCACTCATTCACCTTCTTTTACAAGGAGTATTGACCTGTAGGGTGCGATGGATACAGATCCACTATAAACACGCCCCTTCCCATCTTTGTAAGATCCTTTTAATGGGAAAGAAACTGATTTATCAGAATAATTATATTTAAAGAAAAGTTGGTCTGACTCCTCTTTCGTGGTTACCTTTGAAATCTTTAAATTGTCAATAAAAAGTGAACCAACTTCAGTTGGAATACGCAATACTAAGCTTTCATTCCCTTCGCTCACGAGCGCATCCAAAAAAACTTTAACTCTTTTCCTTCCTAAAGAAGAGCTAAAATAAGAAATTGCCTGCTGTTGATTATGGTCAAACGATCTCTCCAGAAAAAGCTCTACTCCCAGATTTTCACTAGTACTTTTAACCTCCATAACCACCAATATTTTATCTCCTTCCGTTATGGTGCCAATTGGCACATAGCAAAGAGTCGATTCCTGAGAATCAGGATAGATACTCCAGCTTCCCCGATCCAAACCGGAATCAATCCATTTAGACTGCCCTTTATACGTCCCGGTCACCAAGCTAATATCCCTACTAAAATTGCTTTCCTTCAACACTACTTCCTTGATTATACTTACCCTGTTTAGGTTAAAGTTCAGCAGCGTAGAAGACTCATCATACCCGAATGCATCTTTCCAATTAGAAAAATTCCTCAGTACACTATGCGAATGATCGGGATCCTTGGATTCAAAAACAAATTCAGTTGTGTAAGGATCCAAAAAGTAATTATCCAGACTAACCCCAATTTGGTCAATGTCCTTTTTAATAGAAGATATAGAATAGATAATCTCCCTTTCTCCGGTGCTGGAAAGAAAATTATGCCCGACTTTAATCCCCCTAACCGGCTTACCTAAGCTATCATGGACAATTTTTAACTGTACCTGACAGTCATACACGAGATTATCTACGATCTCTATATCACTTGCATTATGCAGAAAAATTCCTTTCCCGTTGATATGTGCCACCGTATTTTGTGTTACCAAAACTCCCCGGGTGTTATCGTCCAAATAAATCCCCTCTGCTAGGTCTGCATCAGAATCAGTCCCTCCTTTCGCACCCAATCCATCTAAAACAACATTGCCAATGATTACCCGTCCCTTGTTGTTTTGCCTCGTCATTCCATCCGAATTCATGTAAATCCCCGCTCCATCCTGTTTGAAAAGACAATAATCCTTTACAAAATTATTTTTAACCACAGACCCATTGCCTCCAAAGTGAATCCCATTATAACCTGTATGGATCACCCTGTTCTTCTCAATCAACGAGCTGTCGGCATCACTTGAAATATAAATCCCAATTCCATTTAAGTCACTGTTCTTTCCCATTCCCTGAAAGGGCATCGTATGTTCAATAAAATTATCAGCAATCACTGCTCTTGGTGAACTATGCCAAAGAAATATTGAACTGCTTAGCGCATTCCGTATCGTATTATTCTTAAGGGTTAAATTGGGTGTGCCAAAGCTGAAAACAGCATTTTCACCGGCAAATTCCAAGAGACAGTTTTCTATAGAGACTGTTGAAGATTTTTCTATATTGATCAGATTTTTATTACTTCCCCTGAAATGCATGTTTCTGAAAGACAGGTTCCTTCCTATAAAACCCACAACCAACAAGTAATCACTTGTAGCGACTTCTACCTTTACTTCAGAAGGATTTATCTCCCCCAGATAGACCGAAAGTTTCTTGTTTTTATCTGAGAAAGCCCATTCTCCGAATTGATCAAGGGCAGCTAGATGATTTTGGATAAAATAGCCATAGCCACTTAACGGCTTATAGCCCGATGTACCCCGATTGGTAAAATCAATAATGCCGGAATTTGTGCTTTTAATACGATAACTATCAATAATCCAGTTGTTTTTGCGGATTACCACTTCCCCCCCGGCAGGATTAAAAGGAAGCTCACTTCCACCTATACTAAAATCATTATTGACCGACTGAATGGTTAGATATCCGTCATTTCCATCGTCAGCATTAGGATATCTTCCCATGGCTCTAACCTGATCATCGATCAGTACTACCTTGAGCTGAGAAACTTCGCTATCCAAAGTTTGATACTGGTATACTCCATGACCAACATGTTCTGCATTGGCCAACTCCACCAGTGAAGTAATGACAGGCAAATCACCTGATCCGTATGCATCGAAAATAATTGGATTCTCAGCAGCTCCACCTTTAATAGGCCGAATCGTCCCGTGAAACACATCTCCTCTTTTAAAGAACACCCTATCACCGGGCTTTAAAGAATAAGCCAAGTCATTAAATTTTTCTATACTTTTCCAAGGAGTAGCTGAAAATTGTGCCTCAGCTAATGAAAAGCTATCGCTCCCCATGGAAGAAGAAAAATAATAATCTGTCGCAAAACTGTTCGATACTGAGCTTAGCAAAAGATACAAACAAAAATAACAGTTCAAGCAGCTTAATTTGGCAGGAAGTCTCATCGTCGTATTGGATCATTTCAAAAGCATGAATATAGCACAATTAATAAATTTTAAATAATATATTTTGCTTTTTAAATAATATTTTATGTGCTTTGTTCCAATATTTAATTAAAATTAAAGCCAGCGAAGGTTTGATTTTTAAGAAAGCAACGAAAACAAAGAATTGCAAGAATGGACAACTACCTTCTTTCACGAATGTCCTCATAAATCCACCTCACAAATTATGAAGATACTTTTCATTCTGCATTATCCGCCTCCGACCCACGGAGCCTCTATGATTGGAGAATATATTAGAACAAGTACCAGTATAAATTCGACTTTTGAAGCCAAATACCTAAACTTAAGCACCTCTTATTCTGTACATGAAGTAGGTAAAGGCGGATTGATCAAATGGTGGAGATACCTAGGTATTCTTTATAAGACCTTGACGAAAAGCCTAAATTTCCGACCTGATCTCATTTACATTACCCTGAGCACCACCGCACCTGGATTTTACAAGGATGCTTTGATTGCTATCATTTGCAAAACGCTTAGATTTCCAGTAGTCTTCCACCTTCACAACAAAGGTGTGGAAAAGAACAGCCATAAGCCACTAGAGCGCCTGTTGTACCCTTGGGTTTTCAAAAACTCGAATGTAATTTTATTGTCAGCTTACCTCTATCCTGACATTGCGAAATTTGTTCCTATACACCGCGTAAGCTACTGCAGCAACGGAATTACTTGCATCGACAGATCAATAGTTTCTTTGCCCAGATCTACAACAGGCAGATTGAAGCTCCTCTTTTTGTCCAACTTACATAGATCCAAGGGTATCATAGATCTGCTGCAGGCCTGTAAGATACTAAAAGACAAAGGTATATATTTTCATTGTACAGTCGCAGGTGCAGAAGGAGACGTGACTGCAGAAGATTTACAGTCATACATTGATCAAAACAACCTTGTGAAAGAGATAACTTATATAGGAAAGGTTACCGGAAATAGTAAAGTGCAAGCTTTCGAAGAAGCTGATCTATTTATCCATCCCACGCTAGAAGACTGCTTTCCTCTAGTATTGCTAGAGGCTATGCAGTTTAAGTTACCGACAATTTCTACCATCGAAGGGGCAATTCCCGAAATTATCGAAGATCAGTCCACTGGCTTGTTAATTGAAAAAGGTAGCCCTCATGCGATTGCAGATGCAATTATCCAAATTGGCCAAAATAAGGATAAGAGAATGCATCTTGGAGAAAATGCGTACAATAGATTTCTCGAAAACTACACCTTACCTATTTTTGAGAAAAGGCTTGCCAGTATACTTACCAACCTACTCAAATCCAACAGATCCCAATCTAAATCAGGAAAACGGCAATAGCAGTTAATAATACTTTTGTTTTTTAGACTCAATGATCTAAATCTATAGTCGTAATGGTTCAGTATGATGGTTAACTATAAAACCTAATTTAGGGCATGCTGAAAAACGCCCGTAAAAGATCAAAAGCTACCATTTTGAATGATTAGCCCATTTTTTGACGCGAACGGTTTTTCAGCAAGTGCAAAGGTATTGATCACAATAGGTCTTTATCCCTGCATCAGAAAATCCCAGAATCGGGATTTTCAAGCTAGTCTCAGCCATACCATCTTCTACGTTGGACTCATTCGAGGTATACCAACCCATATATCTTCACTCGGCCGCCTTGAAGCTGGCATATCTGAGACTTTTTCAGCAAGCTCTATTAAGACTGTAGACATCCATCAATATCTGCTACTAGGCTTTGGGTTATCTGTTTGGCATCAAACACTTTTCCTGATTTAAGTGCATTTGAGGCGAAGTGATCGTAATTCTTTAATACTTCTTCAATAGCAGCAGCAAAGTCTTTAAATTCAAATTCCTTTTCCACCAAAATCCCATTTTCCCCTGATTTAAGAAACGAAGGAATATCGCCTACCCCCGTAGATACGGATGGCACTCCTACTGAAAAAGCTTCAGCAATCACCATAGGAAACCCTTCGTAGCCAGATGCCATTAATAAGATCTTGCATTTGGAAATTTGATCTATTAAAGTAGGGTTGTCAAGATTTCCCAAAAACTGAACATGTTTACCTAATCCCAATTCTTGGACCTTCTCTTGTAAAAATCCTAATTGAGACCCCTTTCCTGCAATTTTTAGGTCATTTTCAGCACGGATTTCCGATGGTAATAAAGCATAAGACTCTAATAATAACTCTACCCTTTTGCCCTTTTCCAATCTTCCTGCAAAAATAAACCCAGACCTTTTCTCATAATCTTTAGTGGTAACAGTGTGAGTGATGGGATTTAAGATTTTCTTTCTACCTACCTCCTCTTTACCTACTGTATAGCAAATCAAACTATTTTCAGAAATCACTCTGGTAATGTGGTCAAAAAAAGAAAGAAAATACTTGCCATACCAAAATCTTGACATAGATACAGGATTATCATTTCCATGAAAAACATGTATAAAAGGAATCTTACATATTGAACTCGCATAGGCGGCCTCCGGGGTATGAGAAATAATCATATCAAATTTCCTGAGTTTGAAAAAATTAGATATAACATACAGGAAGTACATTAGCCGATGAGGGACAATAGTTATATCATCAAAATAATCCGGCAAAGAAAAATATTTGAGTTCGTAATGATCTGCCAAGTAAACATCAAGATTTTTCACAAAAGGACCTACACCCCCATAGGATGTTCTGGTAGAATTAGTGAGAAGAACCGCTATTTTAGTCATTTTTTTTAAGTGTTAGATAATCGTTAGCTTGTTTAGTAATTTATTACTTTCAGTTACATTGTTAAAACTCTGGATCGCTACGGACCTACCTTTATTCCCTATATGGTTTATCTTATCAGGATTAGTCACCAGAAAAGTAATAGCCTTCACCAAAGATGAAAGGGATTCGGGTTCTACAATTACAGCATCTCGCAAATTTGTGAGATATTGGGAGACATCCCCTACATTTGAAACAATTACTGCCCTCCCTGTAGCTAAATATTCCGCCAATTTGGAAGGAAAACCTGCATTAGCTGCCCCAGAATTATCTCTAATCACACAAAAAATATCACAGGAGTTGAGTAAATCCTGATACTCATTAGAAGGCACAAACCCTTTGTAGGTAATTCTATCAGTAAATTTAGAGGATTTTACCAGTCCCATAAATTCATTGAAATCCCTTGGATTCTCACCTTTTCCTGTCAAAATCAGTTTAAGATTGTGGTGTTCTTCACAAACTTCTTCAAATGCCTTAAGTAAAAGATCTAGCCCATCTTTCTTACCAAATGAACCTCCATAAAATAATGTAGTCGCTTCCTTTTTAGAAAATGAACTTTTTTTGAATGCCGAGATATTCATAGTTACAGGGATAGATAAAACCTTATCCCTTGAAGTATAAGATAGTAGCAAATTCTCCAGGTGGGAGGAAATCACAATATTCAAATCAATTAAAAACTGAAAGTTCTTTAAAATATATGCTCCGCTTCTCACTCTGAATTTATTTGCCATACTACCAAAACTATAAGCATGCAGATTGTTCTCTACTATATCCAAAACAACTTTATACCCTATAATTTTTGCATACATCAAAGGAACTATTGTCTTGATATCTGGAGTTTCATAGAGATAAAAAATGTTCTTTTTATTCCTATCATACTTTTTTCTAATAAATTTTATAGACCTATAAAGGTATGACGCAATCGACAAAGGTTTACTGAAACTTAAACTAATTTTTAGTTCATCACTTCTTCCTGTATCCTCTATCTCATCTGCTTGTAGTGCAAAATAAAGATTGCTTAAAGAAACAGAAGAATTTACACTTAATGGATACAGTAAATTCCTCACTCTCACTGACCCAGCCATACCCTCTCTTAAAGGAATGCCGAAAACCAAAATATGCATAAGTTTATAATTTAATTGAAAGCTAACGATTCTGTTTCGTCCAGATAACTTACGAGCGTTCTGAATTCTTGGGTAAACTGCTTTGTGACTACCTCCTGAGAATGTCTTTGCTTTGCAAAACTCATGGCATTTTGAGAAACTTCAATTTGGGAAATCCTATTGGATACAATTTCACTTAATCTGGAAGCAATAAACTTGGTATCATCGTTATTAATTGTAAATGCCCAATTAAATTCCTTGCCATATTGGAATATAGCAGTCTCCTCAGGTGCCAGAATAATAATAGGAGTACCTGTAATCATGTATTCAGGAGCTTTTGTAGGCATGGAATACTTTAGAAATTTTAGAGCTTTATCCGAAAAATCACAAGGCAATAGCAAAAAGTCCATGCTTTGAAATAGCTGCGGCAATTTCTCATATGGGATTAGCTTTTTGTGTATTGTGTATTCAAAATCTTGAGTCCAAGCCAGCTCTTCCGCAGTTTGGATGTAAAATTTAATTTTGGTATCACTAGTTTCATTGAAAAACTCAACTGCAGATGCAAATGCCTTTAGCGAAGTAGCTATTCCAAAGCCTGTTCTGCCGGCATATAAAATAGAGTACTCCTTCTCAGCGTATTTCTCAACATTCACTTTAGGTTCCCAAATATCCAGATCTACAGGATTATGATATGTTTTAAATTTAGATCCATAGCGTCTCTGGTACTCAACTCCCATCAAATCACTGATACTTAGACACAAATCTGCTCTTTGTACCAATTGCTTGAACTCTCCATTAATCTTTCTACTCCAATACCTACTACCTAGCCCATTACTTCCGACAGTACTTACCCAATCATCCATTTGATGTATAATTACCGGAATCTTAATCCTCTCTGATAATTTAATTGCAAAAAGAAGTGATTCTCTGGTAGATGCCTGTATGTAGAGAACATCAGGTGAAAACTCATCTACCCATTGTAATAAATTAGGGCTGACTTCCATCTTGGAAATAACGTGCATCAACCCAGACCAATCCAACATGGGATATAGCACATTCTGGATTATCAATTCCCGCCAACTTGGCTTATAAGAGAAAGACTCACTGGATGTGGTATAGACAATTGGCAGTTTTCCCGAAGGAGAAGGTCGCTGAAAATAATTAAAAGGAAACTTGTAATGAAATTCATCTGAGCCAATAAAGTAGTAATTATCACACACATTGGGGGAAATATTCCCATTTGCATGACTAGTACATATGACAGCTAGATCATTCTTATCCCAATCACCAAAAAGATTGGTTAAGGTGACCCCACCACCCGTATTTGCATTAAATGATTGACCGAATATTAATACTTTAGGCATTTTCTTTTCTATTAGAAATGGACTGATGGGTAAATTCACTGGTAAAATACTTAACAATAAAAGAATTAGGCAACATTCTTATTGGTTTGACATAACATATTGCAGCACTTACCCAAACTGAAACATGATAAATATTAATACTATACACATTAGCAGGGTAAAGGAATATTAGCCAACACAATATCCATACCCCAAACGTCTTAACTAGGTTATTATTGGAATAAAATAATCCCAAAACAACAGCTGGAATCATAATCAAAAAAAGAAAAAATACGTTAATTATCCCTCCAACCATAATTAATTGCAAGTAATCCGTCTCAATCACTTTCCGGATGTTGTCCTTGAAGATAGCGGCATCAATACCTGTACACCTATAGCCGCCATTGTACCCCTTTCCAAACAACCAATCATCTGAAGACATATCATTATAAAAACAATCCTCTACGTAGCTTCTTGTATCTTCCAAACCACGCTCAGATATATTCTTAAAAAACGATATATTATCAAAATCAAGATCGACAGTATAAAATATAAGTAAGGACATCCCAACTAGTGAATATATAATGTAAAAAATAACGTGAAACTTATTCTTAGAAGTAAGAAAATAATTGAAACCACCGAGAAAAGAAATTACGGCTACCATAAACAGCATCCCTCTTCTAGCTCTAAAAACCGCAATGAGAAACATTAGTGCTAGTACCGTGAGTACAAGTATACGAACTCTATTACTTAATAAATTGAAATTAAATGCAAGAATCCCTATCGGTAGAGCAAAATATTTGAAATACATTTCTGCGGTCCCCAAACTTACCAAATCTTGTAGATCCGGATTAAATAACACACTATAATTCAAAGCTACAAGCACCAAATAAATTAAAGATAAAATAATCGCTGAATCAAACAATTTTTTAACTAAAAATAAGTTAAAATCAATAAACAATAGAATTGGAATCAAGAATATCATGCCACCATAATTCAAATCAAAAAGCAATTGCTTAAAATGGAAATAATCCAAATCCGAATAGTCACCACGTATCAAAATTATAACCTGCCAAATAAGGTATATCAGTCCAAAAACCCTAGGATAGGACATTTTAACATTAACTTTAACCAATCCCGTCAGAGAATAAACTAGTACCATATAGCTTAAAAGTTCAATCCCTTGATAAGCAAACGTAAAAGAAAAAGTAGTAAGAGCCATGACATAGCCAAAACTCAAACCAATCATAGCTAAGAAGAAGAGGCTTATATAATAAGCAAAAGACTTAGTGGGAAAAATGAAAACACCGGATTTTTGAATACCAATCTGTGTAGACTCTGGTTTACTGCTTAACAATTCCATCCTAATTCAATAAATTAAGGTGAGCACTAAGCACGCTTTTAGGAAGATACTCTTCTTTCAGGCTTACGTCAAGCTGATGATCTAGGCAATATCTGATCCCGTCAGCTAGATCCAGGGAATTATAAGCTTCAGCGATGTAACCACTCTTTTTATGATCAATCATTTCAGGTATCCCGCACAAATTAAATCCTACGACGGGCACTCCACAATGCATACTTTCTACAATAGTAGTGGGCTGATTGTCGAGTATACTAGGGATTACAAACACATCAGAACATCTATAGGCTAGAGAGATCCTGTCTTCATTTTCCAAATAACCTAAGTAGTGAATTTTGAAATTAATCGAAGCTTCAAACTCTTCAAGGTCACCATTTCCAAAAATGATTACCTCAACCTCATCATTTGTATAATACTGATGTAAGTATGAGAAAGCCTCCTTAAGAAACTTCCACCCTTTATAAATACTGGATATGTTCACCGCCCCAAAGCAGATAACCTTTTTGGAAATTTCAATGGACAAAAGTTGCCGGGCATCTATTCGATTACCTCGTCGAAAATGAGGGGAACTAAAGAAATTAGGAATAAAGTGTATGGACTGATTCTTTAATAATGATGATTTATGACCCAAATCCTTTAACCACAAACTGGGAGTAATAAACTGTAAGTTGTTTCCGTAGTTAGCAATCAATTCCCCTTTGACACGATGTTGGGAAGAAGCTATTTTTGAATTATTGGGAAAAATTGGGCATCTTTCGCAACTATCTTCATAAGAAACACAATCTACTGCATAGTGGCAGCCACCGGTCAGAAACCACATATCGTGCATAACAACAAAAATCTTTTTCTTTAACTGAAATAATTTAGAAAAGGATTTAAAATCAAAAAATCCCATCTGAACCCAGTGGATATAGATTGCGTCTGCCTCTTGAACTATTTTTAACTTTGAAATATCAGTACCAATTAATGGATAGGAATACAAACCATATTTGCTTTGATCATATTTATATATTCTTCTAGCAATCTTATTATTTATCGCGGCTTTAAGTCTAGACCAATTGTTTAGATAAGACACACCTGAATAGTTCTCGCCATCTCCGAATAAAGAGATTATCTGAGACTTTACAGATTCAGAATTATTGAATCCACTTTGAAGTCTCAGTGCCGACGACCCCGCAGATTTACTAGAAAACTGAATTTGAACTACCTTTAGCATTTATGGAATATAGAAAACAGAATATCAAACATTTTTCACTATACAGTTAGCAGGGTAAATTTCAGCTATGTTTAATCCTTTGATCCAAGGGTTAGGCATGTATATTACTTTATCTTGGTCAGGGTAATTTGAAAGCCATGCCGCCCACCAGCTAAATGTACTATTAGGGATAATGAACTTCGAACATAAACTCATCAGATACATGTCCAGATAACTGGAAGATCCAGTATTATGATCGATATACCTGAAGTTGGGAGCTTTAAAATTCGTCTTCACCCAATTCATATCATCAGAAAAGAAATAAAAGGTCAAGTCGCCGAATTTAGATGAAAGTTCTGAAATGGCTGCTTGATAATACGCACACCCATCAACCACAAGATGCGAATTTCGCCATTCGGGACTGGTATAGTCACCTCTACGGACATGGACCGCTACCGAATTACCATTTTTTATCTCAATACCCAGCTCGATATTCCTAATATCTTTAGGACTTCTAAATTTAAAAAGCTCCTTGTTTAAGAGATAATTCTCCTTAGGTAAATACTTAATGGATTGCCAAGTACCTATAAACCTAGAATTTGACCTTTTCAAAACATCGCCATCATAACAAAACTCCTTTTTCTCTTTAAAAGAATCCTCAAACAATTTAGAATACAAAGAAAATGAAATTGCCAATATTCTTTTTATTACAGAATAGCCCCAAAGAAAAGACCCTGCCTCTAATAGTTTCAATTTAAACCTATCCGAATAATTCAAATTAATATCAAATGCACGAGTTAGTTCAAAACCATTATGATGATTATACAAAAAGAAGTCTCTGATACTTATCCTTGTAGAAAGCCCATTAGACTTCAACATGTGAACAAATGCATATTGAAACATTTGATTACCCAAACCACCATATATATTCACTTTGTTCATTACGCTTACTTTACTTAAACCAAACACTATCAGTCTTACGCACAACCAATATCTTATACAACTGGATTGGAGCAAATAAGTATCCATAGACATTGGATATAATAGACGCTAAAATAATAGACCATACGCCCAAGTCAAAAACCAGTATGAACACCAATGACAGCACAATGAAACCTATAGAAGTAACCACAGACACATAAAACTGAACACGCAGAGCACCAATACCATTGATCACATTAACAAAAATACTGGCAAACATTCCTAGGGTAAAAAACACGAAGCACAGAAATGAAATTCTAAAATCTATTTCGACAACGTCTTTTCCTAACCACAAATCATAAAATTGATTACTAAAAAGCAACATAAGCAAACCCAAAAGCACGAAAGGTACCAGAATTAGCAAATATTTCTTTACCGCCTTGATGATCCAGTCATAATCTCCTGAGAAGTAAGCATCTGTACTACTACTCCAAAGTGGTGAAAGAAAAATCATATAAATTCCTTGAAGCATTAAAAAGTACTTAAAGGCAATATTATAAGCAGTCACATCATCGGGAGTAAAATAGCGTGCTATTAAAAACAAGGAAGAACTATATTGAATCATTGCAGCTAATTGAAGAACAAAAAACTTCAATCCTAGCCCCATCAATTGGTTTCGGTATTCTTTATGTACCAATTTAATACTTGGAACCACATCATTATATGTAGTAGAAAACAAGTACACATTAGCTATTACTAAGACAATTACAGGAAAAACACCTATACCTAAACCAAGTAATATTAATGAACCTTCAGTAAACAAGGTCAAAATCCAAATAATCACTAAGGAGGCAAACTGACCTGTTAAATCAATAAATGAAGCTACTGCAGGTTTCTGGTCAGCAATTAATATAGTCTTGACTACTTGAAAGATAAACTGTAGACAGAAATAAGTGATAATTATAGAAGTCAGCATTCTGATTTCTGAGTCCATTACAATCGGAACATTGATAATAGAACTCCAATCAACAAAACTATTGACTATCAGCAGAATGATCCAGACAGTTATGAAAAGAATTGAGATATAAAAATAAGTTGTACTAACAAATATCCTGGCAAGATTAATATCATGTTTGGCTTTTGCTTCTGCAAATTTATTTCTAAGACCTTGAGTTAACCCTACATCAAACAAAGACACCCATCCAACCATAGAAGTAAGAGTAAGCCAAATGCCATACTGGGTGGGGTTAATATAATTTATAGTAATAGGAACTATAATAAAAGATATAGCCATGCTAAATATTTTTACCAAAAAACTTCCCGCTACATTCTTTTTAGCGGCAAGAGTTCTTGCACTTCCTTTACTAAAAAACTTACTTATATAATAACTAGCTTGCATATTCACAATGATACTGAGTAGGATTAATTATAGCTATAGTGCCCATAAGCGTAAGCAACACTATTTTTGGAGCCATTTAGCACGATCATCGGGTTATTCAAGCGATTATCCTTAATTATACCACTAAAGAAGTCCAGATTCTTCTTGCTGGTGTAATCATACCTTACCATAAATATGGAATAATCGGCCAAACTGGTTAATTCAAATGCGTCAGAAACTTGACCAATCGGGGCAGTATCAATAATGATGTAATCAAAATCTTCTTTTAGTCGTTCGATGAGTATTGAATTTTTGTTCGAATACATAATCTCAGATGGGTCTTCCGCAATGTTACCTACAGGAAAAACCGTAATGCCATTAACCTCACTTCCGGCTTCTATAAGATCTTCAAGCGTAAAATCACTTTCAGAAAGATAATTGGATATTCCTTTTTCCGATTTAAGGTTCAATTCTGTTTTCAGTCCCTTTTTCCTTAAATCATATTCCAAGACAGCTACTTTCTTACCTACCATGGACAATGACTTAGCAAAATTCACGGCAAAAAAGGTTTTGCCTTCGCCGGAAATTGAAGAAGTTACCAAGATCACACTTGTTTTATCTCTCATGACCTTGTAGTTAAAATTAGAACGGATGAGTCTGAACTGTTCAGAGACAGGCGTTCTATCTTTATAATTTATCACGAACACATTATCCTTTTTGAGATATGAAACCTCCCCCAATACGTCAATTTGTGAAATGGAACCTAGATCTGATCTTTCTATTACTTTATTACTCAATATTGTCCCCCCGTATACGTAAACAAAGGGAACCGTGAAAGCAAAAAACAAACCCGCCAAATAAAGTACAGGAGGATACGGCTTTGAAGGTACATATCCGAAAGATGCATTGTCAATCACCTTGGCTTGATTAGACGGAACAGATTCAATAAACAAGGCAGTTTCCTCTCTTTTCTTGATCAAATAAAGATAATGTTCCTTTTTAATGCCCAAATCTCTGCTTATCTCCTCATACTGCCGCTCCAATTTGGGCGCTGAATACGATTTACTTTGAAACTGAGAGTTTTCATTCTCCAAATTTTGAAGTGTGATCTCAAGCTGTTTTTTCTTGATATCTATGTGACTTACAACCTTCCTCCTTGCAGAATTAAGAATAGAAATCTGTTTGATCATCAAAGGATTATCCGGCATTATTGACTTTTCATATTCAGCTATTTTTGATTTGGCATCTTGATATTCTGCCATAGATGCTGATAAGTAGGGATCAGAATTAATTAAAGAACTCAAGCCGGTTATGTCTCCGTCTATATCATTGGAAACTACACTAAGAACACTATTATAGATATCTAACTGATTTTTTAGATCGGATATTTCTCGATTATTACGCAAGTAATTCTCTTGGTAAACTTTTGAATCAGTTTCAACATTTACAACATTTTTAGAACTCTTGAAACTTTCAATATTCTGTTCCATTTCACTGAGATCAGACAGTACCGAATTGATCTGCTTAGTAATAAAAACATATGATTTCCTTGCCACTTCCTTCTTTTCTTCAGAAAGCTGTAAATTATACTGTTCCACCAGTTCATTTAGAACCAACACTCCTCTCTGAGGAACAGTTTCTAAAAGGGAAATGTATAATACACTGGAAAACTTATCTTTTGCCTCTACTTCCAGCTGACTGGCAAATATGCCCGCAAGCTCTGCAGGACTTTTGAAATGGACTATGATTGGGTTCTCAAGAGGACCATATTCTATGTTTTCGTTGTATACTAATATAAATTTAGCATATTTAGTACTTGTCAGCTTGTTCACCTCAACCTGAACTACTTCATCATCTATTTCAGCAATAAAATAAGTCTCCTTGAATTCATTTATCTTCATCACTTTCGACTCAGAAGATTTAATGGACACTACTTCTTCCATATCAATAGTAAAGGGAAGGTCTTTATAGAAAACAGGTTCTTTCCTTTTAAACTTGTTTTCAATGAAATAGTCATTGTACAAATTCAAGCTTTGAACGACCTCATTCATCAACATGCCTGATTGTATCACATCCATTTCATTATCTACAGTATTGGATGATTTGAACTCATCAATACCTTCAAAAACAGGGTTTTCTAAGAAATTTGCTCCTTTGGTAACATCCCTAAGCATAACACTGCTAGATACCGAATAGTAAGGAACGGCGTAATACACATAAATCCACACCGCACTAATTACCAGTATAAAAGATACTAAGAACAATGGCCAGAATTTAAAGATCTGAAGCAACTTATCTTTTATATCCATACTTTGTGAAGCAGAAGCGGGGCTCTCTTCGATAAGTATATTTGAAAGTTTCATAATTTAATGGAAATATTGTAAATCAGTAGACGACTTTAAAAATATTTACTTAAAAATATCATTGAAATTAAATATTAGAGCCACTACTAGAGAAGACAATATTGTTAATCCTGCTATTGTATTAGGGTTAACATTAGCTTGATTTAGCTTTCTCTTATCAGCCTCCACATAAATCACATCATTTTGTTTAAGGTAATAATATGGGGAACTTAAAATATCCTTTTTCCCGATATCAAAACGGTGGATTACTTTACCTTCAGAAGTTTCTCTAATCAACAAAACATTTTCTCTAAGCGCATAAGCAGTCATATCACCTGCCATACCCAACGCTTCAAGAACAGTAATTCGCTCTGTGGGAACCACAAACGAGGAAGGACGGTTGACTTCACCGATCACGGTAACCTTAAAATTTAGAAACCTAATGTCAATTTTTGGATCCTTAACTAAGGATGCAAGTTCATTTTTCAGAAAGAGTTTTGCCTCCTCTTGGGTTAATCCGGCCAGTTTGATATCTCCCAACGTCGGGAAATCAATATTCCCGTCTGAATCAACCAAATACCCTTCAATAATGGGGTCATGGGTCATTTGATTCCCCTCCCCACTCTCGGAAGAAACAATACCATAATTAAACAGCAAATTTGACTCAGGATTCAGTGTACTTATCTTTATATCCAGCAGATCTCCCACTACAATCTTCGGTTGCTCATAGATACCATCTTTAAGTTGATAATCTTTTTCCTGACTTATATCTTTAAAATAAGTCAAATTCCTTTTTGCGCAGGAGCTAACCAAAAGTACACTCACTAGTACAAATGGGAGGATAAATGCTCTTCTATTTATTTTATATTTTATCATTATAAATCCAATTAATTAAATCAAAACTTTCCAATCACTAACCCACATTTCAAGCTTGGCAGAAACTTGCTCAGACCACTTTTAATTCTACCTAGAATATAAGTTGATCTTTTGCTGCAAAACTCTTGAAAACTCAATTCCGTGGGGAGGCTTAAGCATATTGGCGTGCTCTCCCGGCATTGTAATACTTTCCACATTAGTTGTATATTTTATCCAACCCAATGTTTTAAAATCCTCTACAAAGAAGGTTTTCTTTTGGGCCAAAAACAACGTGAGCTCGATATCTATAGGCTCTATCTTATAATTCATCCACGCTTTCTCATTGGTTAATTCGATTTCTCTGATTCTTTTGGAGAGATCATTCTCTTGACTATTGATGCCTTTAAAATTCCTCCACTTCTCTTTTAAATAATTTTTTCTATGTCTTAAATAGTAAGGCACATCGTCCAATAAGAACTGAAATTCAAACTGTAGCTTTTTAGTAAGTTTGATTGTCTTATTTGCTGCGGAAGGCGCTTCATCCTGGAAAAATTCACCGATTGTATCAATCATACTGATGAAGCCTAGCTTTCGGTTCGCCGAAATCAATTGTTTTGCCATTTCAAAAACTATTATTCCTCCAATAGAATTTCCTATCAAATTGAAAGGAGATTTAATTCCCTTTTCATCCAGCTCCTTAATAAAGTGGCTTGCCATCTCAGGAATTGATTCAAATGGTCTGGCATTTCCTGAAATAGCGGGTGATTGAAGTCCCCAAATGGTCTGGTCCTCATCCATATTTTTAATCAATGTGTTTATCTCAATAGGATTGAGACCAACTCCATGAACAAAACACAATACTTTATCAGGAGACCCTTTTTTAATTAAGACCAAAGAGTCTGAATCTGTAGGAATGGTCTCCTTGGCTATCAACGCAGCTATGGACCTGACGGTAGGGTGCTGGAAGAGCGTAAGTAAGGATAAGGATAATTGAAATTTTTTCTCCAGTATAGAGATCAGCTTCACTCCCAGTAAGGAATGTCCCCCGACAAGGAAAAAATCATCGTCCAAACTTAGTTTATTGTTTCCCAAGAGATCCGTCCAAATGGAATAAACTGTTTTTTCAATGTGTGTTAGATGCTGTGCAGGTTTTTCTACCCTAGCCTGTTTATCTATAGGCAGTGCGGCATTAGGCTGGCGGTCGGGAAGCTGTTTTCTATCTATTTTACCGCTTGTAGTCAGCTTGAACTCGTCTACAAAACGATATTCTGTAGGCACCATGTAGTCAGGAAGCCCTATTAAAAGCCTTTCTCTCAATTTATCCGCATAAGCATCCAAATTTATAAAATCTCTTAAATTCTTCTTAATCGATACAAATCCGATTAAAGTAACAATATCACTACTCTTATCCGTATCCACCACCGCATTGGAAACCTCATCAAAACTTAAAATTCGTTGTTCGATTTCTCCCAGCTCAATCCTGTGCCCACGTATTTTGACTTGATGATCAATTCTGCCTTCACATTGTATCTCCCCATTGTCAAGCAAAAATCCCAAGTCACCCGTTTTGTATAAGTTCTTTGGACTTTGATCAAATGCATTGCTGACAAATTTTTCCTCAGTCAATTCTTTGAGTCCTAAATATCCCTGCCCCACTCCGTCTCCTCCTATCCATATCTCTCCTGAGACCCCGGGTTCGGTGATACTTCTGCCTGATTTATCCACCAAATAGACTTTTGTGCCCGGAACAGCTTTGCCAATAGTAACCTGACTATCTGAGCTGCTTACTTTTTTATAAGTAGAATAAACAGTGGTTTCGGCCGGTCCATACAGATTAAAAATTTCTTTTGAAAGAGGTGCTATATGATCTACCAACGCCTTTTTAAGCGGTTCTCCAATCGTCATAACGGTCAACGAAGGGATTTTGGTGTTCCATCCTGAATTTGCTATCAACTGCCAATGCGTAGGGGTAGCGATTGTTTTGGTGATCTTTTTCTCTTCGAATACGCTTAAAATTTGCTTGGGATCCCTACGCTGATACTTATCCAGCATATATACAGTAGCTCCAAATGCATATGGGATTAATGTCTCCAAAGTCGCTGCATCGAAAGAAACAGAAGTAATTGCTGCCACTACATCCTCGGCACAGAATTTCAGATCTACAATGACTGTGTCAATAAAATAATCGAGATTTTTACGGGAAAGACACACTGCTTTGGGATTGCCCGTTGAGCCTGATGTATAAATGATATACATAGGATTATCCAATGGTGTTTTGGTCGGATTATCAGTTGCAGGAAAACTAGCCGCCGCTTCAATTACTTCGGTAAAATGGAGTCTGATATCTACTAATTCTCTATTCTCAAAGGGAGGTTGGTCTGTGATGTAATATTTGGAATTACTGTTTTTCAACATATAGCTCACCCGCTCACCCGGCACCTCCACATCAATAGGCATGTAGGCCGCACCTGCTTTCAAAACAGCCATAATACTCACCACTATAGCATTAGACCGCTCCATGTACACACCGACAATATCTCCAGGCTGAACCCCTTTCCCTTTTAAAAGAGCAGCAAGTTGATTGGATTGACTATTGAGAGCCTTATAAGAAAGTGAGTCATCTCCGGTGACGATTGCAGTTTTGTAGGGAAATAAACTAGCTGTCTCCAAGAACTTAGCGATTACAACCGGAATAGCCGAATTTGCATCATTTTCGGATTCATTTGAAGAGACTGATTCCTTTTGGATGGCTACGATAGTTTCTTTCTCAACACCTCTACTTTCCGGAACAAAAGTGTTCTTATGCTCGGTCAAGTCAATGTTTAGATTATCAAGAAGTCCTGAAAGATCCACATCCTCAAATAATTCATCTATAATATTGAGTTTTTGGGAAGGACATTCAACCAATCGTTGAATCAGATGATCATATATCCGCGCTATTTCATTAATCGCTGACTTATCAAATAGCGACTCATTATAGGTCCACTCAAAAACACTCTTATTTAGGCTCCCGAAGATATTAAGTATGATCTCGAAGTTCGAATACGCTTTCGGGTTGGATATAAACCTATACTTCAGGGAATCAAATGAAATCCCTTGCTCTAACCCAATTTCAACGTTAAAAGTCAAAGGAAGAAGTGGAATGCGGGATGGATCCCTTTTGATATGCAGGCTTTGAATCAGTTCGCCAAAAGAAACAGTGCCGTGATCCAAAACTTCCATAAACGCTATTCTTCTTTTGGCTAAATATTCTTCAAAAGTCAGGTCAAAATCCACTTTGGCTCTGATCGGAAGCAGATGCACGCTATGTCCAATCATATTACTGCATCCCAAAAGTGGCTGTCCGGCTCTGGGCATTCCGATAACTACATCTCTGTTTTCAGTCCATTTAGAAAGCACTATTTCAAAAATAGACAGTAACAAAACATTTAAACTTACGTGTTGGGATGCCGCATATTTTTTCGCCTTCTTCATAATCCCAAAAGCAGCCTTATACTCCAGTCTTGCCGCTTTTAGCATTCTGACTTTAGGTCTTTCGAAGTCAAGAGGTAATTCAAGAAATGGAAGGGGATTAGACAAATTATTAACCCAGAAATTGCGGGTTTTTGCCATTTCAGGACTGTTGGTAAGACGAAGATTTTTCAACACATAATCTGACAACTTGTTAGGTTCGGGCAACTCCACCGTATCGGACTTACACAATTGGACGTAGGCAGAACTGAGCTCTTCGGCCAATAAACCCATAGACCAACCGTCAAAAATCAAATGGTGACCTGTGAATGTAACCATATGTTCAAGCTCATTTATCTTGATCAGGTCAAGTACATAAAGGGGACCTCTTACCAAATCAAACTCATAAAATCCGGTTTGAACACTATGCTTTTTTAAAAATTCTTCTTGTTCTTGTTCAGGCAATGCAGAAATGTCTCTCATCCGGATAGCCGGTTCCAATGACTGAAAGACTATAATCCGCCGGCCATCAGGAGTGAATACCGCACGCATTCCTTCATGTCTGGAAACAATAATCTGAAAAGCTTCTTTAAGGATATCCACCTTCAAATCGCCATACATTCTAAATGAATTCGATTCATTGTATGCCATGCTGGCTTCTTTTCCTCCTAAATAACATTGTAACCAGATTTCCATCTGTGAAGGAGTGCTGGGAAATACCTTAGAAATCACAGCTTCATCTCTCATTCCTTGTGAACCCACTTTTAAATTGTCTTGTATACTTTTCATAAAAAAATGCTTATAAAACACATAGCTATATTCTCTTTATAATTCAGCGGCAACCCAAACAGGAAAACCTTTTACATCCAATGAAATCTTTGCTCCAATAAATGGCGGATTCTCCAAACTCATCCAATCATCTGATGCTGCAAACAAATCTCCTGAAGCGATTTCATTTTCAACCAATAGTGCCAACACTTCATCTACCATAGTTAGGGTAAACAGCACATCCTGTTCTGAATGAGCATCTGTTACATAGCAAGGGTAATTTTCCCAAATATGAATTCCCCTCTCTCTCAACATAGTAAAAATCAGCTCAGAATACGGGAATTCTTCTTTAAGCTTAATTTTCCACAAAGAACTGAAATTCACCGCATAGTATTTCACGTTATATTTTTCGAAAACAGAATTTAATCCAGCCACCATTTTTTCTGCCAGACCGGTCAATCTTTTCTGAAAGCTATCTCCCTTTTCTACCAAGAAATCCAAAACTGCATTTGCAGTCGCAAGTGTCAGTGGGTGCCTTACAAAAGTTCCTGCAAAGTAAGTAACTCCCACTTCAGGCATGGAGTCATCCCCATAGCTCCAATATCCTCCATCCAAAGCATCCATCCATTTAGCCTTACCTGCGATTACCCCAATCGAAAATCCCCCCCCCAGCACTTTGCCGTAGGTAGTAAGGTCAGCCTTGATGGAGTATAAGCCTTGAAATCCACCGATGTGACTTCTAAAACCGGTAATAACCTCATCGAAAATAAGGCAGATCTCACGCTTCTCGGTTAACGTTCTTAGCTCTTGTAGAAATTCCAACGGCACAAATTCAGGCCTTCTACTCTGAACAGGCTCTACAAGTACGGCGGCTATCTCATCAGATCGCTCCGCTATAATCTCTAAACTCTCACGTGTGCCGTATTCCAGCACCAGAGTTTCTTGGACATTTTCCTTCAAAATCCCCGCTGCTGCCGGATAGCTATTTCCTGATTTGGTTTTTCGTATGATCACCTCATCGCTTATCCCATGATAGCTGTTCTCGAAGGTTACAATCAAATTTCTTTGTGAAATTGTTCTTGCAATTCTAATTGCACCCAATATAGCCTCTGAACCGGTGTTGCATAATCCAACACGATCATTGTTGGTGAGCCGACTGATCTTCTCAGAGACAATTCCCGCCAGAGCAGTTTGGGGACCAATCTCTATTCCTTTGTTTATCTGCTCGATTACGGCTTGATTGATAAAGTCTGCCTGATAACCGAACATATTGGATCCAAAGCCATTCAACCAGTCCAAGTAAGTATTGCCATCCAAATCTGTCAATTCCGAACCTTTTGAATAGTTGGTCACAATCGGGTAAGTAAGTTCTTTTGTAAAGGGTTTGAAACCACTTACCACCCTTGGATCGGCCGTATATATCCTGTTTGCTTGGACGTGCTCCTTACTTTTTTGTGTTTTTGAATTATAAGATTTAATAAACTCACGTATAAACCTTTCTGCCTTTTCGGATATCCCAGCAGATTGTTTTTCTATCCTAGCCACTGCGCCGAAAGGCTTCACAAGCTCTTCCAGCTCAGTTTTGTCAAGGGGACTTTCAAAAGATTTGTCTGATATTATTTCTTTTTTAGAAGCTTCCCTCACTCCATTTGGCTTATGAAGTTTCTCGAAAGAATTTCTTTTAGCCTGTGCTAGCTCAGAATTAGCAAGAAGGTATACCAACAATGCGCTCGGATTATTCAATTCACCGTTTAACTGTCGGAAAGAAACGTCTACCTTAAATTCTTTCTTGATCGAAAAAGCTAACTGAGTCAGACTTAACGAGTCCAGGCCGATTTCAAAATAGGTAAGTGAAAATGCTTCAATTGCTATTTTCTCACCGCAGACGTTCTCCAGCATCTGCGCCAATTTGGTCCCAAAAGTCACTTTGACCGCATCGTCATCTGCTAACTCTCCAGTATTCTCTTCTTCAATCTGTTCGGTGATTTCTCCACTAGTTGAGTATCTTTCTGTATGAGTATTTGCGGCTTTTACATCAACCCAGCATCGCTTTTTGTCAAATGCATAAGTCGGTAAAATCAATTTCTTCTGAAATTTCTTTGGATAGATTTCCTTCCAGTCCAGCTCCAATCCACTACTGATCAATGTATGTAATTGTCCCTGGAAATAAGCCCACTCCGATATTCCGGATGCTCTATTTAAGCTAATCACAACAGAAAAATCCTTCGCTTCGGCATGTTGCATCAATAAAGTACTTAAACCATTGCCAGGCCCCACTTCCAGATAGACAGCTTCGGGTAAGTCATTCAAAAGGTTTTTAACAGCCTTATTAAAAAGAACTGGAAGGCGCATGTGCTGTGCCCAATATTCAGTAGAAGTGGCTTCAGCATCTTTCATCCATTCGCCGGTCACGGTTGACATGACCGGGATTTTCGGATTACTTAATTTCACACTTGCCAGCAGCTCTTGAAATTGCTCTATGACAGGATCCATCATTGCTGAATGAAATGCATGGCTTGTCCGCAATATTTTGGCAGGCACTTCTTTTTTATCCAAAGCCACTGCTAGTGATTCTATTAGGTCTGAAGGCCCCGAAGCGACACAAAGATTAGGGGCATTATCAGCTGCCAGCGTAACGTCTTCAGGAAGCATCGGAAGAATACTGTCAGCTGAAGATCTGATTGAAAGCATGGACCCCGGACTTAGTTGGCTGATAAGCTCCCCACGTTTTGCCACTACCTTCACAGCATCTTCCAGACTCCACACACCGGCAATACACGCGGCTACAAATTCGCCAATGCTATGCCCTACCAATGCCGAAGGACTGATGTGTTTGCTCTCCCATAATTTTGCAAGTGAATATGAAATCGCAAAAACAACCGGCTGAGTATAGCGTGTATCTGCCAATTTGCGCTCTTCAGGATCCGAAACTTCAGTTGGGAAAAGCAAATCATAGATCGAAATACCGGTATATTTTGAAACTAAGTCACTACACTGCGCTAATGTGGATCTAAATACAGGTTCTCTTTCATATAACTCTTTCCCCATAGCCACATACTGAGACCCCTGACCGGGAAACATGAAAACAGGAAATTTGTAGTCCCCCTTACGCTTTATTATTGGCTTATTTCCGTCTATTACTTCATCCAATCCCGAAAGTAATTCCTGAGTAGTTTTAAAAGTGACTGAAGAACCCAGCTTATACCTAGCATTATTGTTATTTACATTATACCCAAACTGACCCAGACTGATCGCAGGAAATCGGAGAACATATTCTTTAAGGCGGGCGGCATAGCCTTTTAAACTATTTTCTGTTTTTGCAGACAAATAAATTGTCTGATCAATTTCAGAGCTTGGACTTCTTAGTTCTGAAGTTGGAATAAATTCCTCCAAGATAATATGGCAATTGGTGCCTCCGATGCCAAATGAACTCACACCGGCTTTTCTGACTTTCTCAGAATCCCATGAAGTAGTTTTTTGTTGGATATAAAATGGAGATTTATCAAAATTAATAGCCGGATTGGGCGCAGAATAGCCTATTGATGCAGGAAGGGTTTTTTCTTGAAGTGCACAAACTGTTTTGATCAAGCCTACAATTCCAGCAGCTGCATTTAGATGACCTACATTCCCCTTCACAGACCCCAGCGCACAATATTGATTTTCTACCTCAGAACCAAAAGCCAATTTTAATCCCTCAATCTCAATAGGGTCGCCTATTGGAGTTGCGGTGCCATGTGCTTCCACGTATCCTATTTCTGAGGGATTTATACCACCATCTTCCAGTGCCATTCGAATGGCTCCGGCTTGACCCTCCACGCTGGGTGCCGAAAAACTACCCTTATCAGCTCCGTCATTATTTATACCGACCCCTTTGATTATGGCCAAAACCGGATCCCCATCTATAATCGCCTGTTCGTAATCTTTTAGAAGCACTGCTCCTCCACCATCACTAAACATAGTTCCAGAAGCCTCTGCGTCAAATGGTCTACAGTGACCATCCTTACACATAATAGACCCTTCTTCATACAAATGCCCACTATGGACAGGATACGCTACTGAGCTTGCTCCCGCAATAGCAGCTATGCATTCGCCGGTTCTAATACTTTTCACCGCATTGGCAACAGCCACAAGAGCGGTAGAGCATGCCGTGTTGACACTGACAGCAGGACCTTTTAAATCCAATAAAAAAGCTACCCTTGAGGCTAGGTAATCTTTCTCATTCAGAGAATTGATCTGAATAGTTCCCAATGAATCTATTAGCGGTTGATCAAAAACCAGATTTCTGGAGAAATAATAATTGGTACTGCATCCCGCAAAAACCCCAACACTAAAATCAGGCTTGTTTGCAATATATCCCACTGAATCCAATACCTCAAAGGCAACTTCAAGGAAAAGTCTATGCTGTGGATCCATTACGGAAGCAAGCTTTCGGTTGAAGCCAAAAAACTCATAATCAAAATCTTTGATATCATCAATGACACCCCTTGCTCTAACGTAGTCTTTGTTTTGTCTAGCTTTTAGTTGTTCAGACGGATCTAATTCTTCAATATCAAAATAGCGGATGGTTTCTTTTCCATTTTTGACCATTTCCCAAAATTCATTGGTATTCCCCGCTCCCGGAAACCTGCTTGCCGTGGCAATGATTGCAACATCTCTATTGCTTTGATCCTTGTTGGTTTTTCTAAGGACATGCTCTTTTGCTCCTTCTTTCTCTCCAAGTAAAAAAGCAGCCTGCGCCTTAAGTTTTGGATACTGGTAAATCTTAGATACGCCAAATTCTTTCCCAAAAGCTCTATTGATTGCAATAGCCATTCTTTGAGCCAAAAAGGACGACCCACCCACTTCGAAGAAATGATCGTCCCTCCCTACTTGATCCAACTTTAGTATCTCTTCCCAGATTTTAGCCAATTCAGCTTCTGTAGTAGTTCTTGGCTTTTTATAGCTGTCTTTAAATGGATTGACTGTCACAGCTTTTTCTGACAGAGCCTTTCGGTCAATCTTACCGTTAGAAGTTTGGGGAAAGCTGTCTTTCCTAACACATCCTGCAGGAATCATGTAGCCAGGCAACCTCTCTCTCAAGAAAGCAATCATTTTCTGTTCCTGCACCTTACCCTCAGGGCTGACATAATAAAGCGACAAGTATTTTTGTCCGTCTTCATATTCGCCCACAATTACAGCCACCTGAGCTACTCCCGGCAATGCTGCCGCAACTGCTTCAATTTCACCGGTTTCAATTCGGAAACCGCTAATTTTCACCTGATCATCAATTCTCCCCATGAAAAAAATTTCCCCGTCTCCAGTGTAATAGCCTAGATCTCCGGTTTTATAAACCATCCTGGTAGTTCCATCTTTTAATGTCAATGGAAAGAAGGATTTCAGTGTCAATTCCGGTTTATTCAAATACCCTTCCGCAATACAAACCCCTGAAAAATACAATTCACCCTCTACGTTGGGCTCAGTGATCACATTCAGCTCACTATCCAAAATCAAGCTTTCAACACCGTCGATTGCCTTGCCTATACTGGGCAGATCATCCCAGCGGACAGGATCATTAGGCAGCTCCAGCTGAGTGACAATGCAAGTACATTCTGTAGGCCCGTACTGATTAAAAAGCTTGGCCTTTTTCATTTTTGAAAAAAGAGCCCTTACTGCCCGGGTAGACTTCAACTGCTCACCACAGGTCATCACTTCCTGCAAATACTCAGGATATACTGAAGAGTTTTCCGATTCATTTGCAATCCCCTGAAGTACTACAAACGGAAGAAAGAGACGCTGTATTTTTTGCTCGTTCAGTACCTGAACAAGCGCACTGTAATCCCTAAGTACCTCTGCATCCACTATCTGTAACGTACCCCCCGAGCATAAGGTGCTGAATATCTCCTGAACTGAAATATCAAAGGTCAATCTTGTAAACTGCAGAGTTTTCATCCCCGGTCTAGAGGCAGAATTCTTCTCTTGCCAGTTAATCAGATTGATAATGCCATCATGTGGCACACACACACCCTTAGGCTTGCCGGTAGAACCTGAAGTGTATAAAATGTAGGCTAACTTTGTATAACTTTTAGCTGATATGAAAGACTGTTCATCTAGCCCCACAACATTGACAGAAATTAGATCTAAAAAATCATTGTCATTACTTTTTAGATAATACTTTACATCACAATCCTCTACTATTTGATTGATTCTTGCTTTTGGAAAACTTGGGTCAATCGGAACATAGGTTTTGCCGGCGTTTAAAACAGCAAGCATATTGATGATCAGTTGAAATCCTCTGGATGTAGTCAGCGCTATTACTTCTTCATCGGGAGCCACGGTCAAAATAAGGCTGCTCAAAGCGGTCACCTTTTTCTCCAACTCTTTAAAAGTAAGATTCTCCACACCATTATCCAGCGCAATCTCCTTAGCATATTTAGCCCAAGAATGCCTAACCACGTCAATGATTGAATGATAAGAAGAAATTGTGCTACTGTTTTCCATTTGCTTCGTCAACTAAACGTCTTGTCAAAAATTTCTATTTTAAGTTCTATGAAGGCCGCATTGACCAATGAGTTTATAAATGACCAAAAACCAGTGCCTTGCGCTCTACTATTTAATTTATTTCACCAGAATTGAGTCTTCTTTGTCCAGTTTCTCAAAAATCCCTTTTACATCTTGCGAGGAATTTTTATCCAAAACCAAGATAGCGTCAGGAGTTTCAACCAAAATAACATTGGACACCCCTACGAAAGACACAAAGCGATTACAGCCAATTGTAAAATTCCCGTTTATGTCAAGTTCCAGTTCTTTTTTGTCTGCCAAATGTTCGGCTAGCGCATCAAAGGATCCCATATCGGACCATCTGAAATCCGATGGTATAACTGCTATGTTATCCGAATTCTCCATTACAGCATAATCCACACTTATCGATGGAATCAGCGAGTTGGATTCCTTTTCCAACACACCGTCATTCATTGCGTCAAATGCCGCTTTGGTCAATAAAAACATTTCCGGCTGATACGTTTTCAGCTCATCCAAAAATGTGGAAGCTTTAAAACAGAACATTCCACTATTCCATAGAAAATCACCTGCAGCCAAAAATTCTTCAGCAAGCATTTTCCCTGGTTTTTCGCGAAAACCAACTACTTCCTCCCCGTCACACTCAATATAACCATAGGCTGTTTCCGCTCTCGAAGGCTTAATTCCGAAAGTAACTAACTTTTCTTTTTTTGCAAGTTCTATTGCCCGATATACACTAGCATGATACTGCTCTTCATTTTCTATCAAATGATCAGAAGGAGTCACTAACAAAATATCATCAGGATTAGACATAAAAGCTGCAAATGCAATAGCAGGCGCAGTGTTTTTTGGCATTGCTTCAATCACTTCCCGATATTGACTTTTCTGAATTTTGGCAAGAATGTCACGCGAAAGCTGATAATTTTCCCCGTTACCTACTATAATTAAATCAGGATCTAAAAACTCATTTCTCTCGACACATAGTTGAAACAATGATTTCCCGGAAAATAAGTCTAAATACTGTTTAGGCTTTGTCTTTCGCGATAGCGGCCACAATCTGCTGCCTACTCCACCTGAAAGTACAACATGCTTTATTTTAAAAATGTCTTTCATTCTCGATTTTTTTTAAGAAAACAAGGCATTGCTATTGACCGAATTCCCCCATCTCCTGCGTTTGCTCGGGCAAGGTAAGAAGTAATTTTCAATAGTTAAATACAAAATCCATTTTTTAGTAGCTAAAAAACATTTTTTCTTATTTAAAATGATTAAAATGTGTTTCGAAATACACAGCAAAAGAGAGAATTCATCTTCATCACCACATGTCAAAATCATCAGAACATTTCATTCGTATCCATCCGGAAAATCCCGTCTTTAATCCGTGTGATTCTCTACTTGGGGCAGTTTATGATTTTTGGATAATAGCTCGTGTATTTTCAGGATGTTGGTATCCATAATATGGTCGTAGACGTATTTGAGCCATTGCTGTGGGTTTACTTCTTCATATTTACGCATGACAAAGAAGGAGTAGATTATGGCTGCCCGCTGTGCCGCCCTGTGTGATCTTGCAAACAGGTAGTAAAGCCATTTTCTTTTTCCCTTATCCTTCAATTAACAATTACCTGACAGGTGTGTTTTTGTTTGTTAATGAAAAAATCGCATCTTATCCAATGAAAAATTTTTCATCTTATTCTTTAATAAAATCCTATGGCTACTTACTACGTCTCCGAACTCCATGGAAATGACTCTAATGATGGTCTAAGCGAACTGACCGCCTGGCAAACTTCGGGAAAAATAGCTTCCGGGTCCTTCTCCGCCGGAGATGTAATACTTCTTGAAAGCGGTGGGATTTATGCTCCCTTTGCTTTCCCTTCTTCCGGCAATACCAGCAATCCCATCACCATCAGTAGCTATGGGACCGGTGAAAAACCTTTGATATTTGCCGGGGCTAAAATTGAGACCTGGACCAATGAAGGGAATGGCATTTATAGCTACGCCAATAATGGTTTCCAGAATGAAGTCAATGTACTCGTCTTTGACGGAGAGCTAAAGGCTAAAGGAAGGTCAACCGTCTCGGACGTATTTTACCCGATCACTGCCGGTGATCCTGACGACGAATGGGTAGAAACAAGTGATGCACTGCCTGCATTTTCCACAGGTATGCAAATAGTCCTAAGAAAAGAAAGGTTCATTTATCATGTGTTTAATGTAACTGACATTACAAACGGAGACCGGGTCGAATATAGCGGTGGGTTGACCCAGTACATCCCCCTCCCCGGCTATGGTTTTTTCCTTCAAAACAGCCTTTCCTTTTTGACCGGTCTTGGGGATTGGTCGTATGACACCAACAATGAACGGATATACGTGTACTTTGGAGGGGAATCACCTTCCAACCATGAGGTAGAGGTTTCTTTGGAGCAGCACGGCATATCCCTGATCAACCGGTCTTATGTGACTATTAAGAATCTGGCAATCCATGCCACCAATAATCACGGCATTCGGCTGGACAATGTAACGCACATAAACATCAACAATTGTAACTTTAGATATATCGGTAATGATGGCATAGTACAGGAAGGGTTTGCTTCCCATTATATCACTGTCTCTTCCAGCCTGTTTGAGGATGTCCTTTGCAACGGCATCTTCACTAACTACACCTGCTCCAATATGCTGGCAGAAAACAACAGACTGAATAATATCTACATGATAATCGGTGGAGCAGGGCAATATGGAAACAGCGATAACCGTGGATTCGGGATAGGTCTGCTTTTAGGAGAAAACAATACAGTAAGAAGAAACCACCTGACCAATATAGGATTCAATGGAATCGTCTGTGACGGGAATAATTTTCTGGTTGAAGAAAACTATATCAACAACGTTTGCCTTACCAAAGATGATGGCGGGGGTATTTACTGCAGTCTCGGAGGCACAAGCTACCAGTTGTCCATTCCTGGAAGTATCAGGAGAAATATAGTACTAAACGCCAAAGGGTATTGGCAGGGATCTCCCGAAATACATAAGGGATTGGCTCTTGGAATCTATATGGATGATACGCAAAATCTGGTAACCATAGAGAAAAATCTATGTGCTTATGCCAGCGACAGTGGTGTACATCTTCACAACTGTATCAGTATTATTGTCAGAAACAACATTCTTTTTGGAAATCGTCGGGGAATTGGCTTTATACAGGATTTCGGTCATGTAATCGAGGACTGTATTGTCACAGACAATATTATTTACACAAACGGTGGTCTGAATCAAACGTTGATGGAGGCCTTTTACACTAGTGGAACAGTTGATTTTGGGGTTATTGACAACAATACCTATAGATACGTCAAGGATCTGATCGATTTATTTAGAGCAACCGCTCCACCACCTCTCCCCTGGACTTTTGCCATCAATTTTGAGGAATGGAAGCAGTTTATTGGAGGAGATGCCAACTCCACACTCGAGCCATATCAAAATTATCTACCGGACAACTATCAGGAAACTTTGTTGTTTTCAAATGATTTTCCGGATGAAAACTCTGTGACACTTTGGCCTGTAGGCGGATTTAACTGGATGGATGGTCTTGATAGAGAATGGAACCCTTCCGGTTATGTCACATTAACAAAGGAAGTTCCTGGAAAAAAAAGTGTTTTTTTTGGCATTGGTACACTTGATCTTACACAAAAATACTTGATAAAACTGAGGGTTCGAGGTGTTGTTCAAAAATTCAGTATGCAAATCGAGCTGCCAAATTTTAGTTATGGCCCTTTTTCATTAATAAGCAGCAAACAAATCTACACCCATGATGAATTTACCGATTATGAATTTGTATTGCGTGGTTATGAAATTTATGAGGGAGCCAACATAAACCAATTAATTTGGTTGGTTGAGGAAGATTTTGAAACCATTGATATCGACAGCATTTCGCTTAGTGAAGTAGAGTTTGATTTCAAGCCCAACACTGCTGTAATTTATAATGAAGAGGCACGTCCAAAAACCTTTTATTTCGGACAAAACTACAAAAGAAATGTAGAGACCGATCAAATAGGTAATCGCTTTATTCTACAGCCTTTTGAGTTTGCCGTTCTTCAGGACAGCAAAGTGATCAATGCGTTTGATGATCTCTTTATTGCCAAAGAGGTAAGAACAGCTGTAAGCACCTATTTGCAAGAGCCCAGTGCGGAACAGGAATTTGCCCTGTGGGAAAAGCCGTTTAAATGGCTGGAAGCATACTATGCCCGAAGAAATGCGGCACATATCTATTTTACAGGATTTCTTTACCAAGGAAATTCCAACAAGACGTTTACGATATCTCTTCAAATAGACAGCACGAACTATCTTCCTATCGCAATGAATCTGGGCGATGATTTCGTGTCAGGTTACCTGGAAGCCCAAATCAAAATTGCCGTCAAAAATCCAAGTACAGTGGCAGTATCCACTTCCATCAATTGGGCTGATGTTGCTCATACGGGTATGTCCAAAAGTTACAGAAGAGCTCAGGATCTAGCTATTGGATTTTCGAATGCTTTTCCGATTGTACCTGTCGCAAAATTCAATAGTGCTGCCGGAACTCCCCAGTGGACACAGGAGCAAACTATGATTTATGTATACTAAATAAGACAATTAAAAACTAAGTAAATGAACTAGTTGTCTAAACAGTAACTTGATGGAGTTAATCTCCTTATAAACAAATCTCCCACCAATACCTTAAAACTGGAAATAAATTAAAACCATTCTCCTTACCCGCAAAAAACATGATAATCATGTTGCCAGATGTAAGTACTCCCACTATTAATATACCAGTTCTGTCTTGTTCGAGTTTACCCCCAAGACAGTCCAACCTTCAGGATAAATTCCTTCACTACTTGAATTCCTAACCCAAGGGAAAGGCATAATTACTTTCTTCTGCCTATTTTCTGCAAGCCATGCACCCCACCAGCCGAAGGAGCTGTTTGCAATGATAAAATGCTTGCACAAAGTCATCAAATACATATCTAAATAACTATTTGCTCCAGTATTGTGTGACAGGAAAACAAAATTTGAACCTTTGAAATTTTCTCTAGCCCATTTTATATCATCTGAAAAAACATAAAAAACCGGATTCTCAACATATTCACGCATCAACTTAAACGCTTTATCGTAATAGTCCAATAAATCAATTACCATCCTACTTTCTGCGAGCTCAGGCTTCATGTAGTCGCCTCTTCTCACATGAACAGCTACAGCATTTTTCTTAAGTATTTCACCGGCAATAGTTAAGTTTACCGTATCTATTGGCTTATTAAAGTTAAAGACCTCCCTGATAAGCTCATTTTGTGATTCAAAATATTTAAACGATTGCCATGTCCCTACCAAAAAAGCTGAATTCTGCTCAAAAACACCTTCATCATAGCCATACTCTTCTTTTTCTTTGTATAGATTCTTCTTTTTGACGAGCATCTTCTTCACTAGAGCCCGAACGGCAGACATATTGACATCAAGCAGCATCGGGCGAACTTGATTTATGGCAAACACCCTCACCCTATCTTCAATTGGGATTGGAACATTGAAAGCTTTGAGCAGCTCAAACCCTTGGTAATGCCTATTCAGCAAATAGTCACTTACCGAAATCTTGGTAGGAATTCCGCCTGCATCCATTGCAATAGCCAATGCATACTGAAACATCTGATTCCCCAGCCCGCCGAATATTGCTACACGATTCATATTATGTAATTTACTTTTAACCGCTTGATCTAAGCCATTCCGAGATAGGATCACCTATCTGTCAATTCATAAAATCTCACCACCCGTACAGCAGAATCACAAGCCAAACTCACTGAATACACGTCATCCATTATAAAATTTCTAATACTCCAGGTCGACGTAAATCCCGATATCTCAGAAGGCACAAAATTCAACCCATCGCAAACGTTTATATCCATCAATCGATCAGTCAATCCAATCCCTACCCCTTTTAAAAGGGCTTCTTTTCGTGTCCAATGTTTATAAAAGATATCTCTCGGAAATTCACTATTCAAAATCGAGCTTATCTCTACACTTGACATAGAAGTATAAATCAGATTGTACAAATCAACCTTGGAATCCATTAACTCTACATCTACACCCACAGGGTGCCGGTTTGCGAACCCAAACACTATATAATCACCTGAGTGCGAAATATTGAAATTCAAACTATAACCTGTCGGCAAAACTGGCTTTTTAAACTCCAAGTAATCAAAACCCACCTCTTGATCTGCAATTTTCAAATACTTGGCTATTATCTTCCGGAGAAATATTTTCCCCAGCAAGAACCGATTTCTATCCTCTTCATGTAAAAACGCTTCACTTTTACTAAGTTCAGCAGCAGTTAACAACCATCTGTTTTGCTCTATTTTATCTATAAAATCGGGAATGTAAATCCGCCAGATATCGAGATTCTTCTGAAGATTAAAATCACACTCATTTCTCCATTCCAACACATTAATCTGAGAGCAATAAGCTCTTCCTAATACCATCTTTTCATATGATTATAATGTTCTTTTCAGTAGTCAATACCTGCTCTCCGAAGTTGATTCGGGAGAATCTCGCAGGATTTATAATCATACCTCTCCCGAAAAGCAAGTTGGGGACAAGTTGTGTGTCGCTTGCGCCATGCCCGTCTGCCTCAGGCAGGCTCGATTTTATATATCCCATGTGGTAGGCTATATCCATTTTTCTTGAATGTTATGAACCAAGCAATTATTGAAGTACACAGAACAACGTCTTCATGGCATAAATGCACCTCCTAATTATGGACACCTTCACAAACAGCAACCTCCTTGGACAGCCAAGGATACTCTTCAGAAGTAAGACTTGAGTACATAGTCACCAATTCACCTAGCATAAGTTGCAGTGACTCCTCACTAAAAATCAATTCATGCCCGGTTAAAGTCAATAAATAGCCTCTATCCTCCGTTTGGATCAAATCGAGAACATATAGTGGCCCCTGAATCAAATTAAACTGATAAGGTCTATTTTGCTGCAAATGCCTCTTGAGAAATGCGTCTTTTTGATTGATTGCCATCTCTCTAATATCTCTCATCCTAATAGGGACTGTATAGTCGCTAAAGACAATAAGGTAGTCGCCTTCCGAACTCACTAAAGAGCGCATCTCCTCATGTTTTTCAATCAGCTTTACGAAAGCATCTTGAAGGATTTTAACAGACAAATCACCTTGCAGGCTTAAGTGTACCAACTTATTACTTGATCTATTTGCTGCTTCATCTGCTATTTGACCGGCAAACAAGACTTCTTTCTGAACAGAAGTAGTAGGCAATTTCTTTTCTATCGTAGGAAATACCGTTATCGGAACTTTGTTTGTGCTAGACATATTTTGGCGTTTTTTGTAGAAAATTCATTTTTAAGTGAAAAATTTTTAATCCATTCCTTACAAAGTCTTTTCTGATCCGGTTTAACAAACCGAAAAAAGAATGATAGACACATTCAGGAAATTCACTACACACTTACTCAATCAGCGATGTAAGAAAAACCAGAATATCAACCACTGCTCCTGACAACCCTATCACCAAAACCTGCGACCCACCCAATAAGTAAGACTGTGTGAAAATCGGACTGTAATGTTTTTTTTTAGTCAAGAGCCCCCTGAATTAAAAATTTCAATAAGCAGGTCAAAAACATGCTAATAGCCCAAGCCAAAAGGCTTTGGTCTATTAGCTGTTTTTGACAGAAATTCATTTTAATACTCAGAATTAGAAATCACGCTGAAGCCACCTTGTATAAGACAAATATCTCTCCTCAAAAGCTGTAAATCCGAGGTAACCATATCTTCGACCAAGGCTTTAAGATCATACTTCGGCTTCCAACCTAGTTTTTTGAATGCTTTTGCGGGATCACCGATAAGCAGCTCTACTTCAGTGGGTCTGAAATACTCAGGATCCACTTTCACCATAACCTCTCCCAGATTAGGCAATTCTTCTTTAGACTTGCCTAGTTTCTCTAGCGCAACTTCGTAATCGATACCACCTAAGACGCCCATTTCACTGACTCCTTTACCAATGAAGTCCAGTTTAAATCCTATTTGTCCAAAAGCAAGGTGCAAAAAATCCCTAACGCTGATTGTAACCCCGGTCGCTACCACAAAATCTTCGGGTTCGTCTACTTGTAGCATTCTCCACATCGCCTCAACATAATCCTTGGCATGCCCCCAATCTCTCAATGCATCCAAATTCCCAAGATAAAGCACACTTTCCATCCCCATCCCGATTCTGCTTACAGCACGGGTGATTTTTCTAGTCACAAAAGTCTCTCCACGCAAAGGCGATTCATGATTAAAAAGAATACCATTACACGCAAACATATTATAAGCCTCCCGGTAATTCTTTACAATCCAAAAGCCATACAGTTTAGCCGCCGCATATGGAGATCTAGGGTAGAAAGGAGTCTCTTCTTTCTGTGGAACTTCCTGTACCAAGCCATAAAGCTCAGAGGTACTTGCCTGATAAATTCTGGTTTTCTTTTCCATACCAAGCAGCCTAACTGCTTCTAAAATCCTAAGGATTCCCAGCCCATCTGCATTTGCTGTATACTCAGGAGTATCGAAGCTGACTTTCACATGGCTCATCGCACCAAGATTATAAATCTCATCAGGCTCACACTCTTTGATAATACGTGTAATTCCCATCGAATCAGTCAAGTCTCCATAGTGGAGAATAAACTTAGGATTCGACTCATGTGGATCCTGATACAAGTGATCAATTCGCTGGGTATTAAAAGAAGACGCTCTTCTCTTAATACCATGTACAGTGTAACCCTTGCTCAGTAACAGTTCTGCTAAATAAGCACCATCTTGGCCCGTAACCCCCGTTATTAATGCGGTTTTCATAAAGTATAGTTATTTAATTAATAAAATCAGATATGCATATCCACCATCTTCAAATTGCTTGTGTTCTGCAAGTACCAGTTGTATGTTTTTGTAATCCCTTCTGTTAAGGATACGCGCGGTTCCCAGCCCATCCCTCTTATTTTACTGATATCCATGACTTTACGTAGGGTACCATCCGGTTTATCCATATCCCAAAATATCTCTCCCTCATGGCCTACTACGCTTTGAATTCTTAATGCAAGGCTTTTAATTTCAATATCATAGCCAGTCCCCACATTTAGGACAGGATATGGCGTATCATTATCCAGCAAAAAAATAACCGCATCAGCAAGATCATCTACGTAAAGAAATTCACGTAACGGCCTACCCGTACCCCAAAGCTTTACAGGCTGATTGCCATTGATTTTAGATTCATGAAATTTTCTGATCATAGCAGGCAGGACATGCGAGCTGTTTAGATCAAAATTGTCAAATGCCCCATAGAGATTTGACGGCATAATAGAAGTGAACATTCTATTCTTCTTCCGAAAGATTGCCTCACAGGCCTTAATACCGGCAATTTTGGCTATGGCATAACTTTCATTAGTAGACTCCAGCGGCCCCGAAAGAAGATACTCTTCCTTTATGGGTTGGGGAGCTTTCTTGGGATATACACATGAGCTACCGAGGAAGAGGAAACGTTTCACGTTTTCTTCCAGAGAGCTACTGATCAGATTGTTTTGAATCTGTAGGTTTTCAACCAAAAATTCATATGGATAGCTGTCATTTGCCAAAATACCCCCGACTTTGGCAGCAGCGTCAATGACGATATCAGGTTTCTCCTCTTTAAAAAATGCGGACACTTCATACTGATTTCTCAAATCCAAATCCCTACTGGACACACCTATAAGATGCTCTGCGCCCCGGGCTTGCAAAAGCCTCCATATAGCAGACCCAACCATCCCACTATGTCCCGCTACGTAAATTCTCTTTTTCAAGAAATCCATAAAAACCCAATTATTAATTCAATTACTTAAATAAACGGTTCGCCGTTTTGCCTAAAATCTTCCATTCGCTTCATACAAAATCCTAAAATCTTCTTCTGTTGAATTTTTACCCATTTCGAACTGGAAAACAGATACTTAATCCAACTCTAGAACCCTCATCACAGTGAACATCGGCTTTTGTGCCTCTGCTAATTGCGTCAAATATAAAACTTGGATGTTGAAGTAAAAAATTTTAAAATACATTTTTAATAACTTGAAATGCTTTTTTTATAGTTTGAAATATATTTCAAGAAACTTAACCATACAATATTCCTAAAAAACTGAATTAATAGACTTAAAAAATTGAATATTTATAAAAATCAAAATTTTAAATTTTCTTAAATGCTTAAAAAATAAAACAACCATATATTCCATTACTGTTTTCCGCACAATTGCGACTTATTGCACCTACTCAGTGACTTTTAGACACTACCCAAGGTAGGTGTCATCTATACCTATCAAATAGCATGAGTACCAAATGTGGAATGCGCTCAGAAGATAACACTTGCTGCCCTATTCGCTCTTTCCCGCTCCGGGTTGAAAACTGAACCGGGAATACAGTACAGTGATTACCCTTACGGATGTAGTCTTTGCAGTAGGCTATATGTATCTCCCCCTCATTTACTCTAAGCTTGGCTTCCGCAAGCCTGGCAATAACGGCTGACTTCATATGTTCCGCTCCGAATCTTTTTCAAAGTCAGTCCAGCTCTCTTCATCGATGCCGGCTGTTACCGCCCTGTCTCACCTTGCTGTAAGTCTTTGCTACTTCGTAGTACACTATAGGTGCTGTCTTCTTTACGTGTACATCCATTTCGATACCCAATTGCACAGGTTGTCAGTATGAATATCCATCTGAATAACCCGAACCCTTCGCTATTCTCTCCTTTCAGAAAGCGTCTTCACTACTATACTACTATGGTCGGTCGACTTCTGTCCCCTCCACCTCTGTGATGTAACTCCACAGGACGGAGATCCCCGGTTCCGTACCTGAACCCAGAATCCTGTATGACGGCGGGCATGTGCCAGTAGTCAGGTAACCGCTTCGCTTGTCTATACATCCCCGGCAGGATGTGATTTTGCCCTGCGGCTCAGTGGTTTCGTCACTTCGTCAACAATTCATTTGCATTCATCTCATAATCCCACACGTAACAGTTGTACCGCCTTCTCCCGGTACGTTCACCACAGCAGTTTTACAGCTTTTGCAACTCTGGTTGGTTTGATAACCCCGCCTGAACAGCGTTACCGATACTCCGACCCTTTGGAAAACGGCATGTATCATCTCAAATACCGCATGTTACAGCCAATCCAGACGGCTGCAACTTCACTGCACAAGCCAAGGCGCACAAGTTATTGCAGCCATTAATTGCTTCAAAATCAGCCATTACATTGCTGTTTTCGAGTTCACCATATCCTTCGCGGCGGACTCGCTCTCCAAGCAGGCTGATTTTCTTGAAATTAATGTCCTTCCCGCTTAAAATCGGGACAGGCTATAACGCAGCCTAATGCATAATCCGGGTTTTATCCCTAAGAAAAGGCTTAATCCAATGTTCAAGTTGAAGATAAATTGACTTGCTGTCGAATCTCACAGATAGCAGCAGATCAATCAGCTGTAAGCAGATGGTTTTTATACCAATACAACTTATACAAAAAATACACCTCAGTGCCCCCAGTCCGCAGGCAAAAAACCAACCTTTCATAAACAAATTCTCTGCATGCCGGCCTTGAATTAATCAACGATCATTTTAATCAACCTATAGATTATCAGTAAACCAGAGGAAACTCATGTTTCGACAAAACAGCAAATATAAGTATTTCAATATTTAATAAAAATATTGAAATACAATATAAAATTAATTCAAAATATTACGTCATAAATTTAATTTTACAGAAATACGAATATTTTTTTTATAACAACTTAATTGCATTTCAAATAAATATATTTGTTATTTGTTAAAATTTTGAAGACCAAATGGCTCTCACAGGATTATTTCCAAACATCTCACGAATATGAATACGACAGGATCGGAATTTTTAGGCTACCCAATGTTCAACGGTCAATTGGGCGATCTCTTTCAAAAAGGGAAAACGATTATCAATACACTAAACCAATACAGCTTTTGCATCGCAGAGGAAGACAAAGCGTTTAAGAGTGCGTTGATGAGCTCTGATGTCCTATTGCCAGATGGAATTTCGATAGTACTATCAGCTAAATTTCTAAATGGAAATCAGCTTGAAAAAATAGCAGGAGCAGATCTTCATGACTTTGTATTAAAGTACCTAAACAATGTGTATGGGAGCTGTTTCTACCTTGGTTCTAAGCAAGAAACCTTGGATGCTATCCAACAGAAGTTGGGCAGATCATATCCTAATATTTCACATGCGAGCTATTCTCCCCCATTCAGAGACGAGTTTTCTGAAGAAGAGAACGAAGAAATGATTGCCCGTATAAATGAATTTTGCCCAGACGTATTATTTGTGGGAATGACTGCGCCAAAGCAAGAGAAATGGGTTCACGCCAACAGGGATAAAATTCAGGCTACCTACATTTGTACGATCGGGGCGGTATTCGATTTTTACTCAGAAACGATAGACAGACCCTCCGATTTCTGGGTCAGAAATGGACTAGAATGGTTTGGTAGATTTATAAAAGAGCCTAAAAGGCTTTGGAGAAGATATCTTCTCTATGGAGGCATTTATGTAAAATACATCGTCTTTTCAAAGCTAACCCACAAATTACGGTTTTAATAAAATGTCGCTCACGATAGATAATTTCATCGCCGTCAAAGATTTAAGCTGGAACAAAGATTTCATCTATAAGTCCTATTCGATCAATCATCTGGACTCATTCCAAGTTGCACTAAAAAGATTCGTTGACCTTTCTATCTTTACTTTGTTTTTTGTTTTTGTTGGCTGGTGGCTTTTTGTCATTATCGCATTATGCATTTCCTTGGAATCCAAAGGACCGGTTATTTTCAAACAGCTTAGGCACGGAAAAAACAACAGACCTTTTTACTGCTATAAATTCAGAACGATGAAGCATAAGGTCAGTAGTGAATTTCTTCAGGCGCAAAAAAACGACCCAAGAATTACCCGCGTAGGATCAATTCTTCGTCGAACCAGCTTAGATGAACTACCACAGTTATTCAATATTCTGATCGGTGAAATGTCCATAGTGGGGCCAAGGCCTCACGCACTATCAATGAACAGGGATTATTCCTATAAAATAAATGATTTCATGTTCCGTCATATGGTGAAACCAGGGCTTACGGGACTTGCGCAGGCAAACGGATTCAGAGGAGAAATAAAGGATGAATCAGATATGAATCATCGGCTAGCTTATGACTTTTTTTACATTAAAAAATGGAGTTTGACTTTAGATTTCATAATAATCCTGACAACATTTAAGTGTATTTTTTTCAACAATAAAAACGCATACTAATTTTCTCTTAATTAGAATCCCGCTGTCCGCACTGTCGTTAATCAAATTCTCTGTATAGTTCCCACTTGAAGTTGACACATTTTTAATTGCTTTTTCTTGTCATAAACTTTTGATACGACACTTCAAATTCAGCACAAGTTTCGCCTTTATTTGAAGTAATAGTTCAAACCTGTCCATAGATTTAGCAAACTTCAGGATTACTTAAGCTAGGGATTGAACCCTCTAGCTGGCATACACTAAAATGCTGTTACAGGACGGAAGAATCCCATCTCTGGACACACTGGGCCATTGAGACCAGTTTCACAACAATTTTCTGAATGTGTGAAATATGTAAGATATAGTCAAGATAGTACAACAAGTCCCATCCTGCTTTTTGGAACTTTGCATTTAATCTCATTTCAAAAAGATGCTGTTGTGAAAAACTGTTTTGACACACCCAGTCCAATTAATTTTGAGTTTTTCCATATCACTCTAAGAATGACACCTATAACTACACATACTACTATCCCCGTCTAGTGGTGAAATTCCAATAGCACTCGAAGCTTATACTAGAGTAGCAAATCCAATCTTATGAGAGTTTCAGTCCAACGAAAAAGCGTAAACTTCCTACCCGACTCCAGCCGGGTAGTCGCACGTTATTTTATAAACGGAGATCTGCGGACCCGTAATTTACTAAGCCGCATATTCCTGTTGACGGAGACTCAGGTGAATCAAGCCTTGGAACAGACCTTGCGGGAATTTGCCAGCCGACACAGGAATATTTCCCGTCTCTTTTATAAGCATTGTGAAAATATCCGTGGGATTATTGAAAGTATGGGAATCACCTATAATTCCCTCTCCAATGAACAAAGAATGCTTATCGGCTCCTATTGTACCATGGAGTTTTCCTTGGAGTCGGCTGCATTTTTCAACCCTTCTATAATTGCGGATTTTGATCAGTCCTATCTGGAACAAGGGGAGACACGGGTCATCATCTCCTTTCGCGCAACAGGTGAAGGACATATTTCTTCCCTAGTATTTAGAAGAGCTATCCTGGATGCGAATAACAACCTTCATTTATATAAAATCGGAGATTATATAGACAAGGCAGAGATTTCTCATAAACAACTCTACGATAAGAAGCGGTTTATTAAGAGACTTAAGGAAATGCATATTGAAGAACAGTACACCAAGAGTATCATGAACAGTCTTCCCGACCGGTTTGAGTACTATGTGCTGAAAAGCACAATCAGCAACTTGCTTCAAGACCAAGAACTATCGGCTAGCCAACGTGTAGCTTTCGAAGAGATTACCTGGCTGGTGGATTCTTTTTATGACGTCCAGTTTCATAAAGACTCCGACCTTACCGAACGAGTGATATTTCCTATTTCCGAATCTGAAAGTAACGGGATTGAAGATGCACGCTTTGTGAGATTTGTTGAAGACGATGGATCAACCAAAGTTTATGCTACATACACCGCATATAACGGGCATACCATTTTACCCAAATTGATCTCTACGGAGGATTTCTACACATTTCGCATCATGCCCCTACATGGGAATGGTGCTCAGGGGAAAAATTTAGCACTTTTCCCCAAGAAAATAAATGGAAAATATGCCATGCTTTCCAGAGTTGATGGGGTAAACAACTACCTTATGTACTCAGATCGACCCACTCTTTGGAACAATCCCCAACTTATACAGGAACCCAAATTCACTTGGGAATTTACCCAAATAGGTAATTGTGGATCACCGCTATGGACTGAAAAAGGGTGGCTGATCATCACGCACGGAGTCGGACCGATGCGCCGCTATTGCATTGGAGCTTCTCTTTTTGATTTGGAAGATCCTTCCAAGGAAATCGGTAGATTAGAAGAACCCCTGCTGATGCCCCTGGAAGAAGAGCGAAATGGCTACGTCCCCAATGTCGTCTATTCCTGCGGATCTATAATCCATAATAATAGCCTTATCCTTCCGTATGCTGTTTCGGATTACTCCTCCACCTATGCCGTAGTGGCGATGGAAGAGCTTTTTGCCGCATTGATGAACTAATTTACGATCTTCCTTCCACTACTCTTTCATAAGCCTTTTCGTAGGATTGTATCATACAATCCCTGCTGAAATTCTTCACTGCGTGAGTTCTGCACATTTCAGGACTAAGTTGGTCAAGGTTGTTCACGGCTTCTGCCGCTTCTGCCACAGAGTGAACCAAATAGCCGGAAACACCGTCAGCTATTAACTCCGGCATGCTGCCCCGTGAAAATGCAATAACAGGGGTGCCACACATCATCGCCTCGAGAACGCTTAATCCGAAGGGCTCTTCAAATGAGATAGGATGAAGTAATGCCTTGGCGCCTCGTAAGACCAAATCCCTGTCTTCCTTGCCCAGATTACCCAAATACTGGATGGAAACTCCATTTATATGAGCTTCGATCTGTGTTTTAAAATAATGTTCATCCTGAATGAGACCCGCAATTTTTAGGGGCATGTTGGCTTTTTCAGCTATCGTGATCGCTTTATCCAAGCCTTTCTCCGGATGTATTCTGCCAAAATACAATAAATATCCTTCCTTGGTCTTTTGGAAGGTAAATAGTGACGGATCTACGCCATGATAAATGGTATCCAAATAGGTTAATTCACTACTTCTATCAGTATTTGAAATTGAAATATAGGCTGATGAAGCATTGTATTTTTTGTATACCGGGATGATTTTAGGAGAAGAGAAGCCGTGAATGGTCGTAATCATAGGCGTTTTGATCAACTTGGAATAGGTAAGCGGAAGAAAATCAAAATGATTATGGATGATGTCAAAATCATCTGCCTGCTCCATCAAGCTACTGATGTGCAGGCACTCCATAACTTTAGGATCGCAGGAGCGATCCATTTCATAAGGCAATTTACAGACTGCTTCCAACTTTGCAGCAGTAATTGAATCCCCACTCGCAAAAAGACTCACTTCGTGCCCCTTTTTCACCAAGGCTTCAGTTATCGTAGATGCTACCTGTTCCCAAGGTCCGTAGCTTTCGGGGGGTGTTCTCCAAGCTATTGGAGATAAAACAGCAATTCTCATAGCTCTTGGAATGAGGGCTCTTTCTCCCAGGTCTTTAATAAATCGGCCTGATAAAATTCCTCATAGGCCTGAAGTACTGTCAAATGAGATATAAGATAGGCCAGTGAGCTCTCCGCCCCTTGATTACGATTGATTCCGTAATTCTCAAAACCATCACAACAGCCCTTAGTCTCAAAATCATAGAGACTCATACGCAAATCATTTTCACCCAAAAACCACATAAAAGAATCAAAGAGTTTGTTCAGGTATTCCTTCGTGCCGGTAAGTAAAAAGGCCTGATGGAACATTAATACCATTGCCATGGCATCAATGGGCTGTTGGGCAAAGAAGGATCGCTCCCCGTCTTTGGCAAACCACTTATCATTTCCTATCACTGACAGTGTACCGTCTTTCAAGGTGTGTTCTTCGAGGAACTCCATGGAAGCCATAGCAACTTTAATCACCTCCCGATCCGGTATTATTTGAGCGGAATGCAACAGTGCCAGAGGTAATATCCCGTTGTCATAAGCAAGCAACAACTCAAACCACTTCCAGTTCTCCGAATGGTTCAGGTTATATTGGGCTATTAGTTTATCGGTCAAGTTCTTCAATACCCCCATCATCGGCTCGTCAGAAGAATTCGTTTTTAAGTAATAACATATCCCAATAATTGTATTGGCGATACTTCGTATGGATTTAAGTTTGTCGAAGTTAGGCAATGCATCAAAAAACACAAGTTTACCGGTTTGATAATAGGCATCGTTGGGAGCATTGCCTATCAGATATCCCAAGGACCAAATCGTTCTTCCAAAAGAATCTTCAGACCCTACTTCATCCAGAAAATTGCGGTTGAAACTCAGGAAATTTCTAAAGCTCCCATCTTTGTTTTGCATGTAGTGGATGTAACTAAGGTACACAGGCATAAACTCTAATGCCTGCTCATCTTTTTTCTGCTTATAGGTCATCGAAACCATCAATAGCGCACGTGCATTATCATCCAGGCAATAGCCCTCTTTTAGATTGGGGATCCCGAATTTTGCATGTTGGATAATCCCGGTATCATCCGTCAGTCTTTTGATATGCGTAAGTGAAAAAGCGGGAAGCAAAAGCAAATCGATCACAGTTTCCTTTTTGTCCACCGGCTGCTTTGGAAAGGAAAGCAAACTGTTGCAAAGGTGTAGGTACTTTTTACCGACTTTTGGCCAAGTAACATTTTTCCCATGTTCATAGGCATTGGACTGAATCTGCCGTAACGTTTCGGGATGATCAAATAAGTGATTTAATGTCGAGGCCAGTCCCGCTATATCGCCAAAATCAAAAAGTCTTCCCCTATCTTCCGTAAGTAATTCTGCAGCATGCCAATAAGGCGTGGAAACCACAGCGCATCCGGCTCCCATGGCATAAGAAAGAGTTCCGCTGGTAATTTGGGCTTCATTGAGATAAGGGGTGATGTAAATATCACAGGCACTCAAATACTTAAATAGCTCAATCTCACCGATAAACTCATTAAGCATCAGCACATGAGACTGAAGATTGAGGTTTTTGATAAGTAACTGCAAGTAGGTGCGGTACTCTTCACCTGCATGTCTCAATACGTTAGGATGGGTTTTGCCCAGCACGATGTAAAGTGCATCCGGATGACTGTTAATAACTTCGGGCAAGGCCTGAATGACAGTTTCAATCCCTTTGTTGCGGCCGATAAAACCAAATGTGAGAATTACTTTTTTCTTGGTCAGTTTAAAATCTCTTTTTGACTCAGCCCTGTCAAAATGTATATCCGGAACGCCGTGCTCTATCAAAACAATTTTCTCCTGAGCCACATCATAGATTGTTGTTAAAAAAAGTATGGCTTTATGGCTCATCACAACCACTTTATCAGCCATTTTGCAGATTTCCTTAAGGATTGCTTTCTCGTTATAAGAGGGTGTTTCCAAAATTGTATGAAGCGTTACAATGCAGGGTATATCCAAGCGATGCAAAAGCGGCAAAATATAAACTCCACTTAATCCCCCAAAAATCCCAAACTCATGCTCTAAAATACAAACATCCGAACCGCTTAAATTGATAAAATTTGCCGCTTCCAAGTAATCACTCTGCTGCTCCTGCTGAATTTGAAGTTTCACCTCCGTTGGATAGACGTAATTTTGGCCACTGTCATTCATTGCCACAACTACTACCTCGTTGTTTCGCCCCCCAAATTTATCAACACCCAACATGGATTTTGTCAGGTTTTGGGTAAATGTGCCTATTCCACATTCCCGTGGAGGATAAGTACCTATGTAAGCTAGTTTCATTTTAATTTGTTAAAGCACTAGTACGAAATTCCAAATTGTATTTCGAGCTGACTATGCTGTGTTTGAGTCTGATATAAAATCGATTTTCACCGTGTTTGATGGCGGAGAAAAAAAATGTCATGTACTCCCTATTTCAATCAACTGATGAATTGACGGGCAATAAAGGTATAAAAGTCACTTAGGTGTTCCGTTACATAAAACACCAAGAGGCTTACATAAATCCCACATTTACTCAGACAAAAAAGTTTTTAACTTATAATACCAATACATATTTGAGCCTAGGATGTCAGTCTAATTCCCCTGTCCGCAGCGAGATACCTATCAACCGATATCCATCTTCTGTTTTTAAAAAGTTGAAATGATCTTGGACTAATTCACCTGAAGCATTTTTTGCACTTATCACCACGTTCATCACTGGGTATTGTATTTCTTTTGCTCCACCACAGTTATTAAAATAGAGCTCAAACGCATCGCTTTGATAGATATAAGGGTTCAATCCATCGACAAAAATGCTATAATCGGCGTTGTCGCTCATTAAGTACAAAAGCTTGCTATTTATCAACTCAAAATCCCTGTCTACAACTAGCTCCCTTGTTTCCGACACCCAGCCATGTTTGTCGCTATAGTAAGCTATATTTTCATGGCAAGTTTCAGTAAGTTCTTCTTTGATAAAATCCCTCGCTATAAACCCTTTTAACACTTTCAAAATAACAAACAAAAGATACCTCCACAAAAAACTTCATTAGGGAAGACTTCTCTGTAGAGGATCAGGAGCTTCAGGCTTGCTTTAAGATGCGGCTATTCCAAAACTATAGCAATTTTGATAATCGCAGACCGAGGCTCCAAGTAGTAGATTCCCTCCGGGAAACTCCGCATATATGGACCTGGAAGAATAAGCGACAGCCGCTCCATTTACATATAGAAACAGGTATTCAACGGTTACAGTTTCCGTAGAGGCATCATAGGTTCCTTCAATGGTCACCGTCACATTACCGTCTTCATATGAGGTGAAAGTTTCATAGAAGGGTGTAACCATCTGACACGCATCAACGGATCTTTCCGGCACACTACTTCCCACCGTGGGCTGAAAACATAACACTGAAACAATTAGTGCGAATAACATTTTAAAGTTTTTCATGGAAAATAAAGTTTACGTTTGAATTAAAAATACATGCTTAAACTAAGTTATTTTTTTGTAACAACAAAGTTGTAACAGCCCTTAATCTTTAAACCCCACTTTACAATAGTCCTTGCTCTTCCAGACGTGTCCTGGTTTCGGCATTATCTGCCCAAAATTTCTTCTCTACTCCCTCCCAGATTTTTTTGAATTCCGGGTGATTTTTGATTTCATCTGCAATAGGATCCTGATTCAAAAATAAAATCACCCAATACTGGATATGATCCTCCTCAGAAAAGAGTCGAAAATGGGACAATGCTTTTTCAAAATCTCCTTCATGCACATAATACATGGTTAAGCCCAAGTTTTTATAGGCAGTTTGGTCATTATCCAGATAGTTTCGATAGCTCTCTATGAATCCTCGTCCTTCCTCCTTTTTTCCCATTTTTTCATATACCACTCCAATAAGCATATTTTCGTGGACGTATACATTCAGGTTATTGTTCTCCCTGAACCGATTGAAACGCTCATAGTAGTAATAGGCCGAATCATAATCTCTGAGATAATAACTGACTTTCCCCAGATCCTGCAGAATATCAAAGCGGGAGGTATCTTTGTCAAATTCGATTTTCAACAATCGCCGCGTGTGACCCAGATCATAATCCTGTGCATAGCTCACAAATGCCTTGACATAACGGGAATACATATTGCCTGGGAAATAGTTTAAAGATTTGTCCAGGTAATCACTGGACTCATCTACAAATCCTGTTTGGATCAAGGCATTTCCCAATCTTAAATAAAAGTAACTGGCAGCCACAGAATCACTTGATCCTGCATCCAATTGCACTCCTCTGAGTGCATACTCAAGGTACTTTTCAGTATCAGGAAGGTGATTGGCATAAAAGTCGGCAAGCAGTCCGATGAGCAGCGAAGAATTGGGTCTGTATTCCAATCCTTTTTCAAGAAATGGTAAAGCTTGACTATATTCTTTTTTGAGAAGGTAGTACATGGCTTTAGCAATCAGGCTTTCGCCCAAGGATGGATCATAAAGCATGGCTTTGTCTGCATAAGCTCCCAACTGATCCAGATGGACCTTCTCTGCTTTGAATAAATCATAATAGTAAAAAGCCATTCCGGCACAGGCATAAGCCAACGCAAAATGTTCATCCTCCCGAATTGCTTCTTCAAAGAAGCGGACGGATTCCAGCAAGTTATCATCCCCGCCTATATTCAATAGATCTAATCCCTTCATAAAAGAGTCGTAAGCTTTCAGGTTCTCTGTGGGCTCTTTTTCTATTCTGGATTTTTCTTCAGGAGTAATAACTGCCTGTATTTCCTTAGCTATGTCTTTGGAAATTTCCTGTTGAAGGGTAAAAATATCATTGACCTCTCTCCTATACTGCTTACTCCATAAATGGCGATCTCTAGCTCCATCAATAAGCTGTATATTCAGCACTATTTTGTCTCCAACTTTTTGACCACTGCCTTCCACAAAATAATTTACGTTCAGCTCATCGGCCATTTCCGGAATGGATTTATCGCTCTCTCTGTATTTTTCAGCGGAAGTCCTACTAAGCACCCTCAGGTCTTTTATTTTCTGTAGATTATTCAGCGTGGCCTCCATCAGTCCGTTAATGAGGTAAACATTCGTGGAATCAGCACTGTCATTTTTAAAGGGCAGTACGATGATGGATTTTTCCCCACTGAGTTTTTCTTCAAAAAAGTCTTGACCCATCCAAATCCCTACCATTACAAATAACAGGATAATTCCCGGCGCTGCCAGTATCCATTTTCGGTTTCTTAACGTAGAAGCCGGTTGGTCCGAACTTTTCTCAACAACAATACCGGAATGCTTGCCCACCTCCCCCGGCGGATAACCATAAAACTCCCGAAAGCACTTAATAAAATAAGAGGGACTGTTGAATCCTACTTGATGGGAGACCTCAGAAACATTCCAGGAACTGCGGCGAAGGAGCTCCATCGCCTGCTCAAGACGAACCTGATTAATAAATTGACTGACGGAAAGATTTGTTGTTTTCTTAACCTTCCTCAGCAGATTGGATCTGCTCATATGCATCTCCTCGGCCAACTCGGCCACACCAAATTCCTCTTCGGCGATATGCAAAGTTATCTTTGCTATTAACTGATCCAGAAATTCTTTTTCCCGAGGAGGTGATTCGGACATACTATTCTTTAATTATAAATCGCTATAAAAATTTAGCCAACCACGTTAAAACCCCTATCTAAGTGCTGAATTTAGGCTTTTTGCATCATTTTTTATATCGCTGCGCCATAATTGATATTCAAACGGTAAATGCTTATGCTTTTGGAAGCATGGCTGTTTAGTCCGGCCATGACCGGTTGTTTTACTTTGTGCTATTCATACAAAACAAAATTCCTATGCAAAAACTTGTATTTCAATCCCAGATTTTCACCACGTTTATCATGGCAATGCTCCTGTTAGCCTCCTGTGGTACATCTTCAAAAAAAGAAGGCGCTCCCGACATAGACTTGCACACAGCAGTAGTTACCGATAATACGGAAGCTGTAAAACAGCATATCGCAGCCGGAAGCAACCTTAATGAAAAAGATCCTTTTGGGGGCTCAAGCCCATTAATCACGGCAGCCATCTTTGGAAAAAAAGATATGGCCGTCTTGCTTTTGGATGCAGGAGCAGACATTAACTTCCAAAACAATGACGGCTCCACCGCATTAATTTCCGCGGCTTTTTTTGGACGTCCTGAGATAGTCCGGCTGTTGTTGGATAAGAATGCGGACAAAACAATCAAAAATAAATACGGTACCACAGCTTATGATAATGTAGCGTCGCCATTTGCCGATGTAAAAGAAGTCTATGACGTCATGGGCGGAATGTTGGAACCCATGGGTCTCAAACTGGACTATGCCTATCTTGAGAAAATCAGACCGGAAATCGCAAAAATGCTGAGCTGATCTCATGGAAAACCCAACGCAAAATAGTGGTAGACGATACGATATTGATTGGTTGAGGGTGATAGCAATCGGCCTGCTCCTGATCTATCATGTTTCCATAGGATTTCAGTCCTGGGGCAGAATGATCGGCTTCATTACTTCAAAAGAACCTTGGGCTGCCTTGTGGTGGCCCATGGCTCTTCTGAACATCTGGAGAATCCCACTCCTGTTTTTCGTTTCAGGAATGGGGCTATATTTTGCCATGCAGTCCCGCAATTGGAGCCAGCTGATATGGGAACGAACCAGAAGAATTCTATTACCCTATGTGTTTGGCATGTTCGCAATTGTCCCTCTACACCTACTTGTTTGGCGTTTGTACTATGGGATGGATCTAAAGTATTCATGGAATCCGGGGCACCTTTGGTTTTTGGGAAACATCTTTAGCTATGTGATTCTTTTATCTCCGGTCTTCTACCTGATCAAAAAAAATGAATCAGGTAAGCTAATATCTTGGCTCAAAAAAGCTCTTAGCAAACCTTGGGGACTTGTGCCTGTGTTAGCTGCTTTCGTGGCAGAATCAGTTTTGATCAATCCCTTTCCTTTCGAACTCTATGCGATGACCTTGCACGGATTTGTTTTGGGGCTTCTCGCATTCTTTTTTGGTTTTTGCTTTGTCCTCAGTGGAGACGGTTTTTGGAAAATGATCCAAACGTATCGATGGGTATTCCTACTAGCTGGATTGCTGTTGTTTGTAGCCAGAATAATCCCCCTCATTACCAGCTTCCCTCCTGCCTATTTATTGTCGATTGAATCATTTTTTTGGATTTTAACTGTTTTCGCCTTTGGTAGTCTCTACCTTAAAGGACCAAGCAAGACCCTGTCCTATCTGAGTGAAGCTGCCTATCCCATATATATACTGCATATGCTGTTCTTGTATTTGGGATCCCTTTGGGTATTTCCGTTGGTAATTCCTGTTCAATTACAGGTTGGATTGGTTTTATTGGTGACGTTTGCAGGTAGTTTTGGCGCATTCGAATTGATACGAAGGATACCTTTTATCAGGCCTCTATTTGGAATAAAGTACTATTCCATCCCTCATAAAAGATAAATTATGAATTGACAAAAGTAAAACCTGGGGAAATTTCTTCACAGGTTTTTTAGGCGTAGGGAAATAGAAATCCTTTCTTCTTAAGAGAAGTAACTCGAATGGTTAGAAAATACTCCAATCTATACCACCCACAGCTTTACCTTTCAATCCCTTACCGTATGAGCACTACTAAAATTCCAAAATTCACATCATATTACCCTTCAATCTCCTGAAGCAATTCCGCATACCAAGCCTCGCCATATTTTCTGGTCAGAGCATCTTTCAAGAATTTGTAGATCGGGATTTTCAGGCTGGAACCGAGCTGGCATGCTGGATCACAAATATGCCAGCGATCATAATTCAGCGCTTCAAACTGATCATATTTGGTGACACGGATTGGGTACATGTGGCAGCTAATTGGTTTTTTCCAAGAGATTTTTCCATCCAGATAAGCCTGCTCTATGCCACATTTCAGAATCCCACGATCATCATAAAGGGCGTAAGCACATTCCCGATTGTCTCCTATGGTGGGTGTACCTTTATCACCGTCCTTGTCAATCACCCACGTTCCTTGCTTAGCAATTGCCTGTCGACCTTCTTCTGTAATGTAATCTTTGACAATCGGGTAAATATCCTCGATGATCTTAGTTTCCTCATCTTCCAAAGGAGCTCCTGCATCGCCTTCCACACAGCAAGCGCCCTTGCAAGCCTCTAGATCACAGACGAAAAAATTCTCTTTAATATCGTCCGAAAGCACAGTATCCCCTACTATTATCATGGTTTTCTTTTTTAGCCTGCAAAGTTAAGCAATCAAACCCTAGTCATTGGAAAAAGATGGACGAAATGACACAGAAAAAGAAGTACTTAAATAATCACCTGTCTTGCTTTGCTATCTTTAAGGATATTTATCAAAACCGATAACCGGAATTTACCGTACTTTGCAACGTGCAAGTCGTCTTGTCGCTGTCCCATTTATAGGAGAGAGGAAAGTCCGGGCTACATAGAGCACCATACTTCCTAACGGGAAGGGGGCTGATCGGTGACGGTCAGTTTACAGCCAGTGCCACAGAAAATATACCGCCATTCGGCTTCGGGGCTTGCCCTGATCTTGTCGAAGGTAAGGGTGAAATGGTGGGGTAAGAGCCCACCGTCCCGATGGTGACATCGGGAGCAAGGCAAACCTTATGGGTTGAAAGATCAAATAGGTTCCGCGCCGGATTTAGTTCCGGGAAAAGTTGCTCGCTTTTATGCGGAATGGGTAGATCGATGGATCCCGATTGCAAAGTCGGGGCTAGATAAATGACAGGAAACCAATCCCGGAAACGGAAGAGGAAACAGAACCCGGCTTATAGACTTGCACTTTTTTGTTTTATATTAGAACTATGTCAAAAATACTGATCATTGATGACGAGAAAGTCATCCGCGCTACATTACGTGAAATTCTAGAATACGAGAAATACAGTGTTACCGAAGCCCAAGATGGCGAAGAAGGCTTAGCCAAATTGCAGGAAGAAGACTTTGATCTGGTACTCTGTGATGTAAAAATGCCCAAAATGGACGGCATAGAAGTATTGGAAAAGGCCAAAGCACTGGAGAAATCGCCGCAATTCATTATGATCTCGGCACATGGAAGTATAGAAACTGCTGTAGAAGCTACCAAAAAAGGCGCATTTGACTTCATACCCAAACCACCGGATCTTAACCGTCTTCTATTGACTGTCCGTAATGCGCTGGACAAGAAAAATCTCGTTACAGAAACAAAAGTATTGAAAAAGAAGCTTTCCAAGAAGCTGGATATGGTAGGAGAATCTGCCGCCATACATCAAGTCAAAGAAACCATCGAGAAAGTAGCTCCTACGGATGCCAGAGTTCTAATCACCGGTCCAAATGGTACAGGCAAGGAACTTGTAGCTCACTGGGTGCATGCGAAAAGCAATAGATCCTCTGAGCCCTTTGTAGCCGTGAACTGTGCAGCTATCCCTTCAGAACTAATTGAAAGTGAACTTTTTGGACATGAAAAAGGAGCTTTTACCTCAGCTCATAAGCTGCGTCAGGGAAAATTTGAACAGGCACAGGGAGGCACGCTGTTTCTAGACGAAATCGGTGATATGTCCCTTTCCGCCCAATCTAAAGTACTTCGCGCACTTCAGGAAAACCTGATCAATCGCGTAGGTTCAGATAAAGATATCAAAGTAGATGTTCGTGTGTTGGCAGCGACCAATAAGGACTTAAAAAAAGAGATTGAGGAGAACAGATTCCGTGAGGATTTGTACCATAGACTAAGTGTAATTTTGATACAAGTTCCCGCGTTGAAAGATCGAAAAGATGATATTCCTTTGCTAGTAAATAAATTTTTGGACGACATATCCCAAGAGAATGGAGATGCTAAAAAAAGCATAAGCAAAGCTGCACTGGCAAAATTGCAAGAGTATCCCTGGACTGGAAATATCCGTGAACTTCGAAACGTAGTAGAAAGACTGGTGATTTTGGGAGAGCCCGAGATCAGCTTAGAGGATATAAAAAAATACGCTGACTATTAAGTCAGCGTATTTTTTCAGCTATTGGCATCCTGAGATGTGGGTGCCTTCGCATATGCAGGGCAGGGTTTGCTGGAAGCGCAAGCCCCTAAAGCTAAAACCCCAATTAACAATGCTGCAGTGGCTAGTTTTTTCATGTGCTTATAATTTGTTTTTAGGTCACAGTAATCTTGCAAGCTGGATAATCATCCATCTGTGTCGCTTTCGACATGCTCGATTTCATGGTTATTTAAGATATGCAGTTCAAATATGTTCAATTAATCCTTAGATAGCAATTATTGCACCAAGAGGTTACACCCTCTTATTTCACTGTTGTCAAACCTCCCCAAAACTTCCAGCATTCCATTTTCGTCAAATCTTCCCAAATCCTGGGTTTCCAGAAATGCACAGGAATGGAAATTTGCCAAGTCGATCACATTGATTCCTCCCTGAGATCGCTGCGAAATGGAAAGTGGATCATTCACATCCCTAAGCATAATACGCATAGAATTAGGAAGTATATATTTTCCTTGGCCCTTAGAATAGGCCTGCGACATCAATTCCGTCATTCCGTATTCAGAATGTATGACATCTACACCGAAAAAAGGCCTCAGAATATCGTGTACCTCCTCCCGGATCATTTCCTTTCTCCTTCCCTTCATTCCACCTGTTTCCATGACAATAAGATTTGGTGGTGAAGTAAAATCCTTTCCCGATTCGGCTAAATCCAACAGGGCAAAAGTCACACCGAGCAATAGAATTTTTCGATCATCTTTTGCCAGCATTTGCATTTTATTCAGCAATTCATCCTGATTGTAGAGATAAAACCCAGAATGCCCAGAATTGCTTTCCCGAATAAAATGATCTGACATACTGACTAGGCTACTGCCTTTTCTTTCCAGATATGCAGGCAAAAGTGCCAATACATGAAACTCTTTCAACTTCCCGAAATTGCTTTCAAATATGTGCTGGGCATGAGCCAAATACCACTCCTCTGACCAGATATAATGACGGCTGGTGATCATACCTGTAGTTCCGCTGCTGGAGAAAAAATCAGTATAACCTTCTTCATTTCCAGATACAACTTTATGATCTTTAAAAAACCGAATGGGTAAGAAAGGGATTTGATCCAAAGTTTTCACAGACTCCGTATCTATTCGCCTGGCCTTAATATATTTCTTGTAAATTGGATTAGCTTGTGACTGGTATTGAAAAAGTTCAAGCGCAAGATTTTCGAATTCATCCGATTTCAACTTACTTAGCTTATCCGAAAAACTTTTAAAATCCTGCATCGTTTTATATTTTGCAACAACCAACCAAAGTATTGGTTTAATTTGGTGGTAAATTTACTTTCGCCCTATGCGTTTAAAAAGCTATTTAGGAATATTCTTTTTGCTGATTCTTGCAGCTGCCTGTATCAATCCTCCGGACAATTTTCCCTCAGTCCCTAAAATCACCTTTGAATCAATCGAATACGCACCTACTTCAGGTTCTGATTCATTGATTATTGGAATTGATTTCGAAGATGCAGAGGGAGATTTGGGTTTATCGGGTACAGATAATGCCCCTCCCTTTCATGAATTTGATTTCCAGCGAACTTCAGCAGGAGAATTGATCACTTATAGCACGAGGCCTCCCGATGCTCCATCTTACAACCAGCTGGATTGGTTGGTAAACCCTTTGGTAGGAAATGTCAAAGTAAATGACACTATTTGGGTAAAGCAAAACCCTAACCAATTCAACATTTTCATAAAGTTCTTTATTAAGAGAAACGGACAATTTACAGAGTTCAGATGGCAAGACCCCCCTTTTTACACTACATTTAATGGACGTTTTCCCAGAATACTCACCACTGAAGAAGGTCAAGCCGTAGAGGGGAATATAAAATATGGAATGCTTTCTTCCGGTTGGGAGTCTATATTTAGAAATGATACGCTACAAATTGCTGTGGAAATTCAAGACAGGGCTCTAAACAAAAGTAATGAAGTATTTAGCCCAGAAGTCACGCTTAGCCAAATTACACGACCGTCTAACTAAAAAACCCTATTCCAAGGACTTTTGAATTTTGATTAACCGGAAACGTGCGCTATACTAAACCTAGGTCAATCTCAAACCCTTCTTGCAAACCTGGAGGCAATAAAACTGCCTAGGATAAGCTGCTGAATATGGTAAAGCATCACAGGAAGCAAAACCAATCCCAAGATGGCTGGGTCCGGGAAAACCACTTTTCCTATCACCACTCCTTGGACTAAAGATTTTTTAGAACCGCAAAACAACGCAGTCACACGGTCTTCCCAGCTGAAGCCCAACAATCTGCATAATCCCTCGATAACTAACCAAACCAGAACAAAGAGTCCCAACATGGTAGCTCCCACTTCCAATAAGACACTCATCTTATAAGGAGAGAAAATCTGCCGGGAAAAGGATTCTGCAAAAGATGTAAATACGATGATCATAATCACGGTCTGATCTATGTATTTGAGTGCCGGGAGATGCTTTTTGATTTTCGGAAAAAGCCACTTATGAGATACAATCCCAAATACCACAGGAAGCAATACCTTGACCGACAATTCCCCTAAAGTAGGAATAAAATCCATCTCAATATCAGCAGAATCTGCCAAAATCCCCATCCAAGCGGGAGTAATCACCACACCGAGCAGGCTGGAAATACTTGCATTGAATATAGCTCCTGGAATATTCCCATGAGCAATGGAAACCATAACCACAGATGCGCTCACCGTAGACGGAAGTACTGAAAGGTAAGTGATCCCCAACTGGAAATCCTTGTCGATCCAGCTCATAAAAGGTACGATCGCAAGCACAAGCAGTGGAAATATCACAAAGGTAGTCAGCTGAATAAGTACATGCAGCTTCCAATTTCTCAAACCTGCTTTCAGCTGAACAGGATCAAGTTTCACACCATACAGAAAGAATACTAACCCAATCCCTACATTGATAATAGGCTTCCAGGGTACGGGAGATTGATTAGAACCTACAAAAGGAAATATCCAGGCCAGTAAAATCGCCGCAAATAAACCTAACAAAAAACCGTTAATACCTACTTTATTCAGCGTTTTCGCTAATTTTTGAACCATCCGAGTGTTAACTGTTTATTGCTAATCGTTTGAAATTGTCACAAAGAATAGCAGTTGCAATAGCCACATTTAAAGACTCCGCTTGGCCAAATCCCGGAATCGTCACTTTATCAGTCACAAGTTCACCCAACTCCTCCGAAATGCCATTTGACTCATTCCCCATTAGAATAACTCCGGCAGAGATTTGCGGCAATTGATGGACATTCTTACCGTGGAGAAATGCGCCATAGATGGGAACATTCCATTGGCGAAAAACTTTATCCAGATCTGCATAGAAAAAATTAACCCTTGTAAATGACCCCATGCTGGATTGAATCACCTTAGGATTATAAAAATCTGCAGTTTGCGGTGAAAACACAAGATTTTTGATGCCATACCAATCCGCAATTCTAATAATTGTCCCAAGATTGCCGGGATCGCGTACATCATCAAGCCCAATTACAAATTCATTTCCCGGAAAATCAAAAGGACTGTTAGACTTCATGTGTACAACAGCTAAGGCACTATCATTGCTTTGATATTGACCAAGGTTTTCCAGTTGGTTTTGCGTAGCCAAAATCACTTGGGGGCACGAGTTCTCAATTAGGATTCTATTCCTTTCGAAAAAAGATTCTGTTGCAATAAGTAACTCTACTCCAAAACTGGAGCTAAGTACTTCTAAAACACTCTTTTCGCCTTCCACAAAGAACTTTTGCTCCTGATTTCGGATTTTCTTTTGATGTAAGGATTTAATAAACTTAACTGTATTTTTGCTAAGCATTCGGATTGACTCTGCCATTTTGAAATTCTCCAAATATATACTTTTTATCTGTGTCCTCTGGGGCATGTATGCTTGCTCATTGAGCAAAAACTTACCTGAAGGAAAATACGTCCTAAGAAGCAACAAGCTGAAAGGTGTAGAAAAAGCAAATCACTTAGAGATTCAAGGATTGTTTTTTCAAGAACCCAATACTACAATCCCTCTTACAAATTCATCTCTCGGTGTAAGTATTTATCGGTTGGGTAAGGTGTTTTATGACAGCACAAAAGTAAGCGAGAAACTAATCTTAACTAATTCTGAGCTTCAAGAAGCCAAAGATAGTCTTAACGAAAATCCGGAGGAACGAAAACTCCTCAAAAAACGGGACAAGCTCCAGACAAAAACACAAGACTTAGAAAAAATGGCGGAGTACGGAAATTTTCTGATGAGGACAGGAAATCCCGTTACCATTCTCGACAGTGCACTTACTGAAAAAACGGTCACAGAAATAGACAATTACCTGTACAACAAAGGTTTTTTGGATGCTCAAGTCGCCTATGAAGTAAATGTGAAGAAAAAAAAGGCCGAAGTAATCTACACCATTCAAGAAAAAGAACCCTATTTGCTTGATTCCATCTATACCAGTTCTGATAATGAAGGAATATTAAGTCTGATCGATATCTCCAAAAGTGAGTCTTATATAAGAAAAAGAGACAATTACGACCAGGGTAATTTCACAAAGGAAAGGAATCGCTTGGAAGAACTTCTCAAGAATAATGGATACTTCATGTTCACAAAGAGTTTTATCGATTACAATCTCTACTATGATACCACTTCGAAGAAAATCAACGTAGAGCAGCGAATCCTCAAGCCTTCCTTCGCAGAAAAACATGAGGTTTATAGGGTAGATTCTATCACCTTCAAAATCAGTCCTCCCAGTGATGCTTTCGTGGATGAAAAGGAGCAAAGAAATTACCGCAACATTGATTTCACATTTTACAGAGATCGTTTTTCCGCCAAATTGCTCAGTTCTAGGATTTTGTTCGATGAAGGACAAGAATATAAGAGATTAGACATAGTAGAAACCCAAAAACAGCTCAGTAACCTTGACCTTTTTAGATACATCAATATTTCATTTGACACGGTAGGAACCAGTCTTACCGCTAGGATTTCGACACAACCCAACCAAAAATATCAGCTTACCAACCAGCTGGGATTGAGTATTACCGAACAATTACCGGGACCTTTTTTTAGCATAGTTTTGAGAAACAGAAACTTCTTCAGAGCTGGAGAAATATTGGAGTTCAATACAAGGATAGGGTACGAAGGTGTTGCTTCAGCCACTGATCAAGGAGTCTATCAAAGCAAGGAATTCGGTACTTCAGCTTCCGTGATTTTCCCAAGGTTTCTAATTCCATTTTACGGGGAAAGCTTACGGAAATTCGGAAGATACAACCCTAATACGCGTGCCCAGATCGGCTATAATTACACTAATCGCCCCGAATACACCCGATCCGGATTGAATGCCCTTCTTGCATATACCTGGGTAACTAGAGGAAATAGGCAGCAATTCACGGTAAATGCGGCAGATATCAATTACATACGTACTCCAAACATTTCAAATGAATTTGCCCAAGTTCTACAGGATCTCGAAAGTCAGGGGAATAATTTAATCTGGTCTTTCTTACCCTCTTTTATAAGTAGCATTTCAGCTCAATCGATTATCAATTTCAACAACTACGGCAATTATAATTCATCTAACAAAGCCTCTTTGCTCAAATTATTTGTAGAAAGCGGTGGAACTACATTGAATTTTGGAAGACCTCCCAGCAATAGCGAAACTACTGATTTCGCCAGATTTCAATGGCTTAAGCTTCAGGCAGATTTCAGAAGATATTATCCCCTAGACCAAAAAACAACCCTGGCATACAGAGCCAACTTCGGAATTGCAAATCCCTACGGTGTAAGTAATGGGATCTTGCCATATGAGAAATATTTCTTTGCCGGTGGGGGCACAAGCATCAGAGCTTGGCAAGCCAGAAGACTTGGACCCGGCAGTTATACACCGCCCATCGGGGATAGAGGAAGATATGATTATGCCTTTGAGCAACCGGCAGAAATGATCATGGAGACCATGCTGGAATATCGGAGAAATTTAGTAGGCTATTTCGATATGGCTGTTTTTGTGGATGCGGGAAATGCGTGGGTAATTGGTGCAGACAATTCCCGGCCGGGTGCTGATTTCAGGTTTGATCGATTTTATAAAGAAATAGCTATCGGAACAGGATTGGGCTTGCGAATGGATTTTAACTTCTTGGTGGTTCGTCTCGATTTGGCCACCAAAGCTGTAGACCCGTCTATGCCGGAAGGCGAACGATGGGTGCTGGACAATATATCATTCAACCGACTTTTTGGTCTAAAAGGCCAAACTGTTCTTAACTTTGGTATAGGTTATCCATTCTAAGGAAAAAACAATCAACTATGTCGCGAAAAAGTAAAGAAGAAATAGCTGAAATTTACCGTCAGATGCAGGATTATATCTGCAAAGAACTGGAATTGGCTGATAGTGGCGGAAAATTCATAGAAGATAAGTGGCTAAGATCTGCGGGAGGTGGCGGCAGAACCAGGATTTTCAAGGATGGAAACATTATTGAAAAAGGAGGGGTTGCTTTTTCAGCAGTACATGGCCCTACTCCCGATAAAATTCTGAAAAAATTAAATCTGAAAAAAGCTGATTTTTTCGCAACCGGTGTATCTATTGTCTTGCATCCCAAAAGCCCGATGGTACCGATTATCCACATGAACATCCGATACTTTGAGATGGATAATGGAGAGCATTGGTTTGGAGGAGGAATAGATTTAACTCCTCATTATATCGATGGAAATGACGCAAAATATTTTCATCAGGAAGTAAAGAATGTCTGTGACCAATATAATTCTACTTACTATCCTAGATTTAAAGACTGGGCGGACGACTATTTCTACATCAAGCATAGAGATGAAACCCGGGGAATTGGAGGGATTTTCTACGACAGATTGAAAGCAAAAGATGACAACGAATTTGAAAACATACTTCAATTCAGTTTGTCATTAGGACGCTTGTTTCCGAAAGTATATGGATATTTTATGAAGAAAAATTCCCAAATAAACTACGGAGAAAACGAGAAATCTTGGCAAAACCTTAGAAGGGGCAGATACGTGGAATTCAACTTGGTATGGGATGCGGGCACCAAATTCGGACTGGACACCAATGGACGTACTGAGAGTATTTTGATGAGTATGCCTCCTATAGCTGAGTGGGAATACATGCATGAGCCTAAAGTAGGAACCAAGGAAGAATACACCCAAAACCACCTCAAAAAAAGAATTGACTGGTTATCTTATGTAAAATGATCGAGCAAATCAAAACTTGGGATGAGGAATTGTTCCTTTGGCTAAATTCCTTTCATACAGACTCGCTGGATGCGGTCGCTTTTCAACTATCCCAAACACTTGTTTGGGTTCCGTTTTATGCTGTCTTGATTTACTTCATCTATAGAGTAGAACCCAAGGCCAGCTGGTGGGTATTTGGAGGGATAGCGTTGACCATTCTGATTTCCGATCAAGTGACTTCAGCTTTTATGAAACCTTTTTTCGAAAGGCTAAGACCCTGCCATGATGAGCGATGGGATGAAGTGATTCACAATTATGGCAGATGTGGAGGCTTATTTGGTTTTGCTTCCTCCCATGCTGCCAATACCTTTGGGTTGGCGCTTTTCCTAAACCTTAAAATGAGAGGCAAGCTCCAGTTTCTTCCATGGCTGTTTTTATGGGCCGCAGTAATATCCTACACCAGAATTTATCTAGGAGTACACTATCCCGCTGATGTATTGGTGGGGGCAGTGGTAGGGCTCCTTGCAGCACTTTTATCTTGGATTTTAGTGGTTTTTATCAAAAGAGAGATTCTTAAAATACTACTGAAATAGTACTTGATGGAAAATGTAGGCCTTATAAATGGCTACCTGAACGGAATTAAGTTTTTTTTGCCTTTGCTTATCATGGGTTTTTCTACATATTCCCAAAGACAGTAGTTCCGAACTGTCTTTGGGACCGGCTCAGCGTATCAGGAAATACTTCCAAGACTGCACGTAAAGATATTGGATTTGTTCAGAGAGCAATTATTGCTTAATCCTGATGGAATTCGACAGGAAGGAACTTCAGAGATTCCAGAGGCATATGCCTGCAATTACATATCCATTGTATTTGCACCAACTGTATATTGAAGCGTTTGCAAAAACACCTATTTTACTCCAAAAATCCCTTCGAGTGTTCGAAACAAGATTCATATACTCAAATATGATCACTTTCTTAAAAAAGTCAACTCAGGGAAGGGTTACCCATTTCAGGATTGTTAAAGGCGATTTCCATGGGGCTATTGAGAATATTCTCGGTGCTATTCACGTTATTTGTGCCTGCGAAAAAACGTCCATCCTCTCAAAATGAGATTAAGCGAATAATCTTGCACATGAAATTATTTTATTTTCTCCTGTTCATTAGTTTTTTCACATTCATAGTATGTGGTTTTGCCCAAGAGAGTGACAGTATTCAAGCATCCCAAATGAAAAAAGAGTCTTTTCTGAATCACACTTCAAAGGGGTTTGTTCTTAAAAGTGAAGATGGAAAATATGAAATGCAGATAGGAGCCAGACTCCAGCTAAGATTTGCCTTGCCGGATGATCAAGATCCGATTACGTTTGCTGACTTTCGTAATCAGGATCAACGGGTTTTTAAAATAAACAGAGCACGATTAAAAGTCGGCGGGCATGCCTACCAGCCTTGGATTAAATACTACTTTGAATATGAGCTATCGAGAAGCTTATTGCTTGACTACCGGGTCATGATCGAAAAATGGCCTTGGCTAAACTTTAAAGCAGGTCAATGGAAAGTAGAATTTACCAGAGAGCGGTTCATAAGTAGTGGTGATCAGCAAATGGTAGATAGATCACTGTTGAACAGAAAATTCACCGTAGATAGACAGCAAGGTGTAGAGGTTTATGGGAATCTTGATGGGGGTGGAATAGCAAATTTCAACTATTGGGCAGCTGTATTTACAGGCATGGGGCGTGCAGCCACTCAAAATGACGATTCCAAAATGATGTATTTTGGTAGATTCCAATGGAATTTCCTTGGCAGGGAAGTGCCTTTCTCCGGAGGTGATCTGAAAATCTCACAAAAGCCGGCGGGGCTTGTAGCCATTGCGGCTATCACCAATACCAGCCCCTACACTCGTTTTTCTACCTCCGGAGGAGGAAATCTCTCAGGATTTGAAGGGACCAACGACGCTCAATATGTAGTAAAACAATATCAAATTGAGACAGCTTTTAACTACAAAGGCTTCTCTTGGGCTAGTGAATTCCATCGCAAAAACATCTATGATAACTTTGATGAAATCAATACTGATTTGGGCGGATTCTACTTGGCAGCAGGATATTTCCCTTCACAACTATTTAATTTTTGGCCTGACCCTTTGGAAATTGCTACAAGATATGCTGTCATACGTCCAGACTTGGCTATTGAAAGCAACAAACAACAAGAGTTGGCCTTAGCTTTCAATTGGTTTTTTGCGGGGCATAAGAATAAATTGACAACTGAAGTGACACGGTTTACATTTGAAGATAAAGATTTACCCCAAGACAACGAGTTGCGTTTCCGACTACAACTAGACATCTCATTTTAATGACCCGGATTAATGACACGGATCCTGATTTTTGCTCTGCTATTTTGGACCAGCCTGCCCTTGCTTGCACAAGATTCAATAGTCTATAGACCAAATCAGATTCGGGATTTTAAGCTGGTCCCCTTGCCTGCAATTGCTTCAAACCCTGCCAATGGCTGGTTATTTGGCATTGCCCCATCAGCTACATGGAGGATGGGAGATCCTAAAAGCACCCATCTGTCTAATCTCGTGGGAAATCTAATGTACACGACCAAAAAACAATGGCTGATCAGCTCTAGGAGTACTATTTTCCTTGCTGAGGATAGCTGGATTCTTTTAGGTGACTGGCGCTTTTTCATTACATCCCAGCCTACCTTCGGATTGGGAAGTTCTAGCCCAGCTTTAGCAGCGCTATATTTTTAGACATCACGCAAAGAATATGGACTTAGTCTTCTAAGCCATTGATGACAATGGGGATTGAATAATTGTCCTCTTTGTTACTATCTTATATCATAGATTTTTAAAAGCTATTTCCCTGTTTCCTGCATTACTATAACCTCTTGTAAAAAAGATATACATCAAACACACTATGGCTTTAATTCACTGAAAGCAATGTTTTATTTATGTCATTTATACATTTTTTTATTAGCTTACTGAGTGTTTTAACAAATCACACTAATAAACCCTGCCCAAATGACCGAAGTAAACCGCTTGGTGGAGGTTCCTGACCAAAGGAACTTATCTACCCTAAAAGACTATGACATCCCCCATCAGGAGTGCCTTTGGGATGCATTCAGGTCTGGCTGTGAATCCAGCTTCATCCGCATATATGAAATTTATGTATCTGACTTATTTGATTACGGGTGCAAGTTTTCCGATGATGAGGAATTGGTAAAGGATGCCATTCAAGACCTATTCGTAGAAATCCGGACCAACCGTCAAAAATTAGGCAAAACAGGCTCTATAAAATTCTATTTGTTTAAAGCCTTGAGAAGAAAAGTAGTCCGTGAAAAGAACACCTTGCTTCACAAAGTAATCCCGTTAGATCAAATCACCCATTTTGAGTTAACTTTTTCCCACGAACAAATTTTGATCAATCAACAGATCCAAGAAGAACAGGTTAAACAACTAAATACCGCGCTCAAAAAAATGACAACACGGCAAAGAGAAATGGTCTATTATTATTTTTTTGAGGATTTGAGCTATGAGCAGATCAAAGAAATTATGGGATTTTCCAGTCTAAAAGCTACCAGAACCCTATTGTACCGCACCATTGATTTTTTAAAATCTACGCTCATCAAAAAATAATTTAAAAATTTTCGGATTTTCGTGATGGTTTTCTTGAGGTTTCTTCCTGTTATATACGGAGGAGCACAAAAAAATCCATGAAAGACCAAGTTAGTGAACTTTTAAAGAATAAAGAATTTGTACGTTGGGTCAAAAAGCCTGATGAACATACGGACCGTTACTGGCAAAAATGGTTGGATGTGCACCCTGAGAAGCGTGAGGATTTTTTCGCCGCAAGGGAAATGGTGCTGGGTATCCAAATTACCCGTAATGAACTCCCTGACCTGGAAAAAGAGAAAATACTTTTAGAGATTTTTCGAAAAGAAAGCCAACCCACTGATAAAGAAAAAAGCAAACAGGCTTCCACATTACCTCCGTGGAGCAATCATCTTGCTTTGGGGGCAAAGGTAGCTGCTGTCTTTTTACTTGCATTTTTTTTGTTTCTTGGATTGCCTCAACCTCCTTTTTCACCGGAAAAAAGCACTAAGGAAGAATCACCTATTACTACCATTCAAAAACAGACCCTGAGAGGTCAAAAAAGTAAATTTAAACTTCCAGACGGCACCTTGGTTTGGCTCAATTCAGACAGCAAACTGGAATTCACTTCAAACTTTCCCGATTCACTGAGAAGTGTACATCTTATAGGCGAGGCTTATTTTGACGTAGCCAAAGACCCCGAACGTCCTTTTCAGGTAGTCACAGGTAGCCTATCGACTACTGCATTAGGAACCGCTTTTAACATCAATACCTTCCACAAAGACCGGTTAAATGTGGCACTTGTACACGGTAAAGTAAAAGTGGAAAACAAAGACACACAGGAAAAGATCCTGCTTTCCCCCGGACAAAGACTCCAATACATCAAAACTGAACAGAAAACTCTGGTAGACGAATTTAAAGGAGATTGGGTAACCGGTTGGAAAGATGGAATTCTACACTTTAAGGAAACTCCTTATTTAGAAGTCATCGAAGAACTGGAAAGGTGGTATGGCGTGAATATCCAAACAACAGGAAGTCCAACACAATCCTGGCATCTCACCGGAAGGTATAATAATGAGAGTTTGAAAATGGTGCTTGATCGCATGTCTTATGTAGAAAGGTTTGAATATGAGATTAATGAAAAAAAAATACAGATCAAATTTTAACCCAAATAACCATGAAAATTAACAGCTCATAAAAAAACCATCCGCCGAGGCGGATGGCCAAGTCAAAAGGGGTAGTATGAATGCAAGTACATTGGGGAATGGACGCATCCTCTACCCTGTTTTCTGAACTTTACTAAACTCAAAATTATGAATTTAAAATTACAAAGGACAATCTATATGTTGTCGAAGTATTTCCTATATGGAATATTTATCCAAATGATATTTATCTCATTGGTAACCGCCGGAGAGGTAAATGCGCAGTTGAAGTCCATCGATGAGGTGTCCATCGATCTGGGCAGCAAGGAAATGACTCTGAAACATTTCATTTCCACGGTGGAAAAACTAACTGATTTTAACTTTTCTTATGACAAAAGGCATGTAGACCGCAATGAGGTTTACCGCTTCTCGTCTTCTCAAAACACCATTGAGGACCATTTAAGGGAAATTGTCTATCAGTCAAACCTTAGCTTCAAACAGGTCAATCATAATATAGACATCAGCCAATCACCTTCAAAAACGCAACAACAGGTGGTGATCTCTGAAGCAGTAATAATAACAGGAAAAGTTACGGATTCCGAGGGTGAACCCATTCCAGGAGTCGTCGTGAGCATTCAGGGAATTTCCTCAGGCACTGTAACTGATATTGACGGTAATTATTCCATAGAAGTAGCCGAAGGGGCCACCTTGGTATTTTCATTTATAGGATATGAAACCACCACTGTGACAGTGGGCAACCAAACTGTCATTGATGTCCAATTGGATGAAAATCTTTTAGCATTGGAAGAAGTAGTGGTAATTGGATATGGCACCCAAAAGAAGGGAGATGTAACCGGTTCAGTAGCTTCTGTAAAAGCGGAAGATTTTGTCAGGGCACCGGTTAAGGATGTGGGGCAATTGATTCAAGGTAAAGTGGCAGGATTGACTATTGGATCCACCAGTGGGGACCCTACCAGCGGGGTGCAGGTATCGCTTAGGGGCAATACAACTATTTTAGGTGCCAGTTCGTCTCCTTTGATTTTAATAGATGGGATTCCCGGTGACTTCCGGACAGTTGCTCCCGAGGATATAGAATCTATTGATGTACTTAAAGATGGTTCCGCAGCGGCGATTTATGGTGTACGCGGAAACAACGGGGTGATATTGATCACCACCAAAGGTTTTGATAAGAATCAAATCAATTCTGTTGAATACAGTGTACAAATGAGCACAGATCAGGTTTACCGACAACTGGATATGCTTACGGCAGCTGATTATAGAAAGCAAATAGCAGATGGGACTCGGGATGCGAGTTGGGATAACGGTTCTGATACCGACTGGTTTAAAGAAGGAACAAGGAGCCCCTTTTCACAAATTCATAACCTGACCTATCGTGGAGGCAAAGCGCAAACCAGTTACCTCATTAATCTCAACTATCGCGATATGGAAGGCATCATGCTTAAATCTGACAACAAAACCTTTAGTGGCCGTGTTGATATCAAGCACAAAATGCTTAATGATAAACTGGTATTTAATATAGGTATACTGGGAAGACAAAATTCATTCACTACCACAGGAGATAATACCAGTTTTAGTGGTTGGACCTACCGTCAAATGACTATTCAGAACCCCACTTCTCCAATCAAAACGGAGGATGGCAGATGGTTTCAGGAAGGGATCTTTGACTATGAAAACCCCTTGTCCAGATTATACGAAAGCGATGGTCGTAAGAGAAGCCAATTTACCAGGTATAATAGTACTATAGAATATATGCCTTTAGAAGGACTAAGCCTAAAAGCGATGTTTGCCTATGATAAGTTCAATGATGCCCGGGGTTACTCTGAGACCAAGAACCATATCAGCAATATACGGGACGGCCGTAACGGTTATGCTTCAATAGGTAACAGAGATGCCTCAAATAAGTATTCAGAGCTTACTGCCAATTATTCAAAAGTATTCGGTGGACATGAATTTTCGGTACTCGGAGGATATGGTTATCAAGAAAACGAGTGGTTTGATATGTCGATGAGTAACTTTGACTTTCCAACCGATCAAGTTGGATATGCAGATATTGGGGCAGGAAAAGCCCTTGCAGATGGGTTAGCCAGCCAGAGCAGCTCCAGAGGAAAAACCAACCTGATCAGTTTTTTCGGTAGAGTCAATTACACCTACAAAGATAAATATTTGCTTTTGGCCAGCGTACGTCGTGAAGCAGCAAGCCAACTGTATGGTGCCGAAAAACCATGGGGAACTTTCCCTGCTTTATCATTAGGGTGGAGAATACATGAAGAAGGCTTTATGGATAATATCAGTGTTGTCAATAACCTGAAGCTAAGAGCTGGGTACGGTGTCACCGGAAACGCTCCGGCCGATCTTTTTTTAGGTGTTGCTACACTAGGTTTCTCAGACTATTACTTGGTCAATGGTGCCTGGGTACGCTCTTTGGTTCCTACAAGGAACCCAAATCCATATTTGAAATGGGAGGAAAAGAAGGAATTTAACGTAGGTGTTGATTTTGAATTGTTTAATAATAGGGTATATGGCACGGTGGATTATTACGTAAGACGAATTGATGGATTGTTGTACGACTACCAGGTACCTAGTCCTCCCAATATTTATCCGTCTACAAGAGCGAATGTTGGTATGATGGAAAATAAGGGGCTTGAAGTCAGTCTGTCAATAGAACCGGTAAAAACAAAGAATGTAAATTGGACTACACAGTTGTTATACTCCACCAATACCAACAAGCTTGTAAGCTTATCGAATGATTTGTACAAATTAGAGACGAATTATTTTCCGACGGGACATACCGGAGTACCTATCCAAACACATACACACCTTGTAGAAATAGGAGGTGAAATAGGTAATTTTCACGGTTACAACGTAGCAGACATATCGGATGATGGCTATTGGATTTACGAAAACAGTGTAGGAGAAGAGGTGGCGTATGGCGATTTTAACAGAAGTTTCGATGAAAAGCAAATAATAGGAAATGGTATTCCTGATTTCCATGCCGGCTGGAACAACACCGTTCACTATAAGAATTTTGATTTTGGCGTGACCATGCGAGGTTCCTTTAAGTTCCAAATTATCAACTTTCAAAGGATGTATTATGAGAACCCGGGAGATGAGCGGTACAACCGTCTGAAATCAGCATATGAACCTGTTTTTGGAAAGACGATATTAAATGAAAATGTCCCTCTGGAATATAACGATTACTATGTGGAGGATGGGGACTTCGTAAAGATCGATAATATTACTTTGGGGTATAATGTCAACCAGCTCAAATCGAAGCATATCCACTCCATAAGATTTCATGTTTCTACACTTAACACCTTCATTATCACCAAATACAAAGGTATAGACCCTGAGGTAAATTGGAACGGTTTGTCTCCAGGCATTGATGATAGGGATAAGTATCCAACTACCCGGACATTTACAATTGGAGCTAGTATAAAATTCTAAATTCAGAAAAATGAAAGCAATAAAAATATTTCTCTTATCAGCTATTCTACTGAATAGCATCGGTTGCACAGAACTGACAGATGAAAGTTACAGCACACTGATCGCTAAAGACTTTGAGGTTACAGAAAGTGAAGTAGGTTCCATAATTGCATCCGCATACGTTCCCTGGAAAGACCTTTTCGGAGGATGGGGGAGCTACTTTTGGGCACAAGATGTCAGCTCTGATGCATTGGTTATCCCAAAAAGACCATGGGGCTGGGTAGATGCCGGTGATTACAGAAGACTCCATGAGCATAAGTGGACTGCAGATGATCTGGTAATTGTTGAGTGTTGGAGGAGAGCTTATAGAGGGATTACAACCACAAACAGGATAATTTATCAAATAGATAATGATCTTGTTCCTTTGGGAGAGTTCAAAGAAAGTGCATTGGCTGAACTTAAGGTGCTAAGGGCCACCTATTATTATGTCCTCTTGGATATGTATGGAAACATACCGATTGTTACAAAATTCGATGTTCCCGAGGGATTTCTTCCTGAACAGAACACGCGAAAAGAAGTGTTTGACTTTCTGGTAAAAGATATTACTGACAATATCGATTTGCTAGTTGAGGAAACAGGCAATGCTTCATATGGTAGAGTTAATAAATGGGTGGCACATACTTTATTAGCCAAACTTTATCTGAATGCGGAAGTGTATACCGGTGAAGCCATGTGGGATAAATGTATAGAACAATGTGATATTGTAATAGCATCCAGCAAATATGAGTTGGAAAGCAATCAAAAGAATAATTTTGTTGTTTACAACGAGAATTCACAAGAGATCATCTGGTCATTGATTTTTGATGAAAACTATACAGCTGGTTGGAATGTATTTGACCATCATATGCAGACACTTCCTCAAGAGGCTCAGGACACATACAGCCTTCGATTTTCTCCTTGGGGAGGAATATGTGCCATTCCACAATTTATTGACACCTTTAACCCATTGGATGAGAGGTATACTGAAAACTGGCTAAAGGGACAACTGTATGATAGAAACGGCAATAAGCTAACGGTTCAAAATGGATCTTTAAAAGGTGAGGATTTAATTTTGATTAACGATTTGCCTGCTGTTGATACGTCTCAAGCTGTTCATGGTTTACGTCTAAGCAAATTTGAAGTAGAGCAAGGTGCCGGTGTAATACCGAACAATGACTATACATTTTTTAGATATGCCGATATTCTGATGATGAAAGCGGAAAGTTTGCTGCGTACCGGAAATGGCGGTGAGGCCGCTGCTATTGTGACACAGGTAAGAGAACGTAGCTTTAGAAATAATCCCGCGGAAGCACCTGTTACCGCAGCAGAACTCATGGGAAGTAGTAGGTATGATTATGGACGTAGGGATGTGCATGCTACTACCCATGAAGGCGGGGATGACATCCTCTATGGTCGGTTTATGGATGAGTTAGGATATGAGTTTTTTGAAGAGTGCCGACGAAGACAGGATATGATCCGCTTCGGGGTGTTCACTACCAAGTCTTGGTTTTCTCATGAACCCAATGGAGATTACAGGATCCTTTACCCCATTCCCCAGGAAGAAATCAATAAAAACAGTAATTTGACACAAAACCCTGGTTATTAATCAATGTTTAAAAGCTTATAAATAGTTGAAATTGGGTTTATTTTAGTTCAAGGTTCCCGAATATTTGGGAACCTTGAATTTTTTCCAAAGAAACGAAAAATTCACCAACTAGACAGAAATTTTCAGTGATTTTATCTAACTTTAAAATCACCCCCATCATTCTCCTTAAAATCAGATACTTAAACACACTAAAGCGCACTAGTTTTATCTGTTTTCAACCCCAATAATTCTATATTTTAATAATCGAATTCAGGTTACAAGATATGCCCTCATACCTCCAGACTTGGCTATTGAAAGCAACAAACAACAAGAATTGGCCTTAGCTTTCAATTGGTTTTTTGCCGGGCATAAGAATAAACTGACAACTGAAGTGACACGGTTTACATTTGAAGATAAAGATTTACCCCAAGACAACGAGTTGCGTTTCCGACTACAACTAGACATCTCATTTTAATGACACGGATTAATGACACGGATCCTGATTTTTGCTCTGCTATTTTGGACCAGCCTGCCCATGCTTGCACAAGATTCAATAGTCTATAGACCAAATCAGATTCGGGATTTTAAGCTGGTCCCTTTGCCTGCAATTGCTTCAAACCCTGCCAATGGCTGGTTATTTGGCATTGCCCCATCAGCTACATGGAGGATGGGAGATCCTAAAAGCGCCCATCTGTCTAATCTCGTGGGAAATCTAATGTACACGACCAAAAAACAATGGCTGATCAGCTCTAGGAGTACTATTTTCCTTGCTGAGGATAGCTGGATTCTTTTAGGTGACTGGCGCTTTTTCATTACATCCCAGCCTACCTTCGGATTGGGAAGTTCTAGCCCAAACGAACCTACCGAAAACCCAAAACAAGCAGATGTCTGGTGGGGAGAACAGCAAATGGATTACAACTGGGTACGATTGTACGAGACAGTGCTAAAGCGAATATCTACTTCCAAGTTTTATTTAGGCGTAGGCTATCATCTTGATATCTACTCGAAAATTGATAATTTTATGAAGGATGGGATCACCCAAGAGCTTACTTTCTCCAATGATTTCTACAATCATACCAAAGGGTTCAAGTTAGATAAAAACACACTTTCAGGGATTACATTGAATGCAGTAATGGAAAACCGGGATTTGGCAGTATCGCCCTATGAGACCAACTTTGCCTTAGTTTCTTACAAAATCAATCCGGAGTTTTTAGGCTCGAATCAATCTTCTTCCACCCTCCTACTCGACTATCGCCATTACTTCCCTTTAAGTGAAAAACGGAAACGTCATTTATTGGCCTTATGGAGTTATGTCAATTTCCTTGTATCGGGCGATCTACCATATATGGCCTTACCTTCGATTGGCTATGACATGTTTGGGCGTTCAGGTAGAGGATATTCGCAAGGTCGCTTCAGGGGAGAAAGCATGGTGTATTCAGAAGCAGAGTATCGGTTTCCATTACAGAAAAAAAAGGAAACTTTTGGTGGGACAATTTTCTTGAATGCAGCCAGTTTCGCAAGTAAATTCACTAATGAAAACCTATTTAAAAAAATCAACCCCGGCTATGGTCTAGGGCTTCGAGTGATGATTAACAAAGCAAACAGAACTACTATTACTGCAGACTATGCTTTTGGACAAAAAGGGAATTCAGGATTTTATCTAAATATAAACGAATCTTTCTAATCACCTAATAGATCACCGGCTACTTCATAAAAGAAGGAGGTTAAAGATCATCCTTAAGAATTTTCCAAAAGAAAAAAGCCCCAAAAGAAAAACGGTCTTTCGGGGCTTTTATAATAAGTAAGAAAAACTAAAAAATTTCCTTGGCAATTTTATATGTTGTATCTGCTTTACTCATGGTATAAAAATGTAAGGAAGGGACATTCTTTTTCACCAGTTCTTTACACTGCTGAATAGCCCATGCTATCCCCACTTCTTTGACTTCTGCGTTGGTTTTGCATTTCTCCAACTCATCCATTAAAGCATCCGGCAAGTCCAAAAAGAAAGTACGCGGGAGCATGGTGATTTGGCCCATGGTAGTAATTGGTTTGATTCCTGGAATAATAGGAACAGTGATTCCTGCCGCCCGTACCTGATCTACAAATTCGAAGTATTTATCGTTATTGAAAAACATCTGCGTCACAATGTACTCAGCACCTTTTTTAACCTTTTCCTGTAGATATTTAAGATCAAACTTCATGGAAGGAGCTTCAAAATGCTTCTCCGGATATCCCGCCACCCCCACGCAAAAATCTGTCTGAAAACCAATTTCAGTTTCCTCATGCAAATAGCGTCCTTGGTTCATTCTCATAATCTGCTCTACCAATTCACTGGCATAGCCATGGCCATCAGCTTCAGGTATAAACTTTCCCTCACTCTTAGGAGCATCTCCGCGAAGAGCAAGCACATTTTCTACTCCGATGAAATTCAAATCGATCAATGCATTTTCTGTCTCTTCCTTGGTAAATCCGCCACAAAGCAAATGCGGAACTGCATCAATCTGAAAACGATTCATGATCGCTGCGCAAATCCCTACAGTTCCCGGACGTTTTTTTGTACTGATCTTCTCTAGCAATCCATTTGGGTGTTTCTTATAAATATATTCTTCTCTATGATAAGTCACATCTACAAACGGAGGATTAAAATCCATTAAAGGTGCTATACCTTCAAGCAATTCTTTAAGACTTTGGCCTTTCAGCGGAGGCAGTATTTCAAAGGAAAACAGGGAGCTTTTAGCGTTCCCCAAGTGTTCGGTTATTTTCATGAAGTAGGTTCTACTAGGGTTAAATTAGGTTGATAAGCTAGGTTTGGAGAAAGCAATCGCTCCGCATCCTTAAGAGAAATCCCTTTGCGTTCTGCGTAGCTAGCCACTTGATCCTCTCCTATTTTTCCAAGACCAAAATATTTACTTTCGGGATTCGCAAAGAAATACCCCGAGACTGAGGAAGTGGGATACATCGCAAAACTTGAAGTCAGCTCGATCCCAATCTCATTTTCCATATCCAATAGTTGCGAAATTGTGACCTTCTCCGAATGCTCAGGACAAGCCGGATACCCGGGAGCAGGTCTGATACCCGGATATTCTTCACGTATCAAGGAGTCATTCTCCAAGTTTTCATTCTGGGAATAGCCCCAATAATCCTTTCGAACGAGTTCATGGATATATTCGGCAGCAGCTTCTGCAAGCCTGTCTGCGATAGATTTAAACAAGATATCATTGTAATCATCACCGGCTTTTTGGAATTCAGCCAACTTGGTCTCCATACCGATACCTGAGGTCACTGCAAAGCATCCGATATAATCTGTTTGGGTAGGATGTAAATAGTCCGCTAAAGAACGGTTTGGAATGCCTTTGCCCTTTTTCCCTTGCTGGCGCAAAAAATGAAAGGATGCGGCCTGAATACCATCTACACCAAAGACAATTGCATCATCATCTTTTCGCTGCACCGGATACAGACCAAATACCGCATTTGCAGATAGCCACTTTTCAGCTATTGCTTTATCCAGCATTTCATTCGCTTCATCATAGACTTTTTTTGCCTCAGCCCCAACTACGGGGTCTGAAAATATCTTAGGGAATTTCCCGCTGAGCATCCAGGTACTAAAGAAAGGTGTCCAGTCAATATACTTGCGGACAATATTCAGATCCAAATCTTTAAGGACGGTTCTACCAAGTTTATTGGGTACTACAGGCTCAAATGAATCCCAATCAATCTCTACAGGATTGGCTTTCGCCTCCTCGTAAGAAATCAATTGCTTCACAGACTGCTTGGCTTCATGCTCTACTCTGAGCTGTTGATATATTTCCTTGTATTTTATCCGGTAAGCATCTTTGGTCTCCTCAGAAATAGCCTCACCTGCGATAGGCACAGACTTACTAGCATCCATCACATGGATTACAGTTCCACTATACACCGGATCGATCTTCACTGCAGTGTGGATTCTGGAAGTAGTCGCACCCCCGATCAGAAGCGGGATTTTGATTCCCTGACGCTCCATCTCCGATGCCACATTGACCATCTCATCCAAAGAAGGAGTAATAAGACCGCTCAAGCCAATGATATCTACTTTATTCTTGACAGCTTCATCTATGATTTTCTGGGCATCCACCATCACTCCCAAATCGATGATTTGGTAGCTATTGCATGCCAGTACCACTCCTACTATATTCTTGCCTATATCGTGCACGTCTCCTTTTACAGTTGCCAAAAGAATCTTTTTCAGGGAAGATTCTTCCTGCCCTTCTTCCGGCAGCGGCATAAACGGCTCTAAATAGGCCACCGCTTTCTTCATCACACGGGCAGATTTCACTACTTGGGGAAGGAACATTTTCCCCTCTCCAAAGAGATCTCCCACCACATTCATACCATCCATCAATGGCCCTTCTATCACCTTCAGGGGGCTTTTAAGCTCAATTCTAGCTTCCTCTGTATCTTCTATTATAAAATCCAAAATACCTTTCACCAGCGCATGTTCCATTCGTTTGGAAACAGGGTCTGAGCGCCATGCCTCATTTACTACTTCCTTTTTATCCGCTGACTTTACTGTTTCTGCGAAATCAAGCATACGCTCGGTAGCATCTTCTCTACGGTCGAAAAGTACATCTTCAACCCGTTCAAGTAAGTCCTTAGGAATGTCATCATAGATTTCCAACATGGTTGGATTCACGATCCCCATATCCATCCCACTCTTGATGGCATGATATAAGAATGCCGCATGCATAGCTTCTCTCACAGGATTGTTTCCCCTGAAAGAAAAACTTACGTTACTGACTCCGCCACTTACTTTGGCTCCGGGAAGATTCTCTTTAATCCATTTGGTCGCATTAAAGAAGTCCAATGCATTCTTACGGTGCTCATCCATGCCAGTCGCAACCGGGAAAATATTAGGGTCAAAAATGATGTCTTGGGGATTAAACTTCACTTGATCCACTAGGATCCTATAGCTCCTCTCACAGATTTCCACTCTTCTATCATAGGTATCAGCCTGTCCATACTCATCGAAAGCCATCACCACCACTGCCGCACCGAATTTTTTTACCGTTTTGGCTTGTTGGATAAATTCTTCTTCCCCATTTTTCAGGGAAATAGAATTGACAATGCCTTTTCCCTGAACACACTTCAATCCCGCCACGATAATTTTCCATTTGGAACTATCGATCATGATGGGGATTCTTGAGATCTCCGGTTCAGAAGCGATCAGATTCAGGAATTTGACCATGGCAAACTCCCCATCCAACATGCCTTCATCCATGCAGACATCCAGTACTTGAGCTCCTCCACGTACCTGATCCAAGGCCACTTCAAGTGCCTCGTCATAATTTCCATTCAAAATCAATCGGGCAAATTTCTTCGAACCGGTAATATTCGTCCGTTCGCCTATATTGACAAAATTAATTTCGGGTGTAAAAACCAATGGCTCTAAGCCGGATAGTTTCATGTAATTATTTCTAGCCATCTTCTCAGTCCAACGTTTCCTCTAGTTCCACTTGTAATTTTCTCGGCTGAAAATCAGCAGCCATCTTTACCAAAGCTGAAATATGCTCAGGTGTGCTGCCGCAACAGCCCCCCAAAATATTCAGCATTCCTTCTTTCAAAAAGTCCCTTATCTGATCCGCCATTTCATCTGCCCCCTGATCATATTGTCCAAATTCATTCGGCAAGCCTGCATTCGGATAAGCACTCACATAGAACGGTGATTCCAGCGCCAACACTTTTAAATAGGGTCTTAATTCTTTGGCCCCCAAAGCACAGTTCAATCCAACTGACAGTAAGGGAACATGCGATATGGAGATCAAAAATGCTTCAGTAGTCTGACCCGAAAGTGTACGCCCGGAAGCATCGGTGATTGTACCGGAGATCATGATCGGGATACCTCCTTCTTTAGGATCCAACGGAATATTTCTTTCTTCAAACACATCCTGGATAGCATACAGAGCAGCTTTGGCGTTTAATGTATCAAAAATCGTCTCTACCAATAGGATATCTGCTCCACCATCCAACAACCCGCGAACCTGCTCTGCATAGGCTTCTGCCAACTGATCAAAAGTGATTGCACGATAGCCGGGGTCATTCACATCCGGCGAAAGCGAAGCCGTTCTGTTGGTCGGCCCTATCGCCCCCGCCACAAAGCGGGGTTTATCCGGATTCTTTGCAGTGAATTCGTCAGCTACCTCCCTTGCTAGCTTTGCAGACTCCACATTAATAGTATATGCTAAATGCGAAAGATCATAATCTGCCTGTGCAATTGTGGTGGCAGAGAAAGTATTGGTCTCAATAATATCTGCTCCCACCCTGAAATACTCAGCATGGATCTCCCTGATTATTTGGGGCTTACTCAGAGACAATAAATCATTATTCCCCTTCAGGGATTTGGGATGTTCGGCTAGCTCAGGAGTTCGAAAATCCTCCTCGGTCAGGGTATATCGTTGAATCATGGTTCCCATGGCTCCATCGAGGATTAAAATTCGCTTAGAAAGTTCTTGAAGCAGGGATTCCGTTCTGTTTTGCATACTGATTTTTTGTTAATCAAAAAGCTTGTCGAGCAAAACCGGAGAGAAGTACGATGTACTAGTCCGCTCATCTGTTCCCGATATATCGGGATGGGAGTTAGCACCTTATTTCTAGGTTGCTAAGACGTCGTTGGGCCCTTCCCTCGGTCTTTCTCGATAAGCAACCCAAAGTTAATAGCATTTTGATAATAAAACAGGAGAATCTCCTAAAAGGATTTACTAAAAGATGAATTACATTGTCAAATGAATAAATCAGGGTCTTACCCCTACCCCGAAACTCAAATAAGGTCCTGCCATATAACCCGACATACTCAAATCGCCTAGCTTATAATTTGCTAAAGGAATCTCGTATCCCGCTGCTACGGTGAGCACCAAGTCAAAAAGTTTTCGTCTGGTCATAGGAATCCCGTATTCTGCAAAGACTTCTGGCTTCAGCATCAGCCCGCTATTCCTCAAATACCCATCAAAATCTCTCTGCTCAAATAGTTCCGGAAAATCAGGCTTATCGTTAGTCAAAAGTGTATAGCGTATATTGCCATATCCAAGACCCACTAATGTCCCCAAACCAAAATTTCTATATTCAATCAAATTATATCCTATATTTCCATAGACTCTCAAGCTGTTTAGAGAATGTCTTTTTTCGTCGTTTGCCTTTCCATCCAATGCGAGATTATAAAGTTCTGCACCGTAAAGGAGACGCTCTGTATCACCCAAAATCCTTAACCCCCAGTTGGAAGGCGTAGTATTCAATGGATTCAGACCTGCTTCTTTCAACCTGGCATTAAATCTCTTCGGGATGGTGAAGTGAACTCCTCTTATCAGTGAGACACCTATGCTTGCATCTTTATAGAAGAAATTCCTATCGGGTAATGTGATACCGGCACCTAATCTTATAAATGCTCCACTCTGGGCGTTGTCAAAGTTGATTCCATTCATATTCCATTTCCCTTCCAGAGGACTGAATGAATACCCCATCTTGGTTATAATCTGTAGTGCTTCTCTTCTACCGGGCAAGTCAAAATCATAGCTAAGTTGAAAACCGATTTCAGTCAGGAAATTCCCATAATTCAACGTCCCTTTTTGTATATCTTTTTCCCTAAGCACAAATCCCTGCTCCGGTTTTGCCAAAAAAGCATCAAGATCTCTTGTGCGCTCGGTGGGTAGCATTTGAAAGTTAAGGAATCCAACTCCGATGGACATATAGTGGATTAGCTGAAATCGTGATTCTTCGGTAAATGCATAGCCTACATTTAGCAATGCCCTGGAAGTCCTGTAGTTCATAGAAAAATCATCGAGCTCACTTACTCCCCCTCTATTGTGCAATACATCCATTCCAAGCACAAAATCATTGATTCTTGCCTGATAGCCTAATCCTATTGTCTGATACCTATTTCTCAAACCGGATAAGCCACGGTCTGCCAGTATGTTGTCAAACTGATTAAGACGGGCTCCTGAAGTACCCGCTAAGGCATAGAAAGTGGAGCGTTTTGTTATTAATTGTTGTGCCTGAGTATCAACAACACCAAAAAAAACAAAAAGCAATAATATGAATCTATTAAAAAGGGGCATTGAATAGTGGATTTGTGTAAAGCTGGGCAGATTCAAACCTGTCAGGCAAAATTAATGCTAAACCTGTATTAACCGATATCTTTCGAATTAAGATATTCAGTTAATTTCCCATACAGTTCCTCAGGAGTGAATGGTTTTTCCACATAATCATTAATACCAATCTGCTCCATCTCAGCCTTGATCTCATGATAAGAACTAGCCGTTAGAACTAAAATGGGGATTTTACTTTTGAGCAAATCCTTGTTTTCCCGTATCCGTTTTGCCACTGCAAAACCATCCACTACCGGCATTTGTATATCTATGAGTACGACATCAAACTCCCCCTGTTCAAACTCGTCAATCGCCTCCTGTCCATCCGAAGCAATCACTAGTTTGCCCATATGCCATTTCTTCAAGAATTTCCTAATCAATAGCTGATTGACCATATTGTCTTCGGCCACCAATATAGACGAATAGTGCAAGTAATTCTTTCTGGACTCTAAATCACTTGTTTGGGTATACTTGTCTTCTTCCACTCTAAATGAATTTCAATATAAGATTGAAAATAGCCTCAACACTGCTCATTGATAACTCTTGGATTTTTGAAGCTTGAAGTTCACTCAATCTTTTCACAATAGCTAATCCAAGTCCACTTCCTCTTAATCCCAGACATTAAATCCTTAGGGGAGCAAATTCCAAATAGCATCTTGATAGATCAAAAGAAATAACACCAAATTTTCTGCAAACCTTTTCCCTCATATATTCGTGAACTCCGACAGTAAAACACATTTTAAAAATATAAGCAGCATATCACAATGATCGTAACAACCACTAACTCACTGGATGGCTACAGCGTGGAACAATACTTAGGAATTGTTTCAGGAGAGACCATTATAGGAGCCAATGTATTCAAGGATTTTTTCGCAAGCATCACTGACATAGTCGGAGGACGATCTTCTGCCTATGAGCGTGTTCTCAGAGAAGCAAAAGCCACTGCTATGACCGAAATGGAAATGCAGGCTCGGGCTTTCGGCGCAAATGCAATACTTGGAATTGACTTAGACTATGAAACCATCCGAGATGGAATGCTAATGGTCACAGCCAGCGGCACAGCGGTGAAAGTGCTAAAGAATTAAAGCAAAGTCCTGAAAATTCAGGACTTTTTTAGTTGCACCAAGACCTTTTCCACTGTAGTTTTTTTACAAAAATGATCTCCCACTATTACATTTGGAGCTGTTTTGCACATATCTATACACTTAGTTTTGATGAATTTGCAAGTACCTCTCAGTGGAGCTTCATCAGTGGCCTCTTTTAGTCCTTTATATAATTTTTTGGCCCCCTCTTTTTTACAATCGGATCCGTTACATATAAAGATTAGTTTTCTTGAATGTTTCATTACCCTACCGAAATAGCCTGCATCATCAATCCACAAAGGTACGCACCATACGTACCTGCAGCATAACCCAACACAGCCAAAAGTACGCCAACAGGCGCCAGCGACGCATCGAAAGCTGCAGCGACAATCGGAGCCGATGCTGCTCCTCCCACATTGGCCTGCGACCCTACCGCTACATAGAAGAACGGAGCTTTGATAAAATAGGCTACAATGAGCATAATTAGAATATGGAAGAACATCCACACAATACCTATCAGAAAAAACACAGGATTATCCAACACAGCTCCCAAATCCATCTGCATACCTACAGTAGCTACCAAGACATACAGCAAAACACTGCCCATACGAGAAGCACCTGCCCCTTCAAGATTTCGCGCTTTGGTAAAAGATAAAAGCAATCCTAGGGTAGTAGCGACTACCACTATCCAGAAAAAAGTTGAGTTAAGTGAGTACTGTTCCAATTCAGGATAATTTTCACCGATGTAAGGTGCCACAAAATCAGCAATCAAGTGAGCAACCCCGGTAACTCCAAATCCTATACCTAGAATAGCCATCGTGTCTTTCAAACTCGGAATCCGCATAATTCCCTCCCTGAATTTTTCAATTTTGTCCCTCAGTTCATAAATAGCACTACTATCAGCTTTAAATAACTTATCGATCTTATCCGGTTTAGCAGCCCAATATAGAAGTATGGCCATCCAGAGATTGGCAACCAGCACATCCACAGCGATCATCTGACTGAAAAGAACCGGGCTTGGTTCAAATACTCGTAGCATCGCTGTCTGGTTGGCACCGCCACCGATCCAAGAACCGGCAATAGTGGACAGTCCCCGCCAGATCTCATCGGGTCCGTTCCCTCCCAATAAATCCGGAAAGAAAAAGCCAACAGTCAGCAAGGCCAAGGGTCCTCCGAGCATAATACCAACCGTTCCGGACAAAAACATGACAACAGCCTTTGGTCCTAGCTTCGATATCCCTTTGATGTCAATACTTACAGTAAAAAGAACTAAAGAAGCAGGAAGAAGATACCTGCTGGCTACTCCGTACAGTTGGGAGGTTTCCCCTGAGATGATTCCAAAAGAATTGGCCAGCGCAGGAATAAAATAACATAGTAAAACTGTAGGAACGACACGGTAGAATTTCTTCCAAAACGGTTTATCACTGGCTGAGGTAACAAAAACAAGTGCCAGAATAGCCATAAGCAATCCAAAAACTACTGCATCATTTGTAAGCAAGGGGGTATTTTCTTCCATTATATCCGGGCTAATCAACTGCAACAATACCAACAATTGGCCAAAAAGCCCAAAGTCTACCTCTTTCCATTTTCGAGAATCTGCAGCAGCTCACTGAGAATCATCGCCGTCGCTCCCCAAACCATCTCCTTATCTACCTCAAAATATGGCGTGTCCAGACGGAAATTATCACTGAATTCCAAAATCTTTTGCTTACGAAAACTAGGCTCATAGAGTGTGCTGACCGCAGTTTGGATGATTTTAGATACTTCTCTTTCTTCCGGCACAAAGTCCGGTATAGCTTCAGAGTAGCCCAAAACGGGTGTTACCAAAAAATTACTCGCAGGAATGAACAATGTACTCATCCTTCCAATCAGGTTAACTTGCTCAGGATGTACACCTACTTCTTCCCAAGCTTCGCGAAGGGCCGTTTCTATTTCGTCCCCATCCTCTTTCTCCATTTTTCCGCCTGGAAAAGCAATCTGTCCACTGTGTACTCCTTCATAATCAGGTCTCTTGATCAGAGGAAAAAACGCCTTTTTTTCATTGGGATAAAGGAGTATCAACACAGCACCTCTGCGATGATTATCAGGAAGTTTTGTATCAAACCTTCTCATATCCACAGGATTTGGCGACATGAAAAGCTGCGCTTCTTTTCCGGGAAGTGGATGCTCCATTCCTTTTTCCAACAAATTCAAAACACTCCCGAAATCCATATTAAACCAAATCTAGCTGTTTGATTTTATTACTGATGTAGGATTGCGGGACATAAGACTCAGAGGCTTTTTCCAATTGAAACTGCTTCAGGATGTGGGTTTCTACATTTATAAGCCAGACCATCGGTCTAAATCCATTCATTCCCTGAAAATAACCTAACACCAAAAATTCGCTTTCATTCAGCCACATTCCATCCTCAAACATTCCTGAAGGCCCCATAAAAAGTAAACGTTCCCTCATTCCGTCTTGTCTATACCACACTACCTCCGAGTCCGGATTCAAGAAAGGCGAATCAATACTTTCGTGCGCTTCCACCTTATAACTGTAAATATCCATAGTGCCATCTCCTGATGGATGGGGAAATTGATAGGGAAATAGAGGATCTCCTTTGAGAATAGGATTTTTCTCAGGCATCTCCATAGGATCTATGGAATCAGTCATGGTCAATTGGAATTGAGAAGCTTCAAACATTCCAATTTCATTTTCCCAGTGAGAATGCCAAAGCTCATTTTGGGCTAATGCCACATCTATCTGGGATCGATTTCGTTCTAGCTCTTCTTCATCTACAGAAAAATTGTCTGCGCTTACGTCAGCTTGTTCATTTTTGCTGTCGCAGGCAAAAAAAGACAAAAAAGCTAAGCCAAAAATGGCAAGATAAACGAATGTGATTTTCGGGCTCCTCATGAAAGTTTTAATTGATAAGGTTAAGCTAAGTCAGGACGACCAAAAAACAAAAAAGGTTGGGACATTGACCCAACCTTTTCCTGCTCTCAAACCTATTAAACCTATTGTAGATATTCGTTTTATGAATACCTTCGAAAATTAGAAAATGTTTTCATATACTCCAAACAATCGATTGCGAAAGATTTTCAAAATTTTATTTTCCTTTATACTTTTTTACTATAAACCCTTAAAAATCAATGAAATTATATCTTACCTAAGACCTGAAAAAAATAGGGTCTAACTTTAGCTTTTCATTAAGTTTGAATGAATAAACTTCTATGGCTTCAACTCTCACAGCTCAACTTGCACGTAAAATAGAAACAGGCTTCATCACTTACATGGAGCTTTTCAACACCTACACCAGATTGGCTCCAAAGTATTTCAGTGAGAAAGCTTGGCATGCCACACATCTGAACAGTAAGCAGCGCCTACGTCTATACAAGGATCTACTGTTTCCACTGGCAACAGAATGTTCAGAAATGCTAGGAGATAAATCAACTGACTTCTCAAATTGGAAAGAAATAAAATCAGTGTACCAATCGCTGATTGCAGGCAGGCCTGATATAGAATTGGCAGAAACATTTTTCAACTCGGTGATCCGGAAAAGCTATCCAAAATTGACCATCAATGAAGAATTGATGTTTGTCATGGAAGGGTTCGACTCATGCGCTGTCAGAGAGTCGGATGAACTTTTAAGAACCTATCCCTCATTCTTTGGTCTGGAAAAAAATATCAGGCAAATCCTCGATGATTATGATTTCGGTGCTCCTTTTATGGACAAAGAACAAGATATCAAATTTCTGATAGCAGGCGTCCGAAAGGTGATTTTGACAAGATACCGAGTCGGTCCAGACACGAAAACCCAGATCTTAAAATCAGTTTTCTATAGGAATAAAGCGGCATATTTGATCGGAAGGACATTTTTAGGACATAAGTGGATGCCTTTTATCATCCCTGTCCTGCACGGAGAAAAAGGAGTATTTGTAGATACCCTGATTTTCGATCCCAATCTGATGAGCAGTATGTTCAGTTTTACGCGATCCTATTTTATGGTCGAAGCAGAAGTCCCCTCACAAGTAGTCGGCTTTCTCAACTCGGTCATACCTCACAAGAAAATCCATGAACTCTACAACGCCATAGGATTTAATAAACATGGAAAGACGCTTTTTTACAGAGATTTTCTTTATCACTTGGATGCCAGTGAAGATCAATTCGAAGTGGCCGCAGGAATAAAAGGGATGGTCATGACTGTATTCACTTTGCCGTCTTTGAACATTGTGTTCAAGATGATCAAGGATCACTTTGAGCCGCCAAAAACCATGACTAGACAAGAAGTAAGAGGGAAATATAAACTTGTGTCTCTTCATGACCGTGTGGGTAGAATGGCCGATACTCATGAATTTGAATACTTCAAAATTCCGATTGAGCGAATCAGCCCGTCCTTGATGATAGAACTGAGGAAAACAGTCAATTCCCTTTTGAACATCACCGATTCTCACCTAATTATCAAACATCTATATACAGAAAGGAGAATGGAGCCTTTAAATCTGTTTCTGGAACACTGTAGTACAGAAGAAGGAAGGAGGGCTACAGAAGATTATGGAAGAGCAATTCTCCAGCTGGCGCAGGCGAATATATTTCCGGGCGATATGATGACCAAGAACTTTGGTCTTACACGGCAAAAACGGGTGATTTTTTACGATTATGATGAAATTGAATTTTTGACAGATATGAATTTCCGCATCAAACCAAAAGCGGAAACGTACGAGCAGATTTATGCCCCTGAACCATGGTATTCTATTGCCAAAAACGATGTTTTCCCGGAAGATTTCAAGCGATGGATGATAGGCAGAAAGGATCTCAAGGATCATTTTCTTTCTTATCACCAAGATCTTTTTGATCCGGTTTGTTGGCAGGGAATCCAGCGAAGAATTACATCCGGCGAGCTAATCCACGCTTTCCCCTATCCCGATGAGATCAGGTTTCGGCCTCATGAAAAAATTTAAGGAGAATTAATCAGAACTTCTCTTCTACTCCCAAACCGAATAATGCAAAGTCATACTTGACTGGATCATCAGCATCGAATTCTCTGAGCTTTTGGGTCAATTCCACAGCTGCAAGCCAATCAGTCTGTTTTCTGGTAATCAGTCCCAACTTTCTTCCTACCCGATCCACATGCAGGTCACAGGGACATATCAGCTGTGAAGGTGAGATGTTCTTCCACAGTCCAAAATCAACGCCCTTATCATCTTCTCTAACCATCCATCGTAAATACATGTTGATGCGCTTGCAAGCAGCCTTTCGGATGGGTGTGGCGATATGCTTCCGTGTACGGGGTGGAGAATCCGGTAAAGAAAAGAAGAACTCCTGAAACTTCGTCAAAATAGATTCCATCGCCCCCACTTTCCCCGTTTGCCCGATGAGAAATGCCTCCTCAAGGGAACTGTGCTTTTTGTAAAACCAACTTAAAAAATGTACAAAATATAGTGTATCCACCTCATTGAAGGTTCTGTGCTTGAAGTTCAGGAAAGGTTTCAAATCATCCTCTTGATGATTCAGCAAAAAGTCGTGCGGCGAATTATCCATCATTTGAAATAATTCAACGCATTTATTAATAATAGTCTTACGCTGTCCCCATGCCAAAATAGCAGCAAAGAACCCCGAAATCTCTATATCTTCTTTTTTTGCAAACCGATGCGGAATAGATATGGGATCAAATGTAATAAAGCCGGGACGGTTATACTGATCAACCTTATCGTCTAAAAAGTTCTTAAGATTTTGCATCAAAGCGCAACTTTAACTTCCCCACCCTGCGTACCGTCAAACCATTTGAAGCAAAGCTCATTGTCAACTATCTCCGACACATGCCAGTCAAAGCATTTGATAGTGGTGAGTGTGCGAAGTGAATCTTCATCGGGGTTATAGAGACAAATATCAAAATCCGGCAAATCTTTAGATTCAGTGGCATTCCATTTTTCCAGAATAAAGCCCTCCTCAAGCACTCTTACTTTTTTGCCGAAAACGTAATCAGAGAGTACAGATGGCACACCATCTTTCCTCCTAAATTTAAAGCCAGACGGCCCAAAAACAATATGTTTGATCAATTTGGCTTCCAGCAAATCTCCCGAATAAGGTAAATCTTCCCATACCGATTCTTTCAAAATGACCTTTTTGCCTTCAGGGCGAAGTCTGTTCAGAAACCTGGACAGCAAAGAAAACACGTAGGTGATACCGATAAACAGCAGACCAAAACTTGCCAAAATCGGGTAAGAAACAATAAAAATCAGATTCCAAATGAACCGGAAAATGTGGTGGAATATGAGTTGGACTTTATTCATAGCTCGAATGCAAAATTAGCAGTGGCTCAGCGGAAACCAAAATTCGCTTCTAAAACCTCAAGATCAACATATAGGTTCATAACAAAAAAAGACCGCCATATCTGACAGTCTTTCAATATGTTCAAGGAACTAATATCAATACATGACCTCCACAGGAAATCTACCATTCACAGCTTTCAATTGATCAAAAGCAGCTTGAGAAAGCTTGATTACCAGTTTGCCGTTATCCCCTGTTTCCGGAAGCGTACCCACTACTCTAGCGAAAATCGTCACATCATTTTCTTCATTTTTCACGCGCATGATTGTACCTACAGGCGCAGTTCTATGTAGTACCAAGTATTTTTTGTGCCCACCGGTACCTTCGATCAGTTCAGCTTGGCCTGTTTCTTTAATATTCTTAAAGCTCCCCGATTTATTTGTGTCTGCAGGCTCCACCATCATTTCATCTGCACTCGAAACGATTTTTGGAGCTCCTATTACGGGAACTGTAGATTCCTCCATGGCACCACGTCCTACTTTGAGAGTTTGGCCTTGTCGAAGATTATTGGATGTCAAGGCATTCCATGTAATCAAATCTTCCACACGTGCTGAATATTGACTTGCAATGGAAAAAAGTGTCTCTCCGCTCTGAACAATATGTGATCTCCATTCACCCGGCACCATTGGCTTACTCGTTTCCGCAGCTGCCTTTGAATTTGACTGCTTAGCAGATTCAGCTTTTGAAACCGGCTCTGTGCTCTCTTTTGCTTTTGGAGCCTCCTCAGCTCTTTTGGCTGGCTTTTCCTTTTCTTTATTCCCTGATTTACCGCCTGATGTATGTGTAGCTACAGCTATTACCGGCTCAGGTTCTTTCGCTACAGCGACCGGAACAGCTGGCTCAATAATCAAGGACTGCCCAACACTTAGATCATTGCCTTTCAGACCATTGCCCTTCATCACACTTTCTACTGATACTCCGTATTTTTTGGAAATAGAAAAAAGCGTTTCTCCCGGAACTACATTATGCAATACAGAACCCGCAGGCAGCTCCGCTATCGACACATAAGGAACTTTGATAGTCTGACCGATTTTCAACCCTTGTTTTAACACAGGATTTGCTTCTATAATGTCACTCACAGGAGACTTATACCTGCGTGAAATACCGAAAAGAGTCTCTTTGGGATCAACTTCATGTAAAATAAAAGACTGCTCTCCTACGCGCTGGACTCCAACTGAATCGATAGAAACAAGCCCGGAAGCCATTGTCAATGAGGAAGAAAGAAAGAAAACAAGGAAGAACCAGAAAAACTGTGAGCTGTTGTTCATAGAATGTACTGAGTTGGGAGTAAACGAATTAGAAATACAAGATTAATTTCCATAGTCAAGAGGCACAAGAATTATGCTAGAAAAGAAAGGAAGTTACAGAGATCTTTTATTCCATGGGAAGATTCTAGCATAAATTCCCGAACCCGAGTTTGAGCAGCAAAAATACATAGGCTAACCCCGGCTATCTAAAGAAAAGAATCAGTTTTTACATGTATTTCGTATCTTTTATCATTCGAACCTGCTATCCCAAATGAAAATCTATTTCAGCACATTATTCATCTTCCTGTTATTTTCCGGTCAACTTGTTCTGGCACAAACTGATACCGTGGCTACGAAGAAAGTTTTCACTTTCAAAATCGATAAAGATATAGATCCTGCGATGACCCGCCGGGTAAAACTGGCATTGGAAAAAGCCGAACAAGATGAAGTTGATCTGATTATTATTGAAATGGACACCTATGGGGGAGCTGTAAATGACGCCGATGAAATCAGGACGATAATTCTCAATTCTACTACTCCTATATACGTCTTTATAAATAAAGATGCAGCATCTGCCGGCGCACTGATTTCCATTGCAACAGACAGCATTTATATGGCTCCGGGGGCTAGTATAGGTGCAGCGACGGTAGTCAATGGTGCTGATGGAGCCGCCGCTCCTGACAAGTATCAATCGTACATGCGCTCGATGATGAGAAGTACAGCCGAAGCCAAAGGAAGGGATCCTAAAATAGCTGAAGCAATGGTGGATGAAAAAATAGAGATTGAGGGTATATCTGAAGCCGGTTCTGTGATCACATTTTCTGTTTCAGAAGCTGTAAAATATGGGTTTTGCAATGGACAGTATGATTCCATTCAAGCTATTCTAATTGCGCAAAACCTTAAAGATGCCGAGATTATTGCATATGAACCGGATCAAGTAGAACAGATAATCGCATTCTTCTTAAATCCTGCGGTAAGTGGTTTTTTGATATTGATCATTATAGGAGGTTTGTATTTTGAATTACAAACTCCCGGGGTAGGATTCCCTATTCTCGCTTCACTAATCGCTACGCTGCTTTATTTTATCCCATACTATCTTAGCGGGCTTGCTGCTAACTGGGAAATCCTAGTCTTTTTTATAGGAGTGATTTTGTTGGCCGTAGAGCTATTTGTTATACCCGGATTTGGGATATTTGGAGTTCTGGGGATCATAGGAATTCTCACGGGCTTAGTTCTAGGCATGATCCCAAATCAAAATTTCAACTTTGACTTTGTGCCTGCCGCGGATCTCTTTACTGCGTTGTTGACTGTGATATTGGCTGCAATCGCCTCTGTTGGGTTAGTATTCTGGCTAACTCCAAAAGTCAATGAATGGGGAGCGTTCAAAACAATCACACTAGCTTCAACTCAGCAAAGAAGTGAAGGCTACACTTCATCTTTCTATGCAGATTCACTCAAAGGTAAAATCGGACTGGTACATTCACGACTCAGGCCAAGTGGAAAAATCGAAATAGATGGAGACATCTATGATGCCTATTCCAGAGGTGAATTTATTGATCAGGGAGAAAAAATCATTGTCATTTCCACTGAAGGAACTTCACTGAAAGTGAAAAAGTGGGAGGCTTGAAAGAATTTGGTAAGTTTGCGGCATGAATACCCCTCAGACGATATACGACTTGGTCGGCGAGGAGCGAATCCGCTTACTCACTACATTTTTCTATCAGGAAGTGGCAAAAAATGAGTCTCTCAAAAAACTATATCCTGACGATTTACAGCCTGCGGAAGAACGTTTGTTTCTTTTTTTGCTACAGGTATTCGGAGGACCGGAAATCTATTCTGAACAGCGGGGTCATCCACGATTGAGGATGCGGCATGCCAAGTGGAAAATAGATTCCGAGATGCGTGACCACTGGATGAACACAATGCTAACTGCTATGGACCGGCTTGATCTTGATATCAATATCTCTGGGGCTATGATGAGTTATTTTGTCAAAGCGGCAAACCACATGATCAACCATGAGTAAGCTTCTTTCAAGGCTATATTCCATCTATGCCTCATTAATCTTTGTGATTAGCTTTCTGCTTATTTTTCCATTCATATGGATTTGTATATGGATTCCGGGATGGAAAAAATATGGCCGAAAAATCAATCGATACTGGGCAAAAGCATATTTCGTCTGTATTTTCCTCCCGGTTAAAATTCAGGAAAGTGAAAAAATAGAAAAAGACAAACCCTATATTTATCTGGCAAATCATTTCAGTTACCTAGACATCGCAATGATGGGATTAATCCCCGGTGATGTGCTTTTCGTAGGCAAAGCCTCCATTCGTAAAGCCCCCCTGTTCGGTTATTACTTTAAAAATCTTCATATAGCAGTGGATCGGGACAGATTGAAAAGTCGTGCAGAAACGCTGAAACGCACAGATGAAGCGCTTAATTCGGGGAGTAGTGTAATCATTTTTCCTGAAGGAGGAATCTTTACCAAAAACCCTCCTGAGATGATTCCCTTTAAAAACGGGGCTTTTCGGCTGGCCAAGGACAAACAAATCCCGATTATCCCTGTCACTTTATCCTATAATCATCTAATTTTGCCTGACGACGGTAAGTTATTGCTTCGCTGGAGGCCGGCTAAGATGACCCTCCACGAGCCTTTACTTCCCGGGAAGTGGGACTCTGAAAATGCACTGAAAGAAAAATGCTTTCAAGTAATTCAGTCTCAACTAGACCAGGACAACTCAAACACATGAAATCGAGCCTGCCTGAGACAGACAGGCATGTCGAAAACGACATACACTGGGATGATTATAAAATCTACGAGATTCTCCCGAATCGAGTTCGGGACGGATATGTGGCCTTTAAAAAACAAATTATAAAGACATGAAAATAGATACCAATTCAATCAAAAAGATCGCTCATCTCGCAAGATTGGAATTTGATGAAAGCAGTGCTGAGAAAATGTCTAAAGACATGAGTCAAATCCTAGACTGGGTGGAGCAATTGAATGCTATTGATACTGAAAACGTAGCTCCACTTACTACCATGTCTTCCGAAGTGAATGTAATGCGTGAGGACAAAATAGGACATCAGCTAGACCATGATTCCGGGCTAAAAAATGCGCCGAAGAAGGACTTTGACTATTTCCGCGTACCTAAAGTAATGGAGTAACGCAGTTGAAAAACACATTGAACAACTCAGAACCCTTTAAAATTTTAGCTCTCCTATTTATTATTTCAGGAGTTTTTTTTGCGCTGTATTATCTGATTTTTGACCCTCAGCCCTATATCAATATAAAGGCAGGATCGTTTCTGGACACTATACCGATTCCATTTGACTGGGTTCAGATAGGTCCTATTTCTTTTCCTATCCAGATAGACAATTACCTCATTTTTCAGGAATTCAAAGCTCTGGGGACGGAATTCCATCGAAGGGAATCACTACTCTATGCCGTTATTGTATGGCTAGGAGTTGTTTCTGTTCTTACTCTACTCACCGAATTCAAGAAAGCGTACTTCATCGTTGGAGGTATAGCCTGGATTCTTCTTCTCACGTTTAGTAATTTCAATGGGCTAAATATAGGGGGGCCAAGTGCCAATTACCCCTTGATAATCCTATTGGCGGGAACATTGCTTCCCATGATCTGTTTTCATCTCTGGGGTCAACGAATTCAGGTAGTGATGAAATGGCTAATTTCCTCTGCTGCCACATTCACAGCTTTAGCACTACTTATCATACTCAGCCCAATTCAAGACCCGGAGATTTATCTTGCCGAACATTCGTTGACCATTGGTTTCGGACTTGCACTAGCCTGGGTATTTTGGAATGGGCACGGAATACTTTCCGGCATTTACATTTTACTTGCCAGAGCCAACCGAAACCTCAACCTGAACATCACTGTTCAAATCAGCCTGATAACCCTGATCTATCTTGTTACGCTTTTCTGCATTTTATTGGATTTGCAGGGAGAGTTAAACATTCCTTTCCCCATTTTCTCTCCCCTATTCCTACTTTTGCCTCTTGGGGTGTTCGGTTGGGTTTCGATTGGGGAAAAAGTAGAGCAAAGTGGTCAATTAGTTTCAAGTCCTACAGTCATTAAGGCTCTGCATTTAGTTGGATGGGGATTGGCAGTGTGGCTGGTCTGGAAACTGAAGCTATCGGGAAATCAACCCGCAGAAGAGTTTTTCAAGCATCTCCTTGTCTATTCTCAACTTGGCTTTTCCTTGTTTTTCTACGTCTACCTATTGGCAAATTTCATGTCCATCATGAATTCAGGCAAAGCTGTAGAAAAAATACTATACAAACCATACTCTCTTGTCTATTATCATATTAGACTGGGTGGATTAATTGTAATCCTAGTCATCACTACCTATACTGGCGGAATAGTCGGAGTACAGGCAAATGCCATGACGAGTAATATTCTTGCTGACTATTACTACCAAACTGACAAGAAGCTGGAAGCTAGCATCCTATATGAAAATGCATGGATGCGCTATCGCAAAAATCCCAAAGCCAAATTCCTTACAGCTAAACTATTGCTGGATCTCAAGCAGCCTACCTTGGCTAAGCGTCATTTAGAAGAAAGCTTTACAGAAGCTCCGCAAGTAGACAACATCTTACTCCTAAGTGATAGATTGCATGTGGAAAATGACATTTTTGGAGCTATCTACTATTTGGAAAACGGACTTTCACTTTTTCCAAACGAGCCCCATTTGGCCAATAATCTGAGCTTACTTTATATTAAAGTCAACAGGTCGGCTGAGGGATTGGATTTAATAAAAACTACCGAAAGCACAAGTCGGGTCTTGAAATCAAACCTTGTCGCTTTAAAAACCAAACTAGGCCAACCTGAAACCGCACCAACACATCCTTCAGATTTGATCTCTCAGATCAACGAGCTTTCTACATCCAATGCGCTAGGCAATCTCCCTTCAAAAGAACTGGTGCTATCCATAAGGAAAAAATTGCATACCGAAGACTCCCCTATGCTGATCAATGCGGGATGGAGGAATCTGATGTCTGAGATCAACAGAAGTATCCCGGATGCAGACTTGGAATTATTAGATAGCCTGGGGCAAAACCCCGAAATGGCAGAGTATCTAATGGATCTTCAGGAAACTGCCGTGATAAGAAATTTGTCAGCCGGCAGAATAGCTGAGACAGTAAAAAACCTAAATGGGTTGGCCTTTAGAAACCCAAATGATGCTGCTTATTACTTACAACTCTCCGGAAGTATTTTAGCTCAAAATCTGGATTTCCAAAAAGCAGCCAACGAATTTATAGCGGCGGAGGAAAAGGGATTTCAGGGATTTAGCACACATCACTGGAGTATTTTTGGACTTGCCGGAATGCCTGACAAGGCAGTAGAAATCCGGGTAAAATATCACGTTCAACTTCCTGAATATCTTTCCGATCAGAACACTGCAATATCTGAGTATTTGAAAATAATCAGTCAAATTCACCAAACTTCGCCTCTAAGTTTGGTGTCACAGTGGCGGGCATTTCCCGAAAATGCATTGAAAACGGACATCGCAATTCGCCTCATTGCTTACAAGTCCCATGGTCTGGTCAAAGAAGATTTACAGGAATTGGGAAAATTTATTTTTGATAAAATCGAGCCCGACCCAAAGCTTTCAACCTTTTTAAACAACCCGGATTTTAAGAACAAGAATTCGATAGACGCCTTTGTTTCTTGGATCAAAGCAAGCGAGGAGCTGACAGCAAACCCATACCTTAGCCCCCTGATTATAAGCGAAATAGAATCGAAAAATGACCCATTGGATCAATATGAAATTTTGAATTCTGCTACTGAATTCAATCAAGACCCTATCTTATGGATCAAGAAAATCAAAGCAGCAAGAGAAAGTGGGCTTGATACTTATGCCGCAGAATCCTTGGAACTTTTAAAGCAATGGATTAGTCCAGAAGAACTTACAAGCCTTCAAAACCCAAACTATTGAATTACATTAACGTTTTTTGTGTAAGCGGAAATTTATTTTCCACCCCAAAATAGTAACTTTAGCAAAACCCCCAGCCATGACGAAAATTATAGAAACCCACGAGATCAACAAAACCTACAGAATGGGCTCTGAAATTATTCAAGCTCTGAAATCTGTTTCCATTTCCGTAGACAAGGGAGAGTATGTTGCTTTTATGGGGCCATCAGGTTCGGGTAAATCTACCTTGATGAATATCATTGGCTGTCTGGACACCCCTACTTCAGGAAGTTATATATTAAACAACAAAGATGTTTCCGACATGACAGAGAATGAATTGGCGGAAATCAGAAATAAGGAAATCGGATTCGTTTTTCAGACTTTTAATCTTCTCCCAAGAGCAAGTTGCTTGGAAAACGTAGCGCTTCCATTGGTGTATGCAGGCATGAACAAGTCCGACAGAGAGGAAATTGCTTTTCAAGCATTGACAAACGTAGGACTTGGTGACAGAACAAAACACCGCCCAAACGAGCTCTCTGGAGGTCAGAGACAGCGTGTGGCTATAGCCAGAGCGTTGGTAAACACCCCGAGTATTATTCTTGCCGATGAACCTACAGGTAACTTGGATTCCAAGACCTCTTATGATATCATGGAGCTTTTTCACGAATTGCATTCAAAAGGCAACACCATAATCATGGTTACGCACGAAGATGACATCGCCCATTATGCCCACAGAGTCGTAAGATTACGCGACGGATTGGTTGAAACGGACACAATAAATCCGAATCCTACGCGTGGGATTACAATGCATGCTTAATCACACCTTATAATTTCAAATAGATTCTTATTTTTGCCCTAAGAGAATGAAGGGCAAAGAGATGAAAATCTATACCAAAACAGGCGATCAAGGAACCACATCATTGTTGGGGGGAACACGTATTCCCAAATCTGACTTGAGAATTGATGCTTATGGAACTGTAGATGAGCTCAACGCATACATCGGACTACTTCGTGATCAAGTTGTAAATGAAAAGAGAGCTGACTTTCTAAAGGAAATTCAGGATAGGTTATTTACTCTTGGCGCAGATCTGGCCACTGCTCCAGGCAAAGGCAAAGTAAAAAAACCGGATTTGCATCAAGCAGATATAGATATTTTGGAGCAGGAAATGGATCAAATGCAAGAATTGCTTCCCCCGCTCACAGCATTTATACTACCGGGTGGGCATCAATCCGTTTCATTTTGCCATCTTGCGCGTACAGTCTGCCGTCGTGCAGAGCGGATAGCAGTTGAACTGACATCTATGGAACCGGTTTCTGAATTAGTAATTCAATACCTAAACCGTCTATCCGACTTTCTTTTTGTACTTGGCCGAATGATGGCTTACGAACTTAAAGTGGATGAAATAACCTGGAATCCCAGAAAATAATAATTAGCTACCTGGCTCAGCCAGACTAAAGGCAAAACCAATGAAGACACAACTTGCCCTACCGATAACTAAAGTTCAGAGCTCTAGATTAGCGGAAACAGATTTTTCCAACCTAGTTTTTGGACGTACTGTCAGCGATCATATGTTTGTCGCAGATTACAAAAACGGTGAATGGACAGACCTTAGAATCGAGCCCTATGGACCGCTGAGCTTAAATCCTGCCAATGCTACATTGCATTATGGCCAGTCAATTTTTGAAGGAATGAAGGCTTACCGAAACGGGAATGGAAAGATTTTAGTCTTTCGGGCGGACGCAAACTGGAGACGGCTGAATGAATCTGCAGAACGCATGTGCATGCCTCAGCTTCCTGAAGAAATCTTCATGGAAGGTCTTTCTCAATTGATCGATCTGGACAGAGATTGGGTTCCCTCAGCAAAAGGAGCTTCACTTTACGTAAGGCCGTACATGTTTGCCACCGATGATTACATAGGTGTAAAACCTTCCGATACATACAAATTCATCATTTTCACCTGCCCTGTTGGCAATTATTACAACAAGCCTGTCAGTGTGAAAGTTGAAACTACATTCACACGGGCGACTGAAGGAGGAACCGGTGCTGCCAAAACCGCGGGCAACTATGCCGCATCGCTTTATCCGGCACTTCAAGCCCAAAAAGCAGGATATGACCAATTGCTCTGGACTGACGGTAAGTCTCATAGTAAAATAGAAGAAAGCGGTACTATGAACATCATGTTCAAAATCAATGGAAAGCTAATCACTGCTCCTACGAACACCGGAACAATATTGAAGGGGATCACCCGAAATTCGGTTATACAACTAGCAAAAGATTGGAATGAGCCACTGGAAGAAAGATTCCTTACCGTTGCTGAGCTTGAAACGGCACTGACAGACGGAACACTTGAAGAAGCGTTTGGTACAGGCACTGCGGCCACCATAGCCCATGTGCAGCGAATCAACGTGAATGGTAAAGACTACATGATGCCTGAGAAACCCCAAGATGCATTTTCGTACAGAGTGCTTGCTGAATTGGATGGAATAAAATACGGCCAAGTGGCCGATCCCCATAATTGGATCATTTCGATCTAAAAATCCTGTCTCATGTCTCATATGAAAAAAGGCTGTCTATTTTGAATAGACAGCCTTTTTTCATTCGGTATAAACTTGCGTATTGACACTGATAATTTTGAATTTTTTCAATCCTCCCGGCAAATCCCATTCTATTTCCATTCCTTCTCGAAAGCCAATAAGGGCAACTCCAAGCGGAGAGAGAACGGAAAGTTTCTTTTCCGACAGATTTCCAAATTCCGGTAAGGTTAATTGGAAATTTAATAACTTCCCGGATGCGACATCCTGCACTTCAAAGTGAGAGTTAATACGAATTACCTTTGGTTCAATTTTAGAATCAGACACTTTTTTGGCTAGTTCAATTTCCTTTGCTAGCATAGAAATCTCCTTTGTAATCAAATGGGATGGAGTATTGACAATCAATTCCTTGATTGTATTATAATCAGATTTTGTGAGAATTGGCTTCATGGTTTTAGAAATAAATAAGTGAACCCACGCAAATGACGCCCGGGGAAAATCAGTAAATTCGGAAATTTTGCCCTTCTTATGTAATAATGGTAATCACCGAGGGCTAAGAAATAAAGGCCTTATTCTTTTGGAAGAGCACACAACTATTCGTGCTTAAAGCTGATGCTCCAGAAAAAATCGACTGAGAAATATGGAATTGAGCTAGAAACAATTTTATCTAAACCTTATGGAAAGTGACCTTATGAGCGAAATGCTTACTTACCTGTATGTTGAAGTTTGTTTTACGTATCCCATCCAAGTTAGTTTAGATTTAAAGAACTTAAACCCCATTTTTCCGTGACAACTACAGTAATAGCCAGAATAACATAAGAAATTCCGTATTCTTTGAAAATTTAACACTTCAACGAAAAAATCCTTTCAGATTTGTTTTTAATTAGAGTAATGAAATCGAACTTGTCGAAGGTGACACACACTAAAATGATATTAGCCATGCTTCCTGCCGCAGGGATTTCCTGTCCTACGACAGGCAGGGTATGGGACCATAAAATATAAACACATGAGAATCCTTGTAACCCTTTTGCTGATTTTTAGTGTCCAACTCTCCTCTTTTGCCCAAGGAACTGATTTTGTTATTCTCAAGCGAGGAGCAAAACAAAAGTCCCAGATCCGCTATTACCCAGGAGAGGAAATAACCTATAAAAGCACAAAAATAAACTACTTCGTCACAGACATTATCCAAAATATTGACCAGAACTATATTTACCTAAGTGAAAACATTCTTTCTCCGGAGAGTATTACCGAGATAGATATTCGTGACAAAGACCGTAGAAATGGAACATTGAGAGCTCTGAATGTTTTGACTCTGGGTGCAGGTATTATATTTCTGGGTGCTGAATCCATCAATAGTATTTACCACGACAATGAATTCTCCATCAGTAGTGGAGTAGGCCTTGCTTCAGGTATTTTATTGGGAGCAGGAGTAGCTATGCTCCCTTTACGCTACAAAACGTTCAAAAACACCGGCAGAAATAAGATTCAACTTATACAGATGCGAATGGATTAATCGAGGAATATTGGCAAATACAGATATTTTTTCGGACTTTTGCACCTTAAATTTTAACTTAGACAGATGACTTCAGAACAACTGAAAGACTTGAAAGCCCGCACATCGGCTTTGAGGAGGTATCTTTGACTACGATCGTAAGAAAGCAGAAATAGAAGACCTAGAAGCCGTATCGGCCCAGCCTGATTTTTGGAACAACCCGGAAGAGGCAGAAAAAAGCATGAAGCAGATTCAAGCCCGTAAGGCTTGGACCGGTGCATTTGAATCTCTCAATAAAATCATAGAGGATCTCGACGTTTTATTTGAATTCTACAGCGCAGACGAGGTTTCTGAAGAAGAAATCAAAGCGGAATACATCAAAGCGGAAGCTGCGGTGCAAGAGCTGGAATTGAAGAAAATGCTTTCTTCAGAAGAGGATCAACTGAATGCAGTACTGGAAATCAATCCCGGAGCCGGAGGAACAGAAAGTAATGACTGGGCCTCGATCCTCATGAGAATGTATATCATGTGGGGTGAGAAAAATGGCTACAAAGTGAAGGAAGTGGACATGCAACCCGGTGAAGTAGCCGGTATCAAATCCTGTACATTGGAATTTGAAGGACCGCTGGCTTACGGATTTTTGAAATCCGAGACAGGAGTTCACCGCTTGGTAAGAATCTCCCCCTTTGATTCAGGAGGCAGGAGACATACCTCTTTTGCCTCAGTCTATGCCTATCCCGAAGTGGATGATTCCATTGAGATAGAAATCAACCCGGCAGATGTAGAATTGCATACATCCAGATCCGGAGGTGCCGGCGGTCAGAATGTAAACAAGGTGGAAACCAAAGTTCAATTGACACACAAGCCGACTGGAATCGTGGTAGTTTGCCAAATCGAACGCTCTCAGTTGGCCAATAGGGAAAAGGCTATGCAAATGCTGAAATCCCGTTTGTTTCAAATGGAGTTGGAAAAGAGAAATGCGGAAATCGCAAAGATCGAATCTTCCAAGATGCGTGTGGATTTTGGTTCCCAGATCCGAAATTATGTACTCCACCCGTATAAACTGGTAAAAGACAACCGTACCGGGCATGAAACATCCGACACCCAACATGTCTTGGACGGCGGGTTAAATGAGTTTATGAAAGCCTTCCTGCTGGCGCAAAGCGAAGAGCAGGCAAGCAAAGAGTAATACATGAAGCCGGGACTAAATCCCGGCTTTTTTTTAACCACAAAGACCGAGAAGAAAGCACAAAGTCTGATATCGGAGAAGCTGAACTACTTTCTTATTTTCTTCTCAAAGAACCACCTGTGTTAAAATAAAATAAATAACCCTGAATGGGGTCAAACTTTTCAAAAACCGCGGGTGAAACCCGTAGAAATAAAGAAAAATATACAATACTCCACTTCCCCGAAGGTGGCCGAACTCCTCAGCGGTCATGCTTCTCCAGAAGCTGGACGGGATTCATTTTTCTGTGTCATACACCACATGAGCTGAATAATTTTTTCTTTATGATCGTGAATAAGAAGTGGAAATAAATGAGTTTCGAAAGGGAATGCTGATCTTTTCAAAATTAAAATAATTCCCATCCCAGTTCGACAGCTTCGCCGTCATGGAATCGTCACATATTTGGTTACCCCCTGTTCCACCCATGGATCGGCAAATATCAGCCGCAAAAACTAACCTCAACGGGGTTGAAATTCATTTATTTATTCGTTACTATTGTTCCTCAAATCCCTTCTATATAAAGTAACCAATAATAGTCTACGGCTTCACCATCATCTAATCATGCGGTGCTTTTCACCAAAAAGGAAATCCGGATTTCAGAACTTATTTAATTTCCTAAATGCTTGTTTGCTCGGGGTATCGGAAAAATCTCTTTCTGACGACCATTGTAATACCTCACTTCCTTCCCATCAAACAATGCTCCTTCTTCCAGCATGATGCGCACATCTTTGTTCCATTCAGGAAGAAAAACCACAGCGTTCAACTCTATAGCATATCCGGTATTAGAGTGAAGCGGAAAGTCACCGGCACCCGGTGTATCTCCCTGATTATCCCACATTCCTACGGTAGGACCAGCAGAATGTCCGTAGAAACCAAGCGGGTGGGTGTAGATACTTCCCCGTATTGCTTCAGCATCCATTACTTTTCGGGAAGCCCGAAGAATTTCATTTCCGCTTTTGCCGGCTATAAAATTTGACGTCAAAATATCCTGAACCCTATTCCCTTGCCCAAACGCTTCGCGTAAATACGCCGGTACTTCCGTTTCTCCAGCTTTTAGCACATAGGCCATTTCTTGGGTATCGGTATTCAGTCTCAGGTAGGTGATGCCAAAATCCACATGCAGTAAATCTCCGGGCATAATCACCGAATCAGGGGACTTGGAAGCAAAATTTCTGTTTTGCTCAGTATTGGCGGGATCCGCACGCTGAATATCCACGGATGGATGAAACCAGGTATCCAATTTCAATGCTTTGATTTTCTCCCGGTACCACCAGACCACATCCTCGGTAGTAGTCACGCCAGGCGTGATCACTGCCTCAGAAAGTCCTTCTGATACGATGGCATGGGCAATTTCCTGAATGTGTTTGTAAGTAGCCATTTCAGGCGCTGTCCTTGTTTCCAACCAGCGTACTGCGAGTGTCTGTGCCGAAACAACCGTAGACCTCAGATTTTGAGGTAAATAGTCCAAGAAAACCTGATGCTCATTGGTAGTCAAACCGTCCGCATGTCCATAATCCTTGGCATAATTCAATCCTATTTTCTTTGGATTCTTTGATGAGATCAACTCCATCAACGCTTTCCATTGGTCAGGCTGTACATCAGGATCCCAGACTCTCTTGAAGGACCTACCCACGTCATACCTCGCCACAGCGTAGGTTTCCACCGGTGCGTCAGCCGAGGGCTGATACATCACCAGAATTGTCCTTCTCCTTGCTGCCATCCAGGTAGCCGGAAGCATAGTCCGAATCACAGGATCCTCGTTGTACTCCCTGGAAATCACCACCCACATATCTATTCCCGACTCTGCCATTAAGCCGGGGAGCAGGTTCTGAATGCGGTACTCAAGCCAGTTGTCAATTACGGCAGCTTGTTCCCGCTGTGTCAAGACAGCTATCTCCTGTCCAAAACATAAATTAGAAACAAGAATTACGTAGAATACGAGGAGTAGCTTTTTGATCATATTTAGAAAAGTTTATCCCTGAATATAAAACAAAAAGCAGAAACATTCAGCAGCCTTAGGACCGGGAATCCTTATACAGTGACAATCGGCTTATTTGCCCTAATCATCCGATTACTCAGCTTATGAAAGCGATAAAACAAAACCACAGCAGTAATACTCAAACCGATCAATAAGCCATACCAAATCCCCAGCTCCGCCATTCCCAGCTCAAAAGCCAAGAAATATCCAAGCGGAAGGCCAATTACCCAATAAGCCACAAGCGTAATAAATGTAGGGAATTTCACATCTTCCAACCCCCGTAAAACACCCAAACCCGCTACCTGAATACCATCCGACAGCTGAAACATACCTGCGATGATGAGCAATGAAGCAGATAAGGCAACCACATCTTCATTGTCAATATAGAGTGTAGGAAGATAGTATCGCATGACAACAAATATCAAACCTGTAATTGCCATGAATACCAGTACCATACCAAAAACCACCATTCCGGCCTCTCTCATGCCTTTAAAGTTACCCCGACCGATTTGGTTACTGACGCGAATCATTCCGGCCGTGCTGAGACCCGAAACCATCATATAGCTTACCGAGGCTAGGTTTATGGCGATTTGATGAGCAGCAAGCGCATTTACTCCTATCCACCCCATCATTATTGCCGCTGCGCTGAACGCACTCACTTCAAAAATGTATTGAAAACCTGTAGGGATACCGATTTTCAAGATTCTATTTAACAGTAAAAATCTCAGTTTGCCTATTCCCAGTTGCAAATTGAAGATTCTGTATCTTTTGGAGCGCATCACGTACAGTCCCATTAGGATAGGCATTAAGATCCTTGAGATCAATGTAGCCAATCCTGCACCATTCAACCCCATTTCAGAAACGCCCAAGTTTCCATAGATCAGTACCCAGTTAAGAAACACATTGACAAGATTGCAAAAGATGGTGACGTACATCGCCTGCTTTGTCTGTGAAACACCTTCTGCCAACTGCTTAAATGACTGGAAAATCATGAAAGGAAAAAGAGAAGCAGTAATTATGTAGAGGTAAGGAATGGTAAGAGTCACCACCTCTTGCGGTTGGTTCAAGAAGTGAAGTCCTTGAGATAAGCCGATTACCACCGCCGTCAGAATCAATGCGGTGGCAATGTTGATCCATAATCCATGCTGAAAAAGATGGCCAATCCTTTTGAATTTGCCCTTCCCTTCAGCCACTGAAACCAAAGGAGTAATTCCCATGGAAATCCCCATACCAAACATCAGTATCACGAAAAAAATACTGTTCCCCAAAGACGCAGCAGCCAGTGGCACTGCCCCTAGTCTGCCTACCATCATACTGTCAGCTACACCTACCAAAACCTGTCCGAGCTGGCTTAGCACCACAGGAAAAGCAAGGTTGAAGGTGATTTTAAAATGATCCTTGATTGTCATACTATAAATTTAGAATCCTTGCAGCCTTGAGAATTCCTGCAATGCTGATTCCGTCAGTGATTTCTCCATTCATCACCATTTCCACAACTGTGGAGAATGGCAATTTCTTTATTTTTAGTACTTCAGTTTCCTCAAACTCAGCTTCTCCCTGCGTAAGATCTTCGGCTAGGTACACATACCCCACTTCATCTGTCACGGAATTTGAGGTGTGAATTTTCATGATTTCTGTCCATTTCTCTGCTCTTAGACCGGTTTCTTCTTTCAATTCACGTTTGGCACTTTCCAATTTATCCTCCTCCAATGGTCCACCCCCCATGGGAATCTCCCACGCATACTCATCCAGGGTGTAACGAAACTGACCAATAAGCCAAGTGTTACCATCTTGGTCAATGGGAATAATGCCCATTGCTCTATTTTTAAAGTGCACTTTACCGTAAACACCTTCGTTGCCGGCGGGATTTAAGACCTCATGGTGCTCAACTTTAATCCAAGGGTTTTCATAAACCGGATTAATTTTTTTGGTTGTCCAGGGATTTTGTTCCATTTGTTCAAAAAAAAAGGGTGACTCACGCCACCCTTTAGAAATTATTGAGGCTGGTTAAGCCGGGATTGGCATTACTTTAGAATCCTTGAAAGTAGATAAAATAACCATGGATTGCATGGAATCTACTTCTTTGATTTCCGATACTTTTTCAAGCATCAAATTCTGGTATGAGGTAATATCTTTCGCAATGATTTTTAAAATAAAATCGCCTGTACCTGTAATGTGGTGGCACTCTATCACTTCAGGAATTATATTAATTTCACGCATGAAAGCATCAATATTGCCTTTATTATGACCGATTAAGCTTACCAACACAAAAGTACTGACACCCAGACCGATCTTTTCAGGATCCAGCTTTGCATGATAACTCTTTATAATTCCGGATTGCTCCAATTTCTTCACACGCTCCAACGTGGGAGCAGGAGAAAGTCCTATATCCTTTGACAATTGAGCATTTGTTATTTTGGCATTAGCCTGAAGGATTTCCAGAATCTTCCTGTCGATTTTATCGAATTTTATTCTTAAGCTATGATCCATGATCTCTTGCATTTACAAAATTTTATATGGTGCAAAGTTAATATAATTGATGATTGTTTTAAACCATTCATCAGAATTTTACAGAGGAAATTCGAAATTTTCTTAATAATTCTTACCCATTGCACAAACAATTCTTCCAAAAAGCCTTGCCTCCCACATGAAATTCAAATTATCTCCTGTTATTAATTAATGCAACGCCGCTTTTTCAGTTAAAGTTTATTCTTTTTGATAAATTCTCTTGCTTCTTGATGAGCAGAGTGTTTACGCTTGGCATACTTCTTCACTTCCTTGAAATACTTTTTGGCCAACGTCTTGTTTTTCTCATCTGTCGCCATCTTTCCCAGCTGCAGTAAAGAATGCAAGTAATATCCGCTTTCTTGGGACTCAGATTCCTCTCCGAAGGACAGGGTTTTAAGGTAATATTTCTTGGCTTCATCCCGATTTCCAACACGCTCATTGAACTGGGCAATATAAAAAGCAGCATATCTCCCACTGTTAGATTCATAGCCCGGCATTTTTGAATCTATCCGATCAAGAATTTCCTTTGATTGCTCCACAGATTCAGTCCATCTTCCCACTGCGTAGAGATGCCTTGCATATGATCTATGGAAATATGGATTATTTGGAAATTTACCATGCAAATAATCCGAAATCTGAAGTGCTTTAAATGGTTCTTTCTCTTCTGACGCATATAATCTGAATAAAAAATACTGGGCTTCCACCCGCGTGTAGAATGCATTATTTGCCACCTGTTCCAGTTGCTGTAAGCCCAGCTTTTTATTCCCCTTCGGGAAAAGTGCCATGACAGGCCTTAGCAATGGGTAATTCTCCGGAATCCACTCTGAGAAATAATTGAAAAGCGCATCCCCCAAGAGCAATTCAGGATTAAATTCCTCCTCACCTCTGCTCAAATTCATATATTTAAGGGCATTTCTTCCCGCAAAAGCAGCCTTTGTCCAGCTCTTCCTTTCAGAGTATAGTCGAGACTGAAAACCATATCCGCCCGCCAAAAAGAAAGCAGCCTCCTTATTCGTCTCGTCTTCCTTAAACATTACCTCTGCTTTTGCAATAGCCCTGTCGAGGTATTTAACAAAAGTCGCATCATATCTCTCATTGGCCACATCTACTTCTATCCTCCACCAATAACCCAGTGCCACCAAGAATTCAGGCAATGGATGATCCGGATATTGAAGGGCAAGTACGGCAAAGTCACGTTCAGCAGCAGGAAAATCAAAATTGTACATGCTATTGATAGACTTGGTAATCCTGAATTGGAGTCCTCTATCCAGCAATAAGTATTTGGAAGGCACATAGATCATAGAATCTGCTTCCGTTTCCTGCGCTTGGGCAAAACTAAGCCCTACAACATACACACTAAGAATCATTGCGATTCGTATCAACATATATTTCTTCCTTTTTAGATTCCAAAATTAGAGGTATTCCCAAACAAAATTTTAGATTTGAATAAGATTCATCTTAATAATGGCTAAAACTTTAACTCCAGAAGCACAACGTCTAAAAGAACTAATTGATTTCGACAAGCGCATATATTTTTTAGTTTTGGTGTTTTTGTTTTTATTGATCAGATACCTTACCAATACGCTTATTCTTGAAGCAATTCCGGATTACAATAATTTGGAAGCACGTGGTGATTTTATGATTTTCCACATTTTCAATGCTTTAAACTATCTCTGGACACCCTTTGCCTTACTTTGGAAATTTACCGTAATCTCCTTTCTCTTTTGGCTTGGCGCATTCCTTATCGGCTACAAAGTGCCTTACAAAGAACTTTGGCAGTTTGCACTTATTGCCGAAATGGTATTTATATTTCCCGAATTGATACGGCTGCTGGTTTACATAGCCCCGCGGACAGGAGTTACCTATATTGAAATCAATGAATACAGGGCTCTTTCACTATTGGCTTTATTGGGACCCAAAAACATCACCCCACAGTTTCACTACGCTTTGGCCAGTATCAATATCTTCGAAATAATTTACGGAATTGTATGGTTATATGGGTTTCATATGATTAGTAGAAGACCATTTGGAGAATGTACCCTCGTAGTTTTTGTCAGTTACTATATTCCCTTGGCCATTTGGCTTGGTTGGTATGTCATGGTGTATAGAAATTAGCCCCTAGAAATAAAAAAAGGGATCAGATAAAATCCTGACCCCTTCAAAGATTCTCTATATTTCCGGATTAAAACCCTAACCCTAATGCCATAGAAGTAGGAGTAAAATTAATATCAGATATCTTGGATGCGGCTCCTGTCATTAAATTTACTGAATAAACCCCCGATGTCCCACCTACTGTAAATACACCATAGGCCATATCGGACATTCCGCCGATATCAAATCCGTTATCGTCTGTCAAGTCAATACCAAGAGATCCAATTTCTACCAGAACTCCGTCATTTGGAGGTGAAACCTGATATAACATATCGTTCTGCGCATCCACCACAAAAAGTGCTGTAGAAGTAGTGCCTGCGTAGTTTTCAGAATAAGCAGCCCCACTTGCCATTGGTGAACCCGGATTGAGACTTCCGTCTACCGCCACTACAGTTCCCATGTCAGGATGAAGTCTTAAATTTTGACCCTGCTCAGTGATCAATCTAATCCTATCTACAGTAGGATTGAAATCAAATCCTACATAAGAACCCATTACCCCAGGCGTCAGCGGTTCGCCTATAGCGGTAACAGCTCCGCTTGAAGGATTCACGCTATATAAGCGGCTCATATTGGAAACGGCAAGTAACTGGCCATTTACAGGACGAAAATCAAGGCCTACGACCATCTCCCCAGCCTCTAATCCTGTCATATCAACAGCTATAGGACTAGGGTCAGTAGGGTCAAAACGATACAATTTATTATCCGAATCAGTTGCATAAGCTACCGGATTTGTCTTAAAGGCCAAGCTCACTACAGGCTGCGAAAAGGTACCCACCCATATAGCTTTTCCGGAATCCAGATCAATAGTATAAAGCCTAGACTCATCATCTTTTCTATTGATTGCCAAAGCCACAGAATTATCCGGGTTGATGTCCATATCTCCCAGACCTTCAAAATCCACTCCCAAATCACCCACTTCTTCTAATCCACCATCGTTTGGAGGAACCTGCTTATATAACTTGTCTTGCTCAAAATCTATGTCAAATAAAGTGGTCGACGTAGTACCTGAAAAACTATTGGAATATGCCACTGCACCAATACGTGGATTCATGCCTCCATTGATAGCCCCATCAGTTGCCACTACTGTGCCCAGCTCAGGATGTAATCGAAGATTCTGACCGGACTCGGTGACTAGCCTTATTCTGTCCACGGTAGGATTGAAATCCAGTGAAGGATTCGCCCCCTGAGTAGCCGGAGTAAACGCTTCAGAACCTAAAGCAGTAGCTACACCGGAATTTTCATTGATATGATATAATCTACTCATTGAACTAAGCGCATAAAGCTGACCTGTCGCAGGACGATAATCAATCGAAATGATCATTTCACCTGAACCGAGACCGGTAATATCCATGGAGGCGGAGGGTGAATTTAAGTTTTGCGCTTCGTACATCAGAATTTTGTTATCTGAGGTTAAAGCAGTAAAACTCACTTCCGGGGCCGCTCCCGGCATATCGATAATAGGATTCGTGTCATCATCTTTCTCATCACACGAAATGAAAACCAGTGAAAAGATCATACTGGCTAGAAGTACGGGGAATTTGTTTGTTATTTTCATTATTGGTTGAATAGTTGATTCTCCGCATTTACGAAGTCAGTTACTCAACCGGATTCCCTTTTCAATAAAAAACATTCCAATTTTCTGTTTTTCTGCCAGGATTGAGACAAAACATAAAATTTGTGGACTCTATGGTTTAGGCTACTTCTGTCTTTCCTGTCTGCCATTAAAAATATGAACACTCCACTACCGGCATCATTGGGAATACATGTATAAAAAACAGAATCAATACGGCAGAAATTGGAAGCAGTTTTTGCCCTAGCCGTTAAATCAAAGTCAGCTCTTTGCCAATAATGTAGAATGCCATCAACAGTACAAACCAACCAAATCCTTTTTTGAGCAATTTTTCATTTATTTTTTTGGACAAAGAACTTCCAATAAATATCCCAACAATTGATAGTCCTGTGAAAACCAAAAGCATTTTCCAATCAATCTCCTGGTTAGCTACATCCCCCAAGAAACCGATCAGGGATTTGGCAGCAATAATCAACAACGAGGTTCCAACAGCCATTTTCATAGGTAGCTTAGCAAGAAGCACAAGTGCCGGAATAATCAAAAAGCCCCCACCCGCTCCGACTAAACCTGTTACTAAGCCCACCACTATTCCTTCTATCGCAATTAAAGGGACGTTGAATTGTACAATAGTGTCGTCTTCGGAACTATTTTTGCCATTTCCTCTGATCATGGAGTAAGATGCTGCCAGCATCACTACAGCAAAAAACACCATAATGCCTATACTTTTGGTGATCACAAGATCTCCCAATACAAGCAAGGGATCCGGTAGAACCGGTACAATGAATTTCCGGGTAAGGAAAACAGTAAGGAAAGATGGAATTGCAAACACCAAAGCTGTTCGGTAATCAACTAACTGACTCTTCATATAAGTAAAAGAACCAACCAAAGATGTACTCCCGACCACAAAAAGCGAATAGGCGGTTGCCAAAACCGGATCAATCCCCAAAATGTAAACTAACACCGGAACCGTCAAAATAGAGCCTCCACCTCCTATAAGCCCCAAACTAATCCCGATGATTACCGCCGCCGCATATCCTACAAGTACTAAGATCTCCATAATATAATTCTCAAATTGATCCTACAAAAGTACCCGTCACAATTAGCCAATGAAGTGACAAATGTTACACTTATTGTTTTAAGGTAAAATCGCCATAGGTTATTTTCACACTTAAATGATGACTACAAATTCAACGTTTACTAGGGTCATGAAAAAAGAATAGTTAATTTATTCGGATACAATTGTCTATATTAATGTTTTTAAGCCCGATACAATGAAAATAATTCTTCCAATCGATTTTTCAGGTAACGCTATCAATGCCTTGGATTTCGCCATAGCCCTCACCGGAAAAAAAGAGGGCGAAATAATCTTAGTCCACGTAATAGAAGCTGTTTTTGATTTTGCATCAAAGGCGGCTGTAGCATTGGAAAATATGCATCGGGATGCTGAAACATTGATGCAGTCAACCTTGGAAAAATACCGGCATTCCAATCAAAAATTTACTACCGTTATCAAAGAGGGAACGGCATCTACTTCAATTACGCAGTTAGCACTACAAATGGAGGCCACTCTCATAGTGATGGGAACACAAGGTGCAAGCGGTATCAAAGTAGGCCTGATTGGCAGTACAACAATCAACGTGATCAAGGAATCATCTATCCCGGTATTGGTGATCCCTACCGAATCAAGTGCTCCGTGTATAAAAAAAATAGCTTTGGCATTAGAGTTTGCCAGTCACGAAGAAAAATTCATCGATTGGGTCATCGATATGAGTAGAAGATGGGAACGGGGACTGGAATTTGTTCACGTACAGGCAGCCAACGACTTCGAGGAAGATCGCGGCATCAAAAAATTAGAGGACTTCATAACTTCACATCACCCCGGTTTACCAGTGAAAATCCACACTTTTTACGCTCCGACTCCCGTAGAAGGATTGGATCAGTTTTTGGAAGAAAATGAAAATGTAATACTGGTCATGTGTCATAGGCACAAAAATCTCTGGGAGCAAATTCTTAGCCGTAGTCAAACAATAGAAATGGTATTCCATTCTAAAGTCCCCCTACTTATAATGACTTGATTATTTGCTTATCAATTCTTCAAAATCATCCCGGATATAAATTACATTTCTTCCAAGCTCTATCCATTTCTTTTTCTCCAATTGCTTTAGAAGTCGTGATACAACTTCTCGGGAAGTTGTGAGTTCATTTGCAATTTCCTGATGCGTGGTAGAAAGCTCATTCGTTTTATGCTGCTTCATCTTGGTAACAATGTACTGCATCAGCCGCTCATCCATTCGTTTGAAAGCCACTGCATCCAACGCAACCAGCATTTCCTGAAACCGGCTCTGATAGGTAGTTGCCACAAAATCCTTCCATTGCTTAAACTCATCAGAAAAATGATCAATAACTGCAATGGGTATACCTATAAGTATGGTATCTTCTTCCACAACTGCCTTAATCTCACTTGGCTTGGAAGAGGAGCAGCAAGTTAAAGACAGTGCGCAGGTCTCGCCCGCATCTAGATAATACAGAAACAATTCCCTTCCTTCATCATCCATTCTGGATATTTTGATTGATCCACTGAGTACAATGGGAACCATTTTGATAAACTGTCCCGGCTCCATCAATACCTTTCCTGCTTTCAAGTTCATGATTTGACCTTGAGTCAGAAGCTGTTCCAATAAGGCAGGATCTGTAAAATTAGGTAATGCTTCCTTTAGTTCTTCTATAGTCATGTGCTGTTAAAGAAATGCTAAATCTAAGCATCAATCGCATTAAAAAGAGTGATTTTTATCACATTCATGAAACCTTGTGTGATTTTAGAATTTGATTCCCGATTTGAACAGAAAAAGATTGCTTCGATATACCTAATTAAAAGTCTGTCACTTCCGGGCAAATTCCTTTTGCGAGCCATCGTATACCCAAAGCAATCCTGAAAAAACCAGCTTTGCCTGTAAACTGAAATCAGCTTATACTTAGATAAATTTGGAGCTGCCGTAAACTCGAAAACACTAAGCTGCGCCCTATGTGAAAAACTCTGTGTCCACTGTGGTTAGATACTTAATTTTCTGGAAAAATGCCTCCGAGTGATGGAGGCATTTTCAAAGTTAACCCTAAACTATTTACACACATGTAGGACAGCAGACAAATGGAACTTTGGTAAGTGGAGAGGTTCGCAAAATCCTAAAATGTCCCAATGCTTTACTCAGTGGACGAATCTCAGACATCAAATTCATTTCCGCTCTTTTTGCCAGTAAGCCTTCAGCTATTCTTTCTGACGCTCCGGGCACAGAAGCAGTTCTAACCTCCGATACATGGTCATGAATATTGGTAATATTACCAAACACTTCTACCACCAACACACTAAGCGGACTATCTTCGGGTAGTCCGTAAGATTTTAATTTCTCTGCAATATCCTCAGAAGTCACTACCGCCGTTGCTACAGGTTGCTCATCTTTAATGCTCGCAATAATACTCCCTTTTTGCAAAGCAGTAGCATTTAATTTGATACTTCCCGTAGTATAATCTCCGATAGTAGGTTTGAAATACACCTGCTGAGTCAACTCATTTATTTCCTTCAGACGTTTCGGTTCTGTATTTACCCTTACTCCTATTTTCATCTCGATCTCCCCCAGCAAAATATTCCTATGGTCTCTTCCATCGGCTTGGAAAACCTGGGCATATACCATGGTCCAAAGACTTGTTCTGGGAGGTTTAGCTGTTACATTTTTCCCGTTATGAACTGCTTTTGCAAAAGACGCACTCACGTACAAATGGTTCTCATTTCTATTGAGAGTGCAAAGCAAAGTGGGAGCCGGATGTTGAATCCCGGTCACTCTCAACGGTCTTCCGAATCTTCCTTGGGCGGTGGACCATAGATTATCTTCCCGATCAGGCCAATGGCCATGCCCCACTCTAAATTCATAGGTGAAGAAACCAAACATCTCAGCACTTTCCGCATGATAACCCGGCGGTATAGGCATCATATAATGACGATCACTATCTGTAGCTTGGATCATAGGCTGCATAGCTCGCATTCCGGCTTTATCATCACTTTGACCCGGAATGATCTGCCGGGTAATTTCAGAATCCAAACTAATCGGGGCTTCCTCCGGAGGAAGAAGCTGCTCACCGGCATTGCTTGCAATCAACTGATCAGGGGCATTCCCAAGCATCCTACAATAATAAGTATCATCAGGGTTCTCCACCGGCTGATCAAACTCCACCCATAAATACCGCTTTCTAGCCTCTGATGAGCTATAATCGTCCGTTCTCTCATAAGGCGAAAAAGCTATCCCCACACTGACTAACTTGGGTATCTGTACAGGAGGCAGTACTGTAGGAAGTGTTAACCGTTCAGTTTCAACAGTTGCAGCCGAGGCATGTCCCGCTTTGGTTTTAGGTTTTATTTTATATTCCGCCCACAGTTCATCAGGAAATCTCAAATCCCCATTATTCTGCTTCAGTTCATTTTTTGGGTCAAGCGCATCTATATACACTATCCTTGTGTAATTTCTGTTGACCCGATCAAAACGATCCGCCTGCAAAGCTTCGAATGATACTGTATGCTTTAACCCTATATCGCCTAAATAGGTGTTTTTTCTGCTTTCTGTGTTTTTATCCTTCCTAAACTTAAATTCTCTTTCGATCACAAACGCAACATCCTGTAAAGTATCCCATGTCCAATCCCGGTTTACTTTATAGCTCAATGTAGCAAGCCAGTGATTGTACAGGTCAGCTTTGGTGGCAAAAGTGATAGAACTTCCATCCGGCGCCAGGGTATGTCTGATCCTGGAGTTGCAACCTATAGCAACCCGCTCTCCTTTTGGAGCCACAAGGGCGAGCCCTTTGGCTTCCAGTCCAAGGGCATTTGCAAGACGCTCCACTACACCTGACTGTTGCTCTTCAGAAACCCTTTGCAGTAGTGATGAAAAGATATTTTTCTTGATGGTCGGAACACTGTCAGGCTTTAGAAACAATGCCTGAACCGGCTGAATTGCCTCAAAAGGCTGTAATAAATCCAATTCAGCAGCCGGTTCTTTATAGAGCATAAACTGCTGTACTTTGCCAAACCGGCTATCTTTATCCTCATTAGCGTCAATAAAACCAAAGTAGCCTTCAGGTGCCCCGGCAGAAGTCGCTTCTGCACGCAATGAAATTCTAATGTGCCTTCCTGTAGGCACGACCAATTCCTCCATCCCATGGATAGCATCTATGAGTAAATCCTCATTTAAAAATGGATTAGCAGGCTCTCCAAGATTCAAAACAGGAACATCAATAAACTCAATTGGAACATTCAAAACCCCATCAAAATCCGAAGGAAACAGCCTTGACGTCTCATACAAAGTGATAAAGCTGTCTCTGCCACTTTGACTCAGCTGTGTATCCATCCGAAGTGACTTCACCTCCACTCTTATCTTGACTTGATGCACATCAGGATCAGGCAAAGCAGGCTTTAGCCCATCTGTCTGAAAGGTCAATTCCTTCAACAACTTGATTGGATCCTGACCTATACTTTGGTATTTATTGGTAAATACCACGGCGGGATATTCCAGCAAAGGCCTCTGAATAACAAAAACTGGATTTGCATCAAACGTTGTTTCTTCATCATTTACCGCATTGAAATAAGTTCGAAGATTGCCCCTAATCTCAAGTGGTTTTTCAATACGAAGCATCCCCGGATTCACATACCGTTTGAATGAAACACTGGTTTCAGGACTTGGTGCTGCATTCAAAGGAACATCATTCAAATTGGGGCCACCGCCGGAAATATCCGTCATCCGAATTCTAAACTCATAAGAATTTCCATATCGGAGTTTGGTGTTCAGAGGAGAAGGGATCAGAGCTTTATTTTGAGAGACTTTTTTATCCTGCAGCTCATTTTGTTGTCCGCCGTTTTCCTGGTGGTTCCTGTAAATCTCCAGTGCATCCTGATCTTCAGTTACCAGGCTTTTACCTATCCAATGCGCATAATACATCGGCAACCAATAATGGTCACTTTGCGGACCACTGATCTTATTCGGATAGACCTGATAAGGAAGTTCGGTACTGCCGGAATCCAGTTGGCCGGCAAACATATTTTCAGATTCATTGATCTCGATGCTATTGAGACTTTCCCATTGACTTCCTTCTGCTACCTGTCGGACATCGATATGATATCCCATCACCCCTAAGGGAGCATCTGTCCTCTTCAATGAACCCGGATCGGAAGGATTCTCAATCATCTGTCTCAGGCACCACACCAGTATTTGCTCATCATCCCAGCCCAAACGGATTCCCGCGTCCGATTGAGGAGGCAGTTCATCCTGGCTCTCTTCCAATAAATTCCCGCTTACCGGCTGATTGGCATGCACTATTTTGGCAAATCCATCATTGTAGGTTTGTGCCTCCATAAACAACTCATCCCATGGACCCAAAGGAACCGGCTCGTCCGGATCAGAAACTTTCTTATACAACACGGGAAATAAGACAGGCGCAAAAACAGGCCTTGGTGTACCCTTGCTCAATGATGGAATCTTGGCGGCATATCTCTTAACCAATGGTCCATCCGAGTTTTCCAACAAAACAGCTTGAGCTAGTGCGTAAGGATCATTTGTAATATCCGCATATAGATAACCGCCCTCTTCAAACCAACCGGCTTCTACTTCCAATTGAACTTCGTAGATCATCCCACAAGCCTTAGCCAGTAGAGGCTGCCTCAAAATGTTTGCAAAAACTTTGCCCCAGCTCATCTTGGTTCGTGGCTGGTAGTTAATGGTAGGTATTTTTTCACGGACTGCACATTGATAGCCGTCATCCGTAATTGCATTTGGATGTCTGGGTTGTGTGAAATTAAATCTTTCACGATAAGAAACCGGCAGGTATTTTTTGATACTCTTTTCTACGGGAACCGGATCAGGCAGCTTATCCGAATCGTCAGTAATCGGAAGAGGCATAGCATCTGCGACCTTCTTAATTATGACAGCTTTATCCGCAGCGGGTTTTACTGTCGCAACTCTTACAATGGGTATTCTATTGGCAGCTGTCGCATTACTCAGAGGGAAATCGTCAGTGCCTCTAATGATAGAAAAACTAAATTCAGGCTGGAAATCCGCAAACCCCGGCACATTTGCGGGGTTTGGTAAGCCAGTAGCCCAATCCGAAAATGGATTTGTATTCCGCGGTACAACCACAATGTTCACTGTAAGGACATTTCCATCGAAACGTTGAGGAAAAGTCATTAGGGAAATTAATCTTCTTGGTTCCATAATTTAATTGTTGAGGTAAAAAATTAAGCTATCTGACGGCTTTCTTGCCAAGTCTCTTCGAAGCTGATATTGATAATAAAACAGATACTGATATCCAATCCGAAAGTCACGGATGCTGTGCAATCCGTTCTTTCCGGACTCGATATTCTCTTCACAGTACCGCTTGCTTCTATGTAAATCGTAACACTGACAATTCCACCCAGCAGGTTGGCGTGCCCTTTGAACAACATGAAAGCAGTGATCTCAATGGTATTGGCGTCTGCATACATTTGGCATCCGACCAGATAAGTCACGCTGACATTACCTACTACAGGCAAGCCTACAGAGATATTCGCTCCGAAACCAAATTTCAACATCAGACTAGGGCCTATTTTAGTATCACAGGCTATTTTGACTTCTACAGATCCCACTGCATATATTGTAGCTGCACCTACAGTCACACACATGACTTCCAACCCTCCGTTGAATTGGACAAATCCACCCGCTGTCGGAAGCAGCTGGGAAGGATCATTGGTTACCTTCAGTGCAGCATTGAAATACACGCCCAATGCAAGTCCTGCCTCCAATCTCAACGGACATTGAGGAGAGTTATAAACAGAATCCTCTGGTGGGAAGCGGATAAGTGGGATTTCCTTGGTGGCCTCAAACTTATACTCCCAAATCTCCCCTGCATTGCTCATGGCTATTTGAAGACCTTTCCTCATCACTGCTCCGTAATCCCCCGTACTGAGTGCGGCCAGCATCTGCAGCAATTCAATTACCGGCTGCAAGGCATCACTGAATTCTACTTCAGGAAGAGGTATTCCATCCAGCGGCCCGGGACTGTCCTTGTCACCGGCATAACCTGACTCTTTCCCTTTTGCAGCGTCAAAGTTTCCTTTTATCGTCATAAGGCGCTCAAACGAACCCAAATCAACCACCATGGCGACGTTGTTGACTTTACTTTTCCAGGTGTCGGCCAAATCTGTCGCGAAGGAATCCACATCAAAGTTGAGTTTGGAATCCACGTATTGTTTGGAACCGTTTTTCTTTTGCTCAGCTTTATATTCGATGTAGATTTTCAGGGCATCCATATTCACCAGATACAGCGGGTCAAAATTTGGAATATCAAATGCCAGTGCCTTATTCAGAGCACTATTTGCCTCACCGGAAAGCAGTTTGAATCCCTTGTCCACCAGTTGACCGGCTTCCATCTTAGACGTAATCTCCATCAGCTCCAAGACCTTCTTGCCACCGTCGGTAGCTGCATTTTCTATAAATGCCGAAACACTGTTACCGTCTTTATCTATTCCGTTTAACAATGGAATGGCTTTTCCGAAGTTGGAATAGGCATCCCCTACATTTGGAAATATGCTGCTTCCGTTCATCAGTTTATAAGCATCCGAAAAAATCGGCGGAGTCTTACTCAACAGTTTACCAATTCCCTTTTTGAAGCTGGGAGTTAAAAAAAGGGCTTTTTGCGTGGAAGTACTCTGTAGGAATCCATAATTGACCGTATCTACTGCCGGATTCCTGAGAATCTCCAATGGATGAGCCAAACGGATAAGGTTGTTGTTTACATCAGATGCGCTGACTACTACTTCTTTTTGCCATTTACCAATACGGATCAACGGTATGGGAATATGCGGTGGAAGCGGGGTAACCTCGCCGGAACCCGTTTCGTGCTGTACCATACTCCAGCTACCGTCTTTTGGAAGAAGGACAGATCCACGGGTAGCCGCCACAAAAATCGGTGCAGTCGCAGGATTACCTGGTTTGTCAGAATGTGAGATGTCGAATCGGTTGATCTGCATCATCTGGCCCGAGCCCCCCACATCCATCACACAATTGATATCTCCTCCCATCAAGCCCCCCTGGCTATCCAACAGCCCCTTGAGCTGAACCGGGGTCAAAGGAATCCCCGGAGGCGACAACTGAACATAGCCTAAAACCTTCTTGGCAGGAGTCCTTCCATTCTTATGTCCTTTCACCAAGTTTTCGACAGCCACATCAGCATCAAAATAAACCGCAGCACATTTAACTTCCTGATTAAATTGCGCCCCATTGTTTATTTCTTTTTCTCCTTTGACATTCATAAAGGCTTTGCCCGTCGGGATCACGTTATTGGTCACATAATCTGCTACCGAACCGTCTTCTTTGATATTGGTGATATTAAACAAGCCCCTTAAAGTCCCCGGATGCAACTCATACCTGGCATCCTCCACCAGGTTTCCCGGATTAGTATCGTCAATGAATTTTGCCCTAAAATCAAAAATCCCATCCGACTCCGGTTGCCATCCGCTATCTGTCCTATAGACAAATCCGGAACTGGTTCTGAAAATAGTAATGGTTCGCACCACACGGATTCCCCAAGGATAAATCAAACTTTTCACCTGAATCACCTCATGCCCTGTTCTGCCCAGCATGATGTCAAATCTGGCTTGGCTTGTCTGTGCTATCGCAGCAGAAGGACTAAGCCAGTTGCTGAATGTGCTCGCTCCATATCCAGTAAAATCAATCTTGCTTACGGGCACTCCTCTCCCTGTGATTTGAGTAGGATTACCTTGATTTACAAAAAATTCCCCATTAAAAATCTCCGTAACACTCTGCCCCAAAGTACTTGCGCCTGTCTCATTTCCGCTTAGTCCCAACACATTTGCCAGCTGTACAGTAAATCCGGCAAACATCGGTAAATCATTCTTCTTGGGTTCATCCGGAAAATTCTTTCCGAAGTTTCCTGCAGTCGCCCGGATTTGAATTCCCCCTTCCATTTCATTTGGAAATTTCGGGCTTACTTGATCAAGCTGGGGTTTAATGGTTTCACCACTATTCGTATGTGAAAGCTCTGCTAAAGCTTTAAGGCCAAAAGGCAGTGTAAATAAAGCTGCTATCGGAGTTTGTTTTTGTTTGTATTTCTCCAATATAAAGTCAACAAGCGGTTTGGGAGATAGAGCAATTCTTTCTTGATGATTGTTTACAAACCTTGTAGGTCCGCCATCATTAGGATAATAATTATGAAACAGCGGTGGATCCCCGGGTTTATTTTGACCGGGAGCTGTCAAATTAAGGACAGGTTCCCAAGCTACTTGAGGCATCATAAATAACCGAGTCATTGCACCCTGGGCAATGACTTTCATTCCCTCTACCGAAATAAACTGATTATCCGTTTGGGAAATGCTTGCCTCAGACTCATTGACGGCTCTAACTGTACCCGTAGTCACACGATGCCCCTGCGACAAGCCTAGACTTACTCCAAGTTGATTGGCATTAGAACTTACATCCAATAAGGCAAAGTAATCATTTTCATAAGGTGTGGTAAAATGCTGAAGTTGATCTTCATATGGAGGAAGAGAATTCTTTCGTCCAGTAGTGGCAGCAGTAGTGGATTTTAGGGTTTCCATCCTTACTTCAGAGGATGTCAACTGATTAACAGCCATATGGCTTGGCGAAACTGCTACATCTGCTGCTCCCGGGGCGGAGAAACTAGTATTACCCGGTCCAAAGTAAAAATCAACCCGAACTTTATCTTCTTTTTCCTTCACCGGCTCTTGGGATATCCGGCATATCAGCCAACTTTGAATTGCCTCAATACCTCTGCCTTTATTTCCAAATTCCTTGCTTAAAACCCCCAAATTAGCAACATAGGGATCGGGAAGTGTGGGCATATAGCTCAGCATTCCAAATACCAGAAAAGCTTGGCTTTTGGCAATTCTACTCCAATCCGCATTACATTCTCCAAAAACCAGTGCACCATTCACGGGGGACAGCGTAAAAAGCGCATTTTCAAGCGCTATCGCAATACTTTTGAAATTTGGCACTTTATCAAAAGGTAATTTATTGTCCCATAGAATGTTATCATCCAGTATATAAATTAAATTCATATCATCGGAACCGGCCATTACGAGTGCTGAATTCTTTGTTTTTACAGAAACCGGAAGTCCATTGACCTGCAGTGGTCTATCTACTTTTATTTGGGTATTTGCCAAAGCCACGAGCATTTCTGTACCCTCCGCCAGAGAATTGTACATAAACATGGCTGACTTATTCAGTGCTATAGAAACAGACGTTCCATACGCATTCAAATCATCCTTCCAATGATCTATTTCCTGGAAAGCACCTTCACCGTCTGAGATCAAATCCGTAATACCAATTCTCCCATTCTCAACAAGAACCAGAGGCTTTTCTAATTTTAAGTTCTTTCCCTGAAGTCCTTTCCATCTGAATTTCAATCCAGCCTTCAATTCCTGCACCATCCCCCCAGACCCGGCTACTTCTAAGGGAGCCTGTATATCCAGGTCCGCAGCGGGAATTGCCCACCACGAATTACTGACAGGAGCAGATTCCTGGATCTCAACCATGGGACTCAGCTGCTTGTTAGAAGCAAATTCCGAAACGGAACAGGAATATGGAATCAGCAGTCTGGACAACTGCGTACTATAGGTAGGCACCTTATTGGCATGGGAAAAGGCTGCCGGTTGACCATAGACAGACCACTGAGCAGGGCCACTTTCCGAAATTTGAGCTTTAGAGGCGCCTGAAAATGAAAATTTCAAGCTACCGGGATTCTGCACCTTAGCATTGAAGGCATCTTTCCCATGTTTCTTTTTAGCATCTATCGCCTCGGGGGTCTGATCCACATCCAGTTGCACTTGGACAGTGGTATTGGCCGCCAAAACAAGTTTCTGTCCCTGTAAGACAGGATTTGCGCTCAATTGGATCTTCCCGTCTCTAACTTTCAGCCCCACATACCTGGTACTTGGAGCATTGGAAGCAAGCATATCCACCCTGACATAAAAACTACCTGCTGCCACATCGTAAACCTTAGAAACCTCCACAGGAGGTGCATTCACAGGTTTAATCTTTTGGTCGAGAAAAGAGGCTTTAAATAGAAGAACGGGGAGGTTGCTGTTTTGCTGATAAATACCAATCAGCTTTGTAATCCTATAAAAATCAATGAAAATGATCCTCCCATCAGTTTTGACCAAAGGCCCGATTGATTTTTCTACTTTGGCACCGGCCGCCCAAGCAGGTACACTGGCACGAATCTGAGTACTCCTCACAGGCACTTCACGGACAAATGCTTTTAACCCCGATTCTTCCTCTTTGGCAGATATTTTCTCAATACGCTTAAGAGTTTCTTTATCAATATTTTTACTGATTTTAGGATCAATAGATTCTTTAACACTGACCTTTTCGGCTTCTTTGCGGATCAGCTCTATCTTTCCCTTGGGGATTCGGTCCTGAAAGAATATTTCGGATCGTTCAAAACTGAATGATTCAGGTTTAATCTGGGATGCATCTTGGATCAGCAGTGACTTTGCCAAGAGAGGCAGTCCTTCCTCCCACTGTTTTTTCTCTGCTGCACTGTCTGCATTCAGATGTCCGAAGATACTGGACAATAAAGATTCTAGTTCATCCTTTTCCATGGTAAAAAGTGTTTAGATGTGAAAGCTCCTTACTTCAAAAACTGTCAACCTTGGCTACAAATAAAAATCAACACAAAACAATTCTTGGTTAAAAAGGGCACTGTGAAGCTAGAAAAATAATCAGCCAAATACCAACGTAAGACACTGAAATAGTAATAATTACAAATTTTATTTTAGTAAAATTTGCCAATTTTAGCATCGTATTTCTTAGATTCAACAGCAGAGCGAAATTAAACCTATCACATCAACTAAGTATACGTATGAAAACTTTTCTTAGGAAAACGATCACTACACTCTCGTTACTTTCACTTTTGACATTGCTCCCAATTGGCTGCGATATGTTTTGCAACGATTCCTGTGACTGTTCCTCGCCACCCGCATTAAAAAATTTCACAATTCTATCTTTTGAAGCATCTACTTTGGGTCAGAATGGAAACGAGGTTAATCCTTTGGAATTTCTGCCATATGACGAAGTCCTCAAGGAAATAAGAATAAAGGAAACCCAAACATCTGCTGCAAACGATCAACTATTGAACTTCAGTGCTATTCCGGGCGTCGCTTATGCCTGTGATCCAATACCTCCAAAATCCGTCACTCGCATTGAAAGTATTCAATTGATAAATAACGAGATATTAATCCTAGACGACGGAGAGGTTATAGAAATTGGAGATGATCTAACTACTAGGTTTGGAATTAATAACCACTCTGCAGAAGTACCCTATACAATTGCTGAATTTTTTAGTGAAAAAAGAGCTCTGTATATAGATGACTATTTTCAGCTAAACTGGAGCTCTGCACCCCACAAAGAGCTAAGACTCGACTTTAGCATCTTAATTATTATGGAAGATGGTCAGGAATATAGTCTGAATCATGAGAAGCTATCCATTAAATAAGCTTCCTAATTCAAAACATGACAAAAATCTTCTCTGTTTTTCTTTAGATTCATTCCAAATAATTCTATTTTTGCGCACGGTCAAATGACCGGTACAAGAATATGATAATTACAGCTGATACAATTCCGCACACCCGGGCGGCGATAATTCAAGAGATTTCAGATTCCCCTTTGAAAATCAATTTGATGGAGCTCGGTTTTCTTCCTGGAAAAACCATCATCCTACAACATACAGCACCTCTGGGAGGCCCTATGGCTTTCAAACTAGAGGAAACTATTCTTGCTTTACGAAAATCTGAGGCTTCTCTGATCGAAGTCCAATTGCTCTGAATTCATGCCTGAGTCCCAAACTCCTTCCCTAGTCAAATCGCCAAGAGTAGCCATCATTGGAAACCCGAATGTTGGTAAATCAACCATTTTTAACCAACTCACCGGATTAAGCCAAAAAATCGGCAATTACCCGGGAGTCACTGTGGACAAAAAAATAGGCTGGATGCACTATCAGGGGAGCAGTTATGAAATAATTGACCTTCCGGGTACCTACAGTTTATATCCCAATTCTGAAGACGAGATCATCGCGCACCGGGTGTTGAACCAGATAAGTGAAGAGGATAAACCTGAGTTTGTCTTAATGGTAATTGACTCTTGCCAACTTTCCCGAGGTCTATTTTTAGCTACCCAGCTATTGGATTTGGGTCTAAATCTCGCTTTGGTGCTAAATATGGCCGACATCGCGGCAAGAAAAAATATTGCGATCAAAAGCTTCGAAATATTCAAAGCCCTTGGCGTTCCAATTTTGAGCACTGATGCCCGTGGAGAAAAGGGACTAGAACAAATCCGTGAATTAATCCATCAGCAAAATTTCAGTAAGAAATCAACCTTCCTTAACATTGAAGAAGTAGTTCCCACCGAATTGCTATCCGAAGTCAAAGATAAGTTTGGCCTATCAAATCCCTATCAGGCTTATCAAATGCTGCGATTTGGGGCTAAGGACAAAACATATTCTGAGAGTGATAGGAACTGGTTAAAAAGCAAACTTGCCGAAAGTAAATTTGATCTGGAGGCTGCTCAGCTGGAAGAGACTAAAATACGCTATCGAAAAATCACCGAAATAGTAGAAAAGACTGTTGTCAAAACTTCAGTTGATTCGCCGAAAGCAAGTATCGACAAGATTCTGCTTCACCCGATATTTGGGTATCTGATTTTTGGAGCTATTCTCCTGCTTATTTTCCAAGCGATTTTCGCATGGGCATCGGTTCCGATGGATATGATCGACGGCTTTTTTGCAGAGCTGTCAGGCTGGGTTTCCGGTCTATTGCCCGAAGGTCCACTGTCGAGCTTGATCACCGAAGGAATTATACCCGGCATCGGAGGAGTGGTGATCTTTATCCCCCAAATCGCCATGCTTTTTGGGTTCTTGGCTATTCTGGAAGACACAGGATATATGTCCAGGGTAGTATTTCTGATGGATCGCTGGATGCGCCCGTTTGGCCTTCATGGCAAGAGTATAGTGCCTCTAGTTTCCGGTGTGGCCTGTGCTATTCCTGGTGTGATGGCTGCCAGAAACATTGGAAATTGGAAGGAAAAAATAATCACCATTATGGTGACTCCACTGATGAGCTGCTCTGCACGTCTACCTGTATATATTATTCTCATTGGCCTGGTGGTGCCTGATGAGTTTATTTTCGGTATTTTCAATCTTCAGGCTGTTGCCTTACTCGGGCTTTATCTATTGGGTGTAGTCGGAGTGTTTTTCACCGCGCTTCTACTGAAATACATCTTAAAGACCGAAGAGAAAAGCTTCTTGATGGTGGAGCTCCCTACCTATCGTGCTCCACGTTGGTTAGACGTTTTGCTGACGATGTACAACAAGTCCAAGACCTTTGTTTTTGAAGCCGGAAAAGTCATTCTTGCCATATCAGTCGTTTTATGGGTATTGGCTTCCTACGGCCCTCCTGAGCGCATGGATGCTATCAGAGCAGAAAGCGAAGAAAAACTTGCCCAAGCTACAGCCGAAGAAATTCCCGTGATCGAAAATGAAACCTCTTCCCTTTTGCTTGAAAACTCTTTCATTGGAATAATGGGAAGAGCTATAGAGCCTGTGATAAAACCGCTTGGATATGATTGGAAAATCGGAATCGCCCTGATCACTTCCTTTGCAGCTCGTGAAGTGTTTGTCTCTACTATTGCCACCATCTACAGCATAGGTGCAGATACAGAGGATGAACTTACCATCCGGGAAAAACTCAATCAGCAGATTAATCCGGACACCGGAGAAAAAGTATATAATAAAGCTACTGCCTTCTCGCTTATGGTGTTCTATGCCTTTGCTATGCAGTGCATGAGTACACTTGCGGTGGTGTATAGGGAAACCAAAGGTTGGAAATGGCCGTTGATTCAAACTGTGTATATGACGGCGTTGGCGTATTTCTCTGCGCTTCTCGTCTATCAAATTCTATCGTAATATGTGGCAGGAAATCTTAGTTGGCATTATAGTTTTAGCAGCCTTGGGGTATTTGGTGAAAAAATATTTCTTCAAATCCAAAACCCAAACGGGCTGTGACAAATGCGCTAAACCCTGAGTTTTGCTCAAACAATAGTTTATAGGTAGTTTTTTGATACTTTTAAGCATATGGGCAAAGTAGCCAAACAGAGTATTCAAACTGCCATTTTTTCCTATCTGGGAGTTGTCATAGGCTATGTCAACGTGCTTTGGCTTTATCCCTATGCGTTAGATGCATCCCAACTGGGTACTTTTCGAACGATACAGGATCTGGGATTGCTCTTTGTTCCTTTCGCACAATTGGGCGTAGGACATGGTATCACCCGATTTTTCCCCCAACTCAACTCCAACAAATCGGCATTCCTAAGCTATGGCATTGCATTTTCGTTGGTAGGTTTTGTCCTTGTCAGCACGATCTTTCTCGGATTCAAAAATCAAATCATCAGCCTATTTGCAGTAAATTCTCCCGAAGTGATTGACTTTTTCGGCATAGTTCTTCTGATTACTTTATTCTCTCTGCTGAGTAGTATACTCGATGCATACAGCCGCTCATTTCTAAAAGTCGGAGTGCCTACCCTCGTTCGGGAAGTTTTTTTACGTTTACTCACAGGACTTTTAGTTGGATCGTATTTACTCAAATGGATTACTTTTCCACAAGTAATGCAAGGATTGGTCGCAGTGTATGGATTTGCACTATTAGGTGTTTTGGTCTATTTGCTGTGGTTGGGAGTTTTGAAATTAGATTTCCGCTGGAACACGTTCCCAAAAGGTTTTCGTACATCTTTCATCCAATTTAGTCTAATTACCTTTTTGGCTACAGCAGCATCCACTTTGATAATGAAAATAGACAGTATCATGGTGAGCTCCATGATTAGTCTGGAGGCAAATGCGATTTACACGATTGCATTCAGTATGGCACTGGTAATAGAATTGCCCAGAAGGGCAATCTCCCAGGTGGTGATGCCTGTCATCGCCGATCATTTTGCGCAAGGCAACCACAATGAAATCAATACCCTCTACAAACAGGTTTCAAATCGTCAGCTCTACATCTGCTTACTGCTTTTCATAGGAATTTGGGCCAATTTGGATGCTTTATACTATTTTATCCCCAACAGTGAATTTTACGGGACAGGCAAGTATGTAGTTATTTTGATTGGGCTTGGTAAACTCTTTGATGTGGTCTTCTCCGTAAATGGAGAAATTCTAATTTTCTCCAAACATTACCGCTTCAATCTTATTGCCACAATCGGTATGAGTGTTTTGATTATTGGATTGAACTACCTTCTTATTCCTCTATACGGTATAGAAGGAGCGGCGATGGCTTCAGTAGCTGTGATGCTGATGTTCAATCTGGTGAAGTACTTATTCCTAAAAATAAAACTGGGTTTCGAACCGTTTTCTATAGAAACAATGAAGATAATCTTCGTGGGGTGTATTGCCTTCGTCCCGGGTTATTTCGATTATTTTTCTCTTTCTCCTATTCCTGATATTATAGTAACTAGCACACTGGTACTGGGGACATACCTGTTTTTCTCAAGAGTGTTGGGCGTGGGTACTGAAGAATGGGAATGGGTGAAAAAGAGGGTAATACGTTCTGAGTAACACCCTCAAAGTTTAACAGGCGGAGAGCATTAAGATTATACAAGAAGCAGTGGGCAGGTAAGCTGCAAGAAAATTAACTGTGGGCTCTGCGAGAATCACTATGCCCACACGGCTAAAAAAACTAAAAAATCCGGGTCTTAGAGTGTTGCAAACCTCCTATAAGACAAGATTTGAGCTGCCTGTTAACCGCAAACTTCCACTGTTATCCTGACTCTTGCGAATCGAGGCCCCGATTTATATCGGGGTGAGGCCTGTTTTTGGGAAGGGCTTCACTCGGTAAAATTGATAATTGTGAAGTTTGAACATGTCAGCGACCCGGACAGTACAAATATACGATTTATTACATGACAGGTTGGCAAAATTGGCAGATGATTCCGATAATGTATGGTGAAGAAATTAAAAAAACGTGGGCTTCAGCTGCTTATATCAGAATAATATTTAAGAAAAATCATTAATTTAACCAAGAGCACAAAGCAATCAAACGGCAAAACAGACTTACTCGAAATTTTATTTCATCCACCCCCTAAAGTTTTACTCGATTTTACTCGTAAATTTGCATTCCTAAAACCATTGACGCTTTATGTATTTGATTAAAAAAATGGTCGTTTGCCTAGATCAGACATCCCTGGATCAAACCTTGATTCAACATGCAGCATTTATTGCTCAGGTCAACCAAACCAAAAAAATCTACTTCGTAAATGTGATAAAGAACCTCAGCATTCCCAAAGAGGTTCTTGAGGAGTTTCCGAATTTGGTGGAAAACATGGTTAATGAAAGACAGGAAGCCATGGAATCAATGGTCAAAGAGCACTTCAAAAATCCTAAAGGCATATCTTTGAATTATATCGTAAAGGAAGGCTCTCTCTCCAAGAAAATTTTAAAGCTTGCCGAAGAAAAATCTGCCGATATGATTCTGATTGGTAGAAAAGTCCACCTTCCGGGCACAGGCGTAGCATCGAGCAGATTAGCCAGACGTGCCAGCTGCTCCTTACTCATAGTACCGGAAGGTTCTGCCACCAAAATGCAACGTTTACTGGTTCCGAGTGATTTTTCTGATTATTCCAAAGATGCCTTGGAAGAGGCTATTATGATTGCTGAAAAGCACGGAGGACTCGAAATCGTCTGTCAAAATGTGTTCACTGTTCCCTCCGGATATCATTATACAGGAAAAACCTACGAAGAATTCACCCAGATCATGCGTATGCACGCAGAGATCAATTACAAAAAATTCATCCGGAAAATAGACACCAAAGGTCATAAAATCATCCCCGTCTACACCCAGGACGTCAATGATGACCCCGTTGAGGAAATCGTGGCAAAGGCAAAAGAAATCGATGCCGATGGGATTATAATAGGAGCAAAGGGGCGTACAGCTGCCACCGCTCTATTCATAGGAAGTATGGCAGAGCGATTGATTCAATACAACGACAGCATTCCGCTTATGGTAACTCGGCCAAAAGGAAAAAATGCAGGAATTCTGGATTATATTCTAGAGATCTAGCTATAAATTGTTTTTCATTTTTTTAAGCCTGGAAATCAATGCTTAGTGAGTTTATATTCCTAGTCTAATAAACCCTTTTTCCTAAATTGGGTCTAAAAGGCTAATGAAGAAAGACGGTGACCAGAAAATCATCCAACTCATCCAAAATCCCAAAACTAGGGACATGGGTTTCAGGCAGCTAATTCTGGCTTACCAAAAGCGGGTGTATCATGTAATTAGAAGAATGGTTTTGATTCATGAAGATGCCGATGACATCACCCAAAACACGTTTATCAAAGCCCATCATTACATTGACAAGTTTCAAGGTAAATCCAGCCTTTTCACCTGGCTGTATCGAATTGCTACAAATGAGTCACTTAGCTTTCTACAGAAGAAAAAAAAGCGATTCTTCTTCTCTATTGAAGATCATCAGGAGAAAATGGAATCCTATATAGACCAACCGGGCAATATGGATGGAGACGAAATTCAACGCCTGCTGCAAAAGGCCTTACTATCCCTGCCAGACAAGCAAAGACTCGTATTCCACCTAAAATATCAGGAAGATCTTACCTATGAGGAAATATCCGAAATCACGGGAACCAGCATCGGTGCCCTCAAGGCAAGTTATCATCATGCCGTGAAAAAAATCGAGCTTTCCTTAGCTAAAGAATAAACTATTAGCCACAAATCCAGTCTAAACTTATACCATGCAAAAACTTCCAAAAATCAAGGATTTCAAGGCTCCGGACGATTACTTTAACGATCTCCCGGATGCCGTTATGGATAGAATCAACATTCCACGGTCTTCCAACTGGATGAAGTACGCTGCCGCCTCTGCTATTCTTGTAGTAAGCCTGGCAGTATGGCAGTTCAATATTCAGGATTCGCAATTTGAAACACTAGCCATGGATGAAGAGGTTAATTTCTATATAGAAAGCCAATATTGGACTGCTGAGGATGTACTGAGTATGGTAGATAATCCTGAAGAAATATTGGATCAGATTATAGAAGAGGAAATGATGTACGAGGTAGACGTGGTGGATGATAATGATCAATATTGGTATTAAGCATATGAAATCGAGCCTTGCTCTAACTGTAAATCAGTGAGATGAGTATCCGTCAAGCTACCTGTCTGACGGTAGCCAAGTCCTGAATCAGGTTCGGGACAGATTAGGGCCTTCAAAATCAAATTACAATCCGATGAAAAAACACACATTATTATTAGCACTAATATTTTTCTTGATGATAGGGACTACCCAAGCCCAACGTACAGGAGAGAAATATGATCGTGAGAAATTAGAAGCCGCAAGAGTCGCTTTTATCACAACAAGATTGGATCTAACTCCTGAACAGGCCCAGAAATTCTGGCCCCTTTTCAATGGTTTCAATGATTTGAGAGAGAGAAATCTGAAAGAAATGTTTGATTTGGGAAGAATAATGGACGATCAATTATCCGAAGAAGACGCCAAATCGAGAATTGCGCGGAAATTTGAACTTCAAAGGAAAATGATCGTGGATGAAGAGAAGTTTGTCAAAGACCTATCCGGAGTATTAACCTATAATCAAATTATCCGGTTGAATGGATTGTCGAGGGAATTTGCAAGACATATTTATCAAAGGCGAAGAGAAGATGGCAAAAAGTAAAAAAGCGGCTCTAAGCCGCTTTTTTTATAATTTGTCTTTTTTCAAAAGGTCTCTAATTTCTTCAAGTAGCACTTCCGATTTCGGTGGCGCAGGTGGAGGAGTAGGCTTTACTTCCTCCTTCTTCTTCAGACTATTGATCCCCTTAACTGCTAGAAAAATCACTATTGCAATAATTAAGAAATCGACTACATTTTGTATAAAAATACCATAAGTCAATAACACAGGCCCTAGTTCTTCACCGGCTGGCCCGACACTGTTTTCCTTTAAAACCAATGCTAGATCAGTAAACTCTACACCTCCAAGCAAAACCCCAATTGGTGGCATTACGATGTCTTTCACAAAAGATGCTACAATCTTACCAAAAGCTCCGCCGATGATTACCGCTACGGCCAGATCGATCACATTGCCTTTGACAGCAAACTCTTTAAACTCTTTTAGAAATCCCATAGAAATTTGGTTAATGGTTGAATTATTTACTGAATATTTCGAAAAATTTATTTCTATCCAAGAGCAGAAGAGATTTCCACAATATTTTAATTGATAAAAACCACTTATAAACACCTAATTTCTCTCAACTAAGAGAACTCTACTCCCATTTTTTTCCTTAACATTGCAACCTTAACTATTCTAGAAAATGCAGGCACCACAAGCCAAAAAGATAGCTCAGCTCTTAGAAGCACATGGTCATCAGCGCACTGACAATTATTATTGGATGCGCGAGCGGGAAAACCCGGAAGTCATAGAATACCTAAATGCGGAGAACGAATACCTCAAAGCAAGCCTAAAGTCCACGGAAGAATTTCAGGAGAAATTATTCCAAGAAATGAAAGGGCGTATCAAAGAAGACGACGAAAGTGTTCCTTACCTGAAATCAGGATATTACTGGTACATCAAATACAAGACGGGGGGAGAATATCCCTTGTATTGTCGCAAGAAAGGTAGTCTGAATGCTACCGAGGAGATCTTTCTTGATGTCAATTTACTTGCTGAAGGCAAAGCTTATTATCAGGTAGGCGGCACAGCGGCTTCTTCTGATCTGAAGGTTCTGGCCTTTGCGGTCGATGAAGTAGGGCGCAGAATCTATGAAATCCACTTCAAGAACCTCGAAACGGGTGAGATTCTCACAGACCACATTTCTGCTATCACTGGAAACTTTGCATGGGCTGAAGATAACAGAACGCTTTTCTACTCCAAACAAGACCCTGAGACTCTTCGCTCCTATCAGATCTATTCGCATCAATTGGGCACTTCTACAGAAGATGATATCCTGATCTATGAGGAAAAGGATGAAGAATTCTCCTGTGTGGTACACAAAACCAAATCTGAAAAATATATACTAATACATTCCGAAAGCACGATTTCTTCTGAAATGCGCTTTTTGGATGCTACCAATCCTACCGGAGAATTCACATTGCTTCAGGCTAGAATTCCGCATTTGGAATATGCAGCTGACCATTATGAGGATCATTTTTGGATCAGGACAAATCATGAGGCGCAGAATTTCAAACTTGTCAAGGCTCCTATCGGCAGTCCTTCACTTGAAAATTGGGAGGATGTGATCCCTCATCGTGAATCGGTTTTATTGGAGGACTTTGATATTTTCTCATATTTCTTGGTAACACAGGAGAGATCAAACGGTCTATGTAAAATCAACATCACACCTTGGGACGGAACAGCGGGACACTCCTTGGAGTTTGACGATGAGACCTACACTGCTTGGATCAGCACCAATCCGGAATTTGACACACAGATCCTTCGTTTTGGCTACAATTCACTCGTAACGCCTCCAAGTACCTTCGATTACCACATGGTAACTAAGGAGAAGACGTTGCTGAAGCAACAAGAAATCATAGGCGGCTATGATGCTTCATCATATACTTCCGCCAGAATCTGGGCAAAAGCTACAGATGGAGTCATGGTTCCTATTTCTTTGGTATACAAAATCGATAAATTCACCCCTGACGGCTCCAACCCTTTACTACTCTATTCTTATGGATCTTACGGCTACAGCATGGATGCCTATTTTTCCAGTAGCCGATTGAGCTTATTGGATAGAGGATTTGTATTTGCAATAGCACACATCCGTGGCGGGGAAGATTTGGGACGTGGCTGGTATGAGGATGGAAAAATGCTAAAAAAGCGAAACACCTTCACCGATTACATCGCTTGTGCAGAGCATTTGATCGCAGAGAGCTATACTTCACAGGAGCATCTGTACGCCATGGGAGGAAGTGCAGGAGGATTGCTGATGGGTGCGGTGATGAATTTACGCCCTGATTTGTTCAATGGACTGATTGCAGCAGTACCTTTTGTGGATGTGGTAACTACCATGCTGGACGAAAGTATTCCGTTGACTACAGGTGAATTTCAAGAATGGGGCAATCCCAAGGATAAGGAATATTACGACTACATGCTTTCTTACTCCCCTTATGATAATGTGGAAACTAAGGACTACCCGAATCTACTCATCACTTCCGGTCTACATGATAGCCAAGTGCAGTATTGGGAACCTACCAAGTGGGTGGCGAAACTCAGGGAATTGAAAACAGACTCTAAACTCTTATTCCTACACACCAATATGGAAGCAGGACATGGAGGTGCTTCAGGTAGATTCAACTCGCTAAAAGAGTTGGCACTTGAATACACTTTTCTGTTCTATTTGGAAAAAATGATTTGAACTGAACATTAAGAAGCCTTTAAATAACCAATGCTAAGCCGTCAGGGAAAGAATTTTTCCTAACTTTGGCACGAACCTATTACACTATAGTTAATGAAAATTGCTCTTATAGCCCATGATGGAAAAAAAGCCGACATGGTTCATTTTTTAAGTGGATTCCGTGAAAGACTGCATCAGGCAGACGTGGAATTGGTGGCTACCGGCACCACAGGATCTCATATAGAAAAAGCAGGATTTGTTGTTCAAAAGTTACTCTCAGGACCATTTGGGGGTGATGCTCAGATTGCAGCTATGGCTGCTCAGAAAGAACTGGCGATGGTTGTTTTCTTCAGAGATCCACTTGACAAGCATCCGCACGAACCGGATGTGCAAATGCTTATGCGAATTTGTGATGTACACAATATCCCATTGGCAACCAATCCGGCCTCTGCCGAATTAATGTTTAAAGCCTTCACTCAAACCTAAAATGGAACCTAAAACCATTAAAAAAATCGGTGTTTTGACTTCTGGAGGTGACTCCCCGGGGATGAATGCCGCAATCCGAGCCGTAGTAAGAGCCGGATTGTATTACGACTTAGAAATGTATGGAATCTACCGCGGCTACGAAGGTATGATCCAAAATGATATCAAAAAGCTGGATTCCAAGCATATCACACATGTACTGGAACGCGGCGGAACTTTCCTGAAGTCTGCCAGAAGCGCTGAATTCCGTACTCCTGAAGGGCGTCAAACCGCCTACAACAACCTAAAATCCCATGGAATAGATGCCTTGGTCGTTATAGGGGGTGATGGATCACTTACAGGAGCCCACTTGTTCTATAAGGAATTTGGAATCCCGGCTATTGGACTACCCGGTACGATAGACAACGATCTTTCAGGTACAGATTCCACCATAGGTTTTGATACAGCATGTAATACTGCCATCGAGGCAATTGACAAGATTCGTGATACTGCCACCTCACACGACAGGCTTTTCTTTGTGGAAGTTATGGGAAGAGATGCAGGATTTATTGCAATCAATGCTGGAATCGGAAGTGCTGCGGCGGCTATTTTAATTCCGGAGAAAAAAATGCCGATTGAGCACTTGGTAGACAAGTTGAGAATCAGAACCAAAGCCAAAAAAGCATCAAATATAGTGATCGTGGCGGAAGGCGGAAAAAGCGGTGGGGCAAATGAAATCGCTTCTCTAGTTAAAAAGCACCTCCCCTACTATGACATCAAAGTTACTATTCTTGGCCACTTACAGCGCGGCGGATCCCCTAGCTCATATGACCGTCTACTCGCCTCCAAACTTGGTGTAGCGGCTGTAGAAGGGCTTCTTCAGGGCAAATATGACGTGATGGCGGGTTTGATAAACAACAAAGTAGTTTATACTCCTATCAAAAAAGCAATTGTCGATGATAAATCGGTGGATGAGGATGATTTCCGTGTAGCGAAGATTTTGTCTACTTAATTACCCTCAACTATTAGAAAAATCACAGTCCAAGCTCATCAGCTTGGACTTTTTGCGTTATTTTGGATTTTTGTTCAGTTCCAATCTTATAACTACCTCATGAAGAACTATTTTCTTATCGCGCTATTTTTATTTCTTTCATCCATTCTAGTGGCGCAAACCCCAAAGACTTATTTAAATGCTGCCGGAGATAAACATCTGGCCGGGGAATTTGAGCTAGAAATCCTAAAATCTGATAGCTCTTATCAAACTTGGTATGTTGAGAATGAACGTTTATTTAACCTTTCCGGGAAAAATACAGATTGGAAAAATGCATTTGAAAATTCAGAAGTTGAAATATTTCTCGGGACTTGGTGTGGGGACAGCAAACGTTGGGTACCGCAATTTGTTAAACTTTGGAATGAACTGGGGCTAGAGGAGAGCCAGTTAAAATTCACTGCACTTTATGATGGGCAAGAATTTTATAAACAAGGGCCAAACGGAGAGGAAAAAGGAAAATTAATTCATCGGGTACCAACTTTCATTTTCACAAAAGAGGGAAAAGAGTTCTCTAGGATTGTCGAGTTCCCAGTCAATGACCTGGAGACAGATTTAGCGCAAATTGGGTTAGGCTATGCATCTGAACCTAATTACAGGGCTGCCACATACCTTCTTGAATTATTTGAGTCAGAACCAATGGATTCGGTTTATAGAAATGTACAAACTCACTTCAACAATGTTTACAGGTTGGTTGGGAAAGAAAAAGAATTAAATACGCTAGGCTATGTATTTAAATATTCCGGTCGAATGCCAGAGGCATTACTGACATTTGAGATCAACTCGGTAATATTCCCTTACTCTCCAAATGTGCTTCATAGCTATGGAGAAGCCCTTATGGATGATAACCAGAAAGATCGGGCTATCCAACTGTTTAAACGTGTCATAGAACTGGAACCGGACAATGAAACAGCAGCCAGTCAATTGAAACAATTGCAAGATGAGATCGAGCAAAGCAAATAACTAATCCGGGATAGACGTTACAGCTTATAAAGATTCGTTAGCTGGCATCCGTCTTCGACTCCAGGCTAAGTTTGTTTCAATTCCGTAGGTTTAAAAAATTATGTGTATCCGCTTAATTGAACGTATGTACTTTGAATTAATGCTAGAAGTTCAAATTTGGCAATTTCCCCTTTCTAAAAGGGGGCTAGGGGGATTTTATTAGGCCAGCACCAGATATAATTCTAGTACGTGCATTCATGCGAATACACATATAAAAAATACTATAATTTTCAAAGTCACTGTCACCAACTGCGGTCGACCTTATTGTCCATAACTGAAAAAGCCACCCTTAGCAGGTGGCTTTTTTGAATTCTCAACTTAGAATAGAAGAAATTAATTTCTGTTTACCGCATTAAGCATGTCAAATGCAAGCTCAAGACGCTTCACGAAATTCTCTTCACCTTTACGCAACCAATTTCTTGGATCGTAATATTTTTTATTAGGACTATCAGCACCGTCCGGATTACCCAGTTGAGTCTGAAGATAAGCCTCATTCTTTTTGTAGTTATTCAAGATACCTTCCCAGAATGCCCACTGCATATCTGTATCGATATTCATCTTGATAGAGCCGTAGCTATTAGCTTCTCTGATCTCCTCTACTGTAGATCCGGATCCACCATGGAATACAAAGTTCAGCGGCTTACCTGTCAAGCCATGCTTTTCTTTGATGAAATCCTGAGAGTTTTTCAGGATGATTGGCTTCAAGCTAACGTTGCCTGGCTTATATACACCATGTACATTACCGAAAGCAGCAGCTATAGTAAACAGATCACCGACTTCTTTCAAGTGCTCGTATGCATAAGCTACTTCCTCAGGCTGAGTATAAAGCTTAGAAGAATCAATATCAGTGTTATCCACACCATCTTCTTCTCCGCCTGTTACTCCCAATTCGATTTCGATAGCCATCTCAAGCTTTTCGAATTCTTTGAAGTAGTTACAAGAAATCTCTACATTTTCTTCCAAAGGCTCTTCAGAAAGATCCAACATATGGGAGCTATACAAAGGTCTTTTATGCGTAGCATAATAAGCCTTACCTGCGTCCAAAAGTCCGTCAATCCACGGTAACAATTTCTTAGCTGCGTGATCTGTGTGTAGAATAACCGGCACACCATACGCTTCAGCCATCAAATGCACGTGGTGCGCACCTGAGATACCGCCTGCGATGCTTGCCTGCTGCTTATCGTTTGCCAGAGATTTTCCTGCAAAAAACTGTGCTCCGCCATTAGAGAACTGAATGATCACGGGAGAATTCAGTTTTTTGGCAGTCTCAAGTACTGCATTCACCGAATTGGTGTTGATCACATTTACCGCAGGCATTGCGAACTCATTCTCTTTAGCGTAAGCATAAAGATCTCGAAGTTCTTCACCGTATTTTACTCCAGGTTTAAATTTCATGTGTTATTAGGTTTGTTTATTTCAATTTTATACGTCAATAAAGGCTCCGCCTCTCTAACGTAGGCTCCAAAGATATAAATCCCTTCCTTATAATTCCCCACATCCAATTCTAAAATATCCTTCTTAAAAGTATTTATCCGTGTGCAATCGATTCCAAAACAGTAGATTTAGAAAAATTGAATGAATTGAAAAATTTTTTGAGTTTAGCTAAGCAAGTAATGCGATTTCCCATCCTTATAAAACTTGCAGAAAGAGAAATGCCTGGAAAATTCATTTCCCTGGCATTTACTTGATTTTCCTCAAAAATCTATAGCTTGGAGGCCAGTCTAGGTTAATAACTACTTTACTTTTTATACTTACTTATTCACATATGAAACTAGGTCAAGCTACAATAAAAGATATCGCACGCGAGTTGAATCTTTCGGTTTCCACTATCTCCAGAGCACTGAAAGATTACCCCGGGATTAATAGTGAGACGAAGCGAAAAGTAAAAGAAGTTGCCGAAAGATTGAACTACCGTCCAAATGCCATTGCCTTATCGCTTCGCAAAAGCAGGTCATTTACCATAGGAGTAATCATCCCTGAAGTAGTTCATTTTTTCTTCTCCACAGTGATTAGCGGCATAGAGGAAATCGCCAATTCCAGAGGGTATAATGTCATTCTTTCCCAGTCCAATGAAAAATTAAGCAGGGAGATATCGAGCATAGAAACCATGCTTTCTAACCAAATCGATGGGGTTTTGGTGAGTTATTCTAAGGAGACAAAGGATTTCGATCACTTTACAAAGGTACTGGATCAGGGATTCCCTATCGTGTTTTTTGACCGTGCACCCGCTATTCCGAATGCGATTAATGTCATGGTGGATGATTACCGGGGGGCATACGATGCTACGGCACATCTGATCAGTCAAGGCTACAAGAATATCGTACACCTAGCTGGACCAAAAACCCTTAAAATAAGCATAGACAGGGAAAATGGATATAAAGCTGCATTGCAGAAAAATGGGATCTCCGTCAATCCCGCACACATTGTTTCATGTCCCTTGGGAACCTTAGAAGAAGGCAGGGATATGGTTGCAGGCTTGCTGGATTCTCTTCCGGAGCGGCCCGACGCATTTTTTTCCTGCAATGACATTGGAGCTGTCGGAGCAATGATGGCCTGTCGGGATGCAGGTTTGAAAATCCCATTGGAAGTTGGGATTGTTGGCTTCTCAGATTGGCAGTTCTGCGCCATGCTCGACCCGCAGCTTTCATCTGTATCACAGCCGGGATTTACGATGGGAGCTAAAGCCACGGAGATCTTGCTTGACATCATCGAGAAAAAGCTTGATCCCAAAACTATGGAGCAAACCTTGATTTTGGAGACAAAACTGATGGAAAGGGATTCTTCAAAAAGATTTTAGAAAAAAGTAAAACTTTTTTCTACCGAAAGTTGCAAACGTTTGAATAGGGCTGATTTTCGATCCAAGGCATATCTTGCTTTTTCCTGTTGTCGATTTATTGGCTTCCTGCCAATTCCAAAGTTTTTATGATCCGGTTTTGGTTCTAAATTAGTTGCGCTTCTAACCATTAAGAGCAATTGATACATGCCCCACAATCTGCAAGAACCATCTCTCCAACACCTATCTTCTTCACGATATCTCTCTCTGGGGAAAATAGAAAATTGGGCAAAAAATGAAAGTGGCTTTGTCGCTTACAGCAAAATAGCCCAAGTCAGATTAAGTGTGGTCCGGGATGGAATTATCAGGGTTCAAGCGTCACGGAATTCTACCTTTGATCCCAATCCCTACTCAGTCATAGCCCTGCCTAAAACGGTTGAGTTTACACTTGAAGAAAAAGAAACTTCAATCCACCTCAAAACTTCAAAGATTCATTTGCAATTTGACTTCCAGAATGGAATATGTTCATTTTATGATACAAGTGGCACACTGCTCAATAAGGATGATTCATTGGGGATTTCCTGGATAGGTACAGAAGTCACTTGCTACAAGGAGCTTCGGTCCAATGAGAAGTTTATTGGTCTTGGGGAAAAGACAGGAAATCTCAACAGAGCGGGACGGGCATACACCAATTGGAATACAGATTACTTCGGCTATGGGATCAGTGATGATCCTCTGTATGCGAGTATTCCATTTTACATAGGAATAAAGGAGGGGAAAGCCTACGGAATCTACCTTGACAACACCCATAAAAGCGTTTTCAACTTTGGAGCCTCCACAGATCGATTTATGTACTTCAATGCGGAAGATGGGGACATGGACTATTACTTTATCCACCAGCCTACTGTCGCCGGAATAATCAGCAGCTATACAGAACTGACAGGAACAATGGAAATGCCTCCCAAATGGGCTCTAGGCTACCAGCAGTGCCGGTATTCATATTATCCGGACAAGGAAGTACTTACCTTAGCCAATACGTTCCGGGATAAAGAAATGCCTGCCGATGTAATCTACTTGGATATTCACCATATGGAGCATTATAAGGTATTTACTTTTGACGGGGAGAAATTTCCAGATGCTAAGGGTCTCATCTCGAAGCTTAAGAAAAAAGGATTTAGAGTGGTGGTCATCTTAGATCCGGGAATAAAAACAGAGGCAGGATATATTCCTTACGATGAAGGGAAATCACAGGGATTATTTGTCAGCTATCCGGACGGAAAAGAATACATAGCACAAGTCTGGCCTGGCCCTTGCGCTTTTCCTGACTTCACCAATCCCAAAACCCGGGCATGGTGGATGGAGAAAATGGTTTTTTACACAGAAGCCGGGGTAGACGGATTCTGGACAGATATGAACGAACCTGCTTCTTGGGGTCAGTTTACCCCAAATTTGATCGAGTTTGAGTATGAAGGGAATACAGCTTCACACCGAAAAGCCCGGAATATTTATGGGATGCAGATGGCGAAAAGCACACAGGAAGGCTCTTCCGCCAACCTTCCCAATCAGCGTCCATTTGTATTGACAAGATCGGGATTTGCGGGTGTTCAGCGCTATGCGGCCATCTGGACCGGGGACAATGTCTCCACTGAAGAGCATATGATCGCAGGAGTCCGGTTAGTCAATAGTCTTGGATTAAGCGGAATCCCATTTTCCGGCTATGATCTCGGAGGGTTTGCCGGAGAAGCTACCAAATCACTTTATGCCCGATGGATGAGTATTGGCACATTCTCACCACTCTTTCGTGCCCATTCCATGATCAACAGCAATGATGCCGAACCTTGGGCTTTTGGCGAAGAAGTGGAAGAGATCTCCAGAACTTATATGAAGTTGAGATACAACTTGCTCCCTACACTTTACAGCAAATTTCGGCAAAGCAGCCATACCGGGCTACCCATAGCTGCTAGCTTGGCTGTAGATTATTCCGCAGATCCATTGGTTTACCTTCCTGCATACCAAAATCAATACCTATTCTGCGACACTTTTATGATAGCTCCTGTAGAAAGCTATAAGGAAATCACTAAGGTGTATTTGCCAAAAGGAGATTGGTATTACTTTTTCACTGACCAAACTTATAATGGAAATCAGGTTATTTACCAAGATTGTCCTTTGAATAATCTACCCGTTTTCGTCAAGGCAGGAAGTATACTGGCTCTACAAAACGACATAGCCCATACAGGGGCAATAAATGACGGGATTCTTAGAATCCACCTGTATGGAGGCAATCAGGGCAGTGAATACATCCACTATGAAGATGACGGGGAAAGTCTGGATTATAAGTCGGGAAAGTATCTGGAGCGTGTATTCAGATACTCCCCGAATGAATCAAAATTAACCATCAGCGAAACGAAGGGGAATTACCCCTGTCAGTTTAAAACATTCAGAATATACCTTCACGGCTTCTCGACCGACCGTGCTATTCTGAACAAAAAAACAATTAGCGTGTATAAAGAAAGTTTTGCGTTTTTGGATAAATTGAGTGACTTTGATCCTCTGCCGGATATGCGCTTTCCACATTTATCCATTCCCAATTTGAAATACATGGATATAAAAATCGAATCACATAAAGTTGAAATCTGTGATTTAGATTAACCAGAAAATCGAGCTACTATTCCTTAAATCACCCAAATGACCAACTTTAAAAAGAAGTTAGATTTCCGGCAAATCTGGAACATGAGTTTTGGCATGCTGGGAATTCAATTTGGCTTTGCGCTACAGGGAGGATTTATGTCCAGAATCTTTCAGACACTGGGTGCTGACAAAGACGCTTTTCCCATGCTTTGGATAGCTGCTCCTCTGACGGGACTATTGATTCAGCCTATAGTAGGGTACATGAGTGACCGCACCTGGCACAATCGATTTGGGAGAAGAAAGCCTTTCTTTTTTGTTGGGGCCTTGCTGAGTTCTATTGCGCTGTTTTTCACCCCCTATTCATCTACACTTTGGATGGCTGCGGGAGCCTTATGGATTCTTGATGCCTCAATCAATATCAGCATGGAGCCTTTTCGCGCTTTGGTGGCTGATAAACTTCCTGATTCCCAACGTTCCTATGGCTTTGTGGTGCAGACGCTGATTATAGGCACAGGCACTTGGGTCGCGTCGAATCTACCATGGATAATAACTCGGCTGGGTGTACCGAATACGGCTCCTGAAGGTATAGTCCCTGATTCGGTGAAATATGCTTTTGCCATTGGAGCTTTCGTCCTATTCTCGTCTATTCTATACACCATTATAAAAACCAAAGAATATCCACCCGAAGACATAGCTGGTTTTAAACATCAGAAAGCTAACAGTCAGGGATTGTTAAAGGGGGTAAAAGAAATTTTAAGAAGTATTTCAGATATGCCCGTAGTCATGAAGCAGCTCGGAGTAGTTCAATTTTTTTCTTGGTTTGCTTTCTTCACCATGTGGAGTTTTGCTACACCTGCGATTACTGAGCACATATTTAGAGCTACTGACACCAGTTCGGCCGCTTACAATAACGCTGCTGACAGTGTGGGAAATTATTTAGGAACCTATGGATTAGTGTCCATGTTTGCGGCACTGATCTTATCAGTGTTCACCAGTAAATACAGAATCAACCGAAAACTTCTTCATCTCACAAGCCTAGTGGCAGGAGGAGCAGGATTTATCTTAATATATTTCATTACAGAACCATGGATGCTTCATATCTGCTTTGGATTAGTCGGAATCGCCTGGGCAAGTATGCTATCTATGCCTTATGCCATGCTTTCCAGTTCGGTAAATCCGCAAAAAATGGGGATTTACATGGGGATTTTTAATATGTTCATCGTTATTCCCCAGATCATTGCGGCAGCGGGTGGGGTCAATTTCCTCTATAAATTACTTTTCGGTGAGGCTGTAATCAACACCATGCTCTTGGCCGGAACACTCTTGATTCTAGCAGGTCTAAGCAATCTGCTGATTACAGACCGAAAAGCTGCCCATGACTAATTCCAGAGGATTTCTTTGAATGGAAATTCTATTTGATTTTCGGTTCTTACCTTTACACTAACTGAAATCCAGACCAATGATACCGAGCGTGACGAAAAACATCGCGCAGTAGGTTACTTATTCTTGCAAGATTTCAATGCCTGCCCCGACTGGTCGGGGCAGGCATTGAAACAAATTATAAACACATGAAAACCCTTCGAATCACCGGCGTTCCTGAACATTTCAATTTCCCCTGGAGAAAAGTTGTAGAAGCACAACCTTTCGAAAAAG